>DATGLV010000021.1:0-24403 GCA_035293945.1 Xanthobacteraceae bacterium | reverse complement strand
CGTAACCTCAAAACAAGAACTCAAGGAACGCATCATGGCTGGTATAAAGCTCGCCAACCGCCACCCCGTCATCCACACTTGGTCCTATAAGCTCGCGGATGTCGCCTGATATGATTCGAACTTCGGAAACGATGACCTAGTGCCCCTTGCTTCCGAATTGCGCGAGAAGGGGTGCCGCGATGTATCACGGAATTCGGAAGCGGGGCACGGGTGCAATGCATCACGAACTTCGGAATTGGGGCCCTGGTCGGCCATGGGGCGCATGACCGCGGCGTTCTTCTTTCCACGACATCCGGGCCTGACTCTGCGCGAGATCATAGCGTTGACGGGAGCCGAGGCCGGGCGCGGCGCGGACCTGGACCGGCGCATCACCGGCATTGCGGCGCTTGAGCACGCCGGCGCTGACGACTTGTGCTTCTTTGAAGGAGCCAAATTCGCCGACTTGGCTGCGCGCTGCGAAGCCGGGGCATGCCTCACGACGGAGCGGTTGGCCCAACTGGTGCCTGAGCGTGTGAGCCTTATTTATGTGCGGGCGCCTTATCGGGCTTTTGTCCAAGCCGCTCGTGCGTTGTATCCGACAGCGCTTCGGCCGTCCTCGTTGTTCGAGGCGCATGGCATCGCGGTCGGAGCCTCAGTGCATTCGACGGCACGGCTGGAGAGCGGCGCGACAGTCGATCCAGGAGCGGTGGTCGGGCCGCGCGCCGAGATCGGCTCCGGCACCGTGATCGCCGCCGGTGCGGTCGTGGGCCCGAACGTGCGTATCGGCCGCGACTGCGCCATTGGTTCCGGTGTCACGATCACGCACGCCTTGATCGGCGACCGGGTGATCATCCATCCCGGCTGCCGGATCGGGCAAGACGGGTTTGGCTACCTGGGGGGTTCGGCCGGCCACGCCAAGGTTCCGCAGATCGGCCGGGTTATTATCCAGGACGACGTCGAGATTGGAGCCAACAGCACGATCGATCGCGGCGCGATGAGTGACACTGTGATCGGCGAGGGCACCAAGATCGACAATCTGGTGCAGATCGCCCACAATGTGGTGATCGGGAGGCATTGCATTCTGGCGTCGCAAACCGGCATATCCGGCAGCTGCGTCCTCGGCGACAACGTCATGACCGGCGGCCAGGTCGGGCTGGCTGATCATCTGGTGATCGGCTCCGGAGCGGCGTTGGGCGCAAAAGCCGGCGTCATGCACGATGTGCCGGCGGCGGCACGCTGGGTCGGGGCGCCGGCCAAGCCGGTCAAGCAGTTCTTCCGCGAGGTCGCCGCGCTCGAGCGCTTGGCCGGACACGGCAGCGCCGCCAGGACCCCCCCGGAAGGTGGAGAAGCCCCGTGAGGATCGTCGTATGAGGACCAAGCAACTCGCCCGCGCAAGGGCACACACATGAGCGAGGCGGCAACCACGCTGGAGGCAGCCGATATCGTCGCAATCTTGAAGGCGCTGCCGCACCGCTATCCGTTCTTGATGGTCGACCGTATCGTCAGCATCAGCGGGGACGACGCGGCCGTGGGCATCAAGAACGTAACCATCAACGAGCCGCAGTTTCTCGGGCATTTTCCCGGCAACCCGATATTTCCGGGCGTGCTGCTGATCGAGGGCATGGCACAGACCGCCGGAACGATCTGCATTATGAAACAAACAGCTGAAGGATTCCCGCCGAAGGGCTTCTACTTCACCACTATCGACGGTGCGAAATTCCGCAAGCCGGTGCTGCCGGGAGATACGATCGAATATCACATGAACAAAATGGCGCGGAAGAGGAACATGTGGTGGTATCGCGGCCGGGCAATGGTGGCGGGCCAGCTGGTCGCTGAAGCCGAGGTCGGCGCCATGCTGACGTGAGGGCTTTAGATGGCGCTGATTGATCCCACCGCCCGAATCGAACGCGGAGCGATGGTGGAGGATGATGTCTCGATCGGACCGTATTGCGTCATTGGTCCGAACGCCGTGATTGGAGCCGGCTGCCGCCTGATCTCGCATGTGCATGTCGCAGGCCGCACGGCGATCGGCGCCCGCACGGTCGTCCACCCGTTCGCCTCGCTTGGCGCGATACCGCAGTCGAAGAGCTATCACGGCGAGCCTACCCGTCTGGTGATTGGAACGGACTGCGACATTCGCGAGGGGGTGACGATGAGCATCGGCACCGAGAATGGTCGTGGAATCACCGAGGTCGGCGACCGCGGATTCTTCATGGCGTACAGCCATGTGGCCCATGATTGTCGCATTGGTAATGACGTCGTGTTTGCCAATTGCGCCACGCTCGGGGGCCACTGTGTGGTCGGCGACCACGTTTTCATCGGTGGTCTGACGGCTGCGCACCAGTTCACACATATCGGCGCGCATGCAATGATCGGGGGGGCGAGCGGCTTGCGCGGCGATGTCATTCCGTTCGGACTCGCCGCAGGGTCCTTTGCGCGCCTCAGCGGCGTCAATGTCGTCGGAATGAAGCGGCGAAAGTTCTCGCCTGAGTCGATCCGTGCAGTTCGTTCCGCCTATCGCTCGCTTTTTTTCGGAGAGGGCAGTCTGGCTCGCCGGCTGGATGCGACCCAGGCGAAATTCGGTCACGATCCGGCCGTCGCCGAAATTGTCGCCTTTGTCCGCGACAAGCGCGACCGGCCGCTTTGCGCGCCGGGGCGCTTGGCCGAGGCGTGATGGTCGGGTCGGGCAATCAGACCGGCCAATCCGTCGCGCGCAGCCGATCGCCAATCGGCATTGTCAGTGGCGGCGGCAGCCTGCCGTTTGCGGTCGCAGATGCCGTCACCCGAGACAACCGCCGCGCCGTGTTGTTCCCGCTGCGCGGATGCGCCAGTCCCGGCAGGGTCGCGCGATACCCGCATCATTGGATCGGCCTGGGCCAAATCAATCGGCTGTCTCGACTGGCCCGGCAGGAGGGGTGCGCTGACCTCGTGTTCATTGGCAGCGTCGTGCGACCGACACTGGCCCAGCTGCGGGTGGACTTTGGAGCTCTGGCTCTGTTGCCGCGGGTCGCGGAAATGTTTCGCGGTGGCGACGGCCATCTCTTGGCGGGAGTCGCCAAGCTCTTCGAGCAGCGCGGCTTCACGGTGATTGGAGCCCACGAATTGGCGCCTGAAATCTTGATGCCCGAGGGAGCTATTGGATGCCTGGAGCCGGACGCTGCCAACCGCATCGATATCGCGCTCGGCTTGGCTTTGCTGCGTTCGATTGGCCAATTCGACGTTGGTCAGGCCGTGATTGTCGCCGAGCAGCACGTCCTCGCCGTGGAGGCCGCAGACGGGACCGACGAGATGCTGGCCCAAGTGGCTAGTCTGCGCCGCAAGGGCCGAATCCGCTCTCCGGGCGGCGTGCTCGTCAAGGCACCGAAACCGGGCCAGGATCGACGAATGGATATGCCTACCATCGGGCCGCAGACCATCGCCGGCGCGGCGCGCGCCGGGCTCTCGGGCATCGCCGTTCTCGCGGGAGAAACGATCGTGGCGGAGGCCGAGCTGGTACGGCAGGCCGCAGAGCGCGAGCGGATGTTCGTCGTCGGGGTGCGGGGAGGCTGAGCCAAGCGATGGCCGAGCCTCCCACCTCGCCACTGCTGCCGCCACCTGTGGGTCGCCTGCATGTCGCGCTGGTCGCCGCCGAGGAATCTGGCGATCAGCTGGGCGCCGCGCTGATGCGGATGCTCAAGCAGCGTACAGCCGGAATGGTGCGCTTTGCCGGTGTCGGCGGGCGCGAGATGGCAGCTGAAGGCCTGGCGAGCCCGTTTCCCATCGACGAGCTCGCGATCATCGGCTTTGCGGCGATCCCGCAGCAGTTGCCCCGCATTCTCCGGCGCATCCGCGAAACGGCCAGCTTGGTGGTTGAAGCAAAGCCCCATGCGCTCGTCATCATCGACAGTCCGGATTTCAGCCATCGGGTGGCTCGGCGTGTACGTGCCGCGGCGCCCTCGATCCCGATCATCGACTACGTGTCGCCCTCGGTCTGGGCGTGGCGTCCGGGCCGTGCGCGGGCGATGCGCGCCTATGTGGATCATGTTCTGGCGTTGCTGCCTTTCGAGCCGGAAGCACATCGGCGCCTAGGCGGCCCGCCCTGCACCTATGTGGGGCATCCGCTCTTGGAGCAGGTCTCGCGGCTGCGACCCAATGTCGAGGAGGCAGAGCGGCGGCTTTCCGACCCGCCGGTGGTGCTGGTCCTGCCGGGCAGTCGAAAAGGCGAAATTCGCCGCCTGCTCGCCACTTTCGGCAAGGCCCTGGGACTCCTAGCAGGCGCGGGCACTCCATCCGAAATCGTGCTGCCGACGCTCCCGCATCTGGCCGAGCGGGTTGCAGCAGGCGTTGCTGACTGGCCGCTCAAGCCGCGCATCGTCATAGACGCCACGGAGAAATACGCGGCCTTCCGCGCCGCCCGCGCAGCTCTCGCCAAGTCCGGCACCGTTACGCTCGAGCTCGCGCTCGCCGGTGTGCCGATGGTCACGGCCTATCGGGTTTCGCTGCTCGAGGAGATCGTCGCGCGGCTCGCCATCACGGTGCCGTCCGCCATTCTTCCGAACCTGATCCTGGGCGAGAACGCGGTGCCCGAATTCCTTCAGCGCGACTGCACGGCGGAAAACCTCACCCGCGCCATGACGCCGCTACTGACCGACAGCCCCGCGCGACGAGCTCAGATCGAGGCCTTCTCGCGCCTCGATACGATAATGCGCTTGGAGAACAACCATGTGGACGGCGGAAAGACCCAAGCACCCAGCGCGCGCGCGGCCGAAATCGTGCTCGCGCTCGCCTCGGCAGCCCGAGGCTGAGCCGTCGCCCTACTTCCTCCGCGAGATCGGAACGTAGTCGCGCCGCGTCGCGCCGGTGTAGAGCTGGCGCGGCCGGCCGATCTTCTGATCCGGATCCTCGATCATCTCCTTCCACTGCGCGATCCAGCCGACAGTGCGGGCGACCGCGAACAGCACCGTGAACATGGTGGTGGGGAAGCCCATGGCCTTGAGCGTAATGCCCGAATAGAAGTCGATATTCGGATAGAGCTTCTTCTCGATGAAATATTCGTCATGCAAGGCGATGCGCTCGAGCTCGATCGCCACGTCCAGCAGCGGATCGTCCTTGATCCCAAGCTCGGCCAAGACCTCGTGACAGGTCTTCTGCATGATCTTGGCGCGCGGATCGTAGTTCTTGTAGACGCGGTGGCCGAAGCCCATCAGGCGGAAGGAGTCATTCTTGTCCTTGGCCCGCCGCACGTATTCGGGGATGCGCTCCGGAGTGCCGATCTCGCGCAGCATGTTCAGCGCGGCCTCGTTGGCGCCCCCATGGGCAGGGCCCCACAAGCAAGCGCAGCCCGCCGCGATGCAGGCGAACGGGTTGGCGCCCGAGGAGCCGGCAAGCCGCACCGTCGAGGTCGACGCATTCTGCTCGTGATCGGCGTGCAGAATGAAGATGCGGTCCATTGCTCGCGCCAGCACGCCGTTGATCTTGTACTCCTCGCACGGCACCGCGTAGCACATGCGCAGGAAGTTCGAGGCATAGTCGAGCTCGTTTTTCGGATAGATGAACGGCTGGCCTACCGAATATTTGTAGGCCATGGCGGCGAGCGTCGGCATCTTGGCGATCATGCGCAGCGAGGCCACCATCCGCTGGTGCGGATCAGAAATGTCGGTCGAGTCGTGATAGAAGGCCGAGAGCGCGCCGACGCAGCCGGTCATCACCGCCATCGGGTGTGCGTCGCGGCGGAAGCCCTGGAAGAACCGGCTCATCTGCTCGTGCACCATCGTGTGATGGGTCACGCGGTTATCGAAATCGACCTTTTGCGCCGGAGTCGGCAGCTCGCCATAGAGCAGCAGATAGCAGGTCTCGAGGAAATCTCCGTGCTCAGCCAGCTGCTCAATCGGATAGCCGCGATAGAGCAGGACGCCTTCGTCGCCGTCGATATAGGTGATCTTGGACTCGCAGCTTCCAGTCGAGGTGTATCCGGGATCGTAGGTGAATATGCCGGCCTGGGAATAAAGCTTACCGATATCCATGACCGACGGGCCGATGGTCCCGTCGTAAAGCTTGAAGGTGTAATCCTTGTCTCCGACTTTGAGCGTTGCGCTCTTGGTGTTCGAGCCGGTCTTCGCGTCCATGACTATATCCTCGGATTACGTCTGTCGAACCGCATCGCAGAACCGCTTCGCACATGCGGCCAGCTCCGCGGGAGGTCCGGCAAGCCCGCCATTACGGCCCGACTCCGTTGCGTAGCCCATTCAAGTGTGCACCGCAAGATCAGCGCCCGAATGGCTGCCCGATCGCAGGCGGGGCTCACGAATGAACGCCGGGCGTTCGCATATCTTTCCTCGCTTCGGAATATCGGTGCCCCGCCATCGCTTTCGCAAGGGCGAGCTTTTTCGGAAACTGTTCAGGGAGATGCGCGGGGCCGCACGAAGGTCAAGGCGTAAACTGGTCGCGCAAGCGCGCCAGGCTTTCGGACTTTCCCAAGACCGCCAGCACGTCGAAGATGCCCGGAGAGGTGGTGCGCCCGGTCAGCGCCGCCCGCAACGGCTGCGCCACGCTGCCCAGCTTGGTCCCCTTGCGCTCGCTGAAGCTTCGCAGCGCCTGCTCCGCCCGCTCGGCGGTCCAGGGATCGATCCCTTCAAGGTCGGCGGCTATTTCGCTTAACAGCATCCGCGCCTCGGGGGTCAGCAAGGCGGCCGCCTTATTTTCGATCGCGATGGGCCGGGCACTCACCAGGAACCCCGCGCCGTCGAGAAGCTCAATCAAGGTCTTGGCCCGCTCCTTGAGACCCGGCATGGCGGCCAGCAGCCTGGCACGCAGCTCCGGGGTGAGCTTGGCGGCGATTTCCGGACCATGAGCGATATGCGGCAGCACCGCTTCCAGCGCCGCGAGCAGATCGGCGTCAGGGGTCGCACGCATATAGTGGCCGTTGATGCTTTCGAGCTTGGCGAAATCGAAGCGCGCCGGCGAGCGCCCGATCTGCGGCAGGTCGAAGGCGGCGATCATTTCCTCTGTCGAGAATATCTCCTGGTCGCCATGGCTCCAGCCGAGCCGCACGAGATAATTGCGCAGCGCCGCCGGCAGATAGCCGAGCGCACGGTAAGCATCGACGCCGAGCGCGCCGTGGCGCTTGGAGAGCTTTGAGCCATCGGGCCCGTGAATGAGCGGAATATGCGCCATCACCGGCACGCGCCAGCCGAGCGCATCATAGATGTGCTTCTGCCGCGCCGCGTTGGTGAGATGGTCGTCGCCGCGAACGATGTGGGTCACCCCCATGTCGTGATCGTCGACCACGACCGCGAGCATGTAGGTCGGGGTGCCGTCGGAGCGCAGCAGGACGAGATCGTCAAGATCCTGATTCTGCCAGACCACCCGGCCCTGGACCTGATCTTCGATCACCGTCTCGCCGTCAGTCGGGGCCTTGAGACGGATCGCCGGCTTCGCCCCGGCCGGCACGCTCGCCGGATCGCGGTACCGGCAGCGCCCGTCGTAGCGCACCGAACGCCCCTCCCGGCGCGCGGCCGCGCGCATCTCCTCGAGCTCCTCGGGCGTGCAATAGCAGGGATAGGCTCTGCCCGCGGCCAAGAGCTGCTCGGCCGCCTCGCGGTGGCGCGCCGCGCGCGTCGACTGATAGATCACCTCGCCGTCCCAGGTGATGCCGAGCCAGGTGAGACCGTCCAAGATCGCGTCGATCGCGGCCTGGGTCGAGCGTTCACGATCGGTATCCTCGATCCGCAACAGCATCTTGCCGCCGCGACCGCGCGCATAAAGCCAGTTGAACAGCGCCGTGCGGCCGCCGCCGATATGGAGGAACCCGGTGGGCGAGGGCGCAAATCGGGTGACGACGGTCTCACTCATCTCGCACTCGTTCGGTCGTCCTCTATTCGGCTGCTCTCAATAACGTCGTCGACGTGTCCGCTGCCAAGGGTTCCGGGTGCTGCCCCGGACTGGGGCACAACCGGAACTGCGTGCCGTGTACCATACCGGGAACGCGTGTCACCCCTATTCATGCGCAGCCGCGACTGAAGGGCTGGAAGGTTTGTGGCGGAGAGCCGTCTTGGCGCCTACATGCGGATGGGTCTAAGACGGCGCAGCTGAGAACCGAGGGACTTGGAAAGCATGACGGCGGGCGCAACTCTGATGGCGGAAGCAGGCCGCGATTTCATCCGCGACATCATCCAGTCGGACCTCGATTCGAGGCGCCACACCGGGGTGGTTACCCGCTTTCCGCCGGAGCCCAACGGCTATCTGCACATCGGCCACGCCAAGTCGATCTGCCTCAATTTCGGCGTGGCGCAGGAGTTCGGCGGCCGCTGCCACCTGCGCTTCGACGATACCAACCCGACCAAGGAGGAGCAGGAATATATCGACGCCATCAAGCGCGACGTGCGTTGGCTTGGCTTCGATTGGGGCGATCACCTCTACCACGCTTCGGACTATTTCGAGCAGCTCTATGCCTGGGCCGAGCACCTGATCCACAACGGCCTGGCCTATGTGGATGACCAGTCCCAGGAGGAGATCCGCGCCCGCCGCGGCACCCTGACCGAGCCCGGACAGAACAGCCCGTTTCGCAACCGCACGGTCGAGGAAAACCTCGATCTCTTCCGCCGCATGCGCGCCGGCGAATTCCCCGACGGGACGAGGGTGCTGCGCGCCAAGATCGACATGGCCTCCGGCAACATCAACCTGCGCGATCCCGTGCTGTACCGCATCCTGCATGCGAGCCATCCGCGCACCGGCACCGCATGGTCGATCTATCCGAGCTATGACTTCGCGCACGGCCAGTCGGACGCCATCGAGCGCATCACGCATTCGCTTTGCACGCTTGAATTCGAGGATCATCGGCCGCTCTATGACTGGTTCCTGGAACATCTGCCGGTGCCGTCGCGGCCGCGGCAGTACGAATTCGCACGGCTCAATCTCGCCTATACGGTTCTGTCCAAGCGCGTGCTGACGGGCTTGGTGCGTGAACGACATGTCAGCGGCTGGGATGACCCGCGCATGCCGACGCTCGCGGGGCTGCGCCGCCGCGGTGTGCCGCCCGCTGCGATCCGCGACTTCGTCAAGCGGATCGGCGTTGCCAAGGCCAACAGCATGGTCGACGTCGGCATGTTCGAGCATTCGGTGCGCGAGGTGCTGAACCGTACCGCATTGCGGCGGATGGCGGTGCTGAACCCCCTGAAGGTCGTGATCGAGAACTACCCCGAAGGTCCGGGTGAGATGCTCGAAGCCGTCAATCATCCCGATGACGCTTCCGCCGGAACGAGGCCGATCCGCTTCACCCGCGAGCTCTATGTGGAGCGCGAGGACTTCATGGAAACGCCACCCAAGAAGTTTTTCCGCCTTTCTCCCGGGCGCGAGGTGAGGCTGCGCTACGCCTATTTCATCACCTGTCGCGAGGTGGTGAAAAATGCCGACGGCGAGGTCACCGAGCTGCGCTGCACCTATGATCCAGCGACGCGGGGCGGCAACGCGCCGGATGGGCGCAAGGTACAGGCGACGCTGCACTGGGTTTCGGCAACCGAATCTGTCGCCGCGGAAGTGCGCCTCTATAATCAGCTCTTCAAGAGCGCCGAGCCCAATGCCGGCAATTTCGCAGCGGACCTCAATCCGAGCTCGCTCGAGATACTGACCGGCTGCCGCCTCGAGCCGGCACTCGCCGCTGGCAATGCCGCGGAGCCGGTGCAGTTCGAGCGGCAGGGCTACTTTGTGCGCGATCCGGATTCCGCACCCGGCGCGCTGGTCTTCAACCGCACCGTCGGCCTGCGCGATACCTGGGCCAAGGTCAGCAGCGGGTAGGCGCGGACGGTGGGGTTGTTGGCGCGCCTCAGTACCGGCGGAAAATCCCGACCAACTTGCCCTGGATGCGTACCCGATTGGGCGGCAGAATGCGCACCTCGTAGGCGGTGTTCGCGGGCTCGAGCGCTATGGAGGCGCCGCGGCGGCGGAAGCGCTTGAGTGTAGCCTCCTCCTCGTCGATCAAGGCGACCACGATATCGCCGGTATCGGCCTCTTCGGTGCGACGCAGCAGCGCGATATCACCATCGAGAATACCGGCGTCGATCATCGAATCGCCCCGCACCTCCAGTGCAAAATGCTCGCCCGTGCTCGACAGCATATCGGGCGTCATGTTGATCACGTGGCTCTTGGTCTGGATTGCCTCGATCGGCGTGCCGGCGGCAATGCGGCCCATGACCGGGACGGCAACCGAGCGCCCGCTGTCGTCCTCCGCCGGCGCCCGCACGCGCCCTAAATTGCCTTCGATGACACTTGGGGTGAACCCACGGGTGCGGGTTGCCCCCATGCCATGGGCGACCGAATCGGGCAGCTTGATCACTTCGATGGCGCGCGCCCGATTGGGCAGGCGACGAATGAAACCGCGCTCCTCCAGCGCCGTGATCAGCCGGTGAATTCCCGATTTGGAGCGCAGGTCGAGCGCATCCTTCATCTCGTCGAAGGAGGGCGGCACGCCAGCCTCCTTCAACCGCTCGTGAATGAAGCGCAGAAGCTCGAACTGCTTGCGTGTAAGCATCGTCGCATTTCCCCCGGGGTCCTGGGCAGCGCCTAACCTCTTGTGAACGAAAAGTCCCCTTAAGGGTGCTTCCGCTCTCCCGGCCTTCCCGATCCGCTATTTCCCGATCAGGATGCCGAAGTTCGCCGCGGCCGAAACAAATCATGAACAGACACTATCTGTTCGATATGTGTTCCGCAACCATTTAATTTGACGTGAACAACCTTAGAGGCCGCCAAAGCGTGGGCTTAAGCATCGATCGGCGAATACCGACACCCACGTCCGAGCAAACGAATCACTTGCTGGCGGGACGGCGGCGCGCTCGCTGATTCGCGCCGTGGGCCGCGCTCTTGACCCCGACAAGGGGGGAGGGGGAGCCTACACTCTCGCCGGCGGCAATCGGAGGCGGCGCCTGCCGGGGCTTCTGTACGAATGCCTACGCTGTGGCAGAGGCGGTGCGTGACCCTCGATAAGCTAGCGTGCCTGGATGTGACCAGTCTTCAAGTCTTGGCGGCGACAAGTGCAGATGAGCTGGTTTTGCGAGCTGGCATGACATGCCAGCCTACCCCCACATATGACGGAATTCCGCATGTCCTGACAGTCGCTGCTGCCAGTACAAATGCACGTGCTCGCTCCACAATTGTAATTGCCCGCAGCTTCCGCCACAGCGATTCCCGCTGTCAGTATTGCCAGCACGAACGTGAGCTCATACACGCCATCCCGTCCGGCGCGTCTGGCAATCGCGGATTTATTCAGTGCACTAGCCACTATGCATATTGCCGGAATACAGCGTGTGGAGCGTGTTATTCGGGCAACGCGAAGCGACCCCCCTGGTTTCCGGGACACCACAGAATCGCGCTTCATGGCGGCGCATTCGAGCTCCTGGATCGCGTGTTCGCAGTGGTGCAAGACCTATAGCCCGAGCCTCAGGACCAGGCAGGGACTGCCGGCGGGCGCCGCGGGCGCGTGCGGCGCGCGAATCAGCAGGCAATCAGCGGCCGCGAGCGGGGCCAGCATGGAGCTGTCTTGCACCGGGAAGGCTGTGGCCACCTCGCGCCCGTTCGGGCTAACCGAGAGCTTTGCCCGCAGGTAATCGGCGCGCTCGTCGTTCTCGGGCAGATCGGCGCCGAGGATCGCCTGCTGCGGCACCGGCTCGATGTCGCTGCGCCCGCAGAGCTTCCGGATCAGCGGCAGCAGGAACAAATGCGAGCAGACATATGAGGAAACCGGATTGCCAGGCAGGCCGAGCACGTGCATGGCGCCGAGGCGGCCGTGCAGCATCGGCCTGCCCGGGCGCATGGCGATCTTCCAGAACGAGAGCTTGAGCCCTTCCTCGGCAAGCGCTTTCTGCACCAGGTCGTGGTCGCCGACCGAGGCACCGCCCGAGGTGACCAGGATATCGGCGCATTCCTCGCGCGCGCGGCGGATCGCGGCGATTGTTTCCGGCAGTCGGTCGGGCGCGATTCCGAGATCAATGACCTGGCAGCCTTGGCGACGTGCCATCGCCATCGTGGCGAAGCCATTGGAATAGACGATCTGGCCGGCGGAAGGATCGGTCCCCGGCATCACCAGCTCGTCGCCGGTCGCCAGCACTGCGATTCTCGGCCGCCGATGCACCGGCACAGAGGCATGGTTCATGGCCGCCGCCAGCGCGAGGTGGCGATCCGCCAGTCGGTGACCACGCTTGAGGAGCACCGCCTCGACCGTAAAATCGAGCCCCTGCGGGCGCACATTGCGACCCTTGCCGGTTGGCCTGTTGATGATGACGACCCGATCCGCGCGGGTGGTGTGCTCCTGGATCACGACCGTGTCGGCGCCGCGCGGCACAACGCCGCCGGTGAAGATGCGCGCCGCTTCGCCACGGCCCACCTCGCCGGTGAACGGATGGCCCGCAGCGACCTCGCCGACGAGCGCGAGCGTGACCGGAGCCTGGGCCACATCCTGGGCGCGCACCGCATAGCCATCCATGGCTGAGACATCGACCGGGGGCTGCGTGCGCAGGGCTTTGAGATCATCCGCAAGCACCCGGCCGTGCGCATCCGCCAAGCCTGCCATCTCGGCAGCCAAGGGCGTGGCGTCCCGCAACACCCGTTCCAGCGCTTCAGCAACCGGCATCAACGCCACGGCTCACTCCCGATGGGCAATCCTGGCTGACTTTCTACGGCGCCCGATAGTGGCCGGTCTTGCCGCCACTTTTCTCGATCAGGCGGATGCCTTCGATACGCATGCCGCGTTCGACCGCTTTCACCATATCGTAGATCGTGAGGCAGGCGACGGACACAGCCGTCAGCGCTTCCATCTCGACCCCGGTCTGCCCGGTCACCTGCGCGGTCGCGCGCACGATGAGGCCCGGCGGCTTGTGCTCAGGCGTGATCTCGACCGCGATCTTGGAGACGGGAAGGGGGTGGCAGAGCGGAATGAGCTCATGGGTGCGCTTGCCCGCCATGATGCCGGCAATGCGGGCTGCGCCGAGCACGTCGCCCTTCTTGGCATTGCCGGCCAGCACCAGCTCGAGCGTTGCCGCCGTCATGCCGACCCGCCCCTCGGCGACCGCAACGCGTGCGGTGACCGCCTTGCCGGATACATCGACCATGCGGGCATCGCCGCCGCGCGCGAGATGGGTGAGCTGCGGCTTGGGCTTTGAGCTGGTTTGGGTTTTGCGCACAACGCTACTCCGCCGCCGCGTCCCCCCTCCCTGACCCTCCCCCGCATGCGGGGGAGGGAAGGGAGGGAGACGGCGCCAGCAGTGCACGCGTTGCCGCTTCTACGTCGGCCTCCCGCATCAGGCTCTCGCCCACCAGGAAGGTCGAAATGCCGGCGGCCGACAAGCGCTCGAGGTCGGCCGGCTTGAAGATGCCGCTCTCGCCGACCGCCAGGCGATCGGATGGAATGAGCCGCCCCAGGCGCTCGGCGGTCGCAAGCGTCGTCTCGAAAGTCTTGAGGTTGCGATTATTGATGCCGATGAGCCGCGAGCGGAGCTTGAGCGCGCGTTCGAGCTCGGCCTCGTCGTGCACTTCGAGGAGCACGTCCATGCCGAGCGCCATCGCGGCCTGTTCGAGGTCGCGCGCCGCCGCATCCTCGACCGCGGCCATGATGATCAGGATGCAATCGGCCCCCCAGCTGCGCGCCTCGATCACCTGGTAAGGGTCATACATGAAATCCTTGCGCAGCACCGGGAGGCTCACAGCCGCCCTTGCCACCTGGAGATCCTCGGCCTTGCCCTGGAAGCACGGCGTATCGGTCAATACCGAGAGACAGGCGGCGCCGCCACGCTCATAGGCGCGTGCCAGCCACGGCGGATCGAAGTCGGCGCGTATGAGGCCCTTCGAGGGGCTTGCTTTTTTGACCTCCGCAATAAGCGCATACGGCGTCTGCCCGAGCTTCTTCTCGATCGCGGCCAGAAAGCCGCGCGGTGGACCCGCGGCTTTGGCGGCCGCTTCGAGAGTGGCGAGCGGGTGCGCCCGCTTGGCGGCGGCGATCTCCGCACGCTTGTACGTCTCGATCATGGTCAGAATGTCGGGCATGCTCAGGTCTTGGCGCCACCTGTCTCGGCCATTAGCACGTCGAAGACGCGCGTTTTCAAGCTCAAGCCTCTGTAGCCTGGAACGTCCCGGGTCAAGCCCTTGGGTCAAGCCCGGGACGAGGAGGCTGCTCACCCATTGGAGACCGCGATCAGCCGGTCAAGACGGCCTTCGGCCTCGCCGGAGTCGACCGATTTGACCGCCATCGCGACGGCCTGTTGCAGGTCTTTGGCCCGCGCCGCGACGATCAGTCCCGCTGCCGCATTGAGGAGCGCAACGTCGCGGTAGGGACCTTTCTTGCCCTTGAGCACATCGAGCAGCGCCCGGGCATTGTCCTGGGCATCGCCGCCGCGCAGCGCCTCAGGCTTGGCGCGCGCGAGGCCGACCTCCTCCGGTGTGATGGTGAAGGTGTGCACCTCACCGCGTTCGAGCGCCGCCACATAGGTCGGCCCGGATATGGTGATCTCATCGAGGCCGTCGGAGCCATGCACCACCCAGGCCGCCTCCGAGCCCAAATTCCGCAACACCAGCGCCAGCGGCTCGATCCAGTGCCGAGAGAAGACACCAACCATCTGCCGTCGCACCCCCGCCGGATTGGAGAGCGGCCCGAGCAGATTGAAGATTGTGCGCGTGCCGAGCTCGACCCGGGTCGGCCCCACGTTCTTCATCGCCGGATGGTGGGCGGGCGCAAACATGAAGCCGATGCCGGCCTCAGCTATGCAGTGCCCGACCGCCTCCGGCGTAAGCTCGATCGCAACCCCAAGCGCGGACAGTACATCGGCCGCGCCCGACCGCGAGGACAGCGCCCGATTGCCATGCTTGGCGACCGGCACCCCGGCGCCCGCCACGATGAAAGCCGCGCAGGTCGAAATGTTGTAGGAGCCTGACGCGTCCCCGCCCGTGCCGACCACGTCGATCGCATCGCTTGGCGCGGCAACGCGCAGCATCTTCTCGCGCATCACGGTGACGGCCCCGGTGATTTCATCAACCGTCTCACCGCGGACCCGCAGCGCCATCAACAGGCCGCCCATCTGCGATGGGGTCGCTTCCCCCGACATCATCCGATCGAAACCCTGCGCAGCCTCTTCGCGGCTGAGTGCCGCCCCGGTTGCCGCTTTTGCTATCAATGCCTTGAAATCATCGCTCACGTGACACCCCCCCGGGACTCATGGACTAGCGCGTCGCGCGATGCTTGTCGGGCGTGTGCCGCCCGGCGGCGGAATTCCAGGCCGCCGCAATGTCGAGGAAATTTCGCAAAATGAGATGGCCGTGCTCGGAGGCGATGCTCTCGGGATGAAACTGCACCCCGTGCACCGGCAGGCGAACATGTGCGAGCCCCATGATCAGCCGGTCCTCCGTCTCCGCCACAACCGCAAGATCCTGGGGCAAGCTTTTCCGCTCGACCACGAGCGAATGGTAGCGCGTGGCCTGAAATGGCCCATTGATCCCGGCGAAGAGGCCTTCACTTTGATGGATGATCCGCGACAGCTTTCCGTGCACCGGCGCCGGCGCTCGCACCACCTCGCCGCCGAAAGCCTGGCCGATCGCCTGATGGCCGAGACAGACGCCAAGGATCGGAATGCGCGGGGAGGCTGCGCGGATCAAGTCGAGGCAGATGCCGGCATCGTTGGGCGTGCAGGGGCCCGGCGACAGCACGATGGCATCCGGCTCGGCCGCGATCACCGCCTCGGTTGCGATCTTGTCGTTGCGATGAACCACGACATCCGCCCCCAGCCCGCCCAGATAGTGGAACAGGTTGAAGGTAAAGCTGTCGTAGTTGTCGATCAGGATAACGGTCATGGCTTGCTTCTAATGGTCCGAAGACCGCCCGTCTATCCGCGATGAATCGGATCAACCCATAAGACCTGCTCAGGCTTCTCGACGCCCTCGATATCGAGGTTGATCACCACGGCGTCGTTGTCGCTGCGCACCAGCACACATTCGAGCACCTCGGTCGGGCTCGCGTTGATTTCCTGATGCGGCACGTAGGGCGGCACATAGATGAAATCGCCGGGCCCGGCCTCGGCGATGAATTCCAGGTGCTCGCCCCAACGCATGCGGGCACGCCCGCGGATCACATAGATCACGCTCTCGAGCGCGCCATGGTGATGGGCGCCGGTCTTGGCATTGGGCTTGATGTTGACGGTGCCGGCCCAGAGCTTGCGGGCGCCGACCCGGGCGAAGTCGATCGCGGTCTTGCGGTCCATGCCGGGCGTCTGCGCGGTATTGGGATCGAGCGAGGCCGCCGGTATCACCTGCACGCCGTCGTGCTTCCACTTCGCAGAATATTGCTCGCCCATGGCGGCGGCCTCGTCTATTGCCCGCGCCGCGCCGCGCTGGCGAAACGCTTGGCTTCCTCGGCGGCGCGGAACAGGGCGCGCGCCTTGTTGATGCATTCCTGCTGCTCGGATTTCGGATCGGAATCGGCCACGATCCCGGCGCCGGCCTGCACATACATGGTGCCGTCCTTCACCAGCGCCGTGCGCAGCACGATGCAGGTATCCATCTCGCCGCCCGCCGAGAAGTAGCCGACGCAGCCCGCATAGATCCCGCGCTTCTCCTTCTCGAGCTCATCGATGATCTCCATCGCTCGCACCTTGGGGGCGCCGGAGACCGTGCCGGCCGGGAAGCCTGCGGCGAGCGCGTCGAGCGCATCGTGCTGGGCACCCAAGGCGCCTTCCACATTCGAGACGATGTGCATCACCTGGCTGTAGCGCTCGACGAAGAACTGATCGGTGACCTTAACGCTGCCGATCTCGGCGACGCGGCCGACATCGTTCCGTCCTAGATCGAGCAGCATCAGGTGCTCGGCCCGCTCCTTGGGATCCGCCAAGAGCTCGGCCTCGAGCGCCTTGTCCTCGTGCGGGCTTTGGCCTCGGGGCCGCGTTCCGGCAATGGGACGAATGGTCACGGTGCCACCCCCTACCTTGACCAGAATTTCCGGGCTCGAGCCCGCCAGCGCAAACTCGCCGAAATCGAGGAAATAAAGATAGGGAGATGGATTGACCCGGCGCAGCGCCCGGTAAAGCGCAAACGGGGGCAGCTCGAAGGGAGCTTCGAAGCGCTGCGCCAACACGACTTGGAACACGTCGCCGGCCGCGATGTATTCCTTGGCGGCACGCACCATGCCTTCGTATTCGGACGGCGTGGTGTTGGAGCGCGGCAGAACCGCGAGCGGGCCGGCTTTGCCGTTGACCGCAGCATGATCGAGCGGGGCGTCGAGCG
This sequence comes from Xanthobacteraceae bacterium, assembly GCA_035293945.1. Lineage (GTDB taxonomy): Bacteria > Pseudomonadota > Alphaproteobacteria > Rhizobiales > Xanthobacteraceae > VAZQ01. The sequence continues at coordinate 7,195 of DATGLV010000021.1, read as the reverse complement.
CATCCATGATCGCCGAGAGCCGCTCGCCGGCGCGGGCGAGCGCCGCTGCGGCGGAAACACCTTTCTCCGGCCGCACCGGCGTGACGACCGTGATCGTATCGGCGGTCGCGTCGAACACCAGGACGATCGTCGGTCGTATCAGGATCGCATCCGCTATCCCGATCGGATCGGGATTGGGCGGCGGCAATTCCTCCATCAAGCGCACCATATCGTAGCCGAGATAGCCGAAAATGCCGGCCGCCATGGGCGGCAGCGCATCGGGCAGCTCGATCCGGCTTTCCGTGATCAGGTCGCGCAGGCTCGCAAGCGGCGCCTCGTTGCAGGGCACGAAGCGGCCGGACCGGTCGCGTGCAGCGGTATTGATCTCGGCCCGGCCATCGATCGTGCGCCAGACGAGATCAGGCTCAAGACCGATGATCGAATAGCGGCCGCGCACTGCGCCGCCTTCGACCGATTCCAGAAGAAAGCTCATGGGCCGTCCGGCCGCGATCTTGAGGAAGGCCGAAACCGGAGTTTCGAGATCGGCAACGAGCGTCGTCCAAACAACCTGCGCGACGCCGCGCGCGTAGCATTTCGCGAACGCGCTCGGCTGCGGCTCGATCTGCATCGAACTAAGGCTCAGAAATTGGCGTCGTTGTTGTCGTCGCCTGAGGTTCCGCTGCCGCCGCTGACGACCTGGCTTATGACATTGCGGTTGATCTTAACGCCGATATCGCTCTGCACTTTGGTGACGTATTGGGCGAACACGTCGTTAGCCATCGAGCGATTGAGATTCTGCGAGATCGTCTTGGCCTCGGGCGAATTCATGTCGGTCTTAGGCACCACGACATCGGTGACCTTGAACACGATCTGATCGCCCGCAGTCTCGGCCTCGGCGCTCGCGACACCATCCTTTGCGGTGGTGAAGATAAGGTCTGAGGCCGCCGAAGAAAACGGCGCTGCGGCGGCACCGCGCTTGACGCCGGTCAAAGTTTCGACCTTCAGGCCGTCGGCCGCGGCCACATCGGCAAGCGTCGACCCCGCCCTGACCTTGTCGAGGATTTGCGTGGCCTTGTCTTTCAGACGTTTGGCGATCTCGTCCTCGCGCCAGCTCGCCTCGACCTTGGGCCGCACCTCGTCCAAGGTACGGTCGCGCGAGGGCGTGATACCCTCCACCTCGAACCAGACATAGCCGTCCTGGACTTTCAGCGGATCGACGTCGAGCCCGACATCGGTCGTGAATGCGGCTGCGAGAAGCTGCTGCGCGTAAGGCGAGTTGATCACCGGCGCCCCCTTGGCATCGCGGCCCGAGCGATCGACCTCAACGTTGCTGGCGGCCAGTTTCAGCGTCGCGGCCGCCTCGGCGAGCGTATGTCCTTCCGAGCGCACGTCCTCGATCTTGTCGTACATCGAGAGAATCTGCGATTTGGCTTTCTCGGTCGCGATCATCTTCTTGATATCCGGCGCGACCTCGGCGAGCGACTTGATCTGCTCCGGCTCGATCTTGACCACATGGACCAGCGCGACGCCGAAGCGTCCCTGCACCGGAGCGCTCGTTTCCCCCTCCTTGAGCGCAAAGGCGGCATCCGCCACCGTCTGGTCGATCATGGCGCGCTTGGGAAGCGTTCCAAGGTTGAGGTCCTTGTCGGAGACGCCGCGCTCCTTGGCGATATCGGCGAAGCTCGTGCCCTGGCTGATGCGAGCCGCATCAGCCTTTGCCGCATCCATGCTCGGGTAGGTGATCTGCTGCAGCTCGCGCCGTTCCGGCGTGCCGAAGCTCTCCCGGTGCTCATCGTAATATTTCTTGACGTCGGCGTCGGCGACTTCGATCCAGTTGGCCTGTTCGCTCGGGATCAGCGCCAGCACCTCGAGCTTGCGGTATTCCGGAGCGCGGAAGAGGATCTTGCGGTCATCAAAATACTTGGCGAGCTCCTCCGCGGTCGGGGCCGGGACATCGCCGGCTTGGGCGTGATCGAGGAGGACGTATTCGACCGTGCGCTGCTCGTTTTCATAGCGGTTCATCAGGTCGACAGCGGCCTGCGGGACCACCGGTCCCCCCATGACGGTACCGGAGAGTTGCGCGCGTACTGCGTCGCTCCGCTGCTCGGCGACAAAGCGCTGCTCGGTGTAGCCGGCCTCGCGAATGGCCTCGCGAAACCGATCGGCATCAAATCCGCCGGTCGGCGACTGAAAGGCCGGCTGCGAGGTGATCCGGCGGGCGATCTCGGCGTCGGAGAGATTGAGGCGGAGCGCGCGCGCCTCCTCGTCCAGCGCGATCTCAGCCGTCAGCTGCGCAAGGATCTGGCGATCGAAGCCAAGGGCGCGGGCCTGATCCGGGGTGATGGGCCGACCCAGCTGGCGGCCGATCTCTTGCAGCCGGTCGTTGTAGATCTGGCGGAACTGCTCGACGCCGATCTCGGTGCCGCCCACCTTGGCGGCGGTGGAAAGACCAAATCCGCGAAAGATGTCGCCAATGCCCCAGATCGCGAAGCTGCCGATCAGGAAGGCGACCACAGCCGCCATGATGGTCTTGCCGACCCAATTCGAAGAGGCTTTTCTCAGACCCCGAAGCATCAAACCCTGCCGTTTTGCGCGTGAAGGCCTTTGCGATCGCGGCATGCGGGTCAAAGGCCTCACCATAATAAGGATGCCCAAGCACAACCGCAACTGATGCGGCCTGCCGCACCCCCTTCCTGCTGAGACAGAAGAATTGACGTTATCGGCCTGCCGCGACCGCCTGGCGCGCCGCTGTCCCATTCCGGAGGCTCGTCAGATCTTGCAGCCCGCCCGCCCAGCACGGGCTTCGGGCTTGGGGCACTCGCTATCTTGGCGGCGTAAGGTGGCTCTGCTAACCGCTACGCGATCCAGACAGGTGGACCAGCATGGCGTCGCGCCCTCTCATTGCCGGAAATTGGAAGATGAACGGCTTGCAGAAGTCGGGCGGCGAGCTTCTCAAGATTATCGCCGGAAGCCGCGACCTGCTGCTCAAGACCGACATCCTCGTCTGCCCGCCCGCAACCTTGATCGCTGATTTCGCGGTGCTGGCACGCGGTACCGGTATCGCGGTCGGCGGTCAGGATTGCCATGCCGAGGCCGGCGGTGCTTTCACCGGTGATATATCGGCGGAGATGCTCAAGGATGCGGGCGCGAGCGCCGTCATCGTCGGGCACTCGGAGCGCCGCAGCCTGCATCACGAGCGCGATGCTGACGTTCGCGCCAAGGCGCTCGCCGCTTGGCGGGCAGGACTCTCGGCCATTGTATGCGTCGGCGAGACCCGCGCCGAGCGCGAGGCGGGCAACACGATCGCGGTCGTAGGCTCCCAGCTCGCCGGCTCCTTGCCCGATGGCGCAACACCCGACACCATCGCGATCGCGTATGAACCAGTGTGGGCGATCGGCACGGGCCTGACCCCCTCGGTCGGTGACGTGGCAGAAGTGCACGGCTTTGTCCGCGGCGAGCTTGCCGCGCGCTACGCAGGCGCCGCAGCCGCAATCCGCATTCTCTACGGCGGCTCGGTCAAGCCCGCCAATGCGGGCGAGCTGCTGCGGGTCGCCAACGTCGACGGGGCGCTGGTCGGCGGCGCGAGCCTGAAGGCCGAAGAGTTCCTCGCCATCGCGGCCGTTTACCGCTAAGCTTCGGCTGAGGCTCGACCCTCGCCGATAAAAGCATCAAAATCACCCACGCGCGAGCCTTGGGAGGAAGCCATGCGGACGGTCTCGTCAATCGCGCTTGCGGCGGGCGTCGTCACGCTCGCATTGTCCGGCCCCCGCGCCGCCGGGGCGGCGGAGCTCAAGGTTATGATCTCCAATGCGCTCAAGTCGACGATGGAAGAGCTCACGCCCCAGTTCGAGAAGGCGAGCGAGAACAAGCTCAGCATAACCTTCGGGGCCGCCGCCGAGCTCAAGGCCTCGATCGAGAAGGGAGAGCCGGTTGACGCAGCTATCCTGACCACCGCCACCACCGACGATCTCGTGAAAGAAGGCAAGCTCAGCCCCAATGGCCGCACTGATGTCGCCCGTGCCGGCGCCGGCGTCGCCGCCCACAAGGGCGCGCCCAAGCCCGACATCTCGACCAGCGAGGCGTTCAAGCATGCACTGCTTGACGCGAAGTCGATCGCTTTTGTGGAGGCGGGTGCAACCGCGCCATACATCAAGAGCCTGTTCGACCGCCTCGGCATCGCCGATCAGGTGAAAGCAAAGCTCAAGCCGCAGCCCACCAGCAATCCGGCCGCCAAGGCGGTTGCCAACGGCGAGGCCGAGCTCGGCATCACCCAGATCAGCGAAATCCTTCCCTACGCGAGCATCGGCGCCGAGTTGGTCGGACCGTTGCCGCCGGAGCTTCAGCTTTACACGACCTATCCGGCAGCGGTCGCGACCGACAGCAAGCAATCCGCCGCAGCCGCGGTTTTTATCAAGTTTATGACCTCGCCGGCCGCCGTCGCGGTGCTCAAGGCAAAGGGGTTGAGCCCGGGCTGAAGCACGAGCGGTTGAACTCTCGGACATGTTTTCGACCTCAAACGGAGGCTTCGCCATGAGCGAGAAGAGAAACAACAAATCAGCAACCGCCGCCGAAGCTCCGATCCCGCGGCGCGGCTTTCTCATTGGTGCCGGCACCGCGGTCGCGGCGGGGCTCGCCGACACGCAGAGCGCCAACGCGCAGAGCGCCGCGCCGGCCGCAAACGAGCCCGAGCCGTTATTGACCTTGACGCCGACCGAGCACGCCTTTGTGGTAGCGGCAGCCGATACCCTGATCCCGGCGGACGAGCTCTCGCCTTCGGGCAGCGACTGTGGGGTAGCGGCTTTCATCGACCGACAGCTCGCGGGAGCCTACGGCAACGGCGCGCGGCTCTATCGCGAAGGCCCGTTTCCCAAAGGCAAGCCGGAGCTCGGCTATCAGCTTCCGCTCAATCCCCGTGAATTCTTCCGCGCCGGTATTGCCGCCGCCAATACGTGGACACGCAAGACCTACGGCAAGGACTTCGATCGGCTCGCCGAGGCACAGCGTGTCGCCGCCCTGCAAGCGATGGAAACCGGGAAGGCGGAATTCTCCGGGCTTTCGAGCAAAGAATTTTTTGAGGCGCTGTTGCTGATCAGCATGGAAGGTTTCTTTGCCGACCCGATCTACGGCGGCAACCGCGACAAGGCGGCCTGGAAGATGATCGGCTATCCGGGCCTGCCGGCCACCTACCGGGAGGAATTCCTCAGCTATCGCGGCAAGAAATACGACAAGCCGCCGCGCTCGATCGCGGACTTCTCGTAGCGCGGGCGCGAGAAGGGCGGCCACAACAACAAACGATCCGGGAGAGATGAAATGGCAACCGTGCTCAAAGAGGTCGATGCGGTCGTGATCGGCGTCGGCTGGACCGGCAGCATTCTGGCCCGCGAATTGACCAAGGCCGGGCTCAATGTGGTGGGCTTGGAGCGCGGCGCCAAGCGAACGCCCCGCGAAGATTTCACGCTACCCTCCGTGCGCGACGAGCTCAAATATGCGAACCGCCACGAGCTGTTCCAGGATGCCCAGATGGAAACCGTCTCGCTGCGGCATTCGCCGACCGAGACGGCGCTGCCGATCCGGCGCCTCGGCTCGTTCCTTCCCGGCAACAATCTGGGCGGCGCCGGCTCGCACTGGAACGGCAATACCTGGCGGCTCTTGCCTTATGATCATGCGCCGCGCAGCAACATCCTTGCGCGCTACGGCAAGAACGCGATCCCGGACGAGATGACGATCGCCGACTATCCGGTGAGCTATGACGAGCTCGAGCCTTACTACGACAAATTCGAGAAGCTCTGCGGCATTTCCGGCAAGGCGGGCAATCTGCGCGGCCAGAAGATCGACGGCGGCAATTTCTTCGAAGGGCCGCGGCAGAACGAATATCCCAACAAGCCGCTGTTGCAGCCGATGGCGGGCGAGATCATGGAAGCGGCTTGCCACGACCTCGGCTATCATCCGTTCCCGGCGCCCGCCGCCAATTCGAGCAACGTCTACATCAACCCCGAAGGCCTCACGATCGGTGCCTGCGAGTATTGCGGCCATTGCGAGCGGTTCGGGTGCGAGGCGAACGCCAAGGCGTCGCCCAATGTCTGCCTCCACCCGGCGCTGCTGGCCGACCCCAAGTTCGAGCTGCGTGACCACTCTTATGTGAAGGAGCTCGTTTACGACAAGCAGGCCCGCAAGGTGAAAGCCGTGCGCTATGTGGACACGCGCAATGGCGAAGAATACGAGCAACCAGCGGGTCTCGTGGTGCTGGGATCCTATGTGTTCAACAACAACTTGTTGATGCTACTTTCTGGCATCGGTGAGCCCTATGACTACAAGACCGGCAAGGGCGTGGTCGGGAAGAACTACTGCTATCAGGTGACCGGCACCAACGTGCAGGTGTTCTTCGAGGATAAAGAGATCAACCCATTCATGGCGGCGGGCGCGCACGGCACCGTCATCGACGACTTCAACGGCGATAATTTCGACCATTCCGGCCTTGGCTTCTTCGGCGGCGCCTACATCCAGGCGTCGGTGACCAACGGGCGTCCGATCAATTTCAGGCCCGTGCCGCCCGGCACGCCGCGCTGGGGCAAGCAATGGAAGCAGGCGACCGCCAAGTGGTACAACCACGCGTTCGGCGTCAACGCGTCCGGCTGCAGCTATGCGCACCGCGAGAATTTTCTTGATCTCGATCCGACCTATAAGGATGTGCTCGGCCGCCCCCTCATCCGCATGAGCTTCAATTTCCACGAGAATGATTACAAGCTCGCCGAATACATGGCCGGCGTGATCGGGCGCATCGCCAAGGCGATGAATCCCACCGTGATGAGCGCACCGTCCGCACGGCGCGGCAACTACAACGTTGTGCCCTATCAATCCACCCACAATACCGGCGGCACGATGATGGGCGCCGATCCCGCTTCGAGCGTTGTCAATCGCTATCTGCAGTCCTGGGACGCCGACAATCTGTTCGTGATGGGAGCTTCGGTATTCCCGCAAAACCAGAGCTATAATCCGACCGGCTTTGTCGGCGCGCTCGCCTATTGGTCGGCGAATGCCATCACGACCCAGTATCTCAAGCGCCCGGGCCCGCTGATCTAACCCGGATATCTCACATGTAATTGGCGCATCGGGGCTCCGAATCAGCGAAAGTTGTTTTGCGAGAACGACTTTGGCCGGATTCGATGAGGTCCCCGATGCCGACAGAGTGTAGCGCGGAAACGCAACCTGCAGAACT
>DATGLV010000020.1:0-21147 GCA_035293945.1 Xanthobacteraceae bacterium | reverse complement strand
CGTAACCTCAAAACAAGAACTCAAGGAACGCATCATGGCTGGTATAAAGCTCGCCAACCGCCACCCCGTCATCCACACTTGGTCCTATAAGCTCGCGGATGTCGCCTGATATGATTCGAACTTCGGAAACGATGACCTAGTTCGCTTTGACGCCGACTGCGGCCGCGATCCCGGTGTTCACGGATACCTCCTCGCGTACAAGCGCTGCGAACGCCGCCGAGCTCATGAGCATCGGGTCGACTCCGAGCTTGGCGAGCTTCTCCTGCACCGGGGCGCTTTTCACTGCCGCCGCGGTCTGTTGATAAAGCGCGCCCAAGATCGCGGACGGAACTTTGGCAGGTGCGAACAGTCCGACCCAAAAATTGTAGGTGGAGTCCGGATAGCCGGCCTCGACCGTCGTCGGAACATCGGGCAGGGCCAAGGCGCGCTGCGATCCGCTGACCGCCAGTGCCTGCAGCTTGCCCTCCTTCACGAACGGCAGCGCGAGGATCAGCGGCGAGAAGAAGAAATCGACGCGACCGGTCAACACTTCCGTCAGCGCCTCCAGGGCACCCTTGCTGGGCACGTGCACGGCCTCGAATCCGGCAGCACGGCGGAACACTTCGGCCGCAAAGTGGGAAAAGTTGCCGGCGCCGGCGGAGGAATAGTTCATGGCGCCTGGCTTGGCTTTGGCGGCGGCTATGAAGTCGGCAAGATTCTTGTACCCCCTGGACGCCGGAACCACCAGGACAGTGGGGATATTGCCGAGCGGAATGATAGGCGCGAAGTCGGACAAGGTATCGAACGGCAGGTCCGTGTAGGTCGCGGGCACGATCGTGTGCGAAGATGAATTAACGAGGATGGTATAGCCGTCGGGCGTTGCGCGCGCCGCGGCGGCCATGCCGGTGGTGTTGCCGCCGCCCGGACGATTCTCAATGAGAATGGGTTGGCCAACTTGGCCGGACACCTGTTCGAGAACCGTGCGGGCGACGATGTCGGTGGCGCTCCCGGCGGTCAGCGGAACAATCGCGCGAATGGTTCGGCTCGGCCACTCTTGGGCCGGTGCCGCGCCACAAGAGAGCGAGGTAAGGAGCAGTGCCGCCATGAGACGACGGCCGGTGCGGACGAGCCGCGATTGCAGCCACCGGTCCTTGCGGCCAAAGCGCAGCTCCGCATCGCCAATCGGCCGCATAAGCATGTGACCCCCCATTATTTTTTAAACGCCTGTTCACCGGATATTATCGAATTGGAGCAATCAGGCAACGAGAGGAGAGAGGGCGAAATCACTGCGCGGCGATGTTTGCGGCCTTGATTATGGGCCACCATTTCTCGATCTCGGCGCGCTGCAGCGCGCCCAGCGCCTGCGGGGTTTCTTGCTGCGGCTCCGGCATCTCATAAGCGAGGTCGATCAGGCGCTGCCGCAATTCGGGATCTCCCAAGGCGCGCACGACCGCGGCGTTGAGCTTGTCGATCACTTCGTCCGGTGTGCCCCTTGGAGCCCAGAAGCCATTCCATATTGAGATATGGAACCCAGGCAATCCGGCTTCGTCGGCGGTCGGGATTTCGGGCGCCTGCGGCAGACGCTCCTTGGCCAACACCGCCAGCACTTTGATCGATCCTTCGCGCGCATGCGGCAGGAACACAGCGGCCTGATTGGTCATGAGATCGACTTGCCCGCTGAGCAGATCCTGCAAGGCCGGGCCGCCGCCCCGATAGTGCACCAGCGGAAACGACGTGCCGGTCAGGCTCTGCAGCAGTATCGCGGCGAAATGCGAGCCGGTGCCGACTCCGGCGGTCGCCATCGCCACCTTGTCCTGGTTGGCCTTGAGCCAGGAAGCGAGTTCACTCAAGTTGGCGACGGGCAGCGATTTCCGTACCGCCATGAGATGCGAGTTACTCGGCAACAGCGCGACCGGCGCGAAGTCGTTCACCAAATCGTAGGGCAGTCGGTAGATGGCGCCGTTGGACACAAACGTGCTCCAGTTGCCGCTGGCGATTGTGTACCCGTCAGGCGCGGCGCGGGCCACGCGGCCGAGCCCGATTGTGCCGCCGGCTCCGCTCACGTTCTCGATGACGATCGATTGTCCGAGCAGGACGCGCAGCCGTTCGCTGAGCATGCGCGGCAGCACGTCGGTCGCGCCTCCCGGCGCAAACGGCACCACGATGGTGATGGGGTGTGCGGGATAGACCTCGGCACTCATTGCGCTCGCGGCCCCGGCGCATAGACCGAGGACAGCAAGGGCGATACGAATGCAGGAGATCCAGCGCCCCACTAAGCGCTCCAATTCACTCGATCTTCACACCGGCCGCCTTGACCACCTCGCCCCATTTGCTGCGCTCGCTCCGCGTATATGCGGTGAACTCATCCGGCGTCGTGACCACCGGATCACCGCCGACTGCTTGCAGCGCCTTGAGCACTTCGGGTGATTTCCAGATTTCGGTCACCCGCGCCGCAATGGCATCGATGGTCGCCCGCGGGGTCCCGGCCGGGGCGAACAGGCCCTGCCAACCGGTTGCCTCATAGCCGGGTAGCGTTTCGCCGATGGTCGGCAGATCGGGGGCTGCGCTCGCGCGCTGCGGCGTGCTGACCGCGAGCGCCCGGACCGAGCCGGACTGCGCGAACGGCCAGACCGTGGTCATGCTGTCGATGGCGAGATCGAGCTGTCCTCCAATCATGCTGTTCACCTCCTCGGCAGTGCTGCGGAACGGCACATGCGTCATCTTGGTGCCGGTCGCGATCTCGAGCATGACGACCGAAAGATGCGAGGAGGTCCCGAGCCCAGAGGAACCGTAGTTGAGCGCGCCATCATGAGCCTTGAGATACGCGATCAGCTCGGGAACGGTGTGAACCGGCAGCTTGGGATTGACGAACAAGAGATTGGGAAAGCGCACCAGAAGCGAGATTGCCTGAAAATCGCGCGCGACGTCGAAATTCAGATGCGTGTAGAGGAACGCATTGATCGCGTTGGTGCTCACGGTGCCGAGCAGCAGCGTATAGCCGTCGGCCGGCGCCTTGGCGACGAAGCCCGCTCCGATGCTGCCGCCGGCGCCCGACTTGTTCTCGATCACGATCGGAACACCGGTCTTGGCCTGCAGATGCTGCTGCAAGACGCGGGCGGTGAGGTCGGCGGATCCGCCCGCGGAAAACGGCACCACGATGGTGACCTGCCGCTGCGGCCAGATTTCCTGCGCCGTTGCGGGAGCGACCAGCAGAAGAGCGAGCAAGGCCGCCCAAATATAGGAGAAGAAGCGAAGCATGCGGCAAACGACCTCGGCTAAATCTACACCGCCTTGAGATGGGCATCCCGGCGCTTGTAGAGCTCGTCATCGGCGTAGCCCATGGTATCCGGCTTGGCCCGCCCGAGCATCACCTGGAAGTAGACCGGCGCCAGGCTGTCGTTCTGGTAGCCATGAATAACCCCGGCCGGACACGATATGCATTCCCAAGGGCCGAGCCGCGTGGTCAACCGCTTGCCGGTCTCATCCTCCACGAACACGTCGAGGAAACCCTGCAGCACGAAGAACACTTCCTCGACCTCGTGTGTGTGCGCGGCGTTACCCTGCCCGGGCTCCACATACATGATCGAAAGCGTGAAGTTCTTGGCCGGAATCACCGTCGGATCGGCATGCTTGCCGGAGCCCCCGGCGCCGATAAATCGATGCTGGGCGCGCTTGTAGCCTTCGATCTTGGCATCCTCGAAGGCCGCCCAATCAGGCTTCTTCTCGCGGAAGCGGCCGACGAATTTCTGCATGATGTCTTCGATCGGCACGCCCTCGAGCTCGGGCGGACGCGGATGTCTTGCAACGCTCATGACGCGCTCCTTGCGAACGAGATCGTTGCGACAATCTAGGCTTCGGCAGGTTCGGGCGTCAACGAAGCCCCTTAGGACTGAACGCCCTTGATTGCTTGTCGGTTCGGCCGGTGCGGCCCCTTGCAGTCGCCATCAATCGAGCGACACATGGGCCGCCTTGATGGGCACGGACCACTTGTCGATCTCTTGGACTAAGAATTGTCGCAGATAGTCCGCAGACCGGCGGTCGGGGCCCACCGCGATCGCCCCGAGCTCGGCAATGCGTGACGCCACCGTCGGAGTATCAAGTGCCGCAGCCGCCGCATCATGCAGCCGGGTAACGATCGCCTCAGGGGTTTGCTTGGGCAGGAATAGCGCGTTCCACGCGCCAGCCTCAAAATCGGTCAGGCCTTGCTCGTGAGCGGAAGGGAGATCCGGAAATGCGGGGGAGCGGTTGCGTGTCAGGATCGCGATTGGCCGTGCTTGTCCGGTCATGATGGTGGCAAGCGCGGTCGCCGCGATCGGGCACGCATAGTCGAGGCGCCCGCCAACGATGTCTTGCATGAGCGGCCCCCCACCCCGATAGGGAATATGCGTGACATCGACGCCGATCCGGACATTGAGCAAGAGGCAGGCAAGCTGATTGGGCGAGCCAGTTCCGGCTGATCCATATTGCATCTTGGCTTGGTTCGCCTTGGCGAAGGCGATGAATTCGCCAAGGTTGTTGACCGGCATTTCTTTGCGCACGACCAGCACGGTCGGCTGCTCGGCAATGAGAGCGACGGGGGCAAAATCGGCGGCGGCGTTGAAAGGCGGATTCTTGTAGAGCGATTGATTGTGGGCAAAGGAGCTGTCGCCGAGGATGAACTGGGACCCATCCGCCGGTCCCCTGGCGACCCGAACCGCGCCAACGACGCCTCCCGCGCCCGATACATTTTCCACGATGACCGGTTGGCCGAGAATCTCGGCCATGCGCTGCGCGAGCACGCGACCCAATACGTCGAACGCACCGCCGGCCGCGAACGGCACCACCATGGTGACGGGTCGCGTCGGCCAAACCTGCGCTCGCGCGGGAGCCACGAGACCCACGAGGGCAGCAACAATGAACGCGATCGGACCCACTCGCATCGAAACCCCGGCCGGCGAGATGGCTTAAGGCGAGCAATGATCGCGCTATTGCGCGGCGTGCGCCAGCCCCGGAGCCGCCGTGAAGATTCTTGCGAAAAAGTCGGTTGGCCGTGTCGATTCGCTTAACCCCAGGGCGACGGCCCTACGGAGCACGGGAAAGCTCTCGGTTTCCAGCAAGGAGCAAGGAAAATGCGCTTCATGATGATGATGATCCCGGATGTCTACAAACGGCCGGTGCCCGCGGATTTTGTCCCGCCGGCGGACGGCGTCGAAAAGATGGGCAAGTTCAACGAGGAATTGCGAAAAGCGGGCGTGCTGCTTGCACTCGATGGGCTGCACCCGCCAGGGACCGCCGCTCGGATATCCTTCGAGGCGACCGGCAAGCCTAAGGTCACCGACGGACCGTTTGCCGAAGCCAAAGAGGCAATCGGCGGATATTGGATGCTGGAGGTGAAGTCGCGGGACGAGGCCATTGAATGGGCGAAGCGTTGCCCTGCCCAGGCAGGCGACGTGATTGAGGTCCGCAGGGTGTTCGCCGCGGAGGACTTTGCTCCAGGGAAGGCCGGCTGAAGCATGTTCTGGTCGCAATAACCTGCTTCTGCATTAGTGCCGGGCTTGACCCGGCGATTGCATCGCCTTGCGAAAAAGATGGACCCGCGGGTCACACGGGCGTTCACGCCCGTTTCGACCGGAGTCCCCTCCAGCGGACGGCTTGCCAAGAACGGCCGGCATGGTCTTATCGGATCATGCCGGCCGAGCTTTCACGCACCATCGACGCCGTGTGGCGGATCGAATCCACGCAAGTCATCGCCGCCTTGGCACGCCTGGTGCGCGATGTGGGACTAGCCGAGGAACTGGCGCAGGAGGCCCTCCTCGCGGCGCTCACCCAGTGGCCGAAGGATGGCATGCCCGAACGGCCCGGCGCCTGGCTTATCGCGGTGGGTAAGCGGCGCGCCATCGATGGCTTCCGCCGAAACCGGCGGCTCGCGGAAAAGCAGCACTTGCTCGTAGACGAAGAATTCGAGGAGCTTCCCGAGCCCGCCGATCGCGAAGACGTCGGTGACGACGTGCTGCGGCTGATCTTCGTGGCTTGCCATCCAGTTCTGTCGAACGAAGCGCGCGTCGCACTTTCGCTGCGGCTCTTGGGCGGGTTGACCACAGAGGAAATAGCCCGCGCGTTCCTGGTACCCGAACCCACCATCGCGCAACGTATCGTGCGCGCCAAACGGACGCTGACGGAAGCCCGCGTGCCCTTCGAGGTGCCGCGTGGCGAAGAGCGCGCCAAGCGCCTGCCTTCGGTGCTGGAAGTGATATATCTGATCTTCAACGAAGGTTATGCTGCGAGCAGCGGGGAAGATTGGATTCGTCCCGGGCTTTGCCGGGAAGCGATGCGACTTGGGCGCATTCTCGCGCATCTCGCGCCTGAGGAATCCGAGGTGCACGGGCTTGTCGCCCTTATGGAGCTGCAAGCGTCGCGCTTTGGCGCGCGCACCGGACCCAGCGGCGAGCCGATCCTGCTGCTCGAGCAAAACCGCGCCCAGTGGGATCACATTCTGGTTCGACACGGGCTCGAAGCCCTCGCCAAAGCCGAGGCGCTGGGAAAGCCGGGCATTTACACCTTGCAGGCGGCAATCGCGGCCTGTCACAGCCGCGCTTTTGCGGCGGAACAAACGGACTGGGTGCGCATCGCGGCCCTTTATGCCACGCTCACCCAGATCATGCCGTCGCCGGTCGTGGAACTGAACCGCGCTGTGGCAATGGGCATGGCCTTTGGACCGCAAGCAGGTCTCGACATCGCCGACACGTTGGTCGGGGAATCAGCGCTCAAGCACTACTACCTCCTGCCGGCCGTCCGCGGCGATCTGTTGGAGAAGCTCGGACGCAGCAGTGAGGCGCGCGCCGAGTTTGAACGCGCCGCCGAGCTCACCCAAAACAGCCGCGAACGCGAGCTGATGTGGAAGCGGGCAACAGAGACCCCAATCACACCCCCTGCTCTCGCGCCGGGTGCGCCAGATGCCAGATCCGTGACGGACTGAGCGGCAATTCACGCGGCTCGACTCCGAGCGAGCCAAGCGCGTTCGCAATCGCATTGGCGATCACGCCGCCGACCGGAATGATGCCGCCTTCGCCGGCCCCCTTGGCGCCGAGCGGATTGATGGGCGAAGGGTTCGATTCGAGCACCACCGCGCGCAGATTGGGAAAGTCGCTCGCAGTCGGCACCAGATAGTCGGCGAGCGAACCGGTCAGGAATTGCCCGTCCTCATCGTAGCGCAGGTCCTCTAGAAAGGCGCCGCCCAGACCCTGCACCAGTGCGCCGATCACCTGTCCGCGCAGCGTCAGCGGGTTGATGATGCGCCCGCAATCCTCGACCGCCACGTAATCGAGGAGCGCGACCTGTCCGAGCTTGATATCAACCGCGACATGCGCGGCATGCGCCCCATACGCATAGGTATGTTTCTTGTTGAGGAAAGCGCCCTCGAAGGAGATCGGCGCGTCGGAGAGCCCGCCAAAGGCGACCGAGCGCCCGGCCGGGCCTTCCGCACGATCGTCGCGCAGCGTGATCTCGGCGCTCGTACAGCCCAAGCGCGCAGCTGCACACGCCTTGATCGCCTCGCGCAGTCCATTGGCGGCGGCAAGGATCGCCGAGCCGCCCATCACCACCGACCGCGAATGATAGGCGCCATAGCCGTCGCTGACGCATGATGTCGAGCCGTGGAACACGCCGCGGATGCGCGCGATGGGGATTTCCAGCGCATCGGCGGCGATCTGCGCGAATACCGTCTCGAGCCCCTGCCCGACCGCGGACGAGCCCGCATAGACCGTGAAGGTCCCGTCGGTCTCAAGCACAAGCCGCGCGCTTTCCTTCGGCCCCGCGGCCCCGCCCTCGACAAAGCAGCCCAGTGCGAGGCCATGATAGCGGCCATCGATGAGCCGGCCTTGAAGAGTGGCCTTCTCGGCCCAGCCGATCTCGGCCAGGCAGCGGTCGAGCGTGACCTGGTAGTCGCCGCTGTCGAAGGAATCTTTGCTTTCATAAGGCGTGATGGTGGCGATCGTGTAGGGCATCTCGGCCTTGGCGACGAGATTGCGCCGGCGGATTGCAACGCGATCGATCCCGAGATCGCGCGCCGCCATATCGATGAGCCGCTCGCGAAAGAAGTCGGTCTCGAAGCGGCCCGGGCCCCGATAGGTTCCAACCGGCGTCTTGTTGGTGAGCTGCAACGACACATCGATGTCGATGTTGGGAATCCGGTACGGACCGGACATGAACTGCGCCACATTGCGGGCCGCAACCGCGCCGTTGGTGCGCATATAGGCGCCGACGTCAGAATAGGCGTGGCCGCGCAATCCCAGGATCGTGCCGTCGCGCGTGCAGGCGATCTCAATGTCGCATTCATGCTCGCGCGCGTGGTTGACCGTCATGAGCTGCTCGCGACGGTCCTCGATCCATTTGACCGGCCGCCCGGAGTGATGGGCCGCAAACGGTATCAGGAAATCCTCCGGATAGA
Organism: Xanthobacteraceae bacterium; assembly: GCA_035293945.1. Classification (GTDB taxonomy): domain Bacteria; phylum Pseudomonadota; class Alphaproteobacteria; order Rhizobiales; family Xanthobacteraceae; genus VAZQ01. The sequence goes on along the minus strand of DATGLV010000020.1, from coordinate 12,743 downwards.
ATTCCCCGCGCGCCCCGAACCCGCCGCCCACATCATTCTCGACGAGGTCGATCGCGTCCTCGGTGAGACCGAGCTGGCGGGCGAGCGTGCGCCGATTGAAGAACAAGACCTTCGCGGCCCCGTAGACCGTTAGCCGACCGGCACGCCATTCGGCCAGCAAGCCGCGCGTCTCCATCGGCATCGCCATATGCCGCTGCACCCGAAAGCTCTCGCGTCGCGTATACGGGGCCGTCTTGAACACCGCGTCGGCATCGCCCAGGACGGCGTGAAAGGAGATGGCGCGATTGTGTCCCACCTCCTCGAACAGCAGCGACGCATTGCTTGCCGATACGTGCCGGTCACCAACCGCCGCCAGTTGCTCGACATCGACCGCGATCGCCTCGAGCGCATCCTCGGCGACGCCAGCGCTCTCCGCCAGCACCATTGCCAGCACCTCGCCGACATAGCGCACCTTGTCATAGGCCATGACCGGCTGTGCGAACGGCTCGAAGTCGGGCAACGGCTGCAGCCGCATGGGAACGCGCGGCACGGTGGCACCCAAATCCGCTGCGGTAATCACACTGTGCACACCGGCGATCTTCAAGGCACGGGAAGCATCGATCGCACGGATACGCCCATGCGCGACCGCGCTGCGCAGCATGGCGGCATGCAGCATGCCCGGGCGCGCGAGATCATCGACGTATTCGCCGCGACCGCGCAGGAACCGCAGGTCCTCCAACCGTTCGATCGGGCTGCCGATGAACGAGTTGACCGTCCTCATGTGTGGCTCTTCGCCGCGTCCTTTGCGGGCTCCTCGACATGCCCATAGGCGGAGCGGGCATCGAGCACCGCCTCGACGATGGAGATGTAGCCGGTGCAGCGGCAAAGATTGCCCGAGAGCACCTCGCGCACACGGTCGGCATCGCAATCGGGCTCCTGGGTGAGGAGCACATGCGCGGTCGTGATCATGCCGGGCGTGCAGAAGCCGCACTGCAGCGCATGATGCTTGCGGAAAGAAGCCTGCAGCGGGGTCAAGTGGTCGTCGTGGGAGAGACCTTCGACCGTGACCACCTCGGCCCCATCGGCCTGCACCGCCAGCATCAGGCAGGAGCGCACCGCAGCGCCGTCGACCAGCACCGTGCAGGCCCCGCACACGCCGTGCTCACAGCCCACATGCGTGCCGGTGAGCCGCAAATGGTGCCGCAGGCAATCCGCCAAGGTGAGCCGGGGCTCGACATCGACCTCGACGTCCTTTCCGTTGACCTTGAATCGCGCCCGCATCTTTGAAAGCCCCTTACCCCGAGGTGCGCAGCGAGGCGTCCCGAAGCGCGCGCTCGACCATCGTGCCGGCGAGCGCGCGGCGGTAATCGGCGCTCGCATGGATATCCGCCTGCGGCTCAACGGCCGCACATGTAGCCGCCTCCGCCTGGGCGATGGTTTCATCATCGATCTTGCGGCCATTGAGCACCGCCTCAACGGCCGTGAGCCGCAGCGGACGGTCGCCGACCCCGATCACGGCGACATGCGCGTTCGCAACCTTGCCGCCCTGCTCGTCGTACCAGAGCGCGGCCGCCGCCATCGCGAAATCACCGCGCCGGCGGGAGAACTCCCGGAATCCCCATCGCCGCGCGGCCGGCCACGCCGGCAGGCGGATTTCCACGATGATCTCGTCCGCCTCGAGAGCTGTCATCAGCGGCCCGGTGAAGAAATCCTTGGCCTTGATCACCCGCGGGCCTGCGCCCCTCAATGTCGCGATCTCCGCGTCGCAGACGAGAGTAATGCCCGGCATCTCGGCGGCCGGATCCGCATGTGCGATGCTGCCGCCGACAGTACCGCGATTGCGGATTTGGTAGTGCGCCACGTGCGTCACCGCCTCACGCAGCAACGGCTGCGCCACGCCAAGGCGCGCATCATCGAGGATGTCGCACCAGCGCACCATCGAGCCGAGCACGACGCCGTTTGCGGATACATCGAGCTTGCGCAATTCGGCAAGCTTCCGCAGGTCGACCAGCAGCGCAGGCGCCGCCAGCCGGAACGCCAGCATCGGCACGAGACTTTGCCCGCCCGCGATCACCTTGGCGTCGCCGTTCTGCGCCGACAGAAGCGCCACCGCCTCGGTGAGCTTGGTCGGGCAGGCATATTCAAAGGATGGCAGCTTCATGGAAGAGCTTTGTAGGACCGGTTGAGCACTCGCGAAATCCGCTAGAGCACGTCCCGCTGATATCGGGCCGCGATCTTCGGAGTCATGCCCGCGCTTGTCGCGGGCATCCACGTTTTCCTGCCGCACCCTCGACGAAACAAAGTCGTGGATGGCCGGGACAAGCCCGGCCATGACGCATGGAAACAGGGCTCTACACGAACGAGAACCGCTTTAGCGAACCCATCGGCATCGGTCGATAGGTCTCCTTTCCCATTCGCCCCAAATTACACGTTCGTACCGCGCGTTCGACATCGGGTCAACGTTATTGCCGCACGGCCGGTGAGGCCCTACGGTCGCGGCCGCGGTGGGAAAGGGAACTGCATGTCATTATCTCTGAGTCTGGCGGTGTGCGACTACGATCGCACGCGCGCGATCTTCGACGGCCGCGCCGTCATCGAGGGTTGCTCCATCACGGCGGTGCCGCTCGAGCCCGAAGAATCCTTCCACCGCGCCTTCAAGTTCGCCGAGTTCGACATCAGCGAAATTTCCATGTCGAGCTACATCATGACCACCGCGCGCGGCGATGCGCATTACGTCGCCGTTCCGGCTTTCGTGTCGCGCCTGTTCCGCCACAGCGGCATCTATATCCGCAGCGATCGCGGCATCGCCGGCCCACAGGACCTCAAGGGCAAAACCATCGGGCTCCCCGAATATCAGATCACCGCCAATGTCTGGATCAGAGGCATCCTCAAGGATGAATACGGCGTGCGGCCCGCCGACATCAAATGGCGCCGCGGCGGACTGGAAGACGCAGGCCGCGACGAGCGCGCCACAATTGCACTGCCTCCCGAGGTCGATCTCAAGCCGATCCCTGCGCATCGCACGCTCTCCGACATGCTGGAAAAGGGCGAGCTCGACGGATTGATCAGCGCTCGCGCGCCGTCGTGCTTCCTGCGCGGGGCGCCCAATATTGGGCGCCTGTTTCCGAACTATCCGGCCACCGAGGAGGCCTATTTCCGCAAGACCAAGATCTTCCCGATCATGCACGCGATCGGCATCCGCCGCTCGCTGGTCGAGCGGCATCCCTGGCTCGCGGTCAGCGTCTACAAGGCGTTTCTCAAGGCCAAGGATCTGTGCATGCACGAGCTCGGACAGATCGGGCACCTCGCCACCTCGCTGCCCTGGAGCGTCGCCGAATACGACCGGCTCCGCGGCGTCATGGGCGAGGATTTTTGGAGCTACGGCGTCGAAGGAAATCGACACGTGCTGGAGACACTCGCCCGCTATTCGTTCGACCAGGGGCTTTCGGTGCGCGAGCTTCCCGTGGACGAGATGTTTGTGAAATCGACGTATGATTTGTCGAAGATTTGAAAAAGAGAAGTGAGGGCAACAGACATTGAGGGCGGAGCATGCTCCACCCCCGCCGATGTCGGGTCAATACACGATCAACTTCCCTTCCGGAAATGGCCCCCAGCAGCCACAGGGGAAGTGTCCGTCGAGATACCAAGCGCCGAGCCGCGTGAAGAAGCTCGGCGGGCAAATATCGTCATATTCGGCCTCCATGCAGAAAATAGTGATATCAAAGCGAACCGCGATCCTAAATATATCCGGAAGGCCGTTCTCGCGAATGACCGCGGAAGTCTTGCGCTCGACCAGCGGCTCTGTAAAATTCTTGACCGCCTCAATTCGTTCGTTCCAATCCTGCAACCGCGCCCGATGGTGCTGGTGGATGTAGACGCGATACTGATTGAGCATCTCCTGCCGCAAATTATCCCACCCTTGCGCATCGCAATAGTCGATCGCCTCCGGCCAGAATGAGACGGCTGCGACCGATGACCCGGCCGCAACGCCGACGCGAGAGAACCACGGGGCGGCTTCCAGTTGGTTAATCCTCGCGATTGTTCCGGAATGCAAGGACACCCCCTTTCCCACTCAAACCTTAGGCAGACCTCGCGCAGACCCTCGCCGATCTCGATTCAATACACGATCAGCTTGCCTTTCGGAAACGGCCCCCACCAGCCGCAGGGAAAGTGTCCGTCAAGGTACCACGCGCCGAGGCGCGTGAAGAAGCCCGGCGGGCAAACGTCATCGTATTCAGCTTCCATGCAGAAAAGCGTGACATCAAAGCGAACTGCGATCCTAAAAATATCCGGAAGGCCGTTCTCGCGAATGACCGCGGTAGTCTTGAGCGCGACCAGCGGCTCTGTAATCTTCTTGACCGCCTCAATTCGTTCGTTCCAATCCTGCAACCGCGCCCGATGGTGCTGGTGGATGTAGACGCGATACTGATTGAGCATCTCCTGCTGCAAGTCCTCCCACTCTTGCGCATCGCAATAGTGAATGGCCTCTGGCCAAGAGGAGACGGCAGCGACAGACGGCCCCGCAGCGACGCCGATTCGCGAAAACCACGAAGCTTTCTCCAGCTGATCAATTCGCGCGATGGTTCTCGAATACATCACATTTTCCTTCTGCGCCAAATCGCTATCGGAATCTCGGGGACCTTATCGGACAAGCTCACTCCTTTATTCGTAAGTTGGTTGGCTGCTTGCTCCACGAGATAGGAAGCTTGTTCGGGCGTGAAGCCGGAGGCAATGAGCGCCTGATGCGCTGCTTGATGGTACTCGTCGAGACTTGGTGCTGTGGTCCCTTTATGGACTTTGGCTGGAGACGCGATTGATCTTGCGACCGCCGAGCAAACCCGTTCTTGCCACAAAATAGGCAAATCCCCCGCCAGCGACCATGCAACCAACTACGAGAATGTTTTCCGTCAAGTGTCCGGATAGTGCAGGAGGAAGAACAGCGTGGAGAGATGATAATATCCAAAGCGCCAATGCCGCAGCCTTTCGTTGTTCGCCCGGCACAACGTAAGCGCCGATCCCGACTGCTAGAAAGTGCGAAATAAAATTCACGAAATCGAATGATAAGGTCGCAACGGTGCCAGCTTGATTCCAAGGCACCGCAATAAAGCCAACTGCAGTTGTGACAACAAGCACTAGAAAGGCGACAAAAATTGCGACAATCCATCGTAGCACCAAGAGAAGGCGAGACATCTTTCAATTCCCCCATAATCTTAAGCCGCCTGTGCGGCCTCGTTCACATCACTCCCGCGGAATGTCGCCTATTGACCGGGCGATGGCAGGTCTTGGGACGGATGAGGATAATGGCTGGTTTTCAATTGAGTGCCGCCCTGTTGTCGGATAGGTTGCAGATCATGCGTAGATTCATGCCGCTCATAATTCCTGTGGCGTTCGGGATGCAAGCGCTCAACATGCTCTTGCTGCACCTGCGTCATCCAGAGATGATGGATGGCTGACGCCCATTATTTTTTGGAGCAGCCTTTTTGTGGCCGCCCTGATCCTGAGCTATTGGTATCGAAGGCGCCAAGAAAAGAAGTTGGCCAAGGACATAACCCAGACCTTCAAATAGGCCGCTTCAGTTGCGGTTTCTCTGACCCAGTTTTCCCGTCACTACCGGCCGGAGAGTTCGGCAGCTATCAGGGTAAGACCGAGCGTCAGCAGCTGCGGCCTTTAGCGGGTGCTGATGGCCCGGAGGGGATATCGCGATTGTAGGGCGCAATCCCTTTATTGCGCCTTCTACAAGGCCAGACCCAAGCGGCGATGCATGAATCGCTTAGTCTGCGCTGACGGTTGATCGATTGCGGAACGCGTGCACTACTAGCTTTAATCTATGCCGATGCCCGGACGGTCAAGATGGCGCAATAAAGGGATTGCGCCCTACGAGCTGGATCGGCGAGATTTCGCGTGTCCGTACCAAAGTTGCCGGTGTCGGGGCTAGTGGCGCCGAGATCGGAGCCCGACCGCGGATACCGGAACAAAACGGACTGATTTGCCGCCGCGAAATTTACGGGATCGCTCTGCGCCGCCGCCGGCGGCCCGGACAAATAGTCTGGTGGACCGCCAGTGAACCGCGGCAGGCCATTCGGTAAGAAATTGTTGCTCACCTTTATCCTGAGGAGCGGTGCGTAGCACGGCCGTTTCGAAGGATGGACGCGAGCTACGAGCTTGTGGCCATGGTTCGAGACGCCGCGCTAACGCGCGGCTCCTCACCATGAGGTCTGCGCTGTTATGCTCGCTTCGCGCTCATCACCATCTCCCAGACCCGCGAGGGCGACAACGGCAACTCGCGCGGCTCAACATGAAGCGAAGACAGCGCCGCCGCCACCGCATTGGCGATGACGCCGCCGACCGGGATGATCCCGCCCTCGCCCGCCCCTTTGGCGCCGAGCGGATTATGGGGCGCCGGCTTCTCCTCCAGCGCCACCGCACGGATGCACGGAAAATCGCTCGCGCTCGGCAACAGATAATCGGCGAACGAGCCGGTGAGCAATTGCCCGTCGCGGTCATAGACGAAATGCTCGAGCAGCGCGCCGCCGAGCCCCTGCACCACGGCACCGACCGTCTGACCGTGCAGGGTCAGCGGATTGACGATACGCCCGACGTCTTCGACCGCCACATAATCGATGAGCTCGACCTGGCCGGTCTTGGGATCGACCGTCACATGGGCGGCGTGCGCGCCGTAGCTATAGGTGCGCTTGCTGCTCGCGTAGCTTCCCTCCGCGGTGATGCCGTCGTCCGCAAGCTCCGCCAGCGCAATCGCGCGGCGCCCCGGTCCGACGGCCTTGCCCCGGTCGATGACCACATCCTCGGCCGCGCAGCCTAGTCGCGACGCTGCCGCCTTCTTTATCGCAGTGCGCAGCGCCGCCGCCGCATTCACAACTGCCGAGCCGCCCATGACGGTCGAGCGCGAGCTGTAGGAGCCGAATCCTTCCCCGACATGATCGGTCGAGCCGTGGAAGACGCCCTTGATCTGCTCCATGGGAATTTCGAGCGCATCGGCCGCGATCTGGGCAAACACCGTCTCGATGCCTTGCCCGACCGACGAAGAGCCGACGAATACCGAGACTGTGCCATCCGCCTCGAGCGCAAGGCGCGCATTCTCCTTCGGCCCCGATGCGCCGCCCTCGATGTAGCACCCGAGCGCCATCCCGTGATAGCGGCCGTCGCTCAGCTTGCCTTGCAGGTGAGCCTTCGCGGCCCAGCCGAATTCGGACAGGCAGCGGTCGAGCGTGGCCGCATAATCACCGCTGTCGCATTCGGTTTCGATGTCCAGCACCAGGATCTTGGCGAGCTGGTACGGCATGTCCGCTTCGCGGACGAGATTCTTCCGCCGGAACGCGATCGGATCGATCTTGAGATCGCGCGCCGCCATATCGATGAGCCGCTCGCGGAAAAAATCGGCCTCGAACCGTCCGGGGCCCCGATAGGTTCCGGATGGCGTCTTGTTGGTCATGGTCAGGGAGACATCGACGCGCACATGCGGGATGCGATACGGCCCCGACATCACCTGCGCGATGTTGCGCGAAGCGGTCGCTCCGACCGTGCGCAGGTAGGCGCCGAGATCGGTCGAAGCCTCCCCGCGCAGTCCCAAGATGGTGCCGTCGCACGCACAGGCGATCTCGAGCTCGCATTCCGCGTCACGCGCATGATTGGTGGCCATCAGGTTTTCACGCCGGTCCTCGATCCATTTGACCGGCCGTCCCAATAGTCGCGCTGCGAACGGAATCAAGAAATCTTCCGGATAAAATTCCCCGCGCGCCCCGAAGCCGCCGCCCACGTCGTATTCGAGCATGCGGATCGCGGCCTCCGGCAGGCCCAGCATCTTGGCGAGCATGCGCCGATTGGGAAACGGCACCTTGGCGGCGCCTGAGACCGTCATCCGGCCTTGCGCAGCATCCCATTCGGCCAGCAAGCCGCGCGGTTCCATCGGCACGGCAGCATGGCGCTGCACTTGGAAGCGCTCGCGCCGCCGATAGGGGGCATCGCGGAACGCGACTTCAATGTCGCCGCGCACCGCCGTGATGACACTTGCAACGTTGCTGCCGCTCTCCTCGAACAGAAGCACATCGCCGTGTCTCGCTGCCGTGCGGTCGGCAACCGCCGGCAACGGCTCGATGTCGAGCACAATGGACTCAAGCGCGTCCTCTGCGAGCGCCGCGCTTTCCGCGACCACCACGGCGACCGGCTCGCCCACATAACGGACCTTGCGGTGCGCGATGACCGGCTGCTGATAGCGTTGCAACGCCGGCAGCGGCTCCTGGCGCAGCGGGATGGTCGGCACCATTGCCCCGATATCGGCTGCGGTGATCACAGCGGCAACACCCGGCCGCGCGCGGGCCGCGGCGGCATCGATCGCGCGGATCACCCCATGCGCCACCGCGCTGCGCAGAATAGCTGCATGCAACAGGCCCGGAGAGGAGAGATCATCGACATACTGGCCGCGGCCCTTGAGCAGGCGCAGATCCTCGATGCGTTCGATCGGGCTGCCCACGAAGGCGTTGGTCTTGCGTGCGGTTTCCATGGAAAGGTTCAAGCTTGGTGAAAACGGCCGGCGGTTGTGGCGCCTCGCCTTCCTTCCTATGTCAGTTCCGGGCTGATCGCAAAGCGCGGAGCCGGATCATGAAGATCAGCACAAAAACGCTCGCCGCATTGGTCGGGCTGACAATGGTTGTCCTTTCCGGCGGGCTCGCCTCCGCGCAAGGGGTCGGCGGTTATGCGCCGGGCGTGAATCCCAGCAACCCAATGGACCTCACCAATCGCGGCAATCCACAAAGCCTCACCGTGCCGGGCGCCAGCAATCCGCAGGACCTAGTGCGCGCCCCCCCGGCGCCCAGAGTCGTGTCGCCCGCCAACCCGACGAATCTCGGAGGTGGGAGGCCGCCGGTCAGCTCCTCACTCAGTCACACGCATATCGATGAGCCCGTCGCGAAACCTTCGAAGAAGTTCGCGCGGCGCCAACATCGCGTAACTATTCCGAAAAACGAATAGAAACGTTGGATGGAGGCGGCTCGCGGCGCGCCAGGTCATCGTTTTAAGGAACCGTGGCGATGAACCGATCGTGATGAACGATCGGTGCTGAGCGGCTATGCGAGCTTTTCATTTCACAACGCCGCCGCTTGCAACCACATTGCCCGTGCCAAGTGATTTGCAGACGGGATTGGGAGGCGTGCACCCAAATATGTCAGCATATCTTACCTAAATAGACCTGTCGCTAGCGAAGGCAGGCAACGGTTACGATTCTCAAGAACGGCTCGAACTCGACGCTCGACATCATCGCCGGCATCAAGCAGCAGGTCAAAGAGCTCAAGGGCATCCTGCCGCACGCGCTCAACCTGGTCGAAATCGGCGACCAATCCGTGTTCGTCAAGAGCGCGGTGAGCGGAGTCGTCTACGAGGGCACGATCGCCGCCGCGCTGACCAGCCTGATGATTCTCCTGTTTCTTGGCAGCTGGCGCTCGACCCTCATCATCGCGACCTCGATCCCGCTGTCCGTGCTCGGCTCGATCGCGATCCTCGCCAGCCTCGGCGAGACGCCCAACATCATGACGCTTGGCGGCCTCGCACTCGCGGTCGGCATCCTGGTCGACGACGCCACCGTGACGATCGAGAACATCAACTGGCATCTCGAGCAGGGCAAGAAGGTCGAGGTCGCGATCATGGACGGCGCGGCGCAGATCGTGACCGCCGCTTTCGTGTCGCTGCTCTGCATCTGCGTCGTCTTCGTGCCGATGTTCTTCCTTGAAGGCGTGGCGCGGTTCCTGTTCGTGCCCATGGCCGAGGCGGTGATGTCCGCCATGGTGTGCTCATTCATCCTATCGCGCACGCTGGTGCCGACCCTTGCCAATTATCTCCTGCGCAAGCACGCGCCGCATACCGACATGCACGGCCTCGACGGCCCCTTGCCGCGATCACGCAATCCGCTTGCGCGCCTGCAGCGCGGATTCGAAGCCCAGTTCGAACGCATCCGCGCCGGCTACCGCGAGCTTCTGGCCCTGGCACTCGCCCATCGCGCCCTGTTTGTCGGCGGCTTCCTGCTGTTCGTGGCGGGCTCGTTCGCGCTGGCGCCCATGCTGGGCCGCGACTTCTTTCCGGCAGTCGACGCCGGGCAGATTCTCATGCATGTCCGTACTCAGGTCGGGACCCGCGTCGAGGAGAATGCCAATCAATTCGCGGAGATCGAGAGAGTGATCCGGCAGATCATCCCGCCGGACGAGCTCACCACCGTGGTGGACAATATCGGGATGCCGGTCAGCGGCATCAACATGACCTACAACAATTCAGGCACCATCGGCACGCAGGATGGCGATATCCAGATCAAGCTCAGCGAGGACCACCGGCCGACGGCCGACGATGTCCGGGCGCTGCGCGAGAAGCTCCCCGCGCGATTCCCGGGAACGACATTCTCGTTCCTCCCCGCCGACATCATCAGCCAGATCCTGAACTTCGGCGCACCGGCTCCGATCGACCTGCAAATTCGCGGCCCCAACCTCGCCGCCGACCTGACCTATGCGCAGGAGCTTTTGCGCAAGTTGCGGCATGTTCCCGGCCTGGTCGATGCACGTATCCAGCAGTCCTTGAGCAGCCCTGCCTTCGATGTGGACTTCGATCGCACCCGCGCGCAATTCGTCGGAGTGACCGAACGCGACGTGACCAACAGCATGGTCGTGAACCTCGCCGGCAGCAGCCAGGTAGCGCCGACCTACTGGCTCAATCCCGACAACGGCGTCTCCTACCCTATCGTCATCCAGACCCCGCAGTACCAGATAGACTCGCTCACCGCGCTCAAGGATCTGCCGATAACGGCCGCCGGCGCACCGTCCCAGACGCTCGGTGCAATCGCCGACCTCAAACGCGTGGCGAAGAGCGCCGTCGTCTCCCAATACAACATCCAACCGATGATCCAGATCTATGGGACTACGCAAGGCCGCGACCTCGGCGCGGTCGCCGCCGACGTCCAGAGCGTGGTTGACGCGAGCGCTGAGGATCTGCCGCAAGGCGCCCATGTGCTGCTGCTCGGGCAAGTGAAGACGATGAATTCCGCCTTCGCGGGCCTGTTGTTCGGTCTCATCGGCGCAATCGTGCTGATCTACCTGCTGATCGTGGTGAATTTTCAATCTTGGAGCGATCCTTTCGTGATCGTGACGGCGCTGCCGGCCGCCATCGCCGGCATCGTCTGGATGCTGTTTGCGACCGGTACGACATTGTCAGTGCCGGCGCTCACCGGCGCCATCATGTGCATGGGGGTGGCGACCGCCAACAGCGTGCTGATCATCACGTTTGCGCGCGAGCGGTTCGATGCCCTGGGTGATCCCGTAGCGGCGGCGTTAGAGGCGGGATTTGTCCGCTTCCGCCCGGTGTTGATGACAGCGCTCGCCATGATCATCGGCATGATGCCCATGGCGCTCGGCCTCGGCGAAGGCGGCGAGCAGAACGCTCCGCTCGGCCGCGCCGTGGTCGGCGGGCTCGCCTTCGCCACCATCGCGACACTCATGTTCGTTCCAGTCGTGTTCAGCCTGATGCACAAAGCGAGAGAACAAATGCTGCCAGCGACAAAAGGAGAGCAGTGTGTCAGATCCAGCAAAGCCGGTGGCATCGCGGCGCGGCCTGCGCATTGCCGGGCTCGCGGCCACTGCGCTAGCCATCGCGATCATCGCAACCGGTATCGCGACGCGGCGGATGGCCGACGCGCGCTTGAGCGAGTGGACCGAAGATCAGGCGGTACCGGTTGTCGCTGTCGCCAACCCGCAAGTCGGGGGAAATGCTGCGACACTGGATCTGCCGGGACGGCTCGAAGCCTACGCGCAGGCACAGATCTACGCCCGCGTCAGCGGTTATTTGAAGAGCTGGAACGCCGACATTGGTACGGCGGTCAAGGCCGGCGACCTGCTCGGCGAGATCGACGCACCTGATCTCGATCAGCAGATCCTGCAGGCACGGGCCGATCTCGCCAGCGCCCAAGCCAACGCCACCCTGGCGGATGCCACCCTCCAGCGCGGCCAAGCGCTGATCAAATCCGGCGCGGTCACGCAGGCCGATCTCGACCAGCGAACGGCCGACGCCGCCAACAGGCGTGGCTTGGTCAACGCTGCGCAAGCCAATCTCGACCGTCTCAAGGTGCTCGAGCAATATAAGCGCATCATCGCGCCCTTTGACGGCCTCGTCACGCAGCGCTCGACTGACATCGGCGCACTCATCAATGCCGGCGCAAGCGGCGGGCCTGCGCTCTTCGTGGTGTCCGACACCAGCAAGCTGCGCGTTTATGTGAATGTCCCGCAGAATTACGTGCCCAGCATCAAGATCGGAACCAAGGCACAGCTGTCGCTCCCGGAATATTCCGGCCGCACCTTCCCGGCGGCCGTGAATGCTTCGGCCCAGGCAGTCGATGTCGCGTCCGGCACGACGCGGATGCAGCTCTTGGTCGACAATGCGGCGGGCGAGCTGATGACCGGCGCCTTCGTGGATGTGGCTTTGGACCTCGCGCGCGCCGAACCGACGATCAATGTGCCGGCGAGCGCGCTCATCGTCGGCCAGGACGGATTGCAGGTCGCGACCGTGGAGTCCGATGGACGCGTTGCGCTCAAGCCGGTCACGGTCGCGCGCGACCTCGGCAAGGTGGTCGAAATTGCCACCGGTCTTTCCGCGCAGGATCGCGTCATCGAAAACCCGCCGGACGGGATCGCGGCCGGCGACACAGTCCGCATTGCCGCAAGATCCGCTCCCAACGGCACGCCCGAGACAGCTTCCGCCAGACGCGTCCCCCCCCCCCC
>DATGLV010000019.1:0-157700 GCA_035293945.1 Xanthobacteraceae bacterium | reverse complement strand
GACCACCCAATCCGATCGAAAGCGGCCACCTAATCCGAACGAAGGCGGCCACCCTGTTGATGGGGTGATTCGGGGAACGTTGTCGGCAGTCTGAGCCGGGCAAGGTCGACCCTTTGCGATTCGCAAAGGGAGGTCTGATGCCCGCCGAGAGATTGTCGATGCGGAAGGTTCGAGAAGTTCTGCGCCTGAAGTACGCCTGCGGGGCGAGCGAACGGGTAATCGCCCGGTCGGTCGGGATCGGCCGTACGGCGATCGGAGAGTACATCCGCCGCGCCGCAGTGATCGGCATCACCTGGCCGATCCCGGATGGGCTTGATGATGCGGCACTGGAGCGCAAGCTGTTTGCGCCGGCCGGCTACAACCCGCCGCGTTCGAAGCCGCTGCCGGAATGGGGACACATCCACGCGGAGCTACGCCGGCGCGGCGTGACGCTGGCGCTGCTGTGGGAGGAATATCGGGGTCATCATCCGGACGGCTACGGCTACAGCCGGTTCTGCGATCTCTACGTCGAATGGCGCCACGGCATCACGGCGACGATGCGGCAGACCCACGCGGCCGGCGAGAGGCTGTTCGTGGACTTTGCCGGCGACACGGTGCCGGTGTTCGACGCCCTCACCGGTGAGGTTCGCACGGCCAAGATCTTCGTCGCAGTGTTGGGGGCATCGAATTACACCTTCGCCCAGGCCCGCTTCAGCGAGGCACTGCCCGATTGGATCGGCGCCCACGTGGATGCGCTCGCTTTCCTCGGCGGCGTGCCGAAGATGCTCGTCTGCGACAATCTCAAGGCCGGGGTCACAGCGGCAAGCCGTTACGAGCCGGGCGTCAACCGGACCTACCAGGACCTCGCCGCCCATTACGGCATCACCATCGTGCCGACGCGGCCGCGCAAGCCGCGCGACAAGGCCAAAGTCGAGACCGCGGTCCTGATCGTCGAGCGGTGGATTTTGGCGCGCCTGCGCAACATCCGCTTCTTCTCGCTCGCCGAGTTGAACCTCGCCATTCGCACCTTGGTGGAGGAGCTCAACGCCCGTCTGATGCGCAAGCTCGGCGCCAGCCGCCGTGAGTTCTTCGACAGCATCGATCGGCCCGCCCTGATGCCACTGCCGGCCTCGCCCTACCAGTACGCCGAATGGCGTCGCGCTCGCGTTGCTCCGGATTACCACGTCGAAGTCGCAGGCCACTTCTACTCGGTGCCGTCCCGTCTGATCCGCCAAGTCGTCGAGGTACGGGCTACCGAGGCAACCATTGAGGTGTTCCATCGCGGCACCCGCGTCGCCAGCCACCCGCGTTCTGCCGTGCGGCATCGCCACACCACGATCCCCGACCACATGCCGAGCGCGCATCGCCGCCACGCCTTCTGGACGCCGGCGCGCTTGCTGGCGGAAGCCGAGAAGGTCGGTCCGTCCACCGTCGCACTGTGTGAGGCGATCATGCGAGCCAAACCGCATCCCGAGCAGGGCTTCCGATCCTGCCTCGGCATCCTGCGCATGGAGAAGACCTATGGGCCGCAGCGCCTCGAAGCCGCATGCCGCCGTGGCATCAAAATCGGCGCAGCAAGCTACCGATCGATCGCCTCGATCCTCAAGACCGGCCTCGACAAGGCCTTCCTGCCCGAGACTAAGGCGGAGGCCGATCCCATCCAGCACGGCAACATTCGCGGCCGCGGCTACTACCACTGACCTGGAAGAGGAAGGAGACCCTATGCTCGTCAACCACACTCACGAACGTCTCGTCGCCCTCGGGCTCGCCGGCATGGCGAAGGCCTTCGACGATCAGCAACGCCAACCCGACGTCAGCGCGCTCGACTTCGAGCAACGGCTCGGCCTGATGATCGATCGCGAGGCGACCGAGCGGGAGAACAAGCGGCTCGCCGTGCGTCTGAAGTTCGCCTCGCTGCGACAGACCGCAATCGTTGAAGATGTCGATCTGCGCACCCCGCGCGGCGTCGATCGCGCCTTCTTCGCCAAGCTCGTGGACGGCGATTGGATCAGCCGCAAGCAAAACCTGCTCATCACCGGGCCGACCGGTGTCGGCAAGAGCTGGATCGCATGTGCGTTGGGCCACAAGGCCTGCCGCGACAATCGTTCCGTCCTCTATCATCGGCTGCCGCGGCTGTTCGAAGCTCTTGCCCTCGCCCGCGGCGACGGCCGCTACGCACGACTCCTCAAGATGCTGTCGAGGGTCGATCTCCTCATCCTCGACGACTGGGGCCTCGCCCCGCTCTCCGGCGAGCAGCGTCGTGATCTCCTCGAGGTCGTCGACGACCGCCATCAGCGTGGATCGACCATCATCACCAGCCAAGTGCCGATCGAGCATTGGCACGAGGTCATCGCCGATCCCACCATCGCCGACGCCGTCCTCGACCGCCTCGTCCACAACGCCCACCGCCTCACCCTCAAGGGAGACAGCATGCGAAAAATCACCGCCCAACGCGCCGATCTTGACGCCGCCAAAAAAACCTGAGTCAACTCACCATGCCGGCAACGACCCGGCCGCCTTCAGTCGGAAAAGGTGGCCGCCTTCAATCGGAACGCATGGCCGCGTTCAATCGGAATCCCCGGCCGCAATCGTCGGAATCCGCACTCTTGGGAGCTGGACTTATCACCGGAGCGTCCCGAGCGGCATCGGTAAACATCAGTTCGGATCCGCCATCGGCTGGACGATGTTGGCGGCCGGATTGGACGAACCACCGGACGTGAAATTGCCGGCAATCTGCGCAAATTTATCCCAACTGGGCGTGGCCCGCTGGTCGGGCCACCGCCGCGCTTCCGGTCATCAAGACCACGGCCGTTCCAGGTTCACAATTTGTTATGGAGGCTACCCTAAAGAGAACACCGTTATTGCGGTGGCCCAATAGGGCAGCCTTCGTGCCTCGCAATTGTGAATATGATCCCGGCTTTGGTATTCAAGCCACCCGGAGCGTAGGCGCAGGTTCAGTACCAAAGCGGAGTGTTATAATAGCGATAAACGCGCTCGTCGTTGGCTCGATCCGACCAGTCCCAACCGGTGGAGCTGCTGTATTTTGGAGCGCGCTTGAGCTGATCCTCCGTAACCATGACCCGATAACCGCCGAGCCGGGTGTCGTATTTCAGGTTCGGCCATGGCATGGGGTAGTAATCCTCTCCCATCCCCATAAAGCCGCCGAACGAGATCACGGCATAAGCTACCTTGCCGCTGATCTTATCTATCATAACGCGCTGCACGCTACCGATCTTATTGCCGTCTGCGCCATATACTGCGGTGCCATCGACTTTGTCGCTACCAATGAGGGAAACGGTTTCCTGACGATCGTCGACTATGGGTGCCATTTTCAATCTCCCGAATAAGTCTCGATAAAACAATCCGCGAATGTGTCACAGGTTCCCTTCATAACTTGCGACGATCCAAAGCCGAGCACAGCGAGGCGGGAGCTAAGAGCTTTGCCCCAGGCTTGATAGTTCACCGCGCGATCGCAACAGCAGGTTCCCGAGCACGCTTTACCTGCGTTCGGGCGCAAGCCAGTACCACGGCACAGTGATGTGACCGGCTAAGCTTGAGACCAGGTGGATAGAGCCTGCGCTGCTGATTATAAGAAGTTCGATGCTATCGGGTCATCCTTGGCTTGCCTCCCAAAGGCACGAACGAATGCACCGAGCGGGAGCAGCCCACGAAACCGCTGAGCCGCAGCAGGCATGCGGCGCACGCTCGAGGACCACAGATTCTGGTGGTAGCCACGGACGCTTCATCATGCGTTCGTCCCGGGTCGCGACTGCATCCATGGGTGTTTAGATTTTTGGGCGTGGGCATTTTCCTAGAGGCGCGTTCCACCCTGCAAGAGCGAGCTTATTGCAGCGCATCGAACAATATCTCGAGTTAATGATTGTAGGAACTTTGTTTGCTATACGACGTTTGTTTGCTCAGAGATCGACAAAATAGAGGAGAAGAACATGCCTCTTGTTTTTCTGTGGTGGGGAATCCCAGCCCTGATTGTTGTTGGCGGCGGGACCTACTGGATCATGCACATGCATTGAGATAAACGAGTAGGCAAATCCCTAGTGCGCCCCAAGGAGCGGAGTGCGCTCCGTCCTTGGGCACACTCTCCATTCAATTCGCGCTTTTGACGCGCCTGAAGGCGACTTGATGCGCCAGGCAAGAACCCGATTGCGTCGCATGACGAGGGCATTGACTCAAATGAGGAGCGGGTAGCTAGCCCTAATTGCTCGGGACGTCGCCATGTCCTGAGCGGGCATGGTCCGGATTCAGCGCTGCAGCGCTCTCGGTTGTGAGTCGCTGGGCGCTCGACGGATCCGAAGGGTCGCGCATGGTGATCAAGGATCAGATTAAGAATTACGCAAGGAAACTGTTCGAGCAGCGCCCGGACGTGGCCGCGCTGCGCAGCCAGATCAAGCAACGAAAGCCGGTTGCTCTCTTTTTCACGGATGACGGGATTGTACCGAACCATCCGAGATTCCCGCTTCTCGTTTATCGTCGCGCAGTCGCGCTGACGCCCCGCTCGAGGGATCCAGCCGCCGTGATCGATACTTTGTTCGAGGCTAACGGTTGGGCGCGGTCGTGGCGCGACACGGTCTACGACTTCGTCCATTATCACTCGCAAGTTCACGAAGTGATGGGCGTGGCCCGCGGCACGGCCCAGGTCGAGTGTGGCGGCGTAAAGGGCCGCATTTTAATGCTGAAGGCAGGCGACGTGGTCATTTTGCCAGCCGGCACGGGACACCGCCTGATAGGATCGAGTCGGGATTTTCTGGTCGTCGGGGCGTATCCTGAAGATGGCACCTACGATGAATGCACTGACACACGTGACCGTCTCAAAGCGATTAAGCGCATAGGGAAGGTGCGCAGGCCCGCCAAGGACCCGGTCTATGGCAGCAAAGGGCCACTGAGACGCCTCTGGCGTACAAAGCGCTCCTCTGCATAGAGAAGGGCAAATAGGGCGAGGATGTTCAGGCGGGTGCTGGGTAGCAGTGATACGGGAGAATGGGCCGCTTTCTTGGGCCGGCGGCCAGACTCAGCACCCCCAAAGGGCCGCTCGTCAGCAATCCCCTTTTAAGGGGCAGACTCCCCCCGGGGCAAGGGGCTAAAGCGTTATCAATCGCGGCATTGAGCGAGTACCGCTCGCGCTCTTTTGACTCCACCCCAAGTTCCTCAATCGCGCGTTCGATTGCTTCCTCGCTGCTTTCAGCGCCGTCGATTATACCGACGAAGTTTCGCCCTGCATGCCTAAGCCTGTAGATGACCAGGACCTGCCGCCGGCCCCTTCAGGAAGAGGCCGGAACTGGCGTTCGCTGCTGAACGGGGCAGTTCAGCGGCCGATTCGAGGCCCTGCCAATCCTATTCGTTTGGCCGGCTTAAGCTTCGCGGCTTTGACCGAAGCCGAGTTGCCGGGAAATGCAGGTGAAGCTCCTAGAGTTCACTGCCGTTTCCGGACACCGCTCAAAGATCATCTACTCCCTTCGGCTATACCTCAATTGGCAATGCGCTCGGCTGCCCATTTCAGGCTATGGTCCGGGCGCGAGGGTCGCCATGCGGGTTGTAAATATTGTCTATGATCATACGGACAAGCGACATTGGGTGGCGATCGATAGCGAGAATCATCGACAACTTCTTCGGCTTCACGATCGCGATCAGCTCTTGCGCACCTGCAGCCGGCTAGGCTGGGAGGTCGGGAGGGCGGAGCAGCCCCCAGAAACAAAACAACTCCAACGGGACGAATAGCCGTGCCGGCCTTTGGCGCAGGCGCCCCGCGGGCAACCTCCGCTGCGCAACATTTCGTGCGAGTTTGGGCCAAAAGCTGGCTGCGCAATGTGGGCTGCCGCCGCAGAGCCCGCCTGAAAATTACAGTCGGAGCGCAGGGCAACGATTGGGACGCAACGCCTACCTCCAACTGGCAGATGCTTGCGAACTGCTCACGGTGCAGGAGGTAGCGCGGGCGAATTAGATAGCAGCCAGCGCATCGAAGCCGCCGCTTGGTCAAGCTTGGTGCAAAGTGGCGGCTGGGCTCGCGTGGCCGCGCCGAATATGATTGAAAATTGGCCTAAAATCATCCGGATGCGATGGCCTCCAGCCCGAGCCGGCCATGTGTTCCAGTCAGTACGGCCATGCTCATCGTCGGCGAAGCTTTTCCTGAGACATCAGCTTCTCGGCGGCGCGTTCTTCCTAAAGCGATTTCAACATACGCTGCACGACGAATGCTCTTTTGTCCCGTACTGCTCGGGATACCCCTCGCTAAGCCGGCCGCCAATCGACTGCTGATTTTCGCATCGCGAGATTACCCGACTGCTTTCTCCGCTCAATCGCTCACGCTACTTGTCAGAGGGTGAGCGGGCGACTGTCCGCTGCGCCCCAAGGAGGGAGCGCGACGCGCTATGGTGCGTCAGGCTACTGCCATCTCAAAGGTCCTACTGTGGAGCACGACACGATACCCTGGCTCGTCCGATCCACGAAAATTTGAAGGAGCTGGTGCGTAAGACTCGTCACGAAAAACCTTGGCGGTCTCAATACCGCCATTGGATGTAGCCTAGCGCGAGTCCACGGCGAGATTCATTAAGCCGACATCGACCCGGTCCTGGTCCAGCAGGACACGCCAGAGTCGCCAGTTGCAAAATCACCGGTGCCGTAAGATGGTCGGCGAATGGCCTGCCCGTTCTGAGACATGGCTCGTGAGTTCTGCCTCCCTCCGATCACAGATGTGCTGATTGCCCCCTCGTGGCCGGTGGAACCATCACCAGGTCACGCCGATGCCTTGGAACCTTAGGACGGCGGCGGTGTTGCCTGCCGGGAACTTACGGCGTGCACCGCTCCGGACGAGCCAGAAAGCGCCGCCCATGCCACCAAAGCATCCCTACAGGAGAGCACCATGGACGAGAATCGGGTTGTTGGGACAGCCAGAAACATCGGGGGCAAGGCTCAGGAGAGTGTCGGCCGTACCCTCGGCGATACTAAAACGCAGGTCGAGGGCATGGTGGATCAAGTCAAGGGAACCGCTCAAAACCTCTACGGCCAAGCACGCGACAGCGCGTCCCAGATTGCAGGCGTGGCGAGCGATACCGTGGCGGCTGCGCGCAATTCGGCGTCGACATTCGAGAGCACGCTTCGCAACACCATCGAAACCCAACCCTATACCTCCACCCTGATCGCGCTCGGGATTGGTTGGCTGCTCGGTAGGATACATCGGCCCATGTAGCTTGCGGGATGCACGCTCGCCACCGAAAAACGGTATGCTCTCCATTCCCGCCGCTAGTGCCCCCTTTCCGAAGTTCGTGATATTCTCGGCACTCTTTGGCGCGAACTTCGGAAAGAAAGGGGCACTAGCAAACATATGATTCTAATGCCGCTTTTCGATTTGAAGTTCTTGAAAGCTTGAAAGAGCTTGCCGCACGTGTAGCAGGAACTTCAAATCGGCGGCACTAGCCGTCGGCTTTGCCGTTGCGATTGGTGAAACGGGCGTTGCCGAGACCGGTCCCGATCGTGAGCACCCCCCATCGCTTGACGTCCTGCATGAACGGGACTTCAGAGAGGCCTTGGACAACGCCATCGTTATGCATGACGATTGCGGTGTCGTGCTCTCCAACCTGCGGAATGGCCTCGACCAAGCTGTTGGGCAAATTGAATTTGCTGCTCTCCCAATTGCCCGGCAGATTTTGTGCCCCCTTCTCGATCGAGCCATCGCTTTCGATGACTCCCGGGCAGGCTATGCCGATAAAGGGCGCGAGCTTCAACCCTTCCTTCTCCGCTTTCGCGATCAGGTCCTTGAGCATTTTTACCAAGCGTTTCACAGCTCCCTCGCGGCTGGGCTCCTCATCGGCGTGACGCCAGACCTCCGATTGCCAGACGCTGGCCTTGGATAAGTCTGCGGCCTTTTTTCGACGGGTCTCCACAACCCCACAGCGGATATTGGTGCCGCCGATGTCGACCGCCAAGACCGAGTCATGGCCGTCGAAGATCCACGAGGGGGCCAAGTGCAGAGCTCCGATCAGGCCAGCATCATCGGGATGGTGCCGGATCGGCAGGAGGTCGATTTTTAAGTCCTCGGCCTTCAGAATGATGTCGGTCCGCGCGATCGCGAGCTCGCCAAGCCGGCTGTCCCGGAATCCTCCACCTATCACGATACGCTCGGTCTTTTCCCATGCCTTGGACTTGAGGAAGCGCCGGGTCACGAAGGCGAGCTCCTGGGCGAAGTCTTCAATAGCGCTGTGCACGATAGCCCAAGATTCGGTATCATCGCCGACCAGTATAGCGTCGAGAGCTTTCTTGCTGATGTTCTCTGAGGGCTCATTGCCGAATGGATCTTCGCCGCTCTTGCGCAACGGCTTGCGCCACCGATCGAGGATGGCGCGGAAGGCGCCCTTGCTGGCGCGGTCACCCAGAAACCCGTGTTCGTCCTTCAGCTCCATGTTGAAGCTATCGACCTCAACCGATGGTAGCCGCGAGGCTCCGTGGGCGGCAATGCCGGTTGTTGCTGTGCCGTTTGCCATTCTCGCCTCGCGAAATGAGCCGCCTAGGCGGCCTGCTTCAACACTTCCCAAGAAGCTCGGTTCCTCGCTGCGAATGGAGAAAGACGGCGTGCGATGGCAACGGAGCTTTAGACTTGCAGTCTCCCCTTGTCGCAGCCTCATTGGGCCGCGCCGACCTGATCGGCGGTAGAGTTCTCCATTTCGAGTGGCCGAGGATAAACGTTCGATAAGGACTTTGTTCTCCCGGCTCGAAACTTGCCGAAACCTTTGAGCGTTCATGGTGGGTCCGGAGGCTTCTGCCCGTGATCCGTCTAACTCCTACCCGGCATAGCACCGCCCGCCCAGCACGCTCCGGCACCGTTCGGTATGAAGAGCGGCCGGCGGCGCTTTCTCCTGCGGAGTACTGGGTGTTTTTGTGCGCGGCCGCCCTTTTGGTAATCGCATTCTTGCTGCCGCGCTCGGTAGCGGAGAGCGGCCTTGCCAGACCAGCTACAGGAGCTTTTGGTACCCGCCGCAGCAATGACGAGCCGCGAGCTGTCCAACACAAGCGGGCCCAGGAGCCGAAACGCGGGCGGCACGCGGACGCCCCGTGGCAAATTCCGCTGCGCGGCTGGAAAGACATTCTGTGGCGAGCGTATCAGCAGATCGGTGAAGACCGACTGTTGGCCGTGGCTGCCGGCGTGGTCTTCTACGGTCTCCTCGCGCTGTTCCCGGCCGTGACGGCCCTGGTTTCGTTGTACGGGCTCTTCGGCAACGCCTCGGCCATCAATGACCATCTGGCGAGCCTTGGCGGCATCCTCCCCGGCAACGCCATCGACATCATTCATGAGCAGATCGTCCGGCTCACCGCTAAGAGTGGCGCCAAGCTGGGCTTCGGTTTTGTGATTGGCCTTGTATTGTCGCTGTGGAGCGCCAATGCCGGCATGAAGGCGATCATAGACGCCCTCAATGTGGTGTACGAGGAAAAGGAAAAGCGTGGCTTCATCAAGCTTAACCTTGTTTCTCTTGCTTTCACCCTCGCGGCGATCGGTTCCGCCCTCCTGGCGCTCGGCGCTGTCGTCGTGTTGCCGATCGCCCTCAATCATCTGGGGCTTGCGAGTATTACTGATGCCCTTTTCCGTTTTGCGCGCTGGCCGTTATTGCTGGTATTTGTGATCTTGGGTCTGGCGATGATCTACCGTTATGGTCCGAGCCGCCGTGAACCCCGCTGGCAGTGGCTGTCTGTCGGGAGCGTCTTTGCCGCGGTGGCGTGGCTTGGGGGCTCGGCTCTATTGTCGTTATATCTCTCGGAATATGCGCATTATGATGTGACCTACGGCTCCTTGGGTGCTGGCATCGGATTGATGATGTGGATGTGGGTCTCCTGCATCGTCATTCTCTTTGGCGCCCAACTAAACTCCGAGATCGAGCATCAAACAGCCAAGGACTCGACCGTGGAACACGACGAGCCACTGGGTGCCCGCGGCGCCGTGATGGCAGATACAGTCGGTAAGGCGGCCTGATTTTATTTAGCGGTGCGAGCTGATCCAATCACCGCGCCAATTCCCCGGCATTGTTCTTTGTTGTTTGTACTCTGACAATGTCCGTGCGCGCGAATGCTTTTGACTGCGGGCGGGCAACCGCTCGCCGGTGCTCGCCTCCGGCTCGCCCAATATCACTGAAGATCACAGATGGCAGGCGCTGGCTCGCGAGACCCGTTGGTTTGGAACCAAACCTAAATATAAAACGTTTAATCGCCGGCTGAGAAAAGGAGGCTATCGTGGGTTTTGGTCGTGGTTTGCTATTGTGGTTGCTGGGAATCCCCTTGCCGATCATCCTCCTGCTGGCCCTATTCTGGCACCATTAAGTCTGGTACTCCCGCAATCCTGCTGAGGAGCGACGCTTCTGCTTTCACGCAGGGCTGGCTCGGGACAATTTGAAGGGACCCATGTCGCGAGCGGCAGCAGAAGCTAAGCGAAGCGCCGTTGTCGAGCCGAGCAAGCCGCGTCTGCTCGGTCTCTTGGGACCTGGACTTATCACCGGCGCGTCCGACGACGATCCGAGCGGCATCGGTACATATTCTCAGGCTGGCGCGCAGTTCGGATTCGCCATCAGCTGGACGATGCTGTTCAGCTATCCGCTGATGGTGGTCATTCAAGAAATCAGCGGCCGGATCGGACGAACCACCGGACGTGGAATTGCCGGCAATCTGCGCAAATTTTATCCCAACTGGGTGTTGCAGATCATCGTGCTGCTGCTGTTCGTTGCTAATACGATCAACATCGCAGCCGACCTCGGCGCGATGGGAGATGCCACGGGCCTTGTCATTGGCGGCTCGCCCCTGCTGTACGTGATTTTCTATGGCTTGTTCTGTTCGGGCACGCAAATTCTGATGCAGTACACCAAATACGTTTCGGTGTTGAAATGGCTGACGGTATCACTGTTTGCCTATTTCATGACCGCGCTGGTCGTGAAAGTGCATTGGGATGAGCTCGCACGTGGCTTGTTCATCCCAACTGTTTCCTCAGACGTAGATTTTTGGACCACCGTCGTTGCCATTTTAGGCACCACCATCAGCCCCTATTTGTTCTTCTGGCAGGCGTCCCAGGAAGTGGAGGATATCAAGGCCGTGCCCGAGCGCGAGCCGCTCGTCAAAAGCCCCAGCCAGGGGCCGGACGCGTTGGAGCGTATCCGGCTCGACACGTATGTAGGTATGGCCTTGTCCAATCTCGTCGGGCTCGCCATCATTGTCACCACAGCAGCCACGCTGCACGTGGCCGGCATCACTGAGATCGATACATCCAGCCAAGCGGCTGAAGCCTTGCGGCCAATTGCTGGGAGCTTTGCGTTTGCGGTATTCGCCCTCGGCATCGTCGGAACCGGCTTGCTGTCTGTCCCGGTTCTCGCCGGGTCGGCTGCTTATGCGCTCGGAGAGGCACGCGGCTGGCCTATCGGCCTGGCCCGCAAGCCCAAGGATGCTGTTGCCTTTTACGCGACGCTCGCGCTTGCCACGCTCGGCGGCTCCGCCATCAATTTCCTTCCTGTCGACCCGATCAAGGCTCTGTTCTGGAGTGCCGTGATCAACGGTGTCGTGGCTGTCCCGGTTATGAGCATAATGATGCTCATAACGACCAACCGGGCGATCATGGGAAAATTTCGGATTTCCGGACCATTGCGAATCATCGGCTGGTTGGCGACCGCCGTGATGGCAGTCGCGACGGCGGGAATGCTGGCCGGACAGCTTCTTTGAAATCGCGAAGCTTCTGGCGTCAAGGGCTGGCTCAGAATGGAAGCTAGGTCGGGTCAAGCTTGCGGGCCGATCCTCAAAACGGCACCGTCGCGCGAGCCCTCTTCACGGACTTACAATTGGCAGCACCGAGCACTTCAAAATTCCCGCGCGCCCTTACGACAGGCTGAATATGTAGTAGATCGCGCCGACTGCAATGAAGACAGCGACGCCCAGCGCTACGCACATCCGAAGAGAGACGCGCTTGTTCAATCCAGGAAGACGCCGGGGAGGACCAGGGGAGATGTTTGCCATTCTTCGCTCCTCGCCAGCGATAAGGCTCCACGCAACTCTGGACGCTCAACGCTGAGCGAATTCGGAAAGTTCCTGCGTTCCCTCGAAATCAACCGCTTTGCTTGCCTGAATCTCGGTTATTGCGCCGCCGCGTCCATTCCGTCGCCGCCCCGCCGACCAGGATGACGAGAAGCACCGTCGGCAAAAACCTTCGCCAGCCCATGCGTCTTCCGATCTGAATGCCAGCGTTCAGCAGCGGTGGACTGAGGAATGGTAGGACAGGCGGCCCGCTCAATTCTCTTTGGGCTTTTTCGACGGTGCGGGACTTGGCGCCCTTGGTCCAAGCGATACTCGCCACCAACAACATACAGCAGGCCAAAAACATTCCGGCGGACGTTAAAGTGGGGCCATAGCCGAGCCAGTCCGAGAAGACGAAGAAGATCGTTGCGAGACCCAGCGCCCCTGTGAGCAAAGCAAATGCGCACTGCGCGGCATAACCGATTAAAACGCTGCTGCTGAGACCGGTTTTGGCCTGGACTGAGCTTACTACGTACCGAGTCACCTTGTTCATGCGGCTGGCTACCTCGATGGCTCTCGGGTTCGTACGGAATGGCCAACTCCATTGAGGGCCAGCGTCGGTTTGTCTGTAGTTCCATTCTATCAATCTGTGGGACTAGGCAGGCAGACATCAGCAGCGCGGCCGCTTTGCGCTTTACTGGCTAGCCGATGCTGATTTAGTCAATCAAACGTGCGAGCAACGGCGCGGTTCCTCATGCGCCCACCTGCCTTAAGGGAGTTAAGCTCAATCCTTGCCGGCGGCACCAGAACCCGAGCGGAGCGATCCGCATTTAATGCTGTCGCAGACAGCCACCTGCTTTCCCGTCGGTAGAACCCCTCCTGCAGCCGGCGCGTAATGCTCCCCTGAGAATGGGCATTGATCGTCGATGCTTGATGTATCGTAAGCCGCGAGTAACCAAAATCGGCCAGCTTGGGGCGCGAGGAGTAATGGCCACTTGGTCGTGAACAGCACCTCGGACTCGAGACCAGCGCGATGCAGCCCATTGATAATGGCCGTTGTCTGCAGCTAGCAAACAAAGTGCCGCGGGAGCGGGTGCCGGGAACTCGGCGTTGCTTCAGATGTTATCTTCACGACTTGTGTCGGCGTCCGAAGCCCGGCAGGTTTGGCATGAAAAAACAGCAGCAATTCCTCGAAAAGGCGGCGATCTGCGAGCGTTGGATATCCTGGGTCAGCGATTCGGACGTGCGTTCGGCTCTCAGGCAGGTGAGGAACAGATGGATTGGCTTGGCCATCGAGAGCGAATCGATGTCCGCCCGATCTTTGGCCACGGAGGTAGACGTTATAGAAAGTATCGAGCTTTCATTAATGGTTCACTCGGGCAAGACGATTCACTGAGGACGCATTGCTATCGGCCATCGTGAATGGCGAAAAGTCGAGCCGTTCTCAGTGGCTTCGAACCAAGTCTCCTAACTCAGATTTGGATATTGAAAATTCAAGCGCAGAGACGCGTAATGAGAAAATCGACCATATGGCTGGATGCGCCTGAAGTTCCCGCCGCAGAGACCGTCGGCGCTCATGCCAAACTGGGGAAATCGCGCGAAGTCCTGAGCCCAGGCGAAACGCCCTAAGAAAGGCGAGTTCATGCTCGCCGACCGGCGCTATTGCTATCCGCTCACGATCACCGACCCGCCAGCCGCTACATCTTTGCCTGCGAGGCGCTTTCCACCACAAAGGAGGCCTATGCCTTCGAAGTGTTCGAGGCCGTCTTCAAGGAATTTGGCCTGCCCAAGGCGATCCGCACCGATAATGGCGTTCCTTTCGCTAGCCCGAATTCCCTCTTCAACCTCTCTAAGCTCTCGGTCTGGTGGCTGCGGCTCGGCATCGAGATCGAGCGTATCAAGCCGGGCCATCCGCAGCAGAACGGCCGCCACGAACGCATGCATCTGACCTTGAAGCTCGAAACCACCAAGCCGGCCGGCAGCAACTTCCTGCAGCAGCAAGCCAAGTTCGACGACTTCGTCAAATGCTTCAATAACGAGAGGCCGCACCAAGCGCTCGGCATGCGTTATCCGGCGGAGCTCTACGTGCCTTCAACGCGACCTTACCGCGGCCTGCCAGAGCTCGATTACCCGTTCCACGACAAAGTCGTCACCGTCACCTCGTGCGGGCGCATCTGCTTCAATCGACGCAAAATCAATCTCAGCACCGTCTTCGCCGGTCAAAGCGTCGGCATCAAGCAGGTGAGCGAGCACATCTGGCTCGTCAGCTTCATGGACTATGATCTCGGATACTTCGATAACGAGGCATGCAGGCTCGAGCCGGTCGAAAACCCCTTCGGACCAAAAATGCTGGTCACCGCCTCTGGCAAAAACGTCTCGCCAGCGAAGCCGCTCGCGAGCGCGCCCCCAACAGCGCTGTAGCGAGCGAGCGGCTTCGCGCGCCTCAATGACGCGACCCCTCAAAAGTGTTACCCATGTCTCCGGTATAAACCGTAACCCATGTGTCCAGAACGGACCCGCACCGGCTGGCTGACGACGCAGTTTGTTGCGAACCAGTCTGGGGCAGAATTCCCTGCAAACAGGGAAAAGAACAGGGAAATTCTCAAATTCGCGGCCTAGTCGGCCCCAGGCGCGCGCAAATGCACCAGTAATGTGAGGGGCTTGCGGGCGAATTCCCTACGCCATGGAACAGGGAATTTTTTGGTCAGAACAGGGAATTTTGGCTGCGGATTCAGTGAGCCCGCCAGAGACGCCGCGCTCCCACCATCTGCCTGCGCTGATTGACCCCCTTAAATGAAACCTGTAGTTAGGGTTTATGCAATTCAAGCGTAACCAGCTCGAGGAGGCCATTTCGCGTGTGCTGGAGCCACGGGCAACGGAACCCAGTTCGGAAGTCCGCACTCGGCTGAAGCGTCTGCTTGAGAACGATCGTGAACGTAGGCGCACGCCACGCTCTTCCGATCCAGAGCTTGCGCAATACGCCTTCTACAGTTCCGAAGCCCCAGGCAGTGGAGTGGAAATCTGGTTCTCAGAATATGAGGCCTTCGCGTTGCTAATTGGACTTCTTTTGATGCAGCACGGATGGCCGCAGGGGTTCGCAGTTTCGGTTATGCGTCGCATAAGGCCGGAGTTAGAAAAGGAGCACCTTAGAATTCTTAAGCAGAACCCCGAGGAGCTTTTCGATCACGAACGACTCCGTCGAGAAGCGAAAGAGGGCGACTTCGCTTTCGACAACACGGATCCGGTCTTGCTGACGATAATCTCACGACCGTGGAGCGGTCCGAGTGACGGAGGTGAGCTCGTTTTGTCCGCGGTGTGCCGGGGAGTAGCGGAGGCCATGAAATCCGCTGGAAATGTCAAGGGCGGAGCCGGCGCCTTTACGATGTTCGAGGTCGCGACTCCGGCGCACAAACTTTCTGAGCAGCTGAAGCGTACCGAGCCGCGCCCTCGGGGACGGAGCTGACAACGGGCCGGGTCACGACAGTCCAGAGACACCGGGCCTAAGACCAGAAGCCCGCAGAAATTCTGATCCAACCGACTGAGGAACCAGGAATGATCAATCGTGCAACAACGGCCAAGCGCCGAATTGAAACTCATAGTCGAGTTTCTGATCGCCTGCACAGCGCCACTGATGGCGGCGTTGGCGAACGACCGGGGCCCCGGATGTCGTGGGCAGTCGACATGGTCCCGCCCGAAAGCTTGAAGCCCGCGAAGCGCAACGCCCGGACCCATTCCAAGAAGCAGATCCGTCAGATCGCGGAATCGATGGCGCGGTTCGGCTTCACCAATCCGGTGCTCATCGATGATCGCGGTCGAATCGTAGCCGGGCACGCGCGAAACGAGGCTGCCAAACTTCTGCGTTTGAAACAAATCCCGATCATCCGGTTGTCCCACCTGACTGAGACCGAGGTGCGCGCCTACATGCTCGCGGACAACAAGCTCGCCGAGAAGGCCGGTTGGGACCGCGAAATGCTGGCGACCGAGCTTGAGGAGCTGCAAGTGGCGCTCCCCGAGATCGGCTTGGACCTCGACATCACCGGCTTCGACCCGGGCGAGGTTGACTCGATATTCGCGGACCATGCCGACGAGCAAGATAACCCAGCCGACCAGATCCCGAATTTCCCGGACGAGCCGGTGGCGAAGGCCGGAGACCTTTTTGTTCTCGGGCACCATCGCTTACTGGTCGGGGACGCCCGCGACTCAGACAATTATGTTCGATTGCTTGGGTCGCGCAGGGCCGAGATGGCGTTTCTCGACCCGCCGTACAACGTCAAGGTCCAAGGCCACGTGGGCGGCCGCGGGCGGGTTCACCATCGGGAGTTCAAGGTCGCGTCCGGCGAGATGACCCCTGCACAGTTTGTCCGGTTCCTGCAGGAGGTGCTGGCCCTTTGCGCCCGCTACACCATTGATGGCGGAATCACATATGTTTGCATGGATTGGCGTCACGCTCGTGACCTGCTCGAAGCAGGCGCCTCGGTCTACGATGAACTGAAAAACATCTGTGTGTGGGTCAAGACAACGCCCGGACAAGGATCGTTTTACCGCAGCCAGCACGAACTAGTATTTATCTACAAGCGCGGCCGCGCGCCGCATCTAAACACTTTCGAGCTGGGCCAACATGGACGCTCGCGCAGCAACGTGTGGACCTATGCAGGAGCCAACACGTTCCGCGCGGGCAGGATGGACGAGCTCAAGATGCATCCGACCGTCAAGCCGGTCGCGCTCATCGCCGACGCGATGCGGGATTGCTCGCGCCGGGGAGCCATCATCCTCGATGCTTTTGCCGGATCAGGGAGTACCATCCTGGCGGCTGAGCAAATCGGTCGCCGCGCGTTCTGCATCGAAATTGACCCCCGTTATGCCGACGTCGCAATCACGCGCTGGCAACGATACACGCGAAAGGACGCGGTCCTCGCGTCAACCGGACTGATCTTCGACGAGGTGGCGGAAGCCCGCGCAAATGCTTCTGAGCGGGGGGCTGACCATGATTGAAAGGTACAGGCCAAAGCCCCGACCCCGTAGGGACGTCGGGTACGGCCGCCCCCCAAAAGAGACGCAGTTCAAGCCGGGCAAGAGCGGCAACCCCAAGGGGCGCCCGAAGGGAACTCGCTCTCCTGCCGCTATCCTGCAAGCGATCATCGCGCAGCGGGTTGCCGTAACGAAAGACGGCAAAACATGCTGGCTCTCAACACTTGAAATCACATTCAGGCAGCTCGCCAACGACGCCATGCGGGGCGATCAGAAGGCCATCAAGCTTCTTCTGTCACTAGTTGAGCGTTATGGCGAGGCTCCGGAGGTCCAACTTCGGATCGAGGAGCTGCTGGCGGAGGACCGAGACATCCTGAAGAACTACCTGCCCGATCTCACCAAGTCTCGCAGGGCGGGCGGTCAGAAGAGTAGTGGCGGCGCCTGACATGCCAACAGATGCTCGTAGATTGCACGCAGTGTTGCGTAACGACTTCAGGGGCTTCCTGCGGAAAGTCTTCGCGACGTTGAACCCCGGCCAGTTGTATCTCTATGGCTGGTACCTCGACGCGATGGCGCACAGCCTTGAAGAAATCCGCACCGGCGGGACCACGCGGCTCATCATCAACATGCCGCCCAGATCGCTCAAGTCCATAGCGGCCTCGGTGGCGTTCCCGGCCTACGTGCTGGGGCACGACCCTAGAAAAAGGATCATTTGCGTCAGTTACTCCGGCGAGCTGGCCCAAAAGCATTCCAACGATTTCCGCGCGATCATCGAGTCGTCCTGGTATCAAGAGATTTTTCCGAATGTTCGGATCGGGTCACACAAGAACACCGTGACCGAGATCGAGCTCACTGAGCGGGGTTTCCGCCTGGCAACCTCGATCGGTGGCACGCTGACTGGTCGTGGTGGCGATCTCATCATCATCGACGATCCACTCAAGCCGGATGATTCACTTTCCGAATCAAGGCGCACCGCAGGCAATCAGTGGTTTTCCAACACGCTGTTGTCCCGTGTCGATAATAAGCGCACCCGGGCAATCTTGATTGTGATGCAACGGGTGCATATGGACGATCTAACCGGATTTGTACTTGGCCAATCCGACGAATGGAATGTCCTAAGCCTACCGGCCATTGCGGACGTAGATGCAGAGATTCCGGTGTGGGGCGGCCGAATGCATCACCGGAAGGCGGGGGAAGCGCTGTGCCCCGAGCGCGAGCCAATTCCAGTGCTGGAGGATATCAAGCGCCACATCGGCAGCGACACCTTCTCGGCGCAATATCAGCAGATGCCGGTCCCCCCAGGCGGGGCCATGGTGAAGCGCGCGTGGATATGTCGTTATTCGGAGTTGCCTCCCAAATCAGAGCGCATGTACGTGCTGCAGAGTTGGGACACGGCCAGCAAGGGCGGTCCCGACAACGATTGGAGCGTCTGCACGACCTGGATCGTGACCAGAACGGGACTTTGGTATCTCGTCGACGTCTGGAGGCAACGGGTCGATTATCCCGGCCTGAAAGCAAGCGTCGTTCGACTCGCCAATGAATGGAATGCGCGCCGGGTGCTAGTCGAGGACGCCGGCGCCGGAACTGCACTCGTGCAAGAATTGCGCGGCTACGTGATCGGGATCATCGCTGTTACGCCGGAGGGCGACAAGATCGGCCGAATGTCGGTCGCCTCCGCTCGTTTCGAGGCCGGCGAGGTCTTTTTACCGGAGCGGGCCGCTTGGCTGCCAGACCTTGAGGCCGAGCTGTTTTCCTTCCCGGGAAGTCGGCACGACGACCAGTGCGACTCCATCAGCCAGGCCCTGCTCTATAGGAAACGATCATGGATCACCGATGTGCCACCGGAAAGGTGGAAAGCGCTTCTCGATAGAGCTTGAGTTCGGTCGCCGAATCCGGATCCTGCTGGATTACGAGATGATCCAGCATCCCGTAAATCAGCCAGAAAATTGCTCGCTCTTTCGCTGGACTTCCTGAGCGTTTGGAGCGTGTGTGTGCGCGAACGGCCCGCAGGCCTTTCCCACATGGGCTCTTCCTCCCCCCGCCAGCGCCGATCGGCCTCCGCGGGGTTTCGATGGTGGCGGCGCAGCGTGCCGTCATCAACGGAGAGAGGAGCCCATTATGGCGAAGAGCAAGCATACTCGCGGCCTGAAGGCCGTTTCCGTAGCCAGGCGGCAGCCCAAGGCCGGTGCTGCCAAGAAGACCACCAACCGAAAGGCACGTGCAAATTCCAAGCAGGCTGAGGTCCTGGCCCTCCTCAGCAGACCCGGCGGCGCCACCATCGCCGTCATCATGAAGGCGACCGGCTGGCAGCAGCACTCGGTTCGCGGCTTCTTTGCGGGAGTGGTTCGCAAGAAGCTCGGTCTGAAGCTCGAATCCGAAAAGGCCGATGGAGGCCGCATCTATCGGATCATTGCCGCGAAGACCGCCAAGTCAAAGACCAAGGCGGATGCCACCAGTCAGGCAGCCACCTAATTATGGCGCAGCGGTCTATGGACCCTGCCGCGATCGAGGCCGAGGTCGACCGTATTCGGTCCCTCGGCATCGATGCGTTGCGCGCTCGCTGGCGCCTGATGTTCGGGAAGACCCCGCCCCCGGGGCTCACCAAGGACATCATGGGCCGCATGATCGCTTACCGCATCCAGGAGGAGGCGTTCGGCGGGCTTGATCGCGAGACGGCCCAGTTCCTTGACCAACTGGCCCGAGGCGAGAAGCCTAACAAGCCGGCCCGCCGCTTGAAGGCCGGCACCGTCTTGATCCGCGAATACCAGGGCAAGCGCCATACCGTGACGGTCGTGCCCGGCGGCTTCCTGTGGCAGGACACCACCTATTCCAGCCTGTCGGCGATCGCCCGCGCCATCACGGGCACTGCCTGGAACGGGCCACGCTTCTTCGGACTACGGGTACCGAGCGAGGCCGAGAGCCCTACCCTGGCCGCCGACATTCCAAAACCTGCCCGGCACAAGCGTTCGTCAAGCCAGTCAGGCAGTCAGGCCAAACGCACTCGGGATGCGAATAATGGATAAGTCCAGCAAGAAGCCATTGCGCTGCGCGATCTACACCCGAAAGTCGACCGAGCATAACCTCGACCTCGAGTTCAATTCGCTCGATGCCCAGCGGGAAGCCTGTGAGGCCTACATCAAGAGCCAGGCGCATGAGGGCTGGCGGCTCGTCCCCCACCACTACGACGACGGCGCCTTCTCGGGGGCCTCGCTCGACCGCCCTGCCCTGCAGACCCTCCTGGCCGAAGTCCGCTCCGGGAAGGTTGATATCATCGTGGTCTACAAGGTCGATCGGCTGACCCGGTCGCTGGCGGATTTTGCCAAGCTCGTTGAGCTCTTCGACCAGCACTCGGTGTCATTCGTCTCCGTGACCCAGCACTTCAACACCACCAGCAGCATGGGGCGGCTTACGCTCAACGTGCTGCTCTCGTTTGCTCAATTCGAGCGCGAGGTCATCGGGGAGCGGGTCAGGGACAAGATCGCAGCCTCGAAGCGCAAAGGCATATGGGTCGGCGGATCCGTCCCGCTGGGATATGCCAGCGTCAACAAGAAGCTCGTGGTGGTGCCCGAGGAGGCCGAGACGGTCCGGTTGATTTTCCGGCGCTATCTTGAAGTCGGCTCGATCGGCGCCCTCGTGAAGGACCTGGACAAGAAGTGCATCCGCACGCGACGGCGCACGCAATCGGACGGAAGCGTCAGGGGCGGCATTCGGTTTGGCGTTGGGCCGCTCAACTATCTGCTGCGCAACCGCTTCCTCATTGGAGAAGTAGTCTACCGGGGGGCCGTCCACCCCGGTGAGCATCAGCCGATCCTCGATCGCGTGCTGTTCGAGGCGGTCCAGGAAAAACTCGCCGAGGGCGCTAACGTCCGGCAACTCAAGCTCAAGGGCTCGCCCTCGATCCTGTCGGGCCGCATTTTCGATGACCGCGGAAACAGAATGACGCCCACCCACACCAACAAGCAGGGCGTACGCTAGAGGTATTATGTTTCGCACGCGGTCTTGCAGAAGCAAAATCACCGAGCGGGCAGCGTCACACGGGTTCCCGCGCCTGAGATCGAGGCCGCGGTCGTTGGAGCGCTGCAATCGCACCTTTCTGCTGCCGGTCTCGACGGCGGTTCAGCGGCGTGCGCAAGCGACCACGAGCTGGTCGCGCGACACCTCCAGCGCGTTACACTCACCCCGGCATCCATCGACATCCGCCTGAGTGATGGGATGCAGATCAGCGATGAGGATCAGGCTGGGGGCCAAGCAGCCAATGGCGCGAATTCCGACCCGCCAGCGACGACCCTGATGGTCCCGTGGAAGGCCAGTACCGTTTCTCACTCGAAGGGAATCCTCCATTCGCCATCGGAGCAGCGGCCCCCGATCGACCCAAAAGCCCGCGATGCGTTGCTAACCGCGATCGCAAAAGCCCGGGCCTGGGTCGGCGATCTGATCGACGGCCGCGCCGCATCATTTGCCGAGATTGCCCAGAGAGAAGGCAAGGTTGAACGGCATATCAGGCTGCTCGCGCCGCTCGCATTTGTTTCGCCGAACATCGTCCGGGAGATCATTGACGGCTCCGCGCCCTCGGGCCTGACGGCAACTTCCCTCGCCAAATGCTTGGGCCATGCATGGAAAAATCAGGCCATTTAGGGGCTGCCGAAGCATCTTTCCTTTACCTGCCGAAGTGCTGGGGGCGACCGCCCGTACCTTGGTCCTCTTTCGGGGCAACTCCGGACCGGATTTGCTCAGATTGAGAGTTTCGCAGGTTGACCCCCACCGGACCTTTGGCCGGACAAGACCTCAGCGGTTTTTTCGAACGTGAAGAATTTTTTCGAAAATGACGGATGACAACGATGAGCAGCTGCCAAGTCCGCGACTATTACGAGAAGATATACGCAATGCCGCCGCGGCGCTTTCATCTTGCGCAGCTTGTTTTCGAACTGACAGCGACCGGCTTTGCGGTCTAAAATGTGACAGGAAGCCAAAGGTCCTGCCCTATAAGCCCGATGATCACAGAATCTGACGTACTCGGCCAACCCGCCTTCCTGACCGGAGGCGGCGATGTCGGTGCGCTCATGCGTGCGCACGACTGGTCTAACTCGCCCCTTGGTCGGCCAGAGGATTGGCCGCAGTCACTACGCTCTGTCGTCGGACTTTTGCTCAATTCCAAGTTTCCCATGTTCGTGGCCTGGGGCGAGCAACTTGGCTTTCTTTACAATGACGCCTACGCCGAGATCCTCGGTGCCAAGCACCCGCGGGCGCTCGGCGCACGTTTCTTCGACATCTGGTCGGAAATCTGGCCGGACATCTCGCCATTGATCGACGCCGCTATGGCGGGCGAAGCGACCTACCGCGAGAACCTACCGTTGACAATGAACCGGCGCGGTCACGACGAGAACACCTGGTTCACCTTTTCCTACTCGCCTGTACGGGACGAAAGCGGTCGGGTTGCCGGCATGTTCTGCGCCGTCGCCGAGACGACCAGCCAAGTGCTGGCGGCGCGCCGCCGCGACGCACTTTTGCAACTCGACGAGCGGCTGCGCAACGTGGCCGGCACGGCGGACCTGTCGTTCGCGGCTTCCGAGCTTTTGGGCAACACATTGGGCGCTTCGCGCGTTGGCTACGGCACGATGGATCACGACGCGGGAACAACCTTCGTCGAGAAGAACTGGTTTGCGCCCGGTTACGATAATCTCGCGGGAGTCCACCACTTCTCGGACTATGGCTCCTACATCGAGGACCTGCGGCAGGGTCGAGCTGTCACGAACTTTGATGTCGAGCAGGACCCGCGCACCTCAGCGAACGCCGACGCATTTCGCGCGCTCGGAATCAGAGCCCATCTCGACGTGCCCGTTGCCGAGCATGGACGAGTCGTCGGACAGCTGTTTGTCCATTCTCCGGTTACTCGGATCTGGACGAGCGAGGAAGTCGCTCTCGTCCGCGACTTCGCCGAGCGCACGCATGCTGCGGTCGCCCGACGAGCAGCGGAGCATGAAGTGCGCTTGAGCGAGGCCCGCTTACGCAAGTTGAACGAGACGCTCGAGGCGCAGGTCGCCGCACGCTCAGCGGAGCGCGACCGTCTTTGGAACTTATCTCAGGATATGCTTGCTCGGGCCGACT
The DNA here is from genome assembly GCA_035293945.1 of Xanthobacteraceae bacterium. Taxonomy (GTDB): domain Bacteria; phylum Pseudomonadota; class Alphaproteobacteria; order Rhizobiales; family Xanthobacteraceae; genus VAZQ01. Next base: position 134,660 of record DATGLV010000019.1, on the reverse strand, counting down.
ACGGCGGCATGATGTCAGCGGTCAGCCCCGCTTGGAGCCGGATATTGGGCTGGAGCGAAACTGACCTGCTCGCGCGCGGCTACGCGACCTTCATGCACCCAGAAGACAGGCCTCCCACGCTGGCGGCAATTGCGCGCATGGCCGAGACCCGCCAGCCGAGCCGGTTCGAGAACCGTATTGCCACCAAGGATGGCGGTTGGAAGCACATCGAGTGGACAGTGGCGCCGGATCCAGACGGCGCAAACTTCATCGCGGTCGGGCGTGATCTCAGCGCGACCAAAGCTCGTGAAGTTGAGCTCGAAGCTGCTCGGGAGGCACTGCGCCAAAGCCAGAAAATGGAAGCGATGGGCCAGCTCACCGGCGGCGTTGCCCATGACTTCAATAACCTGCTCACGCCTATTGTTGGCGCGCTCGACATGCTTCAACGCAGGGGGCTAGGCGGAGAGCGCGAGCAGCGCTTGATAGCCGGCGCTGTTCAATCGGCCGAACGCGCGAAGGTGCTTGTCCAGCGGCTGCTCGCTTTCGCGCGGCGTCAGCCGCTCCAGCCGGTCGCAGTCGACATCGCCAAGCTAGTGAACAACATGGCGGCTCTAGTATCGAGCACGACGGGACCTCAGATCAAAGTTGTGGTCGGCGCGGCAGAGGCCCTCCCACCGGCCAAGGCGGATCCGAATCAGCTCGAGATGGCCCTCCTGAACCTCGCTGTGAACGCTCGCGATGCCATGCCGAACGGGGGTACCCTCCGGATCAGCGCGTCAGCCGACACGATCCGCCCCGGACAAGACCCCAAGATACGACCCGGGCGATACGTCCGACTTTCGGTCGCCGATGACGGCATCGGCATGGATGAGGAAACGCTGGCCCATGCCGTTGAACCGTTCTTCTCGACCAAGGGCGTGGGTAAGGGAACGGGTCTGGGCCTTAGCATGGTGCATGGTCTCGCTTCCCAGCTCGGAGGGGCGCTGATGATCAAGAGCAAGCCGGATCTCGGCACCAACGTCGAGCTTTGGTTGCCCGAGGCCGAGGTTGAACCCGATGCGCCCTTCGTCGCCCACGGTGCTGAACCAATACAGATACGTGGCACGGCGCTACTCGTGGATGATGAGGAGTTCGTACGGTTGAGCACGGCCGACATGCTTGTTGATCTCGGCTACCGTGTCATCGAGGTGACTTCGGCGGAAGAGGCACTCCGTGCGATCTGGAAAGGCGCTCTCGTGGACCTTGTCGTTACCGATCATCTCATGCCCGGCATGAGCGATACCGATTTGGCGCGGAAGATCCGTGAGAGCCGTCCCGACCTGCCCGTGTTGGTGATCTCAGGTTATGCCGACGTGGATGGTATTGCCTCCGACCTGCCCCGGCTCACGAAGCCTTTTCGAAAAGACGAATTGACGGCCAGCCTTGCAGCTCTGGCGCCCTCAAGGACCGTCTAAGCTCCATTGCCAACAATCGGCCTTCATCGATCGAGCGGGATTCGAACTTCAACGCTCAAGTCAGCTCCTGGCCCTCTTTGCGCATCGCCGACGGCCCTCGGCAGCTATCGGGGGGTAGACCGGTCGTCGGCGCTTACGCCCTTTGAGGGGTGGTCGTGACCCGAAACAGACAATAGCTACTCGACCGACCGACTCTCCAATGCAGTGTGGGTCTAGCTCAATGGACGATAGCAACCACCCAAACGCAAGCCGAATTCGACCGCGCAGTTCGATGGGCTGGACAGGAGGGTCGGAACCTACATTAGCTTGGCGGATCGAATTCTCGCATATCCAGCGAGTGCCGCCTTCCGGGCAGCACCGTGATTGACCAGCGGCCAAGGATAATTCTGAGTGAGTTCGATGCCCGCGCTGGCCAAAACTTCAGGAGGCGCATTGAATGGCTGATGAATGAATTCCTTGGGTAGGCCGGCTAACTCCGGACACCAGCGACGCACATAATCACCATTTGGGTCGAACTTCTCCCCCTGCACAATCGGATTGAACATTCTGAAATAGGGTGAAGCATCGGCACCGCTGCCGGCCACCCATTGCCAGCCGCTGGCATTGTTTGCGAGATCGGCATCAACCAACGTGTCCCAGAACCACGCCTCACCATGGCGCCAGTGGATCTGCAAGTGCTTGACGAGGAAACTTGCGGTAATCATTCGGACCCGATTGTGTGTCCAGCCAGTTGCCCACAATTCGCGCATGCCGGCGTCGACGATCGGATAACCCGTTTGTCCGCGCTGCCAGGCTTTGAGATCATCACCACCACACTTCCACGGGTAGGAATCGAACTCTCGGCGCCAGTTCTCCCGCGGAAGAGTGGGAAAGTGGTAGAGAAGATGATGGGCGAATTCGCGCCAACCGAGCTCGCTCAGCAGCTTGTCGGCGCCCTTTTGCATTGATGCGTTCTCTCTCTCAAATGCGATCCGAGCCCAGATCTGCCGCGGCGAAACCTCACCCCAGTGCAGATGCGGTGACAGGCGTGACGTTCCCCTCATGTCGGGACGGTCTCGTGATTCCGCGTAGTATGCGAGCCCATTTCGCATGAAATCTTCAAGCTGGACGCGTGCACCGGCTTCGCCGGGTTTCCACAATTGGGTCCAGCCCTCGGCCCAGTTCGGCCGGGTGGGCAGCAGGCGCCATTCGTCCAAAGAATCGCCGAGAGCGCTGGGTACCGCAACATCAAGCGTGGGAGCTGCCGACGGCGCCGATACAGGTTTTGCGAGGCTAGCGCGCCAAAAGGGTGTATAGACTTTAAATGGGCTGCCCGCAGCCGTCGACAGCTCCCATGGTTCGTGCAACAAGCCAGCGTTGAAGCTTCGCGCATCGACACCGGATTTCTGCAGCGATGCCTTCACATGCTTGTCGCGAGTGATCGCATAGGGCTCGTAGCACCGGTTCCAGTAAACCGCGGTGGGCTTCACGTTCTCCACGAGAGCACGCAATACTTCCGTCGATGGCCCCCTGAACAACGCCAGTCCGCCAAGCCGCTCGCGTAACGCTGTAAGGCTGTGATGCAGCCACCAGCGGCTCGCTCCGCCCAATCGCCACTCCGATGCAGCCTCTTCGTCAAGTATGAAGACCGGGATAACTGGGCCCCTTGCCGCGGCCGCCGCAAGCGCCGGATTGTCCTGAATGCGCAAATCTTGGCGGAACCAAACGATTGAGGTCATGCGATTGCGGTGATGGTCGGCACATGAGTTCGTCGAACAGGGTGCACGGATTCGGCCGGGCCGGCCGCTCCGCTTTCGGATCTTCGTCCCGCGGAAGCACGGAATCGCATATTGTCCGGCGGGCTCACGAATTCAGCCGCCAAATCGCGAAATTCAGTAGAATCGCGTAACCGACCCATGCGGCCAGAGGAATGAGGCTCAAGCCGGCGATCCGATCGATTCGGTAAAACGCTGCGGCAGTGATGATGATTAGCGCAAGCTGCGGGATTATGTCGATTAGTCCCAGCAATGCGCTGTGGGCGGCAAAGAACATCCAGGACCATGCCGCATTGAGTGCCAGCTGCCCGAAGAACAAGCTCAGGGCACGTGTCCGATCCGAGCTCGGTGGAAGGCGCAGAATGCGCCAATTCGCGAATGCCATGAGCACGTAAAGAAGCGTCCATACCGGACCGAAGATCCAATCAGGCGGATTAAACCATGGCTTGGCGAGATTTGCGTACCAAGGCGCGAGATTGGGATAGGTGCTGATTTGACCAAGCAACGAGGCGGTGGCCACTACCAGCGAGGCCAACACGGCTAAGCCGAAATCGCGGCCGAAAGAACCTTGCTGCCCATACATCTTGAAACTTGAAACTCATGCCTGTACGCCACGTTAGTTGCTGAAGCTTTACCGGTGTCCATCCTCGTCGAGGTGACCAGAGCGACAGCAATGCGGACTCGCGGCTTCTGCTGACGTACAGCTAGATTGCCTGCAGCCGGATTGCCAGGTTGTCGAACGGGCTTCACGGCAAAACATTTTTCAAACACAACGTTTCGGCAGGTGATCCAGAATTGGCCTTTCCTCGTTTGCGCAAACGGGCGTCAAAGCCATCGGAGCCAGTGACGCTGCACGACGTCAGATAAGGAGTTTATCTATGAACGATGTCATTCGCCTCTCGGCGCGAAGCTCTGAGCCGAGTGATCAGGGTATGGATAATGCGGAGATCGAGATTGCGTTTCGTGGCGTGTTCCGCTGGATCGGCGAGGATCCGGATCGGGATGGCCTGCGCGAAACCCCCGCCCGGCTTGTTCGCGCATACCAGGAATATTTTTCCGGCTATCGCATAGACCCTGAGCAGATTCTCGGCAAGACATTTGCGGAAACGGATGGCTACGACGAAATGGTGGTTATGCGTGCCATCCCGTTCCAGAGTCATTGCGAACATCACGTCGCGCCGATCACCGGTCGTGCTTGGGTCGCCTACTTGCCGGACCGCCGCGTCGTCGGAATTTCCAAGCTCGCTCGCGTGGTCGAGGCTTACGCTCGCCGTCTGCAAATTCAGGAGCGTTTGACCGCGCAAATCGCCAATACCATCGACAAGGTCCTCAAGCCTCATGGCGTTGGGATCGTGATCAAAGCTTTCCACCATTGCATGTCCAGCCGCGGCGTTCAGGTGCACGGCGCGGATCTTGTGACGAGCCGGATGCTCGGCTGTTTCCGCGAAAACCCCATGATCCGACAGGAATTTCTATCGATCGTCCACTCCGGCGCAGAAGATTGAGGCGAACTGGCATGCTTGAACCGGTGAAGGTCTATCTCGCGGCATTAGCCACGTTTACCGCGACCGATATGGTCTGGTTGGGAATTATGGCTCCGCGCTTCTACAAGCCGCTGCTCGGCGACATTGCCATATCGGGTGTGAACCTGCCTCCCGCCATTTTGTTTTACGGGATTTATCCAATCGGCATCGCACTCTTCGCGATAGAGCCCGCCTTACGTTCAGGGTCAATGCTGACAGGGCTCATTTACGGAGCTCTGTTTGGATTTTTCACCTACGCGACCTACGATCTGACCAACCAGGCGACGTTGAGGAATTGGCCGGCGTCGCTTACGGCAGTCGATATCGGATGGGGAACAGTTCTCGGTGCATTGACGTCGGTGCTGACCTTTTGGATCGTCAGCAGGCTCCTGCCACCCACTTGAACCATTTTCGGGTCCTAGCCCGACAACTTGGAGGCACTGGAAGGAAACGGGCGGTCTCCCTCTGGTATTCCCGGAACGAATCACCGCGCGTGCGGGACATGTGCAATTCCAATGGTGGAATACCGGAGACATGCACCAAAACCCAATACATGCAGAGGGGCGCGCTTAACGTCAACCACCCGCCCGCATCGCCACTGGAAAAATCGATGGCGACAATTGGTATGGCCAACCAGAAGAGCCATTCGAAAAAGTAGTTAGGATGCCGCGACCACGACCAGAGGCCAGCACGACACACGGCGTTACTATTGCCCGGGTCAGCTCGGAAAACAGCCAACTGACGGTCGGCAATCGCTTCGCCGAAGATGGCAGCAGCCAGGATGGTCAGCCCGACCAAGTCCTGAGCGCGCAGGGTCGGCTCCGGATTGTGCGCAGCGATCGCCACGCTGGTCGACAGCAATGCGCCGACGATCGCCTGCGCTTGCAGGAACCAGAACATGCGGCGTGCAGCGTCAGCGCCCCACTGCGTGACCAGATCCCGATATCGCGGATCGTCTGCGGCGACGCGTGCTCGCCCCGCGATATGCAAGCCGAGACGCAGGCACCAGCAGGCGACGATCGCGGCAATCGCGATCTGCCGCCAACGCGACACGCCGTCCTGCAGGGGCACCAAGGCTGATACGGCGGCCGTTGTCCCCACACCGAGCGACCAAGTCACGTCCCCCCAGCCCGAATTGCCGCTGCGTTGCTGTGCGACCCAGGCCAAGGCCATGATGCCGCTCGACGCGGCAGCGACGAACAGCCCTGTGATTGTGAGCTGGATGAGGCTCACCTTTCGGCTCACAAGCGCACGAGGGGCTGCACCATCCGGCCAATCAAGCCTCTGAGCTTGAGCTCACCATGCATTGCGACCAGGCAAATACAGTCCTGCCCACGCTCCACCAAAGGCCGGTGATTGTTGGTCTCATCGCCGAGATCGAAATCGCCGGGGCCATACCTGGCGCCGTCCTGGCGGAAGGCGCCGGTAAGAACGCAAGTCATCTCCGTCCCGGTATGTGTGTGCCGGAGCATCTTCGTTCCTGGGCCGGCCTTGAGCAAAAACACCCGGCTGTCACTTGCGCAAGGAAGCGCAATCGGGCGCAAATGCACCGCAGGCGCGATCCACTTCCAAGCGCCGAACCTATAACGCCGCAGGAACTTCGGCAGCCCGGGGATCTCCGCCTCGCGCAAGGTCGGCACCACCTCTGGGGCGCAGACCCGCTCAGGCTCACCCAACCGGGCCTCTACCGCAGCTAGCGCCCGATCCGATATCGCGGTCGGCTGAAGGCCGACCAGAATAGCGCCGCCGACTTGCTCCACCGAGCGGGCAAAGTTGCGGCATCTCTCGCAGGCCACGAGATGCGTGGCGATCGCTATGTGCTGCCCATGATCGAGGGTCCCGGCAGCAAACGCTGCCAACATCTCGTCACTGGGGTGATGTTTGATGCTCATGACTGTTCACCCAGCAAATTGCGCAGCCTGCTAAAAGCGAGGCGAAGCCTGGATTTCACGGTGCCGAGCGGGATTCCGAGGGTCGCAGCAATTTCGCCGTGCGCCTTCTCCTCGAAGAACGAGAGTTCGACGACCTGCATCTGCTCTCCGGGGAGTTGCGACAGCGCGGCGCGAACGCGCTGTTCGGATTGCTTGGCCGCCAATCGCGAATCGGGCTGAGGTGATTCGTCGATCTGGAATTCAAGTGCGACATCGGACGTTTCTGATACGCTGCCGCGCAGCTCGCGCCGGTGAGCGTCAATGCGGAGATTGCGGGCGATCGTGAAGATCCAAGCAGTGGCCCCGCTGCTCGCCGAGTCGAACAGCGCCGCCTTCCGCCAGACCGCCAGCATCGTTTCCTGAGCTAGTTCCTCGGCCTTCGCTTCGCTCGAGCCGGACCGCAGCATGAACGCCTTGACTCGCGGGGCGAAGAACTCGAAGAGCTCGGCGAAGGCGACGCGATCCTGAGTGGCGGCGATCGCCCCTATCAGAGGTCCCCAATCCGTGTCCACTCCTCTGTCAGAGACCATCTGCAAGGCAAACCTCCGCGCATGAAAGTCCCTCCCGGCTCGCCGCCATGGCGGGGGAAGGCGCAACACGGGGGAAGCAAGGCCTTGGATAGCTAGGCGCATGACCATGGTAACGGTCGCCGGCGCAGGTTGGATCACCGGCGCTGGATCCGGCGGCGGGTGATCCAAGCTTTCGAACTGGTCGTTTAGCTGACATCACGGGCCCGTTGTCGCATATGGGCGCAAAAATCGCTCAGGAACAATGAGGCAGCCTATTGCATGACGGCAGACGCTCGCCTGAAAATTGCAGTTATTGGGACCGGGATTTCCGGGCTCTCCGCTGCCTGGCTTCTCGATCAGCGGCACCACGTAACAGTTTACGAACGTGCCGATCGCATCGGCGGTCATTGTAACACGGTTGTAGCGACCATCGGCGGGCGGTCGGTCCCGGTGGATACCGGCTTCATCGTCTTCAATCGCAGGACCTATCCAAACCTGACGGCTCTGTTCGAGTTGCTCGGGGTCTCTACGCATCGTTCCGACATGTCGTTTGCGGTTTCAATCGACAATGGTGCATTGGAGTATTCCGGCAGGAGCCTGTCGGGCCTGTTCGGACAGCGCAGCAACGTGTTTCGCCGCCGGTTTTGGTCGATGCTGGCTGATCTCGTGCGCTTCTACCGTCGGGCACCACGCGATGCAGCAACCTACGACGACCCGGACATCAGCCTCGGCGAATACCTCGAGCGCAGCCGGTACGGGGCGGCCTTTCGCGACGACCATCTTTTGCCCATGGCCAGCGCGATATGGTCCGCCGCGCCCGCGCAAATGCTTGCCTACCCGGCTGCAGCCTTCATTCGCTTTCATAACAACCACGGCCTGTTGCAACTCCGCAATCGTCCCGCCTGGGAGACGGTCGTTGGCGGTAGTCGCAGCTATGTCGACAGGCTCGTCGCAGGTTTCGCGCACCGGATTCGGCTCGAGAGCGCAGTCCGCAGCGTTCGCCGCGAGCATGGCGCGGTGGTGATCACCGATGTCCGCGGCCGGTCGGAACGGTTCGACCACGTCGTTCTGGCAAGCCATGCGGACCAGTCGCTCGCCATGCTCGCGGATAAAAGCCTGCGGGAGGAGCGCCTGCTCGGGTCGTTCCGGTACAGCCGCAACCTTGCGGTTCTTCACACCGACGAAAGTTTCATGCCGCAGCGGCACTCGGTGTGGTCGAGCTGGAACTATATGGGTGCGGGCAGCGACCGCGCAGGTGTTTGCATCACTTATTGGATGAACCGACTGCAGAACATCCCGATCGAGCAGCCGCTATTCGTCACGCTCAATCCGCCACGGCCGCCACGGGCCGGGACCCTACTGCACAGCGCGATCTACCACCATCCGATTTTCGATGCCGCTGCAATGGCAGCGCAGCGGCAGCTCTGGCTTCTTCAGGGCGAGCGCAATACCTGGTTCTGCGGAGCCTATTTTGGCGCCGGCTTTCATGAAGACGGGTTGCAAGCGGGCCTCGGGGTTGCCGAGCAGCTAGGTGGGCTCCGGCGCCCTTGGTGGGTTGCCAACGAGTCGGGACGAATTGTTCTCACCGCACGATCGAGCGACGCGCGCGACCCGCAGGTGCCGGCATGACCTTCCGCTCCGCGCTTTACATCGGCTCGGTCATGCATCGGCGGCTGCTCCCGAAGGTGCACCATTTCCGTTACAGAGCGTTTTGGCTGCTGCTCGACCTCCAGGAGCTTGAGGATCTCTCGGGCCGACTACGATGGTTTTCCTACAACCGCGCCAACCTTTTCAGCCTTCAGGACCGCGATCATGGCGACGGAAGTGCGACTTCGATAGCAGTACAGATCAATCGCCAAGCCGTTCAGGCCGGCATCGATCTTGCCGGCGGGCGCATTCAACTTCTCTGCATGCCGCGCACCTTCGGCTATTGCTTCAACCCGCTCAGCATCTTCTTCTGCTATCGACCGAGTGGCGCGCTCGCGGCAATCATCTATCAGGTGCACAACACGTTCGCGGAGCGCCACAGTTACCTCATTCCGGTTGAAGACGCGGCCGAGGCGGCGCACCAGCGGTGCCAGAAGCGCTTTTATGTATCGCCCTTTCTGGACATGGATCTCCGCTACGATTTTCGCATTGCCGGACCCGACGCGCACATTCGGGTCGGAATTTGTGCGAGCCATGCCAACGGCCCGATGCTAAGCGCCGTTATGGTGGGAGCCCGGCAACCGCTCTCGGACCGCAACTTACTTCGTGTCTGTCTGCGAATGCCCGCGGTCTCGGTCAAGGTCATGGCTGCAATCCATTGGGAAGCGATGCAGCTCTGGGCAAAGCGCGTTGGCCTGAGGCGGCGGCCCGCGCCGCCGGAGCGCGAAGTAACGGTTGTTTCCGCCACGCCAGCCTCTGTGGATTGAACGAATGTCGTCTCCAAGTCCAGTGACTCAATCGATCGGCTCCGACGCGCTTGCGCCTTGCCGCCGACTTACCGAGAGCTTGTTTGGAAAGTTAATCGGGGAATTTGGAGATGGCGAACTGGTCATCGACACGCCGGATGGGCGCAGCCTTGCCCTGCACGGGCGACGGCCGGGTCCGCAAGCTCACCTCGTGGTACACAGCTGGCGGATGCTCGGGCGGCTGTTGCTCGATTGGGACATCGGGTTTGCCGAATCCTACATGGCTGGGGAATGGTCGTCGCCAAACCTCGTTTCTCTTCTGACGCTGGTCTGTCAAAACAGCGGAATTGCGGGCCGGCTTACATTGTTGCGCGCACCGCGGTTCGCAATGAGGCTTCGCCATGGCCTCAACCGCAACACCCGCAGCGGCAGCAGGCGTAACATTGCCGCGCACTACGATCTCGGCAACGAGTTCTACGCGCACTGGCTGGACGCAAGCCTGACCTATTCGGCAGGGCTGTTTTCCCCCGCCGAAAGTACGCTCGAGGAAGCGCAGGCGGCCAAGCTTGACCGTGTGGTCGACCTTCTTGAGATTGACGACGGAAATCGGGTGCTGGAGGTCGGTTGCGGCTGGGGCAGCCTCGCCGAAAGGATCCTGGAAAGGCACGATTGCTCTGTTACGGCCCTGACGCTTTCGCGGAACCAGCTTGAACACGCGCAACAGCGCCTTGCACATCACGTAGCCCGCGGAAGTTGCGATCTGCGTTTCCAGGATTACCGCGATGCCACGGGGAGCTTCGACCGCATCGTCTCAATCGAAATGGTGGAGGCGGTCGGAGCGGCCTATTGGCCGACCTATTTTGCTCAACTCCGGGACAGGCTGCGCCCAGGTGGAATCGCCGTGCTCCAGGCCATCACGATCGATGAACGCCGCTTCGACAAGTACAGGCGGCGACCCGATTTCATACAGAAATATATCTTTCCGGGCGGCATGCTGCCGACCAAGAGCATCATTGAACGCGAAGCGCGGCGCGTCAGCCTCAAGCCTGTCGCACAGCAATTCTTCGGCCAGAGTTATGCTCGCACCCTCCAGCATTGGAATGCGCGCTTTCAACGCGCCTGGCCACGAATTCAGAAGCTCGGATACGATGAGCGATTCAAGCGCATGTGGGACTATTACCTCGCGTACTGTCAGGTAGGATTTGATGTTGGCGCCTCGGATGTCGGGTTCTACAAATTTGCGAAAAGATAATTCTAGGCGCCGTATTCCTAATCTGCGGGCTGTCAGTTCCCAGGTTCGTTTTTGATGAGACGATCAGGAACTGGCCGGAGTGGCGCAACGACGCATTACGCTCGCAAGCGAGCTACAAGCAGGCACGTCTTTCCTGTTCGAGGTCGATCTCATCGAATTTCGCGAACATCTTCTTACTTCGTTGTTCCGCCATGTGCGCAACGCTTTGCGCGACGCTCACGTTCGCTTGGCCTACACAGTAGGCATCCAAACGAGAACGTTGAAGTCAGGCCGCTCGCGAGCGACTTCGATATCACTCTTGCCATGCTTGGCGCACTATCACGGCCGTACAACGGCTTCCGCCCGGTTGCCGTGACGGACGAAGGGGGCGTCCGACGCGCTCAGAAGGCAAGCGAAATCGAATGTTTGCTGATCGACGACCACTTGAACTCCCACCAGTTTTCATCGGAACCTTTCCAACCCGCCTCTGCTTAGGGAACCGACTTGGATAACGCTACACTACTTCAACATGCATGCGAATTGGCCTGGGGCCGGATACGGCCACTTCATCTTCTCGATTCCGGTGCTGGAGCAACTCCCGACACCCCCTTACTAAGGGGGACCAATTCGATATCCTCCTGAGAGAATGGCTTACCTGGTTGGCGGTTGGTTGGTCGCGACTGACTGACTGATCGAATGACCTTGCAGGGCGTTCGGCCAGAGAAATAGCAGGGAGACACGACGTGGCAAACTCGATTCGCATCATACTGGCGCTTGTGACCGTGTGCGTAGTCATTGCCGGCGCAAACGCACAGAATGCCGTTTCGGAAGCGGGGCGTGAGGCACCCCCAACGATGGTCGCTTGCATGAGCGCTTGCGAACAAACCCAGATGGCATGTCTGCAGGGGCCTGCCCAAATTTCTCCCGAGCGACGCACTATGAAAGACTTCAACACTGTTCTTGCCTGTAACCGGGCTGAGGAAGTCTGTGACCATCGTTGTCGAAAGAAAAAATGAAAAGTGGCGCAAGGGTAATCTAACGATGAGGCGCCGCGACTTCATCACGCTCTTGGGCGGCGCAGCGGCGGCGTGGCCGCTCGGGGCACGCGCGCAGCAACCGGCGGTACCGCTTAGTCTTCGCAATGCCTAATGGGATGCGCGCGGGCCGCCTGACTTCCGGCAAGAGCTCATGCGCAAGGCTTCGCCTCCCGACCCGTGCGGTGGCTAACGGGGCGACAGCGGACCTTAATTGTGCTGTCGAAAAGTGCTCAGCGCATACTGCAAACGCTGATTCCTGCTGGCCTAGGCCGGCGGGAGATTCGCCTAACGTCCTGGCCAAAATTCGTCGGATTAGGATTCGCGAATGGGTTGATCTTGCCGTCGCTAATATTGAAGCAGAACGGATATAGATCGCGATCCGTGAAAGCCACCTTCTCCCTTGGCAAACAGATCGAGCGCCTTCATCTTGTCTGCCTTCACGGCAGCAACCGCTTTCACGAGCATCGCTTTGGCTTCGTCGGCCGTGCCGAACTGTTGCCCGAACGCCACGGTACTGAGACAGACCGCTATGGCCGATAGGACGCCAATCACTGCTGGGCGAATCATTGGTCCTTCTCCCTGTTTGAGTTAGGCTGCTATCACTTGCCCGGCGGCGCGTAGCTCGCCGTGCCTTGCTTGGCCCCCTCCAACAGCGTCTTGAACTCGGCGGGCGTGAAGACTGGAGTAACCTGCAATCTCGCGAAGCTTCCGCTTGAGCGAATAACGAGATTGACCTCCTCCATGGCAGCATCGCTGGGCATTTGCATGAGGGCTAGCCCATCGAATTCGCCGCTGTTGGGAAACAGCAAGAGGCTTTCCAGTTTGCCGCCGAACTGCTCAGCCGTCTTGGAGACCGCAGCCGTGCGATCCTGCGGGTTGTCGGTCAGATTCTTGACCGCTTGATCGGTGAATTTGAAGAGGGTCACGTAGCGATGCAGCGAGTTCGATTGCTGAGCTGCTGCCGGCAGCGCCAGGCCAATCGCGACGGTAAAGGCAAGTAGGCAAAACTTTGGGTTCATTAATCTGCTCCTTGGGTTGTGGTTGTGAGGCGCGAAGGTGGATTTCAAAAAGTCCGATGTGATGAGTGATGACAGGCGCAAGCTACTTCTTGACGTTGAGCGCAACATCCAAATAAAGGTCGGCGCCGGCCGCCAACGGCACAAGCCGCGCACCCGTGACCGTGCCCTCTCCTTTCGCGCCTTCGAATCGTCCCTTGCCGCCCAGAACGGTCGCAGTTCCTTCAATCAAAGCGGTCGTCCCGTCCATTTTGGCCGTTCCGACGGATTTGAACCAGAGAACAGAGCCATCTTTAAGTGTAAGGCTGAAGTATGCCGCGTTTGACCCGGCACCCTTGATGTAGTCATTCGTTCCGACCCCAGTTGCCGTGCCGACGGTTCCGTCGGAAAGCGAAGCCAGTCCGGAAAAGCGAAAAACCGTCACTGCATGTCCATCTGCATCGCCAACATCTTGGGATAACGCCGCCGTTGTATGCAGTATCTGTCGATATTTGAGCACTTCTTCCGCGTGTGTTGGCTTCATAACTCCGAGCAATACTACTGTTGTCGCGATAGTGAGAATGCTGCGCTGGTTCATTGATAGCCTCCTATGGAATCGAGCATGTTCGCTCGTGCTGCGGCTGCCAGCAAGACCGATGTCAGTTGATGTTGGACTGCAGCCCGCCGACGGCATGCTCGCTACCCCTTTGCCCCGGACCTCGGCACGTCCCGCTGGGTAGCTCTACAACAAATCTACACTACTTTAGCATGCAACAGAAGGCCCGAATCGATGGATACCGCATGACTGCTTGTGGCCCGAATCTGCCGTAAGCGCAGTCCCATCATCACAGTTGGTTTCGGCCCGGGACCGGACCCGAATTGCTCAAGATGAGCCCTTCTGGGTACTACCCTTTGCGGACCTCGCCGATTTCGCGCTCGCCCCTCTAGGATGACATCGCAAGCCCCCGGGTTGCGGGATGATTGGCTCACGATGGAGAGACGTTGGCTATTCCTAGCCCGCAGCTACGAGCTGACGGAGCGCATTCAGCGCTTCCAGCCCGACCGCCCAAAATAGGCGAGTGTCCGACGCAGGCTTATTGGTTCGCGGAGCACGGAAGCCCTATGCCAGACCGAGAGAATTACAGAAACCGGGCGCAAGACTGCGTCGCAGCAGCGGAGAGTATCCGCGACCCACAACAGCGCGCCGCCATGTTGGCTATCGCCAAACTGTTCATGAAGATGGCCGACTACGTCGGCGCTCGCCACAACCGTGCTACAGCCCATCGTTCTGCTGGCGACGAGCACCCCGAGAACGATAGCTAACCTTGATTCTTGGCGAGCGTCTCCGTGAGCGCCAGGATGCTCCGGCGCAAATGATCGTTCGGAAGCTTTGCAAAGGCCCTCAGCATTCTGACTGCGTCGGGAGTGATCAGTAGATCGGTCACCATCGACCCTGAGACCCGGCCTTCAAGGCTCGTAGCCGAGTTGTCGAACAGGGAACTAATTGGGGTGTTCAGTGCCTTCGCGATCTTGGCGAGCCGGCTCGATCCGACGCGATTGGCACCGCTCTCGTATTTCTGGACCTGCTGGAATGTCACACCGATAGCTTTGCCCAGCTCGCTCTGAGAAATTCCCTTCGCGCTGCGGAAGATGCGAATGTTCTGGCCGACCACTTTGTCGACTGGCTCGACTTTCTTCGCCACTGTCGCTTCCCTCCTAGACCAACTTCAAATTGCCTCGCTTTATGTCATTCGGTGGGCAGTCTGGTCACGGAGTTACCGCGAGCGAGCAGTCGAACGGTATGCATCCTTACGAAAATTCCTGAGTTTCGGGACGCCGCTTCTCGTCCTCCGTTGATAGACCGAACAGGTGCAAACTATGCCAGACCGGGAGAAGTACCGGCAACGAGCGCATGATTGCGTCCCGACAGCGGAGCACATCCGCGACCCGCAAGAGCGCGCCGCCATGCTGGTAATCGCCCAGGCCTTCATGAGGATGGCCGATCACGTAGGGGCCCGTCACAAGCGCGCAACCGCGCACCGGCCAGCCGGCGACGCGCGCCCCGAAAACGACAGCTGAGCCCACCAGCGCTGGGCCCGCGATTGGCCGAGCCCGCCATCGTCAAGGGGGCCTGTATTAAGTCGGTGAGCGTGTCCGCGGCAGAGACATCGATGTTGTCGTGGACGTGGCGATTGCTGCATGTGAAGGCGATCCGCGCGACACCATTCGAGCGTTTGTCATCGCCAACAGCTTTCTTGTGGAGGACATGGAGCGCTACAAGTCGCTAGTGTCGCCGGGATTTGTGTGAGAAAAGCTCAGCCTGTTGGAGCTTCCCTGATTCGCTTCGGTCAGATTTGGCCCAGTCGATGCGGAAGCCTCGGCTTGTAATTCACCGAGTAAGACTTTGTTAGACGGTGCTTCACTAGGAGCAGTGAGCACAAATGTTGGTGAGGTGCGTCCCCACACGAGCAGAAGCAACGTTCAGCGCCAGAGATTGATCGAGCTGGCCGACACGTGTCTGAAGCAGGCGAGCGCGGCGAGCACGCCCCAGCTCGTGACGGAGCTGCTTCGCATGGCGAAGGACTATGAGCAGCGCGCCGCGAGAATTACGAATGACTCGGTGGAGAATAGCGTCGGGTGAAGGTCTCTCACCTCAATGTTTCGTACCGCCGTCTGACGCTACGTATCCCTGGACGGCAGTTCCTCGCTCGCGCCAATTAATTTCCGCTGTTGGGGAACAATGATGATTCCGGGCGGCCGCGGCAATCAGAGCGCTGCTGATGATTTTGGGTGCTTCCTGTCGCAACCAGGGCGGGCCCTTCGGAGTCGACTCCCCAGAGATAGTCCGTTCCGGAAAACAGGCGCACAAATCTTCCATTATGCCACGATCGATTAATCATAAATAATTTTACGAGATCAGGCACTCTGAGGTTTCAGCGTTCCATAACGCTGAAGCTGCAAGTTCGAATGGGCCCTCGTTCAAGATTGCGCCAAGTCGGCCCCGCACCGAGGTCGACAGTTGAAAAAAAGCACCCGCCCGAGACCATGGTTGCCGGTTGTTAACCAGGGCGCGACCTATCTCGGCCTGGCGATGATTGCCCTCGTCTGGCTCGGCTTCGACTTCCATATGAAATCCGAGCTTGCAACGGTTCAGCAGGACGCGATCCAGCACGCCAGCAACCTTTCGAGAGCTTTTGAAGAACACCTGGTAGCGACCCTGTCAGATGTGGACCACACCCTGCAAGTTGTCCGCAACGCGTTTCAGCGAGATCCCGAAAAATTCGACCTTACAGAGTGGGCCAATCAAGAGCATCCACTCTCCGATCCGGCGTTCCAGATCGTTCTCATTGGGCCCGACGGTTTCATGAGATCGACGACGGCTGACCCGCACCCTGGGCCACTCGATCTCAGTGACAGAGAACATTTCCGAGTTCATATCGATGCGCCTGACGATAAGCTGTTTATCAGCAAGCCGTTGGTTGGCCGCGTAACTCAACGAAAGACCATTCAGCTTTCGCGCCGAATTTCCGCACTCGATGGCTCGTTCGCTGGGGTCGTGGTGATCTCAGTGGACCCCGATCATTTCACGACGTTCTACAATTCGATCGACATTGGTCGAGAGGGCACAGTTCGGGTTGTCGGAACCGATGGCATCTTGCGCGCAATCGGGAGCGCAAAAAGCGAACGGCTTGCGTACGTTGGAAGCAATCTCGCCGGAAGCACGCTGCTGGCCCAGGCACTCATAAAGCCCGCGGGATGGTATAAGACTAAAAGCGGAAGAAGTGACGGTGTCGACCGTCTCGTGTTCTATCGGGTGCTGCAAGGTTTTCCCCTCGTCGTCGCTGTTGGTCTGGGAGCCAAGGAGCTGTTTGCTGCAGTAAATGCGAAACGCTCTTATTACAATGTCGTCGCCTCGGGCCTGACGTTGCTAATCATGATTGTCATCGGCTTGAGCCTTCGCGATCGAACAAGACTCGAGCGCGCGAGCAAGCAGTTACGGTCGCAAAATGTGCGTTTCGCGCACATGGCCAGCCACGACGGTCTGACCGGCCTGCCCAATCGCGCATTCCTGTTGGAAAGTCTGAATGAATGGATCGAGAGGGGCTCTCAGTTCTCCGTCTTCATGCTCGATCTCGACGGCTTCAAGCTTGTCAATGACACTCTTGGCCATGGCGCAGGAGATTCGTTGTTGCGAGCTGTCTCGGTCCGCTTGCGCTTTCTTCTTCGTCACGATGACATCGTGGCAAGGCTTGGCGGCGACGAGTTCGCCATATTGCAGCGCCCCCTCATCGACCAGGGAAGGGACGCTACGGCGCTCGCCGCCGATCTCATCGAAACCCTATCCGAACCTTATGACCTCGGCGGCCGCGAGATATCGATCAGCACCAGCATCGGGATCGCGATCGCGCCTTCACAGGGAAGAACTTCCGAGGAGATCCTCGGCAATGCCGATCTTGCGCTTTATCAATCGAAACTCTCGGGCCGGGACCGCTACTGTGTGTTTGAACCGAGCATGGAGACAAGGTCACGATTGCGACGGGATCTTCAGAGCGACCTGCGGCAGGCGCTTCAAAAGAATGAGTTCGAGCTGCACTATCAACCGATATTCAACATCGCGACCCAACGATGCATCGGCATGGAAGCGCTGCTGCGTTGGCGACGTGGATCGCAAGGACTGGTTCCACCAGACGAATTCATCGCAATTGCGGAAGAGACCGGGCTGATCTCGCCAATTGGCGAATGGGTGCTGTGTACCGCATGCCGAGACGCGAAATCGTGGCCCCATTACATCAGCCTTGCGGTCAATCTATCGTCGGCGCAATTTGGAAAGGGAGATTTAAGCAAAGCAGTGTCCGGTGCTCTGGCGGCGACGGGCTTCCCCGCTGCACGCCTGGAACTGGAAATCACGGAGTCGATCCTGCTGGGGCGCACCGAAAGCAACGTGCGACTTTTGCGTGATCTCAAGGAGTTCGGCGCCAAGATTGTTCTTGATGACTTTGGTACCGGATATTCATCGCTGACTTATCTTTCCTCGTTCGCTTTTGACAAGGTCAAGATTGATCGATCCTTCATTTCGGCAATGATCGATCGTCCGGACTGCGCTGTCATCGTCAACTCGATCATAAACCTGGCACGTAGCCTTGAAATGAAAGTCGTTGCTGAGGGCGTAGAAACCGAGGAACAGCTTATAGCGCTGCGGGCCGCGGGGTGCTCGCAAGCTCAAGGTAATTTGTTCAGCCGCCCAAGGCCGGCGGATCAGCTTGCAGAGTTTTATAAACAACTGCGCGCAGTCTCCTAGGCTGGGCTCTCTTCATGAGGCCTTCCAGCCGAAGTTTTGCCCCAACGGTCACTTTCAGGCGTCGGTGGTCGTCGGTGCTACTTGCAGAAACGCTTCCTTCGGCGTCCAACCGTGGACATGCTTGCACCAGGAGCATTGTGTAAAGCGCCGCACGCTCGTGATCTTGGCGAGATCATCGGGAACGGTCAGAAGTAACCCGGTCGGTATGTTCTTGCCGGTCTTCGGACACTTGATCAAAACTGGGTTTCTTGAGGCGCGGGAGCTTAGCGGCTGAGGTGCCGCTAAGAACTCTATTCCGACCTGATCGGACGAACGCCATACGACCCGGCAGTACCGTCGTACTCGGCCGGACATCTGCAACATGAACTGGTCGGGCAGGCTGTCGGGCTCGCGGACTTTGAGGCGTGCCCCGCCTTGGGAAACATCTGCCAAATAGCAGCGGATGGTGGACTCGTCTGCAAACTCTAGCTCTACGACGAGGTCGATGTCGTGACGAACCGATTTCCTATTTTCTGTACCCGACATGCCTCAAATCACACAAAGTGCTTCTCAGGCAACCGCGGTTGATCGGGTTGCGACTGCGCGAACTCAAATCCAGGCTGCTACCATTGGCCAACATTTTGGCGCGCGCTAGCGCTATCCGAAATAGGAGGGGCCCCGGACTGTCCAGGTTTCGGAGCCCCTCTTTCCCTCTCTCTCGACGCAAGACCTACAAGAGGCGTTCATGTTGCCTGGATGTGCTTACCCACTGGTTAATCTTGCGCCAACGGTTACTTCACATGCTGTTGCTGGTCCTGCTGCTGCTTTTTGGCTTCGTGCCGATCTTGGTTAATCATTTGGATGCAGCCCGAGGAGACGCTCTTCCCGATGGTGCAAGGCCCAACCGTGCCGTGAATGCGAGACGGGGCAGCATTCGCGGTCGGAATTTGTCGCGTCGCAAGCTCAGCCGCGATCTGATGCGCAGACAAGTCATTTCCAGCAACATCGGACCAAGCCGACGAGCACGATCGTGCCTTCCCCCTCTATTTGGATCAGCTTGATGATATTCGCAAGGTCGGGGCCTCGGACGATCCCAAGCACTTCGACAAGGTGGTGCAGCAGCCGAAGAAGAACAACAACTAGCTGTCCTTCTCGACCGGCAGATCGCCCGTAGGGCGGTGGGCCGTGGCGCGGTCATGACGAAGGCCAACACGGTCTGCGAGCTTCATGAAGAGCTTGGCGATTGCCAGCATAGAGGCCCGCTCTTGCGGGTCGCGCATGTTCTCGGCCGCTGCCGTGCAATCCAGCGCTTTTTGTCTGTATTTCTCGCGATCAGGCATTGAGCGAATCCCTGAGAACGAATCAATCCAGAACAAGACCTTGCGTTCCGGGAACTCTAACAAAATTGTGCGCGGCCTGTCGCGGCCTAGGTACGGCAAGTGTAACGTCGCCGAATGGGGTACTGGCCCCTTTCCATGGTCGCTGGTCTCTTTTTAAAATGAGGGGGGTCCCCTTTGGAACTCGAAGTGCATTGAAAGTTGCAAGCCCGTCGGAAAGTATCCGGTGGGGGCGCGGCGTTTCTTCCATGCAGCTAATCACAGAGTACCTTCAGCGACCCGTTGACTTCGAACGGATGGCCCAGGGGGCGGACAATCCGACCCTAAGGGCGCAACTGCTGAACGTGCGACTTCCTCCGTCGGCTTCTGAGTCGCTGAGAGGCCGATGCGCTGCAGGCGACCTCCGCAGAGCGCCTCCAGGCGCTCGAGCGAAACCGCAACATGCGAGCCGCGCTTGTTGGACGCCAGCGCGTGGATCTCATCGACGATGACGGTGCGGGTCGAGGCAAGCATCGCCCGTCCGGATTCCCATCCGAGTAGCACATAGAGCGACTCAGGCGTCGTGACCACGATGTGCGGCGGCTTGCGTCGCATACTATCGCGATCGCGCGACGTCGTGTCGCGGGTTCGCACGCTGGTGCGGATCTCGATCTCCGGCAAGCCGCGCGCGCGCAAACTCGCCTGGATGCCGGTGAGTGGCACTTCCAGGTTCTGCTGAATACATTTGAGAGCGCCTTGAGCGGGGAGACATAGATATTTTGCGTCCTCGAGCCGAGCCTCGAAGCCTTGGCGCACCAGACCGTCGATCGCCGCCAGGAAGCCCGCCAAAGTCTTTCGACATGCCGGCCCTGCCGGATCGCCGGCCAAGCCTTTTCCTGCGCGATGGTGGGGGCTGCGAAACGTTCGGCGAACCAGCTCCCTACCGCTAGATGAAACAACATTGAAGGCATGTGTTGAGGTGCTCGCCATCAAAGAAATGTGGGGAATTTTCCCTAAATCCAACCCACACTCCCGACTTGACGGAAAGCCGTGCATTTCAATGCTTTCGGAGCCGAATCCTGCTGAGCACTAGCCCTTGGTCGCTGTCGTAGCCCGTTCGCGCGTAATTCCTCTAGCGTCTTGGACTCTCCGAAAGGCGACTCCGGATGGATTTGCGTCAACAGACCAGTCGCCTTGCAGGAACATCATAGCGACGAAGGGAGTGAGGTCGTCAGCCCCCGAGCGAACCATCGCCAAAAGGAAAGGATGATCCGTGTAGCGTACCAGGATCAGCGCGAACTGCGCCAGCAATCCTTCGAGCTTGGCCCGGCCCAGGCTGATCTGGAAAAGGAGCACGGCGCAGTTCAAGACGGTTAGCGCACACGCTCTCCCAGCGAGGTCAGTACGTCCGTCCCCGATTGGGGTCGCCCGACGTTGCGGCCAAATCGTCATCGGCGCGCGAAGGCTCCTGCATCGCGGCCAGCACCTCGCGGAACATCCGGCGCAACCCGTGCACCTGATCGACGAGATCGAGCACGATGGGAATTCCCTCGTCGTTCACGCCAAGCGTGCGCAGGTCGAGGATCAGGCAGGCGCGAGCGACGTCGACGTCGGCAAATTCGCGCATCGCGCCGTGCCCGCGCGGAATCAGCCAGCCAGCCTCGATCCATGTCTCGAGCACCTTGGCATCGAGCCGCGCGCGGATGAGGAATTCGCCCCTGTCCATGGCTCAAGCCTCCATCCTGCGGCGCGAATCGCGGCGCTGCGCGTCGCGCCATTCGAAGATCGCCCGCTCGAGGTCTGGATCGGGCTTGTCGGGCAGCATCACCTTGACGGTTACGTATTCGTCGCCGCGGCTTCCGTCCGGTCGCGGCACCCCCTTGCCCTTCAGGCGCAGCACTGTGCCGGTATTCGCCCACTTGGGGATCGCCATCGTCACCGTGCCGGTTGGGGTGCGCACGCTCGCCTTGCCGCCCAGCACCGCGTGCTCGAGTGGAACCGGAAAATCGATGTGGATGTCATCGCCCTCGCGGCGAAACAACGGATGCGGTCGCACCCCGATCTCGATGAGCGCATCGCCGGACGGGCCGCCGCCCGTGCCCAGCCGCCCCTGGCCGCGCAGGCGGAGGATCTGGCCGTCGCGGGTGCCGGGCGGGATCGTGACGTCGAGCGTCTGCCCATCCAGCGTGAGCTGCTTCTTGGCGCCGTTGATCGCGTCGAGAAAATCGACCTCGAGACGGTAGTGCGCGTCCTGTCCGCGCATGCGGAATTCGCGCCGGCCTCCCGCGCCGCGGCGGCCGAAGAGCTCGGATAGGATGTCCTCCGCGTGGCCGAAATCGGCAAAACCGGCGTCGCTTGTGTAGACGTGCGGGCCGCCTGCTTCGGAAAAATCGCGATAGAAGCGCTGCTGCCGCTCGGCTCCCGCCGTGTCGATCTCGCCGCGGTCGAACCGCGCGCGTTTGTCGGGGTCTCCTAGGAGATCGTAGGCCGCCGAGATGGCCTTGAACTGCTCCTCCGCCTCCTTGTTGCCGGGGTTTAGATCGGGGTGGAGCTTCTTGGCGAGCCGGCGGTACGCCTTTCGGATGTCACTTTGGGACGCGCCCTTGCCGACCCCGAGAGTCTTGTACGGATCGGCGGCCAAGGAGGGATTCCCTTCGATGCGGCTTGAGCCCGGTAGCGAAGCGCTTATGATCCGTGGTCGGACGAGCGCGGGCCTCGGGGGCCGCCTTGGTCTCGCTCGGCAGAAGCTGCCGCCGGATACTGCTTGGCGACGCTGACGCGCGCCGGCCGCAGAAGGCGATCGTGCAGCGTGTAGCCCTCCTCGAGCACGCGAGCGACCGAACCAGGGACCTGCGCGTCGGAAAACTCTTCCATAATCGCCTCGTGCAGCGATGGATCGAACGGCGCGCCCTGGGCCTCAATGGGCCGAATGCCGAATTCCTGGAAGACGCTCACTAGAAGCCGTTCGATAGCGCGCACTCCGTCGACCAGAGCCGCATCCTCGACGGCCTGAGGCGCACGACGCGCGCCGGCCGCGATCGTGCGACGCAGATTGTCGACGACCGGGAGGAGCTCGCGGGCGAAATCCGCGACCGCGTATCGACGCGCTTCGTCCTGCGCTCGCTCGGCGCGGCGCCGCGTATTCTCTGCCTCGGCTAGCGCGCGGAGCATGCGGTCGCGCAACGACTCGCTCTCGGCACGCAGGTTGCCCGCCTCGGTTCGATTGTCCGACGGCTGCGTTTGACCCTCCGCCACACGTTGGGACATTTTGTGCCTCCTGTACGCACGGAGCGGACCCCGAGTGCGTCAGCCCGCCTTGCGATTGCGGTCGTCCACATCCTCGAATTCAGCATCGACCACGTTCTCGGATCCAGGGCCGGGGCGCGTGCCTTCTGCGCCGGCCTGCGTCTCCGCTTGCGTGGCAGATTCATTCAGGCGCCCCGAGACCTGCTGGAGACGCTCGATCACTTGCCGCAGGCGCTGGACGTCCTCGCCCTTGATCGCGTCACGCGCCGCCGAGATCGACTGCTCGACCTCGCTCCTCACGTTGGCCGGCACGCGCTCGCCCGCATCCTTGAGGAGCTTATCGACCGTATAGACCGCGGCGTCCGCCTGGTTGCGCAACTCCACGAGATCCTTGCGCCGCTTGTCCTCCTCGGCGTGCGCCTCGGCCTCCCGGACCATGCGCTGGATATCGGCCTCGCTCAGCCCGCCGGAGGCCTGAATGCGGATGGCCTGCTCCCTGCCGCTCGCCTTGTCCTTGGCGGAGACGTTGACGATGCCGTTGGCGTCGATGTCGAAGCTGACCTCGATCTGCGGCACGCCGCGCGGCGCCGGCGGAATGCCCACGAGATCGAACTGGCCGAGCAACTTGTTGTCGGCCGCCATCTCGCGCTCGCCCTGAAAGACGCGGATGGTCACCGCCGTCTGGTTGTCCTCGGCGGTGGAGAAGACTTGACTGCGCTTGGCCGGGATCGTGGTGTTGCGCTCGATCAGCTTGGTCATCACGCCGCCCAGCGTCTCGATGCCGAGCGATAGCGGGGTGACGTCGAGCAACAGCACGTCCTTGACGTCGCCCTGCAGCACGCCGGCCTGGATCGCTGCCCCGACCGCCACCACTTCGTCGGGGTTGACGCCTTTGTGCGGCTCGCGCCCGAACAGCTGCTGAACGGTTTGCTGCACCTTGGGCATGCGGGTCTGACCGCCCACCAGCACCACCTCGTCGATTTCCGAGGCCTGCAGCCCTGCATCCTGCAAGGCCGATTTGCACGGCGCGATCGTGCGCTGAATGAGGTCGTCGACCAGCGCCTCGAGCTTGGCGCGCGTCAGCTTGACGGCGAGATGCTTTGGTCCGTTCTGGTCGGCCGTGATGAACGGCAGGTTGACGTCTGTCTGGGTCGCGCTGGAGAGCTCGATCTTTGCTTTCTCGGCCGCATCCTTGAGGCGCTGCAGCGCCAGTCGGTCGGTACGCAAATCGATGCCCTGCTCCTTTTTGAACTCGTCAGCCAGATAGTCGATGACGCGCTTGTCAAAGTCCTCGCCGCCTAGGAAAGTGTCGCCGTTCGTCGCTTTGACCTCGAACACCCCGTCGCCGACGTCCAGAATGGAGATATCGAAGGTGCCGCCGCCGAGATCGTAGACTGCGATTTTGCCGGTGCCGCGCTTCTCGAGCCCGTAGGCGAGCGCGGCCGCGGTCGGCTCGTTGATAATACGCAGGACCTCGAGCCCGGCGATGCGGCCGGCATCCTTGGTGGCTTGACGCTGCGCGTCATTGAAGTAGGCCGGAACCGTGATGACAGCCTGGGTCACGCCGCCGCCCAGATAGGCCTCTGCAGTCTCCTTCATCTTCTGCAGGATGAAGGCGCTGACCTGGCTGGCTGTATTTCTTGCCCCGGATCTCGACCCAGGCATCGCCATTGTCTCCGCGCACGATCCGGTAGGGGACCATGCCCTTGTCCTTCTGCGTGATTGGATCGTCGTAGCGGCGTCCGATCAGGCGCTTGATGGCGAAAATCGTGTTCTCCGGATTGGTAATGCTCTGGCGCTTCGCCGGCTGACCGACGAGAATCTCCCCGTCGTCGGTGATCGCGACCATCGAGGGCGTCGTTCGGCCGCCCTCGGCATTCTCGATCACCTTAGCACGGTTGCCTTCCATCACGGCGACACAGGAGTTGGTCGTTCCGAGATCGATCCCGATGGCCTTGGTCATTCAGCATCTCCGTTATGATCTTCTCAAGAGCTCGGGAGCTCCTAGGCCGCAAGACAGCGGAGCCCATCAAGCGCGCCCTGCCGCCGTCCGAGAATGTGAACGCGCCCGTAACGGCGAAACAAGCTCGGACACTCCCGAGGCTGAGGTCGGCTATGCAGCCTCTTTGATCTCGATTTTCTTCGCGCCGGTGTTCGCCGGTTTCGGAATCCGGATCCGCAGCACGCCCTTCGACATGGTGGCTTCGACGCTGCTCGGATCGATGGCGGATGGCAGCTGCAGTACGCGCAAGAAAACGCCGTAGCTGCGCTCGTTGACGTGATAGTTCTTGTTCTTCTCACTGCCCGATTGCGCCTGCTGCTGGCCCTCGGTCGACTTCTGGCCTTCACCCTTGCCTTTCGCCTTGCCTTGTTCGCCGGCGCCTCGCTGTTGTTCATCGCCCTGCGGTGCTTGCTGAGCACCATTGCCCTCGCTGCGCTCGACTTTCTCGCCGCGAATCGTCAGCACGTCGTCTTCGATGGCGATATCGACGTCCTTCCGTTCGAGGCCGGGCATCTCAACGGTGATCTCTATCTCGTCGTCGGTCTCCGTGACGTCCATCCTCGGCAACAGAGTAGGAAAGCCCTGCCCTTGCGCCCCGGATGTCGTCAGGGTGCGGGCGAAGTCGTCGAATAAACGATCGATCTCCCGGTGCAGCGGGCCGAAGAAGAGGGACTCGGGGCGCGCGAGCATGTCGCGATTCTGGAACGGGACGAGTGAGCGAAAAGCCATGGATGTCCTCCTTGTGCGTGCGCCGCCGATGTGCCGGCGATTCTCGCTGGCTTGTGATGCGGCCCGGGTGAATGGGGTAACAGTTACGGACTTACGACGATCTGGTCCTCGACCTTGGTGACGCCTGGCGCCGCCCAGGCGGCGCGTTCGGCTTCTTCGCGCTCGATCCACGAGCGGACCTTGCCTTTCAGAACGACCTCTCCGCCACGCGTCTCGACCGTGATGCGGTTGGCATCAACCTCGGCGCTGCGCCGCAAGGCCTCCTCGATCTTGCGCTTGACCTCCGTCGGCTCAATGCGCGGCTTGAGCAGGATCGTGTTGCTGACGCCCTTCACGCCCTTAATCCGTTGCACTGCCTTCTCGGCGGTGTCGCGCTGGTACTGCCATTCCACCTCGCCCTCAAGAGTGACCCAGCCACCCTTGACCACCACCTTGATATTCTCGGATGAGATCGGCAGCTGGTTCTTGAGCGCCGCGACAGCGTCGCGCGCGATGTCGGGATCTGGCCGCTGGTCGATGCTCGGTAAGCGAACTTCGAGATCATTCGCGACGCCGACCACGCCCGCGACCCGTTTGGCGGCGTGCTCGGCTTCATACTTGTCGGTATAGCTCTTCACGAAACCTGCAAGCGTCACGACACCGTCCTTCACCGACACGGCGATGTCGCTCGCATCGAGATCAGGGGACCATTGCAGCTCGTCCTTGACGTCCAGTTCTATGTCAGTGTCGGACTTCAGCATCATGACCTCCTGGGACGATTGATCGAAAGGCGGATCGGTCCGGCAACGCTTGCCGCATTATTCCGAGCACGCTTCGAAAGCTAGGCCGCGGCCTCGCGGACAACCATGACGGGCGTCAATTTTCGCATCAGATTCTTCAAATGCGGATCAATGATTTTGAAGCTGCGTACCAGGCGACGCTGAGTCCGCGCCGGGCAGCCGCGCTTCGGTCTCTCGACACTTCGCAAGGGAAGTTTAGCCGAATCGACCGCAGGTCGATTTCATCATCCATTTTCTTGAATGTGTGGATGTGAGCAAGCAACCGATCAAGGGGGGCAAAGGCAGCGACCGCCGCCGCGCCGGGCGCCACGGAGTTGAGGACGCAGCGGCCCAAGCGGCGATGGCCATTTCCGCTGATCGTGGCGAACGCAACGAGGGCTGCTGCGTACATCGCGGTGCTGCATAGATCGCGGTCTGATCAGGGCTGAGGCGCATGGGTTCGCCGGCAGCATGACGGCAACATTCCGTGCCAAAAGCGTCGCCGCCCAGACGCTCCCGAACCCTTCGAACCCGCCGCAGCTCAGGGGTGCGCTGCGGCTCCGGCGCGGAGCTCAGCCTCAATCGCAGGCACGAATTCATCGAACGCGTAAGAGCCGTCGTGCCGGCGGCCATTGATGAAGAACGAGGGCGTCCCGTTGACGCCGCTGCGAATGCCGCCCATGAAGTCATCTCGCACCTTCGGCGCATATTCACCCTGTTCGAGCGCGTCTCGCAGCTGATCGCCGGACAGGCCCAAGGTTTCGGCGAGTGCGAACAGCAGCCGCATCGCCGAAGCCGCGTCCTGCAGCATTTCCTGGTTCGCGTAGAGACCGTCGTGCATCTCCCAGAATTTGCGGTGGTCTCCGGCGAATTCGGCGGCCTCGGCAGCGCTCTGGGCAAACGGATGAATTTCGTTCAGCGGAAAATGCCGGAACACGAATCTCAGCTGCGGACCAAAGTTCTCTTGCACGGCCTGCACGACCGGGTGGGCCATTCCGCAGTGCGGACACTCGTAATCGCCATACTCGACGAGCGTAATGGGTGCAGATGCAGGCCCCCTGATGTGGTCACGCTGGCTGACCGGCACTTTCAGTGTGCTCATGACTGGACTCCTTTCGTGACAGTTTCTCCAGCGCATCGAGGATTCCGTCAGCGCCGGGATTGACGGCGATTGGCGAACGATAGCTCCAGAAGATCACTCCCTGCCGGTCGAGGACGAACAGCGCGCGCTCGGCGACACCGTCGCGGTAGGCGCCGTAAGCCCTGGCGACCTCGCCCTTCGGCTCGAAATCGGCGAGCAGCGGGAAGTGCAGATGGCGATGCTCGGTAAAGGCCTTGTGACACCACGCGCCGTCGACCGAAATCCCCAGCAACTCGGCACCGTGCTTGTGGAACTCAGGAAGGATCTCGTTGTACAACGACATCTGGTCGCCGCAGACCGGACTCCAGTCGGCCGGATAGAACGCGATGATGACGGGCCGGCCAGCCATGTCGGACAACGTGAGGTTCTGATCGGGCGTCACGCGCAGGGTGAAACCCGGCGCGCGCGTTCCGGCAGAAAGGATCAGCGACATTGTCTTCTCCACTTCCCGGTCATGTCAGCCATGTCGTCGGTCGCAGCCGATGCTTTCTTCACAAAGTTATAACGGCGCGGGCGGCTTGCCTTGACGCCTATCAACCTCGCGCCAAGTGGAGCGGCCGTTCGCATGTCTGCTCGCCGTGCCAACCGATTCCGACCTCAAGCAGATCGCGGTCAATGATGGAAATCCTGTGCTTGTCGACCAAACGGATTAGTCCCTCCTTGCACAGCCTAGTCAGCGCCCGGCTCACGCTCTCCACGGAAAGCCCGAGGTAATCGGCGATATCGTAGCGCGACATGGGCAGGACGATGACCGCTCGATCGCGGCGATCAAGACAGCGTTCCGCCATTTCAAGCAGAAACGCGCCGACCTTCTCGACCGAGCGCATCCGGCCCATGATGAGCAGACGCGCCTGACACCTTGATATGGCCTCCAGGATCAGCTCCCGGATTTCACGTCCGAGCTGCGGATTCCGGTCAGCAGCGAGCTCGACTCCCCGTCGGGAATAGCGCGCGACGGTCGTTCCATTCGTGATGGCGTCGGTCGCGAAGGACTGCTGATGACGCTCGCGAAATCCGAAGAAGTCGCCCGGCAGCAGGAAATCGACGATCTGGCGCCGACCGTCGGTGAGCACCGTGTACTTTCGGACCGCGCCCGTCACCACACAATACCAGTGGTCGGCGAGATCCGTCTCGCGGTAGATGCTCTCCCCGCGGCCGTGCGATTGAATGGTTCGTACGGAGGAAAGCGAAGAGAGGATTCCACAGAGCGGATCGATGTTTTCGGCAGGTACGGACGCGATACTCGGGAGCATGGTGCCTCGCTTTCCGGTCAGCGGTGTTGTGGGCAGTTGGGTCACGATTGGCTTGGAAGATTTGCGCTTCCCGCCCGGACATAACCAACAACGCGCTCGTGCAGCGCTCGGACCGTTCCTAAGGGCATTTCCGTTTCAATCCGTGCTCGCTCTTGGCTTCTATCGGAAGTTTTACCGGAAGAATGCCGGCCGCAGCAGTGAGCAGCACGGCCTGCGTCAAGCTCTGGACGCCGAGCTTCTCCATCACGCTGGCACGGTACAATTCCACGGTTCGGGGGCTGATCCCCAGGCCTCTTCCGATCGTTTTGTTCGTTCCGCCAGCCTGCAGGCCCTCGAGCACCTGCCGTTCGCGTTCCGTCATGCTCCCGATCTGCGACCTGACCCACGTTACCTGCTGGTTTTGAGCCGCGAGGGCTCGGACATCGGCAAAGGCTGATGCGATAGCTCCGACCAATACTGCTTCGTCGCAAGGCACCTCGATCCAATCAACGGCTCCAGCTTTCATCGCCTGGACCGCCACGCTGACATCTCCCTGACTTGCCCCCGCCACCAGCACCGGCAGTTGGCTGCCGATGGCCTTGAGCCGGCGGGCAACTGCAAGGCCGCCAGTTTGGGGCAAGCGGATGTCAAGTATGACGCAACCCAGTGCCAGCACCGGTGCGACGGCCAGTAATTCGGATCCAGTCGCGAAAGTCTTGACGCGATACCCCGCCTTCATGAGCAGGCGCTGCACGTCTGCGCGGGAGCGTTCCTCGCTGTCCACCAGATACACAAAAGATTCGGTTTGGACGGTGATGTCCTGGCTGATGCCGCCGATGCGTTCGACCCGTCCGTCACGGCCGCGCATGGGAAAAAGAGTGTCGCGAACCGAACGCATCCCTCCATCGGCCCGTATTATCCGGTATTCGCCGACGACGGTCTCGCCGAGGGCCGCCCGGTCGAGGGCGGCGACTGCCGCGTCCCGGTCCTCCGGATGAAGCGTCTCGGCCCAATAGCCCTGGCCCACTTCCCGCGGCTGGCCCCAAATGCGTTCATGTGCGGGGCTGAGGTATTCAAGGCGACGGTCCCCTGCGCTGAGAATCCAGATTACCTGTGTCGAATGCTCAGAAAATTCGCGGAATCGTTGCTCGCTCTCCCGTATCTCCTGCTCGGCCCGCTTCTCATGGTCGATATCCTCCAGAATCACGACCGCCCCTTTGACTTCGCCGTTCATGTCGCGGAACGGCACCGCGGCCACTCTGATCCAGGTCTCGTGTCCCGTCTCCGATGTGTGAATGAAATCGAGGCCGGGAACGATGGTCTCGCCGCGCAGCGCGCGAACTCCAGGGTAAGCCCCCGGCGCCAGCAAGTGCCCTTCGGCATCGAATGCACGCCACCTTTCGGATTGCCTTGGATCGGCTGAGGTCATCGGATCGTCCCACAAATGCCCAAGCAGCCCGCCGCGCAGCAGGAAACGACCCTCGCGATCCACCAACCCTACACCGATCGGTAACTGCGCCAGCATTGCCGAGAGACGCGCCTCATCATCCAGCAGGCGTTGCTCGGCCTTCTTGCGCTCCGTGATGTCGAGGGCCACGCCCGTGAAGGCTTCGGGCCCCTGTTTTCCGAACGTCGTATGACCCCGGGTCCTGACCCACCGCTCGATTCGGTCCGCGCCGATCACGCGATAGTCGATGTCGTAGAGACCATCGCCGCCCGCATCGACACACCCATCGGTTGCGGTCTGGACGCGATCGAGGTCCCCGGGATGCACGTGGGCGCGCCACACCTCGTAATCGACGTGCGCGTCCGAGGGCAGTCCCCACATCGCCTTTACACGCGCGTCCCATTGCAGCGCATTGGTTCGCGGATCCCAATCGTAAAGTCCGAGTCCGAGCAGGTCGACGGCAGCGCGGAGGCGTACCTCGCTTCGGCGCAGCTCTTCCTCCATGCGCCTGCGTTCTGTCATGTCCAAGCTGATTCCGATCATGCACGCCCGGTCACCTCGCTTCGCGCGCCCGAGTGACAGTAACCAGCGTGTCCGCCCGTCCGGCAGGCGGACACGGTGCTCGTGCCGGGCAGTGGAGTTGCTCTGCAGCGCAGCCTTCGCGCGATCCATGCCGACAGTGAAGTCGTCGGATAACATGCGGGCTCGATAAAGCTCCAGCGGGCGAGGGCCGGGCTCTGGAGTTAGTCCGAACAGTGATTGATGCGCGGCGTCGGCGGTTACCGTCTCGCGCCCCGAATCCCACTCCCACGTGCCGACGGGTCCTACCTCTAGCGCGAGGCGCAGGTGCTCCTCGCTGGCCCGATGCTGCGCCGCGGTATCGGAGAGAGTGTTGGCCCGCCGGCGCTGCGCGCGCGCTGGCGATGGCGCACGCGAGGTAGCTCGCCAAGCGTTCCAGGTACTTGCGGTAATCCTCGTCGAACGGCTGGCGTGGGTTTAGGCCCATGATCGCGAAACCAATGACCTCCCGGGCGCAAATGATGGGTAGCAGGACAGCGCGCCGCGCCGGCTCCGGCCGCCTTTCACCCAGGAAAACGAGTCCGCCGGGAAGCTCGTCGATCACAATTGACCGCTGCCTCTCGTGTGCCGCTCGGAGCGGCCAAGGCGCATGGGGGTCGTTGAGGTCGAGAATCCGCGGACACCCGGCGGTCCCCTCGGCGACGTGGCCGGCCCCGGCCAGGAAGCAGCCGTTGAAGACTGGATCGGCCGCGTAGAGGAGAAAAAAAGGCAGATCGTCGGAGAGCTTCGCTAGCGCGGCGACTGAGGCGCGCCAGGCTTCGTCGGTGCTTTGAGCGGTCATGGTGCTGATTGACAGCGAATGCAGCCCACCCTCACGGCGCTGCCTTACGACATTCTGCGTCTCGACGGTGACGCAACAGAGGACGCCTGCGATCTCGCCTGGCCGCCCTGGCAAGGCGCTGTAGGAGATGCGGCGATAGCCTTCTTCGCGGAGATCGCCACGCTCCAGCGTAAGACGTAACGTGTTGGTCCTTTCCGGCCGGCCCGTTCGCAAGGTGCCCTTGGCAAGCGGTCCCAATTCCCTCCACTGCTCCCGCCATACGTCTGCGGCGGGCCGTCCGAGGGACCCTTGCCAGTCCTTTCCCAACATCACACGGGCGTACGTGTCGTTGTAGAAATGATACAGCTCGCCTCCCCAGTAGATGGCCATCGGCGAACGCGCATTGAGTACGGTCTGTAGGCAAGTACGAAGAGTTTGCGGCCAATCGCCGAGGTCACCGAAAGGAGTGGGTTTCCAGTCGTAGGCGCGGATAAGCGCACCCATTGCGCCTCCATCGACCAGCCAGCAGGACGCCTCGCGTGCCATCTACAGGCCCCAGGCTACTCCCTCCGCGGATATTGGTTCTGACGCAGCGGACTTGCGCCAACGCGATGCTAACGTTTGCGTTAGGGATGTTGTTGCATTAAATATTCTGAGGGGACGATTTGCGTCCCATTAAGTCGGGTTGTCGACTCTCAGCTTGACGACGAAATTGTAACAGTACCCTTCCGACGATGTGAAATATTTGCATCGGGCCTTTGCATCCACTGTATGATCAGAGCGGCAACCTCTCACCTGATGTGCTACAGAGATCGAACGCATGACCATCCTCCATCGAAGATGGCGTCAAAGCCAATAGACAGCTCGTATGGGTTCGCGAGAAGAGTACTCTCTTCCCACCGCAGCGCGTGGCCGGAACGGGGAATCGGTGACGAGCGAGGCATTGATCGCATGCTGCCTCGAACTTGCAGGGCCGACGCAAAAACGTCATCACAGTTCGATTTGAAACCGCGGCGCTGATCATCGATGCGCTCGCGCGGCTATGTCACGCAGTCAAGCTCGCAGATCATCGTGCTGAAGCGTGCGCTGCTGCAGCAGGCGGGTACGCATGAGCGAAATCGCTACATGACCAGGATGGCGCCGATTCGTCTGGTCGGCTTCGGCTCACGTGTGGAAACCCCGCAGGCGTCCACAAAGACTCGCACCGGCCCGCGCGCTTCTGGCTGTCGCACCGAGCGCGAAGTGGAACACTCCCGCCCCCCTCGCGTACCCTGACCCGATCGATCACCTTGGCGACCGGTCGGGCCATGCATTGACTCCGACGCGGTCCGCACTCCGCCTCAGGTGCGGTAATTGAACTCGGCGAGCTGCTTGAGCTGATCGCTGCTCGCTCCCGGCAATTCGACCTTCGCCACTTTGCCGTCCTTCTCGTCGACGTGAAGGCTGTCGTATGGAACGGCCACCAGCTTCTTGCCGATACCGAGAAATCCGCCGACCTGCAGCACCGCATACAGCGAGTGATCCGATCCGACGATGATGTCGTCGAGCGATCCGACCTTCTCGTTCTTGTCGTTGACGACCGACCGCCCGATCAGCTTGCTAGCCCGCAGGCCCTTGTCGACCACAGCAACGTCGACTTTGACGAGTTGCACGGCCTGTGCCAGGGCCGGCGACAGAGCGGCCGTTCCTGGCGGTAATGCGAGCGCCAGCACGACGCCGGTCGCGCAAAGAATGCCTCGCATTCGTGTTGTCTGATTGCGATGGAACTTCACGGTAGCCTCCATGACTTGGGTTACCGCGTCAACCTAGTCAGCAGCGGGGGCGGTACCCTGACGACGGTCAATATTCTCGAAAGAGTTTTAGAGCCTCCCGCCACCGCGAGCACAATTGCGGCGGTCGGCGCGATGCGATGAGGACGCTATTCGGCGCGCAACCTATCGTGATCAGCTTTCGCAAGAGCATTGCGATGGGCCTTTCCGAACTGCAAGCGGAGCCGTGTTTCCGTCAAACCCTCGCTGGTGATGCCGTAGAAAACCGGCAATGCCAGAAAGATCAGCATGGCTAGTTGCGGTGTCCATAGCCAGCCGGCCACGCCCGCTATGGCGTACAAGACAACTCCGAGCGCGGCGCGGAAGCGTTCCTTTGGGAAAAAGGCTGGGTCTATATCATCCTCCAAAAGATATGAATGTATGCTCAGAACGTGAAACACGATGAGCCATGCCAGGCACATCGAGCCTGCAATGCCTGCATAGAGGGTCACCGCCACCCTAGCATCGAATTCGTTGCCGCTCTGAACGGCTGCGGACAGCACCGCGGTCGGAAAAGGAATCAGTGCCGACGTCAGGAGAAGAAAAAGGTTAGCCAGGTGAAGACTTCGGTCGCAGTAGCGCACCCTTGCGAACACCGCGCGATGATTGAGCCAGATAACGCCGGCGTAGAAAAATGACGCAAGGAACGCGATATAGCTGGCCCATTGGACGGTGAGCTTCTCCAACAGCTGGCCCGAGGCATATTCCGGCCGTACGATTTCCGCCACCAGTAACGTGATGGTAATCGAGAGCACGCTGTCGCTGAATGTCTCCAGCCGATCGGTTTCTGACAGCCGGACGTGTGGCCAAGGCGAGTCCTTTTGGGGCTTAGCGGCCCGGAGGATTTCCTGCTTGGTGGCGCTCATTGAGTGTACACGCCGGACGAATCCGTTTGACTGCCATGACGGTCGTCAATTCAGGCAGGAGACGCTCGATCGCCACGTGCGTCGCTGCGACTAGACCACGATAGAAGCAAAGCCTGCGTATCACCGCCACCGCTCGTCCACGCAGGCTTTCGGCTCCGCGCCGTGCTCCTGCGCGAGTGACGGATAGTCGGTGTAGCCTTTGGGTCCCCCGCCGTAGTAGGTCGCCGGATCAGCGACATTGAGCGGCTCGCCACGGCGGAGCCTCTCAGGAAGATCCGGATTAGCGATGAATTTGCGGCCAAAGGCGATCAGATCGGCCTTGCCTCGCTCGAGCCAGGCCTCGGCGGTGTTTTGATCAAAGCCGCCGGCGACGATCAGCGTGCCGCGGTAGTTCGCGCGGATGAGGTTGATCATTCGTTCGGATTGGGCGTCCGGCGGCTCGCTCTTTTCAAGGGCGGCCAGGGCGGGGTTGACGATGTGCAGATAGGCTACGCGATAATCACTGAGCACACGCGCGATGGTTCCGAACGTTGTCTCTGGGTCATCGTCGCCGAGGTCGTTGAGCTTGCCGAGCGGCGACAGTCTCACGCCGACCCGGTCAGGCCCCCAGATCTCGGTCAGGGCCTCGACCACTTCCATCAACAGTCGCGCCCGATGCTCGACCTGGCCGCCATAGCCGTCGGCGCGATGGTTGGTGCTCGAATTGATGAACTGGTCGATCAGGTAGCCGTTCGCGCCGTGCAACTCCACGCCGTCGAAATCCGCCGCCACGGCGTTGCGCGCGGCGCGCACGTACTGCTGGACCAGGTACGGCATCTCCTCGGTCTGCAGGGCGCGCGGCCGCACGAACGGCACGAGCTGGCCCTCGCCCTTCTCGTTCTCGATGAACGCGTTGCCGGCTGGGGTGACGGCCGAGGGCGCCACGGGCAGCATTTTGTCCGGCTGCAGCGAAGGATGCGAAATGCGCCCGACGTGCCAGAGCTGCAGGAAGATGTGGCCGTGCGCCTCGTGCACCGCCTCCGTCACCAGCCGCCAGCCCTCCACCTGCTCGCGACTGTGGATGCCGGGCGTCCAGGCATAGCCCTGCCCTTGCATCGAGACCTGGGTCGCCTCGCTGATGATGAGCGCTGCCGAGGCCCGCTGCGCGTAGTAGCAGGCGTTGAGCGTGGTCGGCACGTTGCCGGGCTGACGCGCGCGCGAGCGCGTCAACGGCGCCATGACGATCCGATGCGGGATGGTGAGCGTCCCGAGTTTGTACGGCTGAAAGAGCAGATTGGCGGCGACCTGCTGCGGCCGTACGGCTTCATCGACCGATGTCATGGTTGCAGCCCTGTCCGGTTAGGGTCGTGCGGTTCCTACGAGGTGTCGTGGCGCGGCGCCTTGACGGTCGTCAATCATTGCATGCTGCGCCTCGTGACGACCGAGGGATCGAGAGCAGGGTGGGGAGTTGACGCTTGTCAACGCAGGGGCGCTTTCGCTGGGTAATGATGTAGAAGTTCAGCGGCGTGAGCGGTACCCCGCGGCAGCGCCGAGCCGCTTGACCGGACAGGAAACCATCATGATGGAGAAAGGGGATATCGTTTTGTCCGCATTGCGACAGCATCAACCGCCTTTCCCTCGACCGGGATGCGCGCCAAGCGAAATGCAGCGCTGCCACCAGCCCCTGTTCACCGGCGTTGCGATCCCGGTCTGGGGCAAGAGCTTCGACGCCCACGTGCGAAACGACGACATTCCGGTAGCAGTCGACTTCTGGGCGCAATGGTGCGGCCCGTGCAAGGCAATGGGCCCCGTCTACGAGCGCGTCGCCGCCGAGATGGAGCCGAACATGCGGTTCCTCAAGGTCGACACCGAGCGGGAGCCGGAACTCGCCGCACGCTACGGCATCCACGCCGTCCCGACCCTGATGGTGCTGCGAAAAGGCGCCGTCCTCGATCGGCGCCCCGGCGCGGTCGATCCGCAGACACTGCGCGCATGGTTGCGGCAGTACGCCCCTCGAGACGCGTTTCAATTGTCCTAATCAATCTTGCCGGCGCGGGCCGAACTGCAGCAGCACGAAACCTCGATCGCGCCGAGAAGGCGGTGAAGAGTTCCAGACGCAGATTGCAAAGCCGACGAGGCCACTGCGATGCTATTCTGTGTCACTATCGACCATCTTACGATCGTCTCCTGGGCGTTCGACCGGGGGGCGAGCCCGTCGACCATTGAGGGCGACGATCATCCCTGGCCCCTCCTGTTCGACTTCCGCCCGCCGTCGCCCGGCATGGTGACGATTGGCTGGCAGCGGTTCTTCGAGCAGTTCGAGGGGGACGATCTAGCATTCATCTTTCCCTATGCGGCACCGGACAGCGCGTGCGACATGTCTTACCAGTTCGTCAAGCGCGCGGCCCTCCCCCATCTGACATTTTCCGGCAAGTCGACGATCCTGGAGCGGATCGCGTGATGCACCGGCTACGCTCGCTTCAATATGAAGGCGCCCTGACGCGCCCGCGCCGGCCGCTGCCAGCGCCGCGCCTTCTTCGTGCCTGACACCGATCCATTCGACCGTGCTACGGCGCACAGCGTCGGCACGCGGTCGAGCGAGTCGCCGATCAAGCCGAAGATATGCTGGCAATGACCTCGTCTTACGAGGCGCGGAGCCCGGGCATTGACGACTGTCAAGACGTGGTGTCGTGGCTGTGGCCCCCGATCGGGCGCGCTTATGCGGTGCTGGATGTCAGCACCCACTCGTTGTTGGAGTTGTAGAGTCCGGGTGCTGATTGATCGGAACTTTAGTACAGCATTGCTGTTCTGAAGGACGCGGGGGATTGTCGCCTGGAGAGATGCTCTGCCCGCTCCT
This sequence comes from Xanthobacteraceae bacterium, assembly GCA_035293945.1. GTDB lineage: Bacteria > Pseudomonadota > Alphaproteobacteria > Rhizobiales > Xanthobacteraceae > VAZQ01. The sequence goes on along the minus strand of DATGLV010000019.1, from coordinate 97,856 downwards.
GTAATTCGCATTGCCCAGATCGCGCCCTTCGCCGAAAGCGTGCCGCCCAAGCTTTACGGCGGAACTGAGCGTGTCATCGCGTGGCTGATCGAAGAACTGGTCGTGTCGGTCATGATGTGACGCTGTTTGCAAGCGGCGATTCGCAGACACGGGCGCGCTTGGTTCCGGTCTGTCCGAGAGCGGTGCGGCTGGGACAAACGCGAACCGATCCGATGGTCGCACTGACGGAGCTGGTGAGCGAGCTGTTGGAACGCACACCGGAATTAGACCTCATTCACTGCCATCTTGACTGGCTCCATCTTCCACTGCTGAGCGCTCGGGGTGTGCCGTTCGTGACTACGTTGCACGGTCGTCTCGATTTGCCCGGACTGCCGGAGATCGTCGGGCGCTTTCCGGACGCGCCCTTCGTATCGATCTCGGACAACCAGCGCCTGCCACTCCCGCAGGCGCGCTGGCTCCGCACAATCCCGCACGGTTTGCCAGAGCAGTCTCTGCGACCGTCATTCTCACGAGGGAGCTATTTCGCGTTTCTCGGTCGCCTGACCGCCGACAAGGGGCCTGAGGCCGCGATCCGCATTGCACGGGCGGCCAACATGCCGCTCCGGATTGCCGCGAAACTACCGCGCGGCGAGCGCAGATATTTCAAGGAGCGGCTGGAGCCGATGATTGACGGCGGGCAGGTCACTCTTGTTGGCGAAGTCAACGATCAAACGAAGGAGCAGTTTCTCGCCCAGGCCGACGCGTTGCTGTTCCCGATTGACTGGCCCGAGCCATTCGGACCGGTGATGATTGAGGCGATGGCGTGCGGCACGCCGGTCATTGCGTTCCGCCGGGGCTCAGTGCCTGAAGTCATTGACGAGGGCGAAACCGGGTTCATCGTCGACCACGAGGAGGCGGCCATCGACGCCGTGCGCCGATTGGGCGAGATCGACCGGCGAAAGGTCCGCGAGGTGTTCGAGAAACGCTTCACAGCGAGACGGATGGCCAACGACTACATGAAAATATACCACACGCTGACAAGCCGTGCCGCTTAGTCCCGCAACGCACCATTCCAAGCGGCGGGAGCCCTCCAGTTCTCCAGAGTGGAGGCGCGCGCCGACAATTTCACGGCGCATAGAGTGCATTGCGGCCATGCTGGGCCGAGCAGCCACGCTTCGGCACAATTCAAAATTTGTGAGCGATGCGCGGACGGACAGTGGAGGCGGCTGGTACCGGGGCTAAGTCAGCCACTGATCAGGCGTGAACGGCGGAGGACCTCGGTGTGCTGGCGAGATAGGTATGCAGTTGGGCCACTACTCCGGCCCCTTCGCCAATTGCAGCGCCGACGCGTTTGACGGAACCGGAGCGCACGTCCCCGACGGCGAAAACGCCCGGCAAGCTGGATTGCAGCGACAGCGGGGCTGCTCCGTTGTGTCGCGCGCTCGCACCTGTTTGCACGAAGCCTTTGGAGTCAAGAGAAACACACCCCTGCAGCCACCCAGTCGCCGGCTCAGCACCGATGAAAAGAAATAGATGTCGAATCGACCTTTCAGTTTCCTCGTTTGAAAGCCGATTGCGCCACCGGATGCGCTCGAGCTGTCCGTGCGGTGAGCCGGAGAGCGCGACGACCTCCGTATTCGTCAGCACCTCAATGTTGCTGGTCGCGGAGATCCGATCGACGAGATACTGCGACATGCTTTCGGAAAGGCTTGGCCCCCGGACCAACAGCCAGATCTTGGATGCGTAATCCCGCAAGAACACAGCGGCCTGGCCCGCGGAATTGCCGCCTCCGACAAGGACGATTTCTTCGCGCCGGCACAGCCGCGCCTCGACCGGCGACGCCCAATACCACACACCTCGTCCTTCGAACTCGCGCAGATTAGCGACATCAAGCCGCCGGTAACGTGCACCGGAAGCAATCACCACGGCTGAAGCCCTGATGCAACCTCCGTCCGCCATTTCCAGCATGAGTGCGTTTTGCCGGCAGTTCAGGCGTGAGATGTCGGAAGGGATCGCCATTTCGGCGCCGAACTTCTGCGCCTGCACATAGGCTCGTCCGGTGAGGTCGCGACCGGATATGCCGATCGGGAATCCGAGGTAGTTCTCGATGCGCGCACTCGCGCCGGCCTGGCCGCCAAACGCATGTGCGTCGAGCACCACGATCGAAAGCCCTTCCGAGGCCCCATAGACGGCGGTGGCAAGACCGGCCGGACCGGCGCCCACGACGGCGACGTCGTACGTCCGGTCCCCAACGTCCTTCCGGACCATTTCAAGTGCACGTGCCAGTTCTGGCTCACTCGGATTCTTCAGAATTGTGCCTTTGGGACACACTGCCAATGGAAGGTCATTCGAATCAGGTGCGTATCTGTCGACCAGATCGGCGGCATCGCGATTCCTCGCGGGATCGAGCACCTGACAAGGATAGGCATTACGGGTAAGAAAGCCTTGCAGCCGCACAACATCGGGGGCATCCTCAGGCCCAATTAGCACCGGTCCTCCTGCACCTACTTCGATCAGGGCAGTGCGGCGCAAAATCAACGCGCGCATGATAAGGTCGCCAAGCTCGGGCTCTTCGATCATGACGCGGCGCAGGTTCTCGGCCGGAATGAGAACGGCCTCGACATCTTTGACCGCGTGGACGTCAACCAGCGCTGGCCGACCGGAAAGCTGTTCCACTTCGGCGACGAAATCGCCCGCGGTCTGTTCCACGATCGGAGCGAGATGACCCAGCGGATCGCGCCGCGTCACCTGGACGCGACCTCTCTTGAGCACAAACATGCCGGGCGCGATCTCTCCGGTCACAAACAGCGGCTGGTCTTTGTTATAATGCCGGAGGTGCCCAAAGCGACCAAGCCGATCGATTTCCGGCTGTGAGAATTTCGGAAACATCCTCTCATCGCGCGGATCGACCCTCGGCATTATACATTCTCACGAGTTCTCAGGAACCTCGAATGCGCACGGCATTAGTGCGTTGCGAGGGGTTGCTTTTGGGTGGGGGCGGGAAACGCATAGTCCAACTCAGCGAAGTCGGACGCGGACAGATGCATGTCCAGGGCCATGCGGTTCTCCCGGACATGCGCCGGGTGGCTTGCACGCGGGATCGCGCAAATATTGTCTTTCCGCAGCACCCAAGCGAGCGCCACTTGCGCCGGCGTGGCGTGATGCCGCGCAGCCACGGACCTGAGTACCGGGTGATTCAGAACCCGCGCCTGCTCGATCGGGGAATAGGACATGATCGGCACTCCGCTGCGTTCGCACCATGGCAGCAGATCGTATTCGATGCCCCGGTATTCCAGATTGTAGAGCACCTGGTTGGCGCTGACCCGGCGGCCGCCGGGAATATCGATGAGATCTTGCATGTCGGAGAGGTCGAAGTTGCTGACGCCCCAACCGCCGATCTTGCCCGCGTCCCTAAGCCTTCCGAAGGCCTCGACCGTTTCCTCGAGCGGAATGGGACCGCGCCAATGCAGCAGGTAGAGATCGATTACATCCACTCCGAGCCTTACAAGACTGCCGTCGCAAGCCTCGATGGTCCCGCGCATGGTCGCATGATGGGGCAGGACCTTGCTGACCAGGAAAACCTGTTCGCGGCGTCCTTTAATCGCTTCGCCGACAAGCACTTCGGCGTCGCCGTCGGCGTACATTTCTGCCGTGTCAATCAAGCTCATGCCGAGCTCGATACCGAGGCGCAGTGCCGCGATTTCGTCCGCCCGCCGGCGCGGGTTCTCGGCCATATGCCAGGTGCCCTGACCCAGCCGGGGGATGATTTCACCATTGGGAAGGATGACGGTTTGCAGCGCGGTCAGTACAGCCATGGATGCTCCTGCTGCGAATGCTGGTATCGTGTTTCCCTGCGGCGAAGGGTCATGACCAGGGGCCGTGCACGTCGCGCGCCGTCCAAGGATACTGTCGCGGCGTGAGCTGCGTGGTCGCCCATTGATCGCTCGTGAACGCTTCGATGGCCCACTCGCCGTTGAAGCGGCCGATGCCGGAGTTCTTCTCGCCTCCGAATGGACAGGTCGGCAGATCGATCACCGGTTGGTCGTTGACGTGCGCCATCCCCACCTGCATCTGCTCTGCAAACCTCGCGCCGCGAGCCAGATCGGCCGTGAACACCGCTCCCGCGAGACCGTATTGTGTTCCATTCGCGATGGCGAGCGCATCACCCTCGCCACGGGCGCGGATAATAGGCGCGATCGGTCCGAAGATTTCCTCGCGTGCGAGCTCCATGTCGTTGGTGACATCACCGAAGACGTGCGGCGGCAACATCCTTCCGTCCGGATCGCCGCCAAGCAGTTCTCGCGCCTCGGAATGGCGTGCGTTGTCGATGCGCGCCACGAGCCGCTTGAGTTGCGAGTCGTTGATGATCGGTCCGACGACTGTATCATCGTCATCCGGGTTCCCAACCTTCAAGGCTTTGACGCGTGCGGCGAACTGGTCGATAAACGCGTCATACACGTGCTCGTCGACGATTATTCGGTTGATCGCGATGCAGATCTGGCCCTGATGCAGGAATTTTCCGAAGACTGCGGCCTCGGTGGCGTGATCAAGATCTGCGTCTTCGAGTACCACGAATGGGCCATTGCCGCCCAGTTCCAGGTCCACGCGCTTGATGATGGCCGCGTTTGCTGCGAGTTCGCCAATCTTGCGGCCCACGGGTGTTGACCCGGTGAACGAGATCACGCGCGGCGTGGGGTGGGTGACGAATGCCTCACCGATTTCCGCGCCCGGTCCGATCGTAACGTTCAGAAGGCCGGCGGGCAGGCCGGCCTCCTCGAAAATTTTGGCCAGCAGAAGTCCACCTGTCACGGGCGTGTCGCTCGCAGGTTTGATGACCACCGCGTCGCCCACCGCCAAAGCGGGAGCCACCGAGCGGGTGGACAAATGCAAGGGCCAGTTCCACGGGCTGATAACACCGACGACGCCCGCAGGCTTGCGTCGAACGAAGCTGGCTTTGCCACGGATGTCCGTCGGCAGAATCCGCCCATACACCTGGCTTGCGGCCGAGGCCGCCCACAATATGATCGCGTGCGATGAGGCCCATTCCAGATTTGCCTTCAGACGCGTGCTGCCCGATTCGTGGACGAGCCAGGAGACGATCTCATCGCGACGCTTTTCCATGATATGCGCCGCTCCGTGCAAAACCTCTCCTCGCATGCTTGCCGGCTCCTGCGCCCAGGTTGTCTGGGCGCGAGCGGCCGCGGCATATGCGTCATCGAGATCGCCGCGATCTGCTTGTGGGATTTCGAGCAGGACCTCGCCCGTATAGGGATCGATGTTCTTCAACGCATGCATCTTCCCTTGTCGCCATTCCCCCCCGATCGGTAAACGGTCGAAACCCGAATACGGCCGCTGCTTGGCGGCTTGCGGGTGGATGTTCATCGGAGCCTCGTATCGAGAGAACTCGCTATGCCGTGAAGCGTGGACCGGCAAGCGGCTGAGGAGCGCCCGACGCGCCTCCCGCCTCACCAGGCGGGGGACCGCGCGGCTTAGCGGACCAAAGCCGCCTCTCCCGCCATTGCCCGGCTGAACAGGTTGATCATCGCGCGATTGAAGGCCGGGATGTCGTCAGGCCGACGACTCGTAACCAATCCTTGATCGGTCACTGCTTCCTCATCCACCCATTTGGCGCCGGCATTACGAAGGTCCATTTCGAGCGAGGGCCATGATGTCATCTGCCGCCCACGCGCTGCGCCTGCATTGATGATGGTCCAGGGACCGTGGCAGATCGCTGCTACCGGCTTCTCGGCATCGAAGAATGCCTTAACGAACGCGATAGCCTTGGGCTCGATCCGCAAGCTGTCAGGATTAATTACCCCACCAGGCAGCAGAAGCGCATCGAAGTCCTCAGGCTCGGCCTCGTCGAGCGGCACGTCGACCGGCAACTCGTCCCCCCAATCCGTGAAGTTCCAACCACGCACGCGATCGGCCTTGGGCGAAACCACTTGCGTGGTAGCCCCGGCTTCATCGAGAGCTTTGCGCGGCCGGGTTAGTTCCACCTGCTCGAAGCCGTCGGTGACCAGGATTGCTATGTTCATTCCTTCCAGGGCATCGTCTGCCATGCGTCAGTCTCCTGCGTTCTGTCTCGTCTAATTGTTGACCATTATTTGGCCAGCCGAGGACCGCCGCCTTGACGACCGTCAATTTCGCAGCTTTCGCGGCGAAGGATTCGCAGCGATGCCATTGTGCCGGCGCGATCGAAGGCAAGCGAGGGAGAGGATGCGCCTCGTGGCGAGATGCGCCCTTTAGCTCGGCAGCTGCGGCTCGGGTGGGACGAGCTCGACCGGCACACTGTCGATTGGGTGCCCATGGCGATCGACGATCGCAACCTGCCATCCGCCCCAATTCCGGTCCGGCATCACTTTTCCTTGCTGCAAGTCGCGTGCGAAGGCGAGCGCAGCCTCGCGCGCGGCCGCGGGCCCGAGCAGATCCATGCCATTCGGAATGTTCACGACCTCGTCACCCCTCAAGAGTCGGAAGTAGTAGCGCGGCATTGTGTCTCTCCAGCAGCATACTAGGCCGGCGCGCGCAGCGGCTCGCGGGCCCGCCCGCCACCGATTGCGAGTCGACGTGCGATCTTGGCGACGTGATAGCCTTGGCGGTGCGCGGCCTCGAGCTCCACGCTACGCCATAGCCGAAAGCTCGAATCGTAGAAAATTCGCGCACTAGTCATGACGAATCGTCCAGGCCGCCGGAGCAGCCAATTGATAGCTAGTGCAAAATCGGCCGTTGCGATTTGACAGCTATCAAGGCTGCGAGCTCAATTATCGTTCAAGCTCCATTCAATCGCCACGAACGCGTGCCGGTGTGATCAGGGAGAGCATCATGAGTTTCGGAACAACGAACCCATACGCGGAGAACCCATACGCAGAACAAGCCGATGCGATGAGTGCGGTGCTGGCGCAAAACTGGTGGATGATTGCGCTCCGCGGTGTGCTCGCCATCATCGTCGGCGTGATCACATTCGCGGCCCCGGTCGCCGCTATGTTGTCGCTAGTGCTGCTGTTCTCCGCTTACATGCTCGTCGACGGGGTGTTCGCGATCACGGGAGCCATGCGCGCGGCGCGCCAGCATGAGCGCTGGGGTCTCCTGGTGCTCGAAGGGGTCGTCAGCATCGCGGTTGCCGCCATTGCGGTCCTATGGCCGGGAATCACCATCGTCGCTTATGTACTGCTGGTCGCCGCCTGGGCGATCGTCACCGGTGCACTTATGCTTATTGCCGCGTTCCGTCTCAACCTCGATCATGGCCGCTGGTGGTTGGTACTCGGCAGCGTCGCGTCGTTGGTTTATGGGGCACTGCTGATCATCGCGCCGCTGATCGGCGCACTCGTCCTCACCTGGTGGTTCGGCGCCTACGCGCTGGTTTTCGGTGTGTTCATGCTGGTGCTGGCATTCCGTTTGCGGGCGCGTCGCGAACAGCGTGCCACGAACGTTCGGGTCGCGCGCAATGTCGCGTGACTCGAGGCAGCAGAAGAGTCTTGCTGCAAGACGCACAACACATCCCTCATTCAGCGGACCACGCGAATTCATGGGTCAGCGGAAACTAGGTTGTAAAGTCAGGAAACTCCCGTACGGGAATTTACCAGGTTGGAGATCGGCGTCGGCTGATGGACTGGTGCACCGTCTTGCTCGGTAACCGCTGAACTGGCCGGTGCGCGAGTTGCCTTAGCTTGTGGCGTTCCTCACGAAGCCACTCGCGTTCTTGCTCCGCTTTGATGATGATCGGAGACGATGATCGGAAATGAGATCACGACCCCCCACCAGAGAGCCTAAACCCAAAACCGGCCGCTGTCTGTTCCAAACCCGGCCAACGGCCTCGGAAATGGGCCAGCACCAAAGATGCGGCCTATACTTGGCGGGCTTCGTCTTCCTCGGCCAATTCAAGCGTTGGGCCATGTCCACCATCCGCTGGCGATCCTCACGCGACGACATGCGGTCGGCGATCTCAAAGCACTCAGCCGCTCGCTTACGGTACTCGGCCGCAAGGCGCTGCTGGTTCGTCCATAGGTGTCGCCCGCCCCATCCCGGTGTCAATATGAGTAAGGCAGCGCAGGCAGGGCCTCTTCCGGAGTCGAACACCTCTGCCCCATGCCAGGCTACGACGCAGACGCCCCAAATAACTCTACATCACATTTGGCAAATTCAAGGGCATCATTCAGAGCGGACCGATGACCTTGAGACACCGACTACCTACTTGCACCGCGAACAACCGTACTCTGCCAAAGCCGCCCAAGCTCAAGCCGAGCAGATCAGGTACCCCCGTTAGCTGCCGTGCCGGGCGAGAAGGGAACACGGCAGGGAGGGGCCGATAGCTCTCGAATTCGTCGAACCAGTCGTGGCGCGTGCGGCCGGTTGTCGGACGGGAACAAAGAGCCTCAGGCACCTAGTGTCATTAGGAGGCCGTCAAAATGCGACACCTGATCACGCGTCTCGGTGTTTATACCGCTCACCCCGTCGCGTTTGTGGTACTTGCAGCGTTCACTGCGTTTTGGGCATTGTTCAGCCCCGAAACGCTTGGCTGGAGCGCCGCAGCAAGCTTGGCCACTCTGCTGATGACCCTGGTGATCCAACGTGCAGAGAGGCGCGACACCCAAGCGATGCACGCAAAGCTCGACGAGGTGCTTCATGCGCTGGGCGATGCGCGGAACGAGGTCAGTCGGGTCGATGAGATGGAACCGGAGGAAATTGAAGCGGAGCGGCTACGGATAAACGGATGAAACTTCAATCATCACCGCCCGCCACCGAGACCTCAGGCGCCGACAGCCGGCCTAGCCCCCAACAGCCGCCGGACTTGGTGACCGGCGGGATCACGGCAATGACACTTGAGGGCATCCGGTGGCGAAATCGGCTTTCAGGCGAGGAAACTAAAAAGCCGATCCAGTATCTGTTTCTTTTTATCGGTGCTGAGCCCGCGACTGGGTGCCTGCAGCGGTGTGTTTCTCTTGAGTCCAAAGTCTTCGTGCAAACGGGTGCGAGCGCGCGACACAACGGAGCAGCACCGCTGTCGCTGCAATCCAGCTTGCCGGGCGTTTTCGCAGTCGGGGACGTGCGCTCCGGTCGAACGCGTCGGTGCTGCGGTTGGCGAAGGAGCCGGAGTAGTGGCCCAACTACATACCTATCTCGCCGGCACACCCAAGCGGGCAGGCGTTCACGCCCGATCGGCGGCCGGCCCGCCCACGGGATTGCCGCTCCAACTTGTACGTCCGCATCGCCGTGACTCCTGAATTCTATCGAAACGCAGCAGCGGAAGCGTACATCTCTGTCCGAGCTGGAAGATGAGAGTTGCCAAGGCTATCCTCCAGCATGACGATTGCCGCAGGAGATTGTTGCTACGACAGGCAGGACACTGTCGCTACGACAGTTGGTTATCGGTCCTTTAGTACCTTTGGCATGGCGTTCCGCAGACAGGTAGGGAGGAGCGAATATCTCGGGCCCTCCGTGGCGCTTGCCGTCTAGCGGCCGAGCTTTCGAATGTGCGCATTCACGTACCTCAGACTTGCTGTGCAAATGACGTTTGAATTTTTTCGAGCAAATTTGGCTGTTCTTACCAATCGCGCATTGGCCCCCCGTCACTCGGCAGCCTGGTGCGAAATTGCTGCGGAGAACTCATGCCGCCGTCGGGTCAAAAGAAGACTAAAGCAACGCCACGATGGATTGGCGTGAAGCCAAGGTCCCTTGATAGCGGCTGGGCTCATCGGCGAACTCTCGCCGCGAAAGATTGACCGCCGTCAACGCGGCCGTCCCTCGCCTGGTGCGACAAAGACGCGAGGCGTGGCTCCGTGCAGTCGGGAGCAACACCGAACGCTCAAGGATCATCCCTGGACGGTTACACCTCCAGACCAAAGGAGCCAAATATGCCGGCGGCCAATCGTGCAGTCACTTTCATGGGAGCGCACACGATGGAGATCCAGGACAGAGACTATCCAAAGCTGCAGGACCCGAAAGGGAGGAAAATCGAGCATGCCGTAATCCTGAAGCTCATCACGACCAACATCTGCGGGAGCGATCTGCACATCTATCACGGACGGTTCGCCGCTCCGCCAGGGATGCAGATGGGTCACGAGAACACGGGCGAAGTCGTGGAGGTAGGCTCACACGTCGAGCGCATCAAAGTCGGGGACATCTGTTCGGTGCCGTTCAACGTGGCATGCGGTACTTGCCGCAATTGCAAGGAGCGCCACACGGACGTGTGCCTCAACGCAAACGAGGATCTGGGCTATTGCGGCGCCTACGGCTTCAATCTCGGCGGGTGGCAAGGTGGGCAAGCCGAATACATGCTGGTGCCGTGGGCGGATTTCCAGCTGCTCAAATTTCCAGACAGGGATCAGGCGCTCGAGAAGATCAGGGACCTTACCCTGCTCTCGGACATCCTGCCGACCGGCTATCACGGATGCATCGAAGCCCGCGTCACCACGGGCTCCACCGTCTACATCGCAGGCGCTGGGCCGGTTGGCCGCTGCGCTGCAGCGAGCGCGCAACTTCTCGGTGCCTCCTGCATCATCGTCGGGGACCACAACAAGGCCAGACGCGATCTCGTGATCGATGCCGGCTACGAGGTTGTGGACCTGTCCAACGAGACGCCTGTGCCCGATCAGATCGAAAAAATCCTCGGCACGGGATCACGCTGGGTGGACTCCGCAGTCGATTGCGTCGGCCTTGAATGCCACAGCTATGGGCCGGAACACAGCCGCACGAGCGAGGAGGAAGCCGTCATCAACACCCTCATCGAGCTGATCAAGCCTGCAGGTGCCCTGGGAATTCCCGGGGTCTACACCGATTTGGACCCCAATGCGCCGGCCGAACTCAACCGGCAGGGCAAGATGGCGTTGGCCTTCCCGAAGGCCTGGGTCAAGTCGCCGTCCTTCACGGCGGGGCAATGCCCGGTGATGCGGTACAACCGCGATCTGATGATGGTCATCCTCTGGGACCGCATGCCCTACCTCACACCCCTTGTGAACACGGAGGTGATCCCGCTCGACGGGGCGGTCGAAGCCTACAAACTCTTCCATGAAGGCTCGTCGAGGAAGTTCGTCATCGACCCGCACAACACGACAAAGCTCGTTTCGGCCGAGACCAACCGTGCGAAGCAGACGCGGTCACCGATGACAGCTCCTGCCTGAGGGCAGCAAATCGAACAGCTAGACAACAAAGGTATGGCACAGATGAACACGAGACAGGAAACTGAGGCCATGGCAGACGAGGCCCTGGAAGGAATGAATATTGCAATTCTGGTCACTGACGGGTTCGAGCAGGTGGAACCCATGCAGCCGCGCAAGGCGCTCGACGAGGCCGGGGCTACCACGCAAGTGGTTTCGCCCAAGGCCGATCGCGTGCGTGGTTAAAACTTCACGGATTGGGGGGACGAGTTGCCGGTCGACGTGCCGCTCGACGAGGCCGAGCCTGAGGACTTCGATGCGCTTCTGCTGCCTGGTGGGGCAATTAATCCTGACAGCTTGCGGATCGAGCCCAAGGCTATCGCGTTCGTTAAGGCATTCTTTCGATGCCGAGAAGCCGGTAGCAGCGATCTGCCACGGTCCCTGGACCATCATCAATGCAGGCGCAGCGCGTGGGCGGCAGATGACATCATGGCCCTCGCTCGAAATGGACCTTGGCAATGCCGGCGCCAAATGGGCGGATGAGGAAGCAGTGACCGATCAAGGATTGGTTACGAGTCGTCGGCCTGACGACATCCCGCCGTACCCGCGCCGAGGGGCCGATAGTGTAATGGCCACAGGATGTGGAAGCCGACAGTGACCTTGGCGCAGCAGAGCGGAGCACCCTCACAGGGCAGCCAACTGCAGCAGGAGAAAGCGAACTGGGCACGCGACGACGAAAGCTGAGGCGGTGCTCATCCGAGATCCTATCGCTCGCGGCAGCGGCGCGCCGTCACGCCGCGCCCGCGCGATGCCGCGCCGGGATCATCGGCGCCTTCCCAACGCCACCGCCCGTGGCTGCAAACATCCACCGGAACCGCAGCTGCAGACGTGACGCTATACCGAGCACGGAGCCCGGCCATTGACGGCGGTCAAGACTCAGTGTCCTTGCCGTCGCCCGCAGGCGCATCATGCGGTGCCAGATGTCGACACCAACTTCTTCGCTATGTCGCGTCGAGTCTGTTGGTCCTGCGGAACGAGAAGGCCTGCATTGCTGTTCTCCAACGAGCGAGGAGTCGCCACCGCTGGAGATGCTCTGCCAGGTCCTATGATGCGCATTGCCCAGATCGCGCCCCTCGCCGAAAGCGTGCCGCCCAAGCTCTACGGCGGCACTGAACGGGTCATCTCTTGGCTGATCGAGGAGCTCGTCGCACTCGGGCATGACGTGACACTGTTCGCGAGCGGTGACTCCCAAACGCGGGCGCGCCTGGTTCCTGTCTGTGCGCGATCCCTGCGGCTTGGTCGTACGCGAACCGATCCGATGGCTGCCTTGACCGTGCTGATCAGCGAGCTGTCGGATCGCACACGGGAGTTCGACGTCATCCACAGCCACCTCGGCTGGCTGCATCTGCCACTACTGAGCACTCGGAACGTGCCGTTCCTAACAACATTGCATGGCCGTCTCGATTTGTCCGGACTGCCGGAAGTCGCGCGCCGCTTCCCCGATGCGCCTTTCGTATCGATCTCGAACAATCAGCGCCTGCCACTGCCAAAGGCGCGCTGGCTCCGCACCATTCAGCACGGTCTGCCAGAGCAATCGCTGCGGCCGTCATTCTCACAAGGTAGCTATCTTGCGTTTCTAGGTCGCCTGACCGCCGACAAGGGGCCGGAGACCGCGATTCGCATTGCACGGGGCGCCAACATGCCGCTCCGGATTGCCGCGAAAGTGCCACGTGATGAGCGCGAATATTTCAAGGACCGGCTCGAGCCGATGATTGACGGCGGACAAGTGAGCCTTGTCGGCGAGGTCAACGATCAAGCGAAGGAGAAGTTGCTCGCTCAGGCCGCCGCCTTGCTATTCCCGATCGACTGGCCTGAGCCATTCGGACTTGTGATGATTGAGGCTATGGCGTGCGGCACGCCTGTCATCGCATTCCGGCGCGGTTCAGTGCCTGAAGTCATTGACGAGGGCGAGACCGGGTTCATCGTCGATCACGAGCAGGCAGCCGTCGGCGCCGTGCGTCGATTAGGCGAGATTGACCGCCGAAAAGTGCGCGAGGTGTTCGAGAGGCGATTCACGGCCAAGCGGATGGCCAGCGAATACGTGAAAACATACCACGCGCTAACGAGGCCTCGCTGACCGGCTTGAGCACGTACTCGACGGCCAGAGAGGGCGTGTGGCGATGCGTTTGCGGTTCTTAGAATATCTATCTTGCGGTCCGCTTTTTTCTCGATGTGCCCGCGGGGCGAACGGCCTGTTTCGCATTCGGGAAATTCGCATTCAGACTACCGACACAATTTCCGTACGTCGCGGTCGCGAACCCGCTGCAAGGCCGCAACTTGAAGTCCCATCCGTTCGAGTGACGCTGCGACCCAACGACACGTCTCAGTGAGGAAGAGCTTGGGCGAAATCCACTTCACGTATAGTGTTCGAATCGACGCTAAAACCCGCCCGCATTATTGAATGCGAAGCAAACGGCCTAGCACCTCAGCCAATTCTCGCTTTCGGTATGGTTTGCTGAGCAAAATGTCGCCGTCATCGAGGATCGTTCCGCTGGACAGCCTTGCTGGAAATCCGGACGTGAATAGGACCTTCAGATTAGGCTGCCGTGGCGAGTTCTTTACCATCAATCCCGCCGGGCATCACGATATCCGTAAAGAGCACGTCGATCTTTGCCCCTTGATTAAGAATTTTCCACGCAGCATGCGCACTGTCGGCCTCGTGCACGGTGTAGCCCAGTCGCTTCAATTGCTTGACCGCTGTACTCCGTACCGCCTCATTATCGTCCACGGCGAGAATGATGGCACCGGACTCGTCGCGTTTCGGCGGTTCTGCTTCTATTCGGGCAGGATGCGGCGCTGCCGTCGAGGTCCGAGCAACCGGGAGATACAGCTTGAATGTCGTACCGTGACCAAGCTCGCTATATACACTGACATGACCGCCTGATTGTTTAATGAACCCGTACACCATGCTCAACCCCAGCCCCGTGCCCCGCTCAGCGACTTTCGTGGTGAAAAATGGCTCAAAAATGCGATCCATGAGTTCCGGCGAAATCCCAACTCCAGTGTCGGTGATTTCGAGCAAAACATAATCCCCAACCGCCGCCCCCGGATGGCATTCCGCATAGCTACGGCCGAGGGTCGCATTGCGGGTCTCGATCGTGAGCGTGCCGCCATGCGCCATGGCATCGCGTGCATTGATGGCGATATTAACGATCGCAGCCTCCAATTGGGTGGCGTCGACGAAGGCGGTCCAAAGCTCCGGCGTGATCTTAAAATCGAGACTGACGCTTTCGCCCAAGGTCCTGCGCAGCAGCCGCACGGTTTCTTCCGCGAGCTTGTTCACATCCACAGGCTTCGCGTGCAGAGGCTGCCGGCGACCGAAGGCCAGCAGCTGGCGGGCAAGCTGGCTACCGCGCGCGCTCGCATCCAGGATCGTCTCGACCTTGTCCCGGGCGGCCTCGTTCCCGGCGATGTCTTCCTGCAACAATTCGAGATTGCCGATAATGATCGTGAGAAGGTTGTTGAAATCGTGCGCCACACCGCCCGTGAGGTTACCTACCGCCTCCATCTTTTGCGCCTGCAATAGCTGCCGCCCCAAGTTTTTCCGCTCCGTGATGTCTTCGATGACGCTGATGATATATTGCGGGTCCCCATTCTCAGCGCGCATGCAGAGCCGTTTCGAGGTAACCGTGCGCGTGCCGTTCTTGGGAGTTTGCAGCTCATGCTCGTCCAAGGACAACACGACCTCCGTATGCTGCAGAAGCTTCCGGTCATATTCGATAATCATGTCAGCGATCGGCGCCGGAAAAACCTCGTCCGCCGTTTTGCCGGCTGCCTCTTGCTGCGTGACTCCCCAGAGGAGCTCCGCCGCCCGATTCATCAACATGCACCGAAAATCGGGCGCGCTCTTGACAACAATGGCGACGGGAATGTTTTGGATCACACGATCCAGGAACGCGCGATTGCGGTCACGCTCCTCTTCGGCTCGGTGTCGCTCGGTGATATCCTCATGGGTAGAAACGTACATCCCTCCTTCGCTCGCGCGGTCGATCACGAGGATGACGCGACCATCCGAGGTACGGACTGTTCTGGAACCTAATGCTTGCTGCCGATCAATGTCGCCTGGGGGATTCTTGAGATGCTCCTCCGACAAAACGCCTGTCGCGCATTTGTACTTAAGAAGGTCCCCCCTGGTGCAGCCGCGTATTATGAACTCAGGCTGAACATTGTAAATTTCCAAATAGCGGTTGTTACAAAGCAGAACTCGTCCGTCCGAATCGGTCATCAGGAGGCCTTGCGACATGTTAAGCAGCGCGGAATCCAGCTGGAGCTTCTGCCGGCTAAGCAACCGGTGCGCCGCCCGAAGTCCCTTAATGACCTCGCGGGCGATCAGCAAGACGACACCGCCTATCGACAGAGCTGAGATAAATCCCACCCCAATAAACAATCTGGATTGCGTACGCCAATCGGACAGAATGGTGTCAACCGAAGCGGCCACGCTGACGAAGAGGGGAAACTGCGGAACGCGCTGCAAAGCCAAAAGACGGTCCATGGCATCGCCTCGGCTGATCAAGCGGACGGTCGCGCTATCTCGGTCTTTGAGGCGCTCAGTCACGCGCGGCAGGGTTTGCCCTACGGTGATTGAATTTGGCGGGAACCGAGCTAGCAACACGCCATCATCGCGTGCCAGCGAAATGACGCTTGAGTGCCCAAGTGCGATACCCGCGAATGTCCGCTCAAAATAAGCCAGCTGAATCGACCCTACCACGAACCCGAGCTGCTTTCCGTTTCGGACCGGCAGGCGGCGCGCGAGGTACAGAGTCATTTCGCCCGTCGTTCGACTGCGAATTGGCTCGCTTACAAACGAGGTTAATTGAGGGTTCGCGGCCAGCGTCTTGAAATAGGTTCGATCGGACACGTTAAGGCGCGGTATGGGCCACTGACGGGAGAAATTGGTCACGTCACCGCGACTATTAACCAGGATAAGCGCGTCGACTTGCGGTAGCGCTCTGATTTTGTCTTTGAGCGTGGCATACACCTCGGGACGGCCCATCTCTTCGTCAAATCCTTGAACGGCCTCGATTCGGGCCAATTCGATATCGTCAATGATGCTGCTTTCGACTACGTCGAGCGCTTGTAATGATCCTGCGATCTGCTGGGCGAGTATCATGGCGGTATTTTTCAGCTCGCGCTCGCTGTCGGCAAACGCTCGGTTGCGAAAGTCCGAGACGAGCATCGCGGTGGTCAAGCAAATCGCCGCTATGACAACGATGCATAGGCCAATCAGAAGTGTGACCGCTCGATGGCGAATAGGTGGACTCACAAGCTCGTTGCCGACGATGAACGGCGAACCGTTATACGGAGCAATCTGAGCCTGCC
Organism: Xanthobacteraceae bacterium; assembly: GCA_035293945.1. GTDB lineage: Bacteria > Pseudomonadota > Alphaproteobacteria > Rhizobiales > Xanthobacteraceae > VAZQ01. The sequence goes on along the minus strand of DATGLV010000019.1, from coordinate 81,402 downwards.
TCATGTTCCTGACCAATCCTGGTCGGTTGCCTGATTGAAAGGCGGCGGGGAGTGAGCTCGTTTAGCTTTGAGGTTGATCCGCCTATGTGCTATTTTCAGATACGCATTCAGACGCGTCCCCGGCGGGGATTCAAAATCTTTGCGAATTCTTCAAGCGGCATAGGTTTCGCAAATAGGAACCCTTGGCCGGTATCGAATTCCATATCGATCAAAGCCCGTAGATCCGCCGTCCGTTCGATTCCTTCCGCGCACACTGTCGCTCCGAACCGGTGTCCAAGATCGGCCACCATTTTGCAAAGACTCCGTTGAAGTTTGTTCGATGAGCAATTATGAACAAATTGGCGGTCGATCTTCAACTCGCTGAACGGCAGATCCTTTAGGCGTGCCAGGGATGCATAAGCTGATCCGAAGTCATCAATAGACATTGACACTTTATGGAGCCTCAATTGAGTGGCGATCTCGTGGAATCGCTCGGTATCAGCAATTATTTCATCCTCGGTGACCTCTATCACTAGGCCCGGAAAAGGCTCACGCGGCAGCGTCATCTGCACATGACGCATGAAGTCCAGCGTGCCGATGACTGAGATCGGCATGTTTACCGATAGTTTGAGTGAGGCGCCGTATTTGGCAAGGCGAGACCAGTCGCTCAAGGCGCGCTGAATGACAAACTTGGCGAGGACACGGTGTAGAGGGCTTCCGGCGGCAGGAAGAAACCCTGCGGGTGGTACGATGCCGTGCTTCGGATGGCGAACGCGCACGAGCGCTTCAGCGCCGCAGACAGTCAGGACCTTCAAGTCTACCTTGGGCTGATACCAAAGCTCTAGCCATTTGTTTGAAAGTGCTTCCTCGAGATCAACTTTGATGGCGAAGCCCTGGGTGTTACGATCAACCGATCTAGCTTTGCTGATCAGGGTCATCGGCTTATCCAGCGCCTTTAGGGCGGCGTGCAGTTCGATCGCACGAAACGGCTTTTTTACGGAGGGCAACATGCAGAGGCCATGGCGCTCGCCGATGCGATAGGTCTCAGACAGGATCGCTTCATCGCATCCGCTTATCAGCATCACCCGGCCGCCATAGTCCAAAGTTTCGAGCTGCCTTATGACGTCAATGGCATCGCTTTGCCCCAGTGCCAAGTCCAGTACGACAAGCACTGGTTTGGACGTTTTGACTTCTTTAAGGAACGGCACGGGGTGAGTGAACTGGCTGGGAGAAAATCCCAAGGTGACCATGAATCGTGAAAGAACTGCGCCGATCTGTGGATCGTCATCAAGAATACAGATTTTGGGATTGGCGCCCAGCGCCCTTCTCTTCGCTGTCGTGAATGGCATCTCGAACTTTCGATATTGCTGCCCGAAGACGAGAGAATGCTTGCGGCTAAAGGCACGTGCTTACTTTTGAAGTATCTCTGACAATTTATTACTATTACTCTAATCAAAAACGGGGCGAGATGCAGAGCTGAGATCGATAAATTCGTTCGGTGCAGCGGGCGCAAGCGGCCGCACACAAAAAATGTCGCGAGGTAAGATTGCTTTTGGCGGCGAGCGCAAATTTTGCGGGCGTTTCTCACCGCCGCCTCACGCAGGGATTTCCAAGCGGCGGAAATAGAAATTCAATGCCTGCACTTGCGAGGCAGCCTATCAACGGGGCAAGGGACTCTTCGGAATCTGTCGGGGGTCCATCCGTTTCCTCAATACGTCGGAGCGTTGAAACTGAGACCCCTGCGGCATCAGCCAGGTCGCGGACTGACCAATTGAGGATACCGCGAGCGGCCCGGAGCTGTTCTCCTGTCAGCGTTGACGGCTGGGTCGCCGCCGCCCATGTTTTTTGATCATGAATATCGACACAGGCTCCAACCCATTCCCGAAGTGATCCGTCCCTTTTGTCCAACGGAACCGCGCGCGCCCGAACCCAGCGAAATACGCCATCATGGCGGCGCAGGCGGAAATCGCGTTCATAAGGCAGGCGGTTTGCGACCGCCGTGTCCCAGGCATCCTTTGCCCCTCTTCGGTCGTCAGGATGGATCGCCTCCGTCCAGCCGTCACCGCTGGCCTCTAAGATGCTTTGGCCGGTAAATTCGGTCCACAGCGGGACATGCTCGGCGGTTCCATCGGGATTAAGGCTCCAGACGATGGCCGATGTCACCTCTATTAGGCCGGCATATCGCGCCTCTAGAGCGTGCAAGGCTGAAAGGGCCTCGTGAAGGCATGGCACCTCAACCACAATTCCGACGGCCTTCAGGGGTTTCCCGGCGCAATCAAGGAGAATTTCGCCGCGATTGCGAACATAGCGGACTCGGCCTCCGTTTTGAAGAATCCGAAATTTTCGCTCAAACGATCCGCCCCGGCTTAGAAGGCGTTCGATTTCGCCCGCCGGCCGAAGGTCGTGGGGATGTATCCTGCTCTGGACCAACGCGTAGGACGGTTCTGTACCCTCGGGTTCGAGCCCCAGGAGCCGGTACATACCCCGCGACCAGTTCATTTTGCGGCTTGTCAGCTCCCACTGCCACAAGCCTGAGCCGAGCGTTTCCTCGATAAAGCGAAGCGTCTCGGGGGCGCAGCGCTCGCAAGTAATGTCGACATCCCTAAGCTCCGTATTATATGGATTGACCAGCGAACCCTCCGTGGGGCTAGAGCGTGCGTTGGGAGTCGCGTTGACTTTAAGTCAAGCACAAGTCTTTTACGCGGCCGCGCCGGCACTCTTTGTCGGCCGTGGCGGAAGGAGACGGCGATGGAAAAGATCTTCTCAACGGCAGAAGTGCACCCGCGTGACCGATTCGCTTACTGGCATGACGTGGCCTGCGAAGTGATTGCCGGTCACGATTCGGCCACTGAGTGCCGTCAAACTTTTCGAGCGGAACTGCGTGCAGGGACTCTGGCCGATCTCGGTCTCATCCTGTTCGAAAACGCACCCATGACCGTATCACGGACAATGCGGCATGTTTCGCAATCGAACTCGGACGACCTATTCGTTTGTCACCAGGTGGCTGGGACACTTGCGCTAGAACAAGACAGCCGGCAGGTCTTGCTCCAACCCGGCGACCTTACACTGCTAGATCCACAACTTCCCTATGTTGGAAACTTCTTTGCGGGTTCAAAACTGCTTGTTGTTCGTATTCCAAGGCGCCGGCTGGAAGCCCGCTTAGGCAAAATACGACCTTTGACCGCCCGCTCCATTAAGCCAGCGGCGGCCGAGACCCGGTTGACATCGGCATTTCTACCTATGCTGGCCGGATATGCCGGGGCATTGACGAAGGCGGCAGACGCGATCATCGCGAATCAGGTCCTCGATTTGATTGCGCTGTCGTTTACGACGTCGATGGGGCGAGGGAAGCGTCGTGCTTCAGACGCCATCTCAGTCGGTCTAGGGAAAGTGCGCGCTGCGATTGAATCGCAGCTGACCAATCCCTCTCTCGACCCAGCGGCCGTCGCGGCTCATGCTGCCGTCAGCGTAAGATATGCCAATCTCGTGCTTGCGACTCAAGGCACATCGGTTATGCGACTTGTCCGGGAGAGACGGCTTGAGCGGTGCCGAGCTGCATTAACGGACCCATCGCAAGTGCATCGAAAGGTGAGCGATATCGCCTACAGCTGGGGGTTTTCAGACTTGACGCATTTTGCCCGGAGCTTTAGAGCCGCGTTCGGCACATCGCCGCGGGACTATCGCCGGTCAGTGAAGCATGGCGTCGCCCGCCACTCGCTCGGCTGAAAACTTCTGCACGGCGGCATCGCCGAATCGCGCTGCGAGCCGTCGGAACCGGGTCGATCAACCAGAATTCAACGCGCAAGAGATCGCCACCTCGTCCGACAGCAATGTCAGACCGCTCAGCCTTCGTCGCTCAATGCCGGCATATCCATCATCCACCCCAAGAGGCGATCCTACGTCAATCCGGGAGTCAGAAGGGCACTCTCTGGCGTCCAACTATGGCTGACTTTGCAGCGTGGGGAGTCAGTAAAACGCCAACGGCGTATCGAACAGCTCGTCGGCGACGTGCGCCTGACCGCTCTCGATGACGAGTTGATCATTCGAGAGAACGGCGCGTGCCTGGACTCGGTCGTGATGCCATTCAACGTCGTTCCGGCCGCGAATATCTTCCCAGCGCCGGCCGAGCAGGTTGAGGCAAGCCGGATTGCAAAGCTCATGCGACTGCCGAGGTCCTTTGCGAATATCGGCGTAGCGCTTGCCTGGATCAATGTGTGCGGGTCAAACGGCGTAAGGACGGGCGCCCGCGAAGACTGAACGAACGTGTCCAGGCTTTCGCTAACCCGGTAGCTGTTCGCGAGTAGGAGCCAGCGCTGCTCCAACTTGAGGAAGTCGGCCTTGGCTTCCGGGTCATTGGCTTCGTTGGCGCACTGCTTGGCCTCGGCCGCGCGATCGTAACAAAGCTGAATTTTTTTACTGAGATTCTGCAACATCGCATCTATCCCCGCGTAAAGGCGGCGAGAGCGCGACCGGTCCCTCAAGCGCCGGCAGCCGAGATCAGGGCCGACGATGATCTAGGTTATCCACAGGCCATGATTATAGCGAGAACAAATTTTAGCCGAGCTGATGGGCCCCAGGCATCCTCGGAGATCGGCCCCGCGCTTGCCGGGTGGTTCGGGTTCGCCCTGGGTACTGTCGCGGGTGGTCTGGTGCTCCGTCTCCGCATTCAACTTTGCGCTGTGGGCTGGATGCGCATGTGGGCCAGTAACGTCGTCCGCTAGCTCCCGGCTTGCGCGCCTCCCACAGCGTCCGCCATGACGCGTCATACGGCTCATGACCGGCTAAGCTCGGGATGAGCACAACGAGTCCGGTCTGCCTCTGACAGCCGAGCAAAGCGTCGCCTGATCCTACCCCCGGCTTAGAACCGCTGGCCGACCTTCCCCGCCTCCCGCGCGACAAAGGTGGCCCGGTGTTTGCCGAGCCTTGGGAGGCGCAAGCGTTCGCGCTTGCGGTTAAACTCTCCGAACAGGGACACTTTACTTGGAAGGAATGGGCGAGCGCCCTAGCCGATGAGCTTAAAGCTTCGGCCGAACGTGGCGAGCCAGACGATGGCTCCCGTTATTATGAGCACTGGCTGGCGGCCTTGGAGCGGCTGGTCAGAAGAGTTTGACCAGTCACGATGCGATGGAAGAGCGCAAAGAAGCTTGGGCCAAGGCTTATCGACAAACGCCGCACGGCAAGCCGGTCGAATTAGGGGCTGGGTTCTCAGGGCACCACCACGAGCACTCCTAACTTTGAAACCGCCATAACTGCTCCTGGCCCGCTTCGCCCTCAACGGGCATCGGCTAGTCCGGCCGCTAATGGGGCTAAGCCGGCCGTCATCGTGTCGAGTCCGTAGGGCGTGTCGGATCGCGGTTGGTGTCGCGCGGAACTAGGCGGCTGAAATGGGGGCGCACCCTCAAATGTCGAGCAAACCGGAGGTGGAAACCGAATGGGCGATCTTTCGGTTCAAAGACACGCGCGCACACTTCGTCGGAACAATCGAGGCAGTGGACGAGGAGGCGGCCATCACCCGGGCAATGGAAGTTTTCAAGATAAATGATCGCCAGAGTGTTCTGTCGATTCGGCGGCTTAGAGCTAAGTAAAAAGCGAGCCGACTTCGTTTTGGCCCGAGGCTGCCGACCCGTTCATCATGGGGAGTCGGCAGCTATGTGGGTCAGAGCGGTCGTCTCGGCTGTGGGCAACCCATTCGGTCTAATTCGGCGCGATCCGGTTCACGCCCTATCACAGCGATGGGACTTGCTGATGATGCGCAGTGACGCTCTGCAATGCACGCCCAAGAGCAATCACGGTTTCATCTGCGAACGGTTTCCCGATCAGCTGCAAACCGATTGGCAGGCCAGTCCGCGAGCGTCCGACCGGAACGGTCAGCGCAGGGAGACCGAGATAGTTGATAGGCCGCGTAAACCGCGTGATCGTTGTGATGATACCTTCAGCGAGGCTACCAGCGCCGACCTCGCTTTCCGTGATGGTAGGTGCTGCCATGCGGGCGACTGGCGCGATGACAATGTCTACATCGCGGACGGCCGCGAGATGGGCTGCCAGCGCCGGGCCACGCCAACGCAGAGCTTCCAAATATTGCACAGCGCCGTAAGCGAGCCCATTTTGCAGGCGCGCTCGCACTTCGGCCCCATAATCAGCGGGCTGTTGACGCAGCCACGGCGCATGCACCGCGGCGGCCTCGACCGCCAGAACGATCAGTGCAGCGGCATTGATGGCGGCTTGATCGGGAAGTGTGACCTCGACCACGCGGACTTTCTGCCCGCGCAGCGTTCTGAGAGTTTCCTCCAGCGCGTTTGCTATGTCGGCTTCCAGGTCGTCCACATAAAACCCACTTGGAACTCCGACGGTCAAGGAAGCTGGCGAGCAACGCGCTGCGGTTGCGTCCCAAGCAGGAGCGCCTGCCGTGGCTGGATCAAGTCTATCTGCGCCGATGATCAGAGAGCTAATCAATTCGCAATCTTCGGCACTACGGGCCAGCACGCCCACGGTATCCAGCGAAAACGAGAGCGGCATCGTGTTAGAACGGCTAACCCGACCATAGGTAGGTTTGAAGCCGGTGACGCCGCAAAAGTGCGACGGTAGCCGAATAGAACCTCCGGTGTCGGAGCCGAGCGCCGCATAGGTAAGGCAAGCAGCGACTGCGGCCCCCGAACCAGACGATGATCCGCCGGTTATTCGCTCGCGGTCCCAAGGGTTGCGTGCCGGACCGAGGTGTTCGTTGTGCCCAGTTGGACCGTAGGCAAATTCCGCCATGTGCAATGCCCCAAGCCGAAAGGCCCCGGCATTCTGGAGCCGCGCGATCGCCGCAGAGGTCGTCGGCGCAACCCATCCTCTACGAATCTTTGCGCCGCATTCCGCGAGCTTCCCGGCCACATAAAACATGTCCTTATGCGCAAGCGGAACACCGTGCAGTGGAGGGAGGTCAGTCCGGCCCGCAGTCACAGCGTCCGCTGCCGCTGCCGCTGCCAGCGCCTCTTCGGGTTCGATCCGAACGAAAGCATTAAGAGAGACCGCCCAGGTTTCGATGCGCGCCAATAGCGCCCGGGTCACCTCAAGCGAAGACAGTTTGCGTGTACGGATCGCTCTTGCCGCTTCGACCAGAGACAGCTTGAAAGGATCATCCATCACCATTTGACCATTTGATGTGCGACGACCGCAAAGGTGGCAGGTTCGATCTCAAGCGGCAGTGCAATGTTCTCTGCAGAGAATCGCTTGACGTTTGGGTTGACCGCGCTTGCGACGCGGGCAGCACTTGCCACGTCAAGCGAAATGCCGACACTGGCCGCCATGTCCCGAACGCGCTCAGGACTAACTTCATCGTGCGTCACGGGAACCTCCGCCAGCTAGCGATCAGTCCGACAATATCCCTGAGCAAAACTTGGGTCTCGGCGGCGCAGTCCTCATGGTCGTTCTTCATTGAGTCATCGAGCGGCTATCTGATCTCATCTTCCGTCCTCGAGGGTTGAACAAGCATGCAACGAACTGAATGGCCCACGCTGACACTCGTCTCGGGCGGTATTCGCACCTCGCAGGCCGCACGCGCATCTTTGCAGCGGGGCGCGAAAGTGCATCCGCCCGGCCGACTGGCGAGGTCTGGCTGATTACCGGTGATCGCTGGGAGACGCTCCCGGATGGCGAGCGCCCGTTGCGGCCTGGTTGCTAGAAGGCCTTTCGTGTAAGGATGCGCCGGCGCTCGTACCACACTTCGGCAGTCACCAGTCTCTACGATTCGCCCAGCGTACATTACCGCGATGCGGTCGGCGACTTCGATGGCGACCCCGATATCGTGGGTAACGAAGATCACCGCAAGGCCGAATTCGCGCTGCAATTCGCGCAGCAGCAGCAGAATCTGGATTTGTACGGTGGCGTCTAGTGCGGTTGTTGGTTCATCCGCCAGCAATAGCTTCGGACGACACGCAAGGGCGAGTGCGATCATGGCGCGCTGCCGCATGCCGCCGGATAGTTCGTGCGGATAGTTGTCGAGCCGTCGTTCGGGCGCTGGAATGTGCACCCGCCGGAAGAGGTCGAGCGCGCGCTCGCGCCCGGTGCGCCACGACACGCCCTCGTGACGCTTCACCACCTCTGCAATTTGATCGCCGAGGCGGTAGACCGGGTCCAGCGCAAGCCCCGGTTCCTGGAACACCATCGCGACCGTGCGCCCCCGATAATCTGAAAGCTTGCGACGTGGCAGCGCCAGAACGTCGACGCCGTCAACGATTACATGTCCACGTGTTCTTGCGCGCCTCTCTGGCAACAACCGCATCAAGGCCCGTAGCGTCGCCGTCTTGCCCGAACCGGATTCACCGAGCAGCGCCAACACTTCGCCGGTGCGTAATGTGAAGGCGATATCCTCGACGGCGCGCAGTTCCTTCCGGCCGGCGAGGAAATCAACCGTCAGCCCTTGTACATCAACGAGTGTCTCGGTCGCTGTCATACTGCCTCATGCACACCATGGGGCGCTGATGGATGGCCGGAGCCTGACTGCATCATCAGACAAGCGACTGCACGGCCGTGTCCGTCGATCGCGAGCGCGGGTTCGATACGCGCGCAGAGTGGCGCGGCCGATTTGCAGCGTGGATGGAAGCGGCATCCCGCGGGCACATTGATGGGGTTGGGCGGATCGCCGGAGAGCGGCGCTTCGTCCGTGCGCCGGTCGGGGTCCATGGTCGGCATCGAGGCAAGCAGCGACCGCGTGTAAGGGTGACGCGGGACCTCAAGGACCTCAGCAGCTATACCGATCTCGGCGATCCTACCGAGATACATGACCATGACACGGTCGGCAATGAGACGCACCACATTGAGGTCGTGGGAAATGAATAGATAGGTGAGCGCGAAATCCGATTTCAGGTCGAGCAGAAGATTGATGACCTGGGCTTCCACCGATTTGTCGAGGGCGGAAACCGCTTCATCAAGTATTAGCATGCGCGGTTGCAGTGCGAGCGCTCGCGCGATGTTTACGCGCTGACGCTGCCCACCTGACAATTCATGCGGATAGCGGGTTGCGAAACGTTCAGGATCGAGTCCGACGCGGGCAAGCAGATCATGTGCGCGCGCCATCGCGTCGCGTCGCGGAACGCCGTGTACCCGCGGACCGAAAGCGACGGTGTCTTCGACCGTGAGCCGCGGATTTAGAGAGGCGTGGCTATCCTGGAACACCATCTGCACGTCGCGCCGGTAGGGCACCAGATCGCGCTGCGCTGTGCCAACCGCTTCGCCGTCGAACAGAATGTCGCCTGCGTCAGGAACAACAGTCCGCATGATCAACCGGGCAAGTGTCGATTTCCCGCAGCCGGACTCCCCGACGATGCCCAGCGTTTCGCCTTTCGCCACGTTGAATGAGACGCCATCGACAGCGCGCACAGCACCGATACCACCGAAGGCCCAGCCGGCCGCGAAACGCTTCACCAGCCCGCGTACATCGAGCAGCGGCTGCTTGGGACCCCCACGGTCGCGTGCTGCCAGCGCGGAGTCGGGCCACTCAACCATTAACGCACCTCCATTGCGGAACGCAGCCCGTCGGAGAGAAGATTGAACGCAATCGAGGTGACGAAGATCATGGCACCCGGCAGAGCTGCAATCCACGGCTGGACGTAGATCGCCGAGCGTAGCGTGTTGAGCATCAATCCCCATTCGGGCTCTGGCGGTTTCGAGCCGAGGCCGAGAAAGGAAAGGCCGGAAGCAAGGATCATCGACACGCTGATGAGGCTTGCCGCATAAACGAAGATTGGTCCGATGACGTTGCCGAGCACATGCACGCGGATGATGGTCGCTGTTCCGGCGCCGCTTGCGCGCGCCGCCTCGACGAAGTCGCGGCTGCGAATCTGTGTCGTCACGCTTTCGGCAACTCGCGCTACCTGTGGCGTGAAAACGACCGTCAGCGCCACGATGGCGTTGAGAATGCCGGCGCCAAGGGCGCCGGACAGCGCAATCGCGAGCAGCACCGAGGGAAAGGCAAAGAACACGTCGATCAGGCGCATAATCACCATGTTTATCCAACCACCCACATAGCCGGCGAAGATGCCGATGGCCGAGCCCGCAAGGAATGCGATTGCAACCGGCGCCACGCCCATGAACAGCGAGAGCCTCGCGCCGTAAATCAGCCGGCTCAGCAGGTCGCGCCCGAGTTCGTCGGAGCCGAGTGGGAAGCCCGCGTCGCCGATGGGGCGCAGCCGTCGCAGCATGGAGCCCCGATAGGGGTCGCTCGGTGCGAGCCAGGGGGCGAAGATTGCAGCAAGCACTATGGCGAAAATGACGACGGCCGCGGCTACGACGACCGGATCGCGCCCGAGGCGACCAACCACGCCCGGCCAATAACCCTGGCGGACGAGCTTCCTGGGCTTGACGGCAAGTTCGAGGCCGGCCACCGCCGTCATCGGTCAGTCTCGCTTAATGCGCGGATCGAGCGCGGTTTGCATCACATCGACAACGAGGTTGAGCACGACGAAAAACATCGCCAGCACCAGAATGGTGCCCTGAAGCAGCGGCAGGTCGCGCTGGAAAATCGCTGAATTGAGCAGAAAACCGGTGCCCGGCCAGGAGAATACCGTCTCAATCAGGATAGAGCCGCCAAGCAGATATCCAAGCTGGAGGCCCATCACGGCCAGCGCGGTCGGCGCCGCGTTAGCGGCCACGTGGCGCAGCACGCCAACCTCGCCGAGCCCCTTGGCGCGCAGCCCCTGGACAAATTCCTGTTCGAGTATGTCAGCTACCAGAGACCGCACGGTGCGCGCGATGATCCCCATGGGGATCACCGACATCGTGACGGCGGGCAGGATGATGTAGCGCAGATGTTCAGCATCAGGCCGCCACGCTGCCGATCCGTTCGGCCCGGCACCTGTCGGTGGCAGCCAGTTGAGCTCCACCGAAAAGATGATGACCAGTACCATGCCGAGCCAGTAATGCGGCACGCTGACACCGAGGACTGAGACGAGGGAAGCAGCTCTGTCGAGCAGCGAGCCACGGAAATATCCCGCCACGAAGCCGAAAAAGGCACCAAGCGTGAAGCCGATCGCGGTCGCAACCGCAGCGAGGATCACGCTGTTGCCTACGGCGCGCAGCACTTCGTCGGAGACAGCGCGCCGGGTGGCAATGGAATTGCCGAGATCGCCGTGAAGCACCTTCCAGAACCACAGCGAATATTGCACCGGGAGCGGCTTATCGAGCCCGTAGGCGGCCCGCACCTGTTCCGCCACCTCCGGCGGAGCATCGGCCGGCAGGATTGCGGCAAGCGGGTCCCCTGGCGCGATATGGACCAGCAGAAAGCAAATGATGCTGACCCCGATGGCGACCGGCATCACGTAGAGAAGCCGCTTGAGCGCATAGAGGAGCATTCGGGCGCTCCGCAGCCATCCGCTGCGGCCGGGGCCGCAACTATGACGTCAGCGCATGCTGACGAGTGTGAGGTCTATGAACCACGATTGAGCTGAGACGAATCCGTTTACGGACTTGCTCATGGCGCGCGGATTAAGGTCGTGGACGATGTAGAGGATGGGTGGGTTGTCCACCAGACGCTCATGAGCCGCGCGATACGACGCCTCAATCACAGCGGATTCTGTAGCCTCGCCCACCGTCTTCAACGCGGCTTCGAACTTGTCATCCTGCCAGTGTCCAAAATTGAAGCCATTAGGAGAGAAGAAAGCTGCCGAATAGAACCGCGCCATGATGCTAACGTCGGAAGTGGGCACCGAATTATTGAGTGCCATAACGCCGTGAAGCTGCGGGCTGTCAGGCGGCAGCCGCAGCGCGTTGAACAGCACATTCCAGTCGACCACATCGAACTCGACATTGACGCCGCAGGCCTGCTTTAAATTTTCCTGCAGGTACTCGTTCATCGGCAACGGCATCATCTGGCCGGAGCCCGAGGTCGAGATCATGACTTTGAAGGACAACGGTTTGGTTGCGGAATATCCCGCTTCCGCCAGCAACGCCTTGCCCTTGGCAGGATCGAAGCGGTACAGATTTTCAGGCTTGCCGAAACCGGGGTCTTTCGGCTTGAGCCAACCGGTGGACGCCTCCGCTGTGCCATTGAGCAGCGTCACCAAGCCGCTGCGATCGATGCAATAGTTCAGCGCCTGGCGTACCTTCTCGCTCTTGAACGGCGAGTTTGTTGCGCCGGTGAGGAAGGTCCACGGCCAAAGGTGCGGGTAGGAGTTGGTGACGATCGTGAAACCTGCCGCCTTGAGCGAGGGAATGCCGTCAGGTGGTGGTACCTCGATCCAGTCGACTTGGCCGGAACGAAGGGCTGCAAGGCGGCTGTTCGCTTCCGGAATCGGCAGCAGCCGGACCACGTCCACCTTCGCCCTGTGCGCCTGATCCCAGTAGCCGTCGAACCGAGCCAATTCGGCCATTTCATGCGGCAGCACCTTGTTCAGACGAAACGGTCCGGTCCCGGCCGCCGGCAATGTTTCGACACGTCCCCAATCGCGGCCCGCCTTCTCAAATGAGGCGGGCGAGGTGAAGAGCATGTAAACTACCAAGTAGGGGAGATAAGACGTTGGCTCGCGGGTGGTGAGCGATACCGTATAATCGTCGACTTTCCGATAGCCAACGAGAGTTGCCAGTCGGCCCCGCATCAAGCCGGAAGCGGCTACGTCGAATTGCGGGCTGTCATTTTTGAAGAAGCGATCGAGATTCCACAACACTGCGTTGGCATCGAAGGGGGTGCCGTCATGGAATTTCACGCCGTGCCGCAAATGGAAAATCCAGGTCTTTTTGTCGTCGGGCGCCTGTTCGTAGGTTTCCGCGAGTCCCGGACGCAGATCGGCAAGTTGGTCGGCACGCGACAAGTCCCATAGCACCAGACCTTCGAAAATCGGGTAACCAAGAAAACGATAGCCCTCGAAGCCGTTATTCGGTGTGCCGGTTGCGGTCGGGATATCCGAAGCTGTCATAGCGATGCGCAGCACGCCCTCGCCCCGCGCCGGCAGCAAGAGTGCAAACAAAGAGGCAGCCACAGTCGTCAAGCGCGCAATTGTTTTCATGATCTCACCTGAGTGTGCCAAGCCAACCGAGTCGTCGCGCAACAGTGCGCGACGCAGGATAGTACTCGTCCTATGCGTATGATTGCGCTCGCCGACGGCCGTCGCGCTGCCCGGTTGCCCCTGGGACTTCGGCAGGTCCCGCTGGCAGCTCTCATAGGATGCTACACGACTTTACCGTGCATACAAGGAGGGGTCGCTGCGCAAATTTTCACCCCCACTGATTACCTTGCACAGCTTTTCCTGAACGCCGCCGCTTCCTCCGTTTTGGCTCCAGGCCTTGACGGCGTCTCCTTGGCGGACGACCAGTGAGCGGCTGACCGTCGACCGTTTGATTCCGACCGCCGCCGTGTCCTCGTCCAGAGCGAGACCGAACGATCTCGGTTCAGACACTCGTCAGCGGTCGCTATCCCCGCGGGACACGCGGATTGATCGTCAGCCTGTCGGTTCGCTTGACTCGACGTCTTCAGCAATCCACGTCAATGCTTAGCGCCATCGCGCCTTGGCACGCAGGCTCGCTGGGTTTCCGCAGGGTCTCCGCTGGGTTTCAATTGGGACCCGATCACGATCCTCGCCATCCGCCGACGCGTTCGTCGCGGGCGCCCCCTCCGAAGCATTTAACTCCTGACAAACCCGTGTCTACGCCCCAGCGGCGGCATTGGCTCAATATCATCGCAGTATGATTCTCGGCTCAAGCTGCTTAACTATCTCGATCTGAGCGAAATGCCCATGCTTGCCGAGCCGCTCGCAAAGGCGAAAGCGCAGCTGCAGGACGAAATGGACGCCTGGCGAAAGCGCGAGACCGATGGGGACCGCGCGCGCAGCGGAACATTCGAGTAAGGGTCGTCACAAACCACGTGAGCTTTCCGAGTTCGACGAAAACTCGAGTTACGCCCATTTTGTCACTAGAAAATTCTGGTAGGCGAATGTAGTCGTTTGGCAGAAAATCCTGGAACTTTTTGCGAACGTCTTCCACCTCCTTACTCTTACCCTTTTGCCGCGTGAAGTACCGGGCGAGCCAACTCATCATCTAGGGGGTTGCCCCATGCTGCGCAGGTTCGATTGCCTGAACTAGAACAACTCTGTTTTCTCCGGGTTTCAACTCATACTCGACCTCATCGTCGATCGTGGCGCGCAGAAGTGCGGCGCCCAACGGGGAGCGCGCCCAGATTATCCCCTTGCCTGGCTCGTTTTGATCGGCGCTGATTCTCAGCTTCCGCACGCGGTTGTTCTCGACGTAACGCACCGTGACCCAATCTCCGATGCCGATACCCCCAGCCCGCACCGCGAGTGCAACCGAGGTCTGCGCCTCCGCAGTACGCAGTGCCGCAACTGAATCGACCTCGATCGGGACCTTAGTGGCTAGCTCGTTGACTAAGATCGAGTGGGTGTCTTCTTTGAATCCTGAGACTATTGGGGTCCGTTCGTCGAGTGGCGGGATCCCGACAGCATCACCAGGTGCTTCGCCGACCTCCCGATGTTCGGTCCAATGGCGGGACATCGTTGCCGCTCCGAGCGGCTTAATTCCGAGTGCATCGAGGGTCTGGAGTAAGTCCGAGATGCATCCCTCGCGGTCGGCACGCCAGTGTGAGCCCCACACCCTCCAAAACGTCCAGCCCGCCCGTTCGAGGCTCCGTTGGCGTTGCAAGTCTGCGGCCCACCGGTCCGGCCCATGGAACGGATCTCCGTCGCACTCGACTGCTAGCCGCAGGTCCAGCTCACCTTCCACAACGAAATCGAGCGAGTATTGACCTACAGGGACTTGAGGATGGATGCGGTAGCCGCGCGTGATTAGCTCGATGCCCACTTCGCGTTCGAAATCCGACTGGCAAAGATCGAGGACGTTCTTTGGCAATGCCACCATTCCAGTCTTCATGGGGTCGCGGAAATGCTCAATAACCTTGCGCTTGAGGTCCGTCTCGGATTTCAGGTCGGCCAAGGTCACTGACCGAACAAGGATCATTCGGTCACGGGCCCGCGAAAGCGCTACGTTGAACCGCTGTTCGAACACGCGGCTTGCTTTCGCTCGTGCGCTCTCCGGGCATTCCACCATCGATAGGAACACGATGTCGCGCTCCTGACCCTGAAACGTTGCTGCGTTGCCGCACATAATCCGGTGCCGATTCATGGCTACGGGTCCCAGGTCCCTCACAAGACGGTCGTGGATTAGCTTGGCCTGTTTCTCTCCGACAAGCGAGATCACGCCGATCGTCCTGTTCGCGAAGGCGGGTTCTTCGATCAGCCTACGAATTTCTTCAATGATGACCTTAGCCTCTCCCTCGTTTACCTCCCGTACGCGTCGGGCTCCGCGTACCAGAATGTCGATCAAAGGTGGATCGAGCCGCTCTGTCGCGGTCGGAAGCCGCAAAGGGACGAGCTTGCCGCCGTAGAATTGGCTCGAAAAGCGGATGATCGGCTCCACGCACCGGAAGTGTTCACGGAGCATAATTACCTTCCCGGGGAAGGCGATTTTTGCGAGGTCGTAGAGGGACGTCGATGGCTCCAATTGGTCCCGTAATGGATGACCCTTCAGATAGGTCTCGCGGAGTTGAATAATCTGGCGCTCTTCGATCCCGACGACTGTCGGCGAAACTTGTTTGTCGTCGCCGACGATAAGAACCTTTTTCCCTCGCAGGATTGCCGGAAGGGCCGTAACGTTGGATTGGCTAGCCTCGTCGACGATGACGAGGTCGAACATACCGAGGTCAGACGGAAGCTGCTCACTCACACGCCATTCCGGTATGATCCAGCAAGGGATTGCAGCTGCAGCGTCGGCGGTCGCGTCACGGATTATGCGGCGATATCGCGGCGCTGCCTTGCCGGTGCCGGCACCCAACCGGCCGATCGCGGTGGCGAACCGGGCTAGGGCTGCATCGACAGCGTCGGTTATCTTGATCTTTAGGCCATAGAAGGTTCGCAGCCGTACGATTTCCGCGAACAGGCGCTTCTGTTCCGCCTCAAGGTGCGATTGCTCAATACGGAGTGCCTTCAGGCGGTCGCGATCACAGATGCGTCGGACATAAGCATCTGCACAAGCCCACTCCCACGTCCGACGCCACGAGGTCGGAAGAGCTTCGGCACCTGGAACCGAACGTACAATTCTCGCCCATTCGGGTGCTCCCGAACATTGGATCTTTTCTGCGACATCGTCCAATCTGGCGAAGTCTACGCGGAGCCGCTCAAGAAGCTGTGCATGCTCTATCATTCGCTGCCAGCTTTGCGCGATAACGTGGTCGGATGTCGTTGTGTCACCCAAGACTTCCGCGATCTCTCGAATGGTCTGGTGGAGCGGAGCCTCTGATACCCCACCCAGCGTCCGGATTTCTTCTCTGGTGGACCTGGCGCCCGCGGCCTCGATACGCAAAAAATTGCTCCGGAGCGCCGCGCTGATCTGTGTGGTGTCCCAACTGATGAACACCGCGTCGAAATCGATCCCGTACGCGAAGAGACGCCTGGCGACGGCCTCTTGCGTATTCGCCTGCACCAAGATGCTCCCAGCTCGTTCGACCACATCTCTCCAACTGACCACGTAATTCGCTGTGTCAGACCTCGACCAAGAGGGGTGGAAGCGGAAGAAACTCGAGACAACTGTCTGGGCGTTCCAATCTTCAATAAACGCGTCTAGATGCGCGTGCCATTGGCGACAGCCCCGCACTTCTTCCCACTCTGCAGGGGAGTTCGGTTGCCGCCCCTCGATGGAGATGCTGTCCAGCCGCCTCTTCGCATCTCCCTTCCCGAGCCCCAGTATGCCGAATGGTTTCTTCCCAGCGGCGAGATGCTTCAGCGGAACATCAAGATCAGCCTGATCCTGAGTTGCTTCGTCGATATAAATTTGCCGCTTGAGGAATACGCTTCCTCGCCGACCCAGATCGCCCCAACGGGCAAGCAGATGCAGCATGGCGTCCGCCTCGGCACCGCCGGACCGCTGGTGTTGAATGACCTTGAGAACGGCCCTCTTCAGCCATTTGCCGGACTCGGGAAGGGCCCGGGCTACATTGTCGATATTGTCCAGAAAGTCATCCAGAGCACGCGCGGCTTCGAGATCTAAAGCGGTTTCTGCGATGAGCATGGGAGTGTCACCACGCTCGATCGAGTGTTCCGCCGCTGCGGCGTTTCTCAGCGTCTGGTGTGAGCGGACCACGTGCGTGGTGGGTAAGAGGCTGCGTGGATCGGGAATGCACTCGGTCGGATGGACGAGATTGTCCTTCGCGCGTCCGCGAATGTCTCGTGCCGCCGCGATATCCTGGTCATCAAATAATGGCACCGCCTTGGCGCCGGCCGCCAGCCGATCTGGAAACCAAGCGTGTTCACTTCGCTCCTTCGCGACAGCTTCGGCAAGTTCCATTGGTGAAAGGGAGGAGCCACGAAACGCTACTCTTTCGAGATTGCTTCGGGCAATCGCGCCGAGTTCGGTGTCCACTTGCTTGCGGCGCTCGCGGATCGCGTCCAAGCGCTGGTGTCTCGTCTGGATCGCCTCCTTGAGCTCGGCAAGTTTGACTTGTTTGGCCTCCTCTGACAGCAACGTCATTGCCGCCTCGAGCTGACGGGCACCGTCACGATCATCGTGGACGATAGAGATGGCCAGCGTTCGAATGGCTTCCGGCAGCTTTTCCTGGATCGCGATGAGCGCTTCGGGAGTCTTGGCCGTGACGAGGACGTTTTTCCCAACGGCCAAATAATGGCAGATCACGTTCGCGATGGTGTGAGTTTTACCAGTGCCCGGTGGACCTTGCACCACAATGCCGGCGGTGTTCTCGTCCTGCAACGACTCCGCGATCTCGATCTGCTCCTCGTTGAACGGCAAGGGGAAGAACACTTGATCTCGCGCCGGGCGCTTTTCCTGTCGCACCTCGGCGCCGGCCGGCGCCCTCTCTATCCCGGGGCGGACTACAAGAGGCCCTTCCGGAAGGTCCACATCGAAACTGGCACTTTGCTCGTTGCTCGGCCGCTTGACGAATCCGCGAGCTGCCGCCGGCAAGCTCATCTCGTCCTCGGCGCTGATTACCTTGTCCTGCAACCGTTTGAGGTCGTCCCGGCGGATATCTTCGGTCCGCTGCCGTGCGAATAGGACCCATGTATCCGTCACGACAAGATGCTCCCCCAAGGGGGGAAGTATGCGCTCGGCCGGGCTGTCGTCGGGGAAGTAACGGCCGGCGGAGGTCAGATTGTTCGCACACATCCGAAGGACCGGCGTAAATGTGCTTTTATCAAATGGGGAGAACGAGACGGCCGAATCCTCGAGGAGACGAGCGAGTTCACTAGTGGCGTTGCGCTGGACCGCTTCGCTCGCCGCGACGCTGTCTAGCGCGTAAAACGGTTTTAGATTCACGATCGGCGCAACCGAACGAGGACGAACGACGAAGGATCCGTCCTCGCTGATGCCGGTTTCGACGCCTTGCTCAATCAACGTCGAAGTGAGCTTGTGGCCGTCAACATGCCATCGGGCGACCCCAACGCCCATGACGAGTTCAAGCGGGTTATCCTCCCCGAACGAGACCATTCGCTGGTGGATTTGGTAGAGCTTGTTGTAGAGAGCCGCCACCTTGCGCCGTGGTTTCTCGACCGAAGCCCAGGCTGACCACGCTCCCTGAAGGTAGGAGTTCCATCTGCTTCGGAATTCCGGAAGGTAATCGGCCTTGAGCAGCACGTCCTTGTCGCCGCCGGTGCCGCCGCGTAGGGGCTCCATCACGTCTTCAGCATTGATGATGCCGCTGGCAATCCATTTCTCGATCGTGCTGCGGTCGAGTTTGACCATTCTGGTTTCGCGCAGCACAGGAGGCTTATCTGGCGACTTCAGATCTCCGTCGTACCATCCCTCAAATTCTTTCCCTGGATCCGGGGCTTTCGTCTCCTGCAGACGCCGAATCTGGATCCAGCTCTCCCCTCCATCCGGGTCAAGAGTGATTCCGTCTTTGTCCCGGAATTCCTGCTCTGGAACGGCAACGACTGACTCCGCCAGCACGTCGAAAACTACTCTCTCACCCAGCGAGAGGAGCTTCTCGGTGTATTCAATCGTCCCTTTCAGATGTTCTTGGAGGGTGCCCATGTTGCAGGTCGCCAGCAATTTTCTCTAGCCTAGGAGTTGTATTTGGTGCACAGCTAACCGTTCGCCGCTTTAAGAGCGACGAATAGTTTTCAGCGGCCAGTGTCACGGAATTCGCGCCTTGACTTCCAGCCCCCATTTCCAGACGAAGGTATTATTTTCGCGGGACCCCTCGCAAGCCTGTTTCAATGATGTCTAGTATTAGGCTCAATCGTAGAAGAACACGGTATCAGATTCTGTCAGGAATCCATGTCTTTTGCCAAGGCCGAGCAACTACTCGATCTCGCCACCCTGTTGCGCACCCATCGGTCTGGTCTCATGCTGCGCCAAGTGGAGGAACGGTTTGGCTGTTCGCGCCGCACGGCTCAGCGGATGAGCGGCATGGAAGACCAATCAGGGCTCCGGCGCCGTGCGGATGCGCAACGCTTGACCACCGAGAGGTCCAAAGCTCCGCAGCCGGCAGGTCAACACAATGATCTGCTGATTCGTGCCGGCTCGGCAGAGCGCATCGAACATGCGCTCGATCCGGTCGTCGTCGCAATAGACCAGGGCGTCATCGAGAATGATCGGGGCGGCTGCGCCACGCTCGGCAAGCATGGCGCCCATCGCGAGCCGCACAAGCACGGCAATCTGCTCCTGCGTGCCATCCGAGAGCCGATCGAACGCCTCGGCGCGCTCGCGTTTGATGCCCGTGATGGCAAAGCCATCACCGAGTTTGAGCTCCGCGCCGGGAAACAGGTCATTGAGGAAGGGCCGCACGTGGCGGCGCACCGGCGCATAGTAATGCTCGCGCCCTTGGGTAAGGCAGTCCATCACCGTGTCGCGCAGCAACTGGAGCGTGGCCACGCGCTCTTCGATCCGCGCGCATTCGCGCTCGGCGAGCGCTCGCTGCTCCTGCGCCGCAGCCATAGCTTCGCCGACCCCCTCGCCGCCGGCCGTCTGAATCTGGCCGGTGAGACGCCCGATATCGCGCTCAAGCTGCCTGAGGTCGTCGTTGCGATTCTCAAGCGCCTGTTCGAGCCGAGCGCAACGCATCTGCCGACGTTCGATCTCGCTTGGATCGGGCGCGCTCAAGCGCAACGCATCCAGGGTCATCGTAGCCGTCTGAACCTTGCTTTCAGCGGCCGCCACCTCGGCCACGAGCGCTGTATGTCGCGCCGTCCGCTCGGCATCGGGGCAAAGCGCCAAGTCCTCGGCGATACGCTTGCGCACAAGCTCAAGCTTGGATTCGACGGCGCTGCGTGCGCTAACCGCAGATTCCACCGCGTCCTGTTGCTGCGCGCGCGCCTCATCAAGGCTGTCGCGACGGGCCTCCAGCGTGGTCCGCTCTTGAGAAAGGATCAACCTCTCCTCTTCGATCTCCTTGGCCGTGGGTAAGTACTGGCGCGGCGTATCGGCCAGCGCCGCCGCGATCGCGGCCTCGATCTCGGCAAGCGCCTGCTTGAGCTTGCCGATGACTTGCTCGGGATCACCCTCCACCTTGAGCGCTTTAAGCTGGGCGAGAACGGCTTTGCGTTCCGCCTCCTGGTCGCGCCGCTTGGCTAGAACAGCATGCGCATCCGCGACTGTCGCTACGCCAGCGGTCTCGAGAAGCTGGGATCGCTCTTCATCCAGCTCCTGGCGCTTCTCATGGCGCGGAAGAGCGGCGGGCGTCACCGTAATGACGGCGAGGTCAGCGACCGCGATCTTGATGGGCGCAAGCACCGGCGCGCTGTAAAAGTCCTTAGCGCGGCTGCCGGCGATGCGAACCCGGCCGGTGCCGTCGGGCTTGACCTCGACCGCGAGCTGAGCCGCGGCGGCAGATAGCTGAGCGTCCAGCGTGGCGATCTGGCGGTCGAGGTCGTCGAGGTCCTCTACCATTTTCGGCTTGATGCGGATTTGCGAAAGTTGCGCATCGATCTCGCGCAGTTCCTTGGCGGCATGCTCGACCGTCTTGAGTTGGCGGGCAAGCTCGTCCTTGCGCTGCGCACGCACCGTTGCCGAGACGAGCTTCTCCAGCTGATGGTCACGCCGGGCCAGGGTGTGGAGCGATCGCTCGAGGCCCGCAATCTGTTCCTGCGCGCGGGCGACCGCCGCGCGGACTTCCTGTTCGCGCCCGAGAAGCTGTGGAACCTCCTTCGCGAGCGTGGTCTCGATCGCGCGATTCCCATCGAGCCGCGCGACGAGCTCTCGATGCTGCGTCAAGCGCTGTGCGGCGGCATCGAGCCCGCCTCGCGCAGCTGACTTTTCGGCGTCGCAGCGGCGGATTTCCTGATCGGCGGCGCGCGCTTCGGCAAGATCCCCACGCGCGGCGACAAGTTGCTGCGTGAGCTCCTCCGCAGCGACGGGATCGGTCAGTTCGCGATGGCGGCGGCGTTGCTCGGCTAGTTCGGCAAATTGAGCATCGAGCGCCACGAGCTTCGTCTGGTGCTCGTCTTCGAGGGCGCGCCAGCGCTCCAGTTCAGCCCGGGCGCGGCCGAGCGGGCCATCCGTCTTGGGATGCTGCTCGGAGTTGGTCAGGTAGCGGCGGAGTTCAGCATTGAGCGCGTCAACGACGTGGCGCGCGCGCTCGCCGCCGACCAGCGCGCCGACTTCGGCTTCAATCGCCGCATTAAGGAGGTTCGATGCGCCGGCGCCTGGAACGGGCGCGGCGAACGACGCGCCCTGGCCGACCCAGAGCAGGCCAAAAGCCCCATCATCAAGCGTCCGGCCGCTGCCAGGACGCAGGCCCAGGATGTCCCACACGGCTTCATCGGCCTGCTTGAAGCGAGCGATCTCGCGCCCGTCTTCCGTCAGGCTCGCGCTGGGCGAGCGGAGGAATGACTTGCGGATCACATAGGTCCGGCCCTTCTGCTCAAACGCGAGCTCGATCGTCGCCGGCAATTGCGAGCCGTCGGACGCAAGATCGCGGATATCTTGGGTCTTGCTGTCGTGACGCAAGAAGAGGCAGCTGCGAATGGCCTTGAACAGGGTGGACTTGCCGGCCTCATTGCCGGCCGGGAGCACGTTCACGCCCTGCCCGAAACCATCGACATGCGCCGCGCCGGTGAAGCGGCCGATTCCTTCCACGGCAAGGTTCTTGATCAACATCACGCCGCCTCCTTGCCATCACCACCTGCGACGCGAAGATAGAGCTCGACGAGAGCTTCCTCGGCGCGGTGGCGCGCATCCGCATTGCGATCGGGATCATTGCCGACGCTGCGTAGGCGATCGGCGCAGCGGCGCAGCACGCCATCGAAGTCGATGGCCTCAAGATCGGCGTCAGTTGGGCGCGCGAGCAGCGCGTGCTGGTCGACGTCGAGATGAAAGACTGCGGCCTCGAGATCCATGAGCCGCCGCTGGAGCTCGGCGTAGTTGGCAATGGGGAGCGAGCCCTCCAGCTGGAGCCGAATGATCAGGCGCGACAAGTCGGGTGCAACGCGAAGCCGCTGCTCAAGATCGGCGAGCGCGGCACTGTCGCTGACGCGCTCCAAGCGCGTGATCCAGCGATAGGTGCCGGTGGCGATCGGCGTGACTGACGCGGGAGCGCCGGTGGCGGGGATGTCGACCAGCAGTGCCGTGCCCTGCTCCTGGCCCCCAGCGCGGTCCGGTTCGGGCGTGCCGGCATACCAGGCAGCCGGGCCGATCTGTAGGGTGCGGTGCCAGTCCCCGAGCGCAAGATAGTCAAGCCGCGCGCTCTTGGGGCGCGCCGGATCGATTGGGTTAGTGGCCTCGCCCTCGCTGCCGAAATTGGTGACGGAGCCGTGCGCAAGCCCGATGCGCAACGCGCCGGCGGGCGTGGTCGCGCTATCCATCCAGGCAGTGACGTCGCTCGATTCTGCCTTACGCGTCAGCGGCGCTGGCAAGAGGAAGGTGTGTTGGTCCAGCTCGAAAACGGCGGGCGTCAAATGGACGTGAACATTCGTCGGCAGGCCAACCTGCGGCAGCCGGTCCCACAAACCTTCGGGCCGGTGCGGATCATGGTTGCCCGGCAGCAGATGCCAGTGGATATCGGGAAAGAGCTTCATGCGCTCGATCGGTGCGCGCAAGGTGATCGGACTTGGCGCCTCGCTGTCGTATACGTCTCCGGCCACGAGCACGTGCGCCGCGCCGTGGTCGCGTGCGAGTTCGCCAAGCCGCTCGATGGCGGTCAGACGCGCTTGACGTAGCGCCTCTTCTTTGACGCCGAACTGCTTAAAGACTTTGCCGATTTGCCAATCGGCGGAGTGAACAAAGCGCATATTCTCGCCTCGTAAAGGTTGCTATTTGGCCGAGTCGGACGATTCAGGAATTGTAGCCCCTAGAATGCTGAACCAAGCTGAGGGCCGCGGCGCGAGACCACCAATCCCCTACTTTTCAATCGGTGCCGTCCGGGCGAACCGGAAAGGGACCGGCAAAGAAAGTTGATCTTTCGGATCGGCATGTGCGCGCACCTTTAAGCGCGCTTCGTGAGCGGCGCGCAGGATGGGCAATGAGGCCGGCGCGGAACGGGCGACCAAAAGGGATTCTCGGGCCTCAGCGCCGTCAGATAGACCTGCTGCTCGCTAGTCGGCATGACCTCGCCGGCCCTGTGGCGTAGGAAATAGCTTGCCGTGAGAAGCCCACCCCAAAAGGACACGAAAGCGACGGTCGGGATCGGCTCATTGCCTGGGTCATCGGTCGAGTGGAGACATTCCGCGCAGCCCAGGCCGGCGACATGAAATGACGCCATCGCTGACCAGTGGGTCGTTGCTCCGACGCCGAGCCAGTCGGGAGACGCGCGCTGGACCAGCCAGCGCGTCGGGATGTCGTCGACGCCAACCAGAACCGACGCGGCCAGCGGCAAGAGTGATCGCAGTTCGCCCGGTTCAAATCGCTGGGGGATTGGGTCGATGGTTAGGCCGGTTCCGGTGAGGACCGTCGCCAGATCGCCGACCTTAGGCTGCTTCAGGCGTGAGTGCCGGAGCAGCATGTAGCGGTTGAGGTTGCTGATGTCGGCCGTGTCGGGCTCGATGACTCGCGAGCGACCTTGGACGCCAGGGACACGCGCGAGGACATACAGGATCGCGTTGACGATTGCCCCGCCGCTCACACAGTCGAAGGCGCCAAGTTGCTGGACAAGTGGAGTGCCATCGGGCGCGAGCCGAAAAACGACGCGGTCCGCCGGACCAAACACTGTCTTCATCCGGGAGGGATTACGGGCGGCATAGGCGAGCTTGTGCATCGCGGCCTTGAAGGCTTCGGTAGCACCCAAACCACCCGCTGCCATGCCGCCCAGCGGCCACCAGCCGCCGTCCCAAACAGCCGCGGCGCCTTCGTCGCCGAGACGCCCGCTCCAAGGAGTGGCATTCAATCGGACGCGGCGGGCCGCCGGAACCGAAATTTCGGAACTACCGAGGGCGATGGCGATATCGACCACGTCGGCCGGGGCGGCGGTGATGAAGGCCTGGCCGGGCAGCAGGTCGCGGCCGACGGCCGAAAGCTCCTCGACAAGGTTGCCCGGGCCGAGCGGAGGTTGCAGGCCCACCAAATCGGCTGGTGGACAAAGGAGGTGCACGCGATGGCCTGATCGCGCCATCAACATGGCGGCCGTGACGAAGGCCGTTTGCGCCGAATGGGAACTAATATTCGCGCTGTCGGTAATGAGAGCGACCGAAGTTCCCGATAGCGCCGCGACCAGTTCGTCATCGCGAACGTTCTCGCCGACTTCATCGCGCATCAGCAGAAGCGTGCGATCCAACGCGTCACGGAGAGTCATGTGAGCACCAACCGCGAGGCAATTGCGACTTCCTGCCACCGCCCATCGGATTGGATCTCGGTGAGATAGGCCTCGTCGAGTCCTACCGGGCCAAGCCCGAAATTTGGGATCACCAGGGACAGAAAGCCGGGCTTGTGAATGATCGGAAATGCGTCGTCGATCTCCGAATGGAAGGCCTCCAGCGGATGGGTATGCAACTGCACCCGGATGCCCATGTTGGTGTTGCCGAGCTCGAGCCAAAAATCGCTGATCCACTGATCGTCGAGCTCGAAGCCGCCGAGGTGCGCCTTGTGCCGTGGGTGCACAACCTTCGAGATGTCTTGCGGCGCGCCCCAAGGACTCAGCCACAAGACCTGGCACTCCTGCCGCCCCTGGCCACAGGTGTGGAAGTGCTTGAAGGTATCTTCAAGCACTCCCTTGTTAAGCCGGTACACCATCTCACGCTCCGCCCTTCACCTTGCTGGGGCGCAGGAGCAGAACGTCGTGCGGCTTCACGCCGGCCTCTTTCAGCGTTTGGGCGTCCGCGAGTTCGTTCCCGCCCTTGTAGAGGGAGAGCATGTGCGGGTTGGTCAGCGGTCCGAAGGCGGCGATCGCCTTGTCCAGCAAAGTCTTGACCGTCTCTTCGGCGCGGACTTCGAACTTTTTCCCAACGCCGTCGTAGAAAATTTCCACGGTGAACTGATGCGGGTGCTCCACCTCCCGGATCGCTTCCGCCACCTCGGCTTCGGCCTTCTCGACCTCTTGGCGGGCCTCCTGTTCCTGCTCTAACGCCTTCTCCAGGTCTTGCTCGGCATGGCGGAGGTGCTCGATCGGCGCCTCCGCCCCGTTGCCCAGCCCACCGAGGCCGGACGGTTTTTGATTGGACATTGATTTTTACCCTTTTCGCTTGAGCCGGCCCTATGCCGGGCTCTCACCCGGTCAATCGGCGGCGGAAAGGGCGACCGGTAATGCCGCGCTAGAATTTCTTGCGGAGGGTGCCGTCCGGCGTGCGCGCGCAGATGAAGAAGGCCGGGCAGCCAGGGCATGTTCGGGACGACGGCTTTGTCGAAAAGTGCCCAGAGCCGATATCGCCAAGGAAGTCGCTCAGCCTTTTCTTCCGCGTCTCCAGTGGCTTGGGCTTGAGATTAATATCGAAGACCTCCTGGTCTGCGAGATGCACCAGTTGGACCAGGGCATCAGGGAATGCTTGGCGGGCAGCAAGAACGAAGGCAGCCGCGCCGACATCGTCTTCCTCCGACGATCGGCGATGGCCGGTCCGCACCCGCCGCAGCAGGCGGCGCCCGCTGGGCTCCAATAGTACGTCGTCGGGTCGCACGATAATATCGTGATCGCCGAAGGCGAGCCGGAGGGCGGTCGGTGCCTCCGGCGTGAGACCCTTCCGCGTGCTCGCGAAGAATCGGATCATGGTGACGGCAAGGGTGCGGAACGCGCCCACTTGGTCGTGGGCGTCAAGCCCTTGAACTTCGAAAGCCTTGGAGACCAGGACTTCAACCTCGGCGTCGGAAACGGTCGCAGCGATTATGGCCTCGGAGACCTCGCGGACGGCCTCATGCATGCGCATGAAATCCGTCATGCTGCGCCGGCCGCCGACCTGGAGCACGTGCGTGTAGAAGAACCGGCGCGGACAAGACTCGTACAATCCCATTTGCGGGCCGGTGAAAGTGAGCTTCCCCTCATAGGTCCACGTGATCGGGCGGTCCTCTGGCGCTTCGGGTAAGGCACGCGACGGGGTGACCGTTCGATGCGAGAGCCCGGCGCCCATCCGGGCGAGAAACGGGGATTCCGAGCGGTTCTTGCCGTCCGCCTTTTGGGTCGGGCAATAGAGAAATAGACGGTCGCGCGCCCGTGAGAGCGCCACGTAGAAGAGGCATTCCTGCTCTTCGGCCTGCCCCTGGTGAAACTCATCGAGTGCGCTACCGCTGGCGCCCTCGACCATGCCGTCGGGTGGCGGGCATGGAGGTGGCGGCGGCTTACGCGGTAGCGTATCGGCGTTCATGCCGGGCAGATGAACGGCGCGGAACTCCAGCCCCTTGGCCCCGTGGATGGTCATCAGGCGGACGGCGTCGATATCTTGCGCGGCGGCGGGCAGCTGTCGGAGGTCGCGCTCGTCGCCTAAACGAACCAGCCGGCGCACGCTATCGAGCAGCCGCACGATCGGCTGCCCGCGTCCCGTCGGTTGAGTGCGGACGAAATTCAGGAACTGCCAGAGCGCGATGCAGCGTCCACGATCGATGACATCGGCAGAAATCGAAAGGCGTGCCGCGATCCGGGTGCGGTCGAGAAGCAGCGTCGCCAGCATCGTCCAGGGCCCAGCGTCGGGACCAAACCCGGCGAGTGCGTCTGCTAGGCGATGGAGCGCTGCTGCGCCGGCAGCCGAAAGTCCCGCAATGCGGTCGGCGATGCTCGACCAGGCCAGCCGGGCACCCTCGTTAGCCCGCAAGTGGTCGAGCACCAATCCGACATCGTCAAGCGACATCCTGAATTCCGCGCCGCAGGCGACCCGGGTAAGCCCCATCGCGCGGCGGTCAACAAGCATCGAAAGAAAGGCGAGCAGATCTTTCACCTCGTCGCGCTCGAACAGGCTTCCGAGGAAAAGCACGGGAATGCCGAGGCGCTCTAGCTCGTGGCCAAGCGTGGAGAGCTTCTCATTGCCGGTGCTCAACACCGCCTGATCGCGATAGCCAACTCCGGCGCTGCGCATTTCCTCGATCGCGTCGGCGATCGCCACGGTCTGCTGGCCTGTCGTCGCCACGGCGCGGTGTTCCGGCGGATGCCCCCCACGACCACGCTCCGGCGTGAGGCTGCCCTCGCCCCCACCTGCTTTCATTTGACCGGCAAAGGCAGAGAACGCGTCGACAATCTCGCTGACCGACCGATAGTTTCGCGTGAGGCGCCCACGCTGGCCGCCGGGAAAATCGGCGCTTCCAAAACGCGTCATGTTGAACGAGGAGGCACCGCGGAACCGGTAAATGGACTGCCTGGCGTCGCCGACCACCCAAAGGTTCCTGCCGTCCGGCCGCAGCGCGGCCAGGAGGCGCACGCTGCTGCGGTTCACATCCTGATACTCGTCCACCAGGATATGGTCGTATTCGGCCTGCAGGTGGACGCGGATGGCTTCGTTGCCTTCAAGAAGCCACACCGGCAGGGCGACGAGGTCGCCGAAATCAACGCATCGGGCATCGCGTTTGAGTTTTTCGTAGCGATCATAGACCAGCGCCACTTCCGCGGCGCGGTCGGCCGCCTCGCCGCCGCCAGCCCGTTTCATATTCGCGGCGAGCTCGGCGTACCGTTTTGCGTCGACGACCTCATCCTTGGCACGCGAAATCGCCGATAGCATGTCGGCGATGATTTGCGTCGGATCGGACAGGTTCTGGTATTGGACAAGGCCCAGACTGGGAAACGCAGCCTCCAAGCGATCGACGGCTTCTGTCCGATCCATCAGGCGCGGATCATTTGGCAGGCCCAGCTCCGCATGGAAGCGGCGGATCAGATCAAGGCCGAACGCATGGAAGGTACCGATCCACATAGCCGCGGCGGCATCCTTGTTCTTGGCGGCGATGCGGTCGGCCATCTCGCGGGCCGCTTTATTAGAAAAGGTAAGAACGAGAATGCGGCGCGGATCAACTCCATCGGCTAGAAGACCTTCGATGCGGGCGGCCAGGGTTTGCGTCTTTCCCGTACCGGGCCCTGCTTCAAGGAGATAGGCGCAGCTGCGATGGGCGGCGGCGGCAATCTGCTCGGGATTGAGGGCGCGGGCTGGGTTCTCCTCCGCGACGGCGAGTTTGACTGCGGGCAGAAGCAAGGCGTCGAACAGCTGCTGAGCGACCACCGTAAAGGGCGCTCCGAGGCGCTCGGCGATTGCCGACGCGGTGAGCCCCTCTTCTACGTGAAGGCGTCGGACGACGAATCGCGGAAGCAGAAACTCCCGCGCAAAGAGGTCCATTTGGACCTCCCGCCGCTGCTTGCGGCCATAATCAACGACGCGGTCGAGGCCGACTGGCGCTGCTTCGGCCGATCGCGCGGGATCAATCTCGCGTGCGGGCGTTGGATCGCCGCCGTCGCCGAGTTCGGCGTGGCCAACTTCATGGGCAATCAAAAATGCCCGTTCGAACGGCGTGCCGGCGTCCTCGTGGAGGATGAGGCTGTCCCGCGCAACGTATACAGCGCGCCCGCCATTGAGGACGGCGGCGCCTTGGGCGGCAACCTCGACATCAAGGCCCCGACGTTCCGCCTCGGCTCTCGCGAACACGTAGGGGTGCCAAGGATCGCGCCCATTCGCGACGGCCTGCTCGTGCAGCCGCGCTGCGGCATGTCGCGCGAGTTCGATCGCATCCATGTCAATCGGATTCGGCTAAAAGGCGCGCGCGCTTATCGTCGGGTACGCCGGCGTCAATTAGAAGGCGCTCGAACGTGACCGGCTCGCTCGCCGACGGTTTGGCATCAGCCTTGTAAACCCGTGCCAAGGTGGGCTGGGCCGCAGGCGCGAGGCTTGTGGCTAGGCGTTCGAACGGTTGTTGGAGGGCAGCCGCTAGACGCTCAAGGAAGCGCCGCGGCACCGTATCCAAAATCACGAGCCGGTCACGAAAAGCCGTGAGGACCTGACGTGGAACGTCCAGTGCTTTGGCAAGGTCGCGAAGCTGTTGCGCTGAAAGTGCGGCGAAAAGGTCGGCCTGCTCTTGCGCTCCAATCGCTTCGACGTGCCGCTGCCACGCAGCGTCGATGCGGGCTTCCTCCTCCGGCGTGTTGGGCCCCTGAAAGTCGGGGAGCTCACGATCCAGCTCTCGCGAGAGATCGATGAGCGGTTCCGCGAACGCCGGGTAACGCCGGAGATACCTCTCTAGTGTCTCGCGGCCAGGGGTTGGCTCTACCGCGAAGGCGTCGAGTACATCTTCAAGCGACGGATGCCGGGTGGGGCTGATCATTATTCGGACTCCCGGGACAAGGCCGCCCGCAGCGCCGCCAAAGCACGATCGCGGTGAAGCCGTATTGTTTTTTCCGACTTCCCGAGGGTCTTGGCGATGGTAACAGCACCCGGGTCCTTGGAGTCGATAGGGATACCTTTCCGCAGCATGTCGATGATCCTGATTTGTTCTGGTGGCAGGATATCAATCGCCGCATCTAGCTGAGACCGGTAATCGTTCCCGTCAAAACCCGAATTTTCGAAGGGATTGAACGCCCCAGCGGCTTCTTCAACCTCCGCGGAAGGCTCGTTCGTTTCCATATCGTACTCGATCGTACTCACGCGGTTCGCTTCCCGCCACGCCGTGTCCTGGGCGTCCCGGCGCAGGCTGGCGACCGCACCGTCGAATCGGACTTCGAAGAAATCGAGCTTCTCGGAATAGCCTTGGCGGTCGGCGCTGAGGGCTTCAACAAAGCGGTCAAAAACGGCGTCGCGGATGCGGCTCTTGGTCTGGGAGACGAGAACGATCTCGCCGTCGCGCGTTTCAGGGTTCGGTAGGGCGCGCAGTAGCCGTGAGAGCAGGAGTTTGTAAAGACGCTCGAAATGCTGATCGAAATTGTCCCGGCGCGTCCCCCGGACAAAATACATGAGGCATTCACTTGGCACGTAGTCGGGGTCGCTGCGGTCAGTTATCTGGCATCGCGCAACCAGATCGGGGCGCGGGAGTCTCTCCAGTTCGTTTAGGAGCGTCTCGATACGCGCCGGGCGCGTATAAAGCGCGCCGTCCAAGGTCCGCTTCCTGAGAGGCGTAATCAAATCGAACTCCAGTGCGTTCCAAAGCCGTCGCAAGCTGCTGGGCCTCCGCCGGGCTTTGTGCTCTATCAGCCGACGGGGCTTAAGCCGGTCACCGACCCTGCCACATTGGCGCAGTTTAACGCAGAAAGGGGCGGCACGCCGGTCACCGACCCGGAAATAATGGCGCAATTGAATCCGCCACCGCTGTCGACGGCGATCACAGATATGCCCTGCAACGTGACCGCCACCGCTGTCGCTGGCGTGAAGGACATCGGATCGAGTTTCCAGCACGCGCCGCCAGCACCGGGGCAGAGCTTTACGTCGTATCTGTTGCAGGCATTCCCGAAACTCTCGGCAACGCTGGCCGGTTCTTCACGCGAACGGTGGAGGCGAACCGGTCTCAGTAGCTTTGAACTCAGTCTCCTGGAGCTGATTCGGATATTGAAAGTTCACGAGCAGAGACTTGCACCAGAAAATTGACCATATAGCTGGATAAGGCTTGTAGTTCCCACCGCAGAGACCACTGGCGCACACGCAAAATTCGCGGAAATCGCGCGAAGTCGGAGCCATTGCGAAACGCCCCAAAAGAGACGGGACTGGTTGGCTGGGGCGCCAGGATTCGAACCTGGGAATGGCGGAATCAAAATCCGCTGCCTTACCACTTGGCTACGCCCCAATCGCCGGTTGCGTCTTGGAAATGTGTTGCGCCGGGCAACCGTATAGCCGTGGGCCCCGCCGCGATCAATCCGTCAATTCGATCCATCAACTCATTGACCCGCATCATGTAATGTGACCGGCGAGCGGCCGCGCGCCAAGCCCGCGAAGCATGCCTCGGGAATAAACCGGACCCTGCCGCGATCTATTGCGCGTGAGAGGCGATCGCAAAGGCATGGAGGCAGAAGTGACGGCAAATCCCAGGAGCACCGCAACCCCGCGGGCGCGTACCCACCGCTGCAATCGGGCAGCGCTTTCGGCTCTTTTCATGCTCATCGCAACCTTGCATCCGTCCTCGGGCCGGGCGGCCGGGGATGCCGCGCGGGGCGCCAAGGTCTACCAGGACTGCATGCTCTGTCATTCGCTCGACCAGAACGAGATCGGTCCTCGGCATCGCGGCGTGTTCGGGCGCAAGGCCGGCATGGTCGCCGACTACGATTATTCAGCGGCGCTCAAGGCCTCGAACATCGTCTGGAACGAGGCCACGCTCGACCGCTGGCTCACCGATCCGCAAGCGTTCGTCCCCGGCACCAAGATGACCTTCTCGGTCGATGAGGCACAGGATCGCGCGGATGTCATCGCGTTTCTCAAAGAGAAGGCAGCGAGTGGAGCGAAATGAGCAAGCTCTTCACCATCTTTCTGCTCGCCGGCGTGGCAGTCGCGGTCCCGTATCTCCTGCTGCGCAAGAAGCGCCAACCGCGTCGTGACCTGTTCGCCTACGCGATGGGCGGGCTCGCGAGCCTGACGACTTCGACCGGCGTGTTCTTCGCCACGCATGCGGTCCTGCCAACGCCCGCGCTCGAGGCCGACGGCATCATCGGGTCAGGACTCATCTGCGCAGTGATTGGCCCCGCGCTGGGCGTATGGGCAGGCAAGCGCGTGCGTATGCGTGCCCAAGCACGCGCTCACGCTTACCGCAGCAGCGTCAATTGACCCGGCACATTCAATGCGGTTGCCCAAGCGCGGCGTTCGCATTATCGATCCGGAGGAAGGCGCCGCATGACAACGAAGCCAGGAATCGTTCGTATCTCCAGCCCCGCGGTTCCTGAGCCAACCGACGGGCGATTCTCCAACTGCCTCTTGGCGGACGGCATCGCCTACATATCGGGCATGACAGCACGTGAAGGCGAGAGCGCTTATGCTCAGGCAAAACTCATCTTCGCAAAGATCAATGGGCTGGTGGAGAGCGCCGGCGGCACAATGGCCGATATTGTGAAGATCACGATTTTCGTCACCGATATCGACACGCGGCAGGATGTCCATGCGGCGCGGCGCGAGTTCTTCAGCGCCTACAAGGTCGAGATAGAAGCAATTGCGCATATCGGTGCCGGGAGGAGCGCTCGCTAGTGTCCCGCCACACAGGCCGGCGGGTTCAAACACCTGCGCGGGCCGAACGCGGAGGGCCCCCGGCCCGCCTTAGTTGACCGCCTCACTTCGCGGGCTAGATTGGTAATAGCCGCGTGCGTCTCAGCCATCCTTAAGGCACCCGCATGACCTATATCGCGCCCGTCGCCGATATCGCCTTTGCGCTCCGACATGCGGCGGGCCTCAGCGAGGCGCAGGGCCGCGACCTCTATGGCGACTTGGCGGACGACCTGCTCGATGCAGTTTTGGGCGAAGCCGGGCGATTTGCCGGCGATGTGCTCGCCCCCCTCAATGTCGTCGGCGATCGCCATGGCACGTTGTTCCGCGATGGCAGCATCACGACGCCGCCGGGCTGGCGCCAAGCTTATCAGGATTGGATCGCAGGCGGCTGGAATGCGGTTGCGGGTCCGGCCGCGTGGGGCGGGCAGGATTTGCCGCAGGCCGTCAATGCAGCCTGCATCGAAATGTGGAACGCGGCCAACATGGCTTTCGGGCTTGGACCGCTGTTGACCATGGCGGGCGTCGAGGCGCTCAGCGAACACGGCAGCGAAGCGCTCAAGCGCACCTATCTCGCCAAGCTCGTCTCCGGCGAATGGATGGGCACCATGCAGCTCACCGAGCCGCAGGCGGGCTCCGACGTCGGCGCGCTGCGCACCAAAGCCGAACGCGCCGCCGATGGCACCTACCGGATCACCGGGCAGAAGATCTTCATCACTTACGGCGAGCACGACTTCACCGACAATATCATCCATCTTGTGCTGGCGCGCCTGCCAGACGGAGCGCCGGGCACGCGCGGCGTCTCGCTCTTCCTGGTGCCCAAATTCCTGGTCAATCCCGATGGCTCGCTGGGCGCGCGCAACGACGTGCGCGCCCATTCGATTGAGCACAAGCTCGGCATCCACGGCGCGCCCACCTGCACCATGGTTTATGGGGACCACGGCGGCGCGACCGGCTTCCTCGTCGGCGAGGAGCATCGCGGCATGGCCTGCATGTTCACGATGATGAATTCCGCGCGGCTGGCCGTCGGTCTGCAGGGCGTCGCCATCGCCGAGCGCGCGACCCAGCAGGCGCTTGCCTACGCACGCGAACGCCGTCAGGGCCGGGCTGCCAGCGGTGCCGCGAGTGCTGCTTCGAGCCCGATCATCGCCCACCCGGACGTCAAGCGCATGCTGCTTACCATGCGCTCACTGACGCGGGCGGCGCGCGCGATCTGCTATTCGACTGCAGTCGCACTCGACCGCGCCAAGCGCAGCCCGGATGCCGCAGGCCGGGAAGCCGCGCAGGAGCGGGCTTCGCTGTTGACGCCGGCCGCCAAGGCCTTTGCGACCGACGTCGGCAATGCGGTTGCTTCCCTCGGTATCCAGGTCCATGGCGGCATGGGCTACATCGAGGAGACCGGCGCCGCACAGCATCTCCGGGATGCCCGCATCGCCGCGATCTACGAGGGCACCAACGGCATCCAGGCGATCGATCTGGTGACCCGCAAGCTGCCGCTCTCGGGCGGCGGCGCCGTCAGGGCCTACCTCACCGAGCTGCGCAACACCGTCGACATCGTAAATGCCAGCAACGACCCGGCCTTCGGATCGACCGGCATGCTTCTGAAAGACGCGCTTGACAGCCTGGAGCGAGCAACTGAGTGGCTCAATGCCCGCTCGCACCAGGAGGCGGCACTCGCTGGCGCCACGCCCTATTTGCGCCTCTTCTCCATCGCGGCCGGAGGCACGCTGCTGGCGCGCGAAGCACTGGCGGCGCGGCAGCTCGCCGACGGCAGCGACAGCGCGGCGCGCATGGCGATCGCCCGTTTCTTCGCCGAGAACGTCGCGGTCGAAGCGCGCGGGCTCGAACGCACGGTGACGGAGGGGGCCGAAGGCATCACCGGCGGCGACGCCGCGCTCGCGGGATGACGCGCTCTCCGCCATACCTCCGCGGAACGGCGAGGCAGGACGGAGCCCCCTCGGTGGAAAGGCGCCATCCGCCCCTTCCCGCGCCGCCCGCAAACCAATAAGTGTTGCTGCATGTCGACCCTGCTGGTGACCCACCCGGCCTGCCTCAATCACCTGACGCCTGCCGGCCATCCGGAGCGGCCCGACCGGTTGCGCGCCGTGGAGCAGGCGCTCGAGCACGAGCAGTTCCAAAACCTCGCGCGCGCCGAGGCGCCAGCTGCTGGAATCGATATGCTCACGCTCTGCCATCCGCTCGACTACGTCACGGAGATTCGCGATGCCACCCCGCGCGAGGGCCTGGTGCGCATCGATGCCGACACCACCATGTCTGCGGGCTCCTTCGAGGCGGCGCTGCGCGGCGCCGGTGGAGCAACTTTCGCGGTCGACGAGGTGATCGGAAAACGTGCCGCCAACGCTTTCGTGGCGGTGCGCCCGCCCGGCCATCATGCTGAGACCACCCGCGCGATGGGCTTCTGCCTCTTCAACAACGTCGCAATCGCGGCCCGGCATGCGCAGAAGCAGCACGGGCTTTCTCGCGTCGCCATCGTCGATTTCGATGTGCATCACGGCAACGGCTCGCAGGAGATCTTCTGGTCGGACCCGACCGTGATGTATTGCTCGACCCATCAGATGCCGCTCTACCCGGGCACGGGGGCCGCGAGCGAGCGCGGCAAGCACAATCAGATCGTCAATGCGCCGCTCTCTCCCGGCAATGGCGGCAGGGAGTTTCGCTTTGCTTTCGAGCAGATCATCCTGCCGCGGCTGCGAGAATTTCACCCTGAATTGATCATCATCTCGGCCGGCTTTGATGCCCACATGCGCGACCCGCTTGCCAACCTGAACCTGCTGGAGAGCGACTTTGCCTGGGCAACGCGCGAGATCATGCGCATAGCCGACCAAAGCGCTGAAAGTCGCGTCGTCTCCGTGCTGGAAGGCGGCTACGATCTGCAGGCGCTGGCACAATCGTCGGCCGCGCATGTCACGGCGCTGATGCGAGCTTAAGGCGGATGCTTTCGATGCCCGAGACCAACAATACCGACGTCAAGCAGCTCTCCTTCGAGCGCGCGATCGAGGAGCTGGAAGGAATCGTCAAGCGCCTCGAGGAGGGCAAGGTGCCGCTCGAGGAATCCGTTGCCATCTACGAGCGCGGCGAGTTGCTCAAGCGTCGCTGCGAGGAGCTGTTGCGCCAGGCCGAGGCGCGGGTCGAGAAGATCACGCTCAACGCTGACGGCACGCCGAGCGGCACCGCGCCGCTCGATGTGGAGTGATTTGCGCAGCAATTGGCTGAAACGCGGCCGCCGCCGGCTCAGGCCAGCGGCAGAAGCGGAGCAAACCCGATGAGCATGTTCCCCGGTCCTGATCCCATACCCGGCGATCCCGCTGCCGGCGATGCCATCGATCTCGTCATCGTGCCGCGTAGCGTCGATCTTGGCGGATTTGCGGTACGCCGCGCCTTGCCGCATGTGCAGCGGCGCATGGTCGGTCCCTTCATTTTCTTCGATCATTTCGGCCCGGTCGAGTTCCGCACCGGACAGGGCATCGATGTGCGGCCGCATCCACATATCGGGCTCTCGACCGTCACGTTCCTGTTCGACGGCGAGATCGTGCATCGCGACAGCCTCGGCAGCAATGCTGCGATTCATCCCGGCGATGTCAATCTGATGACGGCCGGACGCGGCATCGTGCATTCCGAGCGCACCGCGCCGGATCACCGCACCGAAGGCGAGCGCCTGCATGGTCTGCAGCTCTGGCTCGCCATGCCTGCAGGCGACGAGGAGATCGATCCAAGCTTCGCGCATCATGACCAGGCGCAGCTTCCGGTCATCGCCGGGGACGGCAAGGTGGTGCGCCTTGTCATCGGCGACGCCTACGGCAAGAGCTCGCCGGTGCCGACGCTCAGCGACACGATCCTGGCGGACGCCATGCTCACTCCCGGCGCCACGCTGCCGATCGACCCGGAGACGGAGGAGCGCGCACTCTATGTCGTCTCAGGCGAGATCGACATCGCAGCCGACCGCTTTGCCGCCGGACGCCTGTTGGTGCTGAGGCCCGGTGACCGGATCACGCTGACTGCGGCGAGCGAAGCACGCGTCATCCTACTCGGCGGCGCGCCGATGGACGGACCGCGCCACATATGGTGGAACTTCGTCTCCTCGCGCAAGGATCGCATCGCGCAGGCCAAGGCTGACTGGAAGGACGGCCGCTTCGACACGGTGCCGGGCGACGCTAAAGAGTTCATTCCGCTGCCGGAGTGAAGGGCATGTTGCGGAAAACCGGATAGTGGTTTTCCGCAGGCTACGCTTATGGCAGTGACCAACCATGACGCCGGCCAAAAGGCGCCACCGACGAGCCCTTCTTCGGACTGGTGGCGTCACGTCCGGAATCTCGCAACCTCGGATGCGGTCTAGCTGACTTGAAATTGAAGAACGGGTGAGCCGCGTCGCTGGCGCGGGGCTTTCCTTTCGCGTCGCAATGACGGCCAAGCCTCTCGCCGACGCCCTTGGTCATCGAGCATACCAAACGAGGTTATTAGGAACTTTCGCGAAGGAGCCGAGTTTTAATCGACGGAACAGAGGGGGGAGACAGCCGTGCTCAGCCCAAACAATTGTGCTCGCAACGCTTTGGCGCGCAACGAGCTTGCGCGGCAGGGGTTGCGCTTCTCCAAGCCGCTGAAAGATCTGTCCCGCAGCGGCGCGAGC
Source organism: Xanthobacteraceae bacterium (assembly GCA_035293945.1). Lineage (GTDB taxonomy): Bacteria > Pseudomonadota > Alphaproteobacteria > Rhizobiales > Xanthobacteraceae > VAZQ01. The sequence goes on along the minus strand of DATGLV010000019.1, from coordinate 44,289 downwards.
CAGGACACTGTTCTCCAGGACACCATTCTGTTGAAACGGACCGCGGCAGGCGACCAGCTTGCCATGAAGGCCTTATTTGTTCGCCACCGCGACCGCGTTTTCCGGTTCGTCCTGCGTCTGGTCAACAACGAGGACCTCGCTGAAGAAATTCTTATCGAGACATTCTTTGAGGTCTGGCGCTCCGCCAAGCGGTTCGAGGAGCGCTCCACTTTCTCCACGTGGCTCCTGGCGATCGCCCGACACAAGGCGCTGACCGCGCTTGGCCGTCTAACGTCCGTCGAGCTCGACGACCAGATGATTGCCGACATGCCCGACCTTGCCGACGACCCCGAGATGGCGCTGCACGCAAAGAGCTTGAACGAAGTCGTGCGGGATTGCCTGAGGAAGCTCTCGGCCAAGCACACCGAAGTTATCGATCTCGTCTACTATCACGGAAAGACAATAACCGAAACGGCTCAGATCCTTCGGGTTCCGGAAGCAACCGTCAAAACCCGCATGTTTTATGCGCGGCAAAAATTGGCGCATCTCGTTTGCGCAAGGCTGCGCGGCAGCTCACCATGGGTTTCCTGAAATTGTGCACCGGGCAGGTGTTTCAGATAGCGACCCTATCGACCGAACGCATGCGTACCCGTGCTATTTTGCACGAGGCTCGGGGCTAGCGCATGTTCCGATCGAAAAGACTTTCGTCACCCGCGGGCATAGCCCGTCGAAGACGGGCGTAAGACGCCCTGATGACCCGCGGGTCCATCTTTTTCGTCAAAAAGATGGATTGCCGGGTCAAGCCCGGCAATGGCGCTGAAGTGGATCAATTCGACCGGGAACCGCGTTTTCAGTGGCCGCTCGCCGGCGCGGCAAGCCGGCCCATGACCATCAACACGCTTGTGAGCGGATTGAGCCTGAGCGGATTGCGTCGCGCTCTTGCAGTGCGACTGGATTTTGTGCAAGGCGGGCGCGCATCAGGCATGAACGCGCTCAGCCGCGCTACAAGGGGCGACGGAATCCCCCGCGCAAGCCGCCAAATAGCAACGACACGAGAAACAGCACCAGCGCTATGAAGAAGATTATCTTGGCGAAGCCAACCGCTGCACCGGCAATTCCACCGAATCCAAGCACGCCGGCAATCAGCGCGATAATCAGGAGGGTGATGACGAGGTTCAACATATCCGTTCTCCGCGAGCGATACATGCGACCGCAGCTACACTCGTCAGCCGCGACAGCGTCGCTAGTTCCAACCAACTCCCCATGTGGATAGTTCCCTTATCGTTGGAAACCGAACGTACCTACATTGCAGTGCGGAAAACTGCTCATGGTGACCGGAATGCGGATCAATCAGTTGCGCGAGGCGGATGCCGTTGAGGCTTGCACCGATAAGGCGCCCTGCGGCTCCCGGAGCCACTCCTGAAACCGCATTCGCCGCACTTGGTCGCGTTGGCCCTGCCGCCAGGATTCCAAGCAGCGCGCGCTGCAGAAACGTAATGTGTAGTGACGATAACGGATCAGGCCAAAACGACCTCCGCAATGATCGCATCGCTTCATCAGGATGAGCTCCGTAGGAAGGACCGCGGCCTGTCTTGAATGGACCGCCACACTAAGACGCTTCCAGGCCTCGTCGGTTCCATCAACGGGCTTAACTAAAAAGCGCGCTTCGAGGCTTGCGAGGACCCACGGGAACATGCCGCACTAAGCGGCCGTTGTGTCCGCGCGTGCTCTCAATTCGTCCGCGCCATCACAGAGACGAGGACCGCCCATGCTGAACTATCTGCTGACCCATCCCGAGTTGAGGCTGGCGGCGCCCGAGGTGGCCGACCTCTGCGCGGCATTCGACTTGGCGGTGGCCGACCTCCAGGAAAAGGGGGACGCCGCGGCGGAGTGCGCAAATAACGAAGACATGCGGACCGCAATGGCAGCCGCAATCGTCGAAGGATGGCAGGGGGGCGAGCGCGACCGCAGGCGGCTCGGCGACCTCGCACTCCGCGTCACCCCCGCAAGCGACGGCAACTGATCCCGCGGAAAAGGCCTGCCGAAGCTTCTTCGGGCATCGAGTCGGACCGATAATCATGGCCAAACAACCCGACCGAAAGCGTGGCCCGCGCCACCGCGACCACCAGGGCTTCTTCAGGTTATTTATTGGTCCTGGTATCGCGCGGTGCAGGCATGAGAACGAACCTGCTGGAAGTCACCCTCACGATGATAGCCGCAATCCAAGTCATTTCGCAGTCTATGCGCCTCCTCAATCTCCGCCTTGCATCTGACGGACCGCGGCCTGCAGCTCGTTGAACTTGCGCTGCAGCACCAGGAGATCGCGCTCGAGCTTGTGGATGCGCGCCGACCAGTCGGCCTGCGGGCCAGCTCCGGCCGCGACCGACGGCGTGGCATCGCCCCCGGGGCCGGCGCCATAATCGTCGAAGCTGACCCCTATTTCGTCGCCGTTTCGCCATTGCACGCGCGCCCGATAGGTCTCGTCCTTATTGGGGACGAACAGCTCCACGAATTCGGGCGTGGCGATCGTCGCCGAGAACTTGAGCCGCGCGCCCAGCTCGGAGAAATCGCGGATCAGGCAATCGATGCTGGTGCGCCGATTGTTGAAAAAGATTCGACCCTGCAGAAACGATTTTTGACGCGCGATCCTGCGGCGCTCATTCATGGCTGCCCCTCGTGCATAGCGCGCGAACCGATTTCGGTACGATAGATATATGACATTCCTTGCTTACATTATGGTTCATAACGGCAATTAGGGCCTTGTTTACTTTTCGGGAGACTGCCGTGGCGGCACGCATGCGCATCGACCGGCTGTTGGTCGAACGAGGGCTGTTCGAAAGCCGCGCCCAAGCGCAGGCCGCGATCGCGGCCGGCTTGGTCACCGCCGACGACCGGCTCATCACCAAGGCCTCGGTCGAGCTTGCGGCGGACGCGGTCCTGTCGGCGCAGCTTCCGCATCCCTACGTTTCGCGCGGCGGCGTGAAGCTCGCGGCGGCGCTCGACCACTTCGGCTTTGATCCGGAGGGCGCGATCTGCCTCGATGTCGGCGCCTCGACCGGCGGCTTCACCGACGTGCTGCTTACCCGGGGTGCCGCCCGCGTTTATGCGCTCGATGTCGGGCGCGCGCAGCTCCACCCTCGCCTGCGCGCCCGGCCGGAGGTCGTTGTCCGCGAGGAGACCGACATTCGCGCGCTGGCTCACGGCGAACTCTCCCCGCCCCCCGCCTTCATCACCATCGATGTCGCCTTCATCTCGCTCAAGCTCGTGCTGCCGGCCGCGCTCGCCCAAGCGGCAATGCCGGCTCACCTGGTGGCGCTGATCAAGCCGCAGTTCGAAGCCGGCCGCGGCGCCGTCAAGAAAGGCATCGTCCGGGATGCGCACGTCCATGCCGCGGTGTGCGAGGAGATCGTGCAGGTCGTCGCGGCGCTTGGCTGGCATGTCGTCGGCCTCATCCCCTCCCCGCTTCTGGGCCAGGACGGCAATCGCGAATTTCTCATCGGGGCGACGCATGGTTGAGCGCCTCTCCATTGACCGCATCGGCCGCCGCGGCGACGGCATAGCCGAGACGCCGGCCGGCACGATTTATGTTCCCTATACGCTGTCAGGCGAAACCGTCGAGGTCGATCGCGCGCCCGGTCACCCGGATCGTGGACATCTGCTCGCAGTCGCGACGGCGAGCCCCGAACGCGTTACACCCATCTGCCCCCATTTCGGCACCTGCGGGGGCTGCGCTCTGCAGCATTGGGCGAGCGCACCCTATCGGGCGTGGAAGCGGTCTCTTCTGATCGAGGCGCTGGCGCAAGCAGGCTTCGAGATGCCTGCGACCGGCGCGCTGGTCGATCCGATCGTCGACGCCCACGGCGAGGGCAGGCGCCGCGCCGTGTTTCATGCCTGGCGGCGCACGCACGATGTGCTGGAGGTCGGCTTCGCCGCCTTGCGCGCGCATCATGTAGTGCCGATCGATCATTGTCCGGTGCTGGCGCCCTCGCTCAACGGTGCGATCGAGGCCGCCTGGGCAATTGCCGAAACGCTCTTACGCGCGGGCAAGCCGCTCGACATCCAGGTGACCGCGACCGAAACCGGCCTCGACGTCGACGTGCGCGGCTCGGGACCGCTCAAGGCGCCGCAAATGAGCGCGCTCGCGCGGCTTGCGGAGGCGCATCGCCTGGCGCGCCTCACCCGCCACGGCGAGATGGTGGCGCAGCGTGTCGCCCCGACCGTCACCATGGGCCAGGCGCGCGTCGCGCTGCCGCCGGGCGGGTTCCTGCAAGCGACGCTCGCGGGTGAGGAAGCGCTTGCTGCGCTGGTGCTGGAACATTGCGCCGGCGCCAAGTCCGTCGGGGATCTGTTCGCCGGAGTAGGACCTTTTGCGCTCCGCCTCGCCGAGCACGCCAAGGTGATGGCGGCCGATCAGGACGCAGGTGCGGTCGCCGCGCTTATCGGCGCGGCCAAAACACCGCGACTCAAACCGATCACCGCCGAGCGACGCGACCTCTTCACGCGCCCCTATGTGGCGAAGGAGCTCGCCCGCCTCGATTCAGTGGTGTTCGATCCGCCGCGCCAAGGCGCCGAGGCGCAGGCGCGCGAGCTGGCGCGAAGCGCGGTACCGCGCGTGGTCGCGGTATCATGCAATCCGACGACTTTCGCACGCGACACCCGCATTCTGGTCGACGGCGGCTACCGTCTCACGCGCGTCACGCCGGTCGACCAGTTCCGCTATTCCGCCCACGTGGAGCTGGTGGCGCGGTTCGAGAAATAAGTTTCGTGGAGTCAAGTTTGCTCGCTTCATTTGGCAGCCAGGAATGGGCGTGTCCCACGTAGAGATTTCGTTTTCCTTTGCAAGAATCGACGCTTTTGGCGTTCAAAACAAACCTGCGGTAGGATGAATGCAGCGAAAACTCTGGCGCGTTCTGCCGCAACGCGGACCCTTGAGGACCCGATCTTCAACTGCTCAGCCCTCGAGCGTGTCGGTCGCAAGGATCTCGATGCCGAAGCCGGCGAGCCCCACATAGTTCCACTTGCTGGAGGCGAGCAGGCGAATGGAGGAGATGCCGAGGTCCTTCAATATCTGCGCGCCGAGGCCGATCTCGCGCCACTGCCGCGTGCGCGCCGCTTCCGAGGCGGTGACGCTCGACGGCGGAATGATGCTCGCCGGCACGCCGGCGGCGCCATCGCGCAGGAACACCAATACGCCGCGGCCCTCCGCCTTGAAGCGCGCGAGCGCCGAATGGATCGGCTTGGCGCCGCCGAACACCTCGCTGATCACATCGGCGCGGTGCAGCCGCGCCGGCATGTTGCGCCCGTCGCCGATGCGGCCATACACGAAGGCCATGTGGTGCACGTGATCGAACGGAGTCACGTAGGAGAAGCCGTCGAGCTTGCCGATCTCGCTGTCGACCTGGAACTCGGCCACGCGCTTGACCAGCTTGTCGCGCGCCTGGCGGTAGGCGATGAGATCGGCAATCGAGACATATTGCAGGCCGTGCCGCTTGGCGAAGGCGACAACCCCGGGCCCGCGCAGCACGGTGCCGTCATCATTCATGAGCTCGGCCAGCACGCCGACCGGCGGCAGGCCGGCGAGCCGGCAGAGATCGACGCAGGCCTCGGTATGGCCGGAGCGCATCAGCACGCCGCCTTCCTTGGCGACCAGCGGGAACACGTGGCCGGGCCGCACGAAATCATCGGCGCCGGCATTCCCATTGGCGAGCGCGCGCACCGTATTGCTGCGCTCCTCCGCCGAGATGCCGGTGGTGAGGCCATGGCGCACATCGACCGAGACCGTGAACGCGGTACCGAGCGGCGCATCATTGAGCGCCACCATGGGATCAAGATGCAGGCGCTTGGCCTCTTCGGACGCAAGCGGCGCACAGACGATGCCGGAGGTGTTGCGGATGATGAACGCCATCTTCTCGGGCGTGCAATGCGCCGCCGCCACGAATAGATCGCCTTCGTTCTCGCGGTCGTCGTCGTCGGCAACGACCACGATCTCGCCCTTCGCGAAGGCTTGAACCACCGCCTCGACGCGTTGGCGGATATCGTCAACGTCTGACATGCTTAAAGACCCGCAGGCGGAGTGAGCGGCCAGCCAGGCGTATCACCCACTTGGCCGCGCTGGCGCAGATAGTGATCCGCAATCACGCACGCCACCATGGCTTCGCCGATCGGCACGGCGCGAATGCCGACGCACGGGTCGTGGCGGCCCTTTGTGCTGATCTCGGTTTCGCGGCCGTATCTGTCCACGGTGCGGCGCGGGGTGAGGATTGACGAGGTCGGCTTGACTACAAAGCGCGCCACGACCGGCTGGCCGGTGGAAATGCCACCCAGAATGCCGCCCGCATTGTTGCTCAGAAAGAGCGGCGCTCCGTCGTTGCCGATGCGGATTTCATCGCCGTTCTCTTCGCCCGAAAGCGCGGCCGCCGCAAAGCCAGCCCCAATCTCGACGCCCTTGACCGCGTTGATGCCCATGAGCGCCGCCGCGATGTCGCCGTCGAGCTTGCCATAGACCGGTGCGCCAAGGCCTGCGGGCACGCCCTCGGCCACCACCTCGATGATGGCCCCGACCGAAGAGCCCGATTTGCGCACGTCATCGAGATAATCGGCGTAGAACGCGGCGCGCTTGGCATCCGGGCAGAAGAATGGATTGCGGTCGACCTCCTCCCAGTCCCAGTTGGCCCGATCGATCGCATGCGCGCCCATCTGCACCAACGCGGCACGCACCGCCAAGCCGGGAACGATCTTGCGGGCGATGGCGCCGGCCGCAACGCGCATGGCGGTCTCGCGCGCCGACTGCCGTCCGCCGCCCCGATAATCGCGCAAGCCGTATTTGACGTCGTAAGTATAGTCGGCGTGTCCCGGCCGGTACTTGTCCCTGATCTCCGAATAATCCTTGGAGCGCTGATCCGTATTCTCGATCAGGAGCCCGATCGGGGTTCCTGTCGTCACCTGCGCCCCGATTGCCTCATCGACGAACACACCGGAGAGAATCTTCACCTGATCGAGCTCTTGGCGCTGGGTGGTGAACCGCGATTGGCCCGGTCGCCGCTTGTCGAGATAGGGCTGGATATCCGCTTCGGTCAGCGGAATGCGCGGCGGACAGCCGTCGACCACGCAGCCGATCGCCGGCCCGTGGCTCTCGCCGAAGGTGGTGACGCGAAACAGATGACCGAAGGTATTGTACGACATGACCTCTGCCAGCCTCCCGATGAGGCCACGGCGGCGCCACCGGGCTCCCTCTCCCGACCGGGGAGAGGGTCGGATTGAGGGGGAGCGGGCCTATTGATCTCTGGTCCCCCTCACCCGGATCACCACGCGATCCAACTCTCCCCTGTGCGAGAGAGGTGCTCGCGTCGATCTCTTCAAGATGCGGACCGACTCTTTATCGCGTGTGGTAGCCCGCGCACCCTCCGGGGTCAAATGGCCAGTCAGGCTGCTCGCCAAGCCAGTGGATGAGACAACAATGCCCGATCTACCGTCACCAACCGCAAGTCCTCGATCAAGCATTGCGCAAGAAGAAGCCGATCAAAGGGGTCACGTGTTGCCGGCTCCGGCTCTGCTATCGTCAGCACGTGGTGGTGGGTGACGGCAACAAGGCAAAGCCCAACATTTTCGAGGAGCTCAGGCAGCAGCTTGGGCGCCACGCTCAGCGTCAGTTTTCCTAAGTGGACCTTGATGGCGATCTCCCATAGGCTGGCCACGCTTGCATGGACGACCGACTCGGAGTCCGTGACGACTTCCTGAACTGCTCCTCCCAACGCGCGCAGTCGACTATCCACAAGCGCTATGAGGACGTTCGTGTCGAGCAGAACGCGCATTGCTCAGGGTAACGGCCGCAACAAGAAATCCTCGCGCAATGGCTCGTCAAAATCCCCTGCGGCGTGTTTCACGATCTCGCGAACCTTGTGCTTTCGCTTGAATGCGGCGATCGCCTGGAGCTTCAGCCCGCCCCTGCGGTGCGGCACCAAGTCGAAAATCGGCTTGCCGTTGCGGGTGACAACAAAGGTCTCGCCCTTTTCCACGCGCCGCGCCAGTGCGGTGAGCTGGTCCTTGGCTTCCTTGATCGACACCGTGCCCATACCAAAAATATAGCCACCGGTGGCCACTTTGGCAAGCCGCCGTATCGTGCCGGCGCATCGTGCCTCGCTTGCGCCGAGCTCTAACCATAGCGGGCGAGTGTGTTGTTCTCGAACACGTAGACGACGCCCTGATCGATCTCCTGATGCACCGCCTCCTCGTGCGCAGCGATGCCGAGGTAAGCCACCAGCGCCCGGGCGGTGCCGCCATGCGCGGTCGCAACCGTGTCGCGGGTCAGGCTCGCGTACCAGGCCCCAACCCGGGCCGCCACCATCTTGTAGTTCTCCCCGCCGGGCGGAACGAAGCCCCACTTGTCGGCCTCCCGCCTGGCGACGACATCCGGATCCCTCTGCATCACCTCCGCGTAGGTCAGCCCTTCCCATTCGCCAAAGGCGATCTCGGCAAGCCGCTGATCGACCGCATAGCACTCTTGCGGAAGCTTGAGCATGGCGCGCACGATTTCCATCGTCTCGCGCGCGCGGGCGAGCGGGCTCGACACGTAGTCCAAATCGGTGGCCGCGCGGTCATCGCGGGCAAACAGATCGCGCAGGATTTCTCCGCAAACCGCCGCCTCGGCCCGTCCGGTTTGGTTGATTGGGGTGTCGCGCTGCCCTTGCAGGCGACCGGCCTGGTTCCAATCCGTCAGACCATGGCGAATGTAATACAGGCGCATGGCGGGTGAGCGCGGCGCCCTTATTCCTTGACCACGCTGATGTCCGGCGCGTCCGGGTGCTTCATGCCGACGATGTTATAGCCGGCATCGACATGATGGATCTCCCCGGTGACCCCGCGGGAGAGATCGGAGAGCAGATACATGGCGGTGTCGCCCACCTCCTCGATGGTGACGTTGCGCCGCAGCGGCGAGTTGTATTCGTTCCAGCGGAGAATGTAGCGGAAATCTCCGATGCCGGCCGCCGCAAGTGTGCGGATCGGGCCGGCGGAGACGGCGTTTACGCGGATCTGCTTTCCGCCGAGATCGGCTGCGAGATAGCGCACGGAAGCTTCGAGCGCCGCCTTGGCGACCCCCATGACATTGTAGTGCGGCATCCATTTCTCGGCGCCGAAATAGGTGAGCGTCAACAGCGAGCCGCCCGCCGGCATCAGCTTCTCGGCACGTTGCGCCACCGCGGTGAACGAGTAGCAGCTGACCAGCATCGTGTTGGAGAAGTTATCAGCAGTGGTGTCGACATAGCGCCCGTCGAGCTGCGCCTTGTCGGAGAAGGCGATCGCGTGCACCACGAAATCGAGGGAGCCCCACTTGTCCTTGACGGCCGCGAAGGTGGCATCGAGCGTTCCCGGATCGGTGACGTCACAATGGCCGGCCAGGAACCCGGTGACCTCGGCGGCGAGCGGCTCGACCCGCCTCTTCAGCGCGTCGCCCTGATAGGTGAAGGCGATCTCGGCGCCTTGCTGATGGCAGGATTTGGCGATGCCCCAGGCGATCGAGCGGTTGTTGGCGACTCCCATGATCAGGCCGCGCTTGCCGCGCATCAGGCCCGAGGCTTCCGGCATTTTGTCCTCGCTCTGCCGGCCGCATCCCCCGGCATTTCCCTAATGACATAGGGGCGGAGGGCCTTCAAGCAGCCCCCACCGCGCTCGTCCCGGGCGAGCGGCCGGCGAGACCCGGGACCCGTGGCCGCAGGCAGAAATGAGAGGCTGTGGCGGCATGGATTCCAGGTTACGCGGGAAGATCGGGCGCAGCGACGCCTTGACCAGCCTCACCCCAGATCCTTGCGCGGATCGTAGCGCTTGGTATCGCGCCATTTGCGCATCAGCTCTTCGAGCTCGCGGTCCTGTCCGTCGGGGAGCATGATGCGCACGGTGGCGAGGAGGTCACCCTTGCGGTCTTTGGCCGGGAAACCCTTGCCCTTGAGGCGGAAGGTACGTCCCGCATTGGTGTGAGCCGGGATTGCGAGCTCGACCGCCCCGTCGAGCGTCGGCACACGCACTTTGCCGCCCAACACCGCTTCATAGAGGGTGACCGGCAGGTCGAGTCTCAAGTCGGCGCCGTCGCGCTGGAACAGGGGATGCGGCGTGATCGACACGGTGATCAGGAGATCGCCGGTGCGGCCGCCCTGACCGGACAGCCCCTGGCCCTTGAGCCTGATCTGCTGGCCTTCGTCGAGGCCAGCAGGAATCTTGACCTCCACTTCCTTTCCGGTCGGAAGCTGCACCCGCTTTTTCACGCCCTTGGCGGCCTCCAGCAAGGTGATCGACAGCGAGGCGGTGATATCGCGCCCGGAGGTGGCACCGAAGTCTTCAGGCTCGAAACGAAAGCCACCGCCGGCGCGGGCGCCGGCCCCACGCGCGCCGAACACATCCTTGAGGATGTCCTCGAATCCTCCGAAGCCGCGGGCGCCGGCCTGCCCGCCGGCCGCACCGCCGGGACCCCAGGTGAAGGTCTCGAAGTTGCCCTCCCGCCCGAAACCGCCGCGTCCGCCTCCCTGGCGAGCGAAGCCTTCGAACCCCTGGAAGCGCGGCTTGCCTTCAGCGTCGATCTCACCGCTGTCGAACGCCTTGCGCTTGTCCTTGTCGCCAATGATCTCATAGGCCGCGTTGAGCTCGGCAAAACGCGAGGCGGCCTTGGGGTCATGCTTGTTGGCGTCCGGGTGCAGCTTCTTGGCGAGCTTCCGGAACGCGCTCTTGATGTCCGCGGCGCTCGCGCTGCGGCTCACCCCGAGAACTTCATAGGGGTCGCGCATCGCCAAGACCTCCGCAAGCTTGCCCCTTCATGTCGGCAAATCCCTCAATCCCGTATCCAATGTGGGGAGGCACTCCCGCAAAGGCAACGCGCAACACCCGGAAATCCAACGCGATTTGCGGGGTGAAGTTGCGCACCCCGCCCATCTTGTCCCGGCCTTGAGCCGGGACCCGAACTCATGCCGTTGCCTGGAACGATCCCGGGTCTCGCTCGGCTCGCCCGGGACAAGAAGTCAACTCAACTCCGGCATCACATGCCTGGCGAACAGCTCTATCGACGACAGCGCCTCGGCAAGCGCGAGATCGCCGAAGACGAATTGACCGACCAAATAGTTGCTGCCGGTCTCAGCGATCTGTCGCCTCAGCTCCGCGGTAACCTTGTCGGGTGCCCCGGCAATGCCCTGGCCGACTTCGGCGAGCTCATCGAAGGTCGGCGGGCGGGGATGGGCATTGACCCGATTGTGCTTGCGTCGCAAATGCGTGAAGCAATCGTGCCAGCGCGGATAGGCGCGTCGCGCGAGCGCAAGTGCCTGCGCGTCGCTGTCGGCGACCACGATGAAGCGACCGAGCCCCATCAGCGGCAGCGCCGCCTCGCCCCACGTCTCCCGCCAGCTGGCTCGAAAGGCATCGAAGGAGCGGCAGGTGTCGGCAGGCGGGTCGAGGCTCACCACCTGCAGGCCCTGTCGTGCCGCCCGCGCGGCGCTTTCAGGCGCATGCACTCCGTACCAGATCGGCGGATGCGGCTTCTGCAGCGGCTCGAGCTCCATCGGCACTTGATCGACATGAAAGAACTCGCCCCGGAAGCTCAAGCTCTTCTGTGTCAGTCCCTGGATCACCAGCTCGAGCGCCTCGGCGTAGCGTCGTTGCGCCTCATCCGGATTCTGCCCGTAATAGATGAGCTCACTCGGCGAGGAGCCGCGCCCAAAGCCGATCTCGAGCCGGCCGCCGCTCAGCTGGTCGAGCATGCAGATTTCTTCGATCAGGCGCACCGGATGGTAGAGCGGCAGCGCATAGACCAGCGGTCCGAAGCGCAGGCGCTCTGTGCGTTGCGCGACCGCGGCCAGGAACACGCTCGGGCTCGGCGCCATGCCGAGCGGCGTCGCATGATGCTCGGCCACGTGATAGGCGTAGAAGCCGAGGCGGTCGTAGCATTCGATGATATCGAGCCGCATCCGGTAGTAATCGCCGAGCGCCTGGTCGTCACGGTCGAGATGATCGAAGACGCCAAACCGCATGGACCGGTGCCCCGCTTCAGAACGTCCGGCTGGTCGGATGTCACTCGTCGGTGACGTCGATCCAGACGCCGCCCGGATCCGCCATCTGGAACTTGCCGCCGGCCTCCGTGGCGAGGAAAGCCTTGCGGGCATCGGCCTCCTTGCTGCCGCCGAGCCGCATCGGCGCCACATAGGGATTCATGCCGGACGTCACCTCCACGTGCTGCTTGAAGGTCTCGATATTCTCGACCTTGAAGCCGATATGATCGGGACCCGGCCGCTTGATCGACATGCCGGCGAAGATCGGAATCGACCAGGGCAGGAGCGCGAGCGTGACCCTTCCGTCGCTCAGATGATAGCCGCCATCATTGTGATTCTTGTTGCTCGGCTTCAGCTCAAACACGTACTGATAGAAGTCGGCGCAGCGCTCCGCGTTCATGGTGCGGATGGCGAATTTGTTAAGATAGCGGTCGTGGGCGACACCTTCGCTACCGGCCGCCTGCTCGGCATAAACCCCGACCAGCTTGTCGCGCTCGTCCTTCTGCGCGAGATCGAAGATGTTGCCGTCAGGATCGTGGCCGCTGTAATTGGCAAATGGCCGCGTCGACGGCCGCTTGACGATATTGGCCTGCGGGAACTTCTTGCGCGCGCGTTCGATCACGGCATCGATGTCGTCGACCACCAGGCCGAAGTGATCAAGCCCACCCACATAGCCGTCGCGCAGCGGATTGATATTGAGCCCCACATAGCCGTCGCCGACCGTCACCGCATTGAGCGGCCGGCTGATCTTGCCGGAGCGCTTGAGCCCGAAATAGGCCTCGTAGAAATTGGCCAGCATCGGATAGATCGGGCTGATCATGGCCATGTGATTGATCTTGGCGAACATCGTTTCTCTCGGGGTCTCTACGCAGCAATCGGAACCATCAATCACAATTACATGTCCGCGCGCCTCGTGCCAGAGGTGGATGCGCGCGCAGATGCCGCAAGCTGCGCAAGAGCTTGCTCCAATAAGCGAAACCCCCGCCCCGCTCTCCCTTGCGCAGGGGAGCCGGACGGGGGCAACGCCGCTCGCGCTTAAGGTGGCTTACGGCTGGCGCGAGGCCACGTAGGCCGCAAGGTCGACGATGTCGGTGTCATCGAGCTTTGCCACGACCTGGTTCATCAACACGGTCCAGGTGCCGGTGCGTGCGCCGCTCTTGATATCCATCAGCTGACGCGCGAGGTACATCGGCTCACGGCCCGCGATTGACGGAATCTCGTTGAGGCCGTGCAGGCCTTCGCCATGGCAGATGGCGCACGGAACGGTCTTGCCGCCGCCGCCGGAGTTGGCGAGCGCCTCGCCCTTGGCGATGCTGCCGGGCGGCACATAGGCGATGAATCCACTGCGTGGATCGCGCGCTCTCGCCAGCGCCTCGTCCTGCGGCACAACGATGATGCGATTACCGATCGGCTCGGTGCCGCCGGACTTGGCGACAAACCGCATGGCGCCCTCGCCCACTTCGGTCTTCGGCACCTCGGCCTGCTCGACCACCTTGATGTAGCCGTCGCCCTGCTTGCGGGCAGAGAAGTATTCGGCGGCCGCGCGGGCATCGTCGGGCGAAATCGCCTTGGCGATCGGCACCATGGCGCCGGTGCGGGCGCCCTTGCGTTTGCCAGTGGCGAAATCCCGGAGCGAGCGCATGATGTAAGCCGCATTGAGACCCGCGATGTTGGCCGATTCCGGATGGCCGTCACCGGTGGTCAGGTGGCAGAGCGCGCAGGCGCGCACATCCGGTTTCACGCCATTGGCAACCACACTGGGCAGCGGCGCGTGATCGCCCGGGAACCAGTCCGGCGGCGCGAATGGATCGTTGACGGAAACCTCATTGTACTCCTTGTCGCTACCCGGAACCTTGATCACCTTGCTGGCGTCCGGCTTCGGCAAGCCCTGAGGTATGACCGGATAGGCCCAGTCAGGACCGGCTGCGAGCGCACCCGTCGGCAGCATCGCGAACGCTACAAGCCAAAGCAAACTCCTCATCATCGCCTCCCAAAATTCTTCTCGATCCATAAAGGGCAACAGACAATATTGCCCTTCAAACCCGCGGACAAGGCCCGTTCGGCGCCTGCCAGGGCGCTCCTTCCCTTGACCTCGCCGTCTCGGCGCGGCTAGCTCGCGCCCTATTTCGCGCTCTTCACTCAACAGCGGAGCTGGCTCATGCGCGCGCTTCGGTTCATGCTGTCGATGCTATTGGGGGCTCTCGCCTTCGCACCGAGACCGGCGGCCGCGCAGGCAGACTTCTACCGAGGCAAGACCATCGATCTGGTCATCAGCACCGGGGTCGGCGGCGGGCTTGACGCCAATGCGCGCGTGGTGGCGCGGCATCTGGCCGATCACATCCCGGGCAATCCGGTGATCGTGCCGCGCAACATGCCGGGCGCAGGCCACATCAGGGCCGCCAATTTCGTCGCCAGCCAGGCGCCCAAGGATGGCACCGTCATTGCGACCTTCATCCCGGTCTTCGTGATGGCGCAGATCCTCGACCGCGGCCGCAGCATTCAGTTCGATCCCTCTGCCTTCAACTGGCTCGCCTCGACCTCGTCTTCCAATTCGACCGTCTATACCTGGTCGACGTCGGGTGTGCGGTCGGTCGAGGATGCGAAGAAGCGCGATGTGCTCATGGGCGGGACCGGAGCCGGCTCCTACACCCTCATCTATCCGACCGTCATGAACAGCGTGCTTGGCACGCGCTTCAAGCTCGTCACCGGTTACCAGAGCACGGCCGAGATCGGGCTCGCCATGGAGCGCGGCGAGGTCGAAGGGCGCGCCGGCAACAACTTCAACAGCCTGCGCGCCGAGAACAGCGAATGGCTCAAAAGCCGCAAGATCACGCTGATCACCCAGGTGGGGCTCGAGCGCGATCCCGAATTTCCGGACGTGCCTTTGCTTACCGATCTCGCGAAGACGGACGAAGACCGGCAGATCCTGAAGCTGTTCTCGACTGACGTGGTGTTCGGCCGCCCGTTCGTGACCGCGCCGGGCGTGCCGGCAGAGCGTGTCGCGCTGTTGCGCAAGGCCTTCGATGAGATGATGGCGGATCCGGCGTATCTTGAGGATTCGCGGCAAGCGGCGCTTGACGTGGCACCGGTTTCCGGTGCCGTGGTTCAGTCCGTGGTCGCCGACCTCGTGCACACCCCGCCGGAAATCGTCGCCAAAGCCAAGCTCGCGATGGAGCCGAAGAGCACAATCGAGAAGACAAAATAGAGGACCAAACAGCGAAATGAAGAAGCTCGAGCTGACCATCGCGACAGAGGACTACGACCATTTCCGCGATTTCCGCCTCGGTACCGTGCAAGCGGAGGGCATAGATCCCATCTGGCTCATGCCGGAGCTGCACGAGATTTTCGCGCGCTTCACCTTCAACCGCGAATGGGACGTGAGCGAATTGTCATTCGCCAAGTTCTCCGCGCAGGTGACGCGCGAGGACCCCGACATAGTGGCGCTGCCGGTCGTCTGCTCGCGTCACTTTCGCTTCTCGGCCTTCTACATCAACCGCAACAGCAACATAAAGTCACCCGCAGACCTCAAGGGAAAACGCATCGGCTCGCCCGAATGGGCGCATACGGCGGCCGTCTATATGCGCGGCTGGCTTGCCGACGAGCACGCCGTCAAGCTCACGGACGTGCACTGGTTTCAGGCCGGCACCAACGAGCCGGGGCGGACCGAGAAGGTCGAGCTCAATCTGCCCGCGGGCGTCAAGCTCACCCGCGTCGAGGACAAATCCTTGAGCGAGATGCTCGCCGCGGGCGAGGTCGATTGCGCCCTGGTCGCGCGGCCGCCTGACTGCTTCGTCAAGCGCCACAAGGATGTGACGCGGCTTTTTCCCGACTTCCAGGAGATGGAGGAGAAGTACTACGCCCGCACCAAGGTATGGCCGATCATGCATGTGATCGCGATGAAACGCGCGATCCTCGACCGCTACCCCTGGGTCGCCGGCAGCCTCTACAATGCATTTCTGGAATCAAAGAACCGCAGCATCGAGAGGCTGACCGAGCAGAGCGTTTCGCGTTATCCCCTGCCCTGGCTCGTTGCCTATGCGCGGCGCATGCGCGACATGTTCGATGGCGATCCGTTTCCGTTCGGCATCGAGGCGAACCGGCCGACCTTCGAGCAGTTCCTGCGCTATACTTATGAGCAGGGCATCGCCCACCGTCACGCCAAGGTCGAGGAGATCTTCCCTAAGGGCATGATGGTGGAAGTGCATACGTAGCGTCGAGTGGACCAGTCGGCGTCATCGCCGGGCTTGACCAGGCTTGACCCGGCGATCCATCGTCTTGCGAAAAGCCCGATTCTTGCGAAGAAGGATGGACCCGCGGGTCAAGCCCGCGGGTGACCACGGAGCTTCTTACGTGCGTTGCTGCCAGGGCTTGAGGCTGCGCACTTCCCACCTGCCTTTGCTGGCCCGGCAGGCATCGCCCTGCATCCAGGACGAGGTGCCGTCCCGCTCGAAGCTCGCCAAGAACTCGTGGCAGGTTAGTCCGCCATCTTCGCTGCGCGCGGAAGCGATCGGCGTCACAGTTCCGCGTGTGCCGGTCTGGGGATTTTCCCAGGCGAGGCTCGCGTCCTTGCCGCCCTTGGTCATGACTTCGGTTGCGGCTGCCCGCGCCATGGCGAGATCGGCTTCCGGCGGGACGATGTCGGCGGGCTTGACGGTCGGTGGCACCGGCCGCAGAGCACCGGTCACGCTCGCGTCATCAGTTTTCGCGAACAGGTTATCGAGCTGATATGAGAAGCTGCAGCCGCCGGCCGCTACCGCCAAAAGAGACACGAGAGCCATGGTCGACGCAGCCCGCCATATGCGCGGCGCGGACCATCCATTATAAGAAATACGGGAAGCCAAAACGGCGGAGGGGCGGATGGCAGCGAGCGGGCCCATATAAGAGCGCGGTGACGACACTCGATCTGATGACGCGCGATCTGATCCTTCTGCGACCACCTGGGACCCCGAAATGCCCGAATCAGTTTCGATACAACACCCGGATGCGTTAACGAGCGGTGACTTCACCGAGGCTGACGAGCCTTTGCGGCTGTTCGCCGCCTGGTTCTCGGACGCTACAAAATCCGAGCCCGCCGACCCCAGCGCTATGACACTTGCGACGGTCGATGCCGAAGGCATGCCCAACGCCCGGATGGTATTGCTGAAGGGCTTCGACGAACGAGGATTTGTATTCTACACGAATTTGGACAGCCAAAAAGGGCGAGAGTTGGGTGTTAACCCCAAAGCCGCACTGGTCTTTCATTGGAAGAGCCTTGCCCGGCAAGTGCGGCTGCGCGGAAACCTGCAGCAGGTCGAGGACGAAGCGGCGGACGCCTATTTCGCGACGCGCCCCCGCTTGGCCCAGATCGGCGCCTGGGCGAGCAAGCAGTCAGCGCCGCTCGAAAGCCGGATGGCATTCGAGAAGGCGATCGCCTTCTACATGGCGAAATTCGCAATGGGCACAATCCCGCGTCCACCGTACTGGTCCGGGTATCGGCTCACGCCCCTCACGATCGAATTCTGGCACGATCGGCCCTATCGGCTGCACGACCGTATAGAGTTCCGCCGCGGCCGGCCGGGCGAACCCTGGGAAAAACGGCGGCTCTATCCCTGACTGAAGACACGCAAATGAGCGAGCATTTTCCACAATCGAACGCGGGACAATATCTGCCCTGCGAAGCGCGCGTTTAGGGCTGGAACAGACCCAATGAGCACTGCGACCGACAATCACCCTCGCCGCGCCCTGCTTTTGACCGGCGCAAGCCGCGGCATCGGCCACGCGACCGTCAAGCGCTTCTCGGCAGCAGGCTGGCGCGTCATCACCTGCTCGCGGCATCCGTTCCCGGAGAACTGCCCGTGGGAGGCGGGCCCCGAGGACCATATCCAGGTCGATCTCGCCGATCCGCAGGATACCCTTTCGGCGATCGCCACCATCAAGCAGCGTCTCGAGCACGGTGAGCTCAACGCGCTGGTCAACAATGCGGCGATCTCCCCCAAAGCGCCCGGCGGCAAACGGCTCTCCTCGATCGAGACGACGCTCGATGTATGGGACCACGTATTCCGAGTGAACTTCTTCGCGCCCATCATGCTGGCGCGCGGCCTGGTCGAGGAGCTCAAGGCCGCCAAGGGCTCCGTGGTGAATGTCACCTCGATTGCCGGCTCACGCGTGCATCCGTTCGCCGGCACCGCTTATTCCACCTCGAAGGCGGCGCTGGCGGCGCTCACCCGGGAGATGGCGGCGGATTTCGGCCCACTTGGGATTCGCGTGAACGCCATCGCACCGGGCGAGATCGACACGCCGATCCTGTCACCCGGCACCGAGAGGATCGTGCAGCAAATCCCGCTGCATCGCCTCGGCACGCCTGACGAGGTCGCCAAGATCATCTACGTGTTGTGCACGGAGACTTCGTCGTATGTGAACGGCGCTGAGATCCACATCAACGGCGGCCAGCACGTTTAGCGCGAAAGCGAGAAACCCGCGCGGCGCAAATCGAGGAAGGGCCGGTCGGCCCCACCGCTTACGCAAGCTCAGTGGCGAGTTCCTTGGCCTTCGGCGCGCTCGAGTCGTCCGCCGCCGCCGGCTTGACATTGCCACGAAAGCGCATCGCCGCCGCCACCGCCGATATTCCGATATCGCCGTAGCGCACTTCGAGCTTCTGTGCCTCAAGCGCGGCTGATTGGTCGGCGTGCACGATTTTCGTCGATTTCATTTCAGTCTCCGGATCCTCTGGGATTTTCAGGTCTTCAGCCGATGTCCGCATTCGAAATTCGTGATACATTGCGGCACCCTTCGACATGAGCTTCGGAAGCGAAAGGGCGCTCACCCTCCCTTCCTTCCCGCTTGCGGGAAGCTCGCCAGGGTGCAAGGGCCGCTGTTCGATCTGAAATTCCTCAATGAGTTTCAAATCGGCGGCACGCGCGCGATCGCTCTCGGAAAGGTGCCTTGGTAAGGGTAAACCGAGCGTTAAGAACATCGGCTCAAACTGTCAGCGGGCCTCAACAGTGAGCCCATTTGTTATGCGAGCTCAATAACTTCGCGTTTGTAGTTGCGGAATCTCGGTTGCGACATTCTTGCAACAGGTCGGCAAGACTATGCGTGCCGACCCATTGAAGGCCTGGAACTCGCCACGATGTTTCAGGTAACTCTTGCAGGGATGAATCGAGCACTGGGCGTGCCCTCTTGGAGACCTGCAATATCGAGCTGCACTGCGAAGCTGCAGCATAAAGGGATGCAAAAACAAAGAGTTGCATAAGGGGTTGCAATGGCCGTACGTGGAATTGGACTGGTGTTGCTGGCGCTCGTATTCGGAAGCAGCCTCGGGGGTTGCATGCAGGCGACGCTCGAGCCCGCGTCGGAGGCATACTTCACGGCGCGCGACAAGAAGCTGCTCGCCGATCCGCCTTATGAAAAGGCGGCGATCCCGATCTCCTATCAGCGCTCGATTGTCGACTACACCCGCAAGGAGCAGCCGGGCACGGTCGTGGTCGATACCGATAATAAATACCTGTACTACGTGCTGCCGGAAGGCAAGGCGATCCGCTATGGCGTGACCGTCGGCGAGGACGCGCAGTCCTGGGCCGGCGTCGCCAAGATCGGCAACATGACTGAATGGCCGTCGTGGACGCCGACCCAGGGCGAGAAGGAGCGTCTCGGCCCGCTGCCGAACTACGTGGAGGGTGGCCCCGCCAATCCGATGGGCGCCCGCGCCATGTATCTGTTCCAGGGCAACAAGGACACGTTGTTCCGCATCCATGGCACCAACCAACCGGAATATATCGGCCAGGCGATCTCCTCCGGCTGCATCCGCATGACCAACGAGGACGTCATCGATCTCTATCATCGGGTCAAGATCGGCACGCCGGTGGTGGTGCTGAACTCGCACCTGCGCGTGGCGTCAAGCAGCTGATCCTCGCTTAAGCTCAGCGCTGACCACATGACGAATGGCCGGACTTGTTCCGGCCATTTTGTTTTCAGTAGACCTCATCCTGAAGGGGATGCCGACACCGCATCCTGCGCCGCGATCCAGAGGCGCCGCGTGTCGAAGGACGCCGGCCGTCTCGATGGCCACGAGTCCTGAGCCCGCATCCATGGTTCGGGACGCCGCGCCATCAACGCGCTTACGCGCATTTTCGCCGCGCTATCGCGCGGCTCCCCACCACGAGGCTCTGGAAGGTTCAGGCTTCCCGCACCTTCTCGCGCGTGACCCAGTCGAGCGTGCGGTCGAGCGCGCGGGTCAGCCGGTCGAACAGTTCGTCGATCTCAGCCTCTGAGATCACGAGCGGCGGACAGATCGAGATAGTATCGCCGGCAAGAAACCGCACGATCAGGCCTTCGTCCTCGGCGAAGCGCACCGCGCGCGCGCCGACCGCCGCCTTGGGGTCGAAGCCCTGCTTGCTGCCCTTGTCGGCGACGAGCTCGACGGCACCAATCAGGCCAAGACCGCGCCCCTCGCCGACGAGCGGGTGCTCGCCGAGCGTCTTGAGCCGCGCCTGGAAGCGCGGCGTCTTTTGCTGTGCCTGCTCGAACAGGCGTTCGCGCGCGTAGATTTCCAGGGTCTTCAAGGCGACTGCGGCGGCCAGTGGGTGCCCCGAATAGGTGAAACCATGCCCGAACGTGCCGATCTTGCGGCTCTCATCGAGCAGGGCCTGATACATCGGTTCGTTGACCGTCACCGCGGCCATCGGCACATAGCCTGAGGTCAACGCCTTGGCGACCGAGATGCCATCCGGCGCAAAACCAACAGCCTGACTGCCGAAGGCAGTGCCGAGACGCCCGAACCCGCAGATCACCTCGTCGGCAATCATGTAAACGTCATAGCGGCGGCAGATCGCGGCAATCTTCTCGAAATAGGTGCGCGGCGGCACGATCACCCCGCCCGCCCCCATCACCGGCTCGGCGATGAAGGCCGCGACGGTTTGCGGGTCCTCGCGTTCGATCAGCTCTCCGAGCTCGGTTGCCAAACGGCTCGCAAATTCCTCTTCGCTCTCGCCCGCCTGGGCCAGTCGATAATGATGCGGGCAGGCGGCGTGCAGGATGCCGGCCATCGGCAGATCGAAATCGCGCTGGTTCACGGGCAGGCCGGTGAGCGAAGCCGATGCCACCGTCACGCCGTGATAGGCCTTGAGCCGGCTCACGATCTTCTTCTTGCGTGGCCTTCCCAGTGCATTGTTCATGTACCAGACGAGCTTGATCTGGGTATCGTTCGCTTCCGAACCGGAATTGCAGAAGAAGACCTTGGAGGTTGGGACCGGCACCATCTCCTTGAGCCTTTCGGCCAGCTCGATCGCCGGATCGTGGCTCTTGGCGTTGAACAGGTGCGCGAAGGAGAGCTTGCGGATCTGCTCCGCGGCGGTTTCCGCGAGCTCTTCGTTGCCGTGGCCCAGCGCCGTGCACCAAAGCCCGGCCATGCCCTCGATATAGGGCTTGCCGGCACTGTCATAGACGTAGACGCCCTTGCCGCGCTCCATCACCAGCGGTCCGCTTTCGCGGAAGACGGCGAGATTGGTATAAGGATGAACGAGCGTCTCGACATCGCGGACCGCCAGATTGCTGAGGGGAGTCATGGCTTGCGCTTCCTGTTGATCGGATGAGTCATGGCCGACTTGCTGAGGACGAGAAAGCAAGACGTGAACGCCCGTGACCAAGCGCGGGCATGAGTCATGGACGGTAGCTCCTCCTACCAGAAGACCTCGTCTCAGTGCGCAGACAGCGGACGCGGGCGCGGCAGCGGCACCGGCGCCGCAATCGCGGCCGTAATCCTGGGATCACCCGCAAGCTCCGCCGTGATGCTCTTGCTTGCGCCCGTTTGCGCCACCGCGCTCGCCGGGGATCGCACATCCCACTCGCAGATGCGGTAGCCGCCGCGCCGTTCGGCGAGATCGACATGCACGTGCTCCTCATGATAGCCGTCGGAGCCGGGGCCCAGCACTGTGGTAAAACGCGCGCACACGCTTTGCTTGAGCCCCTCGCGGAAATCCTTCGGCACTTGCGGATCGGTGAGGCCCACCACCTCGCCGTTCGCGAGCTTCAAAGCCTGAATGTCGAGCGCATTGGCCTTGCCGTGCTCGGAGAGGGGCGCGCCGGCGATGCCGTTGCGGCCGCGGCAGTCGTAGGAGGCAAGGTTGGAGAGGCCTCTGAGCGGCGCGCCAAGGTCAGCGGCGCGCGGCGCCGCCTCCTCGCGCACCCAGCTCACGATCGCTTCGGCGAGCGTGCAGCGCATCACCGCCGGCGGGACGATCGCGACACGGCTCTGGTCGGGCAGGACCACGGCTTCGAGCCGCACCACATCGGGCGCGCCACATTGGCCTGGACCGGTAATAGGCGGCAGAGACGGCGCGATCGCCAGCGCTTCGGTCAAGCGCAGCCGACATGCCGAGGGCGCCGCTGCGGCGACCTCAGGCACCTCGTTTGGCAGAGAAGGCCGCGGGCGTGGCAGCGGGATCGCTTGCGCATCTCCAAGGCCCGCGGCGATCGACAGAGCAATAAGCGGCACGGCAAGAACGCGCTTCACTTCTGAGCTTCCGACTTCCATTCGTGTGGCGGCATGGCCAAGATCCCCCCGGTGGCGAATATGTCCCATTTCGATGTGGTCGTCTGCGGTCTCGGCGTGATGGGCAGTGCGGCGCTGTATGCGCTGGCCCAGCGCGGGGCGCGCGTCGCCGGCCTCGACCGTTTTGAGCAAGGCCATGACCGCGGTTCCTCGCACGGAGAAACCCGTATCATCCGCCGCGGCTATTTCGAGCACCCCTCCTACGTGCCGCTGGTCGAGCGCTCTTACGCGAAATGGCGCGAGATCGAAGCCGCTGCAGGACGGCAGCTCCTCCATGTCACCGGGATCATCGAAATCGGACCGCCGGACGGCGTGCTGGTGCGCGGCACGCTCGCGGCAATGAAGGAACACAATGTGCCGCACGAGAAGCTCTCGGCCAGCGAACTGATGCGGCGCTTTCCGGCCTTCCGGATTCCGGCGGACTTTGTCGGCACATTCCAGGGGGACGGCGGATATCTGGAGGCCGAGGCGTCGCTCGCTGCGCTTGCCGCCCTAGCCGGCGCAAGCGGTGCGGAACTTCGTCGCGGGGAAACCATTGCGGCGATCGAGCCTTCCACCCAGGGCGTGCGGGTCTTGACCAATCGTGGCGCGATCTGGGGGCGGACCGTGATCGTGACGCTCGGTCCCTGGCTCGAGACGCTGTTCCCCGGCCTGCCCGCAAGGCTGCGCATCACCCGCCAAGTGCTGGCCTGGTTTTCCCCGCGCGATCCGGCCCGCGTCGCGAACGGAAAGCTCCCGGTGTTTCTGCTGCAAAGCCGGCACGGCATCCATTACGGCTTTCCCTTGCGCGGCTCCTCCGTCAAGATCGCCAAGCATCATCACGCCGACCAGGCGGTCGATCCGGAAACTTATGACCGCACTGTCTCGGCCGCCGATGAAGCGTTGATCCGCGCCGCCCTCGAGGCGCACTTGCCGGCCATCAACGGACCCTTGCTTTCTGCCAAGACGTGTCTCTACACGCGCAGTGGCGATGATGATTTCATCATCGATCGCCTGCCGGGCGCGCCGCAGGTTGTAATTGCCTCGCCCTGCTCCGGCCATGGGTTCAAGTTCGCGCCCGCCATCGGCGACATCCTTGCCGATCTGGCGCTTGCGGGCGCGACGGTGCATGATATCTCCCGCTTCTCGTTGGACCGCTTCAAAGCGATCTGATCGTTGCGTCCGCCACGCGTGGCGCATGCTTTTTATGTTGTTCTTCGCGCCTTCGCCCCATTGCCGGCGCAACCGCTTGGCATTAATTCCTCCGGAATCCCTCCGGCCGGGGTTTGAAGCTCGTCCGGCAATGCAGCTCTCATCCGATGGCGCGCCGCTACGTTTTCGCCGATGAACCGATGTCCAAGCTCGCGATCTGGGCGCGGCGCATGGCGATTTTCTCGCTAACGGCGGTGTTCGTCTCGATCATCGTCGTACGTTCCGAATTGCTTGATATCGGCCCAGCCCTCACCTCCTTCGTGGTCGCGTTGGTGCCGGCGGTGCTTTCGCTCCTGCTGGCGGCCGCGGCGCTGGTGGTGATCTGGAACGAAGGGTTGCGCGGCCTCGGACGCACCCTTGCGGCCATCGGCATCGCTTTAGCGCTGCTCGCCTATCCGGCCTATCTCGGCTACAAGGCCTACAAGCTCCCCTGGCTCTACGACATCACCACCGACCCGATCGATCCGCCGCGCTACGAGGCCCTCGCACGCTTGCGACCGCGCGAGGCCAATCCGATCACCTATGCGGGTCTCTACGCGGCCGAGCGGCAGCGCGCTGCCTACCCGGATATCGAGCCCCTCGATGAGGATGCGACGCCCGAGGTCGCGTTCAAGGTTGCGCTGGCGGTCATCACCAAGCGCAAATGGACCATCATCGATCGCCGCCCGCCGCTGCTGCCGACGCGGCCGGAAGGGCATATCGAGGCGGTCGCCCGCACGCCCATCATGGCGCTGCGTGATGACGTCGTGGTGCGGGTGCGCGGCGGGCCGGACGGATCGCGGATCGATGTGCGCTCCTCCTCGCGCTTCGGCTCCTTCGACTTCGGCGACAATGCCGCGCGCATCCGCAGCCTGATCGACGATATCGACGCTGAGATCGGCAACGAGAAGACGGAACCGCCCGAGCCGCCGGGCAAGAAGCTGCCACCGCCGCCGCAGGTCAAGCGCGAGCAGCCCACGGCCAGCACAAAGAAATAGAGCCAGAGCAATCGGCTTGCCGGCCCGCGCGCACGCGCGCTAGCTTTGCCTCCGCGCTGCAGGAGGTGCCTATGCTCGCGCGAATGTCGTTTGCCGCCGCCGTGCTGGCCGGGCTCGGCTTGTCGTCTGCGCCTGCGCTTGCCTGGGATGACGCCAAATATCCGGACTGGCGCGGCCAATGGTCGCGCGCGCCCATCCCGGGCGTCAGGGGCAATCCTTCCTACGATCCGGCCAAGCCGCGTGGCCGCGGCGAAGAAGCGCCGCTCACCGCGGAATATGCCGCGCGCTTCGAGGCCAATCTCAAGGACCAGGCGCAGGGTGGTCAGGGCACCGACGCCACCTTCTCGTGCCTGCCTCCCGGCATGCCGCGCACCATGATCTCCTACGGACCGATGGAAATCGTGATCCTACCCGAGGTCACTTACATTCTGATCGAATACATCCATGACAACCGGCGCATATTCACGGACGTACGCGATTGGCCCGCCGCGATCGAGCCGACCTTCGCGGGTTATTCGATCGGCAAATGGGTGGATCCGGATTCGTCCGGCCGCTATACCGCCCTCGAGATCGAGACGCGCTTCATGAAGGGGCCGCGCGCCTACGACGCGAGCGGTCTGCCGCTCCATGCCGACAATCAGACCATCACCAAGGAGCGCATCTATCTCGATGCCGCGCGCGACATCCTGCACGACGAGATCACCACCATCGATCACGCGCTGACGCGTCCCTGGACGGTCACCCAGAACTATAGCCGCAGTCCCAGCCCGCAGCCG
This sequence comes from Xanthobacteraceae bacterium, assembly GCA_035293945.1. Lineage (GTDB taxonomy): Bacteria > Pseudomonadota > Alphaproteobacteria > Rhizobiales > Xanthobacteraceae > VAZQ01. The sequence goes on along the minus strand of DATGLV010000019.1, from coordinate 18,815 downwards.
TTCTGGCGCGAATACATCTGTGCCGAGAACAACACCCATGTGCAGATCGGTAACGAAACCTACTATCTCAGCGCCGACGGGCTGTTGATGCCGGCCAAGAAGGACCAGCCGCCGCCTGATCTGCGCTATTTCAATCAGATCAAGAAGTGACCAACCTCTCCTCAATCCTCTAAAAGGGGGCTGAAAGCAGCAACGACATGACCTGGAGCCGGCAATGCTGAGGGACGAAAGCGGTGGTGGGGGCGGTGGTCGGCCGAAGCCGCAGAAGAACGTGCTCGGAGACCAGCTCGAGATCTGCTCGATAGCCCCGATGACCGGGTTCTATCGCGACGGCTGCTGCAATACCGGGCGGGAGGACGTCGGCAGCCACACCGTTTGCGTCATCATGACCGCGGAGTTTCTGGCCTTCTCCAAATCCCGCGGCAACGATCTGTCCACCCCGGCGCCGCAATTCGGCTTCCGCGGCCTCAAGCCCGGAGACCGCTGGTGTCTTTGTGCACCGCGCTGGCAGGAGGCCTTCGAGGCCGGCCAGGCCCCGCGCGTGGTGCTGCGCGCCACGCAAGAGAGCGCGCTTGAATACTGTGCGCTCGCCGATCTCAAGCGCCATGCGATCGATCTGTCGTGATCTTCCCCGGCGTTCAACATTCCAGAGCTGAGCGCGTGACAGCGCCATCCCCCTCACCCTGAGAGGGGCCTGCGGCCCGCTTGCACCATAAAGCCGCGCGCGCAATGCTGCTCAGGTATGCGAGCGACAAGGCATCACGCCTTTCGACTTCTGTTGCTGGCGCTTGTCGGCGCACCGGCATTCGCTGCCTCCGCCAACGACGATTTCTACAGAGGCAAGACCATCACGCTCATCGTCGCCAATGCGGCCGGCGGCGGCTACGACCTCTATGCCAGGCTGCTTGCCCGCCACATGGGCCAGCACATTCCGGGCCAACCCGCGTTCGTGGTGAAGTATCAGCCGGGCGCCGGCGGCCTCACAATGGCGGACGCGCTCTACACAGCCCCACCGGATGGACTCACCATCGGGGCGATGGCGCGCGCCAATCCGCTCGAGCGCCTTCTAGGCAATCCGGCCGCCAAGTTCGACAACGAGCGCTTCACCTGGATTGGCACCGCAGCGAGCTTTGCCGACGATGCTTATTGTTTGATCGTGCGGGCGGATTCACCGGTGAAAAGCATCGTCGACGCGCAGCGTGCCGGGCCCCCACTCGTGTTCGGCGGGGTCGCGGCGGGCGGCACCGATACCGATTTGTTGCTGCTCGCGCGCGCAGTGCTCTCGCTCAATCTGAAGCTCGTCCGCGGCTATGGAGGCGTCCCCGACATCAGTCTTGCAATGCAACGCGGCGAGGTGGATGGGCAAGCCGTCGGCATCTCGGCGCTGCGCAACTCCATGGCGGATTGGCTCAATGCCGGCAAGCTGCGCTTTCTCGTCCAGTTCGGACATGCGAGCCGCTGGGCCGGCCTGCCGGATGTGCCGACCGCCCACGAGCTCGCCCACACCGCCGAGCAACAATCCCTGATCGATCTTGCCGAGCTGCCCCTCACCATGGCGCGCCCATTCGCGGCCCCGCCCGATCTGCCGCTGGAACGCGCCGCGATCCTGAAAGACGCGTTCATGGCGACGCAACGCGATCCCGCCTACCTTGCAGACGCACGTGCGTTGCAGATCGATGTCAGCCCGCTCTCCGGCGATGAAATCCAAGCGCTGCTGCGGCGGCTCGCTGCCACGCCCGCGGCGCTGATCGAACGCTACAAGAGCATTCTGGCCTCGAAGTAGCGGCCAGCCTTCACGCGAGGCGGAAGCGCCCGTCGACCGCGGGCGCGCCGTCGGTCGCGACCCGGCCGCGAGCAGCGAGATCCTCGAGATGCGCCAGCACCGACAGTCCGGCCGCTTTGGTGAGGCGGGGATCAAGCCCGGCATAAATCGCGCGCACCAGCGTCGGAATGTCGGCTTCGCCGTTCCCTAGCTGCTTGAGGATCGAAGCCTCGCGCGCCTTGCGATGCGCGATATAGCTTGCAACGAAGCGGGAGGCATCGCGCACCGCGCCGCCATGGCCGGGGAGGTAGAGCGTCTCGCTGCGGCGGGTGAGCTTCTCAAGCGAAGCCATGTAGTCGCTCATGGAGCCATCCGGCGGCGCGACGACCGGTGTCGACCAGGCCATCACGTGATCGCCGGAGAACAGCACGCTCGTCCCGGCCAGCGCGTAGGCCATGTGGTTGGCGGTATGGCCGGGTGTGGCGACGGCCTCGAGGCTCCAGTTTGCCCCGGAGACGGTTTCACCATCGGCCAGTACATGGTCGGGCATGAAGTCGCGATCCGCGGAGGCTTCGAGCCGTGGCGCTTCGCCGACATTGAGCGGGCGCGCGGCACGATGTGGTCCCTCCGCGCAGGTCACCGCACCCGTTGCAGCCTTGATGCGCGCGGCGGCGGGCGAATGGTCGCGATGCGTATGCGTAACGAATATGTGCGTGACGGTCTCGCCGCGCACCGCCTCGAGCAGCGCAGCGATGTGCATCTCGTCGAGTGGGCCGGGATCGATGATCGCGACCTTGCCGCTGCCCACGATGTAGCTGACTGTTCCCTTGAAGGTGAACGGTCCTGGATTGTTGGCGAGCAGCCGCCGCACACCGGGCATGACCTCCTCGACCTTGCCGGGCGCAAGCTCGAAGCTCTTGTCAAAGGGAATGTCTTCGCTCATCGGCCGGTCATGTGCACCGAAGGATCAAGCCGTCAACTGCGTTCCCCATCCGTACGATCTCACTTGGCAGCTTGAAGAGAGAGAGCTGAATGGCGCGATTTGAAGATCGCAGGTCCGATCAGAAAAGCGCAAGCCCGGCGAGATCCGCTCCGAACAACAACAACGGTACGAAAGTACTACGCAACCTAAAGTTGCGTATAAATAAATTAATTTGTCACGGCTCCCGTTCACTGGTTTATCCGTTCGAGCAGCATTCGCCAGCGTGAACGGGAACTCACGCACGCGAGTTCAAAATAAGCTCCTCCGCGAGTTCAGCCGCCTCGGGCTGAGCTGAACAAATGGGCCGTCACACGCAAAACCGACGCAAGCGCGTCATTATTTGCTTCGGCCCTATGCGTAGCGGGAGCACCCTTGCTTTCAACGCTACGCGAATGCTGGCGCCCGACCGCCAGATAATGAAAACGCACGAAGCCATGTACCGCTATTGGGCACGTCCACATGTTGTGACCGTGCGAGACCCCTATGACTCAGTCGTGAGCGCGATCCGTCGATGGGGGCACGCGATCACAGACGAAACGGTCGAGAGAGAGGCGGCGGAGCTATTCCAGTCCGGGTTTCGCAGTCGGCATAAGGTGCCCTGGTGGGCTCTTGTTCTCAAATATGAGGACTTCTACGCCAATCTCGATGGGTTGCTCGATCAGATTGCGCGCTATCTCAAGATCCCTGTTCCCGAGGCGGTGCGATCAAGATTTAAGGAAGAGTTCAACATCGAGCGAGTGCGACAGGTTTGTGCCGATCGGCCGTTCCACGAGTGGGACCATGAAACCCATATTCACGGCTCGCACGTCTCTGCCAGCCTTGGCAGACCTGGCGAATCTAAAATTCTGACAGAGGCCCAAAGGCGGACAATCGACGACATTCTGCGACTCGATCATGCTCGTGTGGTTGATAGTCACCTAGCCAAGAAACGCTTCTAACGCGGCTGAGGGCCCAGCAGCCTCGCGCCGGGCCCTCCATGCAACAGCAGACCAAGTGTAGCTCACGTCTTACGTCCTTCGCTGCTTCACCGCTCTCCCGGCCTGCGCCGCTGTTCATTGCCGCCGCTCCCGTTCGGAGCAGTCTGATTCTGCGGGCGTGCCGATTGACCCCGGCCCTGGGTGCCGCCCTGACCCGAGGTTGACGGGGGCTCACCCTGCCCAGGCTGGTTCCTCCGGTCCTGTGCGCCCGTTCGGCTTTGGTTCTCCTGGCGCCCGTTCAGATCGCGGTTGCGGCCTTGTCCGGACGTCTGCCCGGCCCTGTTCGGTTCGGGCTTCCCCTGCCGCTGCTCAAAGCGTCCTTGTCCCTGATCGCCGCGTCCCTCAGTGGCTCCACGTCCCTGTCCCTGGTCGCCGCGCCCATCTGTGGCTCCACGTCCCTGACCGGAGATTCCCAGTGCGGCCGTCGTTCGTTCATCGATGCGGCCGGTCGCCTCGAGGCCTTCGCGACGCTGGAATTGCATCAGAGCGTCCATGGTCTCGCGCCCCATCACGCCGTCGATGCGGCCATGATAGAAGCCCTTGTCGATAAGAACCTGTTGGACCTCGCGGATATCCGCATTGCCGGCCAAACCAACTGTGGAGCTCCGCGTCTCGACCGATGCCGACGAAGAGCCGACCGGCACCATTGCGACGATGTGGCGGCTGCGGTCAAGAACGACGATCTCGTCATTCGCCACGAAGTACTCATCGTCGCGCCATTCCGGATAGATATCGACGAGGACTGACGGCACCTCTCTCACCCTGACCCGTTCCGGCACCACCGTTCCGGTATCGAGCGAGAAATCGACCCGATCGACGCGTGGGACATCGCGGCCTGACAGAACGTCTCTCTGGATCCGTGAGCGCTGCTCATCATTGAGCGTCACGCGGCCGCGCGCCTGATTGGCGCCGCGATTCTCACCCTGCGCATTCTGCGATCCGCGCTGGTTCGGCTGATTCTGCTCGGTGCGCTGATTCTGTTGAGTGCGCTGAGTCTGCTCATTCTGCTGGGTGCGTTGGTTCTGCGTCCGCTCGTTCTCCGGCCGATGGGACTGGCCGGTCGTCTGCGCCGGCTGTCTCTGGTTTTGCGGCTGGTTCTGCGCACCGCGGCTTTGCCGCTGATTTTGCCGCTGCTGATTCTGGTTTTGCGCCCCCCTGGTCCTGTTCTGCTCCGCATTCGGCTGGTTCCTGGTCCCCGCATTCTCGCCCTGCCTGATCGCCTCGCCGGTCGTCCTTTGCTGATCCTGCCTCGACCTGGCCTGATCCTGCGACTGCCTGCTGCCTTGCCCCCTGGTCTGATCCGTGCCTGCACCGGCGCGTCCCTCGGTCCGCCCCTGCTGCGCACCTTGACTCATCCTGTTGCTGCCGCCGCCGGCCTGACCGCTGGTGCGGCCCTGCTGACCGCCCTGTTGCATCCCCTGCGCCGGGCTGCGCCTCTCCTGGGCGCCGGCCTGCCCTTGCGACTGGCTCGCGCCAGCCTGACCTCTTTGTCTGTTCGTGTCCTGTGCGGTGCTCGGCAGCGTGCCGACAGCCAGCAAGGGAATAGCCGCGACGGTAACCAACAACATTTTCTTCATTTTGAATCCTCCGAAAGATGACGGTTTGGAAGCAAACGCGTTGCCCGCCGGGATGACCAGGAGCCCGGAGGACGCACGTTCGGCTAAAGCTCAGAATTCCGGTTGCGCGGCTCAGTTACAAATGTCGACCCGTTCCATCCGCCAGCCGAACGGGGTCCAGACGCTGCGCATCTGGTAACAGCCGCCATAATCATAGCCATAGTCGTACGCGTAGGGCCCCGCAGCCACACCGGTATCGAAGCCGTAGCTGTAGATAGGTCCGCCCCTCTGGGCCAACCATTGATCCGGGCCTGTGCCGCCGAAATGGCCGGTGTGATCATGAGGGTCGGCAGCAAATGCGGCCACCGATGACCCTGCGCTAAGCACGGCAGCTGCAGCCAGTGCCGTGACGATATTTCGCACCATTGTTGTCCTCCTCCTGTCTGGGCTTATTCCTCTTCCGGCATCGCTTCTCCCTTGCAGTTCCTTCGCACCGTCGTTGCAGCTTCTTCGCCCGGCGCTTCTTCTTCGCAGTTTCGACCTTCGCGGTGCGTCACCCGGGACGCCTGACAGCTGCCGATCAGGTCTCTGTGCAACGCGCTCACGGGTGCTTGGTTTCCGCGCCCGCTTCCGCGATTCGAATGGCATGTCGCGCTTGCAACGCACAAATTGCTTTTCGATTTGCCCTGAGTATTGCGGATCGACGGCCTTTAGCGCCGGCCGCGAGCCTTTACGGTTGAGTGCCTTGCGCGTCCCTGTTTGTTTGTAGGATGCAGGTCATCAGCGGAAGCACGCAGGAAACTCGGAAAATGCGATCTAAAGACAATCAGAGGCAATCCAAGATCAATCCAATATTCTGAGAAAGCCGCGGGCGATCAAATGGTGCACCAAGGTCATCTTGTCGATCCCCTTCATGTGCGCGCTCCGGATAAACCCATGGGACCCTTCACCTGGAATTTCATCTCAACTGATCGCCATCTTGAATCCCTCTCACAAAGGCGCCGGGCGCCGTCCCGCTTGAACGCGGTGCGACAATTATATCCATTGCTGGAACTTCACCCCGCGAGCCGCGTTACTAATTGTTTCGCAGAGTACCAGGGACATCCGCACAGTGATGAAGTCGGGACCTCGCCTGAGTGAAGAGCTTGGCCCCGCACTTTGCCTTGTGGGCATCATCGCGATCTTGCTAGGCGGGTCCTATTACGCCCTGTTCGATTTGTCGAAGCCGACCGTCTATCCAAACCCGGGAGTGGAGGCTTACCACTCACCGGAGGCCACTCGGCTTGTCCCGCTTCCGCGTGTGAGCGATGCTCCCGAGGTCGCGGCGGAGCCAGTGGGTGAAGCGGCAAGCGAATCTGCGTCGGTTTTGCCGCAAGCACCCGCCCCGCATGCGCCCGCAAAGGAAGCCGCAGCGCCCAGCCATAAAAGCACGCGTACATCCCAAAACGCTGATCCGCGCGGTCTTCAACGCTGGGATAACTTCAGGTCTTCTCAATCCTGGAACAGCTTTGGCTATGCCCGCCAATGGGACAATCCGTACCGGGACAATCCCTACCGCAGTACCGCCTCCAACTACCCGGGATTTGGGCGCGATGCACCGCCTCGCGCAAGAATAAGCGGCGGGCCGAAGTCCCCGTTCTAGTTCAGGCCATCATTTTTGGCACAATCACGCTCGGTCGCTATTTCGGGGGCTGCGGAGATTGCGTGTTCGGCTGCGAGGATTCCGTGGGTGTTCGTCCCTCAGTCGAATCCGCGCCCGGAATCCTGTGCGCGCCGTAATACGCGTAGGCGATCAACCCGATCATCACCACCGCGAAGATCAGCCCCAAGCCCCAGAATGACGAGCTGTGCTCATATTCGCGCCGTCGCGGGTCGGACATGCAATCTCCAGCATGAGAGCCGTACACGCTATCGCAACGCCTGGCGCAGGCTCACGTTCCTTGACCATGGATCGCGGCGCGGACTACGCTTTGCCGTAACGCCGGCCATTTCCCCAAGGCCCGCGAGGGAGGATTCGATGCAAGATCATGCAAGAAGCAACAGAATATGCGCGGTCGCCGGAGCCTTGATCGGCTCGCTCCTCATCACCTCGGCGCTCACGCCGGCACGCGCCGGCGACATGACCTTCGAGCGCGCGCTCAATGCCGCCAAGGAGCCGCAGAACTGGCTGCTGCACCACGGCGATTATCAGGGCCATCGCTTCTCGAGCTTGAACGAGATCAACACCGCGACGGTGAAGAACCTCAAGGTCGCTTTCACGGTTGCGCTGGGCGGTTTCGAGGGTGCAGGCACGCGCTACAAGTTCGGCGATCTCGAGGCCACCCCGATCGTCGAGGACGGCATCATGTATGTGCCGGACGGCTGGGGCACGGTCTATGCCATCGACGTCTCGAACGGAAAGAAGGGGACCTTTCGCTGGAAGTTCGATCCCGGAACCGACAAGGCCTGGGCCGGCGACGTCGCCTGCTGCGGCGTCAACAATCGCGGCGTGGCGCTGTGGCGCGACAAGGTGATCTCGATCTCGCTCGACGGAAGGATGTTCGCCATCAACAAAGCGACCGGCGAGAAAGTTTGGGAGCGCAGAATAGCCGATCCAGCCTTGGGCGAGACCATAACCATGGCGCCGCTCGTCGTGCGCGACCTCGCGATCGTCGGGCCGGCCGGCGGCGAATTCGGCATCCGCGGCTACATCGACGCCACCGATCTCAATACCGGCCAGCAGGCCTGGCGCACCTACACCATCCCGGGCGCCGGCGAGCCCGGCAACGAGACCTGGAAGGACGGCAAGAACCACTGGCAGCATGGCGGCGGCTCGCTGTGGGAAACCGCGACCTATGATCCCGACACCGACACCATCTATCAGGGCACCGGCAACGCAGGGCCGGATTATGACGCCGAGTACCGTCCGGGCGACAATAAATGGGCGGCGAGCGTGCTCGCGGTCAATCCCGCGGACGGCAAGATCAAGTGGGGATTCCAGTATACGCCGAATGATCCGTATGACTTTGACGAGATCTCCGAGCATCCGATCATCAACGCCAAGGTCAACGGCGAGGATCGCAAGCTCGTGGTGCACGCGGCGCGCAACGGCTTCTATTACGTGCTCGATCGCGTCAACGGCGCGTTCGTGGCCGGCAAGCAATATGTCGACGCGCTGAACTGGACGCCGGGCCTCGACCCCAAGACCGGCCGGCCGCTCAACTATGATCCGAGCAAGGACTTGCAGGAATACACGCCGGGCACCCACCCGACGCGCGCGCATCCGACTGGTGAAAGGCTCTGCCCGGCGCAATATGGCGGCAAGAACTGGGAGCCGACCGCCTACAATCCCTCGCTCAATCTTCTCTACATTCCATCTTACGAAGGCTGCAACACGCTGTTCACCATCGAGCAAAAGGACCGCAGCGACCAAGGCGGTCCGGTGAAGCCGCGTGAACGCTTCGCGGGCGGCGGCAATAAGAATCCGAACCGCCTTTATGGAAGCCTCAAGGCGGTCGATCCGGTGACCGGCGAGATCAAGGCGCGGGCACAGCTCGACTATCCCAACCTGAGCGGAGCGCTTGCGACCGCCGGCAATCTCGTCTTCATCGGCGAGCCGGATGGGACTTTCGCAGCCTACGACGCCAGGACCCTGCAGGAGGTCTGGAGCTTCAACGCCGGCACCGGCATCAACGCGCCGGCCGTGACCTACTCGGTCGGCGGCAAGCAGTTCATCGCCGTGCTGGTCGGCTCCAAGCAGCCCAACGCGATCATGCCCAACGCGCCGGAGCTGAAGGATACCTCCACGGCTTCAATGCTGTACGTGTTCTCGCTGTAAGCGCGCCGGCGCTCGGTCCAGAGCGGGACGGCTCCTTCTTCGCGCCGTCCCGCTTCGATTGCCCCTCCCACATGGTCCCCCAGCGCGGAGCTTTTTCAGCAAATCCTAACCGATTGCAGCGACTGCGGGCGTGGGCTCCCGAGATCGTGCGCTAAGCAGCTATTGAATTGCGTGCGTTCTCCGGGATGAAAATTCTTTACAGTTTGCTGCAATTTTACCGTCTGCTGCAATGAGAGGCGAAAAGGCGTGTGGCCCATGTGTTACGCGAGGATGTCCCGCGGAATCTGAATAAGCCGTTCCGGCTGCCTCGGACCGAAATCAGATGCAAGGCACAGAAACATTGCTGGCGGCGAATGTCGGCAGCAGGAAGCCGACCGGATGGCGTCGCCTGTCGCTCGGGACCCGCCTGTTTCTGGTCGTCGTCGCAAGCCTGGCTCCGCTCATTGTCTTTGTTCTGGGCCGGCAGTATTTCGAGTACCGTGACAGGATCACGAAATCCTCCGAAGATTCTTTATCCCTGACGCGGGGCATATCGTTGGCTGTCGCCGGCGAGCTCAAGGCACGCATCGCCGCCCTGCAGGTTCTCGCGCTTTCTCGCCGGCTGAGTGAAGGCGACCTCACCGGCTTCCGTGCGCAGGCCGAGACCGTTATCGCGCAACATTTTCCCGGCTCGTTCATCCTGCTCATCAGGCCGGACGGCCAGCAATTGGTGAATACACGACTGCCACCCGACGCCACGTTGCGCCGCCGGCGGAATCTCGAATGGACCAGGCAGGTCTTCGCGACCGGACAGCCCATGGTGTCGGACGTGTTCGTGGGCGCCGTGAGCGGCGGCCCCTCGGTCGCAATCGACGTGCCGGTCATGAACGCGGACGGGAAGGTCGGCTTGGTGCTGTCGATGAATCCCCGACTCGATGCGTTTGCGTCGGTTATCAACCACGCGGAGATTCCGGCAAGCTGGGTGATGTCGGTCTTCGATCGGCAGGGGGTCAACGTCGCGCGGACTCCGAATCCGGAACGACTTGTCGGCCAGAAGGCCGGGCCGGCGCTCCTGCAGCGCATGATGCTCGAGCGTGAAGGCACCCTGGTGAGCACTTCGCGGGACGCGGTCGAGCTGGTCTCTGCCTTCAGCCACATCGACCCATTCGGTTGGGCGGTCGCCATCGGCGTGCCGCTTTCCGAGCTGACGACACCGACCGTGCAGGCGGCCCTGCGCGATCTGGTCGCCGTGGTCGCGGCGCTGCTGATCGGCCTGACGCTTGCTCTGATGGTGTCGCGACAGATTACCGGACCGATGACGGTGCTGCGCCGCCTTGCCACCGCTGCCGACCGGCGCATCGTGCTCGATCCGCCCGCGACCGGATTGCGAGAGGCCGACGATGTCGCCCAGGCTCTTCGTGTCGCCGAGCAACAACGCAGCCGCAGTGAAGCCGAGGTCCGTGATCGCAGCGTCCAGCTCGAAGCCGTCAACAAGAGCCTGGAAGCCGAGATCATGGTCCGCCGCCAAGCCGAGCAGAGGGCCCAGGCGCAGCTCGAGCGGCTCAGCCTGCTGCAGCAAATCACGCGCGCGATCGGCGAGCGCCAGGACCTCAACAGCATTTTCCAGGTGGCGGTGCGCAGCCTGGAAGACCAGCTCCCGGTCGATTTTGCCTGCATCTGCCTTTATGACAAGGTGGATCAAGCACTGACGGTCGCCCGCGTCGGAATGAAGAGCGGCGCGCTCGCGCTCGGCCTCGCCATGTCCGAGCGAGCCCGCATCGACATCGATGAAAACGGCCTTTCACGCTGCGTACGCGGAAACGTCGTCTATGAACCCGATATCGGTGAGATCGATTACCCGTTTCCGCGTCGGCTCGCACGCGGCGGCCTGCGGTCCCTGGTCGTGGCACCGCTGCAGGTCGAGAGCCAGGTGTTCGGGGTGCTGATCACCGCGCGCATCCAGGCGAGCAGCTTCAGCAGCGGCGAGTGCGAGTTTCTGCGGCAGCTGAGCGAGCACGTCGCGCTTGCCGCGCATCAGGCGCAACTTTATGGCGCGCTGCAGAGCGCCTACGATGATTTGCGGCAGACCCAGCAAGCCATGATGCAGCAGGAACGCCTGCGTGCGCTTGGTCAGATGGCGGGTGGCATCGCCCACGACATCAACAACGCGCTGACGCCGGTCGCATTATACATCGATACTATGCTGCAGGCGGAAGCCGGGCTTCCGGCGGAGGCGCGTGGATACCTGGAGATCGTCCAGCGCGCCGTCGATGACGTGGCGCATACAGTGGCGCGAATGCGGGAATTCTACCGGCAGCGCGAGCCGCAGCTCAACCTCGCGCCGATCGACTTGAACGACCTGATCCCGCAAGTAGCGGACCTGACCCGCGCGCGCTGGAGCGACATGCCGATGCAGCGCGGCATCGTGGTCAGGCTGCGCACCGAGCTCGCGCCTGGCCTCCCCCAGATCATGGGCGTCGAAGCCGAAGTTCGCGAGGCTCTCATCAATCTGATCCTGAACAGCGTCGATGCGCTGCCGAACGGCGGCACGATCGTGATTCGCACGAGCGCCGCGCTCCGCCCGGGCTCCGGCGGAGCTCAGGTCGAGGTGGTGGACGACGGGATCGGCATGGACGAGGAGGCGCGGCGCCGGTGCCTGGAACCGTTCTTCACCACCAAGGGCGAGCGCGGAACCGGCCTCGGCTTGGCCATGGTCTATGGAGTCGTTCAACGACACGGCGGAGAGGTCGATATCGAGAGCGCGCTCGGCAAAGGAACCGTCGTCCGCTTGAGCTTTCCGCCCAGCGCGATGCCCGAAGACAGCGCGGAAGCCCCGGTCGCGCCCGTGGCCCTTTCGCGACGGCTGCGGCTGCTCGTCGTCGATGACGATCCGCTGGTGCTCCGATCGCTGTGCCACATCCTGGAGAACGATGGGCACGTTGTGGTCACCGCGGGCGGCGGCGCGGCGGGAATTGCCGCGTTTCGTGCCGCGCAAGAGCGTGGCGAGGCTTTCGCGGCCGTCATTACCGATCTCGGGATGCCGAACGTCGACGGCCGACGCGTTGCCGCCGCCATAAAGGAGATCTCCCCATCCACGCCCATCATCCTGCTGACCGGCTGGGGCGAGCGGCTGTTGTCCGATGAGGGCGTTCCCCAGCATGTGGATTGCGTGCTCGGCAAGCCGCCGAAGCTGCGCGAGGTCCGCGAGTCATTGGCACGATATTGCGCGCGATCGGCGTGAGAGCCGTTACGCATGGCTCCTTACCCGGGTATGGAGCCCGAGCCACAAATTTCAGCACAATTGCATCGATCCTTCGCGGGCGCCTTAACGCGAGTCTAGCTCTCCGCCGTCCACATTGCCGGGAGGGAAAGGGTGGCATCAGCTTTGCGGAAGAGCACAAATGAAAAGGTCTGTTTGCATCCTCGACGACGATCGGCAGGTAGCCGCCATGTTGGCGCGCATGGCGAGGGCCAGCGGCCTCATGGCGCGAGAGTTCACCGCCGCCGCGCCGTTCCTTGCCGAGGTCACGAACTCAAACCCTGATTTGATCATTCTGGATCTGGCCTTGGGCAGGGTCGACGCCATCGACATCATGAGGCGGCTCGAACGCCTCCCCTACAAAGGACACGTCGTTCTGATCAGCGGTCATTCCGGGGAGATCCTGTCGGATGCCGAGCGGATCGGCGCCCGACGGGGCCTGCGCATGCTGCCCTCGCTGCAAAAGCCATTTCGCATCCATCAATTCAATACGATCCTGAAACTCCTCGACCAGGCGCCTCTTGAAAGCAAAGCAAGACCGTCGCTGCCGGCTCCCGAAGATTCGCTCAAGATCGATTTCAAGGAGGCGCTGGGGAACAGGTGGCTGGAAGTGTGGTACCAGCCCAAGTTCGATCTCAGATCCCTGAGCGTTTGCGGCGCCGAGGCCCTGGTGAGGATGCGGCATCCGGCCCATGGTGTTCTCCGGCCCGCACAATTTCTCCCGCCCCCCGACGATCCACTGCATCTCAGCTTGGCGAAAGCCGTTCTCAAGCGCGTGATGCTCGATTGGCGCGAGTTCGTGCGAGCCGATTTGACCCTGAAGATGGCTGTCAACGTGCCGGTTACGGCCGTGAGCTCAGGGGAATTCGTGCCCTTCGTTCGTGCCGCCTTGCCTCAGGATGAGCGCTTTCCGGGCCTCATTCTCGAGATGACCGAAAGCCAGGCAATCAACAATCCCGACACGGTGCGCGAGCTCGCGACCCAGCTGCGGATCGACAATGTCGCGCTGTCAATCGACGATTTTGGCTCCAACTATGGCTGGCTTTGGCGGCTGACCGAAGCTCCTCTCGGCGAGCTGAAGCTCGACGGAAAGTTCGTGCAAGGCTGCTCGTCCGACAAGCAGAAGCGCAGGCTTTGCCGAACCGTGGTGGAGCTCGGACACGAATTCGGGGCTTGCGTATCCGCCGAGGCCGTCGAGGACGCCGTCGACTTGCATGCGCTGATCGAAATGGGCTGCGACATGGCCCAAGGCTTCCTTTTTGCCGAGCCGATGCCGCCCGATGAGCTCGTGCAGTTCCTGATGTCATCGCCGAGCCGATCAGTCGCCAAGGATGCGGCAGTGCGCGCCGCAAGTCTCGCCTCACTTGCTCTCGCCACCGGTCGCAGCGCGGAGGCCGATGTGGCGACATGAACCCACGTGCGCTCAATTTCGCGTTTCCCGCACAGCGGGGTGCATCCTCCTCCTTCAAGATGAGGAGCCGCCCTTGCGCCTCCACCTGAGCCAATAGCTCGCCAGGCGCTCGATTGCGATCACCACGATCATGGCGGCGATGGCGAGGATGAAGATATATTCCCGGTGCGCCCCGGCATGTCGGGCAAGGAAACCGAACGCCACGCCCGGGAAAACATGCGCCAGCGCCCAGACAATGGCGGAGAGGATATTCGCCAAATAAAATTGGCGCGCCGGCATCTGCACGATGCCGGCGATCAGCGGCACGAAGGCGCGCACCACTGCGGTGAAGCGCGCCAGGAACACGCTCGCTCCGCCATAGCGATCGAAGAAGGCTTGGCTGGTCGCGATGAGGCGCGGGAAGCGGTTGAGCGGCCAGCGCTCGAGAATCTGCCGGTGGCAGGAGAGCCCGAGCCAGAACGCCGCACCATCGCCCATGATTGCGCCGAGCGTCGCAGCGGTGATCAAGACCCAGGCGCTCATCTGCGCATCAAGCGCGAGCGCGCTCACCGCGACCACAAGCGTAGAGCCAGGAACCACCGTGCCGATGACCGGTATCGCCTCCGAGAAGGCAAGCAGGAACACCGCCCAGGCCGCATAGTCCGGATGCAGGGCAATTAGATCGGTCACCTCGGAGAGAAAGGAATGCATTCAAACGCCGTAAAGGTGAGTGCGCGCTGCTTTGTTTACCTTCCCCTGCAAGGTGGAGATCGACCCATGGCGTTTCAAAAGACGCCCGTGAACGCGCTTATGCAGCAGGTCGGATGGGGGGTCATGCAACAAAACCCAAGTCTTGGGGCGAACCCCCACCTCCTTCGGCGCCACCCTCCCCCTTTAGAAGGAGGGGCGAGGCAAGCTGGTTTCAATTTATCCAGATTAAGACCGCAGAGCTAATCCGCCCGGGCGCCGGAGAATATCACCACCTTGGCCCATTTCTCGGTTTCTGCGGCGATGAGCGCGCCGAATTCCTCAGGCGTCCCGGGAAGCACGCTGCCGCCGAGATCGGCGAGCCGCGCCTTGAGGTTCTGATCGGCGAGACCCGCATTCACCACGGCGTTGAGCTTGTTGATGATCTCCTTGGGCGTGCCCTTGGGGGCACCGAGGCCGAACCAGGCGCTCGCCTCGTAGCCCGGCACAGTCTCGGCCACCGTCGGCACGCCCGGCAAAGCCTCGGAAGGCATGGCGGTGGTGACCGCGAGCGGGCGCAGCTTGCCTGCCTTCAGGTACTGGATCGAGGACGGCATGTTGTCGAACATGACCTGCACCTGCCCACCCATCAGGTCGGTCAGCGCCGGCGCCGAGCCGCGATATGGCACATGCACCATGTCGACATGCGCCATCATCTTGAACAGCTCGCCCGAAACGTGGATCGAGGTCCCGTTGCCGGAGGACGCCATGTTGACCTTGCCGGGATTTGCCTTTGCGTAGGCGATGAACTCAGACACGGTTTTTGCCGGCACCGCGGGGTTCACCTCCATGACGTTGGGGACCCGGATGATGCCGGCGACCGGAGCGATGTCGCTGATGAAGCTGAAGGGAAGGTTCTTATAGAGCGTGGCGTTGATCGCATTGGCCGGATTGACCAGCAGCAGCGTGTAGCCGTCCGCAGGGGCGTTCACCACCGCCTCGGTGCCGATATTGTTGCCAGCGCCCGAGCGGTTGTCGATCACGAACTGCTGTCCCAGCCGCTCGGCGAGATATTGCCCGGTCAGCCGCGCCAAAATGTCGGTCGTGCCGCCGGCCGGATAGCCGACAATAATGTGCACGGGACGCGTGGGATAGTCGAGCGCAGCTGCCGGACCAAATCCGGTGCAAACAAGTGCCCAGCGGAGCACCCAAGATTGCATAGATTTCATTGGCGTTCCTCCGGGCGCGGACGCTAAAGGGTACGCGGCCGTCTTAGGCGGGCACAAGGCCAGATTTCTGCTGCTTATGCCGCAGCGGACGAGATCGGCACGGCCGTAAAGAAGCCGGATTTGCTCCCCTTGCCTTTGCGCCGAATGATCTAGACGATGCCTTGTCCCTGCCTGATCCGGCAATGGGACCCGGTCAGCACCGAGGGACAAAAGCCATGAGACAACAACCATGCGAGCATTGAGCTTCGGCGTTGCGGCGGTTGGCCTTCTTGCCTTGGTGCTGGGGGTCGAATCCGGCGACTACTGGGAGGTCGGCCTCGGCATTGCCGCGCTCATCTGCGCGGCCACCACATTTCTTTCGGCAGACATTTCCAGCTATCTCAAAGTGTTTGCCGGGATCTTCTCGATCGAGACCGTCGTCGTCGGTCTTGTGACCATCGCCGTCAAGGCTGGGGTCTGGCCGGCGGCGCTTGCCGCCTTTCAACCGCCCGAAGCGTCTCTCGAGCCGTTTTCGATCACAGTCGCGGTTTTCTCCATACTGATCTATCTGATCTCGCATCTCGGGGTGGTTCGGCAGATCACGCGCATTGCCGATCTCTACTACCAGACGACCGAGCGTGGCCGGGCCCGCATCTGGCCACTCCCTCCCTATGAGGCGGTGGAGCGCCGCATCGCGGTAGCCATGGTGGTGTTCCTGGTGCTGCTCAATCAGGCCCAGGTCGGCATTTCGGTCAAGCTCAGCTTCTTTGGCCGCGACTGGTTCAATGCCATCCAGAATAAGGATGAGGCTGCGTTTTGGAACTTGTTGTTGTTCGTATTCACGCCTTGGGCGATCGTCTTCATCACCAGTGGTGTGATAGAATTCGTCGTTCAATCCATGCTGGTGATTCGCTGGCGGCGATGGCTCACCGATCATTTCGTCACTAATTGGCTTGGCGGCCACGCCCATTATCGTATGTCGCTGGTGGGCTCGCAGACCGACAATCCTGACCAGCGCATCTCCGAGGACATCAACCGCTTCATCGACGGCGGCACCGACAGCTTCGGCGGCGTCGGCGGCTACGGCATCTACTCCTACTCGATCGCGTTGATCTCGACCTTGTCCTCGCTGACGGCCTTCGTGGTCATCCTGTGGGTCATCTCGGAGAATTTCACGCTGCCCGGAACCGACATCCGCGTACCAGGATTTCTGTTCTGGGTCGCATTGGTCTATGCAACAATTGGAACTTTGGTCACGCACTGGATCGGCCGGCCACTGATCCGGCTGTTCTTCGACAAGCAGCGGGTCGAGGCGAATTTCCGCTTCTCGCTGGCACGCCTGCGCGAATACTCAGAGCAGGTGGCGCTTCTGTCCGGCGAGCGCACTGAGCAAACCGTCTTGAGGGGGCGGTTCGGCTCGATCATCCGCAACTTTCTGGACCTTGTCCGGGTGCGCAAATGGCTGACGGCGTTCATCAGCTTCTATGGTCAGATCTCGCCTTACATTCCTTACATCGTGGCGGCCCCGTTCTATTTCGCGGGCAAGATTCAGCTCGGAGTGATGACGCAGACAGCCAGCGCCTTTGGACGTGTGGACAGCTCGCTCAATTTCTTCGTCAACTATTACTCCTCGCTCGCCACATTCAAGGCGGTGGTCAACCGCTTGACTTCGTTTACCGAAGCGATCGAGCGCGCCAAGGGAATGGCCGCTGCCGGTCCGATACGGCTGCCGGCACGCGCCGGTGCGCCCTCCGTTGCGTTGGAAGGTATCGGAATCGCCTTGCCGGACGGCCGGCGCATCGTCGAAGCGGAAGGCTTGTCATACGCTGCCGGCGAGACCGCGCTGCTTGCCGGTCCTTCGGGCTCCGGCAAGTCGACGCTGTTCCGCGCCATCTCCGGCATCTGGCCATTCGGCGAGGGACGCATCCACGTACCCGACGGCGCCGAGGTAATGGTGGTGCCGCAGAAGCCCTATATCCCGATGGGCACACTGCGCGCCGCCATCTCCTATCCGGGCGGTCCCGACACCTATGCGGACGTGGACATCCGTCGCGCGCTTGACGACGCGCACATCGGCTTCCTCGCCGACCAACTCGATCGCGAGGAAATCTGGTCGCAGCGCCTGTCCGGCGGCGAGCAACAGCGCGTCGCTATCGCACGCGCCCTGCTCAAGAAGCCGGATTGGCTGTTCCTGGATGAATCGACCTCGGCGGTGGACGAGAAGCTCGAGGCCGAGCTTTACAGGATGCTCAAACAGCGCTTGCCGAGGACCACGATCGTGTCGATCGGCCATCGTTCGACGCTGACCGCCTTCCATGCGCGCCAGCTGCACATGGCCGAAGGCGTCGGCGGAAAGTTCACCCCGCGTGATGCCAAGGTCGAGGCCGCGGAATAAGCTTGTGTTTCTTTCACGCATGTTCCGAAAAACTGGATTCCGGTTTTCCGACGAGGACATGCGCCAGAGGGGAGAGGGGCGACCATGCTGACACGACGCGGTTTCACCGGCTTTGCGACCTGCGCGATATGCGCGGTTACCGACTTCATTGCCAGCGGGGCATCGGCGCAAAATGCGCCGCCTGCAAACGGCGGGATCACCCGAAAGATCAAATCGCAGATGGATGGGCCGGCAGCCGGATATGTGACGATCAACATGGAGGTGGGGATCGAGGCGGGAGCCGTCATTCCCCGCCACACCCATCCGGGCATCGAGTCCGGCTACGTGGTCGAAGGCTCTCTTGAGCTGCCCATCGACGGCCAGCCGACCTTGATGTTGAAAGCAGGTGACGGCTTCCAAGTGCCGACCGCCGTGCCGCATGCGGGCGGCAAAGCCAGCGACAAGAAGACCACGCTTGCGCTGACCTATGTGGTGGAAAAGGACAAACCGCTGGCTTCGCCCGCGTGATCTTCAGAGCCGGGCCCGCACGCGGACCTCATCCTGAGGAGCCCCCTCCCTATCCTCCCCCGCTTGCCGGGGAGGATAAGGGAGGGGGCGTCTCGAAGGATGGATGCAGGCTTGAGCCTCTGGCCATGGTTCGAGACGCGCAGGCCAAACGGCCTGCGCTCCTCACCATGAGCCCCCAGCTCCGAAACCGGCGCTGCACACGGACCATGAACACGGTATCGTGGCTGCGGGGTTCCGCCGGGAGCAGTATGGCCGCCTAATCCTCTGGTGCACTTGGTTGCCCGGCCATGAGGTTG
>DATGLV010000018.1:0-53233 GCA_035293945.1 Xanthobacteraceae bacterium | reverse complement strand
TCGGCCGCAAAAGCGGTGCATGGCGTCAATACTTTCCGCGGCATGTTTGCCGCGGCCTCATTGAAGCCGGGGGGCTCTACGGGCCAATTGTCACCCTGGGCTCACTTTCCGCGGCATGTTTGCCGCGGCCTCATTGAAGCCGGGACAACTATCGTCGACAACGGTGCGCGATGGCTGACTTTCCGCGGCATGTTTGCCGCGGCCTCATTGAAGCGTGAGCATCGCCGGCTCGATCGCTTCGTCCAAGCCGAACTTTCCGCGGCATGTTTGCCGCGGCCTCATTGAAGCGGTCATCTCCTCGCAGTTTCGCACCGGGACGATGAAGACTTTCCGCGGCATGTTTGCCGCGGCCTCATTGAAGCAGCGAAGAGCACCTGAACTTGCCGCCGGAGGATGGCGACTTTCCGCGGCATGTTTGCCGCGGCCTCATTGAAGCTCGGCGCGCTCGATCGCGAGCTCCGCCTCCAGGCGCACTTTCCGCGGCATGTTTGCCGCGGCCTCATTGAAGCCCGCCGCATCGCATCTATGTCGAGCCGTTCGGCGGACTTTCCGCGGCATGTTTGCCGCGGCCTCATTGAAGCGATTCAGCAGACTGGAGCGAACCCGCTCGGCGCCACTTTCCGCGGCATGTTTGCCGCGGCCTCATTGAAGCTGCGTCGGCATGGAGCTGATCGGCATCGGGATGGGCGACTTTCCGCGGCATGTTTGCCGCGGCCTCATTGAAGCGACCTGGCGATGATGGTGGCCGTGCGCGCCGCGCATACTTTCCGCGGCATGTTTGCCGCGGCCTCATTGAAGCCACGTTATCAGCGCGCAGAACACGTTCGGGTTTGACTTACTTTCCGCGGCATGTTTGCCGCGGCCTCATTGAAGCCTCGAGGCGCGCGATCATGAGATCATCCCGCTCGATACTTTCCGCGGCATGTTTGCCGCGGCCTCATTGAAGCTATTTGTCGAGGCGGTCGCAACCGAGCTCGGCGTTGCACTTTCCGCGGCATGTTTGCCGCGGCCTCATTGAAGCGTGCAATTGAAACTCGCGGTGCCGCTGCTGAAAGCGGCACTTTCCGCGGCATGTTTGCCGCGGCCTCATTGAAGCGTAGAACCGGCAGATGTCTTCGACCGAAAACTTGCGCTACTTTCCGCGGCATGTTTGCCGCGGCCTCATTGAAGCGATAGTCGCCAGCTTGCTCTTGAGCGCCGTCAGGTCGACTTTCCGCGGCATGTTTGCCGCGGCCTCATTGAAGCAGGTGAGACGGGCTTAGGCGGCGGCCGTCACGCCGTTACACTTTCCGCGGCATGTTTGCCGCGGCCTCATTGAAGCGGTGCCAAGCGAGCCCTGCCGGCCGTCGTGGCTCCCGACTTTCCGCGGCATGTTTGCCGCGGCCTCATTGAAGCATCAGCAGGCGCTTGCCGCGCTGGTGCCACCCGGTGCACTTTCCGCGGCATGTTTGCCGCGGCCTCATTGAAGCGGCGCGACCTTGGTGACAGTCTGGCGCC
This sequence comes from Xanthobacteraceae bacterium, assembly GCA_035293945.1. Taxonomy (GTDB): domain Bacteria; phylum Pseudomonadota; class Alphaproteobacteria; order Rhizobiales; family Xanthobacteraceae; genus VAZQ01. The sequence goes on along the minus strand of DATGLV010000018.1, from coordinate 51,736 downwards.
GGGTGGCGGACTTTCCGCGGCATGTTTGCCGCGGCCTCATTGAAGCGTGTACGTCCCCGTCCCGGTGCCGCCGCCGGTGCCGAGACTTTCCGCGGCATGTTTGCCGCGGCCTCATTGAAGCTACGTAACGGTGGGCAGCGCTTTCCCGGCGCTGGTGAACTTTCCGCGGCATGTTTGCCGCGGCCTCATTGAAGCAATCAATCGCTTTCCGTCGAAGCATTCCACAAATCGCAACTTTCCGCGGCATGTTTGCCGCGGCCTCATTGAAGCGTGGGCGCTCATTTCCGCTTCAGCGCCCTCTCCACCAGCCGCACTTTCCGCGGCATGTTTGCCGCGGCCTCATTGAAGCAGGAGCTGCAGTTGCGGAGTGCCCGCGCCGGTTCCACTTTCCGCGGCATGTTTGCCGCGGCCTCATTGAAGCCGGCCCCAGTCCTGGGCGAACTCAAAGCCGGGGATTACTTTCCGCGGCATGTTTGCCGCGGCCTCATTGAAGCTGCGTCGAGTTGCGCAAGGTCGCGAGTGTGGGTCGCACTTTCCGCGGCATGTTTGCCGCGGCCTCATTGAAGCGAAATAGTTCCGTCCCCTGGCCGCACGGTATCGGTACTTTCCGCGGCATGTTTGCCGCGGCCTCATTGAAGCAACCGCACCATCAGCCGCAGCGCAAGCGCGATCTCGACTTTCCGCGGCATGTTTGCCGCGGCCTCATTGAAGCTCGGCGCATAGCGCGACCCGCCATGATCCGAGACCCAACTTTCCGCGGCATGTTTGCCGCGGCCTCATTGAAGCGGGGCATGGGGCCTCTATCTAATCTTATTGGCATGCAAACTTTCCGCGGCATGTTTGCCGCGGCCTCATTGAAGCTGCATTGCACTGTGATACGGCTGTCCAGTCTTAATGACTTTCCGCGGCATGTTTGCCGCGGCCTCATTGAAGCGACCACGTCCCAGGTGCACCGCCCTGAGACGAGCAACTTTCCGCGGCATGTTTGCCGCGGCCTCATTGAAGCATAGAAGGGCAGAGGGGCGACGAATGGCTTGTGTTCACTTTCCGCGGCATGTTTGCCGCGGCCTCATTGAAGCCGTACGATCTCGCGTTTGTTCCTTACTCTGATCTTTACTTTCCGCGGCATGTTTGCCGCGGCCTCATTGAAGCCGGTCTCGGCAATCAGCGCTGGGACGATCGCTATAGGACTTTCCGCGGCATGTTTGCCGCGGCCTCATTGAAGCCTTGCACCGAACGCATCGGACTTTCCGCGACACAAACGTCGCGGCCTCATTGAAGCGAGATGATTCGGCGGCGCAGCCCCAGTGCATCGGCGCCTTCCGCCGGAAGCATCAGGCCGAAGTTCACTGCCTCGCAGATCGTCTATATTCGGCGACAGGCCCGGCGGGATCGGGGACGAGCCGATCCTGGTGAGCCGACGAAGCTCTCCGTACTACCTTCGTCGCGCCGGGCTCGACACCCTGCCGCAGCGGGCCTAACTTGCGACCTCCGAGAAGCGTTTCGGACGTTATGACGGGGGTCCCGCAAGGGCATCTGGTCGTCCCGGCGCCCCGCTCCCTCCTCGCTGTAGCATCGAGAAAGCGAGGAGCGTAGGCCGATCGCAGGAAGAGAGCCGGGCCGGTCGTCGGGGTTAATCGCGGGACCTCAAGCAATCGCCGCCAACATGCGGTCCGGCAGTATTGATGTTGACCACGATCCGCAAATCAGTCTACTGACGAAATTGAAATTCGAAAGGTGCGCCCGGGCGGGAAACTGCGCCGGGCTTTTTCATATCCGCCATTTGCGCGATCAGGTGGGCGGCCAGGTGCTGTCGCGGGTGCGACCAGCTCCTTGTTCTTCTGTCTCATCGATAGGGTGCACCCCAAACGCGTTTTCCTGTTTCTCGCCTGTTATATCAGGGAGTGATAGGCCTCATTATGCCGGCAAACCCGCTCAGGTTGTAGCTCGCTCGAACAGGCCTGCGCGACGAAACCGGCGGAGTTGACCAATGTTGGTCAAGCCGGTAAAAGCATGGAGTTCCAACCAGATGGACGCCATGAAGCAGCTCAATCTCGCGGAAGCCAAGGCCAAGCTGTCGCACTTGGTCGACCAGGCTGCGCGCGGAAAGGGCGTGATCATCGCCAAGTCGGGCATTCCCATGGCCAAGCTCGTGCCCGTCGACGAGCAAAGGCGCAAAAAGTTCAAGTTTGGCACGCTCAAGAACGTGCTGTCCGATGATCTAGTGAAGGCGATCGAGGCGCCGCTCCCGGATGACCTGCTCGAGGCGATGACGAAGGCCTCGGTAGATCCCCATGGCGATCAATGAGGCTGCTCCTCGACACCAACATCGTTATCCGCTTGCGCCAAGACGAGCGGCAGATCAGCGCGAGGACGCGCCGCATCATTGAAAATGCGACCGTGGTCTATGTGAGCTCGGCCTCAATCTGGGAGATTGCGATAAAGGCCTCAGCCCGCAAGCTTGCGCTCAACGTTGATCAATTGGAAGCCGGCCTGGTCGACGCCGGTATCGAGCCGCTACCAATAACATGGACCCATGCGTCCCGGGCTCGCGATGTCGCTTCATCTCATCCCGATCCGTTCGATCGATTGTTGCTTGCGCAGGCGATCTGCGAGCCCTTGCACCTGCTCACAAGCGATGCGCGGCTGGCACAATACAATCGAGACCTGGTGATCACCGCCTGAGGCGCGAGTCTCGTTGCGGGCCGCAAGAAGCCGCCCCAGGCGCTCCGGGGCTGGCCGTGTCGTACGGGCCCGCGGGCCGCAGCGCTGCCTCACGCCGCCAGATTGCCGTACTTGATCAGGTTCTCTTTCTGCTTCTCGTTGCGCGGCTTGAGCTTGAACAGCCGCGCCGCGGTGCCGCCCAAGATGTTGTGCTTGGCCTTCTCGGACAAGAACGGCAGGTCGTAGATGGTCGAGGGCAGGTCGAAGTCCCAATGCGGATAGTCGGATGAGTAGAGGAGCTGCGTCTCCGCATTGATCATGCGGAACGTGCACTCCATCGCGTCGCGGTCCTGGATCTCCATCGGCTGGGACGAGTAGTACATGTCGCGCATGTAGTCGCTCGGCTTCTTCTTCAACAGCGGTGCTTCCGACGGCCGCATCATGTATTCGTGGTCGAGCCGCTGCATCAGGAACGGCACCCAGGCGAGCCCGGATTCGATCCAGATCACCGGCAGCTTGGGGAAGCGCTCGCACATCCCGTTGATCACCCAGTTGGTGCAATGCAGGATGTTGTAGAAGGTGAAGCCGAGCGCATGCACCGAGATGAAGCGGTTGCAAGCCTTGAACACCGGCTCGCTCCAGTTCGGGCCGGAATGGAACGAGAGCACGAGGCCCCGCTCCTCCATGGCCCGGTAGACCTTCATGTAGGCGTTGTCGTTGACCTGCAGGTTGCGCACGGTCGTCACCATGAACCCGCCGACGCCCGGACGGTCGCCGAACTTTTCGACGTGGCGCAGCGTCTCATCCGGGTCGGAGAACGGCAGGCAGAGCATCGAGTAGAACCGGCCGTTTGATTCCGGCAGCACTTTCTCGGTGAGCCAGCGGTTGTAGGCCCAGCACAGGTCGACCTCCATCTCCTTCTGTGGATGCAGGCCGACATTGAGCATGCCGGTCGGGAACAGGCAGGAATAGTCGACGCTCATGGCGTCCATCCAGCGCTCGCCGAGCTGCACGTCGCGCTGCCGGCCCGGATCGGTCTTCTCCGATGCGCGCAGCGGATAGCGGGTCACACGTCCGCCCATGTCCTGGGTGAAGCCCGCGTGGCTCGGCACGATCGTGCCGCGCGAGGTGCGGGCGCGGCCCCCCATGGTGATCTGCCGCAGCACGTCGTTCTCCATGTAGGGGAGAATTTCCGGGAAGTTCTCGTTCTCATAGTGATGCGCATCCACATCGACGATCAGGATGTCATCTAATTTGCGCTGCACCGCCTGCTTGCGGGCATGCGCGAGCAGGCGCGTCGTGTTGAGCTCGTCGACCGATATGCGGCGGCCGCGTTCAGCGAGCAGATCCATAAACTGCCTCCTTAATGGGTCGTCTCCTGTCAGATATCTTTCTTGCGGGTGTCCCCGCGCTTGATTCCGTCTTAGCGCCCGGTCCAGCTCTGCCACATGCCGAGCTCGAACACCGCGAGGTTGGCGGCGCGCAAGAGGCCGCTCGCCGTGACCATGACCTCGGTCGGGCTCACCGTCGTGCGCTGCGCCAGCGCGGCCGCCGGATTGCCGGCCTCGACCCGCGCCGCATAGGCCTTGCAGGTTGCTGCCATCAGGGCCTGCAGGGCTTCGGCGCTGAGGAGATCGAGCTGGCCATTGGCCAGGCCGGTTTCGATCTCTGCCGCGAGCCGCAGCGCCTCGGCACTTGCCTGTCGGGCGACCGGCTCGGCGTGCACCGCCGCCGGCCTGTGCCGTGCAGCCGGCTTGCGCGCAGGCTTTGCAACTGTCTTGGCGGCGGCCCGGGACTTGTGCACGGCCGCCGCCGCTTTAGGCGACGACATAAACTCCGTCCTCCTTCTCGACGACCTTGTACTTGCGCAGCTTGAGCTTGCGGTCGGACACGCATTCGCCGGTCTTCATATCGTATTCGTAGCCGTGCCAGGGGCAGACGAAATGCATCTCGGTATCGGAGAAATAGAGCCCGCGCGAGGTCTTGTCGGGCATGAGCCGTTCCTCGACCTTGGCGATGGTCAGTCCCTCGCAGGCCGGGCCGCCCTGATGCAGGCAGAAATTGCTGTAGGCGTAGAATTGCCCTTCGTGCCGGAATACGCCGATCTCATTGTCGCCGACGAAAATGATGCGGCGGTCGCCGTCCTTGAACTCCGAAAGCTTACCGACGTACTGCTCGGCCATGCTTGGAAGACCTCCATTTCGAATGATCCGGCGGCCCACATCGCCGGGGCGACAGCCGGTTTCCGCCAATATGCTCTCTCCACCGCAACCACGCAATCACCGCGCTAGGAACGCATGCGTCCACTTCGTGGGGGCGGCCCTTGCGGCCTTCCGGCTGTTTTGCGGAGCGGATGACAGCCCGCTGAAGACGGACGTAAACGTTCGCATCTGACGGCCGGTTGTCGCCTTCGGGCGCCCGCGGAGCGAAAAGTGCACTACGCCATCTTATTGCTGAAGCTCCCGATGCCCTCGATCTCGACCTTCACCACATCGCCAGCCTTGAGGAACTCCCCGCGCCCCGCGCCGACGCCCGCGGGCGTTCCGGTCAGGATCAAGTCGCCCGGATGCAGCGTGAGACGCGCGGACAGGTCGGCAATCTGCTCGGCGAGGTTGAAGATCATGCGGCCCGTATTGGAGTTCTGCTTGAGCACATCGTTGACCCAAAGCTTGAGGCCGAGATTCTGCGGATCGGCGACGTCGCTTGCCGGCACGATCCAGGGTCCGAGCGGGCAGGAGCCGTCGAAGCTCTTGTGTGCGACCCAATCGGCCTTGAACGGCGAGGTGTCCGCCACATGCGGCCGCCGCCCGCGGTCGCGGGCCGAAAGGTCATTGGCGATCGTGTAGCCGGCCACGTAGGCGAGCGCATTCTTCTCGGTCACGTTCTTGGCCTTGCGGCCGATGACGGCGGCGAGCTCGATCTCCCAGTCCATCATCTTGGAATAGTCCGAGATTTTGATGGTCGCGCCAGGCCCCACAAGCGAGCGCGAGGCCTTGATGAAATGCCAGGAACGCAAGCCCAGCGTATGCGGATCAGGCTCCGGCGGCCGCCCCTGCGCCTTGTTCATTTCGGCGACATGATCCGCATAATTGGCGCCGGCGCAGAAGATCGCCGCCGGCCACAGGACCGGGGCAAGAAGCCGCAGGCGGCTGAGCGGCTGGCCTTGGATGCGGCTCTTGCCGGCCTTGGCGGCCGCCGCCGCAAGCCTGGGCGCAGCGGCCTTCCAGTCGGCCAGGATATCGATCACGCGCGCGTCGGCCGCCTTGCCGGTCAGCTTGGAGGCATCGAACAGCTTCTCGTCCACCACCAGTCCGGCACGCGGTCCGTCTGCTGATTGATAGGTCGCCAATTTGTAACCGGCGGATCTGTGGCCTGCCATATTGCGTTTCTCCTGCGCAAACCGAGCTTCGCCCTGTAGCCCGCATGGAGCGCCAGCGCAATGCGGGAAGGCAGCCCCGGATTACGCTGTCGCTCCATCCGGGCTACGAATTCCGCCGCGTAGATGCTAGAAAATTCCCCATGATCAAACCGCGCCGCATCGGCCACGCCACGTTTCAGACGCCGGATCTCGACAAGGCGATCGCCTACTACACGGAGACGATGGGTCTCGTGCTGGCGGCGCGCGAACGCGAGCGGGCATTTCTCGCAAGCAAGATCGGGCTGTTGACCATTGCGCTCGAGCGAGCCGCAACCCAATGCTGCACGAGGCTATCGTTCGAGGTTGCGCCTCAATCAGATTTCGGCGAGCTGTCTCGCGCGCTCGCGGCGGACGGCGTCACGAGCGAGCTGCGCAACGATGCGGTGCCGGGGGTCGGGCAGGTGCTGTCCTTCCGCGACCACAAAGGTACCGCCATCGAGCTGTTCAAGGAGTGGAGCTATCTCGGCAAGCACACGCAGGTGTCAGGCGTCGGCCCGCTCAAGCTCGGCCACGTCGCCTTCGTGGTCGAGGATGTCCACGCAACCGTTGAATTCTACGCGCGTGTTCTCGGCTTCCGGGTCTCGGACTGGATCGGCGATTTCTTCGTCTTCATGCGCTGCAATCCCGACCACCACACTGTCAACTTCATCAAGGGCCAGACCGTGAGAATGCATCACATGGCCTTCGAGCTGAAGGATTTTGTGCATATGCAGAATGCCTGCGACCTGCTCGGCCAGCGCGGCATCCCGATCATCTGGGGGCCGCTGCGGCAAGGTCCCGGGCACAATATGGCGACCTATCACCGCAATCACGACGATCAGGTGATCGAGCTCTATACCGAGCTCGATCAGATGAAGGACGAAGTGCTCGGCTATTTCGATCCGCGCCCCTGGCATCGCGACCAGCCGCAGCGCCCCAAAGTCTGGGAGCCGGGCAAGACCAATACCTGGGGCACGCCGCCGGCTCCCGACTTTCACCGCGACAGATTGTGAAGTTGTAGCCCGCATGGAGCGAAGCGAAATGCGGGAACAGCCGTGATTGCGAAATTGCCCGGATTTCGCCAGAGCCCGTCGAAGACGGGCGTAAACGCCCTTAAGGCTTCATCCGGGCTACGGCCGCACCGCAGGGGCTTCCATCTTGAGACCGGCCGCGCGTGTCATCAGGTAGAGCTCGAGATCGACGTTCTCGGGCGCGCCGAACGGGTAGGGCTCCGCGCGCATCCCGAACATGCAGTTGCGCAGGCGTCGCTGCAGCGAGCCGAGGCTCTGCCATTCCAGACGATAAACCGGATAGCCGTTCGGATGCCCTTGCGGGATCGGCGCGCCGGCGAGCTTTTGGCCCCAATTATCGTCGTGGCATTGGGCACAGGATAGGTTGATCTGGCCCATGCGTTGATTGAACAGGGTGCGGCCCTCGGCGATGAAAGGCGCGAGGCGCTCGTCGCTCCCGACATTAACCGCCATCCCGCGCGATTGCAGCGCGATGTAGGCGGTGAGGCCGAGCATCTCCTCGCTTTCGTATTTGAGCGGCGCGGCCTTCTGGTCGTCCGCGCGGGACATGTTGATGCGCGCCTCAAGATCGATCGGGCGCCCGAGCGCCGGGCTGAAGGCCGGATAGCGGGCCGCCACACCTTTCATGCTCTCTCGCGCGTCACCATGGCAATCAGCGCAGGATTTGCCGGCAGCGCCATCGGGGCGGTTCCACAGCGCCTCGCCGTCGAGCACGCTGAGCATGCCCGGATTGGCAGTGTCGTCATCCTGCATGGCGCGAGTCTGCGGCCCCATGAGGTCGTAATCCGAGCGTCGCTCGGCGGCCGGGATTTCGGTCGCGAATGCAGGCGAGAGCCCAAGCGCCAGCAGGAATGCGGCACCGGTCAAGAAATTCCGTCTCATCATGCCGCCGAGCATATTCTTTCCGCGGCTTGGATGCGAGGCACGAGGCGGGTGCCGCGCTCGCGGCCGCTCGCCAAAGCGGTTCTGCCCTCAAGGGGCCCCATCGCTGCGCCGGCGGTCCAACGCTTTCTTGAAGACGCGCAGCTTGTTCAATTCCACGACTGATTTTCCGCGCGTCATGTTGCCGGCATGCCGACGAACCAGCAAGGAGATGTTGGGCAGGCGTTGGACAGCCAGGCCGGCCTCCTCGGCGCGCTTGAACCAATCGGAATCCTCGCCGAAAAGCAGCGTTGCGTCGAACAGGCCGACCTTGGCAAAGGCTTCGCGGCGAAACAGAGCCGCCGCGATGGACCAGCGAAAGGTATCCAGCGGACTGCCTACAAAGACCGGCCCGCCGCCATCCGCATTGTCGCGCATCAACTGGCCGTGACCGATCACCACGTCGAGGCCGGGCGTCGTCGACAAGATCTTGGACATATGCTGCAGGTTTCCGGCCGGCCATTCATCATCGACATCGAGGAAAGCCAGCATCTCACCGGTCGCCTCGCGGATGCCGCGGTTGCGGGCGGCCGCCGGCCCGGCGTTTTCCTGGCGGAACAAGCGCACATCAACCGGCAGTGCGCGTGCGGCTTCTGCGATATTGTCGGACGACCCGTCGTCGACCACGATGATATCAAGCGACGGATAGCCCTGCGCCAGAACGCTTCGCACGGCGCCTAACAGGAAACGCGCGCCATTGAACACCGGAATAATGACGCTGATGAGCGGCGCAGCGGCAAGCGCGGCCGGCTGGCCATCAATCTGCTCGGGCACATCGGCCAGAAACCTCCTGATCGCGCGCGGGATAGCGGCGAGGTCGCGCCCGAGACGGAGCTCGAAGCGCGGAAGCGTCCGGCAGAGCCGCGCGATGAATTCCTGCGACCATCTTCCGGCTCGCGGCAGATGCGCCAAGGTGGTGAAGGCGGCAGATCGCTGGGTCGCATACAGGTCCGCAGGGGCGAAGGATGTCTCCTCCTGATCGACGATCACAGCTGCCAGGATCGCTCGCAGCGCGAGGCTGTCGCGCATGCTGCTCGCCTTCGCGGGATAGAGGCGAAGCACGGTCTTTTCGGGCTCGGCATGGCCGCGAGGGCCCGTCCGCCGCTGCGCCAGCGGTAGCAGCCCCGGGAAATTCGTCGCCTGGTCATCGGTGAGCTTGGCGGTGTTATAGAGGCTGTAGGCGGTTGGCACCGGATCGAGGGCGACCACCACGTAGTCGTCACCCAGATACGTCAATCCGGCTTCGAGGCAGGTGAGTGCTGCCGTCGATTTTCCGGACCCGCCGATCCCGGTGATGAGGACGCCACCATGTTCCGTGCCGACCACGGCACCATGCAGCAGCTGCCGATCGAAGCGCTGCATTGCCCAGTGCAGCAGGGTGCGCAACGGCGATGCCTTGGACCAATACGGCAAGGCCTCGATATCGTCGACCCAGTAGATGGCTTCGAGGTCTTGAGTGTCCATCAGCGCGACGGCGCACTCCAACCAATGAAAGGCGCTGAGGATGCGCTCGCTCTCCATGCCCCAAATGTCGCCGCGGTCGGTAAAGTGCTCGCGCGGGCGGGGTGGATCCGGCACGCCGACGCCCGTCGATGCGCTCTCCCAGATGTTGAACGTCACATCGGCCGGTCCGGCTCCGTGTTCGTCCAAGAGATGAGAGAGAGGGCCGATCAGAGCGTCATGCGAGACGGCGCCGCAAAATCGCAGGCGGATGCGAATGCCGGCAACCACGATGTCGCGAACGATCTCTGCCTGTCGCGCCTGGGCGGAGCGCGTCGCCGCCAGCATGCTCGAGAAGAATGCGCGTTGCTCGGCCTCGCTGAGCGCGGGCTTGTCATGGACCAGCACAGCGATCAGGGCGATCGACGGGTTCGGATGGCGCCCTGCTCCTTTGGCTCTGGTGCGTGCTCTTGGCGGAAAGGCGGTATCCAAGTTTCCGCAACATGCGCTATCCGATTGCCTGCCTGAGGCCCTGCTTCATTCGCCAGAGGCGATTTCGGATCGCGCCGCGCCAGGAAACGATGCCGAGACGATAGCGGACGAAATCCGGGATCATTGTCGTAACCCTGATGCCGGTTCGCAGCCGTGCCAGGCGGCAGAACTCAGCGCCGATCAACAGGCAGCGGTCGATGGCCGCCGGCCGGTGCCGGCGGACGCGGCGCGCCGTTACTGCGAGCTCGAGCCGCTCCGCAATTGTGCGCGGCGCCGACGCCAGCGTCTTGAGAACGCCTGCATCGATCTCCTGATCATGGCATTCCCGCAAATAGGTCAGCGCCAACAAGACGCGACGACTGAGCCCGAGCAGGCGGGCGGTGCGGCAGAACAGCGGCCATTCCATCGCCGCCCGCGGATCGCGCAGGAGGGTCAGCGAGTCAGCGATCCAGCGGATCGGCGTTTCGGTATTGGGCTGAGTCCCATGCTCCAGCGTATGCAACAGCGCGAGCGCCGGCGCCGGAACGTTGGTCGGCATGTCGCGAAATGTTGCCGGCTGCGCCGTGCTCCAGAACGGTGCATCCGCCTCCGCGCTGCAATTGGTAAACATCATGTGCCAATGCAGGTCGATTTCATGACCGCCCGGACCGCGGAAGGGAGTGGCGTGACGGAATCTCAGGTGATCGCGCGTGATCGGCGCGGTCGATGACCATCCGGCCAAGCTCAGGGCGCGAACGGCCGCCTCCACACTCCCGAAGGGGACCGCGATATCGACATCAGACATCGGCCGCGCGCCTAAGTTGCGGTAGTGGCAAACCACCAAGCCCGCCCCTTTGAGCAGCATCGTGTCAATGCCCGCCCCATGCAGCGCCGAAAGCGCCGGCGCAGTGCCGTGAAAAAGCGTCTGGGTATCCGACCACGCCCGCCGATAGACGCCCTTGAGGCGCCCGGTCAGCGGATCACTGAGGCCCATCTTGAGCAGGCGCATATAGAGCAGGGGCAGCAGACGCATCACCGCGCCGTCGAACGGTTGCTCGATATCGAGCGTGCTGCGCCAGGCAAAATAGGCTTCGCGGGCCTTTGCGGGCGTCGCGAATATGGCCTCCAGCACCAGCTGCTGCTCGTCGTTCGGCCATATCGTGCCCAGCTCGCGGGTCAGCCGCTGCTTGAGCGTGGCGAGGCTCATATGCCGGCCCTCATCCGGCGCCGACGATCGAGCACCGCTTTCAGGGCACGCGGATAGCCGGTTGCAGCGGCCGCGCCCGGACGCATCATATTGCTGGCGTGGATGCGCCGCAGCAGGACCGTATCGGGCACGCATCTGACGGTGAGGCCGGCATCGGCGAAGCGGGCCATGAATTCGAACATTTCGCCGACCTGAAGGCTGCTGTTGAAAGCGCCGATCCGCTCAAACACCGAGCGCCGGAACAGGGTGCTGCCGAAAGTGGGAGCCGGAAACGTGCCGGACGGACAGGGGACGCGGCTTCGGGTCGCGGCGTCGAGCTCCGGGCTGTGAAACTGTCGCGTATGGCCGTAGACGGCGTCGAGCCTCGGATCGAGATCAAGCGCTCGGCGTCGTGCTGCGAGGCTTCCCGGCGGCCACAGGTCGTCGGCGTCGAGGAACCCGATCAGGTCATGTTGCGCCGCTGCCAGTCCGGCATTGCGCGCAGCCGCAGCCCCCTGTCGGGTTTGGCGCACGAGCCTTACCGGCCCGACCGCTGCGGCGGCGATGGCTGCGCTGTCATCGGTCGAGCCATCATCGACGACCACCACCTCATCGGCGCCTTCGTCGACCGCGCTGGCGATGGCCTCGCCCAAATAGGCTTGTGCATCCCTGCACGGCACGATGCAGGTTAGCGGGGCGAACATGGTCAGAAGCTGGTCTTGCGATTGGGCCAGCCGGTCTCCTCCACGTCGTGGATCGGATCGAGCAACGCCAAATCCTGCAGATCGCTGTAGCTGTTGAGAACCGGCGGATGGTAGTCGCGCCGTTCGGCAGGCAACGCCATGCTCCACTCGAGCCTCGGAAGGGCCGTCCCGCCGGCAACGTCGATCAGGTTGTTTGCAACAAGCGAGGCGACAAAATTCTCAAAATCCGCGTTCAACTCGGCCGGATCGGCGGAAAACGCCTGTCGGACGCGATGCTTGATTTGCTCGGCTTCGAAACCGCACACTATGCCGTCCCAAATTATGGCTCCGGCCCCATCGGAACTGAAATAAGTGCCGGTCGTCAGATCCATGATTATCGCTTCCTCTTCGATAATCTCACTGACGACATTCTTGTTGCGCACTTTATAAAGTGGCATCCGCCCGACCCCACGCCCACGACCCTCGCCCTAAGGGAATTTACCACTCTGGGTAATCCGCCGCTCCTTGTCAATGTGGCTCGGCGATCTCCTCTTGGCGGGTTTGGTCGCAGCATCCGGCTTGCCAATCACGAACCCATTTTGCGACGTCGAGGAGTGGGCTGACCCAGATCTCGGTCCGGCCGACAAGCCAATTGATGAGCGCCTCGTGGGCAGCCGGCGTAACGAATTGGGTGGGATGCGTGCCGGCGCCGATGCCGTGAAAGACAAAAATCAGCCAGGCGGCTTGGCTTCGCCCCGCACAAATCTGGTCACGCAGTTCGTCGAAGGAGCGATGATCGCCAACGCAGCATGCCAATCGCATCAGATCGAGCGAGTGTGAGACGAGGACCGGACGATTTGATTTCGTGGCGCGTGCCGCGACGAATTCTCCGCGAATGAGGTCGCTGATCGGTGCCTTTTTCCACAAGCGGCCGATATGCGCGTCGTAGCAGGTATGGGCAAAGCTCCTCTCGCTCCTGCCGTCAAGCAGATGCAGAAAGGCATTCGCAACCTGCAGCTCGAGTCGAAATCGCTCTGGAGTGTACCCACGTAAATCGAACGACTTGTCCAACCATGGGTGAAGTGAGCGCGGATAGCGCCGGCAGGGATGGAAGAGCGTATGGTTGCCGAGCTCGTGGCCGCGCGCCCCAAGCTCACGCCATGGTGCGGAATTGCGGGTCGGCTCGCCGGCGATGTTGAGGTAGAAGGTCCCGCGCAAGCCATGCGCTTCCAGGCACGGACCAACATGTTCGCAGTGAACCGGAAGTGCGTCGTCGTAGGTGAGCGAAACGGCGCAGCGGCGGCCGTCCGGCCAACGAAAGGGTGCGCTCATTCGACCGTGATGGGGGCCTGCTCGGTCGCCGCAAAGCCGTTGTCGCCGGTCCATTCGAACGTGATGGTCCCGGTCTTGGTCGCTACCGCGAAAAAGGTGAGGAACGGATTGGCGGCAATCGCGCGGGAGAATTCGGCGCGGAAGATCTCTTCCCCGTCATAGGTGCAGCGGAAATTTGTGATGATGTCGCGGGGAATGAGCGCGCCGTTGAGCCCAACCCGGTAGCCGGTTTCCATCGGATGGGCGATCAGCGTCTTGATCTCGATGATCTCGCCGCGCCGGGCCTTGGCCGGCACGTTGATCAGAGTGCGCGCCGTCATTGCAAATCCTCCACACAGGCCGCGATGGTGACGATCACGTCAGCCTCGTCGGACCAGAACGAGCCGTCGCTGAGCTGCGCCACTGCGACGATCTTTTGCGCATCGGCAAGCTTGATACGGGTGGAGAGCGCGGCTTTGCCGGAGCGCGGCGAGAAATAAGCGTCGATCAGGTAGGGCTGGGGATTCTTCTCATTGAACAGATGAATGGACTTGACGTAGTCGGACGCCGTCATCGGGCTGTCGACGGAAACCGAGACCGGAACCGTATTGCCGTTCTCGACCAGGGGCGGGACGTCGATCATGACCTTGCCTTTGCGGATCGGCGCCTCGCCCACCGTCTTGCGTATGGCGGCCGTCATCGTCTCCGGCGTGGCGCGGCTCGACCGCGTCGCGGCAACCGACATGAAGGCGATCCCGCTCGCCAGGCATGCGGTGCGCTCGAGGAAATCGCGCCGCGTTGCCCCCATTTGTTCTGTTCGATCCTGCGGCCTTTGTTTCATTGTTCAGCTTCCTCGCGCCTATTCGCGCAGCGTTGTCAGGAATGCTACCACATCCTCGATCTGCTCGGCAGTGAGGATGGGCTTGCCCTGATAGGCTGGCGCCACCCGGGTCAATCCGTCGACCCGGTAGTAGGGCGGCATGATAGTATCGGGCTTGAGCTTCGATGCATCGACGATCCGCAGTCTGAGCTCTCCTTCGCTCGCCCGCGCACCGGCGCCGGAAAGATCGGGGGCTAATGTGCCTTGGAACTTCTGCTCCGGAAACGGTCCCGAATGGCACAGCAGGCAAAGTCCGACCTGCCGATTGACCACGATCTCCCGTCCGCGCACAGGATCTCCCTTATGGCCGGTGAGCGAGGCGGGAATGGCGTTGCCGACGATCATATAGGGTCGCAGCGCTTCCGCCGCACCGGCAGGTCGCAAGGTTTCCTGGCCCGCGACCGCTGTCAGCGCCATGACGGCGAAGATCCCGCGCAACAAGCTCGCGCGTGCCGTCAGGCGACAACGCTCAGCCGAACATTTCTGCGGTGATGGTCTTGAACCAGCCATCCGCGAACTTCGCTTCCTGCTCCCGGGTCGATTTCGGGGCCTCGATCGGGCTGATGCCGCCGGCGCCCTGCACCTCGACGAATTGCCCGTTGGCCACCCGGTACACCGCCGCGACCGTGATGCCGTATTCGGGACCCACGATGGTGTAGCAGGTGTTGATCAGGCGCGGCTCCTCCGGCTCACGTCCGGCTAGTATCTGCGTGAGCGCGGCAGCGCAGACCTTCGCCTGCGCGTTGGCGGCAAAGCCTGCCTTCGGTATCGCGCCGGCGATACAGGCATCGCCGATAACGTGGATATTGGGCTGCAGAGCCGATTCGAAGCTCAATGGTTTGATCGGGCACCAGCCGGTGCGGTCGGCGACGCCCGCAAGCTGGGCGATGCGGCCGGCCCTCTGTGGCGGAATGATATTGGCGACTGCAGCCTGATGCTTGTCGAAATCGGTCTCGACCGTCATCGTGGCGGGATCGACCTTGGTGACCTTGCCCCCCATGGACAGAGGAACCCATTCGATGATGCCGGAATAGAGCTCCTTCCAGGCGTCTTGGAACAGGCGTTGCTTGGAGAAAGCATCCTTGGCGTCGAGGATGATGAGCTTCGACTTGGGCTTCTGAGTCTTCAGGTAATGGGCGATCAGGCTCGCGCGCTCGTACGGTCCCGGCGGGCAGCGATACGGATTGGCAGGCGGCGCGATGATCACCAGGCCGCCGTCTGGCATCGCTTCGAGCTGACGGCGCAGCAACAGCGTCTGCGCGCCCGCCTTCCAAGCATGCGGCATGCGCTCGGCGGCGGCCTCGTCGTAGCCGGGCAGCGCATCGAAGCGCAGATCAATCCCGGGGGCCAGCACCAGGCGATCGTAATCAAGCACGCTGCCGCTCGCCAGCGTGACACGCCGCGCGCGCGGGTCGACCGCATTGGCGGTGTCGAAAGCCATGACGACACCGTCGGCAGCTACATGATCGTAGTCGAACTGCTGCGCTTCGATATCGCGCAGGCCGGCAATGACCTCATTGCTGAACGGGCAGGCGGTGAAGGTTTGGCTGGTCTCGACCAGCGTGACGGCGTTGCGCGGATCGAGTCGCTTGAGCGTGCGCGCGCAGGTGGCACCGGCAAAGCCGCCGCCAATCACGACCACGCGGCCGCTTGAAGCTTGAGCCAAAGCCGGCATCGGCAATGCGGCGGTGCCCGCGGCCACCGCTCCGGCAGCGGCGTTCTTGAGGAGATGACGGCGGCTCAAATTCCCGCTCATGATTATCCCTCTATTCCTTCTGCGCGCCGTACCATTCCGCAATGGCCTTGATTTCGTCGTCCGTGAAGCCCTTGGCGATGCGGTCCATGATGGTGGCTGGCTTGTCGCCGGAGCGGAACGCCTTCATGGCCGCCACGATCTCATTCGGGTTGCGGCCCACCAATCGCTGGACCGGCGTGTCGACCGACGCCGAGACCGGATGGCAACCCGAGCAGGACGAGGCGCCAGGCGGCGGAATGCCGACGCTGGCGACTGCGGGTGTAGGGCGCTGCTGCGCTTGCGCGATGCCTGCGAAGCTTGCCACGGCTGCGAGCGACAGCACGAACCTCGTCCGCCCCCATAGGGCGCCCTCGCGCGTCATCGTGTGCCTCTCCAATGCGAACCAAGTGAACAGAAGGGGGGCGGCCTTGCGCCGCCGCCCCTGATCGTTACGCCGAGCGAAGGTCGGTGTTCTTGAGTGGCACCGAGCGAATTCGCTTGCCGGTGGCCGCCGCAATGGCGTTGAGCACCGCCGGCGCCGCGACCGCAATTGTCGGCTCGCCGATGCCGCCCCAGAAGCCGCCCGAGGGCATCAGCACCACCTCGACCTTGGGCATCTCGGCGATGCGCATGATGTTGTAGGTGTCGAAGTTCGTCTGCTGCACAACGCCGTCCTTGACGGTGATCTCGCCATAGAGCAGCGCGGAGAGGCCGTATGCGAACGAGCCCGCCGCCTGCCGCTCGATCTGCGCCGGGTTGACCGCGGTGCCGGGATCAAGCGCCACCACGATCCGCTCGAGCTTTACCCGGCCCTGGTTGGTGATGGACACCTCGGCGACAGCGGCCGAATATGTGGCATAGCCGTGGTACTGCGCGAGGCCACGGAAGACGCCTTGCGCAGGTGGCGTGTCCCAGCCGGCCTTGGCGGCTGCCGCATTGAGCACCGCGAGATTTTTCGGCTTGAGGTATTTGCGGCGGAACTCGAGCGGGTCCTGCCCGACCGCCTTGGCGATCTCGTCCATGAAGCATTCGGTGTAGATCGCGTTGTGATTGACGTTGACGCCGCGCCAGAAGCCCGCCGTCAGGAACGTGTTGCGCATCGCATGGTCGATGAGCACGTTGGGAATGTTGTAGCCGAATGCGCCCTCCGGCGAGTTCGCCGTCAGGCCCTGGAAAACCACGGGGTCCATGCCGTTCTGCAGGCCCTGCGGCGCCAGCGAGGCGAGAATCGACTGGCCGGAAATGCGCATATGGATTCCAACCAGATTATTGTTTGCATCGAGGGCGCCGGTCATCTGGCACTGCGTGATCGGGTGGTAGGTGCAGTGCGTGAAGTCCTCCTCGCGCGTCCAGATCAGCTTGACGGGCGTGCCAGGCATCTCCTTGGCGATCAGGACAGCCTGCCGATTGAAATCGGCGCGCCCGCGCCGGCCGAAGCCGCCGCCTGCGTTTTGGGTCTTGTAGAAGTCGCACTTCTCGGCCGGCAGCCCGGAAACCTCGATGAGCGCGGCGAGCGCCGTCTCGGCGTTCTGGGTCGGACCCCATCCCTCGCAGCGGTCGGCGGTCCAGCGCACCGTCGCGTTCATCGGCTCCATCGTGGCGTGATGCTGGAACGGATAGTTGTAGACCGCCTCGATCTTCTTGGCGGCGCTTGCGATCGCGGCGGGAGCATCGCCGCTCTTATTGCCGATATAGGCCTGATCGGCACTGAGGCCGGTCTTGATGAAGTCAGCAATGGTGGCGCTGGATTCCTTGGCGCCTTCGCCCAGGTCCCATTCAATCGGCAGATTGTCGAGCGCCGTCTTGGCGTGCCAGAAAGTGTCCGCCACCACCGCGACGGCATTGCCGTCCACCCCTAAGACTTTCTTGACCCCCGGCATGCCGGTCACCTTGGTGGCATCGAAGCTTTTCAGCTTGCCGCCGTTGACCGGGGAGGCCTTGATGGTCGCGATCAGCATCCCGGGCAGCTTGACGTCGATGCCGTACACCTGCTTGCCGATCAGCTTGTCGTAGGTGTCAAGCCGCTTCAGCGGCTTGCCGGCGATCTTCCAGTCCTTCGGGTCCTTGAGCTTGACGTTTTTCGGTGGATCGATCTTGGCGGCTGCATCCGCCACCTTGCCGTAGGTGGTGGTCCGGCCCGACGGCTTGTGGGTGATGACGCTGCTCTCGGCGCTGCATTCGCCGACCGGCACCTTCCATTCATTGGCGGCAGCCTGGATCAGCATCTCCCGCGCCGCGGCGCCGCCCTGGCGGACATATTCGTTCGACTGACGGATGCCTTGGCTGCCGGTCGACTGCATGTTGCCCCAGATGCGCTTGCGGGCGAGGTTCTGTCCCGGGGTCACGAACTCGGTCGTGACCTTCGACCAGTCCGCCTCGAGCTCCTCGGCGACCAGCTGCGCGAGGCCGGTCAATGTACCTTGGCCCATCTCGGAACGGGCGACCCGGACGACGACCGTGTCGTCTGGCTTGATCATCACCCAGGCATTGACCTCGGGGGTATCGGCGGCGCGTGCGGCCTCAAGGCCGAACGGCAGCGCGAAGCCGAGCGACAATCCGCCGCCGGCGGCAGCGGCGCCGACCACGAAGGCGCGGCGGTTCATACGCGGCATGTAGGTCATGGCGGTCCCCCTGATCACGCGTTGGCGGCGGCATGGATGGCCGCACGGATTTGCTGATAGGTGCCGCAGCGACAGATATTGGTGATCGCTGCGTTGATGTCGGCATCGGTCGGCTTGGGCTTCTCCTTGAGCAGCGCCGTCACCGCCATGATCATGCCGCTCTGGCAGTAGCCGCATTGTGGCACGTCATTATCGAGCCAGGCCTGCTGCACGGCATTGAGCTTGCCGCCGACCGCGAGGCCTTCGATCGTGGTGATCTGCTTGCCGGCGACGGCCGCGACCGGGATCGAGCAGGAGCGCATCGCCACGCCGTCGACGTGCACCGTGCAGGCGCCGCATTGGGCAATGCCGCAACCGTATTTAGTGCCGGTCATGCCGAGCGTGTCGCGCAGCACCCACAGTAACGGGGTTGAGTCTTCGACATCGGCTGTATGAGATTGTCCATTGATGGAAAGCGAGATCATTCTCGGGTCCTCCATTCGCCCCCACCATAATCCTCCACGGCTTGCGGGAGGGAGGGCGGGGAATTCGGGTCACGCGCGGACGGGATGATTTTGCCGGGCCTGGATTGCTGCGTTTCTTGGACGTAGTCGTGGCTTGTTCGGAACTCGGGGCCGCGCTCCGCAGCCAGCATAGCGAATCCTCGCCATAGGGAAAATCGCAAGTCCGCGACTTCGCCCCGGCCGGCTTGCCGGGGAAATTGCGCCCGGCAGCATACCCGTTGTGATGCAACATCTTATGCGGGAACATGCCGGTGGTCGGATGCGGCCCGGCATGGTGCGGGCTTACGCGGCGCCTTGTCGCGAAAGCGCAAGCTTGCAGGTCCGTGCCCGCGGCATGCTAAAGCAACCGTGTGCATGCTCGAGCGCGTGTCGAGGAGGATGGATACCGATCCTTCGAAAGTGGATATGCGCCGAAAGCAAGGCAGCTCCGCGAGAAGCTGTCGACGAGTCCTCGGAAGCGCGGCGGGAGATATCATGCCAGCCCCCAAGCAAGGCCACCTTTCACCCATTGGGGCGGCGATCGCGATTCTGATCGGCTGCGGCCATGCTTATGCGATCGATCCCGCCGTGATAGCGGCCGCAAAAAAGGAAGGCGAGGTCACCTGGTACTCGACCCAGATCATCAACCAGGTGGTGCGCCCGATCGCAGCCGCCTTCGAGAAGAAATATCCTGGCATCAAGGTGCACTACACGCGCGCCAATGCCAACGAGGTCGCGGTCAAGATTCTCAACGAAAGCCGTGCCGGTCACCCGCAGTCTGACGTCTTCGATGGCACCTCGACGGTGGTGCCGCTCAAGCAGGAGGGCTATGTGCTGCAGTGGCAGCCCGAGGCCGCAAAAGGATATCCGGATCTTTACAAGGACCCGGAAGGGTATTGGGTGGCGAGCAACATCTACATCAACACGCCGGGCTACAATACTTCGCTCGTCCCCAAGGGCACCGAGCCGCACACCTATCAAGATCTGCTCGATCCGAAATGGCGGGGCAAGATGGCTTGGAACGGCCTGCCGTCGACCTCGGGCGGGATGGGCTTTGTGGCCACGGTGCTCGCCGAGATGGGTGATCAGAAGGGCATGGACTATCTGCGCGCCTTCTCCAAGCAAAAGGTCGCCAACGTGGCGGCAGCGGCGCGCGAAGTGCTCGATGAGGTGATCGCCGGCGAATATTCGATCGGCCTGCAGATTTTCAACCATCACGCCGTGATCAGCGCCAAGAAGGGCGCGCCGGTTGACTGGATCAAGATGGAGCCGGCAACCGGGACGCTGTCGGTGATCTCGATCCACAAGAACGCGCCGCACCCCAATGCGGCAAAGCTTTTGGTCGACTTCATCATCTCCAAGGAGGGTCAGCAGGTTTTGCGCAATGCCGACTATCTGACCGCCGATCCTGAGGTGCCGGCGCTGGTGCCGGAGCTCAAGCCGGAGGAAGGGCACTTCCGGGTGCATTTCTTCTCGCCCGAGGCGATCGAGCAGGGCACGCCGAAATGGAAGAAAATATTCGATGAGCTCTTCGGCTGAAGACCCCCACCCTAACCCTCCCCCGCATGCGGGGGAGGGAAGGGGAGGGAGAATGCGCCAAGCCACTTGGATCGCGGCGCTGCTGATCGCCGTGCTCGCCGCGCTGGTGGTGCCGCCGCTCGTCTTCCTGATGCAAGGCAGTGTGACGGTCGCCGGCGCTCCCGGCGAGGCCGCGCGCTGGGGGCTTGACAACTTCCAGAACGTGCTCGGCGGCCCGCGCTTTGTCTCGACCACGGTCAATTCGCTCGCCTTCGCGGCCGGCAGCGCCGCGATCGCTCTGGTGGTCGGCTGGATCATGGCCTGGATCGTCGAGCGCACCAACGCGCCCCTCAAGGGGCTCGCCTATGTGACGGCGATCATCTCACTCGGCACGCCCTACATTCTCTATGTCTCGGCCTGGCTTCTGGTGTTCGGCAAGGCCGGGCCGGTCAACCAGCTCTACCGTACACTGACTGGCGCATCTGATGTCCTGATCAACATCTATTCCATGCCCGGCATGGTGGTGGTCGAGGGATTCCTCTGGTCGCCGCTCGCTTTCCTCCTGGTTGGAGCGACGCTGCGCAATGCCAATCCGGAGCTTGAGGAAGCCGCGCGCGTCAGCGGCGCCGGCGTGCTCGCGACCATCCGCCGTGTCACCCTCCGCCTCTCGCTGCCCGCCATCTTGGCGCTCTCGATGCTGGTCTTCATCCGTGCCATCGAGGCTTTCGAGGTGCCGGCGCTGGTTGGATTGCCCGGCCGCATCTCGGTGCTCACGACCGATATCTACACCAACATGATGGCGCGCGCGCCGCCCGACCTCGGCGGCTCGAGCGCGCTCTCGGTATTGATGCTCGTTCTGGTGCTGGCGTTGCTTTATGTCTACGCCCGCCTGTCGCGGCATGCGGAGAAGTTCGCCACCATCACCGGCAAGGGATTTAGGGCGCGGCCGTTTGATCTCGGACGGCTCCGTTATGTTGCGGCCGCCATCCTGGTCGTCGACTTCGTGCTCTTGCTCTTGGTGCCGATGCTGATGCTGGCGTGGCTTTCGTTTCTGCCGTTCTTCGCGCCGGTGAGCGCCGCATCCTTCAAGCTCCTGAGCCTCAACAATTACCGCACCGTGCTCGCTTCGTCCGACGACATTGAGCTGGTGGTCAACACGCTGATCGTTGCGGTGGCGACCGCGACCTTTGCGGTCGGGCTCACATTCCTGGCCTCCTGGCTTGCGGTGCGACGCGGGCCCGGTGGCTGGCTCGCCGAGCGGCTCGCCACCATCCCGCTGGTCTTTCCCGGCCTGGTCTTGGGTGTGGCGGTCATGCAGGTGTTCTTGCGCGTGCCCATCCCGATCTACGGCACGCTCGGTATTCTGATCTGGGCCTTTGTCATCAACTATCTGCCCTACGGGATGCGCTACAGCTCGTCCGGCATGCTGCAGATTCACCGTGAGCTCGAAGAGGCGGCGGCGGTCTGCGGCGCGTCGGCGCTGACGCGCTTGCGGCGGATCGTGGCACCCCTGCTGGCGCCCGCCTTGGTGGCAGGTTGGTTGTTCGTCTTCCTAATGGCGACGCGGGTCCTGTCGCTGGCGATCCTGCTCGCCGGTCCAAGCTCGCAAACCATGGCGGTGGCCATGTTCGACCTTTGGGGCAACGGCCAGGGCACAGAGCTTGCGGCGCTCGGCCTGATGTGGTCGATGCTCATGGCCATGATCGCGGTCGTGTT
Organism: Xanthobacteraceae bacterium; assembly: GCA_035293945.1. Taxonomy (GTDB): domain Bacteria; phylum Pseudomonadota; class Alphaproteobacteria; order Rhizobiales; family Xanthobacteraceae; genus VAZQ01. Next base: position 29,680 of record DATGLV010000018.1, on the reverse strand, counting down.
TTACGTGCTGGCACGCCGTTCGGCCGCCAGCGCCATGGGACGTGCCTAAGGGGCGGGATCAACACATGTTGCGGAAGAGCGGGGGATCGGCGTGAGCTTGGCGATCGAGGCTTCTCCCTTGCTGTTGCATTCGCTCGGCAAGGTCGATGCGCTGCTCAATCCGCGCAACGTGGTGATCCTCGGCGCCAGCGACAGCCCGGGCAACTGGTCGCAGCGGGTGTGGCGCAACGTGAACCGCTACAAGTTTCCGGGTCCCATCTACCCGCTCAATCCGCGTCGCGACGAGATCTGGGAGACTCGCTGCTATCGTTCCTTCGCGGCGCTGCCGGAACCGCCCGATCACGTGGTGGTGGTCATTCCGGCGGCGTTCGTGCCGGATGCCTTGGTCGAGGCGAAGCGCGCCGGCGCGCGCAGCGCCACTGTGCTTACCGCCGGCTTCGGCGAATCGGCCGATCCGGCTGCGCACGCCCTATCGGCGAAGCTCAAGGCCGTCATTGCCGAGACGGGCCTGGCGGTTTCCGGTCCCAATTGCTTCGGCAACCTGCATGCCCGCTCGCAGCTGATGACCATGCCGGACGATCGGATGCAGCGGCTGGTCAACGGCCCGGTCGCGATCATCGGCCAATCTGGCGGGCTCGCCATGTCGATCAAGCGCTCGCTGGAGGAGCGCGGCATTGATGCCGGCTCGGTCGTCACCTCGGGCAATCAGGCGGGGCTCTCGAGCGCGGATTACATCGCCTACTATGCCATGAACGACGACATCGCCGTGATCGTCTCTTATCTCGAGGCGGTGCAGAACCCGGCGGCCTTCATGGCAGCGTGTCGCATGGCACGCGCGGCCGGCAAGCCCATCGTGATGATGAAGCTCGGCGCCTCTGCCGAAGGCCGCGCGGCGGCGCTCGCGCACACCGGGGCGTTGGCCGGGGCCATGGAGGCCTTCGACGCGGTCGCGGGCGGAGCCGGCGTGCTGCGCGTGCGCACCGTCGACGACGTGGTCGAGAGCGTCGAATACATCCTGCATGCGCCGCCGCTGTCTTCGCTTCGCCGTCAGCGCGAGGTGCTTGCTGCTTCCTCTCCTGGCTTGCGGGGAGGGGAGCAGCGTGAGGGGTTGCGGCTAGGCGCAATCACCTTCTCCGGCGCGCTGCGCGGGCTGTTGCTGGATGCGGCAGCCGCCAACGGCCTTGCGTTCGCGGCCCTTGCGCCATCAACGCGCGAGCGGCTCGCCGCAGTGCTGGGCGTCGGCACTATCGTCGGCAATCCGCTCGATTCCGGCTTTACCGGGCTCACGAACCGGGAAAGCTACGTGAAATGCATCGAGGCTATGCTGGATGATCCGGGCATCGACCTGGTGCTGTTGCAGGCTGAACTGCCGCGCGCAGCCGGCATGGACCGCGCCGAAGCCAATATGCGCGCGGTCGAGGAGATCGCTGCGCGGGCGAAAAAGCCGATCGTGCAGTTCAGCATGGGCTCGCACGGGCTGTCGGATTATAGCCGCGCGTTCCGCGCCAGCTTGCCCCACGTCCCCTGCCTGCAGGAGGTCGACAAGACCTTGCGCACCGTGCGTGCGCTCAGCGATTACGCGGCGCGCGCCGGGCATAGCGTGCCGACTGCGCCGCCGACCGGATCGAAGGGGAAGGCGCGCCTTGACAAAATTCTAGTACAAGGCGGCAAAGCTGGTGCCCGTACGCTCAACGAAGTGCAGTCTAAGAAATTGCTCAAGGCCTATGGATTGCTTGGTCCTGCTGAAGCGGTGGCGCGCAGCGCCGACAAGGCTGTGGCCATGGCCAAGGTGATCGGTTATCCGGTCGTCGCCAAGGCGGTAAGCGCGGCGCTGCCGCACAAATCCGACATCGGTGCTGTCAAGCTTGGCCTCGATTCCGCAAAGGCAGTGCGTGCGGCTTACAAGGAGATCGTCGACGCCGTTGTGCGCCATAGCGGCGGACAACCCGAGGGCGTGCTCGTGGCGGAACAAGTGTCGGACGGGCTTGAGCTCGTGCTCGGCGCCAATCTCGATCCCGAGGTCGGACCGGTCATCCTGTTCGGCTCCGGCGGGGTTGCGCTCGAGCTCTATCGTGATGTTGCCCTCGCCCCGCCGCCGCTCAACGAAGAGCGGGCGCTTGCGCTCATTGCGCGCACCCGTGCCGGTAAGTTGGTGCACGGCTATCGCGGCCAGCCGCCGCTCGACGTCAAGGCCTTGGTGCGCGCCCTGATCGGCCTCTCGGCGCTGATGCTGGACGCCGACGGCCGCATCCAATCAGTTGATGTCAATCCGTTCTTGCTGCGCCGGCGCGGGGGTGTCGCCCTTGACGGACTCGTCGTCCTTGCCGACCATGGCGCGTGAGGATGCCGATGTTGCGGGTCGAGGGTCTGAGCAAAGTTTTCGAGAACGCGACAGATCAGATCGTCGGCGGCATTCGTGACGCAAGTTTTGCGCTCGCCAAGGGCACTTTCTTCACGCTGCTCGGCCCCTCCGGCTGCGGCAAGACCACGACGCTGCGCTGCATCGCCGGGCTTGAGACGCCTGATGCCGGCAGCATCGCGGTCGACGACCGGCGCCTGTTCGATGCCAAGGAGCGCGTCAACGTTCCGGTCGAGCAGCGCGCGATCGGCATGGTATTCCAGTCGTACGCGATCTGGCCGCACATGACGGTCGCCGAGAACGTCGCGTTCCCGCTGACGGTCGCAAGGCGTGGTCGACGTGCCGATATTGCCGAAGCGGTGCGCCGTGCGCTTGCGGTGGTCGATCTCGACGGCTTTCAGGAGCGCTCGGCCACGCGCCTCTCCGGCGGACAGCAGCAGCGGGTGGCGCTTGCCCGCGCCATCGTGCACGAGCCCGGATTGTTGCTGCTCGATGAGCCGCTGTCCAATCTCGATGCCCAATTGCGCGACGACATGCGCACCGAGCTCAAGCGCCTGCAGAGCAAGATCGGCATCACCACCGTCTATGTGACCCACGACCAATCCGAAGCGCTCGCATTGTCGGACCAGATCGCGGTGATCGAGCGCGGCCGGATCATCCAGATCGGCTCTCCGCAGGACATCTACTTCCGGCCCGCCAATACCTTCGTGGCTCGTTTTGTCGGAGCCACCAACCTGCTGCCCGGGCGCCTTACGGCTATGTCCGCCGGTCGCGGCGAGGTCGAGGTCTTGAACGGACGGCGGATCCAATGCGCGGTCCCACAGCAAATCGCCGTTCCTGCCGCCGTATCAGTCTCCTTGCGGCCCGAAAGCATTCGCCTTTCTCTCGAGCCTCCGGTGAGCGGAGGCGAGAATTGCCTCACCGGTCGTATCAGCGGCGTCACTTTCTTGGGGGCGAGCCGGCGCATCGACGTCGTCAGCGACGGCGTCTCCCTGCAAGTTTCGGCCGCTTCCGATTTCGCCCTGCCCACCGACGGAGAGGTGTGGCTCCTCTTCGCCCCCGAGCGCGCCTTCGCCTTGCCGGGGCGGGATGGTTAGGGCTAATGATGCGATCATATTTCAGCTGAACCAGCCAAGCGAGGAGCCAAGGAGACAACAATGGCAGCCAAGAGCTACGAGACCATCAAGATCGAGAAGGAGGACGGCATCACCTGGGTGATCTTCAACCGTCCGGACAAGCGCAACGCCATGAGCCCGCAGCTGCATCTGGAGATGGACGAGGCGCTCGATGATCTGGCGGTCGATGAAGAGACCCAGGTGCTGGTGATCACCGGTGCCGGCGAGGCGTTCTGCGCCGGCCAGGACATCAAGCTGTATTTCCGCGGCACCGAGACTGATCCGAAGATGCGGCACAAGGCGCGCCGCGCTTCCAATCAGTGGCGTTGGCAGAAGCTGTCGACTTTCCCGATGCCGACCATCGCGATGGTCAACGGCTTTTGCTTCGGCGGCGGCTTCACCCAGGTCTGCGCCTGCGATTTCGCGCTCGCGGCCGACGAGGCGATCTTCGGCCTCTCGGAGGTGAACTGGGGCATCTTACCGGGTGGCATCGTGTCGTGGAACGTGGCGCAGACGATGAACTATCGCGATGCGCTCTATTACGCGATGACCGGCGATACTTTCGATGGCAAGAAGGCAAAGGAGATTGGTTTCGTCAACTTCTCCTACCCGAAGGCGCAGCTCAAGGTGGAGACCATTAAGCTCGCCAAGAAGCTGATGGAGAAAAGCCCGGCGGTGCTGCGCTACACCAAGGAGGGCATCCGCGCGGTGCGCTTCATGAATGAGCCGCAAGCCGCCGACTATCTCAATGCCAAGAGCGATGCGCTCAAGCACAACGACAAGGAGAACAGCCGGCAGGAAGGCATGCGCCAGTTCCTCGACGAGAAGACTTACCGGCCGGGTCTCGGCAACTTCAAGCGCAAGAAGGTCGCCGCGAAGTAGCCGCCAAGCCCTCAACTATCAAGGCTTCAACAATAACTTCTAACCTGTTGCGGGCAGCGGCCACCCGGCCGTTGCCCGTTCTTGCGTCTGCGCCCGCTCCCGTCCGTCCGGTCTCGCGTTTTACCCGGCATTTACCGTTCGTCCGTAAAAACTTTGTATCCGAGCCGGGGGTCGAACGTGCTCAAGAATTTATCGGTCAATGCGCTGCTGAAGTCGGTGATCGCGACTTTGGGCGCCGCCATCGTGGTCTCGCTCGCCATGAGCGCCTGGAGTTCATGGGAGCGGTTGCGCACCGCCAATCGAATCGCGGCTGTCGCGGAAGCCTCCGGTTATCTGTTTACGAGCCTGCACAATTTACGGGTCGACCGCGCGGCCACCTTTCGCGACCTGCTGAGTCAAAAGCCGATAGCCACCCCAAACAATCTCATGATTCAGTCGCGCCGTGATGAGGTGCCGGCTCTACATGCGGCCCTGAAGGCGTTGGATGCGGTGGAATTCGCCGAGCAGCAACAAGTCACTGCAGATCTGGCGCAGCGAATCAAGCGGCTTGAGGCGCTTCACCAGGAAACTGCGGCCGCCTTCCTCAAGCCCAAGGCGGAGCGTCGCTCGGGACTGAGCGAGGAGTTCGTCGGCGAAGCCGATGGGCTGCTCGAGACGTTGGACAAGCTGTCCACGCGGTTGGTTCGACTGATCGCACTGCAGGACGCTTTCGTCGATCAGTTGATGGAGGTCAAGCAACTCGCCTGGACCGTGCGCAATGCGGGCGGGGATGCCTCGGTCGTCGTGTCGAACACGCTTGCCGGGCAGCCGCTTCCGGCTGATGCCATGCTCAAGTACACCGCCAATGTCAGCAAGGTCGAGACCGCGTGGGCGACGCTCCAGGATATCGCCGCAGCTTTGCCGATGCCGCCGCCCTTCGTGGCGGCCATGGACAAGGCCAAGCAGGAATATTTCGACAGCGATTATCCGGCCACGCGCACCAAGGCCATCAAGGCCTTGGTCGCCGGTCAGTCTCCCGGTGTAACCGTCGATCAATGGTCGCCGATGTCGGTGGCGAAACTCGCTTCGCTGCTGGGAGTCGCGGACGCGGCGCTCGATGCCGCTAAAACCCACGCCGCGGAGGAGTATTCGATCGCGCTTGCCAAGCTCATCCTTCAGCTCGGTCTGCTGGCGGCGGCGGTTGCGCTGGCGATCAGCATGACGATGATCGTCGCTCGCCTGGTGATCTCGCCGCTGCTGCAGATTCGCGATGCGATGCTCAAGCTCGCCGGCGGCGATTTCGAGGTGGTGCTGCCCGGGCTCGAACGCAGCGATGAGATCGGCGCAGTGGCCAAGGCGGTGGAGGAATTCAAGCTGCTCGCATTTGCCAAGGCGCGCGGCGAGGCCGAGGAGTTGGTTCGCCGGCAGCAAGCCGAGTCCCGAAGGGCGCAAGTGGAGGCGGAATCTCAGGCGCAGGTGGCGGCCGAGCGCGCGAAAGCCTCCGAGGAGCAGGCGCGGGCCTTCCGTTTGCTTGGGATTTGAGCAAGCTCTCAGAGGGCGATTTTACGTTCCGCCTCACCGACGAAATTCCCGACGCGTACCGACAGATCAAGGACGACTTCAATTCAGCGGTCGGGCGGCTGCGCGAGATGATTCTTGCGGTTGCAGATGCGACCCGGAAGGTTGCGGGCGCTGCTGGCCAGATCACCTCGGCGACCGGCCATCTCTCACAGCGGATGGAGCAACAGGGCGCCAATCTCGAGGAAACCTCCGCCGCCATGGAGGAGATATCGGCGACCGTGAAGACCAATGCCGAAAATGCTCGGCAGGCGGACAGCTTGACCAGCGGCACGCGCTTGGTGGCGGATCGCGGCGGCAAAGTGGTGGCGGAGGCGGTCCAGGCAATGTCAAGGATCGAGGAATCCTCGCGGCAGATTTCCGACATCATCGGCGTGATCGACGAGATCGCGCGACAGACGAATTTGCTGGCGCTGAATGCGGCGGTCGAAGCCGCGCGCGCCGGGGACGCAGGACGCGGCTTTGCGGTGGTGGCGTCGGAGGTGCGCGGGCTGGCGCAACGCTCTTCGGAAGCCGCCAAGAACATCACGGGCCTGATCGCCAACAGCTCCGAACGCGTGCATGAAGGCGTGGAACTGGTCAACCGTGCCGGCGCCGCGCTCACCGAAATTGTGGAATCCATCAACAAGGTTGCCGACATCGTCGCTGACATCGCCAATGCCAGCGCCGAGCAATCGGCGGGGTTGGAGCAGGTCAATCGTGCGTTGACGCAGATGGACGAGGTCGTGCAGCAGAACACCGCGCTTGTCGCGGACAACACCGACACCGCCAAGACCCTCACGGAGCAGTCGCAGGCGATGAGGGACCGCATCGCCTTCTTCCGGCTCGAAGTTGCCGGTGCGGCCGTCAAGAGCCAAGAGCGCAGCCAAGAGCGCCGAGCTGTGGCTTAGGAACATCGCTATCGGCGGCCGCCGCCGCCAAGGCCGGCCGCCGCCGCCAAGGCCGTGCCCATACGCCGCTCCATTAGCCCAGATCTTCCCACGGCATAGATCCGCTTCCCAGCCGGGATGATGCTGCGGTACGACGACGCATCGCCGAGCCGGCGTTGTTGCCCCCCAAATTGGCCGGTAGAGTCGGGCTCCGGATCGGAGACAGGGCCTTATCAGTCCATGAAGCTGAACCATCTGCTCGCGGCAGTCGCGATTTTCTGCCTTGGCGCTGGCACCGGCCATGCCCAGCAGACGGACTTCTCCCGCAAGACCATCACGATCTACATCGGCAACTCGGCAGGCGGTACCTATGACCTGATGGGCCGGCTGGTCTCCCGTCATCTCGGCCACTTTCTGCCGGGCAATCCGACCGTCGTGCCGGAGAACATGCCGGGCGCAGGTACGCTGCGGGCCGCAAATTACATCTACAACGTTGCACCCAAGGACGGAACGGCGCTCGGCATCGTGACCGACACGATCGCGGTCGAGCAGGCGCTGCGCAATCCGGCCGCCCAATTCGATGCACGCAAGCTCGTCTGGATCGGCCGTGTAGCGGCCAGCAACGCGGTGCATGCGATTTGGCATACCGCCAAGGTGCAATCGATCGAGGATGCCAAGCACTTCGAGGCGACCGTCGCCGGCACCGGCGCCGGCAATGTGGCCGAGACCGTGTCGACGCTGCTCAACGCGGTCATCGGCACCAAGTTCAAGATCATCAAGGGCTATCCGTCCGCCAACGAAGCCTTGCTTGCGGTCGAGCGGGGTGAGGTCGAGGTGGCGGTGCCCAACTGGACCACGCTCAAAACCGCCCGCGCGGACTGGCTGCGCGAGGGCAAGATCAAGGTGATTCTGCAGGACTTGAACGAGCGTGGGCCGGAGCTTCCCGACGCTCCGGCGCTGGGCGAGCTCGGCGACACGCCTGAGGCCAGGCAGCTGTTAGGGCTCTACGGCGGGACGAGCGCGATCGGCCGTGCGTTCTTCGGTCCACCCGGACTGTCGCCGGCGGCTACCAAAACTTTGCGCGATGGCTTTGTGGCCATGTGCAAGGATCCGGCATTCCTCGCCGATGCGAAGCAGATCGATGCCGATCTGAATGTCGGCTCCGGCGAGGAGGTGCAGAAGGCGGTCGAGCGGACCTTGAACGTGCCGGAAGGTGTCCTGCAACGCGCCCGGGAAATTTTTGCCCGGTGACAGGCTGATCGTTGCCGTTTCGAGGTGCCGCCCTGACGACGGTCCGCGTCATGGCAGAAGACGTGAAGTCTTTGAACTTCTACAACAGCGCCTTCATGCGCTCCTGATTGAGATGCTTGACGAGTTGATCGACTAAGCCGGCGAGCGGCATCGGCATCTTGGCGTCTTGCGCGAGCTCAAGCGCTACGTCCATGTCCTTCTCGGCCCATTTGCCGGTGCTCTTGCCCCAGCGCGAGAGAGACCAATTGGCGCAGCTGCCATGGCCGAGCGCCTCGATCAGGCGCGGCGTGTCGACGCCGAGCTTCTTGGCGAGGCTCAAACATTCGAAATTGGCGACCATGCAGGCCCATAAGAGCATGTTGTTGATGCTCTTGGTGATCTGCCCAGCGCCGACATCGCCGACATGCAGCACTTGCTTGCTGAACGCCGCGATTGCGGGCTTTGCTTTGGCGACGGCCGCATCCGCGCCGCCCACATAAGCCACGACTTGTCCATTATCCATTGCTTCTTGCCCGAGCACCAGCGGCACGTCGATGACATCAACGCCTTTCTGGCCGGCGAGCGCTGCCAGCTTGCGGCAAGTCTCCGGCGAGCAGGATGACGCAATTGCGATCACGGCGCCGCGCGCCAGCGCGTCGAGCAGACCCGATCGCTCGACCACATCGTGAATCTGTTTGTCGTTGGCCACCATGACGAAGACCACCTGGGCATTCCTGCCGACGTCGGCGACCGAGCCACAGATGTGGATGCCATGACTTTGCGCACGTTTGGCCGCCTCCTCGCTGAGGTCGTAGCCCTCGACCGCGAAGCCCTTGAGCACCATGTGCCGGCCCATCTGCAATCCCATGGCGCCGAGCCCAATGACGCCGGTTCGTTTTACCCTGTCCTCTGCCATTTCGACCTCGTGCGTTGTTGTCGGTCATTCCGACTTGGCGATGCGCAACTGCTGGCGCAACGCCGCGGTCGCGTCCGCATCGATCTTCCGTTCGGTCCCGGCTGCGAGCACCACCCCATAGTCGCGCTCGGCGGCCTCGACCGAGACATTCCCGTCCATAACATCCTCGAGCACCCGCTGCGGCTCGCGTGCCAGCGGATCGCCGTAGCCGCCGCCGCCTGGCGCATCGAGCCGGAACGTGTCGCCCTTGTGCAGCGGGAAATCCGCATAGCGGGTCGGGAGGCGCTTGGCGTCCTTGGTGCCGGGATTGATCCAGATGTCGCCCGGTCGCCCGGCACCGCCGCCGGCGCATCCGCTCGGCGGAATCACATGCTTCATGGAGCGGATGGAGAAGCGGGCGTCCTCCAGGTTCAGATATTCGCGCCTGATGCCCAGGCCGCCACGGAAGCGGCCGCGGCCGCCGGAATCCTGGATCAGCTCGAAGCGCGTGAGCCGGGTCGGGAACTCGCTTTCGATGATCTCGACGGGCGCGATCATGGCGTTGCTCTGGTTCACGGTGATGCCGGAGGCGCCGTCCTTCATGGCGCGCGCGCCGGCGCCGCCGGCAATGATCTCATATTGCACGTAGCTTTTGCCCGTGTGCTGATGGCGCCCCCCAATGATGATGGAGCGGCTGCCCGCGCCGTCAGCCCGCACCTTGTCGGGCACGATATTGCTGAGCGCGTCGTAGACCGCATCGACCAGCGCATGCACAGTCGGATTGTATGTGTTGACCGGCGCCGGGAAGCGGGGATCGAGCACGCTTGCGGGACGCGCCGTGATGGTGAAGGCCTTGAGCAGACCCTGGCACACATAAATGGCCGGATCGACCAGAGAGATGAGGCAGTAGCCGCAAGCGGCCTGCACCAGGGGCGGCCGCACATTGGCCGGCCCGCGGGTCTGGTCGGCGGAGCCGCTGAAATCGAAATGCAGGTGATCGCCGTTTTTCTCGACCACCACGTGGATACGTACCGGCGAGTTGAGATCGACCCCATCATCATCGACGAACCGCTCGGCCTCGAAGCGCCCATCCTTCCATTCGGCGAAGGTCGCCCGCAGCCGCTCCTCGGAAATTTCGAACAGGCGCGCCCAGGCGGCCAGAATCTTGTCGCGGCCGTATTTGCCGACGAGCTCCGCGAGCCGCTTCTCACCCAGCCGGTCGGCACCGAGCTGCCCGCGAATATCGCCCAGCACCAGCTCCGGCGTGCGGCTGTTGGCGGCGATGATCCGCTCGATGTCGTGATTGGTCGCGAACGCGCGCTGATAGCGCACCGCCGGAAGATGCAGGCCCTCATTAAAGGTTTCCCGCGCCTGCCCCGAGCAGCTGCCCGGCACCGGTCCGCCGATATCGCTCTTGTGGGCGATGCTGCCGCAAAAGCCGATGAGCGCGTCCTCGAAGAACACTGGGGTGATCACGGCCATGTCCGGCGCATGCGGACTGCCGCCCTGGTAGGGGTGATTGATGAGGTATGCGTCGCCTTGGCCGATCTCGCCGCCGAACTCCTTGATCACCGCGGCGCAGCAGGCCGGAAATGCCCCGATATGCAGCGGCAGCACCACATGCTGTGCTACCACCTCACCGTTCGCATTCATGAGCGCGCAGGAAGCATCCTGCGACTCGCGCACAATGGTGGAGAAGCCGGTGCGGAACAGCGAGTTCTGCATCTCCTGCACGATGCCGGACAGGCTCGCCTTGATCACCTCGAGGTCGACGGCATCGACTTGCAGGCGGGAAGGACTCCGCATCGGCTCAACCTTCCTGTGTCACGATCAGGTTCTTCCACTCGTCGACGCGCGCGAGCTGCCCGGCATGAATCACCGTGGTGCAATCAAACTGATCGAGGATGGCAGGACCCGGAATCGTGAGGCCGACATCAATCAGCTCGCGCTGGTAGACCGGGCACTCGATGTCGCGCCCGTCGAAGCGGACCAGCCGCACCTCGCGCCTGGCATTGGCGAGCGTCGCGCCTGTCGGCTTGAAGCGCGGCAGCTCGACCGGCGGCACGAGGCCGAAGCCGCGCACCCGGTAGGACACGACCTCCACCGCCTGCTCCGCCGCCATGTGGCCGAACATCGATTGATGCTGCTGGTCGAACTGGCGGCGCAGCCCGCCTAAGCCGCCTTCGCGCAGCGCGCCCGCATCGCACCGCAACGTGATCTCGTAGCCCTGCCCGGCATAGCGCATGTCGAGGGCGCGCTCGATCTTGATCCGCCCGGGTGAAAAGCCGTCGCTTTCGAGCTCACGCACGGCCAGCATCTCCAGCCGCTCGAACATCTTGTCCACCGCTTCCGGGGTGAGCTCGTTTAGGGGCTGCATCTTCGATTGGACATAGTCGTGCTTGACGTCGGACATAATCAGTCCGATCGCCGAATAGACGCCGGGGTACAGCGGCACGATCAGGCCGGCCATGCCGAGGTCGCGGGCGATGCGCGCCGCATGCACCGGCCCGGCCCCGCCGAAGGCGAGCAGCATGAAATCGCGCAGGTCGTGTCCGCGCATGGTGGAGATCGCCTTGATGGCTTCCTCCATCTTGACTTCGATCACCCGCACGATGCCTTCGGCGGCTTGGCTCGTGCGCAGCCCCAGCGGCTCGGCGACCTTGGTCTTCACAACCTGGCGGGCGCGGCCGAGATCAAGCCGCATCCGGCCGCCGAGGAAATTGTCCGCACTCAGGTGTCCCATCACCAGATTGCAGTCAGTGATAGTCGGCATGTCGCCGCCGCGACTGTAGCAGGCTGGTCCCGGATAGGCGCCGGCGCTGTGGGGCCCGACCTGCAGCGCGCCGAAGCGATCGACTTTGGCGATGGTGCCGCCGCCCGCGCTGACGGTGTTGATGTCCATCATCGGCAAGGCAAGGTCGCGGCCCTCGATCTTGCCGCGGCTCGCAACGAATGGATCGCCATCGCGGATCAGGGCGACATCGCAGGAGGTGCCGCCCATGTCGAAGGTGATGATGTTCTCAAATCCCGTCATGCGGCACGCATAGGCGCCGGCGGTGGCGCCACCGGCCGGACCCGACAGGACGGTGGTCACTGCCTTGCGGGCGGCCGCCGGGAAGGTCGCCATGCCGCCGTTCGATTGCATGACGTATTTCTGCCGTGTGGCGATGCCGGTCGCCGACAGGCGCCGATCCAGCTGGGCGATGTAGCGCGCCAGGATCGGCTGCAGATAGGCGTTGATGACGGTGGTCGAGAGCCGGTGATATTCGCGGATCAGCGGCACGATCTCGCTCGAAAGCGAGACGCTGCACTGGGGCAGCTCTTCGCGGGCGATCTCCCGCACCCGTGCTTCGTGCTCCGGACGCAGGAATGAGAACAGCAGACAGACCGCGATCGACTCGATCTTATGCGCTGCAAGCGCGCGCAACGTGTCGCGTAGCGCAGCCTCGTCGAGCGGCCGCAGGACCTTGCCCTGATGATCGACGCGCTCCCTCACTTCGCCGGTCAGGCTTTGCGGCACCAGCAGCGGCGGCTTGTCGTACATCACATCGAAGATGGCGGCCCCGTAAGGGCGCGCCTGCTCGCCCACCGGATAGATGCCGCGAAAGCCCTCCGTGACCAGGAGCCCGGTCTTGACGCCTTTGCCTTCGAGGAGAGCATTGGTGCCGACCGTAGTGCCATGACAGAAGAAGGCGATATCGGCGGCCGCAACCCCTTTGCCCAGCAGCCCCTCGATGCCTTGCAGGATGGCGCGCGAGGGATCATCCGGTGTCGAGGGCACCTTGCTGATGCTGACCTCGCCGGTTTCCTCGTTGAGATAGACGAAATCCGAGAAGGTCCCGCCGGTATCGACCGTAACGCGATAGCGCGCCATCAATAGCCTCAAGCCGATGGCGTTGCGGCCGGCCCAAGCACGCGCGGTGCGGGCTGCCATTCCTTGCCGGTTGCCGCGCTGGTGGGAAAGATGAGCGACTTGATCACGACCGGCACCGCGCCCGAGCTCGGCAGCATGGTGCCGATGTCGATGTAGTCAAACTCCTTGAGCTCGAGGCCATCGACAGAGATAATTGCGTTGGCAAGATGCATCTCTTCGCGCAGATGAATCCCCAACAGTCCGCCGACATCACCGTCCCCGACCAGCACCAGCGGATGGCCGTTAGCCAGTATGTCGGCGAGGCCCGAAGTCGCGCCGCGGCAGAAGTCCTCGAGCCGGCGGAAGGTCGCCGAGCCGCGCCAGGGCACGAACACCGCGACCGGCGTGTCGCCGCCGCCGAGATCAAGCCGTTTCAGCACCCCCTTGATCGAGCCCGCGACCGCCGCTTGGTCGATGCTCTCGGCCTCTAAGTCGAGCGCCGGCGCGATCACCGGCACGTTGCGCAGCGGCAGCGCCTCCATGGGCGAGACGAAGATCGTCGAGCCGCTCACCTGCGTGGTGTATTGCGAGGCGCCGATGACGGTCGCGCGAATGCCTTCGGTGGAAGGTTCGAGCTTCATCGGAGAATTGGCGAGCCGCGCGCGGATCTCCTGTGCGAGCAGCGCGCCCAGATCACCGAAGGTCCCGGCCTCCCGGCCGTAGATGTATTCGGAGACCCCGCCCGAGAAGGTGATCTGATCGATGGGCATGCGGGCCGTGAGCGGGTCGAGGCGCAGCAAGCCGTGGCCGTCCGCAGTCGGCGAGCCCCCAGCCATCGCTTCAAACAGGCGGTCGGTCATCCGTGTGGCAAGGGCGCGCGCAGCTTCCGAGGACAGAGGCTCGCCAATCTCGAGCCTGACGCCGAGCTCGCGGGCAAAGCGGCGCGCCGCCTCCTCGATGCGCACGATCCGCCCGGATTGGTCGAGGCACACCAGGCGCGCGCCGACATCGATGGCGGTCAAATCGTTCACTCGGCCCTCGCTGCAGATCGAGATCTTGGCGGTGCCGCCGCCGACATCGACATTCATCACCGTGGTGCGGTCGCGGATCGAGCGGGCGACCGCGCCCGACCCATAGGCCGCCATTACGGTCTCGAGATTGTCGCCGGCCGACACCGCGACCATCTTGCCGGCCTGTGCAGCAAATAACTCGCCGATCTTACGCGCATTGCGACGGCGCACCGCGACACCGGTCAGGATCAAGGCTCCGGTATCGATCTCCTCGGGGTCGACCTTGGCATCCTTGTACTGGCGTTCGATGAAGGCGCCGAGCGCCTCTGCATCGATGGTTTCCTCGGCCGAATACGGCGTGAGCAGGATATCGGATTCGTAGAAGGTCTCTCGGGTCGAGACCACGTAGCGGCTGTCCAGGCGCTCGAGGACGATTCTGGAGAACACCAGATGCGAGGTCGACGAGCCGATGTCGACCCCCACGCTGAGCACCACGATCTCGTCTTCCTCGACGAGCGAACGCCCGGTGCTCGAGAAGAAAATTCGCCCGCCGGCGCTCTCGTCATTCATCTGCTCAACGCTCCCAAGCCACCTTTGCTGATGTTCTTCTTTCTTCCCGCTGTCCGCCCCGGAGCAGGCCCACAAACAAAGCTCCGGCGCACGAAGTCCGCCGGAGCTTGGCCATTTTGGCGAAGCTGATCGTTGCCGGTCAGGCGCCCACGAACTTCGGCACCGCCGCGCCCTTCTTGTAGAAGTCGGGCTCCATCCGGTTCTCGACACCCTCGGCCTTGAGCTTGGCGGAATACTCCTCGCGCAGGAACGGATCCTCCATGTAATAGGGGATCGCGGTTCCGCCCTCCGGAATGTCCATCGCCGTGTAGTCCGTGTGCTTCTCGCCCGGAGGACCCGGCTCGCGTCCGGGATTGTGCGGGCCAAACCAGGCGGTTAACCGAAACGGCTCCTTTGAAGCACCGAAATGCTGGTGGTACCAACGCGCACCTCCCGGCGCTGCCGACACCATGCCGAACGGCTCGTAGTCGACGCGCTTGACCTTGTCGGCATGGCCGTCCTTCCACGGGGTGACCCCGTAGCGCTCCGGCCAAGTGTATGTGTAGCCCTTGCCGGTCAAGCAGATCAGCACTGCCGCCGAAGTGTGGGCATGCGCCTTGGAATAGCGCCCGTTCTCGTGTTGCCCGATCCAAAGATAGAACGTGTTGCCGGTCATGAACGGCTCGACCCGGCGCCAGCCGGGCGAGCGGCGGTTGTCGAGCGGCAGGTCGCAATGCACGACATCGGGCACGAAGTTGGTGCGGCGCATCGCCAGTCCGCGCACCGGATCGGGCTCGATATCGTCCTTGTACTTGTAGAAGTCGTCCGCGCCGCTGAAACGCTCCTTGAACTGGTATGGTGTGTTGAAGATGAAATCGGTGTTGTTGACCAGATTCATCAAGTTTGGCGCGGTGGTGCCGCCGATCAGGATCGCCGGCGAGGAGCTCGCGTTGACCAGGCGATGCATGGCGTTCACAGGAATCGAGAACAACGACCCGCGCTGCCACTCGAAGACGTGCTTCTTGGTGTCGCCTTCGAGCCAGACCTCCGTGGTGCCGCGGCCCTCCGCCACCATGTAAATCTCTTCGTAGAGATGTTTCTCCGCATTGAGCGCGCCGGCGCCCGGGATCTCCACCACGTAGCTGCCCCACTTGCCCTCGGTGCCGTGCAATTGGATATAGCTCCCGCGCCCGCCCAGCCGCTTCCACGGCGCCATCGGCAATTGGGTCGCGTTCTTGAGCCCAATGTCGCGGAAGATCGGGATGCCTTCCGATTCCATGAACAGATCATAGGGTGTTTTCGGTCGGCCGAACTTGCCGAATCCCGCTCTGTTTTCTCCACTGGGCTCGTGCCAGTGCTTCCTATCGGTCACCTCGTGCATGGGTGCTCTTTCCTTCGCTCGTGCGGCTCTTTCGCAAGGGGGATGCGGGACTTATAGGCCGCTGATGCGGATAAGCCAATATCCGCAGCTGGCGCGTAAAGGTCGCGGTTCCTATTGGGGCGGGGAGGGTATTTGGCGCCTGGGAAGCGCCGCCAGCGCTTGCCGCCCGCTCAGGTGAAGATCGGCGTTCCGGGCACGAAGGCATCGAACGCGGCGAGCACCTGCATGCGGAAGCGGTCCTGCTCCATCAATAGCTCGTGGCGGCTGCCCGGCACAATGAGATGCGAGCCGGCCCGCAAGCGGATCGCGAATTCATCGATCGCCGGCGTCGAGACGATTCGATCATGGCCAGCGGCGATGATCAGCATGGGTTGGCGAATGCGGGTCGGGAAATTCGGCTCCTGCAGCTGCCTCATGGCTTTCAGGGCGGAATCGGTCCACGCGACCGTCGGCCAGCCGACCGCCAGCGCCGGCTCAGCTTCGATGACGGCGGTGTTGCGCGCATACCGCACAGGATCGGAGGTGAGCAAGTTGCCAATGAACGGACGCTGCATCATCACCGAAGCGTCGCCGCCCGGCACATAGGCGCCGCCGAGGCCGACCAATCTCAGCGCCCGAACGCTCGATCGCGTCAGCGAGGACCGGCGCATGCCCGGCAATGCGATCATCGGGGCGAGCAGGACCGTACGGTCGAACCACCGGTGCCCCTGGTAGGCGGCCCGCAACAGGATCGAAGCCCCCATGGAATGCGCGAGAGCAAAGAATGGCGGCGGGCAATCGGGCAGCACCACCTCGCGGATGAAGGTGTCGAGGTCCACATCATAGCGGGAGAAATCCCTGACATAGCCCTTGCGCGGGTTGCGCAGCGCACGCTCCGACAGGCCCTGTCCGCGCCAATCCAATGTTGCGACCGCAAAACCGCGGGCGCGCAGGTCGCGCACCGTCTCGAAATACTTTTCGATGAACTCGGCACGACCCTGGAACAGGCAAACCGTGCCTTTGCGTCCCGGCGGCGGCGCCCAACGGGCGAAGCGTAATGCAACACCGTCGGGAGTCTTCAAGGTTCCGGACACCACATCTTCCGGAACCGGGTTGGCTGGGATTGAGACGAGCGTCATGACTTCAAGCAGAAGGCTCCATCTCAAAGAGAAGCTGCACGTCCAGAATCAGTGCGGCGATTTGTTTGGCGTTATATCAGCACGGAAGGCGCGCTCAATGGCGCACGTGCTTGGCGCCAGGGTTGAACCGACTGGTCTGGGCTGGTGACGGCAGGCTGGTTAGGGTGGCCGGCGAAAGCTCGAAAAACCTCGCGCGGCAAGGAGCTTAGGCCTCTTGAAAAAGCCTCTTGGCCACCCACATGACGGTCTGTGCAGGCCCTAACGGTTGCACAACCTCAACCGGTCCGTGCCATGTGGCGGACCAATCGCATTTCGCTCAAAGCGGAGGATATGCCGTGCAGACTTTCAATCTTGCTCCCCTCTATCGTTCCACCGTCGGCTTCGATCGGTTGTTTTCTTTGCTCGACCAGGTGTCGTCGGGCTTCGATGCCGGCACTCCCGGATACCCGCCCTACAATATCGAGCGGACCGGGGAGAACGCCTATCGCATCAGCGTAGCGGTAGCCGGATTTTCCGAGCCTGAGCTCAGCATCGTGGCCAAGGAAAACACGCTGACGATCCGCGGCGACAAGCAGACCAAGACCGACCAGAAAACCGGAGAGCTGCTCTATCAAGGCATTGCCGCGCGCGCCTTCGAGCGCGTGTTCCAGCTCGCCGACCATGTGGAGGTCAAGGGCGCTCACCTCGAGAATGGCCTGTTGCACGTTGACCTGACGCGCGAGGTCCCCGAGGCGAAGAAGCCGCGCCAGATCCAGATCGGAAACGGCAAGACCAACGTGGTCGACGCCAAAGTGGCCGACGCGAAGGCAGCCTAAAGAGGCCGCTGATCACAAGCTGAAAACGCCGCTGTTGCGGCTGCAGAATTGAGCCGAGGCGCCCCGATTTCGGGGCGCTTCTTTTTCGGGGCGCTTCTTTATTGCCTCGGACTTACTCGATCTGGGCGGCGTCCGGCGAAGGTGGAACCTGGGAAGGCTCAGAAGTAACGGCTGCGGGAGCTTTTGCAGCCGCTGGAGCGGGCGGGGGAACCGCCGCCACAGGGGGCGCCTCGTTCAGCGCGAGCTTGGGACGCGGCCGCGGCAACGGCGGGGGCGGCGGCAATGCCGGCTCGCCAACAGCCATGCGGGTCTGCGGCTGTGCGACAGGGCTTGATGCGCTCACCGGCGCAGCGGGGCCCGCGGCGTGGGGATTGGCGGCGGATCGCGGCGGCGCGGTACCGGGACTGGAGTTGCCGGTGCCGTTGTCTGCCCCGGGGTGCGCCCCGTAGGCACCTGTGGCTGCGGCCGCATCAGGCGGCGGCGCTCCCGGCACCGGGCTGAGGCGGCCCGGTTCTGCACCAAAGGGGCCGGCCGCCGTGGCAGGGCGCATATTCACGATATCACCCAGCTGGGCATCGACCACGACCCGCATTTGCCGGCCAACTCGGTCGACCGCGACCAGCACGTAGTACGAGCCGCGGCGCATCGGACGGGTGAGCGGCGCAAGTCCGGTTGAGCGCACGATCGACATGATTTCATAAGGCGGTAGGACGGCAGACGGCTCGAACGGGCCGGGGCCCGCGTAGATGGCTTGCGCCTGGACGCTTCCGATGCCGAGGAGGAGCCCGGCGCAAACTGCGATTTGCTTCTTCATGGCAGGCCTCCTTCTGCTTGGCGCTCGCAGGCTAGGAAAGGCTCGCGACCAAAATCAGGCAAATGAAGAGAATCGGCGCGGGCTGCCGTCTCGGCGAACGATCTTGTAAGGCGGGGGTTGAAAAGGGCCGGCCCGAAGCAATTTTGCATTAGGCGAACGCTTGTCTCCGCAGCTAAAATTTGGCAGGCTGCGTTAGGACAGTGTTGCTGACCCAGTCGGCGTCTGTTCGCCGCGGTCGCGGGCGGGCTCTGGGGCTTGGTGGTTTCGAGACTTTGCGGGCGGGGAATGAGCGGTGCGTTGGGCATCGCGCCTGCTGCCTGATCGACAATGAAGCGGCTTTGCGCCTTGGCCGAAAGGTGGCCAGGGCAACGCGGCCGCCAATGACCAGAGCCAGGACCGGAGCCTGAGACCGGCGACGCGATTGAGCGGCGACAGGCCAGTTTGCCGAGGCGCGAAACAGCGCCACGGAACGCGCAGGGTGCGCCGTGCCCCCCGCAGCCCTTCCCTGATCTTGGAGGGTCGCCGCGGAGGCAGAACGCGAGGTTTGAGATGGGCGAGATCAGGAATCGCGGAGCAGGACCGGCGCGGGGCTCGGTTACGGCCGTATCGGCCGGGCCGGTCGTGAAGCCGGCCGCGGAGGTGGGATTGCCCGCAATGCAAGGACTGTACGACCCCGCAGCCGGCAAGGGCTCCTGCGGGGTCGGTTTCATTGCCGATATCAAAGGGCGAGGGTCCCACAAGATCGTCGAGGACGCGCTCGCCATCCTGTGCAATCTTGAGCATCGTGGCGCGGTCGGCGCCGATCCCCGCGCCGGCGATGGCGCCGGTATTCTGGTTCAGATTCCGCACGCCTTCTTCGCCGCGGTGGCGCGTCGCGGAGGCTTCCGCTTGCCGGCAGCCGGAGAGTACGCGGTCGGGGCTTTGTTCATGCCGCGCGACCCCGACTGGCGGCAGGTGATCCGCGACATCTACGCGGAGATGATCCGGCGCGAAGGCATGACGCTCATCGGCTGGCGCGACGTGCCGGTCGACAACTCGACGCTCGGCGAATCGGTCCGGCCGACCGAGCCGGTGCACCAGCAAGTGTTCATCGGCCGCGGCAAGAAGATCAAGGACGAGACCGAGTTCGAGCGGCGCCTGTATCTTTTGCGCAAGGCGATCTCCAACGCGATCTATCAGCGGCGCGAGCGCCACCTCGCCGGTTATTATCCGGTGTCGATCTCCTGCCGTACGGTCATCTACAAAGGCATGTTCCTCGCCGACCAGCTCGGCACCTACTATCCGGACCTGCACGATCCGGAATTCACCAGCGCACTCGCGCTGGTCCACCAGCGCTTTTCCACCAACACGTTCCCGACCTGGTCGCTCGCGCATCCCTACCGGATGGTGGCGCACAACGGCGAGATCAACACGCTGCGCGGCAATCTCAACTGGATGGCCGCACGCCAAGCCTCGGTTGCTTCGCCGCTGTTCGGCGATGAGATCAGCAAATTGTGGCCGATCTCCTACGAGGGCCAGTCGGATACGGCCTGCTTCGACAATGCGCTCGAGTTCCTGGTGCAGGGCGGCTACGGGCTCGCGCACGCCGTGATGATGATGATTCCGGAGGCTTGGGCCGGAAACCCGCTGATGGACGAGGAGCGGCGCGCTTTCTACGAGTACAACGCGGCGCTGATGGAGCCGTGGGACGGACCTGCGGCGATCGCCTTCACGGACGGCCGGCAGATCGGCGCGACGCTCGATCGCAACGGCCTGCGCCCCGCCCGCTATTTCGTCACCCGCGACGATCGGATCATCATGGCCTCCGAGATGGGGGTATTGCCGATCCCTGAGCGCGAGATCGTCACCAAGTGGCGGCTGCAGCCCGGCAAGATGCTGTTGGTCGATCTCGAGCAGGGCCGCCTCATTCCCGATGAGGAGATCAAGGCCTCGCTGTCGCGTCGCCATCCTTACCGGCAGTGGCTCACCCGCAATCAGATCGTGCTCGAGGATCTGCCCGCGGTCGCCCATGAGACGGCCCTGTCCAATGTCGCTTTGCTCGATCGCCAACAGGCCTTCGGCTATACACAGGAAGACCTGCGCATCCTGATGGCCCCGATGGCGGCGCTGGGCGAGGAAGCGGTCGGCTCGATGGGCAACGACTCGCCAATCTCGGCGCTGTCGAGCAAGTCGAAGCTCCTGTTCACCTACTTCAAGCAGAACTTCGCGCAGGTCACCAACCCGCCGATCGATCCTATCCGCGAGGAGCTGGTCATGAGCCTGGTATCGATCATCGGTCCACGCCCAAACCTGTTCGATCTGGAAGGGGGCTCGACCACCAAGCGGCTGGAGGTGCGCCAACCGATCCTCACCAATGCCGATCTGGAAAAGATCCGCGCGATCTCCGAGATCGGCGACCACTTCCGCTCGCGCACGCTCGATACCACCTGGCCGGCAGAGACCGGCGCCGCCGGACTGAAGGATGCGCTCGACGCGCTGTGCGCGCGGGCCGAGGCCGCGGTGCGCGAGGGCATCAATATCATTATCCTGTCGGACCGCCGCGCCGGGGCGCAGAACATCCCGATCCCTTCGCTGCTCGCCTGCGCGGCCGCGCATCACCACCTCATCCGCCAGGGCCTGCGCACCTCGGTCGGCCTGGTGATGGAGAGTGGAGAGCCGCGCGAGGTGCATCACTTCTGCTGCCTCGCCGGCTACGGCGCTGAGGCGATCAATCCCTACCTCGCGTTCGAGACCCTGATCGCGGCCAACGAGGAGTTGCCCGACAGGCTCGATCCGAAAGAGGTCGTCAAGCGCTACATCAAATCCATCGACAAGGGCCTCCTCAAGGTGATGTCCAAGATGGGCATCTCCACCTATCAGTCCTATTGCGGCGCGCAGATCTTCGACGCCGTCGGTCTGAAGTCCGATTTCGTGGCGGAATATTTCACCGGCACCGCCACCCGAATCGAGGGTGTTGGCTTGGCGCAGATCGCCGAAGAATCGGTCCGGCGACATCGCGATGCCTTCGGCTCTTCTCCCATCTATCGCAGCGCACTCGATGTCGGCGGCGAGTATCAATTCCGTCAGCGCGGCGAGGACCACGCTTGGACCGCGGCGACGGTATCGGCGCTGCAGCATGCGGTGCGCGGCAACTCGTATGAGAAGTTCCGCGCCTTCGCCAAGCTGATCAACGAGCAGTCGGAGAACTTGTTGACCATCCGCGGCCTGTTCCGCCTGCGAGCCGCCGATGAAGACGGCCGCAAGCCGGTGCCGATCGAGGAGGTCGAGCCCGCGAAGTCGATCGTCCGTCGCTTCGCCACCGGTGCCATGTCGTTCGGCTCGATTTCGCGCGAGGCCCATACCACGCTCGCAGTGGCCATGAACCGCATCGGCGGCAGGTCGAACACCGGTGAAGGCGGCGAGGAGGCCGACCGCTTCCGGCCGCTGCCCAACGGCGATTCCATGCGCTCCTCGATCAAGCAGGTCGCTTCCGGCCGCTTCGGGGTGACGACCGAATATCTGGTCAACTCCGACATGATGCAGATCAAGATGGCGCAGGGCGCCAAGCCGGGTGAAGGCGGCCAGTTGCCCGGCCACAAGGTCGACCAGGTGATCGCCAAGGTGCGCCACTCCACGCCTGGCGTCGGCCTGATCTCACCGCCGCCACATCATGACATTTACTCGATCGAGGATCTCGCGCAGCTGATCTTCGACCTGAAGAACGTCAATCCGGACGGTTTGGTCTCGGTGAAGCTCGTGTCCGAGGTCGGGGTCGGCACCGTCGCGGCCGGCGTCTCCAAGGCGCGCGCAGACCACGTCACCATAGCGGGTTTCGAGGGGGGCACCGGCGCATCGCCGCTCACCTCGATAAAGCATGCCGGGTCGCCCTGGGAGATCGGGCTCGCGGAAACACATCAAACTTTGGTCGCCAACCGCTTGCGCGGGCGCATCAGCGTGCAAGTCGATGGCGGCATCCGCACCGGACGCGACGTCGTGGTCGGAGCACTGCTGGGCGCCGACGAGTTCGGCTTCTCGACCGCGCCGCTGATCGCCGCCGGCTGCATCATGATGCGCAAATGCCACCTCAATACCTGCCCGGTCGGCGTCGCCACTCAGGACCCGGTGTTGCGCAAGCGTTTCCAGGGCCAGCCCGAGCACGTGATCAATTTCTTCTTCTTCGTCGCCGAAGAGGTGCGCGAGCTGATGGCGATGATGGGCTACCGCACCTTCGACGAGATGATCGGGCAGATGCAGATGCTCGACCGGCGGGAAGTCATCAAGCATTGGAAGGCCAAGGGGCTTGATTTCTCCAAGCTGTTCTTCAAGCCGCAGGCCGGGCCGGGCGTGGCGATCCACCGGAGCGAGGCGCAGGATCACAAGATCCACGACATCCTTGATCGCAAGCTGATCGCCGACGCGCAGGCGGCGCTCGACCGCGGCGCTCCGGTGCGCATCAACGCCACGATCAAGAACATCGACCGGGCCGCCGGCGCGATGCTGTCGGGCGAAGTCGCCAAACGCTATGGGCACACCGGTCTGCCGGCCGATACGATCCACGTAAAGCTGACCGGCACCGCCGGGCAGAGCTTCGGGGCCTGGCTCGCGCGTGGAATCACTTTCGAGCTCGAAGGCGAGGCGAACGACTATGTGGGCAAGGGCCTTTCCGGCGGCCGCATCATCGTGCGTCCGGCGATCGATGCCGGTATCGTGCCGGAGGAATCCATCATCGTCGGTAATACCGTGCTCTACGGTGCGATCGAAGGTGAATGCTATTTGCGTGGCATCGCCGGGGAGCGCTTTGCGGTGCGCAATTCGGGCGCCCTTGCGGTGGTCGAGGGCGCCGGCGACCATTGCTGCGAATACATGACTGGCGGCATCGTCGTCGTGCTTGGGCGCACCGGCCGCAATTTCGCGGCCGGGATGTCGGGCGGCATCGCTTATGTGCTGGACGAAGACGGCACGTTCTCCTCGCGCTGCAATCTCGCCATGGTTGAGCTCGAGCCGCTGCCGCAGGAGGAAGAAATCAACGAGCGCGAATACCACCACGTCAACGATCTGGAGACGCACGGCCGAATCGAGATCCTCGCCGACATGACGCAGCATGACGCGCAGCGGCTGCACCTCCTGATCGCCCGGCACGCGCGTTTTTCCGGCTCGGCCCGCGCCGCGGAAATCCTCGCCGACTGGAGTAAATACAGAACCATGTTCCGCAAGGTGATGCCGGTCGAGTATCGGCGTGCGCTCAAGGAGCTCAAAGCGGCCGAAGCCGCCGAAGCGCCGCAACAACGGCTCGCTGCCGGCGCGTAGCAGCCCCCACCGTATGCCGCCACGTAAGACGCAAGGTTCAAGTCTGTCACTTCCATGGGCAAGATCACCGGCTTCCTCGAATACGAGCGCAACGACCGCCACTACGAGCCGGTGGAGGAGCGCATCAAGCACTGGCGCGAGTTCGTCCTGCCGTTGCCCGAGCAGGACACGCGCAGACAGGCGGCACGCTGCATGGATTGCGGTGTGCCCTACTGCCACACCGGCTGCCCGGTGAACAATCAAATCCCGGACTGGAACGACCTCGTCTATCGCGGGAACTGGCAGGAGGCTTCGCTCAATCTGCACTCCACCAACAATTTCCCAGAATTCACCGGGCGCGTGTGTCCGGCCCCGTGCGAGGCATCCTGCACGCTCAATCTCGAGGACAATCCGGTCACCATCAAGACCATTGAATGCGCGATCGTCGATCGCGCATTTGAACATGGGTGGGTAAAGCCGGAGCCCCCGGGCATCAAGACCGGCAAGCGCGTCGCCATCGTGGGCTCCGGGCCGGCGGGACTTGCTTGCGCGCAGCAGCTCGCGCGCGCGGGCCACGAGGTGCACGTCTTCGAGAAGCACGCCAAGGCGGGCGGATTGCTTCGCTACGGCATTCCCGATTTCAAGATGGAGAAGCACCATATCGACCGCCGTATCGCGCAGATGTCGGCCGAAGGCGTCGTCTTCCATTATGGCGCCCATATCGGCGTCAGCATGCCGGCCGAGAAGCTCGTCGCCGACTATCATGCTGTCGTGCTGGCGGGCGGCGCGGAGAAGGGCCGCGATCTGCCGGTGCCGGGCCGCGAGCTCGACGGGATTCATTTTGCGATGGAGTTCCTGCCGCAACAGAACCGGCGGGTCAGCAACGAGCCGCCGGACGGTGCCGCGCCCATTCTTGCCGGCGGCAAGCACGTGGTGGTCATCGGTGGCGGCGACACAGGTTCCGACTGCATCGGGACCTCGATCCGCCAAGGCGCGCTCTCGGTCACCAATTTCGAGATCATGCCGCAGCCGCCTGAGCGTGAGAACAAGCCGATGGTCTGGCCGGATTGGCCGCTCAAGCTGCGCACCTCCTCGAGCCACGAGGAAGGCGCCAAGCGCGCCTTCGCGGTGATGACGCAGAGGTTCACGGGCGCGAACGGCCGCGTGCAGAAGCTGCACTGCGTCGAGGTCGACAAGCAGATGAAACCGGTACCTGGCAGCGAGTTCGAAGTGCCGGCCGATCTCGTTCTCCTCGCCATGGGCTTCGTGCATCCGGTGCATGAAGGCATGATCGGCGAGCTCAAGCTCGCGCTCGACCAACGCGGCAATGTGCGCGCCGACACGGTCGCCTATCAGAGCTCCAACCCGAAAGTGTTCGCCTGCGGCGACATGCGTCGCGGCCAATCGCTGGTGGTATGGGCGATCCGCGAAGGCCGTCAGGCCGCGCACGCGGTCGACAAATATTTGATGGGTACGACGACCTTGCCGAGATAGGGAGTGAGTTTCTTGGGATCTAACCCCCGCTCCCTATTCCCCATTCCCCACTCCCTCCCTCCGGATCAGCCAGCGCCGCCAAGCGCAGCGCCGCCGCGCGCGCAAAGGCCAGCAGCAAGCATTTCCGGGTTGAAGCATGCAGCCGATGCTCAGGGGCTTCGCTCGCAATCTCGGCGCCGAATGCATCCGCGATGATGAGTCCGGCGTCCTGCGGGAAAATATCGACGGGCACTTCGAGCGTCGTGGCGAAGAACAGCCGATCACAGTGCAGCCGATAGTCCATCCATTTCTGATCGGCACGAAAATCCGCGACCGATGACTTGATCTCGACGATCCAGACCTCGCCGGCGCGGTCGAGCGCGACCAGATCGGCACGACGGCCGGAAGGCAGCGGCAGCTCGGTCACCACGGAAAATCCGAGCGAATGCAGAAGGCGGGTCGTGCCGCGTGCGACCGCCAGCGCGGTAGCAGATTGGCGCCCATCTACGGGCAGCCGCAGCGAAGCCGCCGCGGTCATCTTTTCGTCCTTCCGCCTGAGCGTTCCGGGAACGCCTCGGCAAGCGCCGCGGCATTCGCCGCGATCACGCCGCGCTCGGTAATGAGACCGGAGATGAGGCGCGCCGGCGTCACATCGAAGCCGTAGTTCCTGACGGCGGAGCCTTCGGGAACGAGGCGTACCGTCTCGATGCGGCCGTCAGCGGCCTTGCCCGAGATGGAGGCGACCTCACCGCCATCGCGTTCCTCGATCGGAATGTCGGCGACGCCGTCTCTGATCGCAAAATCGATGGTCGGCGACGGCAGCGCCACGTAAAACGGCACGTCATTGTCGTGTGCGGCGAGCGCCTTGAGATACGTGCCGATCTTGTTGCAGACGTCGCCATTGGCGGCGACCCGGTCGGTGCCGACGATCGCTAGATCGACCATGGCGTGCTGCATCAGGTGCCCACCGGCATTGTCGGGGATAACCGTATGCGGCACGCCGTGGTGGCCGAGCTCCCAGGCGGTGAGCGAAGCGCCCTGGTTCCGCGGCCGCGTCTCGTCGACCCAGACATGGATCGGCAGCCCGCGGTCATGCGCGAGGTAGATCGGCGCCGTAGCGGTGCCGACATCGACGGTCGCCAGCCAACCGGCATTGCAGTGGGTCAGCACGTTGATCCTTTCGCCTGGCTTCTTGGCGGCGAGGGTCTCGATCAATTTGCAACCATGCTGGCCGATTCGCCGATTGATGGCGACGTCTTCGTCGCAGATTTCCGCCGCCCGGCTATACGCGGCCTCGACGCGTGCCGCCCGCGGCTGGTTGCGCAAGACTGCGGCCATCTCGTCGAGCGCCCATTTGAGATTGATCGCGGTCGGACGCGTGGCGGCCAGCATCGCGGCGGCGCGCTCGATCCCTTCGTCGGACGCGTCATGGCGCAGCGCCAGGCAAAGCCCATAAGCGGCTGCCGCCCCGATCAGCGGCGCGCCGCGCACCTGCATTGAGCGGATCGCATGTGCGGCTTCCTCGAGCGTTGTAAGTCGTGCGGTGGCGAAGCGATGCGGCAACAGGGTCTGATCGACAATGCCGACCGACCAGCCGTCGCTTTCCAGCCAAATGCTGCGGGTTTCTTTCCCGTCGACCCTCATGGCCGAAAGTCATAGCGCCGTTCGCCAGAGTCGCAAAGCTTATGGATCGCGATCTCGAAATCTCTTGTCCCGGCCCTTCTTGAGCCGGGACCGTACCAGTCACGATCCCATCCGTCGCCCGGAACGGTCCCGGCCGGGACAAGGTTGTCAATTGAACGCCTGAATCCCCGTAATGGCGCGACCGAGGATCAAAGCGTGGATGTCGTGGGTACCCTCATAGGTGTTCACCGTCTCGAGATTGGCGAGCACGCGCATCACGTGGAATTCGTCGGAGATGCCGTTGCCGCCATGGATGTCGCGGGCTGCGCGGGCGATCTCCAGCGCCTTGCCGCAATTGTTGCGCTTGAGCAGCGACACCGCCGGCGGCGCGGCGCGGCCGGCCTCCATGAGACGGCCGAGCCGTAGCGCCGCCGCGAGGCCGAGCGCGATCTCTGTCTGCATGTCGGCGAGCTTCTTCTGGATGAGCTGATTGGCAGCGAGCGGGCGCCCGAACTGCTTGCGGTCGAGTGCATATTGCCGGGCGCGCTCGAAGCAGAATTCGGCTGCTCCCATCGCGCCCCACACGATGCCGTAGCGCGCACTGTTGAGGCAGCCGAATGGGCCGGCGAGCCCTTCCGCATTTGGCAGCAGATTCTCCTCCGGCACGATGACCTCATCGAGGACCACCTGCCCGGTCAGCGAGGTGCGCAGGCTGAGCTTGCCTTCGATTGGCGTGGTGGAGAAACCCTTGGCGCCGCGCTCGACGATGAAACCGCGGATGACGCCGTCGAGCTTCGCCCAGATCACCGCGATATCGGCGATCGGCGCGTTGGAGATCCAGGTCTTGGTGCCGGTGAGGCGATAGCCGTCCACGACGCGCTCGGCACGGGTCGTCATCGCGCCGGGATCGGAACCATGATCCGGCTCCGTCAGCCCGAAGCAGCCGACCAGCTCGCCGCTCGCAAGCTTCGGCAGATATTTGCGCCGCTGCGCTTCGCTCCCGTAGGCGTAGATCGGCTGCATCACCAGCGAGGACTGCACCGAGAGCACGGAGCGATACCCGGAATCGACGCGCTCGATCTCGCGCGCGATCAGCCCGTAGGCGACATGGCCGAGGGCTGCGCCCCCATAGGTCT
Organism: Xanthobacteraceae bacterium; assembly: GCA_035293945.1. Lineage (GTDB taxonomy): Bacteria > Pseudomonadota > Alphaproteobacteria > Rhizobiales > Xanthobacteraceae > VAZQ01. The sequence continues at coordinate 1,736 of DATGLV010000018.1, read as the reverse complement.
CGGGCAGGGTCGGGCCCAAGAGCCCGAGCGCGCCCATCTCGTTCATGATCTCGCGATCGAAGCGCTCCTCGCGAAACGCCATCAGCACACGCGGAAACAGCTTGTCCTGCGCATAGCCGCGCGCGGTCGCCTGCACCAGGCGCTCGTCTTCGGTCAATTCGCCCGCAAGATTGAGCGGATCCTGCCAGTCGAAAGCCGGCGTGGCTTGCCGTGGGGTCGAGGCCTCGGAAGGCTTTGCGGGCGATCGCGGCGCGGCGCTGTTCTGTGTCATGGGCGGCTCCCGGCTCTGCCGCTCTTTATAAGACGTGGGCGGAGCCGGCGCGATAGCCGTCATGATTGCGTGGCCAGGAGCACCAGGGCAGCCGCGCGCGGTTGCGGCTCCGGCACGCTTCCGCTATCTAGGTTCGCGGAACGCGCCCGTAGCTCAGCTGGATAGAGCGTTGCCCTCCGAAGGCAAAGGTCAGAGGTTCGAATCCCCTCGGGCGCGCCACTTCGGTACGTGTCCGGCCCGGACACATGGGTGACAGATCGTACCTAAGACATAGGTGACAACCGCGTGCCGATCGGGTTGTCGTTGGGTTGCACGGTCTTCTTCTCCAGGTTGGATGTAGCGGTCGCGAAGGGGTTGGCTTCGCGGTGTGACGCATTCATGGCATGGCCATTATGGCTCGGCGCGCGCATTCGCCGTCAACCCCGCGCGCCAGGAGGCGCGCCCCTTCGGGCTTCGGGGCTCAGCGCGGCCAAGCAAGTGACGACCATACCAAGAATGCCAAAATGGTGCGTCCCGGTCAGAGCATTGAGGTCGTGCCCGGGACATTGGTGACAGGCTTGGGACCAAACGGGTTATCGAGGGGCTGCAAGGTCCTCTGCTCCAGATCAAAGTAGCCAAGAGGTTGGCGAGACGCATCGGTTACTCGGCAGTCAGATTCGTTTTCTTGGGCACGTCACTGGCATTCGTACTGAGCAGACATCGCATCGCGCGCGCCGCCGGAGTGAACGCCTTGTCGTACGAAAAAGCATGCCAGTCGATGTTCTCTCTTGCACCCAATTGATCTTGGTGAAGCTTGTCTCTGACTCCTTTCACTGCGTCGACGTCCGCGCCGAGACCGGACTTCGCCTCGGGATCGAATTTCTTCGTCAGAGAGGGCTTCCACTTGTCGATGGAGATGCGGTTGGCGGCGGATCCGTCCAGACCGTTTTCCCTCAACCAGAGCGCGGAGCCCAGACCTTCCCATATCGAAAACATCCCGACGCAGAATTCGAAGTTGAGCATGTGGAAGTAGGACTCGAACAGGAGCTTTCCTCGCTTCGCGTGGGGAACGATCAGCGCGGCCTTCATCTCCAAACCGACGAGAACGTGTTTGAGATTGGAGATTAGTCGTCGCTGTACTTCTTGATGGAGACCCGCCGGGAGACATTTCCGGATCCAGCCCTCCCAATCGGACGCAGTAGAGAGATTGACGTAGCCCGAAGGCTGCTCGGGCAGCTCGATGAGGCGGAACAAATTCGGTCTCCGTGTCTGGTCGGATCGAACGAATCCATTCCCTTAATTTTAGCGCGTATTTGGTTTCCGCCGCAATCGACAGGAGCTTGAAGGTGACGTAAGAGATTCTGTGTCAGGCGAGGAAGGGGGTACTCCAACTTGTGACTGCCAAGACACAAACGGAGCACCCCCCATGTCACAGCGAGCTGCGACGATTACGAGCTTACCGATGGCGTTTGAAGTCGTGAAGGCG
>DATGLV010000017.1:0-53476 GCA_035293945.1 Xanthobacteraceae bacterium | reverse complement strand
GGCCTGCTCCTCGGTGCGCTGCGACAGGTCGGTGGTCGAGGTCGCGATCTCGGCCGCCGCGTTCGACACTTCACGACCCACCGCCTTGATGTCCGCGATCGTGGAGGCGATGCGATCGGCCATCGAATTGGCGTCGTTCTTGAGCTGCCCGAACACGCCGCGATACTCGGCGGTGATCCGCCGCCCGAGATCGCCGTCCGCCATCGCGCTCAGAAGCTCGGCGAAGTCATTCATGGTGGCGGCGACGTTGCTGCAGAGACCGTTCATGGCGTTCGACAGATTGAGCATGAATCCGCTCTTGCCCTCCAGGCCCACGCGCTTGGAGAAGTCCCCCTCCAAAGCCGCCTTGACGATGCCGTCGACTTCCTCCTCGATCGCCTTCTCGACCGTTTCGTTCTTCCACTCGATGACAATGCCGGTGCGCTGGCCGTTCTTGTCGACGACCGCGCTTGCCGCAATCATGAACTTCTCGCGACCGATGGGGAAGCGCGCCTCGTAATTGCCGGTGAGCGACGCCAGGGCCGGATCCTTGTAGATAGCATCCACGTTGGTGCCGATCAGCTTGCCGCTGTCGAAATCCGGCATGACCTTGCGGATCTCCGGCTCCGCCGCTGCGAGCATCTGCTCGAGCGTGCCGTTCATGTAAATGATGTTGCGGTCGGCGTCGGTCAGCATCACGTTCGAGCGCGAGACGTCGAGCGCGGTGCGGATGCGCAGGTTGATCACCTTGCCGGCGATCGATTCCTTGAACACCTCCGTTGCCTTGGCGATCTCGCCGACCTCGTCGCCACGGTCCGCATAGGGAACATCGACAATGCGGTCGTCGGTGAGCTCGCGCAAGACGCCCGCCATCCGGCGCAGGGGTCGGGCAATCGAGAGGCTGCCGAACGCCGCCGATCCGATCAACAGCAGGATGACGAAACCCGCGCCGATCATCTCCATACGCGTGGAGGAGGCAACCTCCGCGTCCTGCGCGTCGCTCGCCGCATCGGCCGCCTTGGTGGCGGCATCGTCAGCCGGCGGGATGAGCTGGTCGAGCTTGGCGCGGGCCGGACCGGTGTGGGTGGCTTCCTGCAGCGCCTTGACGCCGACGGCTTTTTGCGTGCCATCCATGATAGTGTCGAGGTCGCCCATGACGGCGATCAAGCCGTCGAGGCCCCGCTTCATCCCATCGTCGTTGGCAGCGCTCTTGGCTTTGTTGAAGGCCGCGATCGCCTTGCTGTCGGCCTGATGCATCACACCGACATATTCCTCGTCCAGCATGGTAGAGTAACGCCAGAAGGCGATGCGCGCGTCCTTCATGTAGGAGACGCCGTCGCGAATCCAGCTCAAAACCTCGGGGTCGGAATAGTCGGGCGAGGCTGCGACCATCCCATAGGCCTTGTTCCACGCGGGCGTCGTATCAAGCTGCTGCTTGCGTAGATTGAGCAGATCCTTTTGCGAATTACCTTGCGTCTCGGTGCTGGTGATGTAATCGGCGAAGGCCGCCTTGATCTGATTGAGGCGGTCGCGATCGGCCGGTGCGGAAGTGCCCTTGACGGCGGCATCGAGCTGTTCCTGCGCCATCGTGGCATCGTTACGCATGTTTTTGAGCGCCGTATCGGCGGTCTCCGTGCTCTCGGCAAGCAGCATGTTCCGCCGCTCGACCCAGCTGCGCAGAATGGCGATCTGCGCCATTCTGACATTCACCTTCACGCCGAGCGCGTCGTTCTGCAGCTGGTTCTCCGCGACGATAGCGTCAGCCGCGAGACGTTGGAGAACGGCCAGGCCCGCCACCAGAGCAATGGCAACGCCCGTCATCATGGCGAGCTTGGTACCGATCCGGATATTGGAGAGGCGAAGCATAGTCGTGGTCCTCGGTGAGAGCAAAGAGAGGGAAGAAATCGTCGGCTCTGCGGGTTTAAGTCCTGCGGCGGTGGGTAGGAGGATAAGAGGGATCGTTCAAGCGGCGGCGCTGCCGGCAGATCGTTCTGCGAGAAGGTTGTTGAGGTCGACAAGCGCGATCATGGTGCCGTCCACGGTCACCAGCCCGGAAAGGAAATCGACGTGCGCGGAACGCGTGACATGCGGCACCGGTTGAACCTGGCCGGCGTCGAAGGCGAGGATGTCGAGCACCCGATCGGCGAGCAGCCCGACGAGGCGTTGCTCGACCTGAACGACGATGACGACGTGGTAGGGGGTCGCCTCGGTCGTGCCCTGCCCGAAGCGGCACCGCAGATCGATGATCGGAACCATGACCCCGCGCAGATTGAGCACCCCACGCACGTAGTCGGGCTGTTTGGGCAGGTGCGTGATCTCGGTCCAGCCTTTGATCTCGCGCACCGCCATGATGTCGACGCCGTATTGCTCATCGCCGATGGAGAAGCTGATGAACTCGACGCGGCCGGAGCCCACCGCGCTGTCGGCGACCGAGCGCCAGTTGTCTTGCTCGGATGGAGGTCTCGCGGTCGTGTGCTGCGCAGGTTCGGCGGTCACGGCATTGGCTCCTTCGCGTGAGCGGATGCGCGCGTCACGGATAGCGGATGGTCTCTTGGAATCCTGCCCCGGCTTCGCGAATCACGGTCTTCCGCCGATCACGTTGCGTAAAGAAAATTTACAAGGGGTTTAGGGAGCACCGGTTGAGCAACAAAGACTGGAGATCAAGTAGTCTTACGTAAGTGAGCTAAGCTACCGACCTTCAATCTCGTGCAGCCACCGCCAGTGAAGCGCCGGCACTACTACACTGTAAGCGATTCTATCCGAGATAGTTCGCGCAATAGGCGTCTCCCCACTTGGGGATTGTATTTGATCGTTGATTCGCTGGACCCGATCAAGCGAATGTATCGTGCAAGCGCAGATCCACTCCCGGCGGTAACACAGGACTCTTACCTTCATTCGCGCGGGGCGGCGTCGGCGAGGACACCCGGGTCAAGCCAGCGAGGGCTCAAAGGCGGTGCGGCGCTCGGGGCCTAATCTACGGCTGGCGTCCGCTAAAAAGGCCCACTACGCTTGGCTGCTGAGCCGCCTTTTTTTCGGCAATCCGAGCGCAGCGACATGTCCCGGATCATTCTGGTGCGCCACGGCCATGTGGAGGGCATCGATCCTCCACGCTTTCGCGGCCGAACCGAATTGGCGCTGACCGATCGCGGACGACGACAAGCACGAGAGACGGCAAAGCGTATCCAGGCGAGCTGGAACCCGGTCGGCGTCTATTCGAGCCCTCTGGGGCGCTGCGTCGCCACTGCAACCGCAATAGCGGCGGCCGTCCGCACCTCTCCGCCGGAGATTCTCGAAAGCCTCAATGATCTCGATTACGGCGCGTGGCAATCGCGAACCTACGAGGAGGTAAAGGCGGACGCGCCGGAGCTTTTCGAGCTTTGGCTGAAGGCGCCGCACCTGGTGCGATTCCCGGCCGGCGAATCGCTTCAGGATTTGGCCGCGCGCGTCGCTGATGCGCTGCGCCTGGTCCTCGAAAGGCATCCGCACGACGCAGTCGTCATGGTCGGACATGACAGCGTCAATCGCGCTCTCCTGCTGCAGGTCCTGGATCAGCCCTTATCCGCTTATTGGCGACTTTCCCAGGATCCCTGCGGAATCTCAGAAATTCAAATCGCCAACGGCGAATCCCGTGTGCATCGCGTCAATGAAACCTACCACCTTAGGCAGGATTCGTGAATCTCGGGGTGTCTTGCTCGCGCGACGGTGGGTGACTTCCCGGCGAAGGCTTGGGTCAAAGCTTGGGCCAAAGTTGAGTTCGCCAGGACCGCAACGGTCATCGCCGCGCTGAGCACAAAACCCTACCGTCGCCTCGGAATTGTGAGGCTTCCCTTGAACCCCCACTCTCCTCCAGCAAACCGTTCAATTGACTGAATGCTGCGGATCGGAACCGTCCGGAGTTCGGGATATGAATCGATTTCGGCGCAGAACCCGTCGATAACGTGCGTTGCCGTTATCCTTCGCTTGCTGATCGAGACTTCGCAGCGCATCTATCACCTCATCGAACCCGACAGTGCGCCCTGCCCCTGGTGCACGCCGCAAGCTCGGGGCTGCCTCGATAGCACAGGCATCCGATGCCCAAGACGCGAGAATAGCTCGCTTTTCATTCAGCGTAAGGTCCGGATCGTTGACGACGTCTGCCGGACGATCGAATGCTTGAGCCGGATGCAACAGCTCACTGAGATCGAACCTGTCATCAGCCGAATCGTCGATACCTTTTGCAAGGCGCTTCTTGTTCATGCTCTACCTCCGAAGTTGAAGGGTAGTGGTCCGAGTTCTCCGCGCTCGGACCACCTTCTTTGGCAAGCCTTAGGCGACCTTCGAGTGCTCGATGGTCTTGAATTTGTCCGTGCCTGAGACGGCCTTCCCGGTCGTGACCTCGATCTGCCTCGGCTTCATGGCCTCCGGCAACTCGCGCTCCAGCTCGATTTGCAGCAGCCCGTCTTCGAACGTTGCGCCCTTCACCTCGACATAATCGGCGAGATTGAAGCGCCGCTCGAATGGGCGAGTTCCGATGCCATGATAGAGATATTCGGGGCGTTCAGTCTGCTCCGGGCTCACGCGGCCCGTGATCGTCAGCACGTTCTGCTGAACGGTTACGTTGATTTGCTCGGGCTTGAAGCCGGCAGCCGCAAGCGTGATCCGGTAGCGGTCCTCGCCCGTGCGTAAGATATTGCACGGGGGGTAATGATCCTCGGGTTCGAACCGGAGGCTTTCGTCCATCAGATCGAACAGGCGGTCGAAGCCGATGCTCGTCCGCCAGAAGGGGTCAAGGTAAACGTTCCTCATAACCACATCCTCCATTGAGCAAGGTGGATACAAGGGTCGCCGGACACCCCGCCGGCGCCCGTCTGTCGAGCCCGCTTGGGGCGCTCGACGGCGACCGATTTAGGGGATGTGGAGAGATTTTCAAGATGGCTGTCGGCAGCCGCGCACGTCCTTTACGTCGCACATTTGCTCCCGGCTCCGGCTCTGCCTCCTCCTGCCGTGCCCAGGAGCCGGTAGGCGCCAGCTTCAAATATGGCTTCGACCCATATCGTCGGGCGCCAGCTCGGGAGGCGCCGGCATTTATCGGCCTGATCGCCGAGCCTCTCCCATGTCATCCGCGATCTCCCATGTTCAAACTCCACACGCGGCTCAGGAAAGGCCGGCGAGGATCAAGCCGGAGTGAAAACGCACGGGGCGGGCGATCTGATTACAGCGGCCCGACCCGCAGATCCCGTGACGGCAGACGCATCGGAAACCACTGGGCATCACAAGTGGTAATCCGCCATTTTGCGCTCAGCATCCGGATGATACCGCTCGAAGCCTTCCACCAGCGGAGGGACTTCTGTATACAACGTGAAGACGCAGGATTAATACGTAAAACGGCGCGTCATGCGAAAACGGTGCAGCCGCGCGCTGCGCGGCAACGCGATAAACGAGACAAGAATGAAGCGCGGGGCCGCGCCGCTGCGCAGACTTTTGCGTGATAAGGAATTCGACGCGGCAACGATCACCAACATGTCAAAAGCGTTTGTGCAGGCATGTCACGCGGTTGATCTCAAAGAGCAAAGCGCGACAGCGCGCGTCCTCGCGCGAACGATCGTGAACGCCGCCAGAGGCGGCGCGCGTACCCGGGCCGCAATGTATTTCCTCGCCGTACGGAAATTCCGTGCGCTTGCGTAGAGTTATCAGCGTGCCTAAAGTTGGAAGCCGGCAAGGAACTATCTCCCCCTATCATTGTTATTGCACTTGGCGTTATTGCACTTGGCCCAGCGAAAAGGCGACGCCATGCCATTGTATTACTTCAACCTCTTCGATGGTGCGCAAACGATCGCCGATCCGTGGGGCGAGGAGCTTCCAGACCGGAAGGCTGCCGAGCTTTGGGCATACGAAGTCGCGCGCGAGCTCATGCAGAACACATCCTCGGCCCTGACGCGGGATTGGTGCTTGGAGATTTGCGACGCCAGCAGCCGGCTCTTGTTTTCCGCCCCGTTTGTTCGGCTCGACCCGAGGCTCGATCACCTTGACCCGCAGAGTCGATGCTGGAATCCAAGGCTCTCGAGAAGCAGCCTAGAGCAATGAGGGCGCGTTCCAGGCGCACGCCCTATCTGGCGACGTATTGCGGAATCCAAGTCCTCGCACCGCGAGCTGAGCGGCAGGCATTCATCGGTCGCGGAACAGGTCCATCCTCCGTACGCCATTCTGATTGAAATCAGACCAAAGAAGGACTGCCGGCTCAATTGCGCCAGGCCGCGTGTGGTCGCACGAGCTCCATCAGAGAGCCCGACCTTAGGTCCGTGGAGCGTTCCGCGTCGCCACGATCCAAGCCCCTCATTCTTCGCGACGTCCCCATCGGCGGGTGACGGTCTTCTTGCCGGCTAGCCGAGATGAGGACGTCGCGCAATGATTGTTTCTTCTTGATGCGAAGCGCCCGAGGGCTTCAGGAAATCGACGATCGGAATGCATTCTTTGTCGCAAGCAACGCACGCCCGCGGAGGCGAGCGAGCTCTTCATATGGTGGAGGGCTGCGTGCGAACGCTCGAGCTGACGGGCTAAGAGGAGCCACTGACACGGCTCGAAGGCAACCGCGGGATACCGGCCGCAGCTGAACTGCCAACGTACCCAGTTCCTAGTTTCGTGTCTCATCACAGGGGTGCAGTCCAGCGCCGATTGGACTGCACCCATCGATGAGGCGGAACAACAGCGACGAGCCAATGTCGGCCCGCCGACAGATTCGTCGCGAGCACCCGCTGTTCATGAGCCCACCCGCAGGATCGGTATTGCGGATCCACCAAGGCGGCCCGCACAAGGAACTCCGGCGCGCACGATACGTTGCACTTTCGTTTCGCATCAAGGCTTTCCGGCTGATGATGGAGCTCGCCCGACAGATACAGCGCCGCGCGTGGCTGGCGCAGGCGGCGTGCGTTGCGCTCGCCGCGTCCGCGCTCCTGGCGATCTTCGCCCTTCCGTCCTTGACCGGCCATGCGCAAGCACCTTCGTCGCCTGCGGGTCCGCCGCCGTCGGTGACGGTCGCTCCTGTGGTCGTGAAGGACATCGCACCCTCGCAGACCTTCATCGGGCGCACGGCCGCCATCCAGGCGGTGCAGATCATCCCGCGCGTTACGGCTTTCATCGAGGACGTTACAGTCAAGCAAGGCAGTGACCTGAAGGCCGGCGACGTCCTGTTCCGCCTGGAGCAGACCCAGTATGCCGCCGCCGTCGAGGCAGCCCAGGCGCAGCTCGCCTCCGCCAATGCAGCGCTGCACCAGTCCGAGCTCGCCTACGAGCGGGCGGCGACACTGGCGAAAAAGGATGTGCAGACGCAAGCCAATCTGGAGCAGGCGCAGGCGACCCGCGACCAAAATCAGGCCAGCGTTCAGGCCGCGCAGGCGAGCCTCGATCAAGCAAACCTCAACCTCAGCTATTGCACGATCACATCGCCGATCGACGGCCGCGTCGGCGCCGTCAGCCTGACCAAAGGCAATCTGGTCACGCCCAGCACGCCCGCGCTCGCGACCATCAACCAGCTCGACCCGATCCGCGTGGTCTTCTCGGTAAGCGACCGCACGATCGTATCGGCCCAGCAGAGGACGGGCACCAGCGCGGCACGCATTGCGCAGGGGCTCAAAGTCAACCTCCTCCTCCCCGACGGTTCGACCTACGGCGAGACCGGCAGCATCTCCTTCCTGGGCAATCAGGTCGATCCGGCGACCGGGACGGTCAGCGTCTTTGCCGACTTCCCGAATGCGCAGGCCCTGCTGCTCCCGGGCGCCTTCGTGACTGTCGAGGTCAGCCGGGCCTCTCCGCAGGAGCGGCCGCTCGTCCCGGTGCAGGCCGTCCAGGCGCAGCAATCCGGGAACTTCGTGCTCACGGTTGACCAGGACAACAAGGTCGCGCAGCAGCAGGTGCAGCTCGGTCAGCAGGTCGGGCAGGATTTCGTCGTCACCAGCGGATTGTCGGGCGGAGAGCGCGTCATCGTGGAAGGCCTGCAGAAGGTCCACCCGGGAGACGTCGTCAACCCGGTCACGGAAGCGGCCCCACCTGCGCAAGCTCCGGACACCACCGGCTCCGGGCAGAACCCTTCGGGCCGGTGATGCCGACGCTGTCGACTTTCTTCATCCATCGCCCCAATTTCGCGATCGTCATTTCCGTCGTTGTCACGCTGGCCGGCCTGCTCGCGCTTTCGGTCATTCCGATTGCGCAATATCCAAACCTGATGCCGCCGCAGATCACGGTCAATGCCAGCTATCCGGGTGCGAGCGCCGCCGCGCTGACCACCACCGTGGGGCAGCCGATTGAGGTGCAGGTCAACGGTGTGCCGGACATGCTTTACATGCAGAGCACAAGCTCGAGCTCCGGAGACTACAGCCTGGTGGTCACGTTTGCGCCGGGCACAGACCCGAACATCGATCAGGTCAACGTACAGAACCGGGTGCAGCTGGCGCTTCCACAGCTGCCCAGCGAGGTGCAGCAGGAGGGGCTGACGGTGCGCGCAGCCACCAGCAATTTCGTGCTGGCGGTCAATCTGTTCTCGCCCAACAACTCGCACGACCAGGTCTTCATCTCGAATTATACCTACATGCAGGTGCAACAGCCGATCGCGCGCACGACGGGGGTCGGCCAGACCAACATTTTCGGCGAACGGCTCTACGCCATGCGGATATGGCTCGATCCGATCCGCATGACGGCGCTGGGGCTCAACGCGGCGGATGTGATTGCCGCGGTCCAGGCGCAGAACGTGCAGGCTGCCGCCGGCCAGATCGGACAGCCGCCGGTGACCGGAAACCAGCAGCAGCAGCTGACGGTGCTTGCTCCCGGCCAGCTGAGCAGCGTGCCGGAGTTCGAGAGGATCGTGGTGCGCACCAACCCCGACGGGGGCGTGGTGCGCGTAGGCGATATCGCGAAGGTCGAGCTCGCCGCTCAGCAATACTCGTCGAGCTCCGGGCTCGACGGGCGGCCTTCGGCGACGCTCGCCATCTACCAGACGCCCGACGCCAATGCGCTTGCGGTCGCCAATTCGGTCGAACAGCAGATGCAGGCGCTCGCCAAGAATTTTCCGCCCGACCTGAGCTACGAGATCGTCTACAATGCGACGAATTTCGTGCGGGCGAACATCACCGAGATCCTGCAGACCTTGGCGATCACGCTCGTCCTCGTTGTCGCGGTCGTCTATCTGTTTCTGCAGGACTGGCGCGCCACCCTAATCCCGACCCTGGCGATACCGGTCTCTCTGATCGGCGTCTTCGCCGTCCTCTATCTGCTCGGCTATTCGGCCAACACGGTTGACCTGTTCGCCGTGGTGCTCGCCATCACGCTGGTGGTCGACGACGCGATCGTGGTGGTCGAGAACGTCACGCGCAACCTCGAGGAAAGGCCCGACCGGCCGCTTGCGGAAGCGACCGAGCAAGCCATGCGTGAGATTACCGGGCCGGTGATCGCGACCACCTTGGTTCTGGTTGCGGTGTTTGCGCCGGTCGGGTTCATCTCCGGAATTACGGGCGCGCTTTACCGGCAATTTGCCGTGACAATCTCGGTCTCGGTCCTGATATCCGGCGTCAATGCGCTGACGCTCAGTCCAGCGCTGTGCGTGCTGATCCTTCGACCGCCCGGGCGCGCGCGCTTTTTCGCTTTCCGCTGGTTCAATCGCGGCTTCTCGCTCGCGCGGGACTATTACGGTCACGTGGTCGCGTTCCTGTCGCGACGCCTGGTAATCGCAGGAGCCGGCATCCTAGCGGCCTTCGCTCTGTCATACGTCGCCTTTGCAGCGATCCCGATCGGCTTTCTTCCTACCGAGGATCAGGGCTATTTCTTCATCGACGTGCGGATGCCAGCCGGCGCCTCGCTCGAGCGCACGCAGGCCATCATCGACCAGATCGGCCGCATGGCGCGAGCAACGCCGGGCGTAGCACACTCGATCGAGCTCGGCGGGTTCAGCCTGGTTTCCGGATCGCGCGGCGCCAATGCGGCCTCGGTGATCGTGATCATGCGACCCTGGGGCGAGCGCGGTGCGGACGAGGCGATCCCGGCCGTGATCGCGAAGCTGCAGCCGCAGCTGAACGCAATCCCGGCGGCCCTGGTGAGCAGCTTCAGCCCGCCTTCGATTCCCGGGATCAGCGCGGCCGGCGGCATCAACATCGCGCTCCAGGCGCGGCAGGGACAGTCGATCCAAGACCTCGCCGCGACCGCGCGGGCGCTCATCTTCGCGGCCAACCAGGACCCCAATCTGACCTCGGTGTTCACCGGCTTTTCGGCAGACGTGCCGCAAATAATGGTGAGTGTCGACGTTACCCGCGCAGCCTTGCTTGGCGTCACGCCGCTCGATGTCTACCAGACCCTGCAGGCCAATCTCGGCGGACAGTTCATCAATCATTTCAATTATCAAAACTTCGTATTCCAGGTCATCGCGCAGGCTGATGCGCAGTTCCGGATGAAGCTGAGCGACATTAACCAGCTTTATGTGCGCAGCTCGAGCGGCTCCATGGTTCCGGTCGAGGGGCTCGTCAACATCACCACTCTGCAGGGCGCCGACGCGATCAACACGTTCAACCTCTTCCCGGCGGTGTTGATCAACGGCGCCACAAGGCCTGGCCGCAGCACCGGACAGGCGATGGCCGCGATGGAGCAGATCGCGAGCAAGCAGCTGCCGAGCGGCTTCGGCATCGATTGGACCGGCATGTCGTACCAGGAGCGCCTCTCGAGCGGCCAGGAATTTTCCGCCTTCCTGTTCGCTGTGATCTTCTCGTTCCTGTTCCTGGTGGCCCTGTACGAGAGCTGGATGTTGCCGATCTCCGTGATGCTGCCGGTCGCGTTCGCGTCGCTCGGCGGCCTCGCTGCCCTGCTGCTGCGCGGCACGCAGCTCGACGTATATGGGCAGATCGGCCTCGTGCTGCTTATCGGTCTTTCCGCGAAGAACGCGATCCTGATCGTCGAGTTCGCCAAGGACCGCCTGCAGCGCGGCGGCACGACACTGATCTCTGCCGCCGAGGAGGGCGCCCGCACGCGCTACCGCCCGGTCATGATGACCGCGCTGGCGTTCATCATCGGGGTCATACCGCTCGTGATCGCGACCGGCGCGGGCGCAGGCGCGCGCCAGTCGATCGGAACGACGGTGTTTGGTGGAATGCTGCTGGCAAGCTTTATCGGCGTTCTGTTCGTGCCGGCTCTCTTCGTGGCATTCGAGCGGGTCCAACAAGCCGCGCTTCGCCTGGTCCGGCGGCAGCACGGGCCCCGTTCGTCCTCAGACGAGCCGGCTTGAAGCGCCTGCCCCGATTCATCAGCGGCGCTCAAGCGGGAAGCAAGGTCGGTCCGCTCACGAAGGCCGAATCACGGGGATGGTGGGCGCGACAGGGATCGAACCTGTGACCCCTACCATGTCAAGGTAGTGCTCTTCCGCTGAGCTACGCGCCCTTATTCGTCCCGCAACTTCGTCCGCAGGCGTCCCGTGAGGCTATAGGTGGCTAACGGGCCGGAGCTGATGCGGGCACGGGGTCACCGTCATATCGGCTCCCCCCGGAGGAGGCAAGCGCCCGCCGGCACCGGTGACCGCTCAGGCGGCCAGGAGCTTGTTCACCTCGCTGACCAGCTCGCGCAGGTGGACCGGCTTGGACAGAACCTTGGCATTCTTGGGCGCGGCCGAATCGGAGTTGAGGGCGACGGCCGCAAAGCCGGTGATGAACATGATCTTTATATCCGGGTCGATCTCGGAAGCCCGCCGGGCAAGCTCGATGCCGTCCATCTCCGGCATCACGATATCGGTGAGCAGCAGCTCGAAGGGCTCCTCGCGCAGCCGCTGGTAGGCGGAGAGGCCGTTGTCGTAGGAAATCACCTCGAATCCGGCATTTTGCAGCGCCTTGACCAGAAAGCGGCGCATGTCGGTATCGTCTTCGGCAAGCAGTATCTTCGCCATGTTCAGGCTCGCTCCCACCGGCGAGCCGCGACGGCCGGCCGACTCATCACGTCCCCAAGAAGCGTCTGCAGTAGACTTCTCGTGAGCTTTCTCGTCCCAGAGACTTGCATTAGGCGTGCACTCGGTAAATATCGAGTGAAGCCCCGCGCGCGAGCTGCTTCCGTACTTGGTAATGGACAATACCGCGTTTGCCGGGATAGTGGTGGTGAAAATGGCGAGCGGCAGGACCGTTTGGTCCGCACGCTGAAGGCAAAGCCGATTCATGCACGAAGCGAAGGACGAATTCGAGCTCCCCTTCGAGATTTTGGAACCGCACGAATGGCGCGGGCCGGCCGTCTTCAATTCCCCGCATAGCGGCAGCATTTACCCGCAGGCTTTCCTCACCGCCGCGCGGCTCGACATCGCGGCGTTGCGCCGCTCCGAGGACTCCTTTGTCGACGAGCTCTTCGCCGGCGTGGTGCGGCACGGCTACCCGCTGATGCGGGCGCACTTTCCCCGCTGCTACGTCGACGTGAACCGCGAGCCCTACGAGCTTGATCCGCGCATGTTCGATGGCCGGCTCCCCTCCTTTGCCAATACCCGCTCGATGCGGGTGGCGGGAGGTCTCGGCACGGTTGCCCGGGTGGTTGGCGAGGCGCAGGAAATCTATGGTCAGCGGATTCCCGTAGAGGACGCCATCCGGCGCATCGAGGGCCTCTACAAACCCTATCATCGGGCGTTGCGCCGATTATTCACCCGGCAACATCGGGAATTCGGGGCGGCGGTCCTGGTCGATTGTCATTCGATGCCCTCGACGGCCGGCGCCAAGGACGAACGGCCGCGCGCCGACATCGTGCTCGGCGACCGCTATGGCACCAGTTGCGTGCCTGCGGTCGTCGAAAGCATCGAGGAGCTGTTGCGCAGCCGCGGTTACGTGGTCAGCCGCAACAAGCCCTATGCGGGCGGCTTCATCACCGAGCACTACGGCAATCCGGCGGTGGGGCTGCACGCCATTCAGCTCGAGCTCAACCGCGCGCTCTACATGGATGAGCGCCGCTACGAGCGTTCCGCTTCGTTTCAAGCCGTCGCGGCCGATCTCGAAAGCCTCGCCGATGTTATTGGCGCGATCCCGGTGCAAGAGCTGCGGCCTTACCGGGCTGCAGCCGAATAAGCATAGCCATGCGGCCGCCGAGCCGAGGCGGCGTCGGTGCCGAACCTTCTACGGCGACAGCAAAGATCAGGTCGCAGAGATCGGCCCGCAGGATAACGGCACCGAGACCAAACAAACACCGCCGAAAGAGAGAGGCACAAAAAAAGGGGCCGCTCGCGGTTGCAAGCGGCCCAAGTCTAGGGAGGAAACGCCCAAGGAGGGCAGCGGTAACGCGAGGCGTTACCGCACCGCAACAACATGGCATCGCATCGCACAAAAAGCAAGTGGTATTGACCTATTATTTATAGAAATTCTGCATAGCAGACCTGCCTCAACCGAGGCTCGTTCGGGGTCTGACCCATGTCTGCTTTCATACTTATCCTCAATGGCTTAGCACGCATCCGGCAAAAACCAACGAGACGCTTTTTGGTTGCTTCAAAACCACGTCACGGCCAGAGGGAGCAATGACGGCCATCGATTTTGCAGCCTTCGTCGACCAGCTTGCGAACGCAGCAGGTGAAACCATCCTGCCGTTCTTCCGCACGGCCTTGAACGTGCGCGACAAGGGAGGCCCGGGCGCGTTCGACCCGGTAACGGCTGCTGATCATGCAGCAGAAACCGTTATGCGCGCGCTGATCCGGCGCCATTTCCCAGACCACGGAATCGTCGGCGAGGAATTCGGGGCGGAGCACGCCGATACTGAATATGTCTGGTATCTCGATCCTATCGACGGCACCAAGTCCTTCATTTCCGGCATGCCGGCCTGGGGCACGCTGATCGCGCTGACGCGGTTCGGTCTGCCGGTGTTCGGCGTCATGGATCAGCCCTTCACCCGCGAGCGATTCTCCGGCGAGGGGGGCGCCGCCCACTATCGGGGGCCCAATGGCAAACGCGATCTGCGGGTGCGCCCGTGCGCGAGCCTCGCGGAGGCGGTCCTGTTCACGACCAGCCCGCGGCTGATGAATGAGGCCGATCGCGAGGCCTTCGGCCGTGTCGAGGACGCCGCACTCCTCTCGCGCTATGGCGGCGATTGTTATGCCTATTGCATGCTGGCTGCCGGCCACGTCGACCTCCTGATCGAGACCGGGCTCAAGCCGCATGACGTGCTGGCATTGGTGCCGATCATCACCGGCGCCGGCGGGGTGATCACCACCTGGGAGAATGGACCGCCGCATGCGGGCGGCCGCATCGTTGCGGCCGGCGACCGGCGCGTCCATGCCGCGGCGCTCGAAATGCTCGCCGGCCCGAGATGATGCGAAAATCGTAACCGATTGGTAACCGCAATCGTTTCCAATTCGTCAACTTTCGAATTGGGGACGGTCATGGAAAAGAACACTTTGGACGACAAGGCCTCGGGCGAGAAGGCATTGGGAGAGAGCAAGCAGGAGACGCTGGCCGCGGGGTCGGGCGAAGCGCCGGCAGACACCGGCCAGCTGGAGCAGGTCGATTCTCCGACAATCTCGCCCGTGGGTGTGGAGGAATCCGCAGAGCGCGCCGCGGCGGGATCGGAGAGCGTGGCGCCGACGCCGCATGCCGATCTGCCGACCCGCGACATCATTCGGTTCGTTGCCACCGCGAGCACGAGCTCCGCTGCGGGTGTGAAGACGCGGCGTCGTTTCAACAAGCTCACGGCTCTCGCCGCCTCGGTAGTGGCGGCCGCGGCGTTCGGCGCAATGGCGGGTGTGCTGGGCGCGACCGTCATGGCGCGGCTTGCGAGCGAGCCGGCGCCTCAAGCCGCCCCCGATCCGACGATCGCGCTGCAGAGCGCGCTCTCCCAGTTGCGGTCGGAGGTCGCTTCGCTGAAAGCGGGTGTCGATGCGGCGGGCCGCAACACCACCGCCCAATACAACAAGCTCTCCGAGCGCTTCGACCGGGTCGAGCGCGCCCAATCGGCAACGCCGAAGTCGGACGCGGCCAAGACGGAGTCCATGCTGCCCAAGGACGCGTCCGCAGCCGCAAGGGATGCGACTGGCTCGATAACGCCGGCCAATCCGGCGGCTTCCGTCACGCCGACCGGTCCGCTCCCGGGTGCCACACCGAGCGCGGTTGTGCCCGGCTGGGCGGTACGCGACGTCTATCGCGGCGTCGCCATGCTGCAGAGCCGTGTCGGCGCCATGGTCGAGGTCGAGCCCGGCGACATCCTGCCCGGCCTCGGCCGCATCGAAGCGATCCGCCGCCAGGACGGCCGCTGGGTGGTGATCACCTCACATGGGATGATCGTGTCAATGCGATGAGAGGCTGGGCACAGACCCCAAGCACCGGGTCTGCGATTGCTTAGAGGCCCTGTCGGCTCAGCTTGAAATCGACGAGTTCATCGGTCTGATTGGAACGCAGCCGCTTCTCGACTCTGAAAAGGATCGTTCTGCGCACCCAATGATTGATCTGCGGTGCGTAGAGAAGAGTAATCTGAGACTCGCTGCCTCGCGACGGGGCCTTCGTATTGTGCTCCTTGACCTGCCGCTCAATTCTGAAGACATCAAACGTCCCCGCATCATTGGTGATCGTTTCCTGCGCAACCACCTTCGACACGTCGGCCCCCTTGTAGATGGCGCCGGTCTTCGTGTCGCTCGCGAAGTATTGCAGGCGCCACTCCTTGCCTACAGCGAGCGGAAACTGAACGCCATTCGCATCGTGCGGCTTGAACTCCAGGTTCCCGACCTTGGTCCTGTTCCATTCGTGATCAAAAGCTATCACCGAGCTGCCGTTGGAGCGCACCATCCGGGTGACGATCTCTTTCGGTGTTATTTCGGTGACGGTCGCGGTACGGCGGTCGCCTACGCTTCCGGTGATCTCGTCCTTGGTAACGTAAGTCCACTGATCACCGACCTGGACAGCATTCACGGGATCGTCGGGAGCCTGCGCCAAGGCCGCACCGGAAAGCGAAGCCGCCAACGCGAGCAACAGAGCAATGCAAGATCGTATCATGCCGCGCCCCTCGGCCTTGAGGCCAGGACCGTCCCTTTCGCCACAACCTGCCGCCGTGATGGCTTACTACTTCATTCCTGCAAATAGTTGATCAAATCGTCGGTCGAGCTGGCGCGGACGCGGCCCTCCGCCTTGACCGTAAAGGTGCGGCGGATCCAATGATTGATCTGCGGCGAGAACCACATGAGCATTTCAATATCGAAGAGCCGCGACGGATCTGCCACATTAAATTCCTTCACCCGCCGGTCGATCTTGAAAGTATCGAAAGTGCCGGCCGACGTCGTAAGGGTCTCCTGCGCCACGACCTTCGACAGGCCCGTATCCTTCATGCTGACGCCGTTTTGCAGGTTTTTCCAAATATATTCGTATCGCCACTCCTTACCGACCGCCAGCGGCGCATGAATTCCGTGACCATCGTTCGGGCTGTACCGATTATCGTTTTCCACGGTGCGGTTCCAATCGTGGTCGAAGACGACCAACCCCCGCCCGTTATTGCCGCGAAAAATGACGCTCGTCGTGATCTCCTTGGGTGAGACTTCCGTCACCATGGAGGTGAAGGTATTCATCGGCGCCCCGGTGATGTTGTCTGTCCGGTCGTAGATCCACATGTCGCCGACATGAACACTGTCGCTTGGCTCGGCCGACTGCGAAAGCAAAACCCGCGGCCACACAGCTGTGAGCACCGCCAGTGAGACCGCCAAAAATCTGGCCACGTCTGTTCTCCAAAGCTCGACATTTCCGATGAGAGACTAAGCGGCCATCGACCGGCTGCGAATGATCAATCCTTTTGGAATAGGCGCGTGATTAGCTTACTGCGCTCGCACCACCGCGACGAGCTCATCAGTTTCTTTCGACCGCAATCGGTTCTCGACCTTCGTCACGATCGTTCGCCGCGCCCAGTGATTGATTTGCGGCGCATACCAGAGGGTAACCTGGGCTTCAGTCCACCGTGACGGATCCTTCGTATTATATTCTTTCACTTGGCGCTCGATCCGGAATGTGTCGAAGGTTCCGGCCGGCGTTGTAACCGCTTCCTGCGCCGCCACCCTGGACTGGTTCAACGTTTTCGTAGTCAGGCCGCTCGTCACGTTTGTGGTGAAGTATTCGAATTTCCATTCCTTGCCGACGGACAATGGAAAGCTGACGCCTTGTCCATCGCGGGGCTTGTACTCCAGGTTCCCGTTCTTGAAGCGGTTCCACTCGTGATCGAACGACACCAGACCGATGTTGTTATTGCCACGAAAGGTCAGATGCGTAACGATCTCCTTGGGAGTTATCTCCGACACTGTGGCAGTATAGGTACGGGTCACCATGCCGGTGATCTCGTCCTTGGTGTCGTAGGTCCATTGGTCGCCGACCCGAACCGGATTGGCTGCATCGTCGGGAGACTGCGCCGACGCGTCACCGACTCGCGCCGCATTCTCGGGTTGCCCCGCAGCTTGAGCGAGGAGGCGGTGAGGCCACAGCACCGACCAACCGACTGACAGCAGCGTGCTCAGTCCGATGCAGAGGTTTCTCCGGTCAGGCAGGTCTCGTGATTGTCTGGCGCGCATCGAGCAGGGCCTGGGACGCGGTGTGTCGCAGATCAGAAATCACGACTGAAGTCGGCCAGTTCCTCGCTCGTGCTAGAGCGCGTGCGCTTGTCGCTTTTGACCAGAGTGGTCCGGCGCACCCAGCGATTGACCTGCGGCGCGAACCAAGTCACGATTTCGGACTCGAAACTTTTTGACGGATCGGCGGTATTGAACTCTCTTTCCTGAATATTGACCTTGAACGTGTCGAATGTGCCGGCCGAGGTCGTTATCGACTCCTGGGCCACGACTTTGGCCACAATCGATCCCTTCATGAAGGCTCCGCTCTGATTATTCTTCGCTTCAAACTGCTTATGCCACTCTTTTCCGACTGCCAGAGGCAAAGGGATTCCCTGGCCACTGTTTGGCTTGAAGGTCCAGAGTCCGTTGTCGACAACGGACCAATCACGGCCAAAGGTTATCAGAGGCGAGCCGGTCTTTCCCTTTACGGTCATGCTGGTGACAATTTGATCGTTGGATACGCTGGTTACGATGAACGTATAGGTATCCTTGGGGTATCCGGTGCTTTCGTCCTTGCTTTCGTAAACCCACCGATCACCAACCTTGACCTCGTCTGCACTGGTTGCCGTCTGCGCCAGGAGACCTTGCGGCCAGCAGATAGCCAAGGCACCAAGAACAGCGCAAAAGCCTCGAATCATCACACTCTCCCGTAACGTCGCGCGCCTTGTTGTTCACAGCTTCCGAGAAAAATCGGTCAGCTCTTCGCTCGTGCTCGCTCGCACTCGCTTGTCTTGTGTGGTGTAGAAGGTGCGGCGCACCCAGTGATTGATTTGCGGGGAGTACCAATCAATCACCAGCGAGTCCAGGTGCCGCGCGGGATTGTTGGTGTTGAATTGTCGGATTTGCCGTTCGATCTTGAAGGTTTGGAATGTGCCTGCCGCCGTCGTTATGGCTTCACGCGCGGTCACCTTGGAAAGGCTTGAGCCTCTGAAGGTGAGGCTCGTCTGATTGTTCTTGGAGTCGAACTCGGCCCGCCACGTCTTGCCCACCGCCAACGGCAGGCTGATGCCTTGCCCGTCGTTCGGCTTGAACCTCCATACGAGATTGTCGATGCGGTTCCAATCGGGATCGTAGGTGAGGATGGCCGAGCCGGCACTACCGCTGACGGATATTTCAGTCAAGATTTCCTTGGCCGACACTTCAGTGACGAGCTCCGAATAAGTGGCCTTGGGATATCCGGCGACCTCATCCTTGGTGTCATAAACCCAGATATCCCCGACCCGAACCGGGCCTTCATCGCCGTCCGGCGACTGAGCAACGAGGACGCCCGGGAACAGCAGGGCAATACCGAAAAAAGCCGCTCCTGCCAGCACAAAGATTCGCGCCGACGAGGTTCTCTCCAAGTCGCTCATGATCGGCGGCTTCCCCAAGCAGTTGCGGAAAAAAAATTACAGGCGATGATTATTGCAAGTCAACTACCAATTGCAGCAGCAAGTGCAACAACTTAGTGACAAATTCGCAGTCACGGAGATGTGCCGCCAACTTTCTTGCCGATTACTGCTATGCTGCGCGGAAGCCACCGGCTGAAGGAGCGGTGAGATGTGGGGTCTTTTGGACAATCGTTCGGCCACCAGCTCGGCAAAGCGCGCCCTATGTTTCGGCGCGGCGCTGGCCGGGCTTGCGGCTCTACTGCTCCTGACGACACCGCGGCCGGCGTCCGCGCAGGAGGCTGCACCGCCGCCACAGCAGGCGCCCGCGCAGCCCAATCCGGAGATGAGAGAGAACTGCCCGGGGCTGGTTGCCTCGGACGAGCCGCGGGCCATTCCGGCGGATTTTCGGCTCGCCGCGCTCAACCCCGATCAGGTGCGCATCACCTATAGCGGGCATTCGACCTTCCTGATCGAAAGCCCGCAGCTCGTGCGCATCGCGACCGACTACAACGACTATGTGCGGGTGCCGGTATTGCCCGACATCGCCACCATGAACCATGCGCACGATACCCACTACACGGATCACCCGGATCCGGCGATCAAATACGTGCTGCGCGGCTGGGGGCCGAGCGAAGACCAACCGGCGCATTATGATCTGACCTACAAGGACGTGCGCGTGCGCAACGTGCCGACCAACATCCGCAACTGGAACGGCGGCACCGAGCGCAACGGCAACTCGATCTTCATCTTCGAGATCGCCAATATGTGCATCGCCCATCTCGGGCACCTGCACCACACCTTGAATCAGCAGCAGCTCGATTCGATCGGGCGCATCGATGCCGTGATGGCGGCGGTCGACGGCAATCTCACGCTGGATCTCGACGGCATGGTCGAGGTGCTGCATTCGCTGAAGGCGCCGCTGATCATCCCGATGCACTATTTCTCGAGCTTCACGCTCAATCGCTTCCTCGGCCGGATGCAGCAGGATTTCGCGATCGAGAAGAGCCAGATCCCCTCGGTGGTGATTTCGAAGAACACGCTGCCCACCAAGCCGAAGGTGCTGGTGCTGCCCGGATATTGAGAGGCAACAGCCGTAGGGTGGGCAAAATTGCTCCGCAGATTGGTTGAAAGGGCGTGCGGCGCCGCGCAATTTTGCCCACGCGAATAGAACCACGCCCAATCCGCGGGTGGGCAACGCGCCGACACGCGGTGATCTTGAGAACCTCTGAAGCGGGCGCGTTGCCCACCCTACCATCTTCTCGCGACCGCCCGCTACACATCCACGATGGCGGCGAGCGCGTTGTTCTGGATGAAATCGCGCCGCGGCTCGACCAGGTCGCCCATCAGCTCGGCGAAGATGTTGTCGGCTTCCTCGCCTTCCTTGACCTTCACCTGCAGGAGCGAGCGTGCATTGGTGTCGAGCGTGGTCTCCCACAGCTGCTCCGGGTTCATCTCGCCGAGGCCCTTGTAGCGCTGCAGCGACAGGCCCTTGCGACCGATCGCGGTCACCGCCTCGAACAGCCCGACCGGGCCGTGGATCACCAGCTCCTCGTCCTTGCGGCGGAGCATTCCGGGGCGCTCGTAGACCTGCTGCAGTGATGCGGCATATTCGTCGAGCTTGCGGGCATCGGCCGAGCCGAGCAACGCCTGATCGATGATCGCGACCTCCTTGACGCCGCGCACGGTGCGCTCGAACTGGAAACCCCTCCCTTCGGTGAACTCGCCCTGCCAACCGCGCTCGGTCTCCTCCGCCAGCACATCGAGCCGGCGCGCGATATAGGGCGCGGCCGCCGTGGCCTTCGGGGGATCATTGAAGATCCTTGAATTGAGCACGCCCAGGATGGTCGCCTGCTCCACCACCTGTCTGTTGTAACGGCTGTGCAGCCCGCGCAGCACATTGCGGATCACACGCGCATCCTCGACCAGAGCGCGCAGATCCTCGCCGGCCCGGTGCTCACCGGAATAGACCTGCAGCACCGCATCCTCGATGCCGGTCTCGATCAGGAAGTCCTCGAGCGCGCGCTCGTCCTTGAGATATTGCTCGGACTTGCCGCGTGTCACCTTGTAGAGGGGCGGCTGCGCGATGAAGATGTGGCCGCGCTCGATGATGTCGCGCATCTGCCGATAGAAGAATGTCAGCAGCAGGGTGCGGATATGTGAGCCGTCGACATCCGCATCCGTCATGATGATGATCTTGTGGTAGCGCAGCTTCTCGGCGTTGAACTCGTCGCTGATACCGGTGCCGAGCGCGGTGATCAGCGTGCCGATCTCGGCGCTGGAGAGCATCTTGTCCATGCGTACGCGCTCGACATTGAGGATCTTGCCCCGCAGGGGTAGCACCGCCTGGAACTCGCGATTGCGGCCCTGCTTGGCGGAGCCGCCGGCGGAATCACCCTCGACGATGAACAGCTCGGATTTGGCCGGATCACGCTCCTGGCAATCGGCGAGCTTGCCGGGAAGCGAGGAGACGCCGAGCGCGTTCTTGCGTGTCATCTCGCGCGCCTTGCGGGCAGCCTCGCGGGCAGCCGCGGCCTGCACCACCTTGCCGACGATGACCTTGGCGTGCGCGGGGTTCTCCTCGAGCCAAGCCTTGAGCAGGTCGTTGACGATGCCTTCGACGACAGGGCGAACCTCGGAGGAGACGAGCTTGTCCTTGGTCTGCGACGAGAACTTCGGATCCGGCACCTTCACGGACAGGACCGCGGTCAAGCCTTCGCGACAGTCGTCGCCGGTGAGCGCGACCTTCTCCTTCCTGGCGACGCCGGCCTCCGCATAGCCGGTGACCTGGCGGGTCAGCGCGCCGCGGAAGCCGGCGAGATGCGTGCCACCGTCGCGCTGCGGGATGTTGTTGGTGAAGCAGAGCACAGATTCATGATAGCCGTCGTTCCACCACAGGGCGCACTCGACCGAGATGCCATCGCGCTCGGCCTTGATCATGATCGGCTCGGGGATAAGCGGCGTCTTGTTGCGGTCGAGGTATTTCACGAACGCCTCGACGCCGCCCTCGTAGCGCATCTCCTCGCGCTTTTCTTCGGCGTGACGCTTGTCGGACAAGGCGATGGTCACGCCCGAATTGAGGAAGGCGAGCTCGCGCAGCCGATGCTCCAGCGTGGCGAAATCGAAGTCGGTCATCGAGAAGGTCTGCTTCGACGGCAGGAAGGTCACCTCGGTGCCGTGGCGCCCGGGCGCGTCGGCGGTGACCGCGAGCGGGGCCACCGCCTCGCCGTCGCGGAACTCCATGGAATGCTCCCGGTCGTCACGCCAGATCACGAGCTTGAGCCAGCTCGACAGCGCGTTCACTACCGAGACACCGACACCGTGCAGGCCACCGGATACTTTGTATGAATTCTGGTCGAATTTTCCCCCGGCGTGCAGCTGGGTCATGATGACCTCGGCGGCCGAGACCCCCTCGCCCTTGTGGATGTCGGTCGGAATGCCGCGCCCGTCGTCGCGCACCGTGCAGGAGCCGTCCGGATTGAGGATAACGGCGACCTCTTTGGCATAGCCGGCGAGCGCCTCGTCGATGGCGTTGTCGACCACCTCGTAGACCATGTGGTGCAGGCCCGAGCCGTCATCGGTATCGCCGATATACATGCCGGGCCGCTTGCGCACGGCATCGAGCCCTTTGAGCACCTTGATGGATTCGGCGCCGTAGTCCGACGGCACCCTGGCCGCTTCAGCCATGCAGAGAAACCTTGAAAATGTTGAGCGCCGGAAAGTCGAATTCGACGCTGATGATTTGGCACGAAAAGGAGGGGCCGTACAGGCCTATTTCGTACTGCTTAATATGTTGATTCGTCACGAATTTTAAAGGCTGTCGATGGCAAAAAATTTGCCGGCCGGCGCCCCCAGAGGGGGTCGAGTTTGCGCTGGCGAACCGCGCTAGATTGTCGGGCCGGTCGTGGCTTCCCGGCTGCCGGTTCGGCCGCGTATGGAGCCAATAACGCACATGGAGACACCGCGATGCCACTCGACTCTTGCCACCCGGAAGCCCCGCACAAGAAGCTGCGGATCCCCGAATGGTTCGTCTCGAGCTTGATGCTCGACCGAGCGCTCGATGCCATCGTGCGCCGGGTCAAGAAGCTCGACCGCGACCACGACATTCCGTACCTCGCTGGCTACAGCCGGGACGGCAAGACCATCTATATCGATCGCCACATGCCGCAGGTGATGAAGTTCCGCGGCCGCGAGATCAACACCGACCGCTTCCTGATCCTGCACGAAGAGGTCGAGAAGACGCTGATCGATCAGCTCAACCTCCATTACCTGCACGCCCACCAGATCGCGACTCGCGCCGAGGAGGCCGCCGTGCGCGCCGCCGGCATTCTCTGGCGCGACTATGACCGCTTCATGCAGAAATACGTGAAGCGCATCGGCGACGAGCGGCTGAAGAAAGTGCCAGCCGACCTCGACCTCAAGCCTTATCGCGACGAGCACGATTTCGATCTGATGCAACGCATGGCCGATTGCGTCGCTCATAAGAAGGTGCCCAAGGGCGTCGACGCCGCCAAGCTCAGCCGCGCACTCGAACGCCACCGTCCGGAGCTGCGGGAGCGTTTGCAGGAGATGGCGCGCCGCAAGCAGTAGTCCCCCCGCATCAGCGCATTTAGGCGTCTCCGACACGCTGTGCGGGAGGGTTAGGGTGGGGGCCCCCGGCGCGCGACCCGCCCGGGCGACACCTCGAAGACCTGGGCGCGGGCCTCGATCTCGGCGAACGCGGCCGGATCGGCGCCGGTCATGAAGACCTGAGCGCCCAGCGTCTGGAGCTCGCCATAGAGCGCGGCACGGCGCGCCGGATCGAGATGCGCGACCACCTCGTCGAGCAGGACGATAGGCGCAAACCCGGACATTTCGGCGATGAGGCTCGCGTGCGCCAGAACGAGGCCGATCAGAAGCGCTTTTTGCTCGCCGGTTGAAGCCGCAGCCGCCGGAATTCCCTTGACCGCGTAGCCGACGGCGAGATCGGTAAGATGCGGGCCGTCGAGGGTGCGGCCGGCGGCCGCGTCGCGGGCGCGGTTCTCCTTGAGCACCGCCCGATAGCGGTCCTCGATCTCGAGCGCCGGACGCACGCGGAGGAACTCTTCCATCCAACCCCTGAGCACGATATCCGCGGACGGAAACGTCTGTCCGTCACGCACCGCGAGGGCCTGCTGCAGCCGCGCGACCGTCTCGGCGCGCTGCGCCGCGACTGCGACCGCCACCTCGGCGGTCTCGCGCTCGACGGCATCGAGCCAGTGCGGGTCGGGGCGCGGGTCTTCGAGCAGCCGGTTGCGGGAGCGCAGCGCCCGCTCGAGCGCGGCGACGCGACCGGAGTGCTCGGCATCAACCGCGAGCACCAGGCGATCGAGAAAGCGGCGGCGCTCGGAGGCAGGTCCGTTGAACAGCTGGTCCATCGCCGGCACCAGCCAGATGACGCGCAGGTGATCAGCAAGGGCTGCGAGCGAGACGGCGGGCTCGCGGTCGATCCGGCATTTGCGGGTCGTTGCCGCCGCGTCCGGCAGAGGCGCCTCAATGCCGGTGCCGAGCGTGGCAAGCCCGAGCGCGCCCGCCACATCGGCGGAGACCGCCCAGGAGCCGTCGCCTTCCTGAAACGCCACTTCCTCGAGCGTGGCGCGGCGTAACCCGCGCCCGGGCGCGAGAAACGAGATCGCCTCGATCAGATTGGTCTTGCCGGCACCGTTCGGCCCGACCAGCACGACCGGTGCAGGCTCAAGCGCGATCTGGGCTGAGCGATAGCTGCGAAAATTGGTCAGGGTCAGACGTCGGATGCGGGCGGCGCTCATTTGCCATGTGTAGATGTTGTAGCCCGCATGAAGCGCAAGCGGAATGCGGGATAGCTGTCCCGGATTGCGCTCCGCTCCATCCGGGCTACACCCGCATCGGCATCAGCACGTAGAGCGCACCTTTGGCGTCGCGATCCTGGATCAGGGTCGGCGAGCCCGGATCGGCGAGCTTGAGCACCGCCTGCTCGCCTTCGATCTGAGCCGCGATATCGAGCAGGTAGCGCGAGTTGAAGCCGATATCGAGCGGCTGGGCACCGTAGTCGACCTCGATCTCCTCGGCTGCGCTGCCGGAGTCCGGATTGGTGACGGAAAGCATCAGCTTGCCGTTCGACAGTGAAAGTTTGACCGCGCGCCCGCGCTCGCTCGACACAGTGGAGACGCGATCGATCGCCTGCTCGAACTCCTTCTTGTCAACCGCGAGCTCCTTGTCGTTGCCGACCGGAATGACCCGGGCGTAGTCCGGAAAGGTGCCGTCGATGAGCTTGGAGGTGAGCACGACGCTCGCCAGCGTGAAGCGGATCTTGCCCGGCGAAAGCTCGATCAAAACCTCGCTGCTACCGTCCTCGATCAAGCGCAGCACCTCGCCCACTGTCTTGCGCGGCACGATGATGCCCGGCATGCCGGCAGCACCTTCCGGCAGCGGCAGGTCGACTTGGGCGAGGCGGTGTCCGTCGGTTGCGACCGCCCGCAAGCTCGGCGCCTGGGTGCCGCCGGCGGTGTGGAAATAAATGCCGTTCAGGTAATAGCGCGTCTCCTCGGTCGAAATGGCGAACTGCGTCTTCTCGATGAGGCGCCGCAGATCGGCAGCCGTGAGCTTGAAGGAGTGGGTCATCTCGCCCGCCGCCAGATCCGGGAAGTCGGTTTCCGGCAGGGTCTGTAGCGTGAACCGCGAGCGGCCCGCACGGATGGCCAGGACCGCTCGGTCGCCGGAGGACTCGAGCACGATCTGCGTACCCTCGGGAAGCTTGCGCACGATGTCGTGGAACATGTGCGCCGGCACTGTGGTGGCGCCGCCGGGGCTCGCCTCGGCGGCAATCACCTCGATCACCTCGAGATCGAGATCGGTCGCCTTGAGCGCGAGCTTGGCGCCTTCCGCCCGGATCAACACATTGGCCAGGATCGCAATCGTGTTGCGGCGCTCCACCACCCGGTGGACGTGGCTCAACGACCTCAACAACTCGGAACGTTCGACCGTGACCTTCATCGCGCCCGTTTCCACCTGCCGGCCCCTAGGGGGGTTGAAGGTGGCTTGCGGCCGTGGATTTCGCAAGGGCGCTGCCGCCGGCCGCCGAGGTTTTCCAACCGATTTGGGTCTGCGCGCGCGCCGGGAGCCTCGCGAGGGCGGGGCGCAGGGCCCCCGGTGGCCCTTGTGCGGCCGCCAGAGACCCGCGCCCCAAGGCCTGCGCCAGCCTATTCCTGCAATTGCCGCTTCAAGAGCTCGATCTCTTCGGCCAGCGAAACGTCGCTGCTCACGAGGTTCTCGATCTTGCGCACGGCATGCAGGACCGTGGTGTGGTCGCGGCCGCCGAAGCGCCGCCCGATCTCCGGCAGGGAGCGCAAGGTCAGCGTCTTGGCGAGATACATGGCGACCTGACGCGGCCGCACCACGTTGGCGGTGCGGCGCGAGGAGAGCAGATCGGCGCGGCTCACATTGTACTGGCGGGCCACCACGCGCTGGATCTCCTCGATCTTGACCCGGCGCGGCTCCTGCGGTCGGATCAGATCGCGCACCTCGCGCTCGGCCATTTCCAACGTGACCGGCTGCCCGGTGAGCTTGCTGTGGGCAAGCAGGCGGTTGAGCGCGCCTTCAAGATCCCGGCCGTTGTGGGTGACCGATTTGGCGATGAAGCCCAGCACACCGGGGGGAACGTCGAAGCCCGGGTGATGCAGCCGCGCGGCCGCAACCCGCGCCTTCAGGATTTCCAGCCGCAGCTCCTCGCCGAGCGCCCCCATCTCGACCACCAGCCCGCCGGCAAGGCGCGAGCGCATGCGCTCGTCGAGGCTTTCGAGATCGGCGGGCGGCCGGTCCGAGGCGATGACGACCTGGCGGCCCGAATCGATGAGCGCGTTGAGAGTGTGGCAGAACTCGGCCTGAGTCGACTTGCCTTGCAGGAACTGCAGGTCGTCTATGACCAGGACATCGATGGCTCGCAAGGCTTCCTTGAACGCGATTGCGGTCTGCGCGCGCAGCGCCGCCACGAACCCGTACATGAATTTTTCTGCCGTCAGATAAAGCACCTTGCGATCGGGACCGACATTGCCGGCCCACGCCACCGCCTGCAGCAGATGCGTCTTGCCCAGCCCGACGCCCGCATGGATGTAGAGCGGATTGAACATCACGGCGTCGCCGCGGCGGGCACGTGCGACCTGGAGCGCCGCCGCGTGCGCAAGCGTATTCGAGCGGCCGACCACGAAGCTCTCGAACGTCAGGCGCGGATCGAGCGGCGAGCCGCCGAGTCCCTCGTGGGCCGCCGAGATCGGCATCGCCAGCCGCAGGTCGTGGCCGTTGAGCTTGGGCTCGCGCGGCGGCAGCGGCACCTCCACGGGCTTGAGCTTAGGCTGCAGCGGCCGGATTGCCGCCGAACGCACCGTCAGCTCGATGCGCGTGGTTTCCCCCCGCTCGGATTGCCAGCAGCCCAATAGCTTCTCGGCATAGTGTGATTGGATCCAGCTCTTGAGGAATCTCGTAGGCACGGAAAGCTTGATCGTGTCGGCCTCGATCGCATCGAGCTCCATTCGCGCGAACCAACTGAAATAGATGTCCTCGCCGACTTCGACGCGAAGACGCTCCTTCACTCGCAACCACCTCTCCTGATCTGTATTGGTCATTTTCGTCTCATGTTGGTCGACCGTGTCGACAATGGCGGTTGAGTTGAACGCGGTTTGAGGAACAAGAGACATTTGCAGGCTCCTGCAAAGAGGCAGCACGCTACCAACGGGCGGAAATTGGAACGCGGGGATTGGCGCTACAGCGAGGCGAGGATGAAGCTGAAGCCGGGCCGCTTCAGGGCCCGTGCCCACCGGGAAGCGCAGTCAACGGCCAGGAGGGGCGGGACGTCCCGCCACCACGCGACTGTCCGTGGCGCAGCATCGGCGCACCAAGGGCTCGACGGCAGCCGCACCGAGCGGAAAGCCGCCGGCCTGACGCGCTACCCTGATAGTCATGATCGGATTTGTCATGATCTTCGCCCCCCGGTTCATCGCGCCGCACCCGCGATGGCAAGCTTGTTTCTTGACGCCTGTCGAGCAGAGTTTCTGCAGGTGATTTCTCTGGAATTCGCTTCTCTAGAATTCGTTTCTTCGAGGTTTGCTCCTTGCAGATGGTCTCTTGGAATTCTTCCGTCCAGAGTTCGCTCGTTTCTTTGGGCGGCGCGCTATCTGATTAGGCCTTGAGCCGATGCGCCCCCGTTCCAACGGGGCCGTTTCCTCTTCCCTTTCGCTCAACCAGAAAGTCAGACGCCGTTATCAACCCGCTTGTCGCCGCCGGGACATCTGCCAAACAACCGGACATGCCTCACCCGTTCCCATCCTTGCGGTGGGCGCGAAGACTTGGCCTAGTCGAGATGTTCGGCGGCGGCCCCTGCCGACGAAAGTGACGTTATCACGATGGAACGGGCCTGCAATCTCGACAATAAGGAATCTGGTCCGCGCTGAGACAGCCAGCTCGCATTGAACCAAGTCGTCCGTCGTCTGATACCCGTACTTAAGTGCATGACCGGCTGCGCATATTTTTCGCCACAGCAAAGCTTGAATGCGGCGCAACGAAAGTCACAATTTTACCATCGTGCCGCCTTGCCGGCAGCGTCGCGCAGCGCCCGGACTCAAAGTCCTCAGCGCTCCTTTTCCTGTAAATCATTCTGGAAACAGTCGTATTTTTGTGCGGAAAGTCCACCTAACCCCCACGCATGGGGCGGTGCAAAATAGGCAAGATTCCGCGACTGCTGCGCGCGATGCCATACAGGAAGCACCTGAGAGCCATCCGATAGAATGATTCAGTGACGCTTTTGCAACAGGTAAAGAACGAAATGCAGCTTTCTCGGCGCAGAGCTCGACATCCACAAAGGGCGTCCCGCTCGCGTCGCAAATCAGATCAGTCGCAAAAAGCTTACGAGCGCCGGCGACCTAACAATCGCGGCGCGCAGGCGCGCAGCCCTACTTCGCGAGCTGGGCCACCCGATGCGTCAGCCGCGACACTTTGCGGCTCGCCGCATTCTTGTGAACGATGCCCTGTTGCGCGGCACGCATGATCACCGGTTCGGCCTCCCCGAGCGCCGCACGCGCGAGCGCGCCATCGCCGGTTGCGATTGCCTCCTCGACCTTGACCACATAGGTGCGCAGCCGCGACCGCCGCGCTTTATTGATTGCTGTCCGACGCGCCATCTGGCGCGTCGCCTTCTTGGCTGAAGATGTATTGGCCATGCTGGTTCTCATTCGGCAGCAAACGGCTCCTGGCCGCGTGCTGCTTTGGTTCCGTCATTTGCGAATTCGCAGTCGCGATCTCATGGTCGCGATTTCGTTCGCGCTTCAGTGCGGCGAAGGCGGCATCAAAAGTTGCCGCCCGCGCAAAAAGCCAACGGCGGCGAAACGCTTCGCCGCCAATCGGCCGAGCTTATAATCGGGGCCCCAAGCCGCGTCAATGCTCAGGGCTCGAGCCGGCACACAAACCTTTGAAACGGCTCATCCATTCACGTTGAAGGCGGCCAGCGCCGCCATGTTGACCAGCTGGGCGTCGTTGGCCGAGAGCGACACGATCTGTACCGGCCGGTCGAGCCCGACCAGGATCGGCCCGATCACGGTCGCACCGCCCAGCTCGGTGAGCAGCTTGGTGGAAATCGAGGCCGAATGGAAAGCCGGCATGATCAGCACATTGGCCGGCCCCGACAGCCGGCAGAACGGATAGGCGTCGCGCAGATCCATATTGAGCGCCACATCGGCCGCCATGTCGCCGTCGTATTCGAAGTCGACATGCCGCTGGTCGAGGATGCGGACCGCGCCCTGTACGTGCGCGGCACGCTCACCGGGCGGATGCCCGAAGGTCGAGAACGCCAGCAGCGCGAGCCGCGGCTCGTAGCCAAGCCGCCGCGCAACACCGGCGGCTTCGACGGCGATGTCGGCAAGATTTTCGGCATTTGGCATTTCGTTGACGGCGGTGTCGGCGACCAGCACCGTGCGGCCACGCGCCAGCACCAGCGAGACCCCCATGATCCGATGGCCGGGCTTGGGATCGATGCAGCGGCATACATCGTCGAGCGCCACCGAAAAGTTGCGCGTGACGCCGGTGACCATGGCGTCGGCGTCGCCGAGCGCCACCATGCAGGCGGCAAAATGGTTGCGGTCCTGGTTGATCAGACGATGAACGTCGCGCAGAAGGTATCCTTTGCGCTGCAGCCGTTCGTAGAGATATGCCGCATAGGCATCGTTGCGCTGCGACAGCGCCGCGTTGATGATCTCTATGCCGCCGCCAAGCTCCACCCCGAGGCCGCGCGCGGTCTCGCGCACCGGCTCCTCGCGTCCGACCAGTAGCGCGCTGCCGAGCCCTTGATGCACGAAGCTCGCCGCGGCGCGGATCACCTGCTCCTCCTCGCCCTCGGCAAACACGACGCGCTGCGGGCGCCGCCGCAGCCGCTGATAGATGCGCTGCAGAATGCCCGCCACGGGATCACGACGCGACGCCAGCTGGCCCCGATAGGCTTCCATGTCAGGAATAAGCTTGCGGGCGACCTTGGTCTCCATCGCGGCTTTGGCGACCGCGGGCGAAACGGTGGCGATCAGGCGCGGGTCGAACGGCACCGGGATGATGTAGTCGGGCCCGTATTTCGGGCGCGCCCCATACGCGACCGCGACCTCGTCCGGCACGTCTTCGCGGGCGAGCGCGGCGAGCGCGTTGGCGGCCGCGATCTTCATCTCCATGTTGATGGCGGTCGCGCGCACGTCGAGCGCGCCGCGGAAGATGTAGGGGAAGCCGAGCACATTGTTGATCTGGTTCGGATAGTCCGAGCGGCCGGTCGCCATGATGGCGTCGCGTCGCACCTCGGCCACTTCCTCGGGCGTGATCTCCGGATCGGGATTGGCCATGGCGAAGATGATCGGCTTGTCGGCCATGGCCTTGACCATCTGCCGGGTCACCGCGCCCTTGACCGAAAGCCCGAAGAACGCATCGGCCCCCTCCAGCGCCTCAGCGAGCGTGCGAGCCGAGGTCTTGGCCGCATGGGCCGACTTCCATTGGTTCATGCCATCGGTCCGGCCCTGGTAGATGACGCCCTTGGTGTCGCACAGAATGACATTATCGGCGGCGAAGCCGATGGCCTTGAGCAGCTCGAGGCAGGCGATGCCGGCAGCACCGGCACCATTGCAGACGAGCTTGGTGGATTTGATGTCGCGACCAGTCAAATCGAGTGCATTGATCAATCCGGCGGCGGCGATGATCGCGGTGCCATGCTGGTCGTCATGGAACACCGGAACATCCAGGAGCTCGCGCAAGCGCTGCTCGATCACGAAGCATTCCGGCGCGCGGATATCCTCGAGATTGATTCCGCCCCAGCTCTTGCCCAGAACCTTCACGGCATTGATGAACTCGTCGGGGTCCTCGGTCGAAACCTCAAGATCTATGGCGTCGATATCGGCGAAGCGCTTGAACAGCACCGCCTTGCCTTCCATGACCGGCTTGGAAGCGAGCGCGCCGCGGTTGCCCAGCCCGAGAATAGCGGTGCCGTTGGTGATGACGGCGACGAAATTCCCCTTGGTCGTGTAGTCGTAGGCGAGGCTCTCGTTCTCCGCGATGGCGAGGACTGGAACCGCAACGCCAGGCGAATAGGCAAGCGACAGATCGCGTTGAGTTGCCATAGGCTTGGTGGCGATGACCTCGAGCTTGCCGGGCCGGCCTTGGCTATGGAACAGCAGGGCTTCCTGGTCGGTAAAAGTCGGCCGCTTGCCCTGGCCATTGTTTTTTATAGACATTTCAACTCCTTGGCCATGCTGTCAGGCCTTCTTTAGAGCTTGCGAGAAACCTAGCGGATCGACTGCCGAAGCATCAAGGCAGGCCCTCCACGATCGCGGCAGCGACACTTTCGCACTGCTGGCGCGATCGGCTGCGGCACAAAACACGGCTTGGGTAGGGGATCAGCGTCGGAATTGAAGCTGTCAGGCGAGACGTGTAAGCGTTGCGAAAGCGGGGCATCAATTCTCAGCCTAACACGGGGCGCCATGATCCGTTTCTTGTTTCGCTTTGTCGGCCTGCTTGGGCTGGCCTTGAGCTTCGTGTTCCTGGTTTACGACGGCACCAGGTCGATTGCCAATCGAGCCGTCGAGATGACCACCGTCGAGGGGTTCTGGAACGAGGTCCTGCAAAAGAGCCCGCAGGATCTCTTGCGTCCCCTTACGGCACCGCTCGCCCCTTGGCTATGGGACCCGGTGACCGTCTCGTTGCTGCGGGCGCCGATCTGGCTCGTCCTGGCGATCCTCGCCTCGCTGCTGATGATCCTGGGTCGCAAGAAAAAGCGGCTGATCGGCTACGCACGCGATTGACTAGCGCTGTCAGCCGGCGCCGACTCTGCCGAGGCGTTCCGCAGTGTCTTATATGCGGCGTGTTATATATTGCGGACATCGCAAGCCAGCGCCTCCGCCGATTCTCCGAAGCATTGCGATGGCTGACTGCCGTCTTCTGTTCTTCTGGAGAGGGTTTGTTAACCATATCGGGTGCTAATCCGTTAACCCTTTTGCTCCGGGTTCGGATTGCATGCGGCGCAAGCGTCAGCAGGTTGAGTGGTGGCCCGTCGGGGGCCGCAGCGGTGCGCGTTGCGGGGCGAGACTTGCCGCTGCTTTGCTCCTTGCCGCCACGCTGGGGGGATGCGCGGGTCTGTCCTTGCCGACCGCACCCATCTCGGCCGCATCCGCGCGGCCGGGACCGCAGCTCGCATCGGCGCCGCCCACCGCATCGTCGCGGCCGGATCTCGATAATCTCATGTATGCGGGCACGCCGGCGGCCGTCAGTGCGGTGACCTCGTTCGCGGACGCTTCGGTCTACCAACTCGATTCCGGCGACCGGCTGAGGATCGTGGTCTTCGGCCAGGACGGCCTGAGCAACTCATATGCGGTCGACGCCGCAGGCAACATCACCATGCCGCTGATTGGTGCGGTTCCTGCGCGCGGAGTTTCGACCGCTCAGCTCGCGCGCGAGGTCGCGGCTCGCTTGCGCAACGGCT
Organism: Xanthobacteraceae bacterium; assembly: GCA_035293945.1. GTDB lineage: Bacteria > Pseudomonadota > Alphaproteobacteria > Rhizobiales > Xanthobacteraceae > VAZQ01. The sequence continues at coordinate 20,610 of DATGLV010000017.1, read as the reverse complement.
TCATTCGCGAGCCCCATGTCGCCATCGAGATCGAGAACTACCGGCCCTTCTTCATCCTCGGTGAGGTGACCTATCCGGGCCAGTATCCCTTCGTCCCCAACATGACGGTGCAGACCGCAGTTGCGATTGCCGGTGGCTTCACGCCGCGAGCCTACCGGTGGCGAGCGCAGCTCACGCGCAGCCAAGGCGGGCAGACCTATAGCACGGAGGTGCCGCCGACCTACGCGCTGCGGCCGGGCGACACCGTGTCGATCGACGAGCGCTGGTTCTAGTCCAGCTTCATTTTAGGTGCAGCTTGAGAAAGTCGAGCGAGCGCTGCCAGGCGAGCTTGGCGGCTGCCTCGTTGTAGCTGCCACGCTCGTCGCAATTGAAGCCGTGCGCAGCGCCCGGATAGACGAAGATTTCGCATTCCGGATGCTTGCCCTTGATGGTCTCGACATCCATCATTGGAATGCTGGCATCCTTTTCGCCGAAGTGCATTTGGGTCGGGCATTTTGGCCGCTTGTCGACCATCTTGATGATGTGACCGCCGTAGTAGCAGACCGCGGCCGAGAGGCCGGTTGCCTCGGCGGCGGCAAGGAAGGCGATCGTTCCGCCCATGCAGAAGCCGAGGATCGCCACCGGCCCTTCCTTCCTCAGCGTGTCGATCGCAGCCTGGGCATCGCGCAACATGGCCGGGAAGTCCGGGCTGGCCACGAACTTGCGTGCATTGGCGATCTCGTCCGGCGTGTAGCCGCATTCGAAGTTCGGTTCGGTGCGATCGAACAAAGCCGGCGCGACCGCCGCATAGCCTTCATGTGCCAACCGATCACATACCGCGCGAATGTGGTGGTTGACGCCGAAAATCTCCTGGATGACCACGATGCCGCCTTTGGCCGCCCCTTGGGGATCGGCTCGATAAGCCCCGAGCCGGTGCTGGTCGGCGGCGGTGAGTGTGAAATGCTTGCCCAAGGTGACCTCCTCTGAAAAGACGTGGCCGGGCAAATTGCCCGGCCCTCAATGTCGGCGATTTCACGACGCGGCGGCGAGAAAATCAACCGGCGAAGCCGCCGGAGCACCCGCCGTCACCCGAGCCTCAATAGATAATCCAAGGCTTCGGCAGGGCCCAATTCTGTTTCCAGCCGGTCAGATGGCCGCGGCGGAACTGCAACTCGATCAATGCGTCGACCGGGAACCGCCCAGGCACGTCGGCGGAGCCGCCCGCAATGTAAATTTCCGCGCCGCGCGCTCCGGAATAATGGGTGAGCGGCAAGCCGAGCGCGGCACTCGCTTCCTGCGGAGTCATGCCGACCGCAAGCGGAAACGTGTTGGAGTCATAGGGGCCGCAATAAACGGCCCAGCAGAGGCCCGTCGCGGCGACGATGCTATTGGCGATCGATCTCATTCTTTCATCTTCGATGCATTCGCGGGCGCGCGCAAGATCGAAAACGCTCAAACTCCAAGGCGCTCAATCGCGTCCCGCCAAGCAGCACCGGCGTGTTGCGTGCCGGATACGGATTCCATTTCGCCCTCCGGCCAATCCGCACTATTCTGGATCCCTGCATCCAGACGGGACGGCGCACCAGGTTTTTATCATGCAGGCCCAAATAGCCGCTTTGGCACAGACCGTGGGGTCGTGGGCACATCTGCCGGTCGGTTTCGCGAGTCTCGACCGCAAATGCCGGCGCTGCGGCGGAGCGCTGCCAATGCTGGCGCGAATCTGCCCCGATTGTGGCAGCCAAGCCAAGCCTGGGGCAAGGCTGGTCGTCGGCGGCGCGCTCCTGTTTCTGCTCATCGCGATCCTGCTCGCCGCCACCGCGGTGCTGCGCTGGCAGCAGCTTGATAGTGCGACCACAACCGGCCCGGCGGCCGACGAATTTTTTGTTGCCTCATCGACTGCAGATTTCAACTGGCTTTCCACCGCGATGAGGGGATGCGACACAATTGCGAAGAACGAACCTGGGGCGCTTCATTTTCTGGTCACCCCTCTCGCCGCACCCGGAGGGGACCTCGCGCTGTGGCGCGCCAAATCCATCAACGATAAGGGCGAAGGCATCTTGTTGCGCGCCAACGACGCGCTCGAAGGGCTCAAGCAGGCGAGTTTGCGGATCTATCCGGCGGACTACGTCTTCAGCCTGATGGATGAGGCAAGCCGCACGGTTTACCGGTGGAGACCCGCAACTGGCGCAGCCCGGTTCTCCAGCGCCGCGGCCGCCTCGGTCTCATCATTCACGGTGCAATTCCGGACCTCGCACGGGAGATCCGCCACTTGGGGTACCAGCTTTAATCGAATGGACGGCTCCTGCTACTGGGTCAATCCAGTCATCGTAGACTGATGGCATCGCGAGCGCCTGTCAGAATTAAATTATCCTGTGGGGATTGAATAAAATTCGATCAATCCGATTCAGGCCATCGCAGCGATCATCGGGTACCACCGGCTCCGAGGGACCAGGAGCAGATTGCAGTGTCCGCCAAGCAACTTGAGAAATTGATCGAGCCTCTCGGCCTGTTGGTCGTCGATGAAAATGCCTATACGCGCAAATTGACGCGCATGATGCTGATGAATATCGGCGCCAAATTGATCTACGAAGCCGCCGACGGGCTCTCCGCGCTCGACGTCATCCGCAACATCAGTCCCGACATCATGCTGATGGACTGGGATATCCCGGTGCTCAGCGGCCCGCAGATCATGCACATTGTGCGCTCGCCGGGCGTGTTCGCGAAGCCTTTCCTGCCGATCATCATGCTGACGCCGCACGCATCGCGCACGCGCGTGAACGAGGCGATCCGCCTCGGCGTGCACGAGGTCTTGACCAAGCCCACCTCACCGAAGATGTTGCAGGATCGTCTCCTGTCCATCCTGGTCAAGCCGCGCCCGATGGTGCAGGTCGGAAAATATCTGATTCCCGAGCCGCGCCGCCAAGCCTCATCCGATAGCGACGTTATGAGGGTCGCCTAATATCTCTATTCGCCAGGCGTGAGATATTTCTTCATCGCCTCGATGACCGCCGGAGGCTGGTTCATCATTTCCGCGAAGCTCTTGGTGACGTCAGCCGCGGAGATGTAGTTGATGTCGATCTGCGCCTTCTTGGCCTCGGCCAAGAGCTCCGGATCGGCGAGCGCCTTGGCAAGCGCCTCCCGCAGGACGGCAACCCGCTCCGGCGGCGTGCCGGGCCGCACCCCCAAAGGCCGCCCGATCAGGAGCGGAATGCCGCGGATCGCCATCAGCGACTTGCCGATCGGGTCCGTAGTTAAATCCTCGTCGATCGGCAAATCATTGAAGCCCGGCACTGGGGCGCGCGCCCGCACCAGCGCCCGCACCGAGCCGCGGTCAACCGCGAGCTTGATCGTGGTGCCGAGCGCCGCATAGGCATCGACCTCCTTTCGCTCAATGGCGAGCAGAATGTCGCTATTGGCCGAATAGCCTTTCAAGAGCTTCAGATTGGCGCCGGCGAATTCCTTGAGCAGCAGCGGCATATCGTATGCGTTGGAGCCCGGCCCGGTTGTCCCGGCGATCAGCTCGCGGCCGGAATCCTTGAACTCTTGGAACGTCTTGTAGGGAAGATCCGAGCGGATCGAGAACAGCGCTCCATCCGATCCGGAGGAACCGAGCCACTCGAATTTCTGGATGTCGAAGCGCACCTGTGGCAGGCCAGCAAGCTGCGCCATGGCAACGCCCGGATTGGCGGCCAGGATCGTCAAGCCGTCAGGCTCGGCCACGTTGAACACATAGCCGGTGGCGCCCAGATGAGCGCCGCCCGGCATTTGCCGGAAAATCACGGTTGGGTTGCCGGGAATGTAGCGTCCCAGGTGCTGGGCGACGATCTGCGCCGAAAGGGCGAGACTTCCCGTCTTCGCGCCGATCACGACCGACACTGTCTTGCCCTTGTAGAAGTCGGTTTGCGCCTGCGCGCGCGCAGCCGTCAATGCCAGGACCGCGCAGGTCGCAGCAAAGACCAACAGCTTGCTCGATTGCCAGAAGGGTCGCATGGTTTTGTTTCTCCCCGTGCTTTTTTTGGCCTCGTATTCTTCGTTTTCGATCGCCGCTTTCGATCGCCGTTTGATCTGCGCGAGCTCGGCTTAGCATAAAGGCGCCGAATTGATAAAATCTGCTCTATTAAAATCTACTCTATCATGCCGTGCATCGGAACCGAATATTCGTTGTCGTGATTGGTCGACGGCTTGACTTTCGGGCGGGTCGGACGATGTTAATATGGTCCGTCTCCGAAGGGCGACGGAAGGAAGAATCCCAAATTGGCCCGGAGGATTGCATGACGCCACCGGGGAATAGCGCCGCAATAATCGCCACGGCATCCGTTCGGACCGCGGCGTAGCGGCAAAATGTCCGCGAACGGGTTCATCGAGAGCGGTCTCATGGGCCGCATCAGTGAGGCAAGGCCCTCCCTCGCCGCTCTCGATGTTACATGCGAATGGCTTGGCGCCTGAGCGTCCACAACCGGCACTTCTGCCTGCAAGATCGGAGAGGCCGCAGCGCGCAGAGGAGCGCGAGCTAGACCGCGACCAGAGGCGCGCGGGCCAGGGAAACACGAGGAGGACAGATCATGACTTACCTACACGTGATCGCCGGCTCGGAAACCATGTCCAGCTCCGGCGCGCCGGTCGTACGCAAGATCGCGATGCGCGATCTCAAGGATGTGCTCAGACGCGGCCTCGACGATTTTCTCGCCTTCCCCACCCATGTGATCTTCCTCAGCATCATCTATCCGATCATCGGCCTGATCCTCGCCGCACTGACAGTTCGGTACGACCTGTTGCCGCTCCTCTATCCGTTGGCTGCTGGTTTTGCACTCGTCGGTCCGTTTGCGGCGATCGGGCTCTGCGAAGTGAGCCGGCAACGCGAGCGCGGCGGCAATGCATCGCTTTGGGACGCGTTCAGGTCACGCCGTTCGCCTTCGACCGACGGCATCGTCGCACTGGGTGTCCTACTCCTTGTCATGTTCGCCCTATGGGTGGCGGTGGCGCAGGCGATCTATATCGCCAATTTCGGCTACGAGCCGGCGCAACTCGTCCCGAATTTCCTCACGCGCCTTTTCACCACGCCGGAGGGTTGGCGGCTGATCATAATCGGCAATGCGGTCGGATTCGCGTTCGCGGTTGCGGTGCTGATCGTCAGCGTCGTGTCCTTCCCGCTGCTGCTCGACCGAGATGTGGGTGCACTCGTGGCCGTCATGACATCGGTGCGGGCGGTCAAGCGCAACCCGCTGACAATCGCCGCCTGGGGACTGATCGTGGCCGGGCTGCTGCTGCTCGGTTCGCTGCCGCTGTTCACGGGTCTCGCGGTGGTGATACCGATCCTCGGCCATTCGACCTGGCACCTTTATCGCAAGCTGGTCGAGCCGGATCGGCGGCCCCATCCCGAGCCGCCGCAGCCGCCGCGCCAACGCCGGTTTGCGGCACAATTCCCGGCGGCTCTGTTTGCCGGCGAGAGGCCGCCAAAAGGGCAGTAGTCTGCTTGGAAAAGGCAGTAGTCTAGTGCCGCCGATTTGAAGTTCCTGCCACAGGGGCCGCAATCTCATTCAGGAACTTCAAATCGAAAAACGGCACTGGAATAATGCAGTTGCGAGTGCGTCCCGAAGCTCGTGCCAAAGTGCCGCGATGTCTCCCGAACTTCGGCAAGGGGCGCCAGTCCGCCTAAGCCTTGCGCAGGACCACGACCAGAGCTTCGAGCGGCTGTCCGTTCTTGTATTCGTGGATAGCCGTCTCGATCGCATCGACCACAAGGCCGCTGGCGGCCGCCGTGGCGGCGATGAAGCCGGGGCCATGCAGGAAGCATCCGCCCTGCCCCAGCCCATCGAGCGCCGCCACCGAGACCGCCGCGTCTTGATCGTGCGGGAACACCGTGAAGACGAATCGGCCTCCGGGGCGCAGCGCTATGTTTGCGGCTTTGAAAACCGGCTCGAGGTCGCCGAAATGAATGAGCGTGGCGGCCGAGGTGACGAAATCGCAAATCTGCGGACGCCCTTGCATGAACAGCACCATGTCGCCGCGATGCAGCTCGTCATAGACCAGCTTGGCCCTGGCGCGCTCGAGCATCACACCGGATAGATCGACGCCGACGAGAGTGCGCGCACGTTGCCGCACGAGAACGCCGACGAGGCCGGTGCCGCAACCGATGTCCAGCACATCGAGCCCTTCGCCGACGACGCGCTCGGCCACGAGCTCTGCACCGCGATAGGGGTGCGGACCAGTCGGGTTGTCCCAGCGGTCGGCGCAGATGGCGTAGAGGCGATCGATGAACGCCGCGGAGGCGCGTCCGGGTGGGATGCCCTCGCCCAGCGATGCCAGAGCAAGCCGCGCACCGTAGCGATCGGTGGGGTCACCGGAGGCACATTGGCGCAGCCGCGAACGCGCGGCATCGATCAGGCCACAGCGCGCGAGCGCGACCCCCAGCGCGAAACAGAGCGCCGGCCGCGGCGGGACTTCCAACTGATCCGCGAGCCGGGCGTGCTCGCGCGCCTCATCAATCGCGCCGAGATCGGCGAGCGTGTCAGCGAGGTAGACATGGGCCTCGACACTGTTCGGCTTGAGGGCGATGGCCCGCCGCCACAGTGCGATTGCCTCGCGCGTGTCGCCTGAGCGACGGGTCGCTACGGCTGCATTGTTTAGAGCGTCCACGAAACGTGGATTGGCCGCGAGCACCGCGCGGTAGCAGGCGAGTGCCTCGGCATGCTGCCCGCGCTCCGACAGCATCATGCCGAAATTGTTGTTGGACTCGGCATGGTCCGGCTTTACCGAAAGGGCACGGCGATAGGCGGCTTCGGCCTCCTCGGGCTTTCCCTGCTCGCGCAGCACATTGCCGAGATTGCACAGCGCGCCGGCATCCGCCGGGTTGATCGCTACCGCCTCGCGATAAGCGGCAAGTGCAGCAGCGTCGTCGCCACGCTGCTGCAAGAGTGTGCCCAGATTGTTGTGTGCCTCGGCGATCCGCCAACCGCCGCCGATGATCGCACGATAGAGAGCCTCGGCCTCGGCGAAGCGCCCGGCCTGGTGATGGCCGACGGCGGCGAAGAATTGCTGCCGTACGGCCTCGACGGACGGCTCCGCGCCCCCGGCACCCTGGCTCATGACCCAGACCTTCCTGTGAGACAAAGATAAAGATATTACGGGCCTAGGTGCCACCGTCGCGATGGTTTTGCCAGCAGGAAATTCGCAAAGAACCGCTCCCGCTCCGGTCTCATGCGGACAAGCACTGCGCCAAAGCGCACGGCTCCTACTCGGCGGTAAGATGGGCGGCGCGAATGACCCTCGCCCATTTGCTCATTTCACGCTTCATCTGCGTTGCGAATTCATCGGGCGTGCTGCCGACTGGGTCGAACCCCAGCGCACGCAGCCGCTGCTGGACGTCCGCCCGCATGAGGGTCTCGACGATCCCGCGCCGGAGCATTTGCGTGATTTCCGCGGGCGTGCCGGCCGGCACGAGAGCTCCGATCCAGCCGTCGCCGTCGAGATCCGGGAATCCGGCCTCGGCGATGGTCGGCAGATCCACGAGAGCCTGGGAGCGATTTTTGCTCATCACGGCGAGTGCGCGCAGCTTCCCGGCCGCGACTTGCGGAACCGCGGCCGAAAGCGCCGCAAACACAATCGGAGTGTCGCCCGCGATCGCGGCGGTGGTGGCTGGACCGCTGCCCCCATACGGGACGTGCACAAGGTCAAGCCCGAGCGCCACCCGGAATTGCTCGCCCAACAGGTGCGAGGGCGTCCCGAAGCCCGGCGACGCGAAACTATACTTGCCAGGACGCCCTCTTACGAGAGCGACCAGCTCACCGACGTTTTTCGCCGGCAGTGCGGGATTGACCGAAAGTGCGGACGCAAACGTGGCGACCAGCGATACCGGCTCGAAGTCCTTGAACGGATCATAGGGAATGCTGCGGTACAGGGTCGGATTGATGACGTGGCTGTTGACGGTGATCAGGATCGCGTATCCATCTGGTGCGGCGCGTGCCGCCTGCCCGGTGCCGATGTTGCCGCCCGCGCCCGGCACATTCTCCACATAGAACTGCTTGCCCAATCGGTCGGAGAGTCCTTGCGCGATCAGGCGGGCGCACACATCCGTCGGGCCGCCCGGCGCGTAGGGGACGATCACCCGCACCGGCCGCACCGGATAGGCTTGCGCGAAAGCGCGGCTTGGAATTGCTGCGGCACTTGCGGCGAGTTGAAGGAAAGCGCGCCGCCTCATATTCGTTGCCCTAGCCACGGCTCTCACCGAGGAATAAGCGCAGCGCCCAGATCGCGAGACCCGCGCTCACGATAATGCCGGCCACGATGGTTCCGAGCGACCAGATTTCCCGGGAGAGGCCGTTCCACTCAACCACAATCCTCCAAACATGGAGCACGGCCAGCAGAGCGAACAGCATGCCGGTCGTGGCGAGATAAGCTTTCATCGGGACGACTCCCGCGCGCCGCCGGCGCAAATCATATCATTGCAGGCCCCAGGACTTCTACACGTCGGTAGCGCGGCGTGCCTAGATCCGGCAGGCGGGCATGTCGGCCCCGTTCCCGGCTTTCGGATTTGCGGGGAAAGTGATCTCCGCAACGGGCAGGACGGTAAGCCGCCGCCGGCAAGCAGCACAAGCGGACTGACCAGCTCGGCATGTCTCAGCTCCCGAATATCACCTTGCGGAACCGGATCATTGCGACGATGAAGTAAACCACGCCGACAATCAGCATGGCGAGCAATGGCTGCCACACCAGCGTGAAATCAGCGCCGCGGAACAGCACGGCTTGCGCGAAGGAAACGAAATGTGGCGTCGGACTGATCATGCGCATCAAATATTGCAGCCAGAGCGGCATGCTTTCCATCGGCGTCGAGCCGCCGGACAGCAATTGCGTGGCGGCGAGGATCGGCATCGCCAAAAGCCCGAACTGGCCCATATTCGTCGATAAGGTGCCGAGCAGGATGCCGAGCGCCGCCACGGCCAGAGCATATAGCGCGGCGCCCAATAGAAACAGCAGAAGCGAGCCCGCAATCGGCGCACCAATCCACCAATGGACGACGAATTGCAGCGACAGCATCGCGGCTAGCAGAATGACCAGGCCGTTGGCGAACATTTTCGACAGCATTATCTCGGCCGGCACCACCGGCATGACCAGGAGATGCTCGACGGTCCCCTGCTCGCGCTCGCGGATGAGTGCGGCGCCGGTCAAGATCACGGTGAGCAGCGTGATCTGGTTGATCACCTGCGTCATCGCCGAAAACCATGATGTATTGAGGTTCGGATTGAACCGTGCGCGCACCACGAGATTAATCGGCAGGATCCCAGAGCCGGCGCCGCCACGCTTGGCAAGGAACTGACGCACCTCGTTGGAGATGGCGGTCCTCAGATAATTCGCTCCGTTGCCGGCCTGCGCCACAGCCGTCGCATCAACATTGATCTGCAGCCCGGTCTTGCGCTGAGCGAGAATATTGGCCTGGAAGTTCGGCGGGATCTCGACCACAAACAAAAGCTCGCCACGGTCCATCTTGGCATCCATGTCGGTGGCCCGGATCTGCACGGCCGGCTGGAAGGTAGGGCGCACCAATCCTTCGGCGATCTGCCGTGAAAGCTCCGAACCGTCCTCGTCGACAATGCCGACAGAAAGATTGGTGGCTTCGCTGACGGAGCCCGTCGCCACCGTGTTGACCGACATGGTGAAGGCATAGATGACCAGGATCAGCATGACCGGATCAGAGCGGATGCTGCGCAATTCTTTGACGACAAGGCGAAAGATATTGGAGACGTGGTCGCGGAGCGTCATCGGCTTGGCGCCCGTGACCTTGACCCCAGCAGGCGCTTGCGAGGCCGTGGACATGTCACGTCTCCTGCTTGCGCAGAAACAACAATGACAGGAGCAGATACGCGGCCGCAATCAGAATGATGGCAACGAGATTGCGCCAGAGCTCGGCCATGCCGAGCGCTTTGGCGAAGACGCCGACCGTGATCGGTTGGTACCAGGCCGAGGGAAAGCTCAGGCCGATGATCCTGGCAGTGCCAGACAACGATGACACCGGCGCGAACATGCCGGAGAAATTCACGGCCGGCACGATGGAGAGAATGGCCGTGGCGAAGACGGCGGCGACCTGCGTGCGCGTGAAGGAGGAGATCAGTTGTCCGAAGCCCGTCGTTGAGACGACGTAAGCAATGGAGCCGATCAGCAGCGCCAGAAACGGTCCTCTGATCGGCACCCGGAACAGAAAGATCGCCAGCAGGAACAAAAGCAAGAAATTCAATATGGCGACGGCGATATAGGGCACCTGCTTGCCGATCAGGAATTCGAATTTGGTGATCGGCGTTGAGCGAAAATTTGCGATCGAGCCTGTCTCCTTCTCGCGCACGACGGCGATCGCGGACATGATGGCAGGTATCAGGCAGAGCATGAGCATGAAGATGCTCGGCACCATGGCATTGACGCTACGGAAAGCCTGGTTGTAGCGGAAGCGCATCTCGATATCATCGTCGGTCCAGGCTGCGGCACTTGCTCCGCCTTTGACCTGCCGGCTGATCTCGTCGCCTTCCCGGCGGACAACGCCGGCAACATAGTTACGTGCGGTTTCGCCGCGGAAGGTCATGGCGCCATCGACCGTGGCGTTGATCTCCGGCTGCGCGCACCGCAGCAGATCGCGGCCGAAGCCGGATGGTACTTCGACGACGATCTGCGTATTGCCGGAACGCAAGCGCCGATCGGACTCAGCCGCGGTCGCGATCGGCGGCTGCATCGAGAAATAGCGGGAGCCGTAGAAGGCATCGATCAGCTGCCGGCTTTGCGGCGTATCGTCCTGGTCGAAGGCCGCGGTTTGCAGATTCTCGATGTCGAACGAAATGCCGTAGCCGAAGGCAAGCATCAGCAGGACCGGCCCCAGCACGGCAAATGCGAGCCGGATCGGATCGCGCAACAGCTCGACCGCCTCACGCCTCGCATAAGCCCAAAGCCTAGCGAAATCGAAATGCTTGGGCAGACGCACCGACTCCGCTTCAGCGGGCGCGGCGCTCGGCATGGCCTGATCGACCTTCTTGGTGCGATCGATCCCGGCGGCATCGGCAAGATAGCCGACGAACGTGTCATTGAGTGAATCGCTGCCGCGCTCCTTGACCAGGTCAAGCGGCGCTCCCACCGCCAGCACCTTGCCGGCATGCATCAGCGAGATGCGGTCGCAGCGTTCCGCTTCGTTCATGAAATGCGTGGACAGAAAGATGGTCACGCCGTCATCTCGCGACAGATCGATCAGCGTGCGCCAAAACGAATCCCGCGCCACCGGATCGACGCCCGAGGTCGGCTCGTCGAGAATGAGGATCGCCGGCTGATGCAGCACCGCGACCGCAAGCTGCAGCCGCTGCTTAAGGCCAAGCGGCAGGCTTTCGGGCTTGGCATCGGCGACAGCTTCCAGATCATAGCGGTGCAGCAAATCCTCGATACGCGGCCCGATCGTGTCCGGCGGCAAATGATAGAGCCTGGCGTGCAGATCGAGATTCTGCCGCACCGTCAGTTCGCCATAGAGCGAGAAGGCCTGCGTCATGTAGCCGACATTGCGACGCATCTCCATGTCGTTTCCGCCCATCGGGCGGCCGAACAGCTTGGCCCAGCCTTCCGACGCCGGCAGGAAGCCGGTCAGCATTTTCATCGTCGTTGACTTGCCGCAGCCATTGGAGCCGAGGAAACCGAAGATCTCACCGGGCGCGATGCGGAAGTTCACATGATCCACGGCCACAAAGTTGCCGAAACGCCGCGTCAGACCCTCTGCCTCGATCGCCGGGACCTCATCCGGCGCGGCATGGCGCGGCCGCACCACGACCTTTTGATGCTGTGCCCGCTTTTCCTCCGGCAGAAGCGCGATGAAGGCCTCCTCGAGCGTGGGCTCGCCGGTCTTGTCGAGCATGTCCTTGAGCGTACCGTGGGCGATGATCTTTCCGTCATCCATGGCGATCAGCCAATCGAAACGCTCCGCTTCGTCCATATAGGCGGTCGCCACGACCACGCTCATTTGCGGTCGCCGCGCACGGATCGTTTTGATGAGATCCCAAAATTGACCGCGCGACAGTGGATCGACGCCGGTCGTCGGCTCATCCAGAATAAGCAGATCGGGGTCGTTGATCAGCGCGCAGCAGAGGCTGAGCTTCTGCTTCATGCCGCCCGAGAGCTTTCCGGCCGGCCGGTCTTCGAACGGATCGAGTCCCGTTGCAGTGAGTAGCTCGGTGATGCGGCCGCGCCGTTCCGTCGCCGATTGCCCGAACAAGCGGCCGAAAAAGTCGATGTTCTCGAATACGCTGAGCGTAGGGTAAAGATTGCGGCCGAGCCCTTGCGGCATGTAGGCGACGCGCCCGCGCATTTCGCGCAGATGCGCACCATCCGCGACACTTTCGCCGAATACAACGACCGTCCCGCTTTGGATCGCGCGCACGCCGGAAATCAGCGCCAACAGCGTCGACTTTCCGACACCGTCTGGACCGATCACGCCGACCATGATGCGGGACGGAATCTCGATGCTCACATGGTCGAGCGCGACCCGCGCACCGTAATGGTGCGAGACGTTCTCGACCCGCGCGATGGCGGGGCCGCTCATTGCGGCAGCTTGACCTGAAGGTCGTCCGGCCATGGCGTCGCTTGATCTGTCCTTACAAAGCCCATGCCGCGCACGCCGGTCTTCACCCGGGAAGCAAATTGCTTGAGGACATCCGGGTCAACGTTGAGCTTGACGCGAAACATCAGCTTTTCCCGCTCTTCCGCAGTCTCGACGGTTTTGGGCGTGAATTGCGCATCGGCCGCCACAAAGGTCACTTTTGCCGGCACGACATATTGCGGGATCGGATCGAGGACCATCCGGGCTTCGCCGCCGATTTCGAGCCTGCCGGCGACCGCCGCCGGATAGAAGACCGTCATATAGACGTCGTGCAGATCAAGGACAGTGAAGACCCGGCCGCCGGCCGGCACCACCTCGCCGTTGCGCGCCAGCTGATGCTGAATTCGTCCAGAGCGGGGCGAGACGAGCGTCATGTCCTTCAGCACGGCATGGAGGCGCTCCAGTTCCGCTTCCGAGCTTCGGATCGCGGCGTCGGCCTGATCCCGCTGTGCAGTCGCTCCTGTCAGGCTGGCCTGTGCCGAATCGAAACTTTGCTGGCGCTGATCGAACGTTTGTTTGGAGATGACGTTTCGGGCCACCAGCTCCTTGCCGCGTTCGAAGTCGGACCTAGCCGCGGCCAGGACAGCATTGCGCTCGGCGATGAGCGCTTCGGCATTTGCCTTAGCGTGTTTGGCGCGCTCGACCTCGGACTGGGCCACGCGGAGCTGTGCCTCGGTTTCGGGCGACGCGACGCGGCCGAGGACCTGGCCTTTCTCGACCGGAGTTCCCTCCCGAACGGTGATGTCGGCGAGCCGCCCGGCATATTTCGTCGCCACGTCGACCTGCGTCGCCTCGATCCGACCATTGGTCCTGGCGATGCCCTCGGGCAAAGTCTCGCGGCGCAAGCGCGCCAAGAAATTGCCGAACCTCGACTGCGCCTGAGCGCTCGGCGAGAGCAGCCGGCCGAGCGAGGAGCGATCAAAAGGCTGCGGCGCCGGTATCGCGACGACCATCAGGATGAGCGTGAGCAGGATGCCGACTGAACTTCGCGCACTCATGGGACTGACCTCCCATCGGGCCCTTGAAAGCTATCCCCCTTCAAACAGGGCAAGCCAGGTAAGCCCACAGCGGCAGCGGTCTATCACGATCAATCGCCTCTGGAATTTTTGGTTCCTCACACGCTCGTGCGGTTTTGGGATACCCAGATCACCTCGCATGCAGCTTGAGCTAATCCATGATGTGATATCCGCCGTCGATATAAAGCGTCTCGCCGGTAATTAGGCGCGCCGCATCATGGGCCAGGAATGCCGTGGCGAAGCCGACATCCTCGATGCTGACAAGGCTTCGGGCCGGCGCCTTGGATTTCGCCTTGTCGAGCAAGGCGTCGAATTCCGGAATGCCCGACGCGGCGCGCGTCGCCAGCGGGCCCGGCGAAATGGCGTGGACACGAATGCCCTTGGGGCCCAGTTCAGCCGCAATATAGCGCACTGCGCTTTCCAGCGCCGCCTTGGCGACACCCATGATATTGTAGTTCGTCACCACGACCTGGCTGCCGTAATAGGTCATGGTGAACATCGTGCCGCCTTTGCGCATCAACGGCTCCGCCAAATGCGCCATGCGGATGAATGTCCAGCAGGAGACTTCAAGTGTCGTGACGAAGCCTTCGCGCGACACATCCACAACCCGCCCTTGGAGCGTTTCCTTCGGCGAGAAGGCGATGGAGTGCACCAGAAAATCGAGCTCGTTCCATTCTTGGTTTATGCGCTCGAACACGGCTTCCATTTGGCCGGGCACGCGCACGTCGAGCGGCATGATGATCGGCGCCTCGACTTCGCGCGCCAACGGCTCCACATAGCTTTTCGCTTTTTCGTTGAGATAGGTAAGGGCGAGCTGCGCGCCGAGCGCGCGGAAGGCCTTCGCGCATCCCCATGCAATCGATTGATCATTGGCGATCCCGACGATGAGGCCGCGTTTATCTTCTAGCAGCTTGGCCTTGACGACGGGAACCATGTGCACCCGCCACCTTAGTGTTCCGCTTGCGAATGTCGTTTTAACTTGCAGCGGGCCATCGAGCGAACTTCGGAAACAAAGTCACACCAGCAACTCTATAAGGCTGGTGTGGTTCTGGATTTAAAACCCCTTGGAAAGACCCCGCGGCAAAAGGGGCATCAAATCCACCACACTAGTGGAATATGGCCGGCTTCACTTCCAACTGTGCCTTCGAATTTGCCGCCAACCCTCGGCCCTGTCCAGCCGACCCACGTCATAAGACGGACACGACATAAAACGGAACCGACCCGTTCGTAGCATCGTTACGCGAGATGTGATTTGACGCCAATCGACACGTGATCGACGTCGTAAGCGTCATCTGAGCAACTGTCGTTTGATTTCGGGGTCGATTTAACATTCCGGTCACGGCGATTTGGCCGTCCGCCGTCGTTCAGTCTGGCAACGGCCAAGACTGCAGAGATCAACGATGGCGCGGATCGGCCGCTGGCGCGGCACCGCTTGCTCCATAACCAAAGTCTCCTCCTGAAGCGCAGAGGGATAAGCCGCATGGGTACGATCAGGAAGCCGAGCAGCCCGAGCGAAACAGCCGATATGGCGCGTTCCGGCACCTCGAAATACGATCGTCTTATTGCCAAGGCGAAAGAAGTATCGGCCGCGAAGACTGTTGTCGTCCATCCATGCGACGAGCCCGCACTGCGCGGCCCCGTGGAGGCGGCCGGAAGCGGGATCATAACGCCCCTCCTGGTCGGGCCGGCCCACAAGATCCACAGGGTTGCGCGCGAGCACAGGATCGACATCAGCAGCTTGGAGCTTGTCGACGTCCCACACAGCCATGCGGCCGCCGAAAAGGGAGTCGCACTCATCCGCGAAGGCAGAGGCGAGCTCTTGATGAAAGGCAGCCTGCACACCGATGAGCTGATGCACGCCGTTACCGCTTCGGCAACCGGTTTGCGTACCGAGCGACGCGTGAGCCATGTCTTCATCATGGACGTGCCGACGCACCCCGAAACGCTCTTCATCACGGATGCAGCGATAAATATTTTGCCGGACCTCGACGCCAAGCGCGACATCATTCAGAACGCCATAGATCTGTTCACGCAGGTCGGTCTGGGCAAGCCGCACGTCGCCATCCTGTCCGCGGTCGAGACAGTAACGTCGAAGATTCCGTCCACCATCGACGCCGCGGCCCTCTGCAAGATGGCGGACCGCGGTCAGATTACGGGCGGCATCCTCGAAGGACCGCTCGCCTTCGACAACGCCATTGACCCGGAGGCCGCCAGGATCAAAGGAATTCATTCGCCGGTCGCCGGGCATGCACAAATTCTGATCGTGCCCGATCTCGAGGCCGGAAACATGCTTGCCAAGAATCTCATCTTTCTGTCCAAGGCCGATTCGGCTGGCTTGGTGCTGGGTACCCGCGTGCCGATCGTTCTCACCTCGCGCGCCGACTCCGTGCGCAGCCGGATGGCATCATGCGCGGCTGCCGTGATCTACGCGGCGGCCCGCCGGGCCCACGCCAACCGCGCCGCGGCTTGAGCGCACCGCGGTGATCGGGCGATGAACACCATCCTGGTCATCAATGCGGGATCGTCGAGCATCAAATTCGAAATTTTTGAAGTGATCAAGTCGCGCGTTCCGCAGCGGCGGCTCAAGGGTCAAGTGGACGGCATCGGAACACGGCCGCGGCTGCATGCATATGCGCGCGATGGCGCGCCGCTGATCGAGGCGTCATACGAGCCTGACGCGATCGCCGATGTACCGGCAGGGATGGCGGCAGCGGGCGATTGGCTGCGGAAAACGCAACAATTCGACCTGATCGCGGTCGGCCATCGCGTGGTACACGGCGGTCCGCAATACGACCGACCGATCATCGTCGATCACCCGTCTTGTCATGCTTGGAGCGCTACAATTCGCTGGCGCCGCTGCATCAGCCGAACAACCTGGCACCAATCCGCTTGCTGCTGGCGCGCCGTCCCGACCTGGCCCAGGTCGCCTGCTTTGATACTGCATTTCATCGCACTCACAGCGCCGTCGCCCAACATTTCGCCATACCGGAGCGCTTTTTCGACGAGGGAATTCGCCGCTACGGATTCCACGGGCTCTCCTACGAGTTCATCGCGTCCCGCTTGCGCGATATCGCCCCGGAAGTTGCCCTCGGCCGCGTTATCGTGGCTCATCTGGGCAGCGGCGCCTCGATGTGTGCGCTGGCCAGTGGCAGGAGCATCGAAAGCACAATGGGATTTACTGCGCTGGATGGATTGCCGATGGGCACGCGGCCCGGACAGATCGACCCTGGCGTGCTGCTCTATCTTCTCGGTGAAAAAAATATGACGCCGGCGGAGCTTGAAAACCTTCTTTATCGCGAAAGCGGCCTCAAAGGCCTGTCCGGTATCAGCAACGATATGAGAGAGCTGGAGGCGAGCATCGACCCCAGCGCCGCGCTCGCCATCGAGCACTTCGTCTACCGAATTGGGCTTAATGCCGGCATGCTTGCGGCCGCGCTCGGCGGGGTCGACGCCTTCGTGTTTACCGCCGGAATCGGCGAGAACTCGCCTTATATCCGCGCGCGCATCGCCGATAAGATGGCATGGCTTGGAGTGGCTTTGGACGACACTGCAAATGCGGCAGGGCGAAGTCTCATATCGAGGCCAGAAAGCTCAGTCCGCCTCTATGTCATCCCGACGGATGAGGAGGCTATGATCGCGCAACATACTCTCTCGTTGCTGCCGCGATAGCGCCTAGCACCTGTGTCTTAGGTACAGTCTGTCACCTATGTGTGCAGGCTGGACACAGCCAACTCCCGAACCTTGCACCGTGCGATGATCGACCGCCGCGCTGGTGCGTCCGCAGGTCGTCGGAGGCACTGCGCGTCAGGTTGCCGCCCGCCTCGACGCGCGCCGCGCCTCCTTGGGTGGCGGAATGAGAAGATCTGCCGGCACACGGAAGCGCGCACGCAGACGCTGCACCATTGCCATGCTCAGCTCCTTCTTGCCCCGAAGGACCTCGCTCACCCGGCTCGGTGTGCCCAGGGACCATGTCCTCTCGCGTGAGCCCGTGTCGATCTATGAGGTGGCGGATCAGTTCTGCCGTGCTTGGCGGCCCTCGCGGCCACTTGCTCTCCTCATAGGCAGCGATCAGACGCGCTTGCGCCTGGAGCCGAGCGATATCAGCTGGGTCTTCCGAGTCCCACAGCCCTCAACGAGGGCTCGCGCGCGCGTGAGCTCCGCACGCTATCGATCCCGATCAGTGTTGCATCCATCACCCAGTCTCCGCATCAATCCTGTCGTATTCTGCGTGGCTGCCGAAGAACCGGATTGCGAGGGCTCCGGCCCGATATGGACCGCCGCTTACAATCGGTAGTCGTTGCCCTTGATGCTGAATACGACTCGGCCGGCCTTGAGAATGCTGGCTTTCAGATACGTGCCTTGACATCCTCCGGATTGCGCCATTTGGCGCGGGTCGCGATGTCGAGCCAAGCCTGATATTGCGATCGGCGCAACCTTGATACCCTTATGGCCAGCATGATCGGTCAGATAGACTCGGCCACGTCCGTGCCAATGACGATCATTGCGATGCGAAGCACGGATTTCCAAAAATTGGAAGGGTCTGGCGCGCGGGATCGGATGATCGGCGCCTCGCGGGGTCATCGTAGCGTGCTCTGCGAAGTGGCGCGCCACGGCCGATGAAGATAGGCACAATTGCTTCGCCGTGACGCTATGACATTACCCAGGTACACGCTTCAGCCACCAATGCGGCGCGGACCTTCGATTTTTCCCTACGCCGATCGGCGCGGAGAATACCGGGGCAGAACCATCAAGACACCCCGCTGCGCAGCCGCAAGTCTTGACACCATGTATTGTAGTGCCATATTTGTAGCTACAATGAGGTCGGCAGCTGCGCTGGACGTGGGACCCGGATAAGGCGGCGGCGAACCGCCTCAAGCACGCCTGTCGTTCGAAACCGCGATGCTGGTGTTTGACGACCCGCTCCACGCATCGAGACCGGATCCGCACCCGGACGGGGATCGCTGGCACACTATCGGACTCGTCGGGCCGGTGTTGCTGCTGGTCGTTCACAGTTGGCCGGAAGAATCCGAAGACGGCGAGCAGATCGGCCGGATCATCAGCGCCCGCAAGGCCACCGCACACGAAGGAGAGCCTATGAAGAAGGGAACTTCTAAGCGGTTGACGCCCGAGCAGCGAGTGGAGCTGAAGTCGCTCACGGCACTCCCTGACGATGCCATCGATACATCAGACGCGCCGGAGCTCCTCGACTGGTCCGGGGCCAAGCGCGGCCTTTTCTATCGGCCTGTCAAGCAGCAACTAACTCTCCGGCTCGATGCCGATGTCGTCGCCTGGTTCAAGAACCACACGACATCCAATGAGGGCTATCAGACGCGGATCAATCGAGCCCTGCGCGAATACGTTCAAGGGCAGGCAAGCCGAACCCGGCGATCCAAAGCTTAGTAGGCATCGTGAAGCCGCATTCTTGCAGGCACACGCTAAGAATCGGCGGTGTTTCTGCGGTCGATGGCGGCGAAATCGCAGTGCATCGTACAAAAATCGCTGGCGCGCCACGGTCGACGAAGATGGGCACTATTCATTTGCTGTTCCCCTATGATGCCGCAGCCTGCTACGCGCTCCAATCGGTGAGTCTGCGAAATCTTGCGATTTTGCACTACGCCGCGCGGGCGGTGCCTTCGATTGTTCGGAGGGGTTCACAGCTAAAGCAGCCTCGTCTTTTGACCCGGATTGTGGCAATATGCGCGGCATGAACAAAGCTGCGCTGATCGAGGTCCTGAGGACGTATTATGCCGCTCTGCGCGAGAACGGCGCGACCGGATTATTCATCTTCGGCTCCCGGGCTGTTGGCACGCCGCGCCCTGACAGTGACCTCGATCTCTTCATTGACTATGACGCAGAAGCAAAAATTCCGAACCTGTTCCGCCTCATGAAAATCGAGGACGAGATTTCGCAGACCCTCGGCATCCCGGTAACCATTACGACGCGGACCGCGCTTCACCCGCTAATGAGAGAAAGCATCGAGCGAGACGCCATTCGGGTCTCGTAATGCCAAAAGACCCTACAATCGCCGTTCGGGACTGCCTCGCTGAGATCGAAATCTTGCACCAGATCGAGGGACGTACAACGTTGCATTCCTTCCGGAATGGCGACGATCGCCGAGCATCCATAATGGCGAGATCGAGCATCAGTAGTGGGCACCTGTCGTATCCGGCGCGCGCAATGCCGATGTCGCGCGAACCGCTCGGTCCGACCGCCTTGCGCTGAGCCTCGGTGATTGCACGTCGATCCGGCGGCGGTAGGACCACGCAAGGTCCGCGTCGTGGCGGCACCGGACGTGTCCACGGAAACGTCCAAATGCCGGCAACGGCCGGAGCACCTGCCGCGAAGAGATGGTGCTCGACGCTTGGCGCAGGTACGTCCATCACCGCGCCGGCAGCGCGCTTCCAATCGATCGACAGCCCCAGCGAGACCTCGGACCGGATGTCTGCTCAGCTGCGCGTCGATTGCTTTTTGCAGCGACCGAGTATCCGCCCGCTGGCAGGTCGGATGCTGGCGCGATTCATGTCGACGGACCGGGGAATTTCGCGCTTGCGGCGCGAAAAGCGAGAGGCGCTTCAACACCCTCCTTCTCCCCGGTGAGTTCGGCGCGTCGCGTCGTCGCCTGCACCGTTTGGCCGACGAGGTCGGGCCGAGCCGCCTCGACCATTCGCATCCGGTGGAGAACGAGCCTACGTGCGCGAGCGATCGGATTGGCGAACGTTCAAGCTCGGTGACGTCAATTGTTCTGTGTCAGCAGGAAGGGGGTGCTGACGCCCTGTGACTTGTTTTCATGGGTGAAGACCGCGAACAGGATGCGGTCCATCGAGGTTCTGTCCTGGAAGGTTCCCATAGGTCTGGTCCGTCGGCGGACTTCGCGGAATCGTCGTTCGATTGCATTTGTGGTTCGTACTTTGCGGCGTTGGTGCTCCGATTTATAGCGGAAGCAGGTGAGCAGTTCGTCGAGATCGTTGCGCAGGCAGGCGACCGCTGCTGGATATTTGTCTT
>DATGLV010000016.1:0-2953 GCA_035293945.1 Xanthobacteraceae bacterium | reverse complement strand
GTATCCATCCGGCGAGCACCGCGGGGAAGCTGAACTTGCAGGGTTCCGATGTTCAAGTGGGATGTAGCAATCCGTCGGACCTTAGTGTGTCAATCGCTTCGGCGAGGGTAAGGCCGGGATGCAGACAGAACCATTCTCCGGTGTGACGGTGCCACTGGATGTTGAAGCGGTTGCGGCTGATCCAGTCGAGGCGGGCGAAGGGGGCGTCGAACTCTTCGCCGAGATTCTCCGGGAAGCCGGAGCGATAGCGTTGAACAAAGCGATATTTGGTGCCGTGCCACTTTCCCAGGATATTGACTGGGTAATTGAACTGCGTCGGCCGGATGGCGGGCAGGAAGCGGGGCTTTAGGAAGTTATCGATCAGCTCCTGGCAGGCGGCTGTTACCGTCGATTTTTCTGCCGTGGAAAGGCCGGTCGATCTCATGTGTCCTCCTAGCTCACGGCATGGCTCGGCACGGGCTTACGCCAGTTCCAGGGCAGAAGCTCGTCGAGCCTATAGACAGCATGATCGTTGATGCGGGCGAGCACGTCGGCGAGCCAGGCTTGCGGATCGATGTCGTTGAGCTTTGCCGTCATGATCAGCGTGGCCATGATGGCGGCGCGGTCGGCCCCACGTTCGGAGCCGGCGAACAGCCAGGACTTGCGGCCCAAGGCAAAGCCGCGCAGCGCG
Organism: Xanthobacteraceae bacterium; assembly: GCA_035293945.1. Taxonomy (GTDB): domain Bacteria; phylum Pseudomonadota; class Alphaproteobacteria; order Rhizobiales; family Xanthobacteraceae; genus VAZQ01. The sequence continues at coordinate 2,283 of DATGLV010000016.1, read as the reverse complement.
CGCTCCGCCGCATTGTTGGTCAGGCAGATTCGCCCGTCATCGATGAAGCGGGCGAACCGGTCCCAGCGGCGCAGCATGTAGTCGATGGGCTTGGCGACCGCGGACGAGTTCGACAGCCGGGCACGCTGCTCGCGCAGCCAGGCTTCGAGCGCCGTCAGCAGCGGCGCACTCTGTTGCCGGCGGACCCGCAGCCGCTCTTCTGCGCTTTGGCCGTTGATGCCGCGCTCAATATCGAACAGTGCATCGATGCGCTTGACCGCCTCCAGCGCGATCGGCGAGATCGCCGCGGCGTTCTTGTCTCGCCTCGCATTGGCGGCGATGTCCGCCAGCTCGAAGAACTGCCGCCTGGCGTGCGCCCAACAAAGTGCGGGCGTGATCGGTCCTTCCGCGCGCGATGGGTCGTACAGCGCGTTGTAGCCGCTGTAGGCATCCGCTTGCAGGATGCCGGTGAAGGTCTGAAGATGCCGGGCAGGATGCTCCTGCCGGCGATCGCGCGAGGCGTAATAGAGCGCTGCCGGCGGATCACGGCCGCCAAACGGCCGGTCGTCGCGGACATAGGTCCAGATATGCCCCTTGACCGTCTGACCCTTGGCCAAGATCGGCACCGTGGTGTCGTCGCCGTGCAGCCGCTCGGCGGCCAGGGCGTGGCGCTCGATTAGCCCATAGAGCGGCTGCAGGACCGCCGCACAGGCGCCGACCTGGTCGGCCAGTGTTGACAGGCTCAGATCGATGCCCTCCCGGGCGTAGCGCTCGCTCTGCCGGTTCAAGGGTTGATGTTGGCCAAACTTCTCGAACAGGATCATGGCCAGGAGGTTCGGACCGGCAAAGCCGCGCGGCGTCACGTGGAAGGGCGCCGGCGGCTGGGTGATCGTCTCGCAGTCCCGGCACGAGAACTTCTCGCGCACCGTCTGGATTACCTTCCATTGCCGGGGAACGACCTCCAGAGTCTCGGTGATATCTTCGCCCAGCTTCGAGAGCCTCGAGGACCCGCAGCAGGGGCAGCTCTCCGGGGCCGGGATCACGACCCGCTCGCGCGGCAGATGCTCGGGGAACGGTTTGCGCGACGGGCGCTTACGCTGGAAGGACTTGACGGTCTGTGTCTGAGCCGCCGCCCTCTCAGCCGCCAGTTCGTCCTCGGTTGCGGTTGCTTCCAGCTCTTCAAGCTGAAGCTCCATCTGCTCCAAGAGCCGTGCCTTGCGCTCCGAGCGGCTGCCGTAAATCTGGCGACGCAGCTTCTCGATCTCGAGCTTGAGGTAACTGATCAGGGCCTCGGCCGCCTTCGCATTGGCAGCTTCCGCTTTGGCGCTCGCCGCGGCTGCTTCCGCTTGAAGGCGCGCGGCGCGCTCCGCGAGGATCATCGCATGCGCGGCGGCCAGGTCAGTGGGAAGCGATTCAGATGCGGTCACGACGATGATGGAATCACATCCATCGCGATCCGAGAAGCGCAAAGCCTCATCCGACCGATGTCGGCCGCCACGTCTCTTGTGGGTGTCTCCAGTCGATCCCGGACAGGAGATAACCGAGCTGCGCCGACGAGATCGTAACCACTCCCTCAGCCGGGGCCGGCCAGATGAAGCGACCCCGCTCCAGGCGCTTCGTGAACAGGCAGGCGCCCTGGCCGTCATGCCAGATCACCTTCAAGAGATTGCCGCGACGACCGCGGAAGCAAAACAGGTGGCCGCCCAGCGGGTCGCGATGCAAGATCTCCTGAACCTGCAAGGCCAGCGACGGAAAACCCTTCCGCATGTCCGTATAGCCGGTCGCGAGCCACACCCGCACGCCGGCCGGCAACGGGATCATCGTGGCCGTCCATCAGTCAGCGCCGCCACGACTGCGCTCAGCGTCTCGGCGTCAACCGCACCCGTGATCCGCATCCGAGCCCCGGCTGCGAACTCGATCTCGATTGCGCCGCAGGTCCCGGAGGGCGCCATCAACGGTTGCCGGTCCGGCGCAATGGAGACTGCCGCAAAACGGACCTCGTCATCCTGCCGCTGGATCGGCCCAGGCCCGCAAGCGAGGACGCCCGTGCGCGCCTGCCGCCGCCAAGCCGTAACCAGATTGCGGTGAACGTCATGCCGTCGAGCAACCTCGACAACACTGGCCCCAGGCGCCAGACTCTCCTCCACGATCCGAAGCTTCTCAGCAGTGGTCCACCGCCGTCGCCGCTCAGGACCGGACAGAACCGTAACCGTCGTCACGTTTGCTCATTTGCTTGCAAATTAATGAGCAAACCATCTCACGATCGAGCCCAATCCGGGAAGGCGGTCTCCACCGGGGGCTTAC
>DATGLV010000015.1:0-170325 GCA_035293945.1 Xanthobacteraceae bacterium | reverse complement strand
ACGCCGCCAAAAAAACCTGAGTCAACTCACCATGCCGGCAACGACCCGGCCGCCTTCAGTCGGAAAAGGTGGCCGCCTTCAATCGGAACGCATGGCCGCGTTCAATCGGAATCCCCGGCCGCAATCGTCGGAATCCGCACCACCCCGGAGGCGGAAGCGCGCAAGCTGCTCGCCGGGCCTCTGCTCAAACAATTCAAGGACGTCTACCGCGGCCCGATCAGCAAGGCGGCCGAGCGCGCGTTCCGCAACCTGATCGAGGACGGGGAGAACGCCGACCCGATCATCGCCGCCTCGCGCGGCGCCAATCCCGAGATGCCGGCCGACCCGAAGCCGCTGATCTCGGAAGAAGCGATCAAACTGGGCGACGAGTTGGCGGTGATCGCCGGCCAGGATTTGGCGTTCCTCGAGCCGGGTTGGTGCGCCGCCGCGTACCGCTGCCAGCAATGGCTCGGGCAGGGCTGGCCGCGCGAACTGATCGTTGCCGGCGTCCGCTCGATGGTGGCGCAGAAGCGCCCCGAGAAGATCAGCAACGTCGCCTATTTCGAGAAGGGCCTCGCCCGGTTCATCGCCGAGCAGCGACGGCCCGTCCCCCAGGTCATCGAACATCAAGCTCAAACCGTGGAGGTTACACGTGGAAAAGCTGCCCATACCGTCGATCCTCGATCGGGAGTCGCCGCCATCGACCGGGTATACGCAAAGCTCAGAGCGGCAGCCGAAGGCCAGCATGGCGGTGGCCCAGAGGTGTCAGAAACTCCTGTTCACCGCTTACCGGCTTGATGCTTACGCCGACCCGGAGATGTTCCAGGCCCAGGTCGCTGCCGTGTTCTCGCAGTACAGCGACGCCGTGCTGATCCGGGCAACCGACCCGCTGCGCCGCGACTGCATTCAGCGGACCCATAAGTTTCCGCCGTCGATCCAAGAGATCGGGGAGGCTCTGGACGGGTTCGAGAAAACCGAGAAGGCGCTGGCTTTTGTCGAGGAACGCGTTTCCCGTGGCTTCACATGGAATGGCACGGGCTTCTTCAATGCGAACGGCGAGAAATACGACGCCGCGAAGCATCGTGCGTTACCGCAGATCGCTTCCCAACCGCTCCCGCTGACCACGGGGCACACAGGCAGCGCCCCGGCAGCAGATGGACCTCGGGTGGTGCGGCTGGACCGCGACCGTATCGGCAGCTCTTTCGAGCGAAACGGCAACAGGAGTTGATATGGCGTCTGCTAATGAACTTCTGACACACCGCTCCGGGGCGGCGCGAATGCGTCTGCACCGACACCGGCGCCGGCAGGGCATTCGCTGCGTAACAATCGAACTGCACGAGGTGGAAGTTGAAGCACTCGTCAGGAAAGGTTGGCTGAAGACTGAAATGCGTCACGATCCGGCTGCACTCATCGAAGCGCTCCATGGCCACCTTGGTTACAGTTTGTTGGGTCAGCGTGACGTGTAACGGGGTGAATTTTCCGACGTCTTAAAAAACGCGCGAGGTGACGGACCGGGATTATCACAGCCTGTACGTCATCTGGCGGTCCTGGGTCGATGCAAAATTTCCCAATCCCGCGCTGGCCAACGAACTTATCGAGGGCATCGAGGAGGCGGCCGAAGAGGCCGGTAGCTCCGAGAGCCGGCGCGCCGCGATCGAAGAACGAGTTGATTCCTTGCTGGAAAGGCTCAAGGACCAGTCGCTGCAGAACAAATGCACACGCGAACAGATCGAGCGGCTCTTCATGTTCAGCCCCTTTCCGGAGACAGCCGCCGGGGCCGCCCTGATTGCGACGGCAAAACCTGCCTCCGAGGTTAAACGCCTTTGTAAATGTTCTTCGTCCTCGAATGAGGTCAGCCGCGGCCGATTATCAGTCGCGCGGCCCGGTATAGACGGTGCCGGCGAAGGCATCTCGATCTGACGGTCCACAACGCGGCGAGGCCCGCCCCATGATTTTCAAAAAGTTGCTAGAGCTAACCCCGTCCGCCACACGGCAATGTAGGAGCTGGAGGAACTCCCTTGTCAACAATTGATGACCTAAAGCCGCTGCGCAAGGCGCTGGTCATGGACCTGCTCGCCGAAGCCGGCTTCGATGTAAGCGACTGGAAGAACGTGAAGGGCCAGCCACCGTCCCGCAACCCCAAATATTGCTACAATTGGTCATTCGAGCAGCCCGGCGAGGCGATCGCGCTTTGCCTCTGGCACCGTGATTTGATCCCGCGGAACGGCAGCATAGCCTTTCACCGCAAGCCGAGCGCCCGAGCGTCGAAACGCCGAAATCATCAGGACGCGGCTTTTGGAGCGAGGCTTGAGCTCGCCTACCGCCAGCAGCTGCCGGTCAGGGTCATCGTCATCGAGGGCAAGCAGCGCGACCCGGCAGATCCTAAACCCAAGGCTTCGAGCGTTAAGGTGCGGGAATTGGACAAGGCATTGTGGGCGGTCACCGAATACGACTACGACACGGGGGAATGTTGGGTAGTCCGGGGTGAAAAGCCTGTAGCGCCCCCGGTGGAGGCATCCGACCTTGAAGGTTCCTGGTTCGAGGGCAAGAGCCGCTTAAACTTTATCTATCACCGCCAACGCGAGTCGCGGGCGCGACGGGAAAAAATCCGTGATGCCTTAAGCAAGAATGCTGGCAGGCTGATCTGCGAAGTGCCGAACTGCGGATTTGACTTCATGGCGCGGTATGGAGCGCTTGGCGAAGGATATGCGCAAGTCCATCACCTGCTGCCGCTGAGTTCAGCGCCGCGGGAGGGCCGTAAGGTCACGTTGAGGGACTTGGCCGTCGTCTGCGCCAACTGCCACGTCATGATACACATCGGCGGCAAGTGCCGGCCACTCGCCGATCTCATACCCACACCCCGACTTTAGAGAAAAGGGATTGCGCCCGCCGCACATAACGGCGTGCGCGTCCTGGTACGTCCAGCCGAAAGAGCGCGTCGCCGCCGTCGAGCTCTTACAATGACAACCGACAGGGCGTAGCTATCCCGCGGCCTGTCGGGAAAGCGTAACCACTTGGGCGCCGCTTCTCAGCTTGTCTAGCCGGTCGGCCCAATGCTGCATCAGCCGCACGCGATCGGGCCAGTATTGCGCCCTGTTGTAAGCTGCCCGGCTATTATTTGCATCGACGTGGGCAAGCTGTAGTTCGATGACATCCGGGTGCCATTTGGGCTTGCCGTCGGGGCCTCGTTCCTCGTTCAGGAGGGTTGAGGCGGTCGTGCGAAAGCCATGCGCGCAATGCTCCGTCTGGGTGTCGTAACCCAAGATGCGCAATGCGGTGTTGAAGGTGTTTCCCGACAACGGCTTGTCCTTGAATGTGGCGAAGACGTATTTCCGATTACCGTTTCTGGCTTTGACGGCAAGCAACACATCCAGCGCCTGCTGCGACAGCGGCACCTGATGGTCGCGTCGCATCTTCATTTTGGCCGCCGGAATCGTCCAGACCCGGCGCTCGAAGTCGATCTCCGACCACTCCGCCTTCGCCACCTCACCGGGGCGGACCAAGGTGAGGGAGAGCAGACGCAGGGCCCATCCGACGGGTGGGCCCTTGCCGATGTAACTATTGATCGCCCTACACAGCTTTCCGACGGCGGCGGGGTCCGTCAGGCCGGGGCGTGGTTCGCTCTTTGGCGAGGTAAGGGCGCCTTTGAGATCAGCTGCCGCGTCTCGCTGGCAGTAGCCGTTCGCTACCCCGAAGCGGAACACTTGCGACGCGAGGGTGCGCATCCGCGAAGCGGTCTCATAGTGCTTGCGGGCGGCGACCCTTTTCAGGGCGGGCAGCAATTCGGGCGGTTCGATTTCGCCGATAGGGCGGTGCCCGATTTCGGATTTCCACTCCCCCATGAGCCAGCGATCACGCTCTAGGGTCGCCTCCGATTTCTCTTCGGGCACCCGCTTGGTGGCGAACCATTCGTCCGCCGCCTCGCCGAACGTCCGAGCCGCGGCAGCAGCGCGCTTGTCGGCTTTGCGCTTTTCGGACGGATCAACGCCTTGGGCGAGCAGCCGCCTTGCCTCGTCTTTGGCTTCGCGCGCCATTGCCAGCGTAACCGCCGGGTATGAACCGAGTGCGATGGTCTTTTGCTTGCCGGCGAAGCGGTAGGCCAGCCGCCAGAGCCTGGAACCCTCTGGCATGACGTGTAGCTGAAGTCCGCCGCTGTCGCTCTTCTTATAGGGCTTCTGCTGGGGCTTGAGGTTACGGATCGTCGTGTCGGTCAGTGCCATGGGTGGCTCCTTGGTTAGAAATTCATCAGGAGCCTCCCTTTCGTTGCCGCGCCGGATACCAACAAATCTACCAACAGAATTCCTGGCTGCTCATGGACCACCGCGGACAGCCGTGGACGACCATCGGGCGATATCTTTGATCGCACAAGGGTTTTTTCGACGGCTGTGGACAGTGGTGAACAGAAGAGAACAGGCGTTGGCTCCCCGGGCCGGATTCGAACCAGCGACCAACCGGTTAACAGCCGGTTGCTCTACCGCTGAGCTACCGGGGAACATCGCGGTCAAAGCAGCGACGCCGCGGCTATAACAAACGCGCCGGCAAATGCAAAGCGGCAAGCCGCTGATCGCTGTCGGCCGCTCTAGGCGGGCGCTCGGAAGTGATCCGTCTTGCTGGCAGGCTCGTGCGCGGAGAGGCGGGCAGGGCAGCGGCGGAATTGACGGGCAGGATTGCCTCAGGGGGCGCGCAACCAAGAGCATGTCTCGGCGAAGTGGCCCAGTCGACGCGGCATGAGTCGCGTCAGGTGGCAAGGCGCCCGGAGGCGCAGGCGCGGGTCCCCTCGTGCGCCGATTCGGGCCTTGCGGTCAGGCCTCCGCTGTAGCGGTGAAGACCGCCTGGGCTAGGCCTTCGCGCTTGAGGCCGCGGCGGGCGAGCTCGGCATCTGACATCTGCGCCAGCTCCTCGAAACGAGCGGCGGTCGCATGGGCTTCCTGCACCAGGTCAAACAGCGCGTAGAAGTGGTGCCGGACGCTATCCACGGCTGCGAGGAGATTATCGAGAGGGCGGAAAATCAACAGGCTGAGCATCGGGTTCCTTTCGGTTCGCAAGAATCTTTCGTGCTCCGTATAACTGGTATTCCATAGGATTCATCACAAGTTGTCGCATGGCAGCATTTGCCTATTGCATGGCACAATAAGCAATTGCTAACCCTTCGGGGTCTACCATGGCCGGATGGGAGCTGCGGTCGGCGGTCCTCGCCAAACCTTGCCGGCAAATCATACCGGTGAAATCTGCGGCGCCATCGCGCCTATCTCTCAAGCGTGATCGACTGCTTTACTTTTGCGCATTCGCATGGCGTGCGAACAGGCTATATATGGGCCATTAACTGCGTTCGATTGACTTGTGCCGCTCGCCCGGCGCGCCCCCTGGAGGTTTGCCCTTGACATCAGACTTTGAGCCTAAGTCTCCCGTTAAAGCTTCTCGTAGCGCGCGAAGCTTGCGGGCCGGAGAGCTGCCGATCCTGCGCAAGGTCGCTTTCGGCTTCCTCGGCGCAGCGGCCGGTTGTGCGCTGGTGCTGCTGGCGACCAAGCCGTTGCCGGTCTCGATCTGGTCGCCGGCAAAGGCCGCGACGTCAGCGAGCGAAGCCAGCGCCGAGACCTATCGGCAGCTGCAGCTGTTCGGCGAGGTGTTCGAGACGGTGCGCTCCCATTACGTCGACAAGCCCGACGACACCAAGCTCATCGCGTCGTCGATCACCGGCATGCTGTCCGGGCTCGATCCGCATTCGAGCTACATGGATGCCAGCAATTTCCGCGACATGCAGGTCGAGACCAAGGGCGAGTTCGGTGGTCTCGGCATGGAAGTCACGATGGAGGACGGGCAGGTCAAGGTGGTGACCCCGATCGACGACACGCCCGCCGCCAAGGCCGGCGTCATGGCCAACGATGTCATCACTAAGCTCAACGGTGAATCGATCGAGGGCATGAGCCTCGACCAAGCTATCGAGAAGATGCGCGGGCCGGTCAACACCACCGTCAAGCTGACCATCACCCGCAAAGGCCAGGACAAGCCGATCGAGATCTCGATCACCCGCGCGGTCATTCACGTCAGCTCGGTGCGCTCACATCTGGACGGCGATGATGTCGGGTATATCCGCCTCACCCAGTTCACCGAGCAGACCACCGAAGGCCTGCAGAAAGCCATCAACGACATCAAGGCCAAGAGCGGCGACAAGCTCAAAGGCTATATCCTTGACCTGCGCAACAATCCGGGTGGATTGCTCGACCAGGCCGTGTCGGTGGTCAACGACTTCATCAACCGTGGCGAGATCGTCTCGATTCGCGGCCGTGAGCCCGAAGACATGCAGCGCTTCGAGGCAAAGCCGGATCCGGGCGATCTGACCAAGGGAAAGCCGCTGATCGTCCTTATTAATGGCGGCTCCGCCTCGGCCTCCGAGATCGTCGCCGGCGCCTTACAGGACCACAGGCGCGCGACGCTCATCGGCACGCGGTCCTTCGGCAAGGGTTCGGTGCAGACGATCATTCCGCTGAGCCCGACCGACGGTGCGTTGCGCCTCACCACGGCGCGCTACTACACCCCGTCCGGACGCTCGATCCAGGCGCTTGGCATCACTCCCGAGATCGTCATGGAGCAGGACGTGCCCGACAACCTCAAGGGCGAGACCGAGCTCGGCGGCGAGGCCTCGCTACGCGGGCATCTCAAGGCGACGGGCGAAGAGGAAAAGGGCTCGCAGTCCTACATTCCGCAGAACCCAAAGGACGACAAGGTCCTCAACTATGCTCTGGATCTGGTGCGCGGCAAGCAAACCAATACGGCCTTTCCGCCGCCGTCGGATCAAGTCGGCTCACGCTGACGCGATCCGCGTTTAGGGTCGCGCGAGTCTGGCGCGACCCCGCCAACTCCCGCAGCCTGGTAGCGGTCCAGCAGGGCCGTCCTGCGCTCGGGAAGTCGGAATATATCGTGATCCGTTATTTTAGGATCGCCCGATAGTCCGCATTGCGGATCAAGAATCGCTTGGTGTTGGAGGCCACGCCCGGAATTGAACCGGGGTACACGGTTTTGCAGACCGTTGCGTAACCACTCCGCCACGTGGCCTCGAACGCAAGCGCAATAGCTAAAGCTTTGCGGCCGATTAGGCAATGCACGGGTTGCGGTCCAATTGGGATCGCTGCGCCGATTCTGTCGCCACGCCGGGACCGGCATCCGAGAGAGGTGGCGAGCGCGCCATAACCTGCGTGTCTTTAGGCTCGCCGCGACCGGCACTGCACAGGACGGCGCCACGCGGCTCTGAATTGAATTGGCCCGCCCGTCGCTTCTGCAACTGAAAATTCCGGCCGCGGGGCACAGGCCGGGCCGCGGGGTTCACCTTGCCTTTTCGTGTGCCTTGTCGCAAGAAAACCGCAATGGCACGCCGCCACGGTGCGGTTCTGGTTTCGGATTCATCCTTGGATTTGCCGTGATGATCGACTTCGACTTCGCGCTTGCGCGCCGGAGCATGGTGGACAGTCAGGTCCGCACCAGCGACGTCACGGACATGCGGCTCATCACGGCCATGTTGAAGGTGCCGCGTGAGCGATTCGTGCCGCCCGAGCAGGCCGCGCTCGCTTATCTCGATCGCGATGTCCTGGCGGCAAGTGCCTCCGGCGGGCGCCCGGCACGGCGCCTGCTCAAGCCGATGGTGTTCGCCAGGCTGCTGCAGGCTGCCGAGATCGCCGCCAACGACCACGTGCTCGATGTCGGCTGCGCCACCGGCTACAGCTCCGCGATCATTGCCCATTTGACGAATTCAGTCGTGGCCCTGGAGGAGGATCCGGCGCTCGCTGACGCGGCCCGCACTAATGTGAGTTCGCTGGGCTTGACACAGATCGAGGTGGTCACCGGCCCGCTCGTCGAGGGCCATCCAAAGGGGGCTCCTTATGACGTCATCGTCCTCGAGGGCGCCTTTGAGGTTGCTCCCAAATCGTTGGTGCACCAGCTGAAACCAGGCGGGCGACTGGTCGGGGTGTCGGGCCGCGGCCCGAACGGTAAGGCGATGCTGTTCTACCGGGTCGACGGCGACAGCGGCGGTCGGCCCATTTTTGATGCTGCTGCACCCCTGCTACCCGGGTTTTCCGCTCCGACGGAGTTTGTCTTTTAGAACACTTTACGCGCCAATATTCTCCATGCGCACGAGGTGTGACCAGAAAGCGCCAGCGCACAGGTTTTTTGCGAAGGTGATTTTGTAGGGGTTTCAAGCCGGGCAAAACCTCTCTAAGTTCAACGTGGTGGTTTGGAGGGCGTCGTGCCGCTCAGGCGGGCGACGTGCCGGGGCTCGGTCCGCGCGGGGGTAATCGGCGGCGGATTGAGTTGGCGCATCAAGTGACGATAGATCGGGGCCATGGGGAATCGGGATCGGCGGCCGTGTTGGGTTGCGCGGGCGGGGCGGGCGGTGCTCGTGGCCACCACCGCGCTGACTGCGATCGCCGCGCAACGTGCAGCCGCCGATACGCTCGAAGGCGCGCTCGCATTGGCCTACCGGAACAATCCACAAATCAATTCGCAACGTGCCGCCACCCGCGCGGCCGATGAGAACGTTCCTATCGCTTTGTCCGGCTATCGTCCGCAGCTTGCCGGGACGGCTTCAATCGGCGAACAGTATCTCGACACGCTGTCGAAAGGCACCGGCGGCATCGGCTATTCAAGGCAGAACGGCGCCGTCGCGGTCGCAACCTATGGGCTGACCAGCAAGCAGACGCTGTTCAACGGCTTTCAGACAGCAGCGAGGACCCGGCTTGCCGAGGGCCAAGTCTTCGCCGCGCGTGAAACGCTGCGCACGACCGAGCAGACCATCCTGCTCAATGCCGCCACCGCCTACATGAACCTGCTGCGGGATGCGGCGCTGCTCGAGCTGCAGCGAAACAACGTCAAGGTGCTGGAGGCGACGCTGCGGCAGACCCGCGATCGCTTCACCGCCGGCGAGGTCACCCGCACCGATCTTGCCCAGGCCGAGCAGAGCTTGGCGGCCGGCCGCGCCAGTCTGCACGCAGCCGAATCCAACTACGCCACATCGAAAGCTACCTACGTGCAGGTGATCGGGGTCGAGCCCGGCAGGCTCGCGAACGCGAGCCCGGTCGATCGGTTGTTCCCGTCGACGCTCAATGCGGCACAGCAGAGGGCTGCGGCCGAAAACCCCGCTATCACGGTGGCGATGTACAACGTGGACGCCGCGGTCGAGCAGGTGAAAGTGCAGGAGAGCGCGCTTTATCCCAACCTGTCGGTCAACGGCAGCTTCGCCAAGAGCTATGGCTCGCAAAGCCAGCTCTCGAACCTCGAGTCCTTATCGGGGTCGGTGATCGCACAACTTACGGTGCCGATCTATCAGGGCGGCGCCGAATACGCCAACATCCGCCAGGCCAAGGAGACGCTGGGACAGCGACGGCTCGATCTCGATACGGCGCGGCTCGCTGTGCAGCAGAACGTCGCGCAGAGCTGGGGACAGCTCGAGGCGGCGAAAGCCCAGGTCGATGCCAACGTCGCGAACGTCACGGCGTCGGAAATAGCGCTCGACGGCGTGCGCGAGGAGGCGCGCGTGGGCCAGCGCACCACGCTCGACGTCCTCAATGCGCAGCAGGCGCTGGTTCAGGCGCGGACGAATCTCGTCACCGCCCAGCACGACCGAATTGTCGCGTCATACACGGTCCTGTCGGCGGTCGGGGCGCTCTCCCCGCAGGTGCTGGGCCTGCACATCGAGACCTACGATCCGATGGTGCATTACCAACAGGTGCGCGACCAGTGGGCCGGCGTGCGCACGCCGGATGGCCGTTAGGGCGACCGCAGGGCTTCCGCATCACGTTCTGAATTGACACAGGTCCGGCCGAAACAGTCCGACCGGAGGTGCATCTACACAATCCATCCAGACAATGTAGGTCGCGAAGCTGTGCGCTGCTGCAACAGCGCGACTCGAATCAGCGCGCCTGCGGTTGCAAACGCCATAAGCTTGCTTGCCTTCGAGTTGCGAAATGCCATACTGGGTAGCTTCTGTGGGCAGGTGATTCCGTGACGGTCATTCGTTTGCATGGCGATCGTGTCCATCGCCTTCATGGCGTTTGCCTGAAGGTGCCCGTTTGCCCGGATCGCCTGTGTGGATCATCCATTCGCTTGGAACGCCAGGAAGGCGCGAACAGTGCGAGTTTGAGCGGGACCTGGTAGATGGCACAGGCGGCCAAGGCGCAAGAACCCTCGATGGAGGAAATCCTCGCCTCCATCCGCCGGATCATTGCCGACGACGATGCGGCCAAGGGTCCTCCGCCCGAGCCCGCCAAGCCGCCGCCCGTCGCTGCGGTTCCTCCTCCGTCTCCGCCGGCTCCGCTGCCGCCAGCTCCCATGCCGATCGAGGCGCCGGTTGCCAACGAGAACCTCCTCGACGAGATGCTGGCGGAACTCAACGTTGAGCCACCGCCCGAGGAGCCGCCCGCGTCCGACGTCCTCGACCTCACGGAGGCGATGGCCGAGACCCCGGCAGCCCCGCCGCCCCCGTTCCGGACGATCGATGGACAATCTGACCTCGTCTTCGAGGACACGCCGGCAGAGCCGGAGGCGGCGACGCTCCATTTCCAGGAGCGCGAGCGGCGCCCGTTGATGTCGGCGGCGACCAGCGCGGCGGTTGATTCCGCATTCAATACGCTTGCCCATACGGTGCTGGTGCAGAATGCGCGGACGCTCGAGGATCTCGTCAAGGAGATGCTGCAGCCGCTTCTGAAGTCCTGGCTCGACGACAATCTCCCGGGCTTGGTCGAGCGGTTGGTGCGTGCCGAGATCGAGCGCGTATCCCGCGGGCGAAGGTAGAATTGTTTTCGATGCACGGCGCCTGAAGGTCTCAGGCGCGCCTTCCTCATCCTATATCCGGTTGCATATCGGGGCCTGCAACGGTAAGCCGCAGGCCGCGAAATGCTTTTGGCGAGCCGCGAGCAACGCGAACCGGAACGATGATCGACAAAAATTATCAACCCGCAGAGGTCGAGGGACGCATCTACGCGGCTTGGGAAGCAGCGAACGCGTTTGCGAGCGGCCGCCCGGAGCGGCTGGGTGCGCAACCCTACTGCATTGTCATTCCGCCGCCCAATGTCACCGGCTCGCTGCACATGGGGCATGCGCTGAACAACACGCTGCAAGATATTCTAGTGCGGTTCGAGCGCATGCGTGGCCGCGACGTGCTCTGGCAACCCGGCACCGACCATGCCGGCATCGCCACCCAGATGGTGGTCGAGCGGCAGCTCATGGAGCGACAGGAACCGAACCGGCGGGCGCTCGGACGGGAAAAATTCCTGGAAAAGATCTGGGCCTGGAAGGCGGAGTCGGGCGGCACCATCATCAAGCAGCTCAAGCGCCTCGGCGCCTCCTGCGATTGGTCCCGCGAGCGGTTCACCATGGACGAGGGGCTCTCGCGGGCAGTCACCAAGGTTTTCGTGGAGCTCCACCGCGCCGGGCTCATCTACAAGGACAAGCGGCTGGTCAACTGGGACCCCAAGCTGTTGACCGCGATCTCCGACCTCGAGGTACAGCAGGTCGAGGTCAAGGGGCATCTCTGGTACTTCAAGTACCCGGTCGAGGGTCTCGCCGATACCTGCATCACGGTTGCGACCACCCGGCCCGAGACGATGCTGGGCGACACTGCGGTCGCGGTGCATCCAGAGGATGAGCGCTACCGCGATCTGGTCGGCAAGAATGTCATCCTGCCGCTGGTGGGGCGCCGCATCCCGATCGTCGCTGATGAGTATTCCGATCCGGAAAAGGGCACCGGCGCGGTCAAGATCACACCGGCGCATGATTTCAACGATTTCGAGGTTGGGCGCCGACACGGCTTGCCGCTCATCAATGTGCTCGACGTGGAGGGCAGGCTTTCGCTGGAGAACAACGCGGCCTTCCTGGAGGGTGCGGAGGACTCCCCGGGCTTGGGCGAAACCCTCCTGCTCGACGGCATCGATCGCTTCGTGGCCCGCAAGCAGATCGTGGAGCGCATGCAGGCAGCGGGCCTGGTCGAGAAAATCGAGCCGCACACCCACATGGTGCCGCACGGCGAGCGCTCGGGTGTCGTGATCGAGCCGTATCTCACCGACCAATGGTATGTGGACGCCAAGACGCTGGCGCAGCCGGCGATCGCGGCGGTGCGCGAGGGGCGCACCACGTTCGTGCCCAGAACGTGGGAAGCAACCTATTTCAACTGGATGGAGAATATCCAACCCTGGTGCATCTCGCGCCAGCTCTGGTGGGGCCACCAGATTCCCGCCTGGTACGGTCCGGACGGCAAGGTCTTCGTGGCGGCAAACGAAGGCGAGGCCAAGACCGAGGCGGAGCGCCACTACGGGAAGGATACGGCGTTGCGGCGCGACGAGGACGTGCTCGACACTTGGTTCTCCTCCGCCCTGTGGCCATTCTCCACGCTCGGCTGGCCCGACCAGACGCCGGAGCTCGCACGCTATTATCCGACCGACGCGCTGGTCACCGGTTTCGACATCATCTTCTTCTGGGTCGCCCGCATGATGATGTCGGGGCTGCACTTCATGAAGGAGGTACCGTTCCACACCGTCTACATCCACGCGCTGGTGCGCGACGAGCGCGGCGCCAAGATGTCGAAGTCGAAAGGCAATGTCATCGATCCACTCGAGCTGATCGACGAATACGGCGCTGACGCGCTCCGCTTCACGCTTACCGCACTGGCGGCGCAGGGCCGCGACATCAAGCTCTCAACGCAGCGGGTCGAAGGCTATCGCAACTTCGTCACCAAGCTTTGGAACGCCTGCCGCTTCGCCGAGATGAACGGCTGTGCCACGGTGCGCGGCTTCGATCCAACCGGCGCGCGCGAGACTCTCAACCGCTGGATCGCGCACGAGACCGCGAGCGCCGTGCGCGAGGTAACCGACGCCATCAAGGCATACAAGTTCAATGAAGCGGCGGGCGCCGCTTATCGGTTCGTCTGGAATATCTTCTGCGACTGGTATCTCGAGCTTGCCAAGCCCGTTCTCACTGGGACCGACGAGGGAGCAAAGAGCGAGACGCGGGCGATGACAGCGTTCGTGCGCGACGAGATCCTCAAGCTCCTGCACCCGTTCATGCCGTTCGTGACCGAGGAGCTGTGGGGCGTCACGGCAGGCGAGGGGGCCCCGCGCGAGGTCCAGCTTGCACTCGCGGCCTGGCCCGAGCCCGCGGTGCCGGCCGAGCATGCGGCGGCGAGCGAGATCGGCTGGGTTATCGAGCTCGTGTCCGCGATCCGGTCGGTGAGGGCGGAGATGAACGTCACCGCGACCGATATCCCGCTAGTGCTCGCCGGCGCCTCGGCGAGCACGCAAGAGCGCGCCACGCGCTGGGCCGAGGTGATCAAGCGGATGGCGCGCTTGTCGGCATTGACCTTTGGCGAAAGTCCCCCGGCCGGATCCGTCCAATTGATCGTTCAAGGGGAGATCGCCGCCCTGCCGCTCAAAGGCGTCATCGATTTCGCGGCCGAGCAGGTGCGGCTCGAGAAGGAATTGGCGCGGCTCGATGCTGAAATCGCCCGCATCGATGGCAAGCTTGCCAACTCGGATTTCGTCCGGCGAGCGCCCGAGGAGGTGGTCGAAGGCGAACGCGAGCGGCGGGAAGAGGCGCTCATGCGGCGCGCCAAGATTGTTGAAGCCACGGAGCGCCTCAAGGGCGCGCGCCTGAGCTGACCCGCGACCGCATGCCGGCAAAAGGCTTGCTGAGGAAAGGCGAGCCCTTGAGGCCATAACGCCATTGATGGTCGAGCCCCACGCTGATGCCGATGCGCGGGCCGATCACGATCTCGGGCTCAGAGCCGCGGGGGCAAAGCGTAAACCAAGGTGGGGCGAGCGGGAGGCCGTTGACCGCGCCGGTGACGCCGAGCGCCTCGCACACGCGGCCGGGCCCGGAGCAGAGAAGGCGGTCATCCTTGAGCCCCCGCCGGCGGCGCATGGCGCCAATGCCCTCGGTCGGCTGCAGAGCCCGGATTAGGACCGCGCTTGCCGACCCTTCGCCCTCACAGACGAAGTTCAGACACCAATGGATGCCGTAGGAGCGATACACATAGGCGAAGCCGGGCGGTCCGAACATGATGGCATTGCGAGGGGTGCGGCCGCGGTAGGAATGGGCGGCCGGATCGGTGTGGTGGTAGGCCTCGACCTCCACAATGACGCCGCCACTGCCACCGAAAACGAGCATTGCGCCGATCAGCTCAGGTGCAACCTCATGCACGCTGCGGTCGAAAAAACTGCGATCGAGTAACGGCTTCGGCATGGTCCTTTCCTTGAAATCTTCGACCGAATGGTTAATTACCACCTGCCGGATGTGACATATCCGCAACATGCCTGAAACATTTTGGCCACACCCTTTTTCGACGCTATTGGCGCCGCGATTTGGCCATACCGTTTCTCGAGACGACGCGTGTAGTGAGACGAGCGTGCTCTAATGCACGAAAAAAACAAACAACAGCGCCGGCATCCCGTTTTTGATCGCCGTGCAAAGAAGCCGGGGGCGAGTTTGGACGCCAAGACCAAGCTGAAATCTAGACTGCCCAGTCGGCACGTGACCGAAGGTCCCGAGCGCGCCCCGCATCGGTCCTACTACTATGCCATGGGGCTTACCCGGGCGCAGATCCACCAGCCTTTTGTCGGGGTTGCCTCCTGCTGGAACGAGGCGGCGCCCTGCAATATCGCGCTCATGCGGCAGGCCCAGGCCGCCAAAAAAGGTGTGGCGGCCGCCGGCGGCACACCACGCGAATTCTGCACCATCACGGTAACCGACGGCATCGCAATGGGCCACGAGGGCATGAAGTCATCGCTGCCCTCGCGCGAGGTCATTGCTGACTCGGTTGAGCTCACGATGCGTGGGCACGGCTACGACGCGCTGGTAGGCCTTGCGGGCTGTGACAAGTCGCTGCCCGGCATGATGATGTCCATGTGCCGGCTGAACGTGCCATCGGTTTTCATCTACGGAGGGTCGATCCTGCCCGGGACCTTCAAGGGCCAGCCGGTGACCGTACAGGACGTGTTCGAGGCGGTGGGCAAGCATTCGGTCGGCGACATGTCCGCGGAAGATCTCGATCTTCTGGAGCAGACCGCCTGTCCGTCCGCCGGCGCCTGCGGGGCGCAATTCACCGCCAACACCATGGCGACGGTCTCCGAGGCAATCGGTCTTGCGCTGCCGTATTCGGCCGGTGCCCCGGCCCCCTACGAGCTGCGCGACGCTTTCTGCATGACCGCAGGCGAGCAGATCATGGAGCTGGTGCGCCGAGGCATCCGGCCACGTGACATCGTGACGCGAGAAGCTCTGGAGAACGCCGCAGCGGTCGTGGCGGCAACCGGCGGCTCTACCAATGCAGCCCTGCATCTGCCGGCAATCGCTCACGAATGTGGGATCAAGTTCGACTTGTTCGACGTCGCCGCCATCTTCAAAAGGACACCATATATCGCAGATTTGAAGCCGGGCGGCCGTTATGTTGCCAAAGACCTGTTCGAAGCTGGCGGGGTTCCGCTGCTGATGAAGACGCTTCTCGACCATGGTTCGCTTCATGGCGAGTGCTTGACCGTTACCGGACGCACGGTCGCGGAAAATCTCAAGCGCGTGAGGTGGAACAAGGCTCAGGACGTGGTGCGTCCAGCCGATAACCCGTTGTTGGAGACCGGTGGCGTAGTTGGGTTGAAAGGCAATCTCGCGCCGGATGGGGCAATCGTTAAGGTTGCCGGCATGTCGAGCTTGAAATTTACCGGCCCGGCGCGCTGCTTTGATCGCGAAGAGGCGTGCTTCGAAGCTGTCAAGAAGAAGAAGTACAGGGAAGGCGAAGTCTTGGTGATCCGCTACGAAGGGCCCAAGGGCGGCCCCGGAATGCGCGAGATGCTGGCGACCACGGCCGCGCTCTACGGGCAAGGCATGGGCGGCAAAGTGGCGCTCATCACCGATGGCCGCTTCTCGGGTGCGACACGCGGATTTTGCGTCGGTCATGTCGGGCCGGAAGCGCAGGTCGGCGGACCGATCGGTCTCCTGCGCGACGGCGACATCATCGTCCTCGATGCCGAGAAGGGGACGCTCGATGTGAAGCTGACCAAGGCCGAGCTCGACCAACGGCGTTCGGCCTGGAAACCGAAGAAAGCCGAGTTTACCTCCGGATATCTGTGGAAATACGCGGAACAGGTCGGGTCAGCGCGATACGGAGCTGTTACGCATCCGGGCGCGGCCGCCGAGAAGACGTGCTATGCGGACATCTAACCTCATCCTTAGCGCGGGTCTGTTGGGCTGTGCGCTCGGACTGTCGCCAGCGGCGAGCTTCGACGGCACGCGGACGCCTGAGAGTGCCACGGTCACGCTCGGCCCCGCTGCCGATCCGCCCGCCGATCTCGGACGAGCGACACCGTTGGCCGCAGTCCCGGTCGCGCCGTTGAATTCACAATCCTTGAGCTCGCACCCGGCGACGCCGATTGAGGCGTTCCGCTCCGGAACGCAGGCGCTACGGGCCGGCAATACCGAGCAGGCGGTGAGCGAGCTCGAATATGCGGCCGATCAAGGCATGCCGGCAGCGCAATGGAAGCTCGGACGCATGTACGCGGACGGCGAAGGCGTGCCGCGAGATACACTGCGTGCCTTCGATTATTTCAGCCGCCTGACGCGGGCCCACGGCGATGATCTTCCGGGCACGCCGCAGGCGCGGTTTGTCGCCAATGCGTTCGTGGCGCTTGGACAATACTACCTCGACGGCATTCCCAATTCGGGGATCAAGCCCGATCCCGACCGCGCCCGCGAGATGTATTGGTATGCGGCCTCTTATTTCGCTGATCCGGATGCTCAGTATAACCTCGGCCGGCTTTATCTCGATCGCAAGGCCGGCACGCGGGATCCGCGCCAGGCGGTGAAATGGCTGGGGTTGGCGGCCAAGAAAGGCCAGTATCAAGCTCAGGCCCTGCTCGGGGCCATGCTGTTCAAGGGCGATGAAGTGGCGCGCCAGGCTGCGCTCGGCTTGTTCTGGTTGACTCTCGCCAAGGACGGCGCCGGGCCGAACGAGAGCTGGATCGCCGAGACCTATTCCAATGCTTTTGCGCAGGCGACCGACAGCGAGCGCAGCATGGCGTACAAATATCTTGAGAACTGGCTCAGGGGCCAGCGCGAGCTGCGCGAGTAGAGCAATGTAGGGTGGGCAAAGGCGCTTTAGCGCCGTGCCCACGTCTTCGTTTGTTCAACTCTCCGCGTGGGCAAAATTGTGCGACGCCTCGCATCAATCGATCTCAGGTGCAGCAATTTTGCCAGCCTACAAGAGTGCCAATCAATCCTTCGACGCTCTCGACTCCAACGCCAGATTGGCCACGACCGGAACATGGTCCGATGGCTTTTCCCAGCCACGCACGTGGCGGTCTATCTCGACCGCCACCAGCCGGTCGGCGGCCTGCGGTGACAACAGAATATGATCGATGCGGATGCCGTTGTTCTTTTGCCAGGCGCCCGCCTGATAGTCCCAGAACGTGTAAAGCCCGGCAGCGTCGGTTGCGGCTCGCAGCGCGTCAGTCAGGCCGAGAATCCGCAGGGCCCGGAACTTCTCGCGCGTGCGCGGCAGAAACAGCGCATCGCCGGTCCAAGCCGCCGGGTTGCTCGCGTCCCGCTCGCTCGGGATGACGTTGTAGTCGCCGCCCAGCACCAGCGGTTCCTCTTGCGCCAACCTTTCTTCGGCGTAGCGCAGCAGCCGATCCATCCAGGCGAGCTTGTAGGCGTACTTGTCTCCGCCCGGCGGATTGCCGTTGGGCAGATAGATTGAAGCGATCCGCAGCACACCGCGATCAATCGAGACGACCGCCTCGAGAAACCGGGCATGGTCATCCTCGTGGTCGCCGGGCAATCGCGCAGTCACTTCCTCGAACGGGAGCTTTGACAGCAGGGCGACACCGTTGAAGGTTTTCTGCCCGTGCACCGCAACATTGTAGCCGAGGGCTTCCAAAGGCTCGCGCGGGAACGCCTCGTCAGTGCATTTGGTCTCCTGCAAACAAACGATGTCAGGGCAGCGCTGGGCGAGCCAGGCCACCAAGTTGTCCAGCCGCTGCTTGATCGAGTTGACGTTCCAGGTCGCGACCAGCATCGCTTACCCGTTTCCCGGCCTCTGAAGCCGGAATTTATTTTTTTGCGGTAGGATGGGTCGATTGGACCAGGACGGCCGGCGCAAGTGGTGGAAAAGATAGGTCAGCATGACGGTCCAAACGAGATTTTTTACGAGGTCTTTATGGCGCGTGTGCCGGGGGCCAAGGTGCATTGCCAGGGACGCTATGGTAAGGGTAACCATAGCAGAAGAAAAACAATCGTCACTGGCAGAGGGATCGCTTGAGAGGGAGGTCGGGCCGCAGACACGCCCGATCTGAAAGTCGTTATGAAGAGACGGAACGTCGTTTTGGGGGTCGCTGCTGCAGTCACTCTGGCAGCAGTGATTGCCGCTAAAGCCGATCTTATCCCGGCAAGCTGGAACCCGTGGGCCGCGGCAGGCGGTGGCGGCGGGCAGCAGCAGCGCGCGGCGGGGGAGCGCAGCGTGCCGGTCGATGTGGCAATCGCCGAGAAGAAGCGGCTGCCGGTCAGCGTCGATCTGCTTGGAACCGTGACCCCGATCTCCAACGTCGCGGTGAGGCCCCGCATCGATGCTCAGATCGTCGGCGTCCATTTCCAGGATGGCGCCGAGGTGCGGGAGGGCGACCTCCTGTTCACGCTCGACACCGACGCACTGCAGGCGCAGCTGCAGCAGGCCGAGGGCAATCTGCAGAAGGATCAGGCGCAGCTCGAAGGGGCGCAGCGTGACGAGCGCCGCTACACCGATCTTGTCGCCAAAGGCGCGACGCCAGTCATCAATCTGGAAAACGCGCAAACCCAAGTGGCTACCTTCAAGGGCGCGATCGCAGCCGATCAGGCGCAGATCAAGAATCTGAAAGTGCAGATCGCTTATGGCACCATTCGCGCGGCCATTAGCGGGCGGATCAGCATGGCGGCCGTGAAGGTCGGCAATTTTGCCCGCCAAGCCGACACGATCCCGCTCGCGACCATCAATCAGACGAGCCCGATCTACGTCACGTTCGGCCTGCCGCAGAACAGCCTGGCCGAGCTGCGTGCCGCGCTCGCAAACGAATCGGCCAATATCGAGGCCATCGTCCCGGGTGATCCGCGGCACGCGAGCGGCCAGGTGACGATGATCGAGAACACCGTCGATCCGACCACCGGTACGGTGCTGGTGCGCGCGACCATGCCCAACACCGACGAGGTCCTCTGGCCCGGCACGCTCGTCACGGTGCGTCTCAACTACCGGGACGAGGAAGCGGTGTCGGTGCCTTCGGTCGCGGTTCAGGTCGGCCAGAATGGCTCCTACGTGTTCGTGGTGAAAGACGGCGCCGTCAGCGTCCAGCCGGTCAAGGTCGCGCGCACGATCGAGCAGAATACGATTCTCGAAAGCGGCCTCAACGGCGGTGAGACGGTCGTCACCGAGGGCCAGCTGCTGCTCCGGAGTGGAACCAAGGTTTCGACACGCCAGGCCAAGGCGGGGACCTGAACATGAATCTGTCCGAGCTCTGCATCCGTCGCCCGGTCTTCACCACGCTTCTGACCGCCACGTTCGTGGTCTTTGGCATTTTCGGCTACCGCCTGCTTCCGGTTGCGGCGCTCCCGGCGGTAGAGTACCCGACGATTGTGATCACCGCGCAGCTGCAGGGTGCCAGCGCCGAAACAATGGCTTCCTCGGTCGCGGCGCCGATCGAGCGGCAATTGTCGACCATTTCGGGCATCAGCTCGCTCACTTCCACCTCGACGCTCGGCCGCTCGAAGATCGTCATCCAATTCGTGCTCACCCGCAACATCGACGGCGCAGCGCTCGACGTGCAGACGGCGCTGACCGTGGCGGCAAAACGCCTGCCAGTCGAGATGACGACGCCGCCGAGCTTCAACAAGACCAATCCGGCCGACCAGCCGGTCGTGCTGCTCGCCGCCAGCTCGGCCACCGCGCCGATCTCGGTCGTGGACGAATACGCGGAAACGATCCTCGGCCAGCAGATTTCACAGCTGCCCGGCATTTCCGAGGTCGAGGTCTACGGCTCGCAGAAATACGCGACCCGCATCCAGGTTGATCCGGTGGCAGCGGCTGCGCGCAACATCGCGCTCGACGACATTCGCAAGGTTCTGGCGGCCACCGATTCCAACACGCCGGTCGGCACGCTGTACGGCCCGCAACAGAACGTCACGCTGGTCGCCACCAATGCGATGCGCAAGGCCGACGAATACAAGCAGGTGATCGTGGCTTGGCGCAACGGCGCACCGGTGAAGCTCGAAGAGGTCGCCAACGTCGTCGACAGTGTCGAGAACAACCAGGTGGCCAGCTGGTACAACGATCTGCGCGCCGTCGTGCTCGCCATTCATCGGCAGCCGGGCGCCAACACGATCGAGGTTGTCAACGAGATCCGCGACCTGCTGCCGGCCTACCGGGCGCAGGTGCCGGCCGCGATCAATCTGGAGATGCTGGCCGACCGCTCGATCTCGATCCGCGATTCGGTGCAGGACGTCGAGGTCACGCTGGTGATCGCGGTCGGCCTGGTCATCATGGTGATCTTCCTGTTCCTGCGATCGGTCTCGGCGACCGTCATCCCGGCGCTCGCCGTGCCAGTATCCTTGATCGGCACCTGCGCGGTCATGTATGCGCTCGATTTTTCCATCAATAACATGACGCTGTTGGCGCTGACCCTGTCGGTCGGGTTCGTGGTCGATGACGCCATCGTGATGCTGGAGAACATTGTCCGCCACGTCGAAGGCGGTATGCGCCCGTTCGAAGCTGCGCTGAAGGGATCGCGCGAGATCGGTTTCACCATTCTGTCGATCACGTTCTCGCTGATCGCGGTGTTCATCCCGGTGCTGCTGATGGGCGGCATCGTCGGCCGCGTGTTCCGCGAGTTCGCCGTCACCATCGCGGTGACCATCCTGATCTCGGGCCTGGTCTCGCTGACGCTGACCCCGATGCTTTGCGCGCGCGTCTTGAACAGCCATCACGACAGCGCCGGGCAAAATTTCGTCCTGCGCGCATTCGAGAGATTCTTCCGCGGCCTGTCGGCGGCGTACGAATGGTCATTGGGCGTCGTGCTGAAATACAAGTTCGTCACGCTCTTGATCACCATCGGGACCTTGATCGGTACCGGCTATCTGTACGTGGCCATTCCCAAGGGCTTCTTTCCGTCCGAGGATACCGGGTTCATCTCCGCCACCACCGAGGCCGCAACCGACATTTCCTTCCCGGCGATGGTCGAGCTGCAGAACAAGGTCGTGGACATCATCACCAAGGACAAGGCGGTCGCCTATGTAAATCCGTCGGTCGGTCCCGGCGGCCTCAATCCGACGCCCAATCAGGGCCGCGTCTATATCGCTCTCAAGCCCCGCGCGGAGCGCAAGGAGAGCTCGATCGAGGTGATTCAGCGGTTGCGCAGGACCGCCAATGTCGTGCCCGGGATGACGATCACGTTCCAGAACGTGCAGAACATCAACATCACGGGTCGCGTGTCGAAGAGCGAATATCAATATTCGCTGCAGTCGAGCGATACCGCGGCGCTCTATCGCCTGGCGCCGGAGATGAGCGATCGCATCGCCAAGGTTCCCGGCATCCGCGACGTCAACACCGATCTCTACATCAACAATCCGCAGATGACGGTGGACATCGATCGGGAAAAGGCCGCGGTCTACGGCATCACCATCGATCAGATCCGCCAGGAAATGTTCAATTGCTTCGGCACCCGGCAAGCCGCCACCATCTATACGGCGACCAACGACTACCAGGTCATCCTCGAGTGCAAGCCGGAATTCCAGACCGATATATCGGCGCTGTCACGCATTTATCTGAAGACCGCGAACGGGACTGCGGTGCCGCTCGCTTCCGTAACGAAGCTGGTGCCCGGCGTGGGGCCGATCTCGGTCAACCACCAGGCCAATCAGCCTTCGGTGACGATCTCCTTCAACCTGGCGCCAGGCTATTCGATCGGCCAGGCCGTCGACGCAATCGGCGCAATCGAGCGCGACATGCGTCTGCCGGCCACGATCTCGACGGGGTTCCAGGGCGCCGCCGCGGTATTCCAGGATTCGCTGAAAGGCCAAGGCATCCTGGTGCTGGCGGCGATCTTCGCCGCCTACGTGCTGCTCGGCGTCCTTTACGAGAGTTTCATCCACCCGATCACCATCATCTCCGGCCTGCCGTCGGCGGGCGTCGGCGCGTTGCTGGTGCTAATCCTGACCGGCAGGGACCTTTCGGTCATCGCCATGATTGGCATCGTCATGCTGGTCGGAATCGTCAAGAAGAACGCGATCATGATGATCGACTTCGCGATCGAGCGACGCCGGGTTGGCATGGGCGCAGAGGCCGCCATGCGTGAGGCCTGTTTGCTGCGCTTCCGCCCGATCATGATGACCACATTCGCAGCGATCTTCGGGGCTCTCCCGATCGCTCTCGGCGCCGGTGCTGGGGCCGAGCTGCGCCAGCCGCTTGGCATCGCCGTGGTCGGAGGCCTGTGCGTGTCGCAGTTCCTGACCCTCTACATCACGCCGGTCATCTACATCTATCTCGACCGGCTCGACCGCATGCTCAAGCGGCGGCTCGATCCGCAGCTCGAGGAGGTGGAGGACGTGCATCCGCTGCCTGGAGCCGTGGCCGCCGAGTAGACGCAGCCAGGCAAAAGAGTTGCCCGGGCGCGCCCGGGCGGCTCAGGCCGGCCGATGCCGATTTTCCATGGTCAGAAGGTGAAGCTGGTCCCGCAGCCGCATGATGCCTTGGCTTTCGGGTTGTTGACCCGAAACGAGGCGCCGATCAGGTCGTCGACGAAATCGACCTCCGATCCGGCCAAAAATCCGAGCGAAACCGGATCAATCACGAGCGGCGCCTCGGGGCGGCCGACCAGGACATCGTCTTCGGCGCGGGAGCTTTCGGTATCGAACTTGTATTGAAACCCGGAACAGCCGCCGCCTTCCACGCTCAGGCGCAGCATGGTTCCTCCCGGCTCGTGGCGCAGGATCTCCCCGATCCGCCGCGCCGCCCGCTCGGTCACCGTCACGCCGTCCATTTGGCCAGTCCCATCATTTGAAGGCAAAACCTGCATTGACCTGCCCAATCCGCCGCGCTGCGCCTGCACTCAACTCTGCATGCAATCTACATCGCTTACATCCCGCAAACGCCCACAATGACGCGAGCGCCGCAATTGCCAGATCGCGCGTAGAATAGTTAAGTGGCCCACCGACCAACGTCAATCCGCAGGGGGCCGGCATGGCGGTCGTGGCCTTCGTCGCGCGTGCTCCCTTTGCAGCAAATCCGGCAGAGACCCGCGGGCGGGCGCATGCGGAGCCGGAAAGTCCCACCCGCAATGCATTTCGGCGCGACTGCGACCGGATCATCCACTCCAGCGCATTCCGGCGTCTGGCGCACAAGACCCAGGTCTTTGTATTCCACGAGGGTGATCATTTTCGCACCCGGTTGACCCACACCCTCGAGGTCACCCAGATCGCGCGCTCGCTCGCCCGTGCGCTCGGTCTCGACGAGGATTTGGCCGAGGCGCTGGCGCTTGCCCACGACCTTGGCCATCCTCCCTTCGGGCATGCGGGCGAGCGTGCGCTCGACCGCTGCCTCGCCGAGCACGAAGGCTTTGACCACAACGCCCAGACGCTGCGGGTGGTCACCGCACTCGAACGCCGTTATGCCGCATTCGACGGGCTCAACCTCACTTGGGAGACGTTGGAAGGCGTGGTCAAGCACAATGGCCCGCTGACCGACGCCCAAGGGGAGCCGCTCGACCGCTATCGGGAGCGCGGGCTGCCACCCGCCATCAAGGCCTACACGGAGCTCCAGGATCTCGAATTGTGGAGCTGGCCGAGCGGGGAGGCGCAGGCTGCTGCGCTCGCGGACGATATCGCCTATGACGCCCACGATATTGATGACGGCCTGCGCGCCGGTCTGTTCACGCTTGACGACCTGGCGGAGCTGAACTTCGTGCGCGATATGCTCGCCGAGGTTCGCCAAACCTATGGCCGGCTCGATGGCGCGCGCGAGCAGCATGAGCTGATACGGCGCCTGATCACGCGCCTGATCGAGGATGTGATTGCGGAGACCGGACGTCGCCTGTCTGCGTTGGCGCCGAGTTGCGCATCCGACCTACGCCGTGCCGGTACGCCGACGGTCGCGTTCTCCGGCGCCATGGTGGCGGCTGACCGCGCCATCAAAGGCTTTCTCAGCTCGCACATGTATCGCCATGCGCGCGTCGCCCGGATCATGGGGGAAGCGGAAAGCGTCGTCTGCGACCTGTTCACCCGCTATGCCGCCGCGCCCGAACTCGTCCCGCTCGAGTGGGCGCAAGGCGCAGGCGAGATGCCCGGACGCCTGCGTCGCATCGCTGATTTCATCGCCGGGATGACCGACCGCTACGCCCTGGTCGAGCACGCACGGCTTTTCCCGGTGACGCCCGAGCTGCGGTAACCTCTACGGGCGGCTCAAGCTTGCCGCCGTAGCGCGACCGGCGGCGCCTCCTTCACGGCGCGCGTGCGGAAAAGCTGGGTCACGTCCGCGTTGCGGAGCGGCGGACTGAACAGGAATCCCTGCATTTCGCTGCATCCCAGCGCTTTGACCTGCTGCAATTGCTGCTTGGTCTCGACGCCTTCGGCGGTGGTGGCAATGCCGAGATGCTTGGCGAGGCCGGAGATGGCCAGCACGATCGCAACCGAGTCGTCGCCGGTCGCGAGCCCGCTTACGAAGCTGCGATCGATCTTGATCTTGTCGAACGGGAAGCTGCGCAAATAGCTCAAGCTGGAGTAGCCGGTGCCGAAATCGTCCATCGAAATCTTCACGCCCAGCTCCCGCAGCCGGTGCAGGGTGGCGAGCGTGGCTT
Source organism: Xanthobacteraceae bacterium (assembly GCA_035293945.1). Taxonomy (GTDB): domain Bacteria; phylum Pseudomonadota; class Alphaproteobacteria; order Rhizobiales; family Xanthobacteraceae; genus VAZQ01. The sequence goes on along the minus strand of DATGLV010000015.1, from coordinate 145,510 downwards.
CCGAATTCTGCATCAGGACGGATTCGGTGATCTCGATCTCGAGCCGGCTCGCCGGCAGGGCAGACGCCGCCAGCGCTGCGACCACAACGGTCACCAGGTTCTGGTTCATCACTTGGATCGGCGAAAGGTTGACCGCCACCTTGATCTCAGGGGGCCACCGCACGGCGTCCGCACAGGCCTGCCGCAGCACCCATTCGCCCAAGGGCACGATCAACCCGATCTCCTCCGCGAGGGGTATGAACTCGGACGGCGCGATCAAGCCGCGCTCCGGATGCCGCCAGCGGATCAGCGCCTCGCAACAGGTGATGCGTCTGTCATCGAGGTTGACCAGCGGCTGGTAGTGCAGCTCGAACTCGCCGTTGGCGAGCGCGACGCGCAGCGCAAGCTCAAGCGCGCGCCGCTCCTTCATGCGCGCATCCATGCCGGACTCGAAGAATCGGTAGGTGCCGCACCCGGCAGCCTTGGCCCGGTAGAGGGCCATGTCGGCGTTCTTGAGCAGCTCGGTCGGATCCGTGCCGTCACTCGGCGCCAGCGCGATGCCGATGCTGGTATCGACGATCGCGGCATGGCCTTCGAGCTCGCACGGTTCCTTCACGGCATCGCAGATGTGCCGCGCCAAGGTGGCGGCTTCACTCGGGTCGGCGATGCCGGTGCGGATGATCGCGAACTCATCGCCGCCGACCCGCGCTACCGTATCGGCCTCGCCGACGCATTCGTGCAGGCGCGCCGCGACGGTCTTGAGCAGCTCGTCGCCGATTTGATGCCCCAGCGTATCGTTCACGCCTTTGAAGTGATCGAGGTCGAGATAGAGCACCGCCAGCTGCTGCTCGCACGGCAACTCGGCCAGCGCCAGCGCCAGGCGCTCACGGAGAAGAACGCGATTGGGCAAGTCGGTGAGCGCATCGTGGCGCGCCATATGGGCAATCTGCTTCTCGGCGCGGCGGCGCTCGGTGATGTCCTCGTGGGTCGCGACCCATCCGCCCCCCGCCATGGGATGGTTCACCACCGAGATCGTGCGTCCGTCCGGCAGTTCCATCATTCGTGCGTGCGGCCGTCCTTCAGCAATGACCGTTGTGAGATTCTCGATATAGGTTTGCGGATCGTCAGCGAGCGTCCCGTTCCGCTGCCGGTGCTGGAGCAAATCGAGCAGGTGACACCCCGGCTGCACCAAGTCCGCGGACAGGCCGTACATGTCCCGATAGCGGTGATTGCTGATCACCAGCCGGGCCGAGGAATCGAACATCAACAGCGCTTGAGACATATTGTTGAGCGCGGCATCGAAGCGGAGGTTCTGGGCCCTGAGCTCCTCTTCGCGCTGACGCAAGGCCTGCGTGCGCTCCGCAACCAGGCACTCGAGGCCGTGGTTGAGCTGATCGAGTTCTTCGATCATCAGCGAGATCGAACGATCGGCCCGCTGCCGGTCGCGATGTGCTTCTTCGTAGGCGCTGGAAACCAGCTGCCCGAGCAGATCGAGATCGATGCTGCCGCAGGGCTTGGTGGCTTTGACAAGCTGTCTGGCAAAGAGGTTGTTCACGGGATGTCCCTCAGCCCCTTCTAAGGCTTCCAAGCACGCTCCACGCATGCCGGGCCCCAAACGCCCGCTGATGCGCACCGCCGTCCCGGAAACGGCAGACGGGGACAAGCCCGCAAATGCCCGGATGCCAGCGTGCTTAGCGGCGCGCTCCTAAGGTTTTACTTATTTGGCCAAGCACCGCGGATTATCGTAAACACCGCTCTAACGGGCGCAGCACGGGCGAGCGGGGCCGTGGTCGCCGCGGTCGGATGAATCAGGCCGCCTCGGCGATGGTGGTGACCGTCATGGTCTGATTGTGCAGCTCGCACATTCCGGAGGCCGCGTGCGGCGAAATCTCGCCGTACGAATAGAACCCGAGCCGCGAGACGCCGGCTCCGAGCTCCGCGCTCGCCGCCTCCACCTCGTCGATGGTGTGCTGTCCCATGAGCAGACGGCGTCCGATGCAGCTCACCAGCACCGCAAGACGGTCGCCGCCCTGCACCTGGGGGCCGTTGACAGCGGCTTGGCGAGCGGCCTTGGCGGCACCGGCGGCAAGGCGATCAAAATTCCCGCGCATCAGCTGGGCGACCCATCCCTCAGGCACGTCGCCGGCGAACGTCATTGATCGCGCTTTGTGGTCGACGCCCAAAATGGTGCGGACGATGTCATGGTCGGGCCGACCGGGATTGCGGATTCGCAAGGGGAAGAGCAGGGCGGTGCCGGGCAAGCCCTTCACGTCCTCTTCGCCCAGGTAGCGTTCGTAGAGATCGAGCGCGGGCTCCCCGTCGAGCTCGAAGAGGACGTTGCCGCGCGAGCGCGAGATGCGGCGCCGGGGACCAAACTCGTCCCAACCGCCGGCGCTGCCGTGCCCGATGCGCACCGAAGGACCGTAAAAGCCTACCGCCGCAACCGTCTGCGCCCGCGGCGCGCAGTCGGCACCAACCAGCGTTTCCTGGAATTTGGCGCCATCACCGGCAAGCCCGCCGGTGACAGATACGCGCGGATCGACTGCGCTAGTCATTCCGGCGACAAGCTCGCTCCCATTGACATTAAGCCCATCGGAAAGGACGAAGATTCCAGCGAGATCCTCCGCCGCCAACGCTTTTCCGATAGCCTCGCCGCACCTGCGCGAGGACTCCGGCGATGGCGCCGCCTCGCAGGCGAGGCGCAGGCGCGTGGCGGCGAACTTCAGCGCCGCAACGGCGATTTCTTCATCGGTTACATCGTCGTTGACGATCTGACCGCCCGTGCTGCAGCCCAAAATGTGTGCGTGCGGAAACATGGCGGTCAGCTCGCGAAAGCGTGTTCCGCAGGCGAGCGCTTGGCGCGAGCCGAAGAAGAGGACGAGATCGGCGTCATTGCTTTCGCCATGGGCGCGCCAGCCTGACGTTTCGTTCCAGGACAATTGTTGGGCATGCATGGGCAGGTCTCGCGCTTTGTGTCGGGGCAGCGTCTTCCGTATTTTTGCTTAGCCAAGCTAAGATTCGGTTATTGCCCAAACCCCGACGCAAAGAGCGCTTGACCCTGAGCAAGAGCTTGAAACATCGCGCGTTTTGACTTGCCGACGGAATTGAGCTACCGGGCGACGCCCGGTAGGCTGAGCCAAAAGACCGAAAAAATCCGGCCAATTGTCTGACAAAGCGAATGCCGACCTCCTCGTACAACATATTCGCGCTGGTGCTGGACAAGGTCCGCGCCGCAAATGCGGCTTTGGCCGCAGAAGGCCTGTTGCCGGCCGGCATCGATCAGAGCCGTGTTCAGGTTGAGTCGCCGCGCGAGGCCGCACACGGCGACATGGCGACCAACGCCGCCATGGTTCTTGCCAAGGATGCGGGTAAAAAGCCACGCGAGTTGGCCGAGGCGCTCGCCGCCAAGCTGGGTGGCGACCCGATGGTCGCCAAAGCCGAGGTGGCGGGGCCGGGCTTCATCAATCTCACGCTCAAGCCTTCGGCCTGGCTCGATGCGCTCCGCGCGGTCCTGCACGCCGGTGCGAACTATGGGCGGAGCCAAGCGGGAGCGGGAACACGGGTCAATGTGGAATACGTCTCCGCCAACCCAACCGGGCCGATGCATGTAGGCCACTGCCGCGGCGCCGTGTTCGGCGACGCTCTCGCCAATCTTCTGGCGGCCGCCGGCTTCGAGGTCGTCCGCGAATACTACATCAACGATGCCGGCGCGCAGGTCGACGTGCTGGCGCGATCTGCGTTCCTACGCTACCGCGAGGCGCTGGGCGAAGATATCGGCGAGATCCCGGAGGGCCTGTATCCGGGCGACTATCTCAAGCCGGTCGGCGCGGTGCTCGCCGCCGAGGAAGGGCGCTCGTTACGCGATCTGCCTGAAGCGCAGTGGTTGCCGCTGGTGCGCACGCGGGCAATCGAGATGATGATGGCGGCCATCTGCGCCGACCTCGCGGCCCTCAACGTCAAGCACGATGTATTCTACTCGGAGCGTTCGCTCATCGCCGGCGCGCACGATCTTGTCGCCGGCACGATCGCGCAGCTGCGCGAGCAGGGTTACGTATACGAGGGACGTCTGCCGCCGCCCAAAGGAGCGCCGGTCGAAGATTGGGAGGATCGCGAGCAAACCCTGTTTCGCGCGACGGCGTTTGGCGACGACGTCGATCGCCCGCTGATGAAGTCGGATGGCTCCTACACCTACTTCGCCTCGGACATCGCTTATCACAAATCGAAGTTCGATCGCGGCTTCCGTAACCTCATCGACGTCTGGGGCGCCGATCATGGCGGCTATGTCAAGCGGATGCAGGCCGCCGTGAAGGCGGTGAGCGGGGCCAAGGCCGAGCTCGACGTCAAAATCATTCAGCTCGTCAAGCTCCTGCGCGCCGGGCAACCGATCAAGATGTCCAAGCGCGCCGGCGAGTTCGTGACCCTGGCCGAGGTCGTGAGCGAAGTCGGGCGCGACGCCGTCCGTTTCATGATGCTCTATCGGAAGAACGATGCGGTGCTCGATTTCGACTTGGCCAAGGTCATCGAGCAATCGCGGGACAACCCGGTGTTCTACGTGCAATACGCGCACGCCCGCGGCCAATCCGTGTTCCGCAATGCGCGGGCGTTGATACCCGATCTGCCGACCGATGCCGTGGCGCGGTCGCAAATGTTGGCGGAAATGCCCCTGGAGCGCCTCGACGACGCTGGCGAAATCGCCTTGATGCGGCGCCTTGCCCTCTTCCCCCGGCTGCTCGAAGCGGCGGCGCTCGCCCACGAACCGCACCGCGTAGCCTTTTATCTCTATGATCTTGCAAGCGAATTTCACGCGCAGTGGAACCGCGGGAATGATGCGTCATATTTACGCTTCATTATCCCGAATGATCCACAAATAACGAAGACTAGACTTGGTCTGGTTCAAGGCATTGTCACGGTTCTGGCCTCGGGGCTAAATTTACTGGGGGTTGGGGCACCCGAAGAGATGCGTTGATCGCGCTTGCGGCTCTTTTGCCGGGGCTCGGCCGTAGCTGACGCCAGTTACCCGAGATGGGATAGAGTATGGCGGACGACAACATCTTGCGATCCTACCGATCGAATGACGCGACACGGCGAGCGAGCACCGCCGCAAGCGCCAAGAACGCCGGTGGTAGCGACCCTCTGGCAGAGCTTGCACGCCTGATCGGGCAGAGCGATCCGTTCGCCGACATGGAGCTTGGCCGCGGCCAAGCCGGAGGTGCCTCGACCTATGAGCACGGTGCCGCAGTCGAGGCCGAATCGACGCCTGCTGATGCCATGCCTGGGGATTGGCGCAAGCAGGCCGCCGACATGGCACGTGAGCAGCTGCGGGAATCCGTCGCCACCGAACAGCATTTCGCCGAGGTGAATTCCGCGATTGCGGCCGCCCGGTCGCTGCGGCCTTCGCCTCGGGATCACTTCGCAGATTCTGCCGATTGTGCCCAGCACGCAGCTTATGATCAGTTTGTCGAGCCGGACGACACACTGGAATCATATGTGGGCGCGGCCCACGCGGACGCGACCTACAGCGACACCTCCTATGAGGATGGTCCGCGGATCGAGAGCCGCTTCGACAATTCGCCGCATGAATTGGCGGGGCAGCCCGCCGCGTCGGACGACGAAAGCTACTTCTTTGACGGTGCACCGGCGCCGGCCGAGCAGACCTTCTACGATGATCCGCCGCGTCCCCGCGCGGCCAATGGCGTTGTGTACGCCATGGTGCTGATTGGTTGCGGCATCCTGGGAACCGCCGGTGCCTATGGGTACCGGACCTATTATTCGGGAACCCGGCAGACTGACGCGCCGATCATCACCGCCGACAAGACCCCAAACAAGGTCGTGCCGGCCTCGACCGGAGGCGACGGACAATCAGGCAAATCCGCGGATCGGGTCGGCGGAGGCAGTGAGCGGGTCGTGGCGCGCCAGGAAGAGCCGGTGATGCTGCCCGATCCGAGCAAGCCGCGTGTGGCGCTGGCGGCCCCATTTCCGGTCGCGCCCGGGCAACCGGATACCTCGCCCTCTTCCAATGCTGCAGCCGTTCAGGCGCCTGCAGTGGCCCCGCCGGCAGTCTCAAGCCCGAGCCCCGTTGCGGCGGTGCCGGGTGAGACCAAGCGGGTGCACACCATTGCCATTCATCCTGCGGATGGCGGCGACCCGCTCGCGCGGCCGATGGGCCCTCCCAACCCGCCTCTCTCGATCGCGACCGCTTCGCCGCAGGCGGCAAGCCCGCATCAGGCCGCGAAACAGGCCTCGGCCTCCACCCGTAACGGCGGTCCTCTCTCGCTTGATCCGCAGGGACAAACCGGCGCGGCGGCCTCGTCTTACCAAGCCGTGCCGCAGGATCATCCCAAGCCATCTGCAGGAAAGACGCAGCTGGCGTCGGCCTCTAGCAGCCCTGCAAGTGCGCCGGCCAGCGTCGGCGGGTATATGGTGCAAATCTCGTCGCAGCGCAGCGAAGCGGATGCGCAAGCATCGATCCGCAGCCTGCAATCGAAATATCCCAACCAGCTTGGCGAGCGCGAGGCGATCGTCCGTCGTGCTGATCTCGGCCAGAAGGGCGTGTACTACCGCGCCATGATTGGGCCGTTCGGAAATGCCGGCGAAGCCGATCAGTTCTGCAGCAATCTCAAGGCCGCCGGCGGTCAGTGCATCGTGCAGAGAAACTGACGAGTGGCCGGAGATTTGGGCCGGTCGCCCGTCTTGAAACAAGCTGTGTAAGCTTCGGGGAGCCGGTTTCACTTTTGGTGAAAATGCTCTAATCCGCGTCGATGACGGCGCGCGCGTTCATCACCGGGGTCTCCGGAACAGAGCTGACAGGCGACGAGCGATCGTTTCTGCGCGACGCAGACCCTTGGGGCCTCATCCTGTTCAAGCGCAACATCGACACTCCGAGCCAGGTGCGTGCGCTCGTCGATGGCTTCCGCAACGCGGTGGGACGTGGCGACGCGCCGGTCCTGGTGGATCAGGAGGGTGGCCGCGTGCAGCGACTTGGCCCTCCCCATTGGCCGAACTATCCGGCGGGTGCCCAATACGGGCGCATTTGGGAACGCGACCAGGCTTCGGCGATTGAAGCCGCGCGGCTAGGGGCGCGACTGATTGCGGCCGACCTTATCTCCCTCGGAATCGATGTGGATTGCCTGCCCGTGGCCGACGTGCCGGCCCCCGGCGCCGATCCAGTCATCGGCGACCGCGCTTACGGGGATAGGCCTGAGAAGGTCGCGGCGATTGCCGAGGCCGTTGCCGAGGGGCTGATGGCCGGGGGCGTCTTGCCGGTCCTCAAGCACCTGCCGGGCCATGGTCGCGCCACGACGGACAGCCACCATAGCCTGCCTACGGTCGCGGCCGACCCGGCAAGCCTCGATGCTGTCGATTTTGCCGCCTTCCGCCCGCTCGCAGCGCTGCCGATGGGCATGACCGCGCACGTGGTTTTTTCCGCGTTCGACCCGATCGCGCCGGCCACGACGTCGGCCACAATGATACAAGAGGTTATTCGTGATTCGATTGGATTCGCGGGCCTTTTGATGAGCGACGACATATCGATGGGAGCGCTGTCCGGCTCGCTCATGGAGCGCTCGCGGGCGGCACTTGCCGCCGGCTGCGACGTCATCCTGCACTGCAATGGTGCTCTCGACGAGATGCGCGCGGTGGCGGACGCAACACCCCACCTCGCCGGCGCGGCGCAGCGGCGCGCGGCTGCCGCGCTTGCCGCCCGGCACGCGCCCGATCGGGACTCGGATTTGGGCGATCTGCGTCGCGCCTTCGCGGCGCTCATCTCCGGCGGGCGCGCCGCTGGAGCCGCCATGGCGCTGTCGTGAGGGTGCCGTCATGAGCCCCGAAGAGATCCCGTTCGAGGTCGAGCTCGCACCGGAGGAGCCCGCACTCGTGGTCGACGTCGAGGGCTTCGAGGGGCCGCTCGATGTTCTGTTGATGCTGGCGCGCCAACAGAAGGTCGACCTCGCCAAGATTTCGATTCTGGCTTTGGCGGATCAGTACCTCGCCTTCATCGAGGAAGCGCGCCGCTTGCGGCTGGAGCTTGCGGCCGACTATTTGGTCATGGCGGCGTGGCTTGCTTACCTGAAGTCGCGGCTGCTGTTACCCGACACGCAGTCGCCGGAAGGACAGACCGCCGAGGACATGGCCAATGCGCTCGCGCTGCGGCTGCGGCGGCTGGAGGCGATCCGCGAGGTCGCCGAGCGCCTGCTCGGACGGCCGCAGCTCGATCGCGATGTTTTCAGTCGCGGCCAACCGGAGCCGATCGCCCACATCAGGCGCCCGGAGTGGACCGCTACGCTGTATGATCTCTTGTCGGCTTACGCCTCGCAGCGGCAGCGGCAGGCGCTGGCGCATCTGCGCTTCGCCAAACGGCAAGTCTGGTCGCTGGCCGAGGCGCGCGAAGTGCTCGAGCGCTTGATCGGCGCTTCGACCGATTGGTCGCGCCTCGACCAATACCTCATCACCTATGTGGTCGATCCGGCGCTGGCGCCGACCGTGTTCGCGTCGAGCTTCGCCACCGCGCTCGAATTGGTCCGGGAAGGACATGCCGACATTCACCAGCAAGAGGCATTTGCGCCGATCTACCTGCGCAAGCGCGTCGCCGGTGCCGTGGGCGGCCTTCCGGTAACGGCAGGTGGCTTGGAGCCGAAGAATTCAAGCGAGTAGCCGGGGGAAGGAGGCCGTAACCATGTCGAGTTTGGCCAAGCGAGTGATCATGCCGAGAGAAGAGCCGGAGAGCGTCACAGAGGTGCGACCGGAGGAGCTTCGTCTCCTGGAGGCGATGCTGTTCGCGTCCGCCGAGCCGCTCGAGGAAGGCGCACTTGCGGCGCGGCTGCCGGCCGGCGTCGACGTGCATGCGGCGCTCATCCGCTTGCAGGAGGACTATGCGGTCCGCGGCGTCAATCTGGTCCGGATCGGCGGAAAATGGACCTTCCGCACCGCCGGCGATCTGGCCTGGCTGTTGAGCAAAGAGACGATCGAGACCCGCAAGCTCTCACGTGCGGCGATCGAGACTCTCGCCATCATCGCCTATCATCAGCCGGTCACGCGCGCGGAAATCGAGGACATTCGCGGGGTCTCGACCTCCAAAGGCTCGGTCGATGTTCTCCTGGAGACCGGTTGGATCAAGCCGCGCGGACGGCGCAAGGCGCCCGGACGCCCCGTGACTTACGGCACCACGGCGGCTTTCCTGTCGCATTTTGGCCTCGATCGCCTCGACGACCTGCCCGGTCTCGAGGAGCTAAAGGGTTCCGGGCTGCTCGAAGGGCGACTGCCGCCCGGCTTCTCGGTGCCGATGCCATCAGATGATCCGGCCTTGCGTGAAGACGAGGAGCCGCTGGAGCCTGGTGATCTGGACCTTGGGCTTGCACCGCGGCCCAGTCCGGACGCCGAGGACTAAAGCCTTTCCGGGAATCGGGTGGAGGCGGTTAATGCGGCCAAAGGCCGCTGGAATCGCGAGGACGCACAAAGCCTTGCCGCGCCCGCCTGAAATGACGGGCGAGCTCTCAAGTGCAAGTGAAGTCCTTGTGTTTGCCGCCTCTCGGGCATAGTTTCCGAGTTGGAAAGCAACGGCCCTCCAAGCGCCTCGCGGCTTGATGCGAGCTTGTAGGTGGAGGGCGTAAGTCGGCGGATATCCCGTGCGGTGCCGCCGATGCGGAGGAAAGTCCGATGGGTTCACTGAGCATTTGGCATTGGATGATAGTGCTGCTCGTGGTCATGCTGATGTTCGGCGGCCGCGGCAAGATTTCCGAGCTGATGGGCGACTTCGCGCAAGGCATCAAGTCGTTCAAGAAGGGCATGCAGGACGACGAGACCGCCAAGAACGAGCCGGATCCGAAGAGCATCGATCATCAGTCCGCTGCTGCAGCCGACCTCAAACGGCGCGCCGAGAGCTCGACCTCGTAAGCGGCGGGAGGCGCCCCGAAGCGAGACGGATGTGCGCGGCCTGCGGCACGGAGCCTGAGGGCGGGGACGGGGCGGCTGGCAGAACCGGGCGCGGAGTGTGCGCCTGAGAGGGTTCCAGGTTTCATTCAGAGCACCAGCCAAGCTCAGGTGGTTTCCACTACGCTGGTATTGTCGTAGCGCGCGGAGTTTGCATCTCCATGTTCGACCTAAGCTGGAGCGAGCTCCTCCTGATCGGCGTTGTTGCGCTGGTCGTTATCGGCCCCAAGGAGCTCCCGGGTGTCTTGCGCACGCTCGGACAATGGATGAGCAAAGTCCGCCGCATGGCGAGCGAATTCCAGAACCAGTTTCACGATGCCATGCGCGAGGCCGAGCTCGCCGACCTCAAGAAAGAGGTCGAGCAGATGACCGCGCAGGCGAGCAATTACTCGATGGATCCGCTCGCCGACGTGCGTAAGGATATGGAGAACGCACAACGCGAGATCGAGAGCGCGGTTGCGGGCACGCCGGCTGCGCGCCCGACTGTGAGCGAGGTCGCGGCACCGCAAGCTCCGCCTGCCGAACCCGCCGAGGCTGCGCCCGCAAGCGAACCTGCGCCGGTGAGCCAAAGCGCCGGCGCCGCCGAGGAGCACGCGAAGGAAGCAGCGGAGCCTCCGTCCAAGCCGAGCGGGGCGGGGAGCGCGCCGGCATGAAACAAGACAACGAGGAAGACGAGATCGAGGCCAGCAAGGCGCCGTTGATGGAGCACTTGATCGAGCTGCGGGCGCGGCTCATCAAGGCGCTCGCCGCATTCCTGGTCATGTTCATCATCTGCTTCTTCTTTGCCAAACAGATCTACAACATCCTGACGTTTCCCTACATCTGGGTCGCCGGCCCGGAGAACTCGAAATTCATCTATACGGGCCTGCTCGAGTATTTCATCGTGCAGATCAAGCTTGCAATGTTCGGAGCGGCGTTTCTGTCGTTTCCGGTGGTGGCGACCCAGCTTTACATGTTCGTAGCGCCAGGCCTCTATCGCAACGAGAAGCGGGCGTTCCTTCCCTATCTCATCGCCACGCCGATCTTCTTCCTGCTCGGTACATTGATGGTCTATTTCGTGCTGTGGCCGCTGGTCGCCCGGTTCTCGCTCGGCATGCAGCAGTTGGGCGGCGACGGTCGTGCCACGATCGAGCTCTTGCCCAAGGTCGAGGACTATCTCGGCCTGATGATCCGCCTGATCTTCGCCTTCGGGATCGCCTTCCAGCTGCCGGTGGTGCTCACGCTTCTCGGCCGGGTTGGGCTCATCACCTCGCAGCAGCTGATCTCCAAGGCGCGGTACTTCATCGTGTTGGCTTTCGTGATCGCCGCGGTGCTGACCCCGCCCGACGTCATCAGCCAGTGCTCGCTTGCCATCCCACTGGTATTTTTGTACGGGGGGTCGATCTGGTCGGTGAGGTTGGTGGAGAAGAAAGCGGCTGCCGAGAAGGCACGCGCTGCTGCAGCCTCGGCTGCAAAGCCCGCCGAATAGGGCGCGAGGATCGGCCTTCAGTTATCCTTCGACTACACGATTCGACTGTACAACATGGTCAAACCCGCCGGGCCGTGGATTTCGGATTCGGAACATGCACGACATCAAATGGATTCGCGACAATCCCGCGGCCTTTGACCGCGCGCTCGCGCGGCGCGGGTTGCCGCCGGAAGCCGCAAACCTCATTGCGATCGACGACCGGCGTCGCACGGCAATCCAACAGGTCGAAACGGCGCAGGCACGGCGCAACGCGGCCTCCAAGGAAATCGGCGCGGCCAAGAAGAGCAATGAGGAAGAAACGGCACAAAGGCTGATGGCGGAGGTTGCCGCGCTGAAAGCGAAAATTCCCGGCCTGGAGGAGGAGGAAAGGAAGACCTCCCGGGAGCTTGACGAAGCGCTGGCGCAAATTCCCAACCTGCCGCTCGACACCGTGCCGGACGGCAAGGATGAGCACGACAATTTGGAGCACCACCGCTTCGGCGAGAAGCCGAAGCAAAACTTTGCCCCCAAGCAGCATTTCGAGCTTGGGGAAGCGCTCGGGGAGATGGATTTCGAGGCAGCCGCCAGGCTCTCCGGTGCCCGCTTCGTGATCTTGAAAAACGGGCTCGCTCGGCTCGAGCGGGCGCTTGGGCAATTCATGCTCGACCTGCACACGGCCGAGCACGGGTATACGGAGGTCAATCCGCCGCTCCTGGTGCGCGATCACACGATGTTCGGAACCGCGCAACTGCCGAAATTCAAGGATGATCAGTTCGCGGCTACGAATACCGAAATGCTCCAGAACGTGTTGGACCAGGCGCGCCAGGAATCCGATAAGGGCGCGCGCGGGGACGCGCTGAGCGGTCAAAACAAGAGCGAGATTCCCAACCGACTCTGGCTTATCCCGACGGCCGAAGTGCCGCTGACAAATCTGGTGCGCGAACAGATTGTCGAGGAGACCGCGCTGCCGATGCGGCTCACCGCGCTCACCGCCTGTTTCCGGGCCGAGGCCGGAGCGGCCGGCAAGGATACGCGCGGCATGATCCGCCAGCACCAGTTCAGCAAGGTCGAGCTCGTCTCCATCACGACGCCCGAGCAGAGCGCCGACGAGCACGAGCGCATGCTGAGCTGCGCCGAGGAGGTGCTGCGCCGGCTCGAGCTGCACTACCGGGTCATGACCCTCTGCACCGGCGACATGGGATTTGCGTCGCAAAAAACCTACGACATCGAGGTGTGGTTGCCCGGACAGGGGGCGTATCGGGAAATCTCCTCCTGCTCGGTGTGCGGCGAGTTTCAGGCGCGGCGCATGGGTGCGCGCTATCGCACCAAGGAAGGCCGGGGAGTGCGCCATGTGCACACGCTCAACGGCTCCGGCGTTGCGGTCGGGCGGGCCCTCATCGCTGTCCTGGAGAACTATCAGCAGGCCGATGGCTCGATCGCGGTCCCGACCGTGCTGCAGCCCTATATGGGCGGGCGGAAGAGTATCCCGCCGGCGGTGTGACGCTTGCGAAAGCCGATGCGCATCCTGATCACCAATGACGACGGCGTGCATGCCGAAGGCCTCGGCGTCTGCGAGCAGATCGCGCGCGCCCTGTCCGACGATGTCTGGGTGATCGCGCCCGAGTACGATCAGTCGGGCGTGTCGCATTCGCTCTCGCTCAACGATCCCTTGCGCCTACGCGCGATCGGCGAGCGACATTTTGCCGTCAAGGGCACGCCGACCGACTGCATCATCATGGGGGCGCGCCACATCCTCAAGGACAGGCTCCCGGATTTGGTTCTGTCCGGGGTCAACCGTGGGCGCAATACCGGGGAAGACGTGATCTATTCCGGCACGGTTGCGGGCGCGGTCGAAGGCACCATTCTGGGCATCCCCTCGCTCGCCCTCTCGCAGGCTTATCTGTCGCGCAGCAGACAGCCGCCCCACTGGGATACCGCGATCCGGTTTGCACCAGACATCATCCGCCGGGTGCTTGCCGCCGGCATCCCGGGTGACGTCCTGGTGAACATCAATTTCCCCAACTGCCCACCCGCCGAGGTTCAGGGTATTTCGGTCGCGGCCCAAGGCCGGCGGCGACAGGAGCGTCTGCAGGTTGATGCACGCGAGGACGGCCGCGGCAATGCCTATTATTGGATCGCCTATGCGCGCACGCGGGTATCGCCGCCCCACGACGGCACCGATGTTTCCGCGCTGGCCGCCAACCGCATCGCCGTGACACCCTTGCGGCTCGACATGACCGACGAGCCATACATGACCAAGCTGGCCGGATTGTTCGGCTAAAGCTCCGAGTCCTGCGCGTTGCGTTGCGCGGGCGAGCCCCTGGGGATCGTACTGAAGGCGGAGGACATATATTAGTTGCGGACCCCGCGAGTAGGAGCTTGAGATTGATTGTTCCGGCACGGAGGCGGCGGCAGACGAAGAGGGGCGGTGGCGTGGCAAAGCAACCCGCGGGCGACGATAGCGTCGGCCGCATGCAGTTCATTCTGACGCTGCGGCGGCGCGGAATTGGCGATGCCGCCGTCTTGCGCGCCATGGATGAGGTTCCGCGCGAATATTTCGTCGAGCGCGCGTCTGTCGATGTGGCCTATGCGGACCGGGCGCTGCCGATTGCCTGTGGGCAGACCATCAGCCAGCCCTATGTTGTCGCTTACATGACCGAGCAACTGGCGGTGCAATCAACGCACCGCGTGCTCGAAATCGGCACCGGTTCCGGTTATCAGGCGGCGGTCCTCTCGCGGCTTGCGCGCGAGGTGGTCACGATCGAGCGCTTCCGCACGCTTGCCGATGCCGCGCGCTCTCGCCTGGAAACCCTTGGCTACCGCAACGTCGAGGTGCTGCTCGGCGACGGGTTTGCCGGCGCGGCAGACCGCGCGCCATTTGATCGCATCATCGTTACCGCGGCGGCCGAGACGGTGCCGCAGATGCTGATCGACCAGCTCGGGGAGGGCGGCATCATGGTTCTTCCCCTTGGGTCCCAGGCGGGCCCGCAAACTCTTGTGAAGTTAACCAAGAGTGCAGAAGGAGTGGACCCGGAGGAATTGATCGGAGTGCGTTTCGTGCCGCTGTTGCCCGGCCAAGCACGTGAATTATAAGAATTAATCGTCGCTTTCGTTAAGGTTGACCGCGCGTAATGTCTTAAAGCCTTATTTACTTCCCGCCTGTTTAACTCGCCGCCTGTTTGTCGCGTTCGAGTGAGCAGGACATGAATTCCTTGGCCGCGTTCCGCTCGTCGTCTTGCCCGCGAGCGATCGCCTTGGCTCTGATCGCGCTCGGGGCGGCCGGCTGCAGCAGCGAATCCACGCGCTTCGGTGACCCCAACGCACGCGGGAGCGAGCTCACCGGCTCGCTCGCCTCCGGCGGAGCTGCACCGGTTGGCCGGGTCGAGACGCGGCCGTTGCCGCAGACGTCCGCCTCGCCGCCACCGCAAGCTCCGGCGCGTGCGGCGCAAGCTTCATCGCCGGTCGTGGCCGGCGGTGGGCGCGGAATGGCCTCCTACAGCCCGCCATCGTATGACGCCCCTCCCAATCCTCCGCCGGCACCGATCGCCTACGGTCCGGCGTCGAGCGCGCCCACCTACAGCACCGCTTCCTATACGCCGCAATATGCGCCCGCGACCTACAACCCGCCGCCCGCTGAGGTGACAGGGTCGGTGTCGACGCCGCCGGCGCCGATCAGCAAATCGACATCGTCGGGACAATGGAGCTGGGACGGCGGCGTCGCAATCACGGTGACGCAAGGCGAGACCATCGAGGGCATTGCGCATCGCCATGGCGTGCCGGTCGAGGCCATCGTGCGTGCGAACAACCTCGCTTCGCCCAATGCCATCCACCCCGGTCAGCGCCTCGTCATCCCGCGCTACAACCCGCCACTTGCGCCGCCTCCCGCGCAGCAGGCCTCCGCGCCTTCCCCAAAGCCGGCGACGGTTGTGGCGACGACGGCGCGCGCCGCGCCTACCGTACCGCCCTCGCCGGCGAACACTGGCGTGCATGTGGTTGCGCCCGGCGACACGCTCAGCAAGATCGCCCGCACCTATGGCAAGTCGGTGCATGAGATCGCCAAGGCGAACAACATGCAGCCTGACGCCAAGCTCACTGTCGGTGACCGCATCGTAATTCCAGGCGCCCATATCGGCAGCGCCAAGAGCGAGGCCGAGCCGGTTGCGGCAAGTGGCGCAAAGCCGGCTGGCACCAAGACCGCGGCGGCATCGGCGGCTCCAGCGGAGAGCGCCAGCGTAGCGTCGCAAGGTAACGAAGCGCCGACCACCGAGACTGTCGCCAAAGCCACAACCGAGGCGCCGCCGGGCTTCCGCTGGCCAGCGCGTGGCCGGATCATTGCCGCCTTTGGTCCCAAGGCCAACGGCCAGCAGAACGACGGTATCGACGTCGCGGTACCGGAGAACACGCCGATCAAGGCCGCTGAGGACGGGGTCGTCGCTTATGCGGGCAACGAGCTCAAAGGCTACGGCAATCTGATCCTGGTGAAGCACCCCAACGGCTATGTCACCGCCTATGCGCACGCCAAGGAGCTTTTGGTCAAGCGCGGCGATCAGATCAAGCGTGGCGAGGTGATCGCCAAATCCGGCCAGACCGGTAATGTCGACGTCCCGGAGCTGCACTTCGAGGTGCGCAAAGGATCCTCACCGGTCGACCCGATGCAGTTCCTCACTGGCGCTTGAGCCGGACCTCAGAGTGGTCCCTGCGAAAGCAGGAACCCATACCGCACGAGCTTCTCACGTCTGCCGGGGATTCTGGGTCCCTGCTTTCGCAGGGACTACCAGGCCGGGTTCGTCCTCGATCATCCGAACGCCAAGTCGTCCGGCCAGATCCTGCACGTATTGCCAAGCGACGCGTCCGGAGCGGGCACCGCGTGTCGTCGCCCACTCCAACGCTTCACGGGTCAGGTCGTCGCCGTTGAACGCAATCCGGTAACGCGCCACATAGGCCGTGACCATATCCAGATATTCGTCCTGGCTGCAGCGATGGAAGCCGAGCCAGAGCCCGAAGCGATCCGATAGCGACACTTTCTCCTCGATCGCTTCGCCGGGATTGATCGCGGTCGAGCGCTCGTTCTCCATCATCTCGCGCGGCATCAGGTGGCGCCGATTCGATGTCGCATAGAACACGACGTTCTCGGGCCGCCCCTCTATGCCGCCTTCCAGCACGGCCTTGAGCGACTTGTAGCTCGTGTCCTCCGCGTCGAAGGACAGATCGTCGCAAAACACGATGCAGCGATGCGCGAGGCCGCGCGTAAGCGTCATCAGGTCGGGCAGGCTCTCGATGTCCTCGCGATGGATCTCGATCAGCTTGAGCCGCCGCGAACCCTTGGCCGAGTGGTCGGCTGCGGCGTTGACCGTGGCGTGCACGGCCTTGACCAAGGACGACTTCCCCATGCCGCGCGCGCCCCATAACAGGGCGTTGTTCGCCGGCAGCCCGCGCGCGAAGCGTTCGGTATTGGCGAGCAGAAGGTCGCGCACCCGATCGATGCCCTTCAGGAGCGACATGTCGACCCGATTGACGCGCGCCACCGGCGCCAGGCGCCGGCCGGAGGGGTGCCAGATGAACGCATCAGCAATCGCGAAATCGGCCGGGACGGGCGGTGCGGGGGCCAAGCGCTCGAGCGCTTCGGCGATGCGCAGCGCTATGTCGCCGACAATGACGTCAGGCGAGCGGGGAGGCGGGAGCGGATTGGAAGGGCGCTTCCGTAGAGACTTTTTGACGCGTTTGGGCATGGATGGTCGCTGGCTGCTGCGCAGCTTTAACGGCCCGCAACGCCCCCCGCAAGCGCCGCACGCAGAGGTTCGCGGGGTCCTTCGGGCGAGCGTTGCAATTGGGCGGGTGGCCGCTATAGTCCGCGCCGATTTCCGCCCTGCCGGCGCGCTTTAGCGGGCGCGGGCGTCCGATCGGAGCGCCGTGGGCCCAGCCCACACAAAACGGCCCATTTGCAGGACCTATTCGATGTTCGTTACTCCGGCCTTTGCCCAGAGCAGTCTCAATGACCTGGTGGGCATCGGCTCGCCCCTGCCGATGATGATCATCGTGGTGGTGATCTTCTACTTCCTGGTATTGCGGCCGCAGCAGAAGCGGGCGAAAGAGCACCAGGACCTGGTCAAGAACTTGCGGCGGGGTGATACAATCGTTACTTCCGGAGGGCTGGTCGGCAAAGTGACCAAGCTCGTGGACGACGAGCAGGTCGAGTTCGAGATTGCGGACGGTGTACGTGTGCGCCAGGTACGCTCGATGGTGACGAGCGTGCGAGCCAAAGGCGAGCCGGTCAAGGACGACAGCGCAGGCTGAAGCGCCGGCAAGCCGGGCGTTCGAGAGCGGCATCAGGACGGTCAGACAATGCTCTACATTTCGCGCGCCAAGGCGGCTGCGATCCTGCTTACGGCGGCAGTCGTGTGCCTGTTCGCGGTCCCCAATTTCCTGTCCGACAGCATCGTGCAGAAATGGCCTTCCTGGGCGCAGCGCCACATCGTGCTCGGCCTCGATCTGCAAGGCGGGTCACACATGCTGCTGCAGGTGGATGCGGACGACGTGCGCCGGCAGAAGGTGGAAGCGCTGCGCGACGACGTGCGCCGCATCTTGCGCGACGCGCGCATCGGCATCACCGGCCAGCCCACGATCAAGGGCAACACCGTCGAGGTGCATATTCGCGACAACGATACTCAGGCTGCTATCGCCAAGCTTAGAGAGCTGTCCACGCCGATTGGTGGCGTGCTCGGCGCCGGCGCGCAGCGGTCGGTGGACATCGTCGATGCCGGCGGCGGCCTGGTGCAGCTTACGGTGACGGATGCCTCCCTCACGCAGCGCATGCGACAGGTGGTCGGGCAAACGGTTGAGATCATCGAGCGGCGCGTCAACGCGCTCGGAACCGTCGAGCCGCTGATCCAACCGCAAGGAACCGACCGCGTCCTAGTGCAGGTCCCGGGGCTGCAGGACCCGCAACGCTTGCAGGAGATTCTCGGCAAGACTGCCAAGCTCGAGTTCCGCATGGTCGACCTGTCCATGACGCCGGAGCAGGCACTGCAGACGCGCCCGCCTCCGGACTCGGAAATCCTCTACGGTCCGGAGAGCGAAGGCCACAGGCCGTACCTGATCGAGAAACGGGTGCTGGTTTCCGGCGGCGACCTGACCGATGCCCAACCCGGGTTCGATCAGCGCACCAACGAGCCGATCGTCCAATTTCGCTTCAATTCCTCCGGCGCCCGCAAATTCGCGCAGGCGACCCAGGAGAATGTCGGCCGTCCATTCGCCATCGTGCTCGATAACGAGGTTATTTCCGCCCCCGTCATCCGCGAGCCGATCCTGCAAGGGTCCGGCCAGATTTCCGGCAACTTCACCGTGCAGTCGGCCAATGATCTGGCGGTGCTGCTGCGCGCCGGCGCGCTGCCTGCCAAGCTCACAATCATCGAGGAGCGAACCGTGGGGCCGGGCCTCGGCCAGGATTCCATCGAGAAGGGCAAGCTCGCAGCCGTCGCCGGATCCGCCATGGTCGTCATTTTCATGCTGGCGACCTATGGACTGTTCGGCCTGTTCGCGAATATCGCGGTCAGCATCAATGTCGCCATGATCTTCGGGCTCTTGTCGCTGCTCGGAGCCACGCTGACGCTGCCCGGCATCGCCGGCATCGTGCTCACCGTCGGCATCGCGGTCGATTCCAACGTGCTGATCTACGAGCGTATTCGTGAGGAGGTGCGCCACGGCCGCACGCCGATCACCGCCATCGATGCCGGCTTCACGCGCGCGCTCGCCACCATCATGGATTCCAACATCACCACCTTCATCGCGGCCGCGGTATTGTTCTTCATCGGCACCGGCCCGGTGCAGGGATTCGCCGTGACGCTTGGCATCGGCATCGTCACCACCGTGTTCACCGCATTCACGATGACGCGCCTGATCGTCGCCTATTGGGTGCGTTGGCTCAGACCGCAAACCGTGCCGATTTGACAGCTGACGGCATCAGAAAGTAACGCCCGTGCGCCTGCTCCGCATCGTCCCGGACGACACAAAATTCGACTTCATGCGCTTTCGGCGCGTGAGCTTTCCGATTTCGGCCGTCCTCTCGATCTTCGCGATCTCGCTCTATTTCTTTCATGGCCTGAACTTCGGCATCGATTTCGTCGGCGGCACATTGATGGAGGTGCAGTCGAAGACGGGTCCCGCCGATCTCGCCAAGATGCGCGCCACCATCGATGGGCTGGGCCTGGGCGAGGCACAGTTGCAGCAGTTCGGGGCTCCGACGGATGTGTTGATCCGCGTGCCCGAGCAACCGGGCGGCGACGAAGCTCAGCAGGCGGCGGTCGCCAAGGTACGCGGCGCGCTCGGCGATCAGGTCGATTATCGGCGCATCGAAGTCGTGGGGCCGCGCGTTTCCACCGAGCTGTTGGCGAGCGGCACCATCGGGTTGATGGTCGCCATCATGTGCATCCTGATCTATCTCTGGTTTCGCTTCGAATGGCAGTTCGCGCTCGGTGCCATGATCGCCAACGTGCACGACCTCGTGCTCACCATCGGGTTCATGTCGCTCACCCAGATCGACTTCGACCTCACCAGCATCGCGGCGCTGCTCACCATCCTGGGCTATTCGCTCAACGACACTGTCGTCATCTATGACCGCATCCGCGAAATGCTGCGCCGTTATAAGAAGATGCCGATGCCGGATCTGCTCAACGTTTCCGTCAACTCGACCCTTTCGCGCTCGATCATCACTCACGTGACGGTAACGCTCGCGCTCTTGGCCCTCCTGCTGTTCGGCCCACAGGCGATCCATAGCTTCACCGCGACGATGATGTTCGGCGTGGTGCTGGTCGGCACCTACACTTCGGTGTTCATCGCCGCCCCCGTGCTCATCTATCTCGGCGTGGGCACTTCGCGCCTGGCAACCGAGCCGGAACCCTCGGATAATCCGCGGCCGGCGCGCACGCGCGCGTGAGCCTGGCCAGCGACCCCTTTACCCATTGCGAAGCCCTGGTCCGGGCGGCCGACAAGGACCGCTTCCTGGCGACGCTGTTTGCCCCTGCACCCGAGCGCGCTGGGCTCCATGCGCTTTATGCATTCAATATCGAGGTCGCGCGCATCCGCGAGCGCATTCACGAGCCGCTGGCGGGCGAGATCCGTCTGCAATGGTGGAGCGATGTGCTCGCCGGCACGGCTTCCGGCAGCGTCGAGGCGCATCCGGTCGCGGCGGCGCTGCGGACCACCATTGAGCGCTGCCACCTGGCCACGGATCTGTTCGAAAAGCTGATCGCAGCGCGGCGGTTCGACCTCTACGATGAGCCGATGGGCACGCTCGCCGACTTCCGCGCCTATGCGCGTGCCACCTCGGCGGGCCTGATCGAGCTCGCAGCCAGCGTTCTGGCGCCTGGCGATCTGGCTGCCTTCGGCCCCATGGCAGAGCACGCCGGACTTGCCTATGCGACGGTCGGCTTGTTGCAGGCTTTTCCGCTCCATGTCGGGCGCGGCCAGCTCTTTCTGCCGCTTGATGTCTTGGCGCGCCACGGCGTGGAACAGAAGGAATTGCGGGCGCCGCAAGCGGCAGCCGGATTGCGTGGCGCCTTGGCGGAACTGCTCGCTTTGGCGCGCAGCCACCTTGATCAGGCACGTGCAACGGCCGGCGTTCTTCCGCCGGCGGCGCTCCCGGCAGTCCTTCCGGTTGCGATGGTGCGCCCGCTCATCGATCGCATGGAGCGCAAGAGCTACGACCCGTTTGCCGGCGTGGACATGCCGCAATGGCGGCGACAATGGCGCCTCTGGCGGGCGGCTCGACAGCCGGTGCGAATTTTCGTTTGAGCATGCCGATTCGATCAGTGATCGTCGGGCTGTGATCACCTCAACCTGCGCCTTCGTCATAGGACTATCCTCAAGGATTAGTCCTATGACTTCCCGCGTATCTTCTCAGGTCCGCAAGGTGGCCGCCGCCGGACGCTTACGTTTGTCCCGGCCATCAGCATTTTCTGAACAGAGAGGCGTGGATGCCCGCATGCAGCCGGGCATGACATGCAGCACCTAAAACGCGAAGCGGTCGCGCAGATTTCGCCGATCCGCCAAGATGCGCTGGATGAGCGCCCGTTCGCGCTCGCTGGCGATCAGGCCGTCGATCAGGTCGATCTGATTCATGGCGACCAGCTGCAGGATTTCGCTGCGGATCTCGCCATTCGGCCGCCGCGGCAGCTCCTCGGTCACTTGTAGATGCTCCGGCGGCTTTGGCCCGTGGCCGGAGATGAAGTCGCGCAGGACACGCTCCGACAGGGCGGCGCCACGACGCTCCACAAAAGCGTAGAGGCCGGTACCCGCGCGCCGGTCCGGATAGGCCACGATAGCGACATCGCCGACATGCGGATGCGCCTTGAGGCGCTCGGCGATACGCGGTGCATCGTACACCAAGCGCGGGCCTCCGCCCTCGCGATCGGTGAAGCGCAAGATGTCGCGCGTGATGAAGTAGTAAACGCGCTTGCCGGTTGCCATCCAGACCCGGGTGAGGATGCTCTTGCGTGCCAATACCCGACGCTCGGCGGCCGTAATCGCCTCCGGCGCATAACGGAGCTTGTGTTTCAGAAGATGTCGCAGGTCCTCGTAGGCGGCGAGCCGAAACAACAGGTGGCGCCGCTTGAAACGGATGGCGAGCTGGAAATCCGTGACATATGCGCGTCCGTCGCTGCCGCGCAACCAGTTCTGCTCCTTGGCAAGGTCGTTGTGGCAGATGCCGGCGCGGTGCAGCTTGCGCAGGACGGTTTTGGCGGAGCGGAAATAGGCGATCTCGCCGTATGGCCGGGCAATGTGCAGTGCGACACCATCGATCCAGCCGCGCGCGAGCGCGCGGGACCCCGCAAAGCACAGCGGCGGCGCAACCCCCAGGGCGGCGGCCGCGGCAAGCGCCTCCCGTTCGCGGACGAACAGGTGGCGCGCCAACGGAAAGCTCCACCACGGTACTTCGTCGATACGGCGCAGCACCGCGTCAAGCTCGCCGCCATCGGCCAAGAAGTGGCCGCGCTCCACCGTCGAGAACATGTCGCGCTTGAGCACGACGCCACTTCGCCAGCGACCTTCGATTTCCGGCGGCAGCGCGATGGGGCGACTGTCCGGCACAGCCTTACTCCGCCGCCAGCGCGTGCTCGCCGGCGCTCCAGCGGGCAAGATCGGCAAGCGCCCGCTGCGACATAGCGCGCTTCTTGGCCAAAACCTTGGCTGTTCCGCGCAGGCGGGCGCCGTCAGCGGCCCGGCTCGGCGACTTTGCGAGCGGTGGGAACAGCCCGAAATTGATGTTCATCGGCTGATAGGAACGCGGCCCCGCATCGATAGTCTCGATGTGGCCGCCGGTAATGTGATTGATGAGAGCACCATGCGCGGTGGTGGGCGGTGGAACAAGGACTGCTCCGCCCAGGCGCTCAGCGGCGGCGAAACGGCCCGCCAACAGCCCGACGGCAGCGGATTCCACATAGCCTTCGCAGCCGGTGATCTGGCCGGCGAATCGCAAACGGGGATCCGCCCTAAGGCGCAGCTTCTCATCCAGGAGCTTCGGGGAGTTGAGAAATGTGTTGCGGTGTAATCCGCCAAGTCGCGCGAACTCGGCGCCCTCCAGCCCCGGTATGGTGCGGAAGATGCGCAGCTGCTCGCCATGGGTGAGCTTGGTTTGAAAGCCCACCATATTGAACAATGTTCCGAGCCGATTGTCCTGCCGCAGCTGGACGACCGCATAAGGTTTCACGGCGGGAGCGCGCGGATTGGTGAGCCCGAACGGCTTCATCGGACCATGCCGCAAGGTCTCGCGCCCGCGCTCGGCCATCACCTCGACCGGCAGGCAGCCGTCAAAATAGGGCGTAGCCGTCTCCCAGTCGTGAAAGCTCACCTTCTGGCCGGCCAGCAAGGCATCGATGAAGGCGTCGTATTGGTGGCGTGAGAGCGGGCAATTGATGTAGTCGGCGCCCGAACCGCCGGGCCCGGACCGGTCGTAGCGCGATTGCAACCAGGCAACCGACATATCGATCGAGCCGCGATGCACAATCGGCGCGATTGCGTCGAAGAAGGCCAGCGCCTCTTCGCCCGCCAGGTTGGCGATGGCTTCGGCGAGCGCCGGTGAAGTCAAAGGGCCGGTCGCCACAATCACGTTGTCCCACTCGGCCGGGGGAATGCCGGCAATCTCCTCGCGGCAGAGCGTGACCAGCGGATGCGCGGAAAGCGCCGCGGTCACGGCCGCAGCAAATCCCTCACGGTCAACCGCGAGCGCTCCGCCGGCGGGGACCTGATTGGCATCGGCGGCCCGCATCACCAGGGAATCGAGCAGGCGCATCTCCTGATGCAGCAAACCGACCGCATTGTGCTCGGCATCATCGGAGCGAAAGGAATTGGAGCAGACAAGCTCCGCCAGACGGTCGGTCTTGTGCGCGGCCGTGGCGCAGGTCGGGCGCATCTCGTGCAGCACCACCGGCACACCATGCGCGGCAATCTGCCAAGCTGCCTCGGAGCCGGCCAAGCCGCCACCGATGACATGGATGGGTGCTGCTTCGCTCATCGCTGCATTCATGGCGCGAAACTAGGCCCACGCGCTGAATACAGCAATGGTTCGCTCGGCCAGGGATGGATTCTCCAAGGGAGAGGAGCACAAACCTGCCAGAAAGCGCTCAGCTCGAAATGCTGGCCCCGCCGAACCGCTCCTTCCAGCGCGGGAGCACCTCTCTGTTGTAGACGTTGTCGGGAATCTTTCCCGATAAGGCTGCGACGACCGAGCGGGTTGCCCAGGCGACGCCTTGCCGCAGCTCACCGCCTTCTGTGTAGGCGGCCGAGTGGGGCGACAGCAGGACCTTCTCGCCAAGCGCGCGCAGGGGAGAATCCGCGGGCAGGGGCTCTTCCTCGAAAGCATCGATGGCGGCGCCGCGGATGCGCCCGGCGGCAATCGCCTTGGCCAGCGCCTTCTCGTCGACGACCTTGCCGCGCGCCGTATTGAGCACGATCGCGGAGGGCTTCATCAGGCCAAGCTCGCGTTCGCCGAACATGTAGCGGGTCTCCTTGGTGAGCACGACATGAAACGACACGACATCGGATTCTCTCAGCAACGTGTCGTAGTCGACCGCCTTGACGTTGTGGGTCAGGAAGTGCGCCGGCGGCACATAGGGGTCGTAGGCGAGAATGCGGGCGCGCCAGGGCGCCAAGAGCTGCGCCACTCGGGTGCCGATGCGCCCGAGGCCGACTAGGCCGATCGTCTGTCCCGGGAAACCGTCGCTCGCACGGCTGCCGACGTAGTAGGCGAAATTGTGCAGCTCACGCCACTTGCCTGCACGCACGTCGGCATCGCGCTCGCGCAGCTTCTTCAAGAGCGCCAGCATGAACGTCACCGTGGTCTCGGCGACCGCGAAGCAGTTGGACTCGGTCGGCGCATGGCACACCATGATGCCGAGCTCGGTCGCCGCTTCGGTGTCGATATCGTCGACCCCGACGGTGTATTTCGCGACCACCCGCAGCCGCTGCGAGGCCTGCATGATCCGCCGCGTGATCGGGCAGTGGCGAATCGAGGTGCCCATCAGCGCAACGGCATCGCGCGCGGCCTCGACAATCGCGTCCCCATCGGAGCGGCGTGGCAGTTGCCAGTCCCGATTGCCGAACACGATCTCGCAGCCGAGGCCCTCGAGTGCGGCGATGGTCTCCGGCGGCTCTTCGCGCGGCGCAAAGACAAGGACTTTCGGCTTGGACATGGATGCTCCGTTTGACGCAGACAAGGGATTTGGTTGGATGAGGCGGGATGAGTAGAGGCTATTCGAGCGCGATGCCGCTTTCCTTCACGACATTGACCCAGCGCGCGCCTTCCTTGCGGACGAAAGAATCGAGCTCCTCGGGCGTGCTGGCGACCGGATTGATCCCGGCCTTCTGCAGCCTCGCATAGAGCACGGGGTCGGCATACACCGCGGAAATTTCCTCATGGAGCTTGTCCACGATCGCCCGCGGCGTGTGCGCCGGAGCGACGATCGCGATCCAGCTGGAAATGTCATCGAGCGCCGGCAAGTCGGCTGCGACCGCGAGCGGCGCGACGTCGGGAAGGGCCGGCAGCGGTCGATTATTGAGCTTGGCCAAAGCGCGAAGTTTCCCGGATTGTATGAGCGGAAGGCTCGTGGCCACCCCGTCGATGATATAATCGACCGCACCGGTCAAGAGCCCCTGCACGACCTCGGCGCTGCCCTTGTAGGGCACGGGCTGGACGTTGATGCCGGCCTCGCGGTTGAGGAGATAGCCGGCCAGGCGCGTCGTGATGATGCCGGCGCCGTAATTCAGCTTGCCGGGGCTCTGGCGGGCTCGTGCGATGAGCTCGAGGATCGTCTTCGGTCCGTCGGCTGCCCGGACGGTCAACAGCGAGGTGTTCTTGGCCGCAAGGGTGACCGAAGCGAAGTCCCGAACCGGATCATAAGCGAGGTTCTTGATGGCAGCGGGATTCAGCACCAAGGTCGTGTCCATTGCGGCGAGCAGGGTGTAGCCGTCGGGAGCAGCGTGCGCGACCTCACTGGCGCCGATTGCCGTATTGCCGCCGGGCCGGTTTTCGACCACCACCGCTTGCCCCCAATCCGCGCTCATGCGCTGAGCGATGACACGTGACAGGATGTCGGTCGGCCCGCCGGCCGGAAAAGGAACCACGAGCCGGATGGGCCGCGTCGGGTAAGTCTTGGTCTCCCTCTCCGCCTGCGCATGCGCCGGCAGTCGGCCCAGCAGCGCCATAGCGGCAACTGCAGCGAGAGCCGTGGCGAGCTTGCAGCACGAGGAGCGTTTCACGACCTGCATTTTCCCGCGATCGGTGCAAGAACCAGGATTGGTCGATGGATAATCGGCATTTCCCGCCGCCATTTCAATCAGCCGCAGCGTTGGGCTAGGATGGCGCTGACCGCGATCAACGACGAGAAGAAAGGGGAGGCCACGTGCTCGCTCGCAACGTATCCACGCGCGACCGCTACGCGATGTACAATACCAACAAGCTGAAGATCGGCTTGTTCGGGTCGAACTGTTCGTCCGGGCGGGCGGTCACGAAGGTGCCGGAGCGTTGGACCGGGAGCTGGCCGGACAATCTGCGGCTTGCCCGCATGGCCGATGAAGCGGGCATCGATTTCATGCTGCCGATCGGCCGCTGGAAGGGCTATGGGGGAGAAACCGACTACCAGGGCGCGACGCTCGAGACCCTCACCTGGGCGTCCGGCCTGCTCGCCTCGACCAAGCACATCACGGTTTTCGGCACGGTGCACGCGCCGCTGTTCAATCCGGTCATCGCCGCCAAGGAGATGGTGACCGCCGACCATATCGGTGAGGGCCGTTTCGGCCTCAACATCGTGGTCGGGTGGAACGAAGGCGAGTTCGAGATGTTCGGCGTCGAGCAGCGCGAGCACGAGGATCGCTACGAGTACGCACAGGAATGGATCGACATCATCAAGCAGATCTGGTCGGAGCGAGAAGACTTCGACTTTCGCGGCAAATACTTCAACATGAAAGGCATCCGCGGCAAGCCCAAGCCGTTCGGCGGCACGCGACCCTTGATGATGAACGCCGGGTCCTCGCCCACCGGCCAAGCCTTTGCGATCCGCAATTGCGAGGCCTTCTTCCTGCAGGCTTCGCGCGATTCGCTCGATGAGACCGCCAAACGGGTCGCGAATGTGCAGGAGCGGGCAAGGGGCAGCGGCCGCGAGATCGGCTGCTATACGGTCGGGGTCATCACCTGCCGGCCGACCAGCAAAGAGGCGCAGGACTATTATCACTACAGCATCGTCGAGCATGCCGACTGGTCGGCGGTCGACGGCATTCTCGCGCTCAAGAACATCAGCCCGCAGACAGTGCCGATAAAGGAATACGAGCTCAAGCGCAGCCAATATGCGCAAGGCATGGGCGGGTTGCCCATTGTGGGGGATCCTGATTTCGTCGCGCAGCAACTGGCCGACTTGAGCAAGGCAGGACTGACCGGCATCGGCGTCTCGCTGGTCAACTATGCGGAGGAGCTGCCCTTCTTCTGCGCGGAGGTGTTGCCGCGCCTGGAGCGCATGGGCGTGCGCGAGCGTCGGGCGGCGTGATGAACGCAGTGGAGAAGCGCGTCGGCATCATTATCCCCTCCTCCAACCGGATGGTCGAGCAGGAGATGATCCAGGCCTTTCCGGGTGGCGTGCAGCCGCATGTGACGCGTTTGCGCATGACCGGCCCAAATCGCGGACCGCTTGCCGCGATCATGCCGCGTGTCGAGGAGGCGACCCGCGCATTGACCGATGCGCGTTGCGAGGTCGTGGCCTTTCACTGCACCGCCAATTCCATGCAGGAGGGCCGCGACGGCGAGGACCGCATTCTCGCCGCCTTGGCGCGGGCGGGCGCCGCGCAAGCGACTACGACGGCGACTGCGATCCGCCGCGCGCTGGCCGCGCTCCGTGCGCGCACGATGGTGCTGATCACGCCCTACGATCAGGCGACGACCGATCACGAGGCGGAGTTTCTTGAAGGTGAGGGCTGCCGCGTGGTTTACGCGAAGGGCTTTGCGCTTGCCGGGAGCGATGCCTATTGCGCCACTCCGTCCGCCTTCTGGCGCGATCGCGCGCGCGAGGCCGCACGCCCTGATGCCGATGTGTACTTCCTGAGCTGCGCCAATATCGCGGTGCTGGGCGTGATCGCGGAGCTCGAGCGCGATCTCGATCGCCCTGTGATCACCAGCAATCAGGCAGTGGTGTGGGATTGCGTCTCTCGGCTCGCCTTGAACGGTCGCGGCCCGGGTCGGTTGTTCACGCACGCGATGGCCGATGCCTCGGCGTCGTCGATCTGATGGCAGACGATGAAGGTCCCGTCGGGCGTTCTTCTGTTCCTATCTCTGTTGCCGTTCGCCGGCATCTTACCGGCGAGAGCTGACGACGACGTCGCCGCATTCTACCGCGGCAAGCAATTGCGCATGATCGTGGGAACCGGCGCAGGCGGCGGCTACGACCTGTTCGCCCGCGCGGTCGCACGCCATATCGTCAATCACATTCCGGGCAATCCCACCATCATCGTGCAGAACCAGCCGGCTGCCGGCGGCCTGGTAATGGTCAATCAGCTGGCGAGCCTCGGCCCCAAGGACGGAACCGTCATCGCTGCACCCGTCAACGGCGTCCCGACCGCGCCGCTGCTCGAGCCGCAGGCGGCCCATTTCGATGCCGCCAAGCTTAACTGGATCGGCAGCACCAACCGGGAAACCTATGTGGCCTATGCCTGGCATACCGCACCGGTGCAGACCCTTGCCGATCTCATGCAGAAGGAACTGATCGTCGGCGCGACCGCGCCCGGCACGACGCTCGTCGACTTTCCCCTGGTCACGAACAAGTTCTTGGGGACGCGGTTCAAGATCGTGCGCGGCTACGACTCGACCCCGCAGATCAACGTCGCGATGGAGCGCGGCGAGGTCCAGGGGATCGGCGGCATCGGCTGGCAATCGGTCAAGACCACGATCCCGCAATGGATCGCCGAGCACAAGATCACGGTGATCGCCCAATACGGGCTCAAGCGCGATGGCGAGCTGCCGAATGCACCGACCATGCTCGAGCAGGCCAAGACGGAAGCCGACCGCGCGGCGCTGACAATGATGTTCGCGCGCACCGAATATGGCCGGCCTTATTTCGTCCCGCCCGATGTGCCGCCGGCTCGGGTCGAGGCGCTGCGGCGCGCGTTCGACGCCACGATGAAAGACCCAGACTTCATCGCCGATGCAAAGCAGCTGCAGCTCGAGTTAAGCCCGGTGACCGGGGAGGAAGTCCAGGCCCTGGTCGGAAAGCTCGCCGCCACGCCCGCGGACGTGGTCGCACGTGTGCGTGCCGCGCTCGATGCGTCGCCTTGATAGCAACTCGCGACCCCGGATCCTACCCGCCCGCCGGAACAAAGGGTGAATGAGGCAAGGCGAAAACTTGCGCTCTGGCGGGCGCTGGTGGTAGTTTTTTACTCGGATGGAGATAAGGACTGGAAAATGACCCCTGCTCTCAAACTGGCGCTTTGGGCCATTGCTCTCTTGGGACCAATGATTGGCACCGTCGTGTATATCCAGGTGTTGAGCCCCGATAATTGGGTCTATGAGGGCGCGCAGAGGTGGATGGACGGGGGCCTTCACGCTGCCCCGGCGCCGATCGCGGGCGCGGGCCTGCCGGCCTTGGTGGTCGGGGGGGCTTTTTGGATGGTCCGCCGATTTAGACGAAAGTCGGGTTGAGTGCCCGCATCGAGCGAGGCGACAGACTCCGAAATCTCTCTGAAAAATCCGGTTGGGGTTCGGAGCGCCAGGGCTCAGCTGGCCGGGGTGCGATTGACCTTGGCGCGGTCCGAGTTCTTTTTTGCACTTTTTTTTATCGGATGTTTCAACGGTCTGGGCGCTCGCGCAGTTGATTCCATTCGATCACAGGGTTGGTCCGAAGCCCTATTGTCGACTTTTGGGGTGAGCGGGATCGTTTGGGTCGCGTGCTTCAAGGGCCTGGAGCTCGTTCTCCGGGAGCCGATTGGGAAAATCCGCCTCGCCGATCTTGGCTTGGGTGTTTTGATTCTGATGCTGGTATCGCTGCCGATCGGGGGCCTGAGCTGGCTCGCGGTCTCGATGCTTGGTGTTTACGTCCTTCTGCAGGGCGCGCCGACGTCGACGCAACGACGCGGAGTCATCATTCTCTTGGCGGTGACGGTGCCCATGCTGTGGAGTCGGATCCTGTTCCGCTACTTCGCCAATCTCATTCTGGAAATCGACGCGAAATTGGTTGGACTGATCCTGGGGACTCAGAACGCGGGCAACATTGTGCCTTTCGCCGATCATTCAGGCAGTCTCATTATTTTGCCTTACTGTTCTTCGCTCGCAAACGTCTCGCTTGCTTTTCTTACGTGGGTGCTGGTCACGCAGTGGCTATCTCGGCGCTGGGCCGCTCGGGATCTGCGCTGGTGTTTCCTCGCCGGCGCATCGGTTGTGGCGTTCAATGTCAGCCGAATTTCGCTCATGGGCCGAGATCAAGCGCATTACGAGTTGATCCACAGTCAATACGGAGACTTGGTAGGAAACTTGCTGCTTCTCTCTCTCATGATTGGGATTTGCTTGTTTGGTGCAAGGCGTGACCTGCTCACCCGGTCTTAGGTGGCTCATAGCAGCCCTCATTCCGCTGACCTTTGGCTGGAAGCTCGCTGCCGACCAGGCGGGCGGGCAGGAGTCAACGAATAGGCTAGTCGGCTTCCTTTCTCGCCTCGACTTCGATGTTACGGAACAATCCGTCATCGAGGGAGCTCCAGTGCTCCACGCCCAAAAAAGTACATGCCGACTGCTTATAGTCGAGCTCTCTGCTGAAGGTTGGTCGCAGGACCTATTTCGAGAAACCTCCAAATCGATGGATCGTCACTTCTTCGTCTTTCGCGGAGGCATTTACTCGGAGCAGCCAACCCTGCTGACCGCCACCGCGGATTGGTGGACATCATATTTGCGCAGACTGCGGCTATCGCGCCGTGAGACCCCGGTCTTTGGTGTTGCGGCTAGCAAGGACTGCGCAGCCGAAGAGCTACCCTGGGCGAATTTGGGGTGAGTTAGCTCGACTGGATTCAAAAGAGAGTCCCAAGCCGCGCGGCTCCTTTGGTCGGCCTTGAACTGAACAAGCGCCACGCCGCCCGTTGCGCAGCAACTGCTACTCCACCCGCAGCCCAACTTCCTTTGCGAGCGGCGCCCAGTAGGCGAATTCTTTTCGGACGAAATCGGTGACCGCGTCGGGATCGAGGTCGGCCGTGGTGAGCGCCATCTGCTGGAGGTACGCCTTCGTCCGCGGCAGCTGCATAATATGACGCACCTCGACATTGAGGCGCTGCACGATCGGGGCGGGCAGGTTTTTCGGGGCGGTGAGCCAGAACCAGGTGTCGCCACGAATTTCGGGATAGCCTTGCTCCGCAAAGGTCGGAATGTCCCGGTAGACCGGATTGCGCTCCGCCGATGTGACGGCGAGCCCGACCATGCCGCCCGAGCGGAGATGCTCCCCGGCGGTCAAGAGCGTCGTGAACGACATGGAAATGTGATTGCCGAGGACGTCCAGCATGCCGGAATTTGGCGAGGGAACATGCTGGATGTCGATGCCGGCGCGGCGGTTGAACTGCTCGAGGATCAGATGTCCGAGCGAGCCCGGTCCGGGCGAGGATGAGGTCAAGGGCCTCGCGCGGGCGATCTTGACGAGGTCCGCGATGGAGCGGGCGCCCAAGCTCGGATTGGCGGCAACCACGAAAGTGTCGGCCGCGATCATGGCAATATGGGTGAAATCCTTGATCGGATCATAGCCGATATTCGGGTTGGTGGCCGGGCCCGTCAGGTGCGCGCCGGATCCACCGATGAGCAGGGTATAGCCGTCCGCCTCCGAGCGGGCGACCAAGCCCGACCCGATGCTGCCGCTGCTGCCCGGCCGATTCTCCACATAGAATTGCTGGCCAAAGGCGCTGGAAAGCTCCTGCGCGAGCAGGCGGCCGAGCTGATCGGCGCTCCCGCCAGGCGAGAATGCCACCACGATCTTCACCGGCCGCGACGGCCAAGCCTGTGGCTGACCCTGCGCCCGAGCCAGCGTCGTGCAGATCAAAGCGACCGCGCACAGGCAGACTGCGGCCCAGAAGCGTTGGACGCTCCGCATCGGCATACTCCTCGACCCAGCGCAGCATAGCGGCAACGAGTTGCCGGGCAATTCCCCAGCCTGCTATAGGCGGCCGAACCGTCCGCTCCCGTACCGGTGCCCGTCGCGAGGTAAATAATGTCGGTCGATGCCCAACTTGTCCGCCGCATCGCGCATCTCGCGCGCATCGCCGTTACCGATGCGGAGGTCGCAGACCTCGAGGCCGAGCTCAATGCCATGCTGGCCTTTGTGGAGCAGCTGGCCGAGGTCGATGTCACCGGCGTCGAGCCGATGACCTCGGTGACGCCGATGCGGCTGTTTCAGCGCGATGACAAGGTCACCGACGGTGAGATCGCCGACGAGATCATGCGCAACGCGCCGGCAGCCGAGGACC
Organism: Xanthobacteraceae bacterium; assembly: GCA_035293945.1. Lineage (GTDB taxonomy): Bacteria > Pseudomonadota > Alphaproteobacteria > Rhizobiales > Xanthobacteraceae > VAZQ01. The sequence goes on along the minus strand of DATGLV010000015.1, from coordinate 113,196 downwards.
ATTTCTTCCTGGTTCCCAAGGTGGTCGAGTAGGTCAGAATGAGCGACCTCACCAGCCTTACCTTGTCGCAAGCGCGCGCCGGCTTGCGCAACAAGAGCTTCAGTGCAACCGAGCTCACCGAGGCGCATCTTGCCGCCGTGGAACGCGCTCGCCCGCTCAACGCCTACGTGCTGGAGACGCCGGAGCTGGCGCGCGCGATGGCGGCCGCCGCCGATGCACGGTTGAAGAATGGCGCGGCCGGCCCGCTGGAAGGCATTCCGCTCGGCGTCAAGGATCTGTTTGCGACGCGCGGCGTGCGCACGACAGCCTGCTCGCGCATTCTCGATAATTTCGTGCCGACCTACGAGTCGACCATCACCGCCAATCTCTGGCGCGACGGCGCCGTGCTGCTCGGCAAGCTCAACAACGACGAATTCGCCATGGGCTCCTCCAACGAGACCTCGGCATTCGGCCCGGTCATCTCGCCATGGCGGCGGCGCGGCTCCAATGCGTCGCTGGTGCCGGGCGGCTCCTCCGGCGGCTCAGCGGCGGCGGTCGCCGCAATGCTGTGCGCGGGCGCACTTGGCACCGATACCGGCGGCTCGATCCGCCAGCCCGCCGCCTTCAGCGGCATTGTCGGCATCAAGCCCACTTACGGGCGGTGCTCGCGCTGGGGGATCGTTGCGTTCGCCTCCTCGCTCGATCAGGCGGGCCCTTTCGCGCGCACGGTGCGCGATGCCGCCATTTTGCTCAAGTCAATGGCCGGACACGATCCGAAGGATTCGACGTCGGTCGATCGCTCCGTTCCCGATTTCGAAGCCGCAGTCGGCAAGTCGGTCAAAGGAATGAGAATTGGCATTCCCAAGGAATACCGTGTCGACGGCATGGCGGCCGAGATCGACGTCATGTGGCAGCGCGGCGCGGAATGGCTCTCCGCCGCCGGGGCCGAGCTCGTCGACATCTCGCTGCCGCACACCAAATACGCGCTGCCGGCCTACTACATCGTGGCTTCGGCGGAAGCCTCGTCGAACCTCGCGCGCTATGACGGCGTGCGCTACGGCTTGCGGGTGCCGGGCGCGGACGTCAGCGAGATGTATCAGAAGACGCGCGCCGCAGGATTCGGGTTTGAAGTGCGCCGCCGCATCATGATCGGCACCTATGTGCTGTCGGCCGGCTATTACGATGCCTACTACCTGCGCGCCCAGAAGGTACGAACCCTGATCAAGAAGGATTACGAGCAGTGCTTCGCCTCGGGCATAAACGCGATCCTGGCGCCCGCCACGCCCTCGGCTGCATTTGCGATCGGCGAAAAAGGCTCCGGCGATCCGGTCGAGATGTATCTCAATGACGTGTTCACCGTGACGGTGAACATGGCGGGCCTGCCTGGCCTTTCGCTGCCGGGTGGTTTGTCGGCAGAAGGCTTGCCGCTTGGGCTGCAGCTGATCGGCCGTCCGTTCGACGAGGAGACGCTGTTCTCGCTTGCACAAGTCATCGAAGATGCGGCCGGCCGGTTCACGCCGGAGCGGTGGTGGTAAGGGCAGATGAGCGATAAACCAACCCGGGAGGTTGGCGATGAAGGTCGCGAACCTGAGCGCCTTGCGATTTCACCACGCCATCCAAATTATGGGGCCATGAAAGGCCTCGTGAAGCTCGCCCGGAACGGATCTGACCGATCCCGCCGATCCGGATTGGCAGCGGATCATCGAGAATGACCCTCGCTGAGCTCAAGCACAGCACCGCGAACCCGGAGCCGCCGGCGCTCGCGGCGGCGCTGGTCGCGCTGTGGTGGGAGGCGAAGGGCGATTGGGGGCGCGCCCACACGCTCATCATGGATGAGAAGGGTGCGGATTGCGCCTGGGTGCACGCCTATCTGCACCGCCGCGAAGGCGATCTTGCCAATGCGCGCTATTGGTACGGCGAGGCTGGGAGGCCTCTGCCAAGCGAATCCTTGGCCGCTGAATGGAATAGCATCGCGGCCGCGCTGCTTGATAACCCGATGGGCCTAAAATGAACGCACCGGCAAGAGCTTCAAAGCTGATCCGAGGGGCGACCGCCGACTGGGAGGTCGTCATCGGGCTCGAGGTGCATGCCCAGGTGACGTCGCAGGCGAAGCTGTTCTCCGGCGCCTCCACCGCATTCGGCGGCGCGCCGAATTCACATGTTTCGCTTGTCGACGCGGCGATGCCCGGCATGCTGCCGGTCATCAATCGGGAATGCGTTGCCCAGGCAGTGCGCACCGGGCTCGGGCTCAAGGCCGCGATCAATCTCAAATCGGTATTCGACCGGAAGAACTATTTTTATCCTGACCTGCCGCAAGGCTACCAGATCAGCCAATACAAGTCGCCGATAGTTGGCGAGGGAGAGGTGGCAATCTCCGGCGCCGACGGCGAAGTGATCCGCGTCCGCATCGAGCGTCTGCACCTCGAGCAGGATGCGGGCAAATCCCTGCACGATCAGCGTGCCGACACTTCGTTGGTCGATCTCAATCGCGCCGGCGTCGCCCTGATGGAGATCGTCTCCAAGCCGGACCTGCGATCGGCCGACGACGCCAAGGCCTATGTGAGCAAGTTGCGCACGATCATGCGATATTTGGGTACCTGTGATGGCGACATGGAGAAGGGAAACCTGCGTGCCGACGTCAATGTCTCGGTGCGCCGTCCGGGGGAGAAGCTCGGTACCCGCTGCGAGATCAAGAACGTGAACTCGATCCGCTTCATCGGGCAGGCGATCGAGCATGAGGCACGCCGGCAAATCGCGATCCTGGAGGACGGCGGCGCGATCGAGCAGGAGACGCGGCTGTTCGATCCCGACCGCGGCGAGACGCGACCGATGCGCAACAAGGAGGAGGCGCACGACTACCGCTACTTCCCGGATCCGGATTTGCTTCCGCTCGAGCTCGACCCTGCCTTCATCGATGCCTTGCGCGCGGAGCTGCCCGAGCTCCCCGACGAGAAGAAGGCGCGCTTCATGCGCGCGCATGGTCTATCGGCCTATGACGCCGATGTGCTCATCGCCGAGCGGGCCACCGCCGACTTCTTCGAGCAAGTCGCGCAGGCGCGAGATCCCAAGATGGCGGCGAACTGGGTGATCAATGAGCTCGCCGGGCGCCTCAACAAGGAAGGTCTGGAGATCGGCGCCTCGCCGGTATCGGCTGCGCAGCTCGGCGCCATCCTCGATCTGATCGCTGAGGGCACCATCTCCGGCAAGATCGCCAAGGACCTGTTCGAGATCGTATGGAGCGAAGGCGGCGATCCGCGCGCTGTGGTCGAGGCCCGCGGCATGATGCAGGTCTCCGACCTCAGCGCGATTGCGGCGATCGTCGACGAGATCATGGCCAAGAGCCCCGACAAGGTTGCGCAGGCCAAAGCCAAGCCCACGCTTGCCGGCTGGTTCGTTGGTCAGGTGATGAAGGCCTCGGGCGGAAAAGCAAACCCGGCGGCGGTGAACAACCTCGTCAAGCAGAAGCTCGGCCTTTGATCCGCTCGCTTGGTGCCTGCCGTCTCGACTGATCGATTCATCTGGCAGGCAAGCGGCCGCACGGTGACCTTTCGCCGCCCCGGAGGTGCCCAACAGGGGCGAAAATTTGATCCGCCGACCCTCCGGCTTGTCTCCAAATCGTCACCGCGCGCCGCGTCAATGCGAATCAGTTGCCGCCGATTCGCGCGATTCGGATCGAATCCGGCCATGCGAGGCGGCTGCGCACGCGCATTTTCCAAAATTTTTTTTCACCGGCGCGCGCATGCATGAAGAGCTGCCCGCGGCCAACGCAACAGGCGCAGCGGCGTGCTCGCGCTCTGCGTCGAGGAGACACCGCGCGATTGATCGCGATGTTGCAAAAGCCCTTATAAAATCGGTGTTTCATGCACTTCTATAAAATTGCCCGCGCGCACACACGCGCACGCTTGTGCAAAGCGCATGAGGGTTCGGGTGAACGCATGAACGCGCACAATGGATGGTGTCGATGGTCTCGCGTACACGCTTCGTTAAGTGGAAAAGGTGTTTTTTTCGCCGCGCTGTAGTATTCGAAGAGGAGTGCTTCACGATCCCCGTGAGCACTGACCGACATCGCCACTCACTCATTGGCTAGGAGGGCAGCATGGCGAAGAAGCGTAAGACGAAGACGAAGACCGCGGCGAAGAAGACTGCGAAGAAGACGAAGCGCAGAAAGAAGAAGATGTAGTTCACGCCGCCTTACAGTCTTCGACTTCGAGCATGTCGACGACTGCGTCTAACGGGCCGGCGGAGGTCGTGCAGCGAACCGCGTAAGGCGATCACGCATGACCCGCCGGTTCCGGTCGACGGCAAGGGCGTCGGCGAGACAGGAAACTCAAGCTTCACCTCGATCGGCGTTGCAAGGCCGGACTTGGTGAAGAGGGGGCCAAATCCAGAGAGAGCGACTTTCGGGTGGCTCTCGAAGATCAGGCCTCCGCCGCTGGCAGGTCGTTGCCACCGGTCTTGAGGTTCCGATATCTCGCCGACGCCCTCGGTTTTTTAAGCGAGCCTTAATCAGGATACGCGAGCGCCCGCCAACGGCTGTGGCGCTGAATTCCGGCGCTCAGCTTCCCCTGGTCCAGGTCGAAGACTTGCAGATGAAACCCATGACGCAGCCCTCAAGCTTGATCGTGTTCGCATCCTGCAGGGTCAGGCTGCCCGAGTAAGTCTTGCCGTCCTCGGCATTGTAGACTTGGCCGGACCATTTGTTGGCGGTGCCGCTCGGGGTCATGCCGAGCACGATTGGAACGCCGATCATCGGCCGGTTGCGCAGGCTGGGATCGGCATTGTTCTTGTCGGTTTTCGGCTTGCCGGTCGCGGGGTCGTTAGCTTCCTTCAGGGCAATGATGGTGCCGCAGATCGCAGACCCGCAGGCCGCGATGCGCACGGTGGCCTTGCCGTCCTCGGTGCGCCAATTGCCCATCGGATCAGCGGCCAAGCTTGTGCCAAGCGTGGCGGCGAGCAAAGCGGCAGCGGTCGTTGCGGTTGGCAGAAGTTTCATCAGTCTCCCCTCTCTATTCTGCAGCCGAAGTCGAATGCCCACGGCACCTTTCAAGCCGGCGAAGATAGCCCGATTCCATTTCGCCCGGCAGGCCCCGCGGCCGGCAACATGGCAGGCCTTTTGCGGCGGCTTTTGGACGGTCCACATGCCCTCCGAGGAGAGCTTTGACCGCCAAGCCGGATGCACGCTTCTCGCGCAGCGACACCTGCGTGCTTAATGGTTGGTAACATCCGATGCGACCGCGCAACATCGCGGAAGCAATTCATCTTCGATTCATTTCGATCCTTAAAAGGCCATTCAAATTTTCCTCCCATCATCGCCAGCGCTCGGCCGGGGGCTGAGTGGAAAATCCCGCGTGAAGTCGCGCGATCGACGCACGCGCGCGGGGAGGGGAGGCCAGCATGGCACGCATTGAATTCGGCGATATCAACGCGGCGGCATTGGGTGAAGCGCCCGCCGCCGACACATTCTACGAGCTCGGCTTGATGTATTCGATCGGGCGCAGTGTTCCGGTCGATTATGTGATGGCGCACAAATGGTTCAATCTCGCCGCGATGCGCGGCAACGAGGATGCGGTGCGGCTGCGGCGTGAGATCGCCGACCAGATGTCCGAGGAAGAGATCGCCGCCGCCCAACGCGCCGCTCGCGCCTGGCTCAAGGCGCACTGACGCCGCCTTGTTCGCCTGCGGAGCTCGGCTCCATGCGAGTGCCTTGACCCGTTTGCCCGCCCCCGGTACGGATGCGGGTGAACGGAGACGTGGCCGAGTGGCTGAAGGCGGCGGTTTGCTAAACCGTTATACGGTCTTAAAGCCGTATCCAGGGTTCGAATCCCTGCGTCTCCGCCAACTTCCAATGGGTCCGTTCTGGACACATGGGTTACGGTTTATACCGGAGACATAGGTAATACTTTTGCCCGTTAGGCGCGCTCCGATGATGAGTACAGGCGGTTAGGTGCCGATCCGTCACTCCGCCGCGAGAGTCTCCTTCTCGATCGGCATGGCCTCGTCGACCAAGCGCCAGGGCAACAGCGCCACCACGAACCCGATGACCGCCAATCCCATGACGATGAGCGCCCGCTGCGGCCATGCGCCCATCGCATCGATGAAGGGTGGAATAATCGTTCCGGGCGGCGGGTTGCCGATGAAGCCATAATCGACGCCGAGCGCAAGATCGATCGGCAGCACCAGCCCTATGTAGGCAGCGCTGACGGTGAGAACACGCCCGACATCACGCCAATCGGGGCGGAAGTCCAAGACGGCGACGTCATAGACGGCACTCGCCATGATAAGCGTGTGCCCGATCCAGAATGACCAGAACGCAAGATGCGCCGGGCCGGTCGCGAGCAACGGCTGGATGAACGCCTGCAGCGTCAGGGTGAACGACCAGAAATAGAGGGTCGCGCGCGCCCAGCGGTTGAGCATCAAGAGCGCGAGCGGCGCAGCCAGGCCGTTGAAGTCGCAGAGATGCAACGGCAAGCCGCCGTCCACGTCGAGCCCATCCCAGTTCCGCGCAATGGCGGAGATGAACCAATAAGAGAGGGCCAATACGGCCCAGGACCGGCGCAATCTCGTCTCCATCCCGCGCGCGCGCAGCGTCCGGCCCGCCAGGGCTAGTCCCGCGATCACCAGCGTGCACACCGCGACGGCGAGAAGGTGCAGGGCGCTGAATGCAACGAACACGTCAAAACTGCTGCTGAAGAAAGTGCTCACCGAAGCCCCCGCGGTCGCCTCGATTTGTTGTCTGGCTTGCGATTAAAGGATACCCCGGACACGTGATTCCGCCACGATTCGCTGCGCGAGCTTCCGCTTTTCCGTCGCCATAATTCGCGTGCGTTACGCTCGTATGACCAGGCTTACGGGCAAATCAATGAGCCAATCTCCGACTGAGCGAGTAACTTGCTCGGCCGCATCCACACCGACCGCCTGTGCGTGCCAAACCGGCAGCGCCTAGTTCCCTGATCGATGACCTTCTTCCTTAATCGCGACATCAATCGGCTGGCCGCGCATACCACCCTGCATGCGCTGGCGTGGTCCTTTTGCGGCCTGTTCTCGGCGGTGTTCCTGCTGCGCCAGAACGTGTCCGTGTCGGGGGTTTTTCTTGCTTTCGCGGCCATCTTGCTGTTGCGCCTCGCCCTGCGGCCGCTGGTGCTCATGCTGGCGCCGCGCGCGGGCTTGAGACGGACCCTGATGCTGGGCACGCTCCTGCATGCTCTGCAGTCCCCGATGCTTGCTTTGGTGCATGGCGGCGGGGCAATGCTAACCTTGTTTTGCGTCGTCGCCGCAGTCGGGCAGGTCTTCTATTGGACCGCCTATCACGCCTATTTCGCAGCGATGGGAGATGCGGAGCTGCGCGGCGCCCAAGTCGCGGTGCGCGAGGTCTTAAGCGCGGTCGCCGGGACATTGGGGCCGGCTGCGGGCGGGCTCGTGCTGGCGGAGCTGGGCGCATGGCCGGCGTTCCTAACCGCATTCGCCATCGAGCTCGCCGCAGCCCTGCCGCTTGTCCGCGTCAGCGAGCCGGCCATCGCTGCGGCGGATCGCGGTAGTCTCTACGCCGACGCGCAGACCGGCATCTGGCTGTTCGTCAGCGACGGTTGGATCACCAGCAGCGCAGTGACGGCCTGGAGCATCATCATGTTTCGAGCGGCCAGCGGCCGCTACGATGCTTTTGGCAGTCTGCTCGCGATAGCCGCATTGGCGGCGGCGCTGAGCGGCATGCTGCTCGGGCGGTTCATCGATCTCGGCCATGCGCGGCGCTTGACGCGGGCCAATGCGGCGATCCTCATGGCCAGCCTCATTCTGAAGTCAGTGTGCGGCGAAGATCCGCTCGCGGTCATCATCGTGGCGGTGAGCACCACGTTGTTGAGCGGGCTCTACATCCCGGCGCTGATGAGCGCGGTCTACAATGAAAGCAAGCTGTCGCCATGCCCGCTGCGCTTCCAGTTTGCCGCAGAGGGCGGTTGGGATGTTGGCGGCAGCCTCTCGTGCCTCCTCTGCGCGGTGCTCCTCAAATTCGATCTGCCGCTCGGGGTTCTCATCCTGATCGCCCTGCCAATGGTGCCGGTGCAGATGCGCCTGTTGATGGCGAGCTACCAAAGGAGCGGGCGGGTGCAGGCGGCCAGGAAGGCCCGCGAAGGAGCGCAGGTATCCATGGCCGGGTAGCTAGTCGCCGCAAGATTATGGTTAATGGACCCAAAGATTTGCCGTGCGCCTTAATGTAGTTCCAAGACCAGTGACCGTGCAGGACCCAAAGCAGACCGGCGTTTGCACCCGGGCGCATTCGAGTGCTTTTCCGGCAACAAGCCGAAAAAAACTCCGCCCAGACATCTTGTTGCCGGATATTTCCTTGTTGCCCGCTTGAGGCGCTTGGGTAGTGTGTGCGCAAGCGGCGGGAAGGGCTTGCTTCTCGCCGCCAAAGGTGTTTGGGCGCTGGGACGACACATGTCCGGAATGACCGTTCTGGGAATGGCAGTGTGGTCTCGCGTGCGAAGCACAGGAGCACATAGGCAAAGAAGACGAAGACGCCGGCAAGAAGCGTCAATCGCCGGGGCGGTTTCATTCCGCTGACGGTGGGGGCTCGAAAATGAAGGCTCGAGAGCTGAAGACAGCGAGAAGTCTTCTCCTCGGACTGACGGCGTTGGTCGCCGCGGTTGCGGCTGCGCACGCCGAGGATCTTGATCCGAACCTGCCTCCGATCCCGCCTCCCCCCACCAAGGCCGATCCAAACCTGCCTCCAATCCCGTCCGTTACCAAGACCGCCGGCGGAGCCGTCAAGGTTTGCAGTCTCTATGGCGAGGGTTTCTATGAAATTCCGGGCGTGGAAGACGTCTGCATCAGGATTGGCGGGACGGCACGGCTTGATGGCGGCTTCGACGCGGACGGCAACGGCGGGCCGTTTATCGGGAGCGGCGCCGATTCCGGCAGCCGTCCCGGCGACAGCCGCGATTTTCTGTTCCAGGGGCGCGGGACTGTCTGGTTCGACGCGCGGCGAATGACTCAGTACGGCGTGCTGAAGGCCTATGTCAGCGGAGGATTTGATGCATCGACCGGGGAAAGCCCGGCCGTCGCGGCATTCTGGAAGCGCGGTTATCTCGCTTTCGCGGGCGTGACGCTTGGCAAGTCGCAATCTTTCTTCGACTTCCTCAACGGCGCCTTCAGCTACGGCAGCTATCACTTGGGTGGCGGCTCAAACACCTACGACACCGGCACGCTGCTCGCTGCCTACACCTATGATTTCGGGCTCGGCATTTCAGCGACCGGCGCGATCGAGGACAGCACCACCCGGCGCAACGCGGTCTGGGATGCGGGAACCAATCCGCTCGCCATCGGCAGCTTTCCGGGTCCGAACAGCACCGGCGTAATCGGCTCCACGATCTGCAGCGGCCAGAGCGTGATGTCGGACAGCGGCGCAAGCTTCACCGGCTGCCCAATCGGAGACTATGCGGCCACGCAGATTCCGGACGTGGTCGCCAACCTGCGCATCGATCAGGGCTGGGGCTCGGCCCAGATTGCCGGCGCGCTTCATCAGGTTCGTGCCGGTTTTTACGGCGACAATGTCGGCGAAGCGAGCAGCGGGCCGTCCGAGTTCACCGGTCAGGCGCCGGGCGACCGCTGGGGCTTTGCGCTGATGGGCGGCATCGTGGCCAACGTGCCGACCGGCGAGAGCGACAAGGCATGGGCCAATGTCGTATTTGCGGACGGGGCGATTGCGTACACGGGACTGAGCCAATTCGGCTCGTTCGGCACATTCTCGCGCTTCAACGGCGGCTCAGTCGCGGCCGGCTGGGCGCTGGACGGGGTATTTGCCAACTTGGTCGGGCCTTCCGGGACGGGCCTTGCCGGCTCCGGCATCCAACTGACCAGAGCATGGTCGGTCGGCCTGGCCTACGAGCACCATTGGAACGATACGCTGCGCTCCTCGATTTTCGGGGTTCTGACCGATGTTACTTATCCGGGTGAGGCCGCGACCATTTTTTGCTCCTCGCCTACCGGCCCGGTCCGTGGCACGGGCGGGACTACGCCCAACTTCGCGGGCGCTCCAGTTGCCGGCTGCAACCCCGACTTCATGGTCTGGGGGATCGGCACCCGCACCATCTGGACTCCGATGCGTAATTTGGACCTCGGCGCGGAAGTGATGTACTCACGAATCGATCAGAACATGGGCTCCGGCGTCTTGTTGAACTTCGGCGGCGCCGGCGGAACACCCGCCGGCAATTACACGCCGGAGAACCTTGGGGTCTGGAGCGGGCTCTTGCGCGCCCAATGGCATTTCGGCACACCACCGGCCGAAGAGTCTCGTTCTTGAGCGAAAATGCTTGTGCCGGCCGCTAGTTAGCCGGGTTTCTACTGGCCCGGCGCTGCGTGATCTTTCCGCAACAGTTGGACAAAAACTGTCTGATGTCGATGGCAATGGGGCGCTTCTGCGTTGCCTCCAGGACACGCTGGGCTAATGTGAAACAGCCTCAAAGGAATCCGTCTTCGGGGCGATGGCCGCTCGGCAATCGGCCGGTTGGCGATCTATCCGCAAACGAAGTCTGCTGTTTCGACGATAGCTCTCCACGACGATAGCTTTCCACGATGCCTACGCGCTGCGCTCAAAGCATTGTTCGACGCCCCGACGTGTGGTCGGTTCTATTAGGAACGGCCGCGGGCTTGGCCATGCTTTCTGGGGCGCAGGCCGGGGATCGCGGAGGCACGTCTGAAGCGGTGCCCTATATCAAAATCTGCACTCAGGATGGCCACAGCTATTCCTACATCCCGGGCAGCGATGCCTGCGCCAGCGGACTTGCACTCACGATCGGCGCTGACGACCGTCGCAGCAAGTCGCTGATGAGCTTGCCTGGCACTGCCCGACTGATGGCTCAGCCTGCCAATCATCCGGGCGATGCGTGGTCCGACCCGACGATTGCACTCCGCAGTGAGCAGCCCTGGGGCTACGCGGCGCTGGTTGGCGGAGCGCATAATCTCGGGGCCAACTATTCGGGTGATGGCGCGGTCACCAGCGGCGCCACATTCAGTGGTTTCAATGCTTGCCTGCAGGCCGGCGGCGTCGATTGTGCGCGCGCCAAGGATAATCCGGGATATTTTGTCGGGCTCGAAGGCGAGGTGAAAGCTCCGCTCCTTGGCCCAAGCGACCGCATCGGCGCCGGCATTCGCTATAGCCAGGGCGGTTCCTCCGGTTTCGGCGGAAGCCTCAATCTTGCGACACCCGATCTGTTCGGCGCCGGCAATGCGGCGACCAATTTCGACAGCAGCTCGGGCCTGGAGTTGACCAAGGCTTGGTCGGTGCAGGCCGGTTATGACCATCAATGGGCGCCCAATCTCAACACCAGCCTGTTCGCCGGCTATTCCAATGTCGGGATCGATGGCGATCCCAGCAACTTTGTCACCACGGGCGCGTGCGGTGGGAACGGCGCGGCAGCTGCCGGAGGCTGCAAATCGAATTGGGGGAATGTCGGCGCGGGGCTCCGCACCAGCTGGGCGCCGGCGTCGGGTCTGACGTTATCGGTCCAGACCATGTATAACTATGTTTGGTCGGGCTTCAGCGGAAACACCAATGGGTTCGGCGGAGCGGCTTCCGGCCGGCCGGCCGATCCCTACTTCGCCAATCAAGGCGTCTGGTCGTCCTATCTCCGCATAAATCGCACTTTCAATTCCGGCGAGTGACCGCCGCACGCCCGAACCCTCCACCAGTAGCGTTGGGGGAGGGGAAGGTACCTCACGCGGGCGGGGGAGAGCGAGCCTTCAACCGGCTCGCGGCGTTTTGTGCTGCGCGTGGAATTGGTCGCAGTAAGCGATGAACGCGCTCAATCGGTCGATGGTTTCGGGCTCGGCCAGCAAAGGGGCATGACCTTGATCGGGCACCTCGAGGACTTCGAGGTCGCTCCGGCGCGCCTGCATCGCCACGACTGTCGCCGGCGTGAGGATGTCGGAATTCGCGCCGCGCACGACCATCACCGGCACGCCGGCCAGCGCATCGAATCCCTCCCATAGTGGCGGTGGCGGCTGCGCAAGATCGACGCTTGCAAGCGACTCGGCCAGACGCACGTCGTGGGTGGGCACGAGCCTCCCGCTCTCTTGCTTGAAGGCGCGCCGGGAAAATTCCATCCAGTCGCGGTCAGTGAGCTTGGGGAACTGGCCGGCAAACAAGCCGCGCAAAATCGCGGCGCCGTCGGCGAAGCTTTTGGGCGCCGGCAGATTGCCCACGTAGCTCTTGATCCGCGCGAGCCCGGCTATCTCTATCACGGGACCGATATCGTTGAGGACCGCGCCGGCGAGGGCGGCCGGCCGAGCGGCTGCGAGCAGCATCGTCAGGATGCCGCCGCGCGAGGTGCCGACGAACACCGCCGGGCCGAGCTCGAGCGCGGTTAGGACCGAGATGACGTCCGCAAGCTCGATCGCAGGATTGTAATTGGCCGGGTCGCGGTCATAGTCGGAGCGGCCGCGCCCGCGGTAGTCCAGCGCTATCACGTAACGGGGACGCGCCGCATCGCTCGCCAACGCGACGGCGAGCGCCTCGAAATCGGCGCAAGTGCGGGAGAGTCCCGGCAGGCAAACCACCGGCAAAGCTTGCGCCAGCCGGGTCCCGAAGCTGCGAACGTGCAGTTTCAGACCATCGTTCGCCAAGATGAACTGGCTTACGCCGCTTTCAGCCGCCACCGCAATCGCACCCATATCGCGCCCGCGAGAGCCAAGCCGCGTTGCCCGCGGCACAGCGGGAGGCGCATTGTCCGACCACGCGTCAAGAACTAGCCTTGCCGCTCAATCGGCGGCAGCGCCGCGATGCAGGTCGGCTTCGATCATCAGGCGGGTTCCGCCACCCAGGCGAACGCGGTAGACCTGCAAGTTCTCCATCACGCGCTCGACGTAATTGCGCGTCTCCGAGAACGGAATCCGCTCGACCCAATCGATCGGATCGATCTTGGGATCGCGCGGATCACCGTAGCGCGCGATCCATTCGCGCACGCGTCCGGGTCCGGCATTGTAGCCCGCAAATGTCAGGATGTAGGAACCGCGGTAGTTTTCCATCCGGTCGCCGAGCTCTGCGGCCCCCATCTGCACGTTGTAGACCGCATCGGACAAGAGCCGTTTCTCATCATACGTGGCGCCAAAGCGCTTGGCAGTCTCTTTGCCGGCTTCCGGCGTGACCTGCATCAGCCCCATTGCCTTGGCGCTTGAGACCTCGCCTTGATAGAAGGTGCTCTCCTGGCGCGCGATCGCATACACCACGCTCGGGTCCACGACTGGACCGATCGCGTGATATTGCGGGATGCCGAAGGTCGGAAACGCGTAATGGTCGAGCGGAAGCCCGCGCGCCAACGCCGGCTTGGCGATCAGCGTCATAGCGCGTGCATCGCCGTTGCGCCCGGCGATGTCGGCGAGCGCAGTCAGTAGCCCAATATCCGTCGCACGCTCGCCCAAATCGGCGACGAACGAAATGACCAGATCGCGTTCGCCGAGCGCATAGAGCAGCTCGGTGGCGCGCACCAAATCGAGCTGGGCGATCGCGGCCCGGCGTTCCGGTGTCATCTCTTGCGCCGGATGGAGCGCCATGTCCTGATAGCCCAAGCGCGCGCGCGCCAGCTGTCCGTAGTAGGCGGTGCCATGCCTGGCTGCCGCCTCATAATAGGCGCGCGCCTCGTCGTTGCGGCCCAGCGCCTCGGCGGCGCGCCCCTGCCAATAACCCGCGCGGGCCAACGTGGTCGGACTGACGCTTCCCTGGCCCACCTTGGCGAAGTGAGCGAGCGCGGTTGCCGGGTCGTTGAGAAAACGCAGTGCGATCCAGCCGGGCGTGAACTGGGCCTCCCAGCGGTAGCCCTCCCGGTTGGGAGCTGCGGCATCGCGAACGATCCGATAGGCGGTGGCCGGATCTCCGTCGTCGAGCAGCTTGCGGGCCAGAACCCGACGCTCGACCCACCACTGGTCGACATCAATGGCTTGAGCCGGGTCGCGCGGCAACGAGAGGATCAATTGCGCCGCTTCGGCGTCATGGTCCGCGCGACGCAAAAATTGGGCGCGGGCGAAGGTAAAGCCGGCATCCTGGCTTGCCTCTGCGGGCACGGCATCGAGCAGTGCTTTGGCATTGGGTGCCTTCCGGATCACCGCCGCCCACGCTTTGGCGATTGCGACCGATACCGGACCGGCGCGGTTGGCCGCGCGCAGGCCGCCGTCCACATCCTCCGCATAGAGGCGCATTTCCATGCGCGCATGGTGATCGGCCGGCGTAAGCAGATCCTTGAAGGTGTCGTAAACTTGGTTCTCAAGGTCCGCGCCGAGAGCCTCGTTCCGCCACGCCACGCGCACTTGGGCTTGCGCACCCGCGCGATCGCCTTGGGCCAGCATGGCGCGGGCAAGCGCGAGATGGCCTTTGGCGGAAAGCGGGGCTTCCTTGGCGAAGATCGCGCGCACGAAGCTGGGATCATCTTGCTCCTGCCAGAGCATGGCCTCGGCGCGACGGCGCAGCGAGTGGATCCCCGGCCAGCTCGGGTTCGCGGCAATAAAAGCGGCATAGCGGGAATAATCGCCGGTGTTGTCGTCGCTACGCAGCAGCACCCATTCGATCAGCTTGCGGGCCAGGGGATCCTCGAGGCTCTTCTGTAGATCAGTGGCCGCACCTGTCTTGCCGTTACGGGCGAGCGTGATCGCCTGTTTGAGGCTGGAAAATTCCTCAGCGGACAGATCAAGACCCATGGGCGGCGTCGCGATCTTCGCGGCCGGCGCAGGGGTCGCGGGGTTAATCGAAGCGAGCGCCATCTTGGTCGGAGCCGCCGGCGACGACGGCGCGCTGACAGCTATCCGCTGCGGCCGTGGGCGGGGCAGGGGGACTTGGCTTGCGGGAATAAGCGGCACTCTCAAGCCGACTTTGTCGGCAACTTTTGTCCGCTCGCCGCTCTTTCCGATCAGCTTCTCGGTGGGACTAGCCTTTCCGGCAGTTGCGGCGGGTTCGGTCCATCCGTTCGGGCCGGCGGCAACGAGCATGCCCAGGGCGAGCGCCGCGGCCAGCGTGGCTCTTATGCCGGAATGGTGTGCGTGCATTTGGTCCATGCGAGTGGTGGTCCTCCCCAACCCGCGGGATTCAACCGGCCCCTACATAATCTTTTCGGCCAAATTGGGTTGATGAGTTGCTAAGAAATGTGATTTGTCGCTTCGGGGGGGACCGGTGTTCGGGGCGCGCCGCCCGCCTCGGCGGACTTCAAAATCGGCGCAAAATCCAGTGCAAAATCCAGTGCAAAAATGCAGTGCAAGCGCCGCAACAGCCAATCCGCTCGCGTGTTATAATTTATCGCGACTACGCTGCGTCGCTCCCGGCAGTGACAATCTTCCGGCAAAACAGGACCTTAAGGACAGGATTTCAACATGACGGCGAAGACGAGCTTCCGCGGATCGTTCACGGCGCTTGTCACCCCTTTCAAGAACGGCTCGCTCGACGAGAAAGCCTTTCGCGCTCTGGTCGGCTGGCAGATTGCCGAGGGAACCAATGGGCTCGTGCCGGTCGGCACCACGGGCGAGAGCCCGACGTTGAGCCACGAAGAACACAAGTTGGTCGTGGAATGGTGCGTCGAGGAGACCAAGGGGCGCGTGCCGGTCGTTGCCGGTGCGGGCTCGAACTCGACCAAGGAGGCGATCGAGCTGTCCCAGCATGCCGAGAAGGCGGGCGCGGACGCGGTCCTGGTGGTCACGCCCTATTACAACAAGCCGACCCAGGAGGGGCTTTACCACCACTTCAAGGCCATCAACGACGCGATCGGAATTCCCATCATCATCTACAATATTCCGGCCCGCTCCGTGATCGACATGTCGGTCGACACCATGAAGCGCCTGTTCGAGTTGCCGAATGTTGCGGGCGTGAAGGACGCCACCGCCAACGTCATACGTGCCTCGCAGCAGCGCCAAGCCATGGGACCTTCCTTCAATCAGCTTTCGGGCGAGGATGCGAGCGCGCTCGGCTTCATGGCGCACGGCGGGCACGGCTGCATCTCGGTGACCTCGAATGTTGCTCCGCGCCTCTGCGCCGAGTTTCAAAGTGCATGCCTCAGCGGTGACTATGCGGCCGCGCTCAACCTTCAGGACAAGCTCATGCCGCTGCATACGGCCCTGTTCTTGGAGACCAACCCGGCGCCGGCGAAATATGCCCTGTCCATCCTCGGCAAGTGCGACGAGACGGTGCGCCTGCCCATGGTCCCGGTCGCGGCCGCAACGCGTGCCGCAGTGCGCGCCGCCATGGTGCACGCCGGCCTGATAAACTAGACTATCGGCTCGCGTATCCACCCTCTGGGGAGGCGACGATGCTTGAGGAATTCAAGAAGTTCGCGTTGCGTGGGAACGTGGTCGATCTGGCGATTGGTGTCATCATCGGCGCCGCCTTCGGGGCCATCGTTCAGTCGCTGGTCGGCGATATCCTGATGCCGATTATCGGCGCGGTCACCGGCGGGCTCGATTTCTCCAACTACTACATTCCCCTGTCATCCAAGGTAACGGCCGACAGCCTCGTCGAGGCGAAGAAGCAGGGCGCGGTACTGGCCTGGGGAAACTTCCTCACCCTGACGATCAACTTCATCATCATCGCTTTCGTGCTGTTCCTGGTGATCCGCCTGATGAACCGGCTCATTCGCGCCGAGGCCGCCAAGCCGCCGGCGCCGACCAAGCAGGAGCAATTGCTCACTGAGATCCGCGATCTCCTGAAAGTCTCCGCCAAATAGTCCTGAAGCCCGGAAAGACGTCCTGCACTCAACCCTTGGCGCGCAGGAGGCGGCCACGCTCGCGCTCCCATGAACGCTTCTTCTCGGTCTCGCGCTTGTCGTGCAGCTTCTTGCCGCGGGCGAGGGCAAGCTCGAGCTTGGCGCGGCCCTTCTCGTTGAAATAAAGTTTGAGCGGCACGATCGTCATGCCTTCCCGCTCGACCGCACCCGAAAGCTTGTCGATCTGCCGGCGGTGCAGCAAGAGCTTGCGCACGCGCTTCGGCGGGTGGTTGAAGCGACCGCCCTGCAGATATTCCGGGATGTTGGCATTGACGAGCCAGATTTCCCCGCGGCGGGCATCCGCATAGGATTCGGCGATGGTCGCCTTGCCCAGCCGCAGCGATTTGACCTCGGTGCCGGTCAGCGCGATTCCGGCTTCGAACACCTCGCCGATCTCGTAGTTGAATCGCGCTTTGCGGTTGTCGGCGACCACACGCAGCTTGCGATCCGGCTTTGCCGTCATTTGAGGCTCTCCCGGGCCCTCGAATGGCCGGCGAACGGCCGGCCGCAGCGAGGTGAGCTTTCCGTGACCAAGGCAATCAAGATTGCAGGAACCGGCGGACCTGGGCAAACACGCCGTGGAACATCTCTTCCGTCAACACGCCCGTATTGGTGTTGTAGCGTGAGCAGTGATAGCTGTCGAACAGGCGCAAGCTCCCGATCTGGTGGCTTGCGCCATGTGCGAAAGGCGCGTTCGCGCGCCGAGCCGCAAGCGCAGCCACGGTCGTTTCGTGGGCGATCCGCCCGAGCGCGACAACCGCACGCAGGTTCGCCATCTCGCCGATGGTCGCTTTGAGGAAGCGGCGGCAGGTGGTGATTTCCGCACCCGTGGGCTTGTTCTCCGGCGGCACGCAGCGGACCGCATTGCTGATGCGTGCGTCCACGAGCTCGAGCCCGTCATCTACCCGCGCCGCGTAAGTGCCACGGGCAAAGCCGAAGCGATAAAGCGTGTCATAGAGCAGCTCCCCCGCATAGTCCCCGGTAAACGGGCGACCAGTGCGGTTGGCGCCCTGCAGGCCGGGTGCCAGCCCGACGATGAGCAGAGGTGCCGTGATCTCACCGAAGCTCGGGACCGGGGCATTGAACCAAGTCGGCTCGCGGGCGCGCCAGTCATGGCGAAAGGCCTGGAGCCGCGGGCACAGTGCGCAATCGCGATCGGGCTCTACGCCTGTGGGAGACACCGTCCGGCCAAGGGCCGGATCAGTCGTCGAACTCGTCGTCATCATCGTCGTTGCCGCCGCCGACCCGCTGCGGCGCGGCGCTGCGCTGCAGGAATTGCGGGGTGTGGCGCGGCTCGCGCGCCTCCCTGGGCTCGCGCGGCGCCCGCTCGGCGGGGTCGCGGCCGATCTTGGATTGCAGCTCGATGATGTCGAGGAAGACATCGGCCTGGCGGCGCAGCTCATCGGCAACCATCGGCGGCTGTGTCGAGATGGTGGACACCACCGTGACCCGCACCCCGCGCCGCTGCATCGCCTCCACCAGCGAGCGAAAATCGCCGTCGCCCGAGAACAACACCATGTGGTCGATATGCTCGGCGATCTCCATGGCATCGACGGCGAGCTCGATGTCCATGTTGCCTTTGACCTTGCGACGGCCGGTCTGATCGACGAATTCCTTGGTGGCCTTCGTGACGACGCTGTAGCCGTTGTAGTCGAGCCAGTCGATCAACGGGCGGATCGACGAGTATTCCTGATCCTCGATCACGGCGGTGTAATAGAACGCGCGCATGAGGTAGCCGCGCGACTGAAATTCGCGCAGCAGGCGCTTGTAATCGATGTCGAAGCCGAGGGCCTTGGCGGTAGCGTAAAGGTTGGCGCCGTCAATAAATAGAGCGATCTTGTCGGTTTGCGGTCCCATGATCTCTCCGTATTCCACCCCGAATCGCGCAAGTAATAGCGTCGCGCAATGAATCCTCGAAACCGATCCGTCCCGGCAGCCTTAGCCGGCACGCCAGCGATCGGCTCCATCGTCGTTAACGGAACAACAGATCGCATGTCGTTGAAAGGGCAGGACGCGCGCGGTCGCAACGAATCCGTAAGTATGCAGCAAATCGCAACGCGGTTCCCAGAGGCTTGGGTAACAGAGGATCGCCACGCAGCCAAGCCAAAACTTGCCCTTGTGAATTTGCCGCTTGCACCGGCCTTGCAAGGCGGATACTTACTGCCCAAATTTCCGAACAAAACCGGATTTCAGGAGCGCCTGCCATGGCCCGCGTCACCGTCGAAGACTGCATCGACAAGGTTCCCAACCGATTCGATCTCGTGCTCTTGGCGAGTCATCGGGCGCGCATGATCTCCTCGGGCAGCCCGATCACGGTCGAGCGGGACAACGACAAGAACCCGGTGGTGGCCTTGCGCGAGATCGCCGACACCACAGTCTCGACCGACGATCTCAAGGAAGAGCTCGTGCACTCGCTGCAGAAATACGTCGAGGTCGACGAGCCGGAACCGGCAGCCGTCCCGCTGATCGGGGCGCCGGGCGCGACCGTCGATGCCGACGACACCGAGGTCACGGTCGAGCGCATGACCGAGGAAGAGCTCCTCAAGGGACTCGAAGGGCTCACGCCGCCGGAAGAGCAGCCCGAAGAAGAGGAATAGACGGCCGAGCTCCGGAATTTGGGACCGCAATCACCCTCCTTCTTCGCGCGCTCGCATTGACTGCTTGCAGGAAGCCGCACGCGGATCGGTGGCGACGTTAATCAAAATTAATTTAAGTAATAGCTGTCCTAATCCGCGATAGCGGGAGGGACCTGCCGTGATATCCTGCTCGGCTCCGCAAGCGGCGGAAGGGATTGCCATGGCGGCACGTCCATCCACTGATCTACCGCGCATGCAAAACCAGGCGCGCCCGCGCGCAGCCCTCGACCGCGGCCCGAGCGTTCCCGCTCAAGTAACTGAAAAACAAGCTAAATCCAAGCGGCGCGGCAAGCCGGAAATGATGCGGCAATACGATCTGATCGAGCGTGTCCGCCGCTACAATCCCGACACCAGCGAGGCGCTGCTCAACCGTGCCTACGTGTATGCCATGAAGGCCCATGGCGAGCAGAAGCGGGCCTCGGGCGACCCCTACTTCTCCCATCCGCTCGAGGTCGCCGCGATCCTGACCGATCTTAAGCTGGATGATTCCACCATCGCGGCGGCGCTCCTGCACGACACGATCGAGGACACCGCGGCCACCCGCGACGAGATCGACCAGATGTTCGGCAAGGATATCGGCGCGTTGGTCGAGGGCCTAACCAAGCTCAAGCGGCTCGACCTTGTCACCAAGGAGGCCAAGCAGGCCGAGAACCTGCGCAAGCTCTTGCTCGCCATTGCAGACGATGTCCGCGTGCTGCTCGTTAAGCTCGCTGACCGGCTGCACAACATGCGTACGTTGCACCACATTCCTTCCGAGGCACGCCGCCGCATCGCCGAGGAGACGCTCGACATCTACGCGCCTCTCGCCGGTCGCATGGGCATGCATGAGATGCGCGAGGAGCTCGAGGATCTGGCGTTCCGCGAGCTCAATCCGGATGCCTACCGGGTGGTCAACGAGCGGCTCGAAGCCTTGGAATCGCGCAATGTAGGGCTGGTCAGCGAGATCGAGCAGCAGCTCACGCGCAAGCTCGCCGACCGCGGGCTCGCCGCCGAGGTGTCGGGCCGCAACAAGCGCGCCTATTCCATCTGGCGCAAGATGGAGCGCAAATCGGTCGGCTTCGAACAGCTTTCCGATATTGTCGGGTTCCGTGTGATCGTGCGCACGGTTGCCGAGTGCTACCAGGCGCTGGGCATCGTGCACACGACCTGGCCGATGGTGCCGGGCCGCTTCAAGGATTACGTGTCGACGCCCAAGCAGAACGACTACCGCTCAATCCACACGACGCTGATCGGCCCCGGCAAGCAGCGCGTAGAGCTGCAAATTCGCACCCGTGAAATGCATGAAATCGCCGAGTATGGCATCGCCGCACATTCCCTCTACAAGGATGGGGCCGGCTCCCCGACCGAGATGCTGTCGCGCGAATCGAGCGCCTATGCGTGGCTGCGGCGAACGATCGAGCTTCTGGCCGAGGGCTCGAACCCGGAAGAGTTCCTCGAGCACACCAAGCTCGAATTGTTCCACGACCAGGTGTTCTGCTTTACCCCAAAAGGCAAGCTGATCGCTCTGCCGCGACACGCCAATGCGATCGATTTCGCCTATGCGGTGCACACCGACGTCGGCAACAGTGCGGTCGGAGCCAAGATCAACGGCAAGATCGCGCCGCTGGTCTCCGAGCTCACCAACGGCGACGAGGTCGAGATCATCACGTCGAGCGCTCAGGTTGCGCCGCCGCCGGCCTGGGAATCCCTGGTTCGCACCGGAAAATCGCGTGCAGCGATCCGCCGTGCGACCCGCGCCGCGGTGCGCCATCAATATGCCGGGCTCGGCCGGCGCATCGTCGAGCGGCTGTGCCAGCGCGCCAAGATCGCCTATTCGGACGAGAAGCTGCAGGGCGCCCTGCCGCGTCTGGCGCGCGGCTCGATCGACGACGTGATGTCCGCTGTCGGCCGCGGAGAGATGCGCGCCGCCGATGTCGCGCGCGCCATGTATCCCGACTACAAGGAGGAGCACGCCGCCGCATTCGCCAACCAACCGAAGCCGGAGGGTGGCTGGCTCGGCTTGAAACGCTCAAAGGCGATCAAGTTCAAGGCGGACGGTGCTATCCCGATCCGCGGCATCAACACCGACTTGCCGGTGCGTTTCGCGCCGATCGGCGGGGCGGTGCCGGGTGACCGCATCGTCGGCATCCTCAAGCCCGGCGAGGGTATCACCATCTATCCGATCCAATCGCCGGCGTTGAAGGAATTCGAGGACACCCCGGAACGCTGGCTCGACCTGCGCTGGGACGTCGACGAAGCGACGCCGCAGCGGTTTCCCGCCCGCATTGCGCTGCAGACCGTGAACGAGCCGGGCTCGCTCGCCCAAGTCGCACAAGTCATCGCCGAGCACGACGGCAACATCGACAATATCCATATGCAACGCCAGTCGCCCGACTTCACCTCGGTGACGATCGATCTCGAGGTCTATGACCTCAAGCACCTCAACTCGATCATCGCCCAGTTGCGCGCCAAGCAGGTGGTGGCGAAGGCCGAGCGGGTCGATGCCTGAGCTTCGCCTGGGAGTGAACATCGACCACGTCGCGACGCTGCGAAACGCGCGCGGCGGCATCCATCCGGATCCGGTCGCGGCCGCCAGGATCGCGATCGAGGCCGGTGCCGACGGCATCACCGCGCACCTGCGCGAGGACCGCCGCCACATACGCGACGAGGACATCGCCCGCCTCAAGGCGGAGATGACGCGGCCCCTCAATCTGGAGATGGCCGCGACACCAGAAATGGCTGCGGTCGCGCTCAAGACGATGCCGCACGCCGCCTGCCTGGTGCCCGAGCGACGACAGGAGGTCACCACCGAAGGCGGGCTCGACGTCGTGGCCCAGCAGAGCTTGCTCGCGCCCGTGGTGGCGAAGCTCTGCGGCGCTGGCATCCGCGTTTCCCTCTTCATCGCCGCCGATCCCCGGCAGATCGAGACGGCTGCCCGCATCCATGCCCCGGCGATCGAGATTCATACCGGCGCCTGGTGCGACGCCTTGGCGGCCGGCGCCAAGCCACGTGCCGAAGCCGAGTGGACGCGCATCTGCGAAGGCGTGCGGCTCGCCCGCAGCCTCGGCCTCGAAGTGCATGCGGGCCATGGCCTCGACTATGCGAGCGCAGAGGCGATCGCTTCGATACCTGCGGTCGTCGAGCTGAATATCGGACATTTCCTGGTGGGCGAGGCGGTTTTCGTTGGGCTCGCCGCTGCGATCGCGAACATGCGCGCCGCCATGGCGCGTGGCCGCGCCCGGATCTAACTCATGATCCTCGGCATCGGCTCCGACCTCGTGGACATCCGCCGCGTCGAGCACGCCATCAGCCGGCATGGCGATCGCTTCCTCTTACGCATCTTCACCGAGGCCGAGCGGGCGACCGCTGAGCGGCGCGCGCGGCGCGTGGAGACCTACGCAAAGCGCTTTGCCGCCAAGGAGGCCTGCTCCAAGGCGCTCGGCACCGGCTTCCGGGCGGGCGTGTTCTTCCGCGACATGGGGGTGGTCAACCTGCGCTCGGGACGGCCGACAATGGCGCTGACCGGCGGCGCGCTGGCGCGACTTAAGGCCATCACGCCGGACGGGTATGAGGCGCGGATCGACATAACACTGACGGATGAAGGTCCATTGGCGCAGGCCTTCGTCATCATAAGCGCTGAGCCATCGCTGCGCTGACCTTGTACCGCGTTCGTTGCGCAGCCCCCTCCCACCCGATAGAAGTGCGGAAAGCGGGGCATGAATGCAGAAGAATGCCAAAATGAGCGTGACCCTGGAAGCAAAGCGCAAGGCAATCGGCCGCGCCGATATCGCATGGGTTGTCGCCGCCTTCGTGCTGTTCTTCGCCTTCCGCACCTTCCTGTTCCAGCCCTTCAATATTCCTTCAGGCTCCATGGAGGACACGTTGCTGGTCGGCGATTACCTGTTCGTCTCGAAGTACTCGTACGGCTACAGCCACTATTCCTTGCCGTTCTCGCCCCGCATCTTCTCCGGGCGCATCTGGTCGGCCGAGCCCCAGCGCGGCGACGTGGTCGTGTTCCGCCTGCCCAAAGATGATTCCGTCGATTACATCAAACGCGTGATCGGGCTGCCGGGAGACCGCATCCAGATGATCCGGGGTGTCCTCAACATCAACGGGGAACCGGTGAAGCGCGAGCGCATCGACGATTTCGTGGATACCGACGCGAACGGTGCAACGATGCGGGTCAAACGCTGGCGGGAGACGTTGCCGAACGGGGTGAGCTACACCACGCTGGAGCTGGTCGAGAACGGCTTCTACGATAACACCCCGGTCTATGAAGTGCCGCCTGGTCATTTTTTCATGATGGGCGATAACCGCGACAACTCGACCGATAGCCGCGTGCTGAGCCAGGTCGGCTACGTGCCGCTGGAGAACCTGATCGGCCGCGCGCAGGTCATCTTCTTTTCTATTCGCGGTGGCCTGCAGCTCTCCCAGGTGAAGGACTGGGCATCCGGGATACGCTGGGAACGCGTGTTCTCCCGGGTCCACTGAGCCAGCCAACCGATAGGATTGTTCCGTCGGCGGACCCTCGGATGACCGCAAGCCATTGAAAATGCACAAGAGTCCACCCATGGACACTTTTGCATGAAAGCGTGCGGCCCTCGTTGCGCGCTCCCCGCCCAGCGGTTAGAAGTGCCATTAAGCCCGCGAGAGAGGGACGGAACCAAAAATCCATGAGTGTGACGCCCGAAGTGAAGCGCCAGGAAGGCGGCATTGCCGAGACGGTGCGCGTGATCGTCCACGCGCTCATCATCGCGCTCGTCATCCGCTCCTTCCTGTTCCAGCCGTTCAATATCCCGTCCGGCTCGATGGAGAATACGCTGCTGGTCGGCGACTATCTGTTCGTCTCGAAGTTCTCGTACGGCTACAGCCATTATTCGCTGCCATTCTCGCCGCCGCTGTTCTCCGGCCGCATCTGGTCGGCCGATCCGCAACGCGGTGACGTGGTCGTGTTTCGCCTGCCCAAGGATGATTCAATCGACTACATCAAGCGCGTGATCGGGCTTCCGGGCGATCGCATCCAAGTCAAGGACGGTCTGGTCTACATCAACGATGTGCCGGTGAAGCGCGAAGCCATCGATCCGGTCGAGGAGACCGACCGATTCGGCCGCACCGAGCGCGTCAAGCGCTGGCGGGAGACGCTGCCCAATGGCGTGAGCTATGTCACGCTCGAGCGCTACCCGCCGAACCTGGAGAACACGCCGGTCTTCGAAGTCCCGCCCGGGCATTTCTTCATGATGGGCGACAACCGCGACAATTCCAGTGACAGCCGCGATCCCAACTCGGGCGTCGGCTATGTTCCGTTGGAGAACCTGATCGGCAAGGCCCAGCTCATCTTCTTCTCGACGGAGGGCGAGCATGCGTGGGCGTTCTGGACATGGCCTTGGGACGTGCGGTGGGGGCGATTGCTGACGCTAGTGCGATGAGCCCGCGGCCGAGCGCCAAGCGTACATCCACCCAAGGACCCGAACTTCCCGCCGCGGGTGAAGCCGCGAGCGTTCCAGCCGCTGCCTTGACGCAAGCCAACCCGGCGGAGCGCGCCAAGCGATCGCGTCGGCGCGCCTCCAGCCTCGAAGCCCGCATCGGCTACCGCTTCGCCGACCCGGCGCTGCTCGAGCAGGCGCTGACCCACATTTCCGCCCTGACCGGCGTGCGCAACCGGGCCGGCAGCTATCAGCGGCTCGAGTTTCTTGGCGACCATGTGCTCGGCCTCGTCGTCTCCGACATGCTGTTTCGCGCCTTTCCGCGTGCTGATGAGGGCGAGCTGTCGCGGCGTCTCGCCGACCTGGTGCGCAAGGAGGCCTGCGCGGATGTGGCGAGCGGAATCGAGCTCGGTGCCGCCATCCGCCTCGGGACCTCCGAGAGCAATGCCGGCGGACGCAGCCGCGTCGCCATCCTGGCCGATGTGTGCGAGGCGCTGATCGGCGCCGTCTTCGTCGACGGGGGCTATGCGGCGGCCGCTGCCCTGATCACGCGATTATGGGAGCAGCGGATGCGCGCCCCCAAGCGGCCGTTGCGCGATGCCAAGACGATGCTGCAGGAATGGGCGCAGGCCAAAGGACTGCCGACGCCTGCCTATCGCGAGGTCGAGCGGACCGGCCCCGATCACGATCCGGAATTCCGTGTCACTGTGGAGCTGCCCGGCCACGCGCCGGCGGAAGGGATCGGCCGCTCCAAGCGCTCGGCCGAACAGGCGGCCGCCTCGGTGATGCTGGCGCGCGAAGGCGTCAGCGCGGAACGCCTCGATGGTTGACCCGCACAGCGGCGCGGGGGCTGATCAGCGCTGCGGCTTCATCGCGCTCATCGGCGCGCCCAATGTCGGCAAGTCCACCCTCATCAATGCACTGGTCGGCGCCAAGGTGGCGATCGTCTCGCACAAGGTGCAGACCACGCGCACGCTGCTGCGTGGGATCGCCCTGGCGGGAGACGCCCAGCTCATTTTCATCGACACCCCCGGAATATTCGCGCCGCGGCGCAGGCTCGACCGCGCCATGGTGGCGGGCGCGTGGAGCGGCGCCGCCGACGCCGACGTTGTCGGTTTCTTGATCGATGCCCGTGGGCTCGACGCTGATACTGTCTCCATTCTCGAGCGGCTTTCCGCCCTGCCGCAGCGCAAGGTTCTCATCGTCAACAAGATCGATCTGGTCGAGAAGCCTTCGCTGCTCGCTCTGGTCAAGGATGCAAGCGAGCGCGCCGCCTTCGCCGGAACCTTCCTGATTTCGGCGCTGACCGGCGACGGCATCGCCGACTTGAAGGCCTGGTTCGCCGTCAATGTGCCGGCGGGGCCGTGGCACTATCCGGAAGATCAGATCACCGATGCGCCGCTGCGGCAGCTCGCCGCGGAGATCACCCGTGAGAAGCTCTATTTGCGACTCCATCAGGAGCTGCCCTATCAATCCTCGGTCGAGACCACCGACTGGAAGGAGCTCAAGGACGGCTCCGTGCGTATCGAGCAGACGATCTATGTCGAGCGCGAGAGCCAGCGTAAGATCGTCCTCGGCAAGGCAGGCCAAACCATCAAGGCGATCGGCGCCGAGGCAAGGCGCGAGATGGCCGAGATAGTCGAGCAAAGCGTGCACCTGTTCCTGTTCGTCAAGGTCCGCGAAGGCTGGGGCGACGACCCGGAGCGCTATCGTGAGATCGGGCTCGAATTCCCGAAGGACTAACTTCGCTCATGCAGTGGATCGATGAAGCCATCGTGCTGGGCGTCAAGCGCCACGGGGAGGGAAGCGCCATTCTCGAGGCGATGACCCGCGAGCATGGCCGCCACCTTGGCCTCGTGCGCGGGGCGGCGAGCACGCGGCTGCGCCCGGTGCTGCAGGCGGGCAATCGGGTCGGCCTGACCTGGCGGGCCCGGCTCGACGAGCATCTCGGCAACTTTGCGGTGGAGGGGCTTGATCTCGCTTCTGCGCGGCTCCTCGATGCCGCGCCTGCGCTCTATGGTCTCACCCACGCCGCCGCCCTGTGCCGCCTCCTGCCGGAACGCGACCCGCATCCGCAGATCCACGCGATGCTCGATCACCTCATCGATGCGTTCAGCGATGTGCGGCTTGCCGGCCCGCGCATGGCGCGCTTCGAGCTCAGCATGCTCTCCGAGCTCGGCTTCGGCCTCGACCTCGACAGCTGCGCCGCAACCGGCGCGACCCAGGACCTGATCTACGTTTCGCCCAAGAGCGGACGCGCGGTCTCGCGCGAGGCCGGGCGCCCCTGGGCCGACAAGCTCCTGCGCTTGCCCGCTTTCCTGCACGGAAATCAGGAAGCGAGCGCATCGACCGCGGCGGACCTTACCGATGCCTTTGCGGTCACAGGGTTCTTTCTTGCCCGCCACGCCTTCGAGCCGCGCGGGCTGGCAATGCCCGATGCGCGCGCAAGCTTCGTGACCGCAGCCGTGAATGCGCTCGCCGCCGCCCCGGTGGCGTGAAAGGCCTCTCTCTCCGTTGCGCCACCTCATTGCTCGGAATTGCGACCGCGCTCCAGCATAGCGCTGGAAATTTCCGATGATGACGGCCAATGGCCGCGGCGGCGGCCGCTCCGCCTCGTCCAACGCCGCGCGTATGCGTTGCGCAACAGCCCGGGCATCAACAGGCTCGGTGAGCGCCAAGTCCGAATAGTCATCCTGCAAATAACGGGCGTTACGGCGAATTTCCCCGATCAGGCTCTCGGGCGAATAACCGGGGTCCTTGGCAACCGCCGCCCAGATCACCGCGCCGAGCGGAAGGTGCTGGTCGTGGACGGTAAGAAGATCGAGCACGTCGCGCGGCTCCCGCCGGCCGGCCGCGGCCAGCGCCTTATTAGTCGCGATGTCGACCACGTGCAGGACTGAGCCGAACATGTCGTCAGGAACGGTCGGAAAGAAACGAAAGTCGCTGTCGCGCACCCATTCGAGCTTCATCTGCTCGCCGCCGCGCGCGACGATGGCGCCGTAAATACCGGGCTCGCGGCGCAACCACCGCACGACAAAGCCTTCCTTGGCGAGCAACGCTGCATCAGCCTCGGCCGCCGCGGCGACGCTCTCCTCACGATCGTGAAAAATATCGATGTCATCGGAATAGCGCCGCCCTTCCCGATTGAGCGGCACGCTACCGGCAACATAGCTTTCGGGATTTCGATGCGTCGAGAGCAAGCGAAGGATTTCGCTCTGAATGCTAGAGAGCGGCACGACAGGCCTGCTCGATTTCCAGCGCCAAAGTGCGCGAGCGTAGATCACCCTCGCGGCGCAAGCTGTCGGCGACCACCAGCGCCTGCGCGATCGTCGGCATAGCACTCGCGCGCCGGCTCCATAGCGCCTCCGTGCCGAAGTCGCGGAAAGCCTGCTGATAAAGACGCACGACCGCCTCTGGCGCCGGTCGTCCCGCGCCAAGCTCCTTGAGCTGCTCCAGGTCACGTCTGTCGATCATGATTTGTTCTACCACAAAAAGCCCACTCGTCCGCAAGGAGAGTGTGTGATTAAACGACACTACACGCGGCGCCCGTTGCGGTCACGGCGCGGCGCTTGCCGGAGTGCCCGGTGGGGCTTGAACTCGCGCGGCTTCGTCGCCGTGACCGTTAAACGCACTCGCGGCCGCACCGGCGGCGGCGATCCAGATAGCGTATCATGCCGAAAGCGATGATCCGTCCTCTTCGCTCTGAGGCTGACTACGATGCCGCGATCGAGCAAATCGGGCACTACTTCGAGAGTCAGCCAAAGCCGAGTAGGGCGGAAGCTGATCGTCTTGATCGTCTCGCAATCGCCATCGAGGACTATGAGCGTAGGCGATGGCCCATCGAACCACCGGAAGCGCGTTAGCGCCGACCAGAGGCGACAATTCATGAAGAGTTTGATCGTCTTTCTCGTGGCTCTCGTTGCACTTCTCGATCCCGGAACTGTTGCGGATTCCCAGGAAACAGGCATGCAGCCCGGACAGATATTCCGCGACTGCTCGGAGTGTCCGGAGATGGTGGTGGTCCCGGCCGGCAGCTTCCTTATGGGGTCGTCGGACGCAGAGACAAAGAGGGTCCTCGACGCGTTTCCTTTTTACGAGACCGCAGCCGATCGGCGCTCTCTTTTGACTGAACACCCGCAACATGCCGTGACCATCCCTCGCGCGTTCGGGATGGGGAAGTATCCTGTGACACGGGGAGAGTTTGCCGCGTTTATTCGGAAGGCTGGCTACGTGATGAGCGGCGGCTGTACAGTCTATGAAAACTACAGGAATTCGCGTCGCGTTGATGCAGGGTGGGAGCGTCCGGGATTTTTGCAAACGGATCGCGATCCGGTGGTCTGCGTGAGTTGGGATGATGCAAAAGCGTATGTGGCCTGGTTGAATGAGGATCTCCACGGCCAAAACTCGTCGACAACAGCCGGTACCTATCGTCTCCCAAGTGAAGCCGAGTGGGAGTATGGTGCGCGCGCCGGAACACAGACTGTGTACTGGTGGGGCGATTCGATCGGCTCCGGCAATTCAGTCTGCGAAAGTTGTGGCAGCCGATGGGACGGCAAACAAACGGCTCCGGTTGACGGATTCCCGAGGAATCCATTCGGGCTCTCCAACATGCTTGGTAACGCTTGGGAATGGGTAGAAGACTGCTTGCACCCGAATTATCAAGACGCGCCGGCTGATGGTAGCGCTTGGATAACGGGAAGCTCGTGTGGGACCCGAGTCGCGCGGGGCGGCGGCTTCTTCAGCCGCCCATGGGTTCTGCGCCCGGCCGACCGTATCTTTATCGAGGCTGACAGACGCTTTAATTACATAGGGTTTCGAGTCGCGAAGACGCTCCCGTGAGATGAGAGGGCGATAGCATGTAGCCTGCGGCGTGCTCCACTTCGCTTCGCTTGCGGGGAGAGGTCGGATAGGGAAGCGATCCGGGTGAGGGGCCTTGCCAAACACATTTGGCGCCAAAGTAGGTGGAACCTGCCCCTCACCCCGACCCTCTCCCCGCAAGCGGGGAGAGGGGGAGGAAACGCCCAAGGCGTGCTTTTTCCGCGCCATGCGCTAGATAAGTCCCATGGGCAAGCAATTGATTCCCCCGCCGAGCGGTGGCGGCGAGGTTGAGGAAATTCCGCTGCGTGAGGCGCTCGAGGAGCGCTATCTCAACTATGCGCTGTCCACCATCATGCATCGCGCGCTCCCCGATGCGCGCGATGGTCTGAAACCCGTTCATCGGCGCATCCTCTACGGTATGCGGCTGTTGCGGCTCGATCCCGACGCCGCATTCAAGAAGTCCGCCAAGATCGTCGGCGATGTGATGGGCAGCTTCCATCCGCACGGCGACCAGGCGATCTATGACGCGCTGGTGCGGCTCGCGCAGGATTTTTCCTCGCGCTACCCGCTGGTCGATGGACAAGGCAATTTCGGCAATATCGATGGCGATAGTGCCGCGGCCTACCGCTACACCGAAGCGCGCATGACCGAGGTCGCGCATCTGTTGCTGGAAGGCATCGATGAGGATGCCATCGACTTCCGGGCAACCTATGACGGCACCAGCCAGGAGCCGATCGTGCTGCCGGGCGCCTTCCCGAACCTGCTCGCCAATGGCGCGCAGGGCATCGCGGTCGGCATGGCGACCTCGATCCCGCCGCACAACGTCGCCGAGCTTTGCGATGCCGCGCTGCATCTGATCGATACGCCGAACGCCCGCAGCCGCACGCTGATGAAGTACGTCTCCGGTCCGGATTTCCCGACCGGCGGCATCATCGTCGACCCGCGCGAGGCGATCGCGGAGGCCTATACGACCGGGCGCGGCTCGTTCCGCGTACGTGCGCGCTGGCACAAGGAGGAGACCGGACGCGGCACCTACGTCATCGTCGTCACCGAAATTCCCTGGCTCGTGCAGAAATCCCGGCTGGTCGAGCGCATGGCCGAGCTGCTCAACGAGCGCAAGATCCCGCTTGTCGCCGATGTGCGCGACGAGTCGGCCGCCGATATCCGCCTGGTGATCGAGCCGCGCTCGCGCACGGTCGATGCCGAGCTGTTGATGGAATCGCTGTTCAAGCTCACCGAGCTCGAAAGCCGCATTCCGCTCAACATGAATGTGCTGGTGAAGGGGCGCATCCCCAAGGTCGTGGGTCTGGCGGAGGCGCTCTCCGAATGGCTTGCGCACCGGCGCGAGGTGCTCATCCGCCGTACCAACTACCGCCTGTCGCAGATCGACCACCGCATCGAAGTGCTGGGCGGTTATCTGGTTGCCTATCTCAATCTCGACAAGGTCATCAAAATCATCCGCACCGAGGATGAGCCCAAGCCGGTCTTGATTTCGACCTTCAAGCTCACCGACGTCCAGGCCGAGGCCATTCTCAACATGCGCCTGCGCAACCTGCGCAGGCTGGAAGAGATGGAGATCCGCCGCGAGGACAAGGATTTGCGCAAGGAGCGCAAGGAGCTGAAGGAGCTGCTCGGCTCGGAGAAGGAGCAGTGGAAAAAGATCGCCGGCGAGGTGAGGGCGATCCGGGAGAAATTCGGCCCCAAGACACTGCTCGGCAAGCGACGCACCACTTTCTCGGAAGCGCCCGAGCACGATCTCGCAGCGATCGAAGAGGCGCTGGTCGAGCGCGAGCCGATCACCGTAGTGGTGTCCGAGAAGGGATGGATCCGCGCGCTGCGCGGCACCGTGACCGATCTCTCGGGGATCGCCTTCAAAGCCGATGATAGCCTCAAGTTCGCATTTGCGGCCGAGACCACGTCCAAGTGCCTTGTGTTCGCGACAAATGGCCGATTCTACACCCTCGAAGCCGCCAAATTGCCGGGCGGTCGCGGCCACGGCGAGCCGGTCCGCCTGTTCATCGATCTCGAGCAGGAGGGCGATCTGGTCGCGGTGTTCCCGTACAAGGGCGGCCGCAAGTTTCTCCTCGCAAGCGAGCAGGGGCGCGGTTTTGTGGTCGCGGAGGATGAATGCCTCGGCACGACCCGCAAGGGCAAGCAGGTGCTCAACGTCAAGGCGCCGGACCGCGCCTGCGCGTTGTCACCTGTCGAGGGCGAGCTCGTGGCCTCGATCGGCGAGAACCGCAAGATGGTGGTGTTTCCGCTTGAGCAGGTGCCGGAGATGGCGCGCGGCGCGGGCGTGCGCCTGCAGCGCTTCAAGGATGGCGGGCTTTCCGACCTCAAGACCTTCAAAGCCGAGGACGGGCTAAGCTATGTGGACGGCGCCGGCCGCTCCTTCACGCTGGCCATCAAGGAGCTTGCCGACTGGCGCGGCAACCGGGCCGATGCCGGACGCCTAGCCCCAAAGGGTTTCCCGCGCACCAACAAATTCGGCGCCGCTTCGGGTTCTTCCGCAGGGAACGGGAAAAGCTCCGACGGCGGGTAGGGTGCGCCACCGCGCGTTCACTGCCTGTCGCCTGCGCAAAATCGCACATAAGGGCGTTTACGCCCGTCTTCGACGGGCTATGGCGCGGCTGCGCACGCTGCATTAAGCCTCGACTCGCCGCCAGCCTTCCGGCGACAGCCGCTCCTGCGGCAGGAAGCGGCCCTTGTAGTCCATCTTGCGCGAGCCCTGCACCCAATAGCCCAGATAGACGTAGGGCAGCCCCATGCTATGGGCGCGCGCGATATGATCGAGGATCATGAAAGTGCCGAGCGAACGCCAGCGCGGCTCAGCCTCGAAAAACGAATAGACCATCGACAGTCCGTCATTGAGCACGTCGGTCAAGGCCACGGCGAGCAGCGGCCCGGCGCCGCGGCCGTTGATCGAGGTATCCGGCCCGCGCTGCCGATATTCGATGATCCGGGTCTCGACGTGACTGTCCTCCACCATCATGGCGTAATCGAGCACGGTCATGTCCGCCATGCCGCCGTCGCGGTGGCGTTGATCGAGATAGGAGCGGAACACCGAATATTGCTCGGAGGTCGGGACGCCGACCCGCATCTCGCCGACCATATCGTGGTTACGATCCAACACCCGCCGCATGCTGCGGCTCGGCCGAAAGTCTTCCACCACGACCCGCACCGATACGCAGGCTCGGCACGCTTCGCATGCCGGACGGTAGGCTATCGATTGGCTGCGGCGAAAGCCGCCGTGGGTCAGGAGGTCGTTGAGCTCGGCTGCCCGATCCCCGACCAGGTGCGTGAACACCTTGCGCTCCTCGTGCCCCGGCAAATAAGGGCAGGGGGACGGGGCCGTAAGGTAGAATTGCGGGGTGTTACGCGAATGCTGGGTCACGGTCGTATTTCAGGATTAAGTCTGCCTCGCTTTCGATCGCTGGCGGCCTCCCTGGGGAGCCATACTAGCGCGCCGTTTCGGCCGAGTGAAAGCAATCTGTCGCCTTTTCCCGCCGGTGATTTTCCGGGTAGGCGTCTCTCCATCGCCCACTCTCAGCCCGCGCTTCGCGCCAGGCGGAGCGCCTCCGCCCGAACCGGATTGTTAATGACCACGGTACCGATCAGAAAGTCGTGCAACAGACGCTGCCGCTCGTTGAACAGGCCCACGACCAGCACCAGCGGCGTGAACACCGAGACCGTGATCCAGAACACCACAGCATGCACGGCGCCCAGGAGGAAATAGGCCGGCGCCCCGTACCAGGTGCGCATCTCCAGATCCATGATCCGCATCCCGATCGTCGCGGAGGCAGGGCTGCCCAATGTGCTGCCGCAATAGAACAGCGCCCAAACGATCGTGCCCGGATAGATGAGCCAGAACAGCACCCAACCCAGAAAGAAAGTGACCAGGCCCAGGAAGAAAATGAAGATCGCCGCGATGGCGACCGGAACCGCGACGATGAACAGATCGATCACGAAGGCGACGAAGCGGCGCGCCAATACGCCTTGGAACAGCTCGGAATTGGCGATGGGATCATACGCGTGCGGCTTGATGCTGAAGGACCCGCCAATCCCGCTCGGCTCGTTGTTGCTCATGCAAAAGTTTCCCCGCGGCCTTGTTTGAGATGGCGAATGCGCCACCCCGCCGCAAGAGGGGCGCAAGCCGCTTCCGATTTGGCTCCGCGGTCGACATGATGAAGCTGGCCTAACCGAATCACCGGCAGGAGCTTAGCCTTGCGCGAGAAGGAGCTTCGGATCGCCCTCGTCGTGTCCGGCGGCGTCTCGCTTGCCGTCTACATGCACGGGATGAGCAAGGAAATCTTGAAGTTGGTACGCGCTTCAAGCGCGCTGCATCGCATCGCCGATCGCACCCTGCGCAGCAAAGCCTCTTTCTTCGATCAGGCTCAGCGCACCAATCCCGAATACGACACCGAGGAGATCTATTTCGATCTGCTGCGCGCAATCGGTCGCGTCGTCGAGCTCCGCGTCGTGGTCGATGTGATTGCGGGCGCCTCCGCCGGCGGCATCAACGGCACAATGCTGGCGCGGGCGCTCGCCCATGACCTGCCCATGGGGGCGCTGCGCGACCTGTGGCTCGACAACGCCGATGTCTCGGTCCTGCTGGCGCCGGACGCCCGCGCCGGGTCTTTCAGCAAATGGTTCATCAAGCCGCTGCTTTGGGCGGCATCGGCGAGCGGCATGTTGCAGGCCGGCAAGGATGCGGAGGTGCGCAGCAAGCTCTCGCTCTTCGTGCGGTCGCGCTGGTTCAAGCCGCCGCTCGACGGGCCGCTGATGGCGGCCCTGATGTACGACGCCGTCGCCGCGATGGGCCCCGAGCGGACGGGAGAGTCCCTGCTGCCGTCCGGCCACATCCTCGATCTGTTCGTGACGCTGACGGATTACTACGGCTACCGGCAGCTTGTGCAGATTCACGATCCGCCGCTCATCCACGAGCTCGAGCACCATCACGTCCTGCGCTTCACCTATCGGCGGCGGGCGAGCGGCCAGGTGGAAAGCGATTTCGGCCTGGACAACGCCCCTGGACTTGCCTTCGCGGCGCGAGCGACCTCGTCGTTTCCGGGCGCCTTTCCACCGGCTCTGATCGCCGAGATGGACGATCTCGTAGCCGACCGGCAGGCCGCCTGGCCGCGCCGTGCGGACTTCATCGCCCGGGGCTTTGAACGCCACCTGCAGGCGGGTGTCGACCCGGTCACGGCCCCCTTCATCGATGGCGCAGTCCTCAACAATCGGCCGTTCCAGATCGCGATCTCAGCCATCCACGGCCGCGCGGCCTATCGGCAGGTCGACCGCAGGCTCGTCTATATCGAGCCGCATCCGGCCTCACCGGTCGTGCTCACGCAGCTCCATGTTCCGGGCTTCTTTTCCACCCTGCGCGGCGCCATGTCTGACATTCCGAGCTCGCAGCCGGTCACCGACGAGCTCGCCTGGGTCATCGATTTCAACGACCGGGTGCGGCACCTCAAGGCGATCATCGACAGCGCACGCCCGCATGTCAGCGAGCTCGTCACCAAGGTCATCACCGCTCGCTTCGATGGGCCGATCACCAAAGAGGAGCTCAAGCGGTGGCGCGAGCAAGTCAACAACCAGGTCGCGCGCGACGCCGGGTTCGCGTATCAGGCCTATGTCCGCCTGAAGCTTGCCTCGGTGCGCGCATTCGGCGCGCAATTGATCGTGCGGCTGCGTGGCGGACCTGTGCAATCGCCGCTCGCCCGCGTGGTCGCAGAGATCATCGACGCCTGGGCGCTCGCCAAGGGCATCGTCTACGAACGCGCCGACAGCGCGGCGCTGGAATTCGAAACCCCCGCGACGGGGCAGCTTCCCGCCTGGGTCAATTATCTCTTGGCCTTCGACGTGAAATATCGCCAGCGCCGGCTGCATTTCCTGATCGAGGGCCAAAACCGGCTTTATGGGCTGCTCGACCAGGACCGCTTCGCGGGGCTCAGGCCCCAGGTCCTCGATCGGCTCAAGCGCGAATTCTATCTGCGCCTCGACGGCCTGCGCCGCAAGGAGGAGGCCTCCTATTACAGCGCCGAGGCTCGCACGCTCATAGCCGACATCTTCCCGACCGCCCCGTCACCGAGCGACGCAAGGAATCTCCACGCCTACGCGGCCTCCTTCGTGGACGCCCATGGGGCGAGGATCGATCAACTGATCGCCTTGTTGGCCAAGGAAATCGATCTCGACGCGAGCACGCGCGATCTCGACGATTTGCTGGCTTCGCTCGACCCCGACGACTGGCACCCTGAGGCGCGCCGCGAGGTCCTCATCAACTATCTGGGATTTCCGTTCTGGGACGTGCTCGCGTTACCGGTGATGAGCGGACGCGAGGTGGGCGAGCTCAACGAGATCCTGGTCGATCGCATCAGCCCACAAGACGTGCAGGCGCTGCCGGGCTTTCAGGGCATCGAAAGCTTGCGCGGCATCGGCTTCGGCCATTTCGCCGCCTTCTTTTCCCGCGCCTATCGCGAGAACGACTACCTGCTCGGGCGATTGCATGCGGCCGATCGACTGATCGAGATCGTCTGCGACTCCGCCGGGATCGATACGAGCTCTGATGAATTCAACAAGATGACCTTCAAGAAACGCACCTTCCTGAAGATCCTCGATGCCGAGGCGCCACATCTACACCACAGCGGCGAGCTGATCGAGGCTTTGCGCCGCTGCATCGACGGGATCGAAGGCTGACGCTAGCTAGGCCTTCAGACGGGCGATGAGCCGCGTAGCATTGTCGCGCTCGATCGCGCGGCGATCGGGTTCTGACAACGCGACTTTGCTCAAGTCGGTCACGTTCTCGGTGACGGAGATAAACGGATAGTCGGTGCCGAACAGGACCTGCGCGACCGACACATAGGCAAGGAGAGCCGCCATATTGGGAGCGTAAGCCGCGTTGGCGGTCTCGTAGTAGAGGCGCTTGAGCTCGAAATCGACCCCGTCGGGCAGCGCATCCGCGCCTGACTTGAACATCTTGGCCAGCGAATTCACGCGACCCGCCAACAGCGGCACTGCTCCTCCCGCGTGCGAGAAGATCCAACGGATGTCGCGCGTGCGCGTGAACGTCCCGCTCAACAAGAGGTTCATCACCGCGCGGTTGGTATCCTGAGGAAACTCGACATACGAGGCCGGCACGTTGGGCATCAGGTTGCCGCAGCATTGCGGCGCCCGAGGATGCACGTAGACGATCGCCTTACGGCGGTTGAGTTCGTCCATCACCGGCTTGAAATCGGCGTGGCCGAGCCACTTGTCGCCGTAGCTGGTGTTGAGCCCGATACCGTCGGCCTTGAGCGTGTCGAGCGCGTATTCGATCTCCTTCAAGCTCCCGTCGATGTCCGGCATGGGCACGAAGGCAAACAGGCCGAAACGGCCGGGATGATCCTTCATGGCCGTGGCGACATATTCGTTGATCAGCCGCGTCAGGCGACGCGATTGCTCGGTATTGAGGTCGGGGAGGTTGAGCCCCGTCGGCAGCGACAGGATTGCGGTCGCGACCCCGCCGCGGTCCATCTGCTCGAGGGTGCCCTCGAGCTTCCAGCCCTGCACGAAGGGAGGATTGCGCGTCCCGGCCTTCTGCCAGGCCTCGAGCAGGAATTGCGGAAAGAAGTGGTGATGCACATCGATCCTGTAGGGGGGCGACGCGGCATCAACCGGCGACGCGGGCGCTTGCGCGCAGGCGGCTATCGGCAGTGCAGCCGGCGGCAGCGTAGCTGCGGCACCGAGTGCAGCCAGGGATTTGAGCAGGGTGCGACGCGATCCGCAGCCGCACGCCTGGATCACATTTGGGTACTGTTGGCGCGGCTCTACCGAAACTCCAGCGACACGCACTTCAAGTTCGCTCGGCTCGAACATATCTCACCCGAGCTTTTCCGCAACGCGCGGCGCAAAATAGGTCAGCACGCCACATGCGCCGGCGCGCTTGAAGGCGATCAGGCTTTCCATCATCGCCTTGTCGCCGTCGAGCCATCCATTCTGCACCGCCGCCATGATCATCGCGTACTCGCCCGATACCTGATAGGCGAAGGTCGGCATCGCGAACGCGTCTTTTATGCGGCGCAGCACGTCGAGATAGGGCATGCCGGGCTTCACCATCACCATGTCGGCGCCTTCGGCGATGTCGAGCTCGACCTCGCGCAAGGCCTCATCCGAATTGGCTGCATCCATCTGATAGGTGCGCTTGTCGCCGACAAGCGTTGTGCTCGAGCCGACCGCATCACGGAACGGCCCGTAGAACGCCGATGCGTACTTCGCCGCATAGGCCATGATCGACACATTGGTGAATGAAGCGCGGTCGAGCGCGTCCCGGATGGCGGCAACGCGGCCGTCCATCATATCCGACGGGGCGATGATATCGGCGCCGGCCTCTGCCTCGACCAGCGCCTGTTTCACCAGCACCTCGACGGTCTCGTCGTTGGCGATCAAGCCTTCGCGCAACAGCCCGTCATGGCCGTGGCTGGTATAGGGATCGAGCGCGACATCGCACAGGATACCGATCTCCGGAACGGCCTTCTTGATCGCCCGTACCGCACGGCATACCAGGTTTTCCGGGTTCAGCGCCTCGGTTCCGTCTGCATCGCGCAGATCCGGGTTGGTATAGGGGAAGAGCGCAAGGCAGGGGATATTGAGCTTGGCAGCGCGCTCGGCGGCGCGCACCGCCCCCTCGATTGAGAGCCGCTCGATGCCCGGCATGGAGCCGATCGCACCGTGCGTGTCCTCCGTCACGAATAGCGGCCAGATCAGATCATCGACCGTCAAGACATTTTCCCGCACCAGCCGCCGCGTCCAATCGTTCTTGCGGTTGCGGCGCGGGCGGACGGCCAGATCAAGGCGGAACTCGGCCCGTACAGGAGCTGCCGCCTCCACCGGGCTCACACGAACCTTCGCCTCCAGCGGCCGGCCATACTTGATAGCCATAATTCGGACTCCATACGCTCAAACGTCTCTTTTTAGCGGTTCGCCCCCGGCCTTGTCACTGGCCGTGCGTGCCGCTGATTTTGAAGTTCCTGCAGCGGTTGGTTTCAGGACGCAGAAGAGCTAAAAAACGAGAAAGCAGCGCCCCCTCCGGGGCCGTCCCACAAGCCCGGAGGGGAAGGGAGCCGGAAGGGGACTCGTGCGGCGGACACTCATCCAAAGGGCGCAAGGGCCGCTCATGCAAGGGGCGCTCATGCTATGAGTGGCCGATGGTTCCGCAAGCCGCGTCGCCCGAAATTCTGTTCGAACGCCGCGGCGCGGCCGCGCTCGTGACCTTGAATCGTCCGCAGGCGTTGAATGCGGTGACTTTCGACATGATCAAGGCGCTATCGCGGCAACTGGCGGAATGGGAGAGCGACCCGGCCGTCACTCGGGTCGTTCTTACCGCCGCGGGCGCGCGAGCCTTCTCGGCCGGCGGCGACCTGCGCGCGCTGTTCGATCTCCAACGCGCGGGGCGCTACGCCGCAGCTCTCGATTATTGGCGCCGCGAGTATCTGCTCAATGCCCAGATTAAACGGTATGGCAAGCCCTACGTTTCGCTCATCGACGGGATCGTCATGGGCGGCGGCGTAGGCATCTCGATCCACGGCTCGCATCGCGTGGCGGGCGACGGCTTCAGCTTCGCCATGCCGGAGGTCGGGATCGGTTTCTTCCCCGATGTCGGAGCCACGTGGTTCCTGCCGCGGCTTCCTGGCGAGCTCGGTCTTTACTGTGCTTTGACCGGCGCCCGCATTGGCCCGGCCGAAGCCGTTGCCGCAGGAATTGCCACGCATCGCGTGGCCTCGCATCGCCTCCCTGAGCTCCTGGAGGAGCTTTGCGGCAACGTGCCGGTCGAAGCCTTGCTCGCCGCTTATGTCGAATCGCCCGCACCGGGGGCGGTGTGCGCGCCTCAACACACGCTTGAGCGGCTGTTCGCAGGTGACAGCATCGAGGATATCTTGGCCGCGCTCGACGCGCAGGTCGCAGAGGGAGGGCAAGACGCGGATTTCGCGCTGGCGGCTGCGCGCGCAATCAGGCAGAAGTCTCCAACCAGCCTCAAGATCACGCTGGCGCAGCTGCGGCGTGGTCGGCATCTTGATTTCGCCGCGTGCATGCGCATGGAGTTCCGAATAGTGTCGCGTTTGCTGCACGGGCACGATTTGTACGAGGGGATACGAGCCGTGATCGTCGATAAGGATCAGGCGCCACGTTGGCAGCCTGCAACGCTCGCTGACGTCAGCGATACCGATATTGCCGGCTTTTTCGCGCCGCAGAGCGATGAGCTCGTGCTGCCAGACGACCCCGCATTGCCATGATCGATCCTGCGTTCGACGAGCGGCAGATCGGACCGGTCCATTCCGATCTCGACGAGCCGACCGGCGAGGTGTGGGCGCGCCGCCTGGTGCTGTTTCTGCGCCTGATGGCAGGGGTGGCGCTGGTCGAGGGCCTTTACTACTGGGCCATCGTGTGCGGTGTGGGCGCACCGACCCCGCAGGGCTTTGAGTCCTACACTGTGCCCTACCAATCGGCGACCGTGTTCTTCGCCGTCATCGACCTCGTCGCTGCCGTGGGGCTGTGGCTCGCGGCACCCTGGGGGGCAGTCGTGTGGCTGACCTCGGTGATCTCGATGATCGCCGTCGAGGCCCTGTTCCCACAGATATACGGCGGAGAGTTCTGGGTCATTCTCGTCGCGCTGTGCCTGCTTGGTGCGTATTTGGCGCTTGCCATATTGGCTGCGCGCGAGCAGCCGCCGTAAGACACCCCACACCGGCACTCCCCGCGCATCAGCGCGTTACGTGCGCCCGTCGCCGCGCTAATGCGGGGAGGTAAGCGGGGAGCGCCCAATCGGATTTGCTCGATGATTGTAGATTTTCAGCAGCACTATACGCCGCCCGAGCTTCTCCAGGAGCGCGACGGCATCACCGTCCGGGTGGATGAGAACGGCAATCCCAACTATCTGCTCAACCCGCTGCTGGCGGACCTGGGCGCGCACATCCGGATGATGGACCGCGCCGGCATAGACGCCGGCGTGCTGTCGTGCGGGGCCGGCTTCGATCAACCCGATATCGCGCTCTGCCGGCTGATCAACGACCGGATCAAGCAGGCGGTCGATGATCATCCCGGCCGCTTCATCGGGCTTGCGCATGTTCCGGCCCTGAATCCCGCGGAAGCCATGAGCGAGCTCAAGCGCTGTGCGGTCGAGCTCGGTTTTCCGGGCGCCGTCATCGCCTCCGAGCTGCAGGGCCTACCGCTCGATCATGAGAACCTGCGGCCGTTCTGGCGCTCCGCGGCCGACCTCGGCCTCTATGTGTTCATTCACCCACTGCCGCGCGTCATAGCCTGGGAGCACATCTACGCGGACGATCTCGGCCGGATGCTTGGTTGGCAGTTCTCGCTGATGATTGCCGCCGTCCGCGTCATCAACAGCGGCTTGTTGGACGAGCTGCCGAGCTTGCGCATCCAGTTCTCCCATTTCGCTGCCGGCCTCGGCCGCTATCTCGGTCGCATTCGAGGATTCCAGCAGCGCGACAAATGGGGCACCGCAGCGCTTGGGCAGCACAATCGAGGCCCGCGCCTTCCGTTTGATCATTACCTTGAGCATCGTTTGTTTTATGATTGCGCCGGTTGGGCCGGCCCCGATCATGCGGCCGAATGGGGCGCCGAATGGGTGGGGTTCGGCCTGCAGGAGGTGGCATTGTCGCAGATTGTGTTTGCAACCGACTATCCGCAGGCGGTGCGCGACGCCGAGGAGGTCGCGGCCTATGTGGCCGCCGTGCGCGCGCTCGGGCCCAACGCCCGCGCCATGGTGCACGGCCTGGCGGC
This sequence comes from Xanthobacteraceae bacterium, assembly GCA_035293945.1. Lineage (GTDB taxonomy): Bacteria > Pseudomonadota > Alphaproteobacteria > Rhizobiales > Xanthobacteraceae > VAZQ01. The sequence continues at coordinate 71,859 of DATGLV010000015.1, read as the reverse complement.
CGACCGCCTTGTCCCCGACCTATCGCAGCGTTTAGCCCGGCGCAGAACGTGAAGGGGAGGCGACATGGCCAAAATCGGATTCATCGGCCTCGGCAATATGGGTCTGCCGATGGCCAAAAACCTGATCAAGGCGGAGCATTCCGTCTGCGGCTATGACATCAGCGCAGTCGCACTCGACAAGCTGTCGGCGGCGGGCGGCATTGCGGCGCGCTCGCTGGATGTCGCTTCCATGGGCGTCGACGTTGTCATTACCATGCTGCCAGGCCGCGAGCAGGTGCGCGAGGTCTATCTCGGTCAGGGTGGCGTCCTGGCCTCTGCGGCAGCCGCGACTTTGCTGATCGATTGCTCCACCGTCGATGTCGAGACCGCGCGCGCGGTTGCCGCTGCCGCCAAGGTCAATGAGCTCGACATGCTCGATGCACCAGTTTCCGGCGGGGTTTCCGGCGCGGAATCAGGAACGCTGACTTTCATGGTCGGCGGCCCCGAGCAGGCCGTCGAGCGGGCAAAGCCCGTGCTCGATGCCATGGGGAAGGCGGTGATTCACGTGGGCGAGGCCGGCAGCGGCCAGGCGGCAAAAATCTGCAACAACATGATCCTCGGCATTTCCATGATCGCGGTGTCGGAGGCCTTCGTGCTGGCCGAGAAGCTCGGGCTCGATCCGAAAAAGCTGTTCGAGGTCTCAGCGCAGTCGACGAGCCAGTGCTGGTCGATGACGAGCTATTGTCCGATGCCTGGGCTGGTGCCGAGCTCGCCAGCCAATAACGATTATCAGCCAGGCTTCACCGTGGCGTTGATGCTCAAGGATCTCAAGCTCGCGCAAGACGCCGCACGCTCGACCCGGGCCGTCGCACCGCTGTCCGCCGGCGCCACTGCCATCTACCAGCACTTCTTCGATGGTGGCGGTGCCGGTACTGATTTCTCCGGCATCATCCGCTATCTGCGGGATGCGTCGGCTGCGAGAGCCGAGCAGAGCTGACCGCGAGGAGCACCCGCATGATCGATCACATTGGTTTTCCGGTCTCGGACTATGAACGATCGAAGAAATTCTATCTCGGAGCGCTCGCTCCGCTTGGCTATGCAATGATCATGGAGGTGGATCAAGCCGAGAGCGAGCACCGCGCCGCGGGCTTCGGCCGCGACGGCAACCCGGATTTCTGGATCGGCGGGGAGGGCGGAGCCGAGCGGCCGTTGCATGTGGCATTCGCGGCGGATGATCGTGCCATGGTCGATGCATTCTACCGCGCGGCCATCGCGGCCGGTGCCACGGACAATGGCGCGCCCGGCCTGCGGCCGCACTATCACCCGAATTATTACGCCGCTTTCGTGCGCGACCCCGATGGACACAATATCGAAGCGGTTTGCCATCGCCCGGGTTGAGCCCACCACATTTGCGGCCCGGATGCCGTTGTTGCTGTGAGTGAGAAAATTTCCGTCATCATTTGCAGCTGGAACAGGGAGCGCCTGCTCCGGAACACGCTCGAGTCATTGTGCCGGCTCCATCCGCTCAAGAAGCTGAATTGGGAGGTCATCGTCGTCCTCAACGATTGCACGGACGGCAGCCGCGCTGTTGTTGAGCAATTCCGGGGTCGGCTGCCGATCATGTCGGAGACGGAGGCCCGTCCGGGTCTTTCACATGCGCGCAACAAGGGCATCGAGGTGGCGTCGGGAGGGGTTCTGGTCTGGATCGACGATGATGTTCGCGCTGCACCGGAATGGCTCTGCGCCTACGAGACCGCATTCCTCCAATACGCGGATGTAAGCCTGTTCGGCGGACCGATCTTGCCCGAATTCGAAGGCGGCGCTCCCGCCTGGCTTCAGCGGAGCTGGCATCTGTGCGATTCGGCATTTGCCGCTCGCCGGGTGCCCGACACTGATCGCGAGATCACGGTTGCGGATCAGTATCCGCCCTACGGAGCGAATTTTGCGCTTCGCGCCTCGGTGCAACGGCAATTTCGCTACGACATTCGCCTTGGCGCACGTCCCGGAAAATGGAAGATCAGCGGAGAGGAGACCGACGTGATCCAGTCCCTCCTGGCCAGCGGACATAGTGGTCGCTGGGTGCGAACAGCGATCGTGCATCACGTCTTGCCGCGCGAGCGGCAATCTGTCGCCTATGTGCGCGGGTATTACGAAAGCGCCGGCCGTCAGGCGGAATTGAAAGCCAGCCACACCGGATCGGAGCCATGCCTCGCTGATCGGTTGAACGATCTCGGTGAGGTCATGCGCTTGCAAGCCGGCTACCGAATGCTGCGGATCTTCTCCGGGTCCACGCAATGGGTCCCGGCACTCGTCCGTGCCTCGCTGGCACGCGGCCGATGGATCGGCCGCTATCGACCTCACGACGGAGTGGACCAATCAAGCGGGGACCAGGATGCGCGGAGCGGCGGAAATGCCGCTCATGCGGCTCGGCCTCCTCTCGCCGAGCAATTCGATCAGCGTCGGAACGACATCGAATGAGCTGATCCCTCCGAGCGCGCCTGACGCAATTCGATCGCCCGCCAAATAAAGGAAGCCGCGGCGGCCGCTATGACCGCCGGTGCGTCGATACGGGACAGGACCGATCTTTCCGAAAGCTGGGGTGGAAAGTCCGACCGGTGCGGAGCTCCAAATGATATACATGTCGGCTTCGGACGGCCCGACCGCTTGGGGGTCCGCTTTCGGCCGATGGATGTCGGCCACCGCGATCTGGCCCGTCAATAGATTGCGACAGCCTCCGATTAGATCAGCAATCTGCGCACAGGTCTTGTCATACTCATGCCGAGGCACAACGCCCCGGCTCTCGCGACCTTGCAGATTAATCCGAACGCGCCCGTCGTAGTAGGATGGCAGCGCGAAGGCCCGCATCCGGGGCCAGAACTGGCAATATCTCGCCGCCGGCATCCACTCCACACCGGAGCGGGCCAGCCAGCGCGGCTGCCCCTCCTTGAAGCTGGAGAGCCAGGCCGAGAGGCCGACCTCCGCAATGCTGGGACGCGATGCTTTCGGCACCGCGCCCAACATTGTGTCTTCCCACGTGTCATCCTCGCCGAGAAGCGGAACGCCTTCCGCCGTCGCGCCGCCGTAAGGAAGCGATCGCATATAGGACTTGCCGAAAGCAGCCCGATAGAGCAGCTCCGGCAGCAGCACCATCGCGGGCAAATCGCTTTCGTTGGCGCCCATCCCGTGCATGGCAAACAACGCAAGGGTCGCGTCCGGAAACGCCGCCCGCAGATCTCCGACCAAACCGTCGATCGCGCGGTAGACGCCGCGCAATGCTTCGCCGGCGGCCGCGCTTGATTTGATGCGATGCAGAGGGTGCAGTGGATCGACGCCGTGCCACAGCGGTTCTATCGCCGAATGGGATTCGCTCACCACGATCAGCGCCAGCTCCCAGCTCGGCAATCGCTCCGTCAACAGCCAGCGCGCCGCTTTGCTCCGCAGCTCGACCGCGGCCGTAAGCGCCGCCCCGGCGGCGCGCGCCTTCTCGGCAGACGGCCAGCAGTGTCCATAGATCCACTCTGTTGCCGGGTATGGCCCAAAGCGGCGATCCAGCTCGCCACGCAATTCCGCGGGCCGCGACACCGGCGACACGCCCGGATCATGAGAGCCCCAATGCGTCAGCCCAAGCACCCGCTGCGCCTGGGTCAAGTCACAATAGGGGACGTCAAAAACGACAGTCCTTGCCGAAAGCTCGGCCAAGAACGGACGTGCGGATGTGGGTTCCTGGAGAACCGCGTAGGTTGCGGGATCGAAGCTGAGCGCCGACCATCGTCCGCCGTCACTCGGAGACAAGCCCGTGGAAACATGCTCCCAAGCGAGCCCTGAATATTTATCGAGCCCGTGATCCAGGTCGAAGCAGGCACTGCAAAGGCGCAGACGCGCGATGTTGGGAAGCGCGCCCTCCGCCATCAGCTGCTCCGCAAAGCCGATATCGAAGCCGTCCAGGCCGATCACCAGCATGCGGCGGCGAAACATCGATTGGCCTATCCGATTGATCTGCAGCCGGCGGTTGCCGCAACCTGGATTGCGAATATACGAATCCCTGCACGCCTCAATAGAACCGGCTAGAATTGATCTTACTGTCCCAGTGAGCACAATGGTAGCGCGGTGTCGCACGAGCGATCCAGCACTCAGGCTGATATTGCGGGTTTGCCCGCGCCCCGTGTTTCCGTCGTAATGACGGTCCATGATGACGTGCGCTTTTTCGATGCCGCCGTCGAAAGCGTGCTCAGGCAGGACCTGAGCGATCTCGAGCTGATCATCGTCGATGATGGTGGGCATCAGCACGATCAGATCGCCCCTATCGCCGGACGTGATCCGCGCATTCGTCTCATCACCGGTCCTGAAAATGTCGGTCCTGCTGCGGCGGCCAATCGTGGCATCGCCTGCGCGCGCGCCGGCATTATCGCTCGCCTCGACGCCGATGACGTCGCGGAGCCGACGAGGCTCCGCCGTCTTGTCTCCATGCTCGACGCCGACCCCCGGCTCGGCCTGGTCGGCACCTGGTTTGCCACCATCACCGAGGAGGGCCAGACCCGCGAGATCATCCGCCTGCCGACCTCCGACTTGGAAATTCGCTGGTGCTTTCTTTTCTTCAATCCGTTTTGCCACTCCTCAGTGGCCTTTCGCCGGGCGTGCTTCGAGGCAGCCGGCGGCTATCGGGCGGAGCTGCGAACGGCGGAGGATTACGACCTTTGGGCCCGCATGCTGACCATCTGTCGAGCGGCGAACATCCCCGAGCCATTGACCCGTTATCGGCAGAACAGCAGGGGATTGACCTCGACGCATGGAATCGATCCAGCGTTTCTCGACAGGTTGCGTGGCGCCTGTTGGAAGGAATTGCGTGTTCCCTACGATCCGGACGCGGCGCGCGCGATTGGCGTCTTCGTCTCCGGGTACGACATACCCCCGGCAGATCGGCCCGAGCGAGCCCTTGCAACCATGCTCCGGCTCTTGCGTCGCTTTTTGGCCAAGCCCGGACCGCTCCCGCGCGATGAAGATCAAGCGGTGGCCAGGCGGCTCGTTGATAAGACGCTCGCGCATGTCAGGTCCCAACCAACCTTCAGCTTTGCCATTCTCCTGGAAACGTGGCGACTACGGCTGAACACCTTGAGTCGCTTCCAGAGCCCAGCCTCGCTCCCGATCTTCACTTCCGAAGGTTCCGATCGCCGGCGGATCAAGGTCCTCGTCGTCATACCTACGCTCAATGTCGGCGGCGCCGAGATGGACCTTGTTCGCAATTTGCCGCTACTCGACCGGACCATGTTCGAGGTGGTTGTCTGCACCTTGCTCGAGCGTGGAGTGCTGGCTACGCGATTGAGCGAAGCCGGGATTGCGGTGGTGGGACCATTTCGGCGAGCGGCCACTCATTGGATGACGCCCTTGGGCGAGATCAGGCGGCGCTTGAGGCGGTGGCTAGCCCAACATCGGTCGCAGTCGACGATTGTTGGCTGGACGATCGCATTGATCGCTCGATCTGCGTCATGGATCGAGTCGCTCGCCTTCGGCACCTATGCTTATCTGGCCTGTGTACGCCCGCTGGCGGACCACATGCGCAAGGGCGAATACGACATCGTCCACACAGTGCTGCCCTTCTCCTATCTGTATGGCGCCTGGGCCAACCGCCTGGCAACCTGCAAGCCGCTCGTCATGAGCCGCGTCTCGTTGAACTGGTATCAGGAGTCGGCGAGATTTCTGGGCCATTTTGAGCGGTCGCTGCTTCATTCGCGGGTCGACGCCGTCATCTGCAATTCCGCAATGATCATGCGGCAGCTGGAATCCGAAGGTGTCGATCGATCGAAGATTCGCGTCATCTACAACGGCATCGACTTCTCAGCCCGACCTCCGCTGCCGATTGAGCGTCGATCAGCCCGCAATGAGCTTGGCCTCGGGCAAGACGAGTTGGTGCTGAGCACCGTCGGCACTTTGTGGGCATATAAAGGACACGCCGACCTGCTGGCGGCACTTCATCAGGTAATCGAACAGCTTCCTCCCGGCTGGAAGTTGCTCGTCGTAGGCCGCGACATCGATAACAATCTCCGCTGGTTGCACGACCTCTGTGCGCGGCTCGAGCTTGCAGCGCACGTCCGGTTTCTTGGCGAACGCCTGGATATTTCATCGATCTTATCTGCCGCGGATATTCACGTCAGCGCGTCGCATACGGAGGGATTTCCCAACAATATCCTTGAAGCGATGGGTAGCGGATTGCCCGTGGTGGCGACCGCGGTTGGCGGAGTGCCTGAGCTGGTCATTGATGGCGAAACCGGATTGCTCGTCCCGCCGCATGACCCTCGCGTGCTCGGTGCCGCAGTCCTCAAGCTGGCGGGCGATCATGATCTCCGTGCCCGGATGGGCCGGCGCAGTTACGAGCGAGCCGTTGCCAATTTCTCGGTGGAGCGCAGTGCCGCTGCTCTTGCCGATGTCTATCGGTCGACGGCAGCATCGGCTCGTTGATGTAATAGCCGCCCCACGCCGGTCGACAGTGGCGTGCAATTGCGACGCACGCGATGGTCACAAGGTGGTCCGATCATGATGCCACGAGAGGTAACCGCGGCTGCGTCGTGAATGAAGCGTTACGAAAGATGCTTGAATCGTCGGCGAAATTGATCATTCAGCGCTGCAAAATAACGATCTCTTTATCCTGTTGTTTAAGCGCTTTTTAGACCCTCACTTCTAGGCTTCCGTACGAGCGGGGAACAGGGCCTCGCCACTTTAGAACAAAGTCATAGGAAGGCGTCATGATGAAAGCCGTTGCGAAGACGGTTGAGCCGACCGATCGCGAGCAGCGATTCGAGCATATCCGTCCGCTCTATCTCGAAGCCTTGACGCTAGTGGAGCGGCTACATCGCCGCCTGCTCGACGTCATCAAGGATGAGTTCGACCGCCGCAGCCGCGCTGACATCAACTCCGTTCAGGCGCTGCTCCTATACAATATCGGCGAGAAGGAGCTGACCGCCGGCGAGCTGCGCACGCGCGGCTATTATCTCGGCTCCAACGTCTCCTACAATCTGAAGAAGCTGGTCGAGATGGGCTTCCTCGATCACCAGCGTTCACGGGTCGACCGACGCTCGGTCCGCATCAAGCTGACCGAGAAGGGCGGCGAAGTGCGCGACATCGTCGATGCGCTCTATCAGAAGCACGTGCGCACGGTCGAGCAGGTCGGCGGCATCAGCTCCGAAGAATTTGCGACCTTGAACAAGTCGCTGCACCGGCTCGAGCGATTCTGGACCGACCAGATTCTCTATCGGCTTTAGTCGAGCCGCAGATCCTTTGGCCGACGCCTGCCTCGCCTGCGTGGGGTCGCGCAATTGCGATCCGACGCAGGCTTTGTACGCTGGCGGCGACGTGTTAGCCTTTGGGACGCGATCATCGCCGCGTCATTGGCGGTGCAACCCGATGTCGAGCACACGAGGAGCCGATTGGCCGAGCCGTTTCCCGCGATCGACTGTGACGTTCATCCCTCGCCGCCAAGCATAGCAGCGCTGCTGCCGTTTCTCGACGAATATTGGCGGGCGAGCGTCGTAGAGCGAGGCATCCCCTCGCTCGAAACCAACGCCTATCCGCCCCGCGCGCCGCTCAGCGCCGCACCGCAATGGCGCAGCCCGAACGGAATCCCTGAGGCCGGTCTCGAAACGCTCACGGACGCGGTCTTCGGCGGCCTCAATGCCGAGCGCGCCATCTGCAACTGTATCTACGGCGTGGAGCTCCTGTTCAGCGAGGACCTGGCCGCGGCTTTTGCGCGCGCGTTGAACGATTGGATCGCCAAGGAATGGCTCGATTGCGATCCGCGGCTGTCGGCTTCGATCGTGGTGCCGACCCAGAATGTCGAGCTTGCAGTCGAGGAGATCGAGCGCTGCGCCAAGGATCGCCGCTTCGTGCAGATTCTCCTCCTGGCCATGCAAGAGAGCCCGCTCGGGCGCCGGCACTGGTGGCCGATCTATGCGGCGGCCGAACGCCACGCGCTGCCGATCGGCATTCATCCAGGCTCGACCTACCGCCATGCACTGACCTCGCTCGGGTGGCCGACTTATTACATCGAGGATTATGCGAGCTACGCGCAGGCCTTCCAGTCGCAGCTTGGCAGCCTGATTGCGGAAGGCGTCTTCGCGAAATTTCCTTCCCTCAAGATCGTGCTGCTCGAATCCGGCGTCACCTGGCTGCCCGGATTTTTGTGGCGATTTGCCAAATTCTGGCGCGGCGTGCGCGCGGAGGTGCCGTGGGTCGATCGGCCGCCCGCCGAGATCGTGCGCGACCATGTGCGCCTCACCATCCAGCCGTTCGATGCACCCGCCGAGCCTGGCGTGGTCGAGCGCGTGATCGATCATCTGGGTTCCGATGCTATGCTTCTCTACGCGTCGGATTTCCCGCATTGGCAATTCGACGGCGAGGAAATTCTGCCGCCGGGCTTGCCGGGTTCGTTGCGACAGAGGATTCTCATGGATAATCCGCGCGCGACCTATCCGCGGATTTAGCGCATGTTCCGGAAAAGCCTGCCCCCCGACGCGATCGGGGGTGGGCACCGATTATCCGAAAAGAACATGCGCCAACGCAAAAAATTAGAGCGCATTCCGATCCACTCGATCGGGATGCGTCTCGAGGAGCCCGTACGATGAACATAGAAGCGCGCGAAATCCTCCGGGAAAAGAAGTCGCGGACCGCCATCATCGATGTCGACATTCATCCCAAGGCGTCGGTTGAGGATCTGCGCCCGTTCCTGAGCCAGCGTTGGTGGGAGCATCTCAAGACTTTCGGGACGCGCGGCCGGCAAGGTTTTGCCAAGGGCTTTCCGTATCCTAAGAGCCAGCCGCTCGCCTCGCGCCGTGATTCCTGGCCGCCGGGCGGCGGATTGCCGGCAAGCGACCTTGACTTCATGCGGGCGCAGCACCTCGACTTCTACGGCATCGATCACGCCATCATGAATCCGCTCTCGCCCAACGGTCAGGGCGACCAGAACGATGAATTCAGCGCCGCCATGGCGTTTGCGGCCAATGAGTTTCAGCTCGAGGGTTGGAACCGGCGCGACCCGCGCCTTTTGGCCTCGGTCGTGGTCCCGTACGAGGATGGGGAAGCCTCCCGCGTCGAGATCAGGCGCCGCGCCGGCGACCGTCGCTTCGTGCATGTGCTGCTGCGCAGCCGCACCAGCGAGCTCATGGGCAAGAAGCGCTACTGGCCGATCTATGCGGCGGCCGAGGAGGCCGGATTCCCGGTCGCCGTCCACGTGTTCGGCACCAGCGGCCGTGCGGCCAGCAACTCGGGTTGGCCATCATTCTATATCGAGGACATGACCGAGCATGCGTCGTGCTGCCAGGCGCAGCTCACGAGCCTGATCATGGAGGGGGTGTTCGAGCGCTTCCGGTCGCTCAAGCTCGTCATGATCGAGGCCGGCTTTGCCTGGCTGCCGGCCCTCGGCTGGCGGCTCGACAAGCTCTGGAAGCGATTGCGCGAAGAGGTTCCGCACTTGCGCCGCGCGCCCTCCGAATACATTCGCGAGCATGTCTGGGTCTCGACCCAGCCGATGGAAGAAACCGAGGACCCACAGCATCTCATTGACCTGATGAGCTGGGTCGGCTGGGACCGGTTTCTCTTTGCCAGCGATTACCCGCATTGGGATTTCGACGATCCGCGCACCGCGCTGCCGCCTTCGCTCGATGAGGCGCGCCGCGCCAACATTCTCGCCGGCAATGCCCGCGCGCTCTACCGGTTCGCCTGACCATGGCCGGTCACGTCGTCGCCACCATCGCGGAAATCCCTCCCGGCAAGCGCAAGCTGGTCGACGCCGGCGGGCGCGCGATCGTGGTTTATAATCTGGACGGCGAATTCTTTGCGCTCAGCAATCGCTGCCCGCATCGCGGCGGCAGCCTCGCTTGCGGCATCCAGACCGGCCTGGTGCAATCGAGCCTGCCCGGAGAGTACCGCTATTCGAGGGCCGGCGAGATGGTGAAGTGCCCATGGCACGGTTGGGAGTTCGACATACGCACCGGGAAGTCCTGGTGCGATCCCTCGCGGCTGCGCGTGCGCCAATTCCCAGTCTCGGTGCGCCCCGGCGGTGAGCTCGTCGAGGGCCCCTATGTGGTGGAGACCTTCCCGGTTCGCCTCGAGGACAACTACATTGTGGTGGAGGCTTGAGCTGAACCATTGGAACGAGCCAGCGGTTCCCGCAGTAACAAGCAGGCAGATCGAGGGAGAGACGCCCATGCAAGATGTCATCGATCTTTCCGTCACGCCGCTGTCCCGCGCTTGCGGCGCGGAGATACGCGGGATCGATCTCAGGCGCGAGCTAACGCCCGCAGAGGTCGCGGCGATCAAGCAGGCTTGGGGAGAGCATCTCGTCCTGGTATTCCGCGGTCAGGACATCAGTCAGGAGCAGCAGCTGCGCTTTGCCGCCTATTTCGGCGAGCTCGGCGACCGCAAGCAGGCGCCGGCACCGTTGCGCAGCCGCACCGAAGGTATCTATCAGGACAACAAGAAGATCCTGCTGGTCAGCAACATCAAGGTCGATGGCCAACCTATCGGCGCCTTCGGCGAGGGCGAGTTCTGGTTTCACATCGATTCCGGATATACGCCGCGGCCCTACAAATACACGTTCCTCTTTGCGCTCGAGCTGCCCTCGACCGGCGGCAACACGATGTTCAGCAACATGTACAAGGCTTATGACGCGGTGCCCTCCGCGCTCAAGCAGAAGCTCGAGGGCCGCAAGGCGCTGCACATCCATGAATACAAGCGCGCCGAGAAAGCGGACCTTGGCGCAGACATCAGCGGTATTCCGCACTATCACCACCCGGTGTTCATCACTCATCCGGATACCGGGCGCAAAACGCTGTTCGTGGATCGCCTGATGACGGCGCGCATCGAGGGCTTTGCGGCGGAGGAGAGCGATGCGATCCTCGCGCAGCTCTACGAAATCGGCGAACGCAAAGAGTTCATCTATGAGCACATCTGGAAGCCGGGCGATTTCCTGATGTGGGATAATCGCTGCACGATCCATGCTCGCACGGACTTTCCCAAGACGGAGCGCCGCCTCTTGCGCCGCTGTACCGTCGAGGGTGGTCCGCTATACGAATAGGAGCCGCGATGGGTGCACTGCCGGTACTTGAGAATTTCATCGCCGAGCTGGGCGCCATCTGGCAGGCGGAGAGCGACGACCAGCGGCGAATGGAACAGGCCAGGCCATTGTTGGAACGCCTGCTGATGGAGCCGACGCTCAAGGCTCATTCAGCCAACTGGCCTTCCACCGAAGGTTACAAGAACCTGCTCCTCTATGTTGACCCGCAACACCATTTCGCGATCAACGCCGTGGTGCGGACGCCCGGGCGCGTCGGCGGCGTGCACGACCATGCGGATGCGTGGGTGCTCTATGGCGTGCTCGACGGCACAGAGCGACTTGAACGCTACGAGCGCGTCGATGACGGCAGCCGGCCGGGCTTTGCCGAGGTGAGGCTCGCTTCCGTCACGACCGGAACCCAGGGCAAAGTCGATCTGGTGGCGCCGCACGACATTCATGCGGAGCAGGGCGGCCCCACGCGGTCTGTTGCGATAATTGTGCGCAGCCAGCGTCTCGGCGAAGGCACGATCCTGCAGCGCGGCTATGATCCCAAGGCCAATACCGTGGTCGAGCGGTTTGGCCCGACGCAGGTGCCCTTTGCGGTGACCTGATGCCTGCAGAGAAAGGGCCGGCGGGGGGATGTCTACTTCGAGTTCACGCCCATCGGCAGCTCGGTCAAGGTCGTGGCGATCGATGCGACGACCGGGATCGAAGTGACGGTGCTCGGACCGGCCCGCGCCGCTCAAGCCGACCTGCAGCGGCTCGCGCTGCAAAAGCTCAAGGCCCGCCTCAAAGCCGCGCCCTGACCCCACATATTGCGGCCAATGGCTGCAGCACTCCAAGGCTTGGCGGTCCCAAGGCGATATGCTATCGGCCTCTCATTCCGCGCCGTACCACCACATCGCATCGCTTCGGGCGCGGCAGCACAATCCGTGAGATCAAGGCTAGATGTCAGCCGGCGAACAAACCGCAGCCAGGACCCGGGAAAACGCGTTGTTCTCGACGCCTCTCGCCAAGACCGATCCGCAGCTTGCCGAAGTGATCGCGCTCGAGCTTACCCGCCAGCGCGACGACATCGAGCTGATCGCCTCGGAGAATTACGTCAGCCGCGCCGTCCTCGAGGCCCAGGGTTCGGTGCTCACCAACAAGTATGCGGAAGGCCTGCCGGGCCGGCGCTATTACGGTGGCTGCCAGTTCGTCGACATGGCCGAAACCCTGGCTATCGAGCGGGTTACGAAGCTTTTTGGATGTCGTTTCGCAAACGTCCAGGCGCATTCCGGCGCCTCCGCCAATGTGGCGGCCTTCATGGCCATGATGCAGCCGGGCGACATCTTCATGGGCCTGAGCCTGGCGGCCGGCGGCCATCTCACCCACGGCTCGCCAGTGAACATGTCGGGCAAATGGTTTCGGGTGGTGCCCTATGGGGTGCGCCCTGACGATCACCGCATCGACTACGATCAGGTGCGGAAGCTCGCCCAAGAGCATAGGCCCAAGGTGATCGTGACTGGCGGCTCGGCCTATCCGCGCATCATCGATTTCCGCCGCTTCCGCGAGATTGCGGACGAGGTGGGTGCGTTCCTGATGGTCGACATGGCGCATTTTGCCGGCTTGGTCGCTGGCGGCGCACATCCGAGTCCCTTCCCGCACGCTCACATCGTCACCTCGACCACGCACAAGACGCTGCGGGGCCCGCGCGGCGGGTTCATCCTCACCGATAGCGAGGAGCTGGCCAAGAAGATCAATTCCGCCGTGTTTCCGGGCCTGCAAGGCGGTCCGCTGATGCATGTCATTGCCGCCAAGGCGGTCGCCTTCGGCGAAGCCTTGGCGCCTTCTTTTAGGCTCTATGCAAAGAACATCGTTGAGAATGCCAAGGCGCTGGCAGAATCGGTCAAGTCGGCCGGCTTCGATCTGGTCTCCGGCGGCACCGACACGCATCTGATGCTTGTCGACCTTCGCCCCAAGCGGCTCACCGGCAAGGTCGCCGAGGCCGCGCTGGGGCGTGCCTCCATCACCTGCAACAAGAACGGCATCCCGTTCGATCCTGAGAAGCCGACCGTGACCTCCGGGATCAGGCTCGGCACCCCGGCCGGCACAACGCGGGGCTTCGGCATCGCCGAGTTTCGTCAGGTCGGCGACATGATCGCCGAGCTCTTGGGCGTGCTGGCGCAAAAAGGCGTGGAAGAAGATTCACTGGTCGAAGCCGCGGTGCGGGAGCGCGCGCGGGCGCTGCTGCACCGATTCCCGATCTATCAAAACTAGGTCCGACAACATGCGCTGCCCGAACTGCGCAAGCCTTGATACCCAGGTCAAGGATTCGCGGCCGACTGAGGATTCCTCAGTCATACGGCGCCGCCGGGTCTGCCTCGCTTGCAATTTTCGTTTTACCACCTTCGAGCGGGTGCAGCTGCGCGAGCTTGTGGTGATCAAGCGCAACGGCCGGCGCGCGCCCTTCGACCGCGATAAGCTTCTGCGCTCGGTGCAAATCGCGCTGCGCAAACGCCCGGTGGCGCCCGAGCGCATCGATGAGGCGGTCTCCCGGATCGTGCGCGAGCTCGAGAGCCAAGGCGAAAGCGAGATCACGTCCGAGACGATCGGCGAGATGGTGATGGAGCATCTGCGCGCCCTCGACGATGTCGCCTATGTACGCTTTGCCTCGGTCTACCGGAATTTCCGCGAAGCCAAGGATTTCGAGGCGGTGCTCGGAGAATTGTCCGGCGAAGAGGATGGAAAGCCGCCCGCCGCCGTGCGGAAATGAATCCCGCTAACACGACTGATTCTCAATTCATGGAGCTTGCCTTGACGCTGGGCCGGCGCGGGCTCGGGCGCACCTGGCCCAATCCCGCGGTCGGTGCCGTGGTGGTCCGCGAAGAAGCTGACCCGATCATCGTCGGACGCGGTTGGACTCAGGCCGGCGGACGGCCGCACGCCGAGACCCAAGCACTCAGCCGGGCCGGTGCTCTCGCCCGCGGCGCGACGCTCTATGTGACGCTTGAGCCCTGCTCCCATCACGGGCGCACGCCGCCCTGCGCGGACGCCATCATCGCGGCCGGCATCGCACGGGTCGTATCGGCGCTGCAAGACCCCAACCCGCAGGTGGCGGGCGCCGGGCACGAGCGCCTGCGCGCAGCCGGCATCGCGGTCGACGTCGGAACCGGTGCAGACGCCGCGCGGCAAGCCCATGCGGGACACATCAGCCGGATGTGCGTTGGCCGTCCGCACGTCACCCTCAAGCTCGCAGTGTCCGCGGACGGCAAGTCGGGACTTGCCGGTCGGCGCCCGGTCGCAATCACCGGTGAGCCCGCGCGCGCACGCGTGCATCGCATGCGCGCGACGAACGATGCCGTCCTGACCGGCATAGGCACTGCACTCGCGGATGATCCGCTCTTGACCTGCCGGCTGCCCGGCATGGCGCATCGCTCTCCGGTTCGGGTCGTGCTCGACAGCAATCTGCGTCTTAAGCCCGGCAGCCAGCTCGTGGCGACAGCGCGGGAGATACCGCTCTGGGTCATCGCCGGCGAGCGCGCCGAAGCCGACCGCGCCAAGGCTCTGCGCGACGCCGGCGCTGAGGTCCTAGTCGCTGCGCAATCCGATGACGGCCTCGATCTTGCGGCGGTGCTGGCCTTGCTCGCCGCGCGTGGCATCACGCGTCTCATGATCGAAGCGGGCCCAATCCTTGCGGCGGCGCTGCTCAAGGCCGACCTGGTCGATGAAGCGGTCCTGCTCCGCTCGCCCAAAGGCATCGGCGGCGACGGCATCGATGCGCTCGAAGGCTTGCCCCTCGCGGCACTCACCCAATCACCGCGGCTGCATGTGGTCCGCACCGAAAGCGTTGGTGAGGATACAATCGAACATCTCGCCCGAGGGTGAGGGAACGGACAGGATAATGCCGTTAAGCCGCGCCAATGGCGTCGACATCTGGTACGAGGTGACGGGCGAGGGACCGGCGCTGGTCCTCGTTCACGCCAACCCGTTCGACCATGATCTGTGGATGTACCAGGCCGCGCATTTCTCGACCTGGTTCAAGGTCATCGGGATCGACATCCGCGGCTACGGCCGCTCCGCCAAGGTGACGACGCCTTATGGGCTCAAGGACATGTGCAACGACGTCATTGGCGTGATGGACGATTTGGGGGCTGCGCGTGCCATCTGCGGCGGCTGCAGCGTCGGCTCGAGCATTGCCATCCTGCTCGGCCTTGATCATCCCGACCGGTTCGACGCCCTCATCCTGGTCGGCGGCAACAGCGGCTCGAGCGACCGCTACCCGAAGCGCATCGAGGGCTATCGAAGCAGCCTTTCCGACTATCATATCCGCCACCTGCGCGATCTGGTGTCGCCGCAATTTGCCGCCTCGCCGCTCGGGCAGCATCTCCTCAATCAATTCGTCGAGCGGCAGCCGCGGCTTTCCGGCGAAGCCATCGCCCAGGTGTTCATGGCCGGCAACCACACTGACACGACCGCACGGCTGCCGGCCATGCAGGTTCCGACCCTGGTGATCAATGGCGAGCTCGACCACTCACTGCCGGCGGGACAAAGGACTGCGGGCCTCGTCCCGGGCGCCGTGCACAAAATTCTCCCCGGCACCGGGCATGCCTGCTGCATCGAGGATCCGGCCGGATTCGATCGCCTGGTGATCGACTTTCTGCGCGGCCGCGGGTTAATGCCGTCACTCTGAGTGCCAGCAAGCAATTCGAGGGCAGCATGTTCACCGGCCTGGTCAGCGATGTGGGCGAGATTGTCGCGGTCAGCGACCGCGCCGAAGGGCTGCGCCGGCTCAAGATTGCGTGCCATTACCGGGTGGATTCGCTTGGCGAGGGCGCCTCGATCGCCTGCGCGGGCGTATGCCTCACGGTGGTCGGGAGCGGAGAAGAAGGCAACCGAGCGTGGTTTTTGGCCGATGCTGCGGCCGAGACGCTGCGGCTCACGACCGCTTCCCGCTGGCAGGTCGGCACGCGGATCAACCTCGAGCGACCGCTGCGGATCGGCGACGAGCTGGGCGGCCATTTGGTCGCCGGCCATGTCGACGGGGTCGCGACCGTGACGGCGCGGGCACAGATGCCCGAGATGACGCGGTTCGAGCTGCAAGCCCCGCATGCGCTCGCGCGCTTCATTGCATCGAAGGGTTCGGTCGCGCTCGACGGGGTCTCGCTCACCGTCAATGATGTCGCGGGTGACGCCTTTTCCGTTCTGATCATCCCGCACACATTGAAGGTCACGACGCTGGCCGCCCTGGATGTTGGCAGCGCAGTCAATCTCGAGGTCGATCTAATGGCCCGCTATGCGGCGCGGCTGGCAGAAGCCCGTTAGCGGCAGTTGAGCTTCGCGGCTCGCTCGGGATAGATAGCCCGCAAATTCGTGGAGAGACGACAATTCATGGCCGAGCCGCGCAGAACTGCCGCTGAAGAGACTGCCGACCTTGCCGGCGCGCGCATGCTCGTGGTGGAAGCGCGCTTTTATGAGGATATCGCCGATGCACTTTTGGCGGGCGCCACGCGCGCGCTCAAGGCCGCCGGTACCGCCTTCGATCGCATCAGCGTCCCAGGCTCGCTCGAGGTTGCGCCGGCGATCGCCATCGCGGTCGATGCGGCCGAGCGCTCCGGCAATCCCTATGAGGGGGTGGTCGCGCTCGGCTGCGTCATCCGCGGCGACACCATCCATTTCGAGATCGTTTCCGAGCAATCGGCGCGCGCCATCATGGACCTCTCGGTCGCACGCCGCCTGCCGATAGGCAACGGCATCTTGACCGTCGACACCGGCGATCAGGCCTGGCTCCGCGCCCGCACCGAAGAAGCCGATAAGGGCGGAGACGCGGCCCGCGCAGCGCTTGCTCTGGTGCGGCTCAAGCGTCGGCTCGCCGTCCGCGAGAGCGCATCATGACGCGTGCTCCCCAACCCAAGGAGGGGCGCAAGGCCAATCGACGTGGCGCGGCGCGCCTCGCCGCCGTCCAGGCGTTGTACCAGATGGACATCGCCGGCACCGGCAGCAACGAGATCATGGCCCAATTCGAGAGCCACTGGATCGGCCGCGAGGTCGAGGGCAACCAATATCTGCCGGCCGCAGCCGCGTTCTTCCGGGAGATCGTCAACGGCGTCGTGCGCGAGCAGCGTGAGCTCGATCCGCTGATCGATGCCGTGCTGGAGGCAACCTGGCCGCTCAAGCGCATCGAAGCCATTCTGCGCGCCGTCTTGCGCGCCGGCGCTTACGAGCTTGGTCATCGCTCCGATGTGCCGGCACGTGCGGTGGTCGCCGAATATGTCGACGTGGCCAATGCGTTCGTCGATCGCGAGGAGACCGGTATGGTCAATGCCGTGCTCGATCAGATTGCCCGGAAACTGCGCGCCGAAGAGTTCGCCACGGCGCGATAAGGCCAGGATTGAAGTCATGGCGCGCGAGGCAAGGGCCGCATCGGGAGAGGATCGCCTGATCGGCCGGTTCTTTCGCCCGCTGGCAAGCGATCCCGGAGCTTTTGCCCTCATCGATGATGCCGCCACGCTCACGCCTCCGCCGGGCTCCGACGTGGTGCTCAAGACCGACGCCGTCGTGGGTGGGGTGCATTTTTTTGCAGACGATCCGCCCGAGCTGATCGCCAAGAAGGCGCTGCGGGTCAACCTCTCCGATCTCGCCGCCAAAGGCGCCGCGCCGGCGGGTTTTTTGTTGTCGCTCGCGCTGCCGTCGGGCATCGGCGAGGATTGGCTTATCGCCTTCGCGCAGGGCCTCGGGCAGGATGCGACCGACTTTCGTTGTCCGCTGCTCGGCGGCGACACCGTCCGCACGCCCGGTCCGGTCACAATCTCGATCGCCGCCTTCGGGCTCTTGCCACACGGCACCATGGTTCGCCGCAGCGGTGCACGAGCGGGTGACCGTATCGTGGTGACGGGCACGATCGGTGACGCGGCCCTGGGGCTCGAAGTCCGGCGCGATGAACAGACCGCGCGGCGCTGGCGGCTCGATGCGCATCTGCGCGATCACCTGATCCGCCGGTATCAAGTGCCGCAGCCACGCAATGCGCTGGCCGAGGCGCTGCGGCAGCATGCGTCCGCCGCCATGGACGTCTCGGACGGGCTTGCCGGTGATTTTGCCAAGCTCTGCGCAGCCTCCGGCGTGGCGGCCGAGATCGAGGTCGCGCGCGTGCCGCTTTCGAATGCAGCAGGTCAAGCTGTTGCGGCCGATGCTTCGCTGATCGAGACCGTGCTTACCGGCGGTGACGACTACGAGGTGGTGGCGACAGTCTCACCGCCTGCGTACGATTGCCTGAAAGCGGCCGCGGCCGCCGCCGGCGTGCCGCTCACCGGGATCGGCCTCGTCGCGGCCGGCGATCCGGAAGTGCGATTTCTCGACGCGACCGGCAAGCCTCTGCTGTTCAAGCGGACCTCCTTCAGCCATTTTTGATGCGCCCAAGCGCGGGAAGCGGAGGAGTTTTCTGATGGACGATAGAACCGCGATCAAAGCGTCCAGTGCTGCGACCAACGCCCCGCCCAGCCGGCCGGCCAGCGGCGGCCTGCATCGCCGGTTTCCAACCATCGCGCACATGCGGGCCTATGCGCGGCGCCACGTACCGCATTTCGTCTTCGAATACATGGATGGCGGGGCAGGGGCCGACGTCGGGATTGCACATAATTGGGCAGCGCTCGACGCAGTCGAGCTCGCGCCGCGCTATGGGGTCATGCCGTCGCTGCCGCCGATTGATGTGGAATTGTTCGGACGCACATATGCGGCTCCGATCGGCATCCCGCCGATGGGCGGTCCGGCGCTGTGCTGGGGCGGCGCGGACGCCGCAATGGCGCAAGCAGCCCAGCGCGCGCGGATACCCTATTGCCTCGGAACAGTCGGCGGCTTGACCATCGAGGATGCGGCGCGCCTGGCGCCGGACGTATTCTGGTTTCAGCTCTACCGCATGGCCCGGAACGAGCACGCGCTCGGGCTTGATCTGGTGCGCCGCGCGGAGGCGGCCGGCGCGCATGTGCTGGTGCTCACAATCGATGTCCCAGTGCGCACCACGCGCCCACGCGAGACAGCGGTCGGCCTTGGCCGCGGGCCCTTCCGCCCCGATTTGGCGATGATGCTTGATATGCTGGCTAAGCCGTCCTGGTTGATGGCGCTCATGCGCAACGGCCGACCCAAATTTCCGAACCTCAAGCGCTATGCGGGCGAGGGGGCGAGCACCGAACAGGTCATCGAATTCACGCGCGGCCAACTTGGCGGCGGCTTTACCTGGGACGAGATCGCTTTCTTCCGCGACCGCTGGAAGAAGCCGCTGATGCTGAAAGGCATCCTGCATCCGGCCGACGCCGCCAAGGCGGTTGCCTTAGGCATCGACGGCGTGTGGGTCTCCAACCATGGCGGGCGCCAGATCGAGGCGCTGCCGCCGGCGATCGACGTGCTGCCGGCCATTGCGGCGGAGGTTGGCAGCCGCGCCACCCTCATCATGGACAGCGGCATCCGCAGCGGCACCGACGTCGTGCGCGCTGCCGCGCTCGGCGCACAGTCGACCTTCGCCGGTAAGGCGTTTCTCTGGGGCCTTGGTGCGCTCGGCACCGCGGGTCCCGCCCACGTGATCGATTTGTTGATCGCAGAGACGAAAGCTGCGCTTGGCCAGATTGGCGCCCATTCGCTCGCAGAGGCGCGCTCGGTCGCCGTCCGCCATCCGGGCGCGTTCGCGTTTCCGGTGAGCCCACGAATCTAGGTCCGACCACGACCCGCTCCTTGATATACATTTTAGCAGATGTATGTCCTGATGGAGAATGCCGTGCAGGTCGCCAAGTGGGGAAACAGTCTTGCGGTCCGCCTTCCCGCCGCGGTGGTCGATGCACTAAAGCTCAAGGAGGGCGATGAGATCGAAATCCATGTCGCCGGTGCCCTCGGCGCTTTGCGCCGGTTGCGACACGCTATGGTCGGAGGACATGCCGCACGGAATGGTAGTCGATAAAGGCCTGCGCATCGTCAATCCGTTTCGCGGCGCGAGCTGAAGAGGGCGCCTCACCCCACCAGCACATTGCTGAATTGCCACGGATCGGACGTGTCGAGCGCCTCCGGGAACAGTACGCCGCGGCCTTCGATTGGCGTCCAATCCGTGTATTGCCCGATCACCGGACCGAGATAGGGGCGCTGCACCTCGAAGCAGCGGCGGAAATCCATCTCGTCGGCTTCGACGATGCCGCGGTCCGGATTTTCCAGCATCCAGACGATGCCGGCGAGCACCGCCGAGGTGACCTGCAGCCCGGTCGCGTTCTGGTAGGGCGCTAGGCGACGCGTCTCCTCGATCGACAGCTGCGAGCCGTACCAATAGGCGTTCTTGGCGTGGCCATAGAGCAGCACGCCAAGCTCGTCGATGCCGTCGACGATGTCGTGCTCGGTGAGAATGTGGGACTTCTCCTGCACCTTCCACTGTGCACCGCCCAACTCGTGCAGCGACAGCACCGCGTCATTGCAAGGGTGATACGCATAGTGGCAGGTCGGCCGGTACACGACCTCGCCATTGCGCCTGAGCGTGAAATAGTCGGCAATCGAGATCGACTCGTTGTGCGTGATCATGAAGCCGTGCTGCGCCTTGGCGGTCGGCGTCCAGGAGCGCACTCGCGTGCCGGCGCCCGGCTGCGTCAGGTAGATCGCCGCATCGCAGCCGAAATCGTGCCGCCGGCCGCGCGCCGGCATGGTCTTCTCGTGCGTGCCCCAGCCGAGCTCGGAGGGCTGCATGCCTTCGGAGATGAAGCCTTCGACCGACCAGGTATTGACGAAGGTGCCGATGGGCTTGGGATCACGCGAGCGCTGCGTGTCGCGCTCGGCGATATGGATGCCCTTGACGCCGGCGCGCTGCATCAGCTCCGCCCAGGCCTCGCGGGTCGTCGGCTCGTCGGCGGCGATCTTCAGATCCCGGACGACGTCGAGGAGCGCGATCTTGACCATCCAGGACACCATGCCGGGATTGGCGCCGCAACAGCTGACCGCCGTGATGCCGCCTCCTCGCCGCCGTCGCAGCTCGAGAACGCTTTCGCGCAGCGCATAGTTCGAGCGCGCCGACGGCGACAGGTTGCGGTCGGTATAGAGACCGGGCCAGGGCTCGACCACGGTATCGATGTAGAACGCGTTGATGTCCCGGGCGAACTCCATCAGCTCGACCGAGGAGGTGTCGACCGACAGATTGACGATAAGGCCGCGCCCCGGCCCTGTGGTGAGCAGCGGGGTCAGCACGTCGCGATAGTTCGCCTTGGTGAGGGCCACGTGGATAAAGCGGATGTTACGCTCATCGAGCAGCGCACGATCCTCGTCGTCCGGGGCAATCACCACGAACTTGGAGGAATCGAAGGCGATATGCCGCTCGATCAGCGGCAGCGTGCCTCTGCCGATCGAGCCGAACCCGATCATCACGATCGGGCCTTCGAAGCGGGCGTGCAGCGGCCAAGTCGGGCTTGCAGCATGGGTCGGATGTGGAATCGTGTTCATGCCGGTTCAGTCTCGGGTCAGAGGGAAGGGCAGGGGGGCGTGGAATTAAGCCGCGTGCGAGGCCAGCCTCGTATCATTGCCGGCGAGCGCGCGGAAGCGGCGGGCGGGCGGGCGCGACAGGCGCCTGCCCGTGGCGCTGACGAGCCCATGCGCGCCGGCAAGCGCTCCACCCACCAGCTCACGCGCGAGGAAGCGCTCGCGCGCATAGGGTCCGGGCAGCCTGAGCGCAGCGGTCCGTTCTGCCGAGAAGCCGAAGCGCCTGTAATACGGTGCGTCGCCAACCAGGAGAACCGCTCCGTGGCCGCGCGCCTCGGCCTCGGCTAGCGCATGTCGCATGAGCTCACCGCCAACGCCGCAGCAACGGAAGCCCGCGTCAACCGCAAGCGGCCCGAGCAGGAGCGCGGGCCGGCCGCGGCCGGCCGCGATGTTCCACAGCCGGACGGAGCCGATCAGGCGGCCATCGGCGGAAGCCACGAGCGACAGGCCTTCCGCCGGCAGCCGCCCATCGCGCAGGCGCTCAGCCGTCTTGGCAAAGCGTTCCGTGCCCAAGGCGGCATCGAGCAGCGCTTCGCGGGCGGCGACGTCGAAAGGGATCTCCTCGCGGATCGTGATCACCGGAGTGGACATGGCTGTGGGTGCAAGCGCGGTCATAGGCATGCCTCCCCTCGTCTTCGAGGTTGCGAGCTTAGTGGCTTGGGGAAAGACCGGCGGCCTTAGACCGCCGGCCAGGTCAGATGTGATAGGTCTGCAAGGGCGCGAAGCCGTTGAACGCGACCGCCGAATAGGTCGACGTGTAGGCTCCGGCTCCCTCGATCAATACCTTGTCGCCGATCTCGAGGCTCACCGGCAGCTGGTACTGCTTGCGCTCGTAGAGCACGTCGGCCGAATCGCAGGTCGGGCCGGCCAGCACGCAGGGCCCGACCGGATCGCCGTCGTGCGGCGTGCGGATCGGGTAGCGAATGGCCTCGCCCATGGTTTCGGCAAGCCCGCCGAACTTGCCGATGTCGAGGTAGACCCAGCGCACCTCGTCGTTCTCGCTCTTCTTCGACACCAGCACCACCTCAGCCTCGATCACCCCGGCGTTGCCGACCATCCCGCGGCCCGGCTCGATGATGGTCTCCGGGATGCGGTTGCCGAAGTGCTTGCGCAAGGCGCGGAAGATCGAGCGCCCATAGGCCTCGACCGACGGCACTTCCTTCAGATACTTGGTCGGGAAGCCGCCGCCGAGATTGACCATCGACAGGTTGATCCCGCGCTCGGCGCAGGCGCGGAACACGGCCGAGGCCGATTTTAAGGCCTCATCCCAGGCCTGCGTGCGCCGCTGCTGCGAGCCGACATGGAACGACACCCCATAGGCCTCGAGGCCGGCGCGGTGGGCATGCTCGAGCACGTCGACCGCCATTTCCGGGTCACAGCCGAACTTGCGCGACAGCGGCCATTCGGCGCCCGAGCAGGCAAACAGGATGCGGCAGAAGACCCGCGCTCCCGGTGCTGCGCGCGCAACCTTCTCGGCCTCTGCCTTGCAGTCGACCGCGAACAGCCGCACTCCCAGCGCATAGGCGCGGGCGATGTCGCGCTCCTTCTTGATCGTATTGCCGAAGGAGATGCGGTCGGGTGTGGCGCCGGCAGCGAGCACCATCTCGATCTCGGCGACCGAGGCGGTATCGAAGCAGGAGCCGAGCGAAGTCAGGAGCTTGAGCAGCTCGGGCGCCGGGTTCGCCTTGACGGCGTAGAACACCCGGCTGTCCGGCAGCGCGTGGGCGAAGGAGCGGTAGTTCTCGCGCACGACCTCAAGATCGACGACCAGGCAGGGGCGGTCATCACGACGATTGCGCAGGAATTCACGGATGCGCTCGGTCATCGATTGTCTCCTCACCAAAGTTCAACGGGCCTTGCGGCCAAAGTTGAAAAGTTCAAGCGGCTGCCACCGCTCGGCGTCAGTAGGTGAGGAGCCTTGACGTCGCCGTGCGATGGAGACACGGCTGACGAACCGGCTGTCTCACCCCGATGCTGCCTTGGTTTGGAGCGGGAATTCCCCCTCCGCACGCCTGGCAAGAGTGAACAAGCCTCTTCGGTGTCGACCTTTGGAGGGCCGACGAGACCAAAAAAGCCCGCTCCGTCGTTGCTTTAAGCCGCGTCCCCCGTGGAGAGCGGGGTGCGCCGGTTTCGCCTCCGGCTGCCAGTCAAGTGTTCGGAGCTGCGATCTTGGGGGAGAGAGCTAAAGCTCGAAGCTGAAGCTCGGTCCTTGCGATCTCGCTCCGGGCGGCTGTCCGGCCTCTTGTCCGGATGCCCACCGACCGACACACGGCCACAGGCACGTGCGAAATTGGGCAACTGCGCACTTAGTCTCAAGCGGCAGCCATTGCAAGGATTATCTACGTCGAGGGTGAAAAAATCTTTGTCCCTGTCACCTGTCACGCACACTGATGCGCCGATTCCTGATGCCGCCGCTTCGGAACTTCGTGCAAGCTCGCGCGATCCGCTGCGGGAGCTTCAAATGCAGCGTCACTGGCGGCGCGTCTGGCGGCTCGTTGGTCGAGCGCGCGATCAATCAACACATCGGTCACGCGGGTGCTCGGGTCATCGCCTCCGGTGCTTCAAGTTGCGTATGATCGGTCAGGTCCGAGCACGATCAGCAGATCCACGCAGTAGGTCGGGTGTCTCGCCGTGGCCCTGGCGTAAATTAAACAAAGCCGATGGCTGCAGGCGGCGTACCATTGCGTGCGAGCGACGTTTTTGGCTATATCCGCGCCACTTTCCGCCGGCGGGCGCTGCCCGGCCCGGCAGCGACCGGAACCCGAATCCGAACCAGAATCCATTGGGTCGTTATTCAAAGTTCCGGCACGCTCACGCTCATCGAACCGGGGTTTAGGTCAATGACAGCATTGTGGATCATCATTCTTTGCGGCCTGCTGGCGGTGGGCTACGGCATCTGGGCCACGTCCTCCGTCATGGCGGCGGATGCCGGCAGCCCCAAGATGCAGGAGATTTCCGCCGCCGTGCGCGAGGGGGCGCAGGCTTACCTGAAGCGGCAATACACCACCATCGGCGGCGTGGGCGTGGTGATCTGCATCATTGTGGCGTGGTTTCTCGGGCCCTCGGTCGCCGTAGGCTTTGCCATCGGCGCGGTGCTCTCAGGCGTGACGGGCTTCATCGGCATGAATGTCTCGGTGCGCGCCAATGTGCGCACCGCGCAAGCCGCGATCGGCTCGCTCGCCGGAGGCCTCGAGCTCGCGTTCAAGTCGGGCGCCATTACCGGGATGCTGGTTGCGGGCCTCGCGCTGCTGGGCGTCTCCGTCTATTTCACCCTGCTGACCGGCCCGATGGGTTATGCGGCGAACGACCGCGTCGTCATCGATGCGCTGGTGGCGCTGGGCTTCGGCGCCTCGCTGATCTCGATCTTCGCCCGTCTTGGCGGCGGTATCTTCACCAAAGGCGCCGACGTCGGCGGCGACCTGGTCGGCAAGGTCGAGGCCGGCATTCCGGAGGATGATCCGCGCAATCCGGCCACCATCGCGGACAATGTCGGAGATAATGTCGGCGACTGCGCCGGCATGGCGGCTGACCTGTTCGAGACCTACGCGGTGACGACCGTCGCCACCATGGTGCTCGCGGCCATCTTCTTTGCCGGCAACGCCGACGCGCTCACCACGATGATGATCTACCCGCTCGCGATCGGGGCGGTCTGCATCATCACCTCGATCATCGGAACCTTTTTTGTGCGGCTCGGCCCTTCGGGGTCGATCATGGGGGCGCTCTACAAGGGCTTCATCGCGACCGCCCTCCTGTCGCTCGTCGGCGTCGCCTTGGTGACATGGCTTCTGTTGGGCTTTGGTCAGCTGCCGGGTGTCGGCTATTCGGGCGTCAACCTCTATGTCTGCGGGGTCGTCGGGCTTGCGGTGACCGGCCTCATCATCTGGATCACCGAATACTATACGGGCACCAACTTCCGCCCGGTCCAGTCGATCGCCAAGGCCTCGGTGACCGGTCACGGCACCAACATCATCCAGGGCCTGGCGGTCTCGCTGGAAGCAACCGCGCTGCCGACCATCGTGATCATCGCCGGCATTCTGGTCGCCCAGGGCCTGGCCGGCCTGTTCGGCATCGCGGTGGCGGTGACCACGATGCTGGCACTGGCCGGCATGGTGGTGGCGCTCGATGCCTTCGGGCCGGTGACCGACAATGCCGGCGGCATCGCCGAGATGGCCGGCCTGCCGAAGGAGGTGCGCAAGTCGACCGACGCATTGGATGCGGTCGGCAACACCACCAAGGCGGTCACCAAAGGCTATGCCATCGGCTCCGCGGGCCTCGGCGCGCTGGTGCTGTTCGCGGCCTATAACCAGGACCTCAACTTCTTCATCGCCAATGCAGACACCCACAAGTACTTCAGCGGCATACGGCTCGATTTCTCGCTGAACAATCCGTACGTGGTGGTCGGGCTGCTGTTCGGTGGCCTCTTGCCCTATCTCTTCGGTGCGCTCGGCATGACTGCGGTCGGACGCGCGGCCTCCGCCATCGTCGAGGAGGTGCGCCGCCAGTTCCGCGAGAAGCCCGGCATCATGCAGGGCACCGAGAAGCCGGACTATGGCCGAGCGGTCGATCTGCTCACCAAGGCGGCGATCAAGGAAATGATCGTGCCGTCGCTGTTGCCGGTGCTGTCGCCGATCGCAGTTTATTTCGTGGTCTATTTCGTGTCCGGTGGCGGAGCGCTGGGCAAATCGGCCGGCTTCTCCGCAGTGGGCGCCATGCTGCTCGGGGTCATCGTCAACGGCATCTTCGTGGCAATCTCAATGACATCGGGCGGCGGCGCCTGGGACAACGCCAAGAAGTACATCGAGGACGGTCACTACGGCGGCAAGGGCTCGGATGCGCACAAGGCCGCGGTGACCGGCGACACGGTCGGCGATCCCTACAAGGATACAGCGGGCCCGGCCGTCAACCCGATGATCAAGATCACCAATATCGTGGCGCTCTTGTTGCTCGCCGTGCTGGCGCGCTGAGACGATACCGCGATGCGCTGCAGAACTGGGACCGTTCTAGGCATAATCCTTTACGTAGCCCGGAACGGTCCCGGCTTCGTCCGCGACAAGCAAACCAACTTGCCGCTTCACGCCGGCAACTCGTATCCGATCGCGGCCTCGACCTCTAATGTCCGCTTGACTGCGGGGCGCGCCATCATGCGCTCATAGTGGGCGGCTAGGTGCGGGAAGGTCCCCGGCGCCGGCTTCGCCGAGTTGGCGAAGCGCCAATAGAGGCGGAACAGATGTATGTCGGCGATCGAATAGGAGCCGATCGCCCACTCCTTCTCGCCCAGCCGCCGATCCGCGATGGCGTAGATCTTTGCGGCTGCCTCGGCCCCAAGCCGGCGCGCCGGATGGAGCGTCGCGGCGATGAAGGACATCCAGGAGATCACCTGCGCCTCGGCCTCGATATCACCTGGCGGCAGGAGCGCAGCCTGCGGATAACGACGCGCGAGAAAGAACAGGATGGCGGCGACCTCGGTGAGGGGCCGCCCATCGATCAGGAGGGTAGGGACCTTACCCTCTGGATTGAGCGCGAGAAACGCAGGTGCCCGCTGCTCGTGCCGGGCGAACGACAAAGGCTTGGACTCGAACAGTGTCCCGATCTCGTGCAACGCGATATGCACCGCCATCGAGCTCGAGCCGGGGGCAAAGTAAAATGTGAGCATGTGGCATCCTCGCCAATTGGGGAACCAATCGCATGTTGAAGACACAAGGCGTCGTGCATTTCACGATTCCCGTGACGGACCTCGACCGCGCCGAGAAGTTCTACACCGAGGTCATGGGCATGGAGAGGCTGCGCCGCAACCGCCACATGATCTTCATGCGTGCCGGCGGAGACTGTTTCGTGCTGACCTGTTCGGAGAAGCCGATCGACCCGAATGCGGGAGACGGGCACGACATCCATCATGCATTTCGCGTGACCGCGGAGGAGTACGATCGCGCCAAGGCGTTTCTTGCTGCCCGCGGTATTCGCATTTTCAAGGAGGAGGACCGGCGCTCGGGCACGTTTCAGGGCCGCAGCGCCTATTTCCACGACCCCGATCGGAACGTGCTTGAAATCATTGATTTGGTGCGCGGCCCGGTGGCCGAAGACGAAGGGTAGGGCTCGCTTGCAGTCCCATATGGGTTACAGTCGCATAGAGGCAAAGGGCGCGACCTTGTCCCGGAACAAAGCAGCCTGCCTCAGAGTCCGGGCTTGAAATCGAACATGCTCCAGAAGCCCTTCAGGTAGCTGAGCTCGATGCCGCCCGTTGGCGTCGTGCGGCTGACATAGTCGAATATCTTCCCGTCCTTGAGGCCGTAATTCGCCAACCTCTGGACCCGCCTGTTCTTATCGAAATAGACCGCAATGACGCGCTGGTCGACGATCTGCTGCGGCATGAATGCGACCGCGCGCTCCGCGCGCTGGGAGATGTAGTAAAATGTCTCGCCGTTAACGGTTGCCACCGTGGAGGGAGTGCCGAGCACGATCAGCACCTGCTCCTGGCTTGCGCCGATGGGAATCTGCTCCAACGCCCCGTCCGGAACGATATAGCCCTTCTGATAGGTCTCGCTGAAGCAGCCGCCGAGAGCAAGCGGAAGCGAAAGCGAGATCGCTGCCGCTAATGCCCTGACGGTCGGTCGAACGTGCTGACGAGTCGCTCCGAGGCTACGCATACGGCTTGGCTGATCCTATATATCCTTGCAATCGTAAGGACTTTGACGAAACGGCAGCTTCGAGCTTAGGTGAGCGGCGATGTCGTATCCCCCAAGCTTCCCCAACGCGCTGCCTCTAGGCTATCCCCATGATGTTCCACTTCTTTCGCCGAGGCTCACGCGACGACAGCATTGCGGCTCTCTATGGCACGATCGTGGCGCAGGCGCGAGCGGCCCCTTTCTACCGCAATTGTGGTGTGCCCGATACGGTTAACGGGCGTTTCGAGATGCTGGTGCTGCACCTGGTGCTGGTGCTACGCCGCCTCGAACCGGAGGAGCAGGCGCGCCGTCTCGGCCAGGCGCTTTTCGACTGGTTCTGTCGCGACATGGATGGGAGCTTGCGCGAGATGGGTGTGGGCGATCTCGCGGTGCCGGGCAAGATGCGGAGGATCGGCGAGGCTTTCTATGGACGCCAAGCCGCCTATGCGGCGGCGCTCTCGGCGCCCGATGCAAGCCTGCTTGCGGCCGCCCTTGAACGGAATGTCTTCGCGGAGGCCGATTCCAGGCCTGGTGCGGACATGCTTGCGGCTTATGCGCGTGCCGCCGCAGCCAAGCTCGCAGCACAGAGCCTGCAGGCGATCTGCCGCGCCGAGTTTGCCTTTCCGGATCCATCCGGAATAGCGATCTCTGCTGCAGTGGAAAGCGGGAGCGAGAGCCCATGAGCAAAGCAACGATGCGGAAGAGCGGGAGCGAGCGCCAGCCTGCAGCTGCATGGAGAGTCCCGGTCACCTTGCAAGAAGTGCCGGAAACCGGGCTGCACCGCGAGCTCGATGCCGACGAGGCGACCCGTGCGGCCATTGCGGAATCGGCGGGACTAACCGCCCTGCCGCGCCTTGCGGCTACCTTTGACCTGGAACGGCGCGCAGGCAACGGATTGCGCGTTTCGGGGCGGGTCTCGGCCATCGTCGGCCAGATTTGCGTCGTGACGCTCGATCCGATCGAGAACGAGGTCGAAGAGCTCGTCGACCTTGTCTTCACTCCGGGCGCGCCCGGTCAATCCGGCCGCCGCGAAGCCTTGGGTCTCGATGATGAGCTGCCGGAGCCGCTCATCAATGACACGGTCGACCTCGGCGCCATCGCCACCGAGTTCTTGATGCTCGGTATCAATCCTTATCCGCGCAAGCCGGAAGCCGTGTTCCAGGCGCCGCCAGCTGAAGAGGAGAGCGGACATCCATTTGCGGCCCTAGCCGCGCTGCAAAAGGGGCGGGGCCAACATGACTAAAGCATGTCTCGATCGAAAAGATTCGCTTCAGTTGTCACTCGCGGGCATAGCTCGTCGAAAGACGGGCGTAAACGCCCTGATGACCCGCGGGTCCATCTTTTTCGCAAGACGATGGATTGCCGGGTCAAGCCCGGCAATGACGCCGGAGTGGATCAGTTCGACCGAGAACCGCTTTGGTGTCGCCAATTTGAGGCTCCTGCCACACAACAGCGCGTCTACGCGCACCTTCGGCGCGCTATGCCCGCAGGCTCTTTCACGAGCTTCAAATCGAAATGCGGCACGCGAATCAAAATTTGGTAGCGCCCTTTTCTTTCCGAAGCTCGTGCAAAAGAGTGCCGCCATGCATCACGAGCTTCGGGAGGGGGCATTAGCAAGCCCGCCCTCTTGTTGCCTCGGGGGATCGAACGCTATGGTCGGGCCTCACAGCTCCCGCAGGACCGTGCTTTCCGGCGCCTGCCGCCGTCCCGGTCTGTAGGGATCAGCCATGCCCGAGAAGGTACGTATCGCGGTCGACGCCATGGGGGGCGACTATGGAGCGTCGGTGGTCGTGCCCGGAGCGGAGGTTTCCCTTGACCGCCATCCCGATATCGAATTCGTACTGTTCGGTGATCGCGCGGTCGTAGAGCCGCTGATCGCGAGCCGGCCGCGGCTCGGGGCGGCCTCCCGCTTCGTTCACACCGATATTGCCGTCAAGATGGACGCCAAGCCGAGCCAAGCCTTGCGCCAGGGTCGATGGAAATCGTCGATGTGGCTCGCCATCGATGCGGTCAAGAAGGGCGAGGCGGACGTCGCGGTCTCTGCCGGCAATACCGGCGCCCTGATGGCCATGGCCAAGATGTGCCTCAAGACCATAACCGGGGTCGAGCGCCCGGCGATCGCCTGCCGCTGGCCGACGCTGCGCGGCGAATCGGTCGTGCTTGACGTGGGCGCTTCGATCGGGGCAGACGCAGGCCATCTGATCGCCATGGCGGTGATGGGCGCCGGGATGGCGCGCGCGCTGTTCAATCTGAAACGACCCCGGGTCGGGCTCCTCAATATCGGGGCGGAAGAGGTCAAAGGTCTCGACGCGGTGCGCGAGGCCGGGCGGATCCTGCGCGATGCGCAACTGCCGGAGCTCGAATATGCGGGCTTCGTCGAAGGCGATGACATCGGCAAGGGCACCGTTGACGTGGTGGTGACCGAAGGTTTTGCCGGCAATATCGCGCTCAAGACCGCCGAGGGCACCGCCCGTCAGCTCCGCCAATATTTGAGAAGCGAGATGAGCCGCACCCTGCTCTCCAAGCTCGGCGGGCTTCTGGCCAGGGATGCGTTTCGCACGCTCAGCCAGAAAATGGATCCGCGCAAGTCGAACGGCGGCGTCTTCCTTGGGCTCAATGGCATCGTCATCAAGAGTCACGGTGGCACCGACGCGGAAGGCTTCGCCTACGCGGTCGATATCGGCCACGACATGGTCCGCTACGATCTGTTGGCCAAGATCTGCCAGACGCTGGGGCCGGGGAGGCTGGCCTCGTGAGCATCCTGCGGACGGTCGTGCTGGGCTGCGGAAGCTATCTGCCGAGCCGCCTGGTCACCAATGCCGACCTTTCGCGCATTGTGGACACCAGCGACGAGTGGATCACGCAACGCACCGGCATTCGTGCGCGGCACATCGCGGCTGACGGCGAAACGACGTCAGAGATGGGCCTCAAGGCCGCGCAAGCCGCGCTCGCGGCCGCCGGGGTTGACGCCCAGTCGATCGATCTGGTCGTGCTCGCAACCTCGACCCCCGACAACACCTTTCCGGCGAGCGCGGTGACGATCCAGGCCGGGCTCGGCATCACCCAGGGCGCGGCATTCGACCTGCAGGCGGTCTGCTCCGGCTTTGTGTTTGCGCTCGCGACCGTCGACAGCCTGTTGCGGACCAGCGCCTTCAAGCGCGCGCTGGTGATCGGCTCGGAAACCTTTTCGCGCATCGTCGACTGGAAGGATCGCACCACTTGCGTGCTGTTCGGCGACGGTGCCGGCGCCGTGGTGGTGGAGCTCCAGCCGCAGCCCGGCACTCGTGAGGATCGCGGTATCTTGGCCTCGCATCTGCGCTCTGACGGTCGCCACAAATCGAAGCTCTACGTCGACGGTGGCCCCTCCCTTACCGGCACCGTCGGGCACGTGCGGATGGAGGGGCGGGCCGTGTTCAAGCACGCGGTTGCAATGGTTTCCGACGTGATCGAGGATGCCTTCAAGGCAAGCGGCTATGGGGCGGCCGACATCGACTGGTTCGTGCCGCACCAGGCCAACAAGCGCATTATCGACGACACCGCGCACAAGCTCGGCATCCCGCCCGAGAAGGTCATTCTCACGGTGGAGAAGCACGGCAACACGTCCGCCGCATCGATTCCGCTGGCGCTTTCGGTCGGGGTCGCCGACGGACGCATCAAGCGCGGCAATCTCGTATTATTGGAAGCGATGGGCGGCGGCTTCACTTGGGGGGCGGTACTGTTGCGCTGGTGACGCGATTATAAAAAACTTGCTTGCGACACCGTTGACCCGCCACGGTCAACCTAATATCGTTTGATAATTCAGTGGGATATGATGATCGCCAAAGGCGGGGCTGGCGATGACGGCAAAAACGGTTACGCGCGCGGATTTGTGCGAGGCGGTCTACCAAAAGGTCGGCCTGTCGCGCACGGAATCAGCTACTCTGGTTGAGCTTGTGCTCAAGGAAATTACCGATTGCCTCGAGCGCGGTGAGACCGTGAAGCTGTCATCCTTCGGATCATTCGTGGTGCGCAAGAAAGGGCAACGGGTCGGACGCAACCCCAAGACCGGCAAGGAGGTTCCGATTTCTCCCCGCCGTGTCATGGTGTTCAAGCCATCCGCTATCCTCAAGCAGCGCATCAACGCGGATTCCCTGGTTGAGCCGAAATAGGGCATGATCTCAAAGAGACTGCCTCCTGCCGGATCAGGGGTGGTCACCGGTTTTCAGAAAAGATCATCCGCCACAGATACAAAATACAAATACAAAATACCGATACAAAATAGTGCAGCGCGAGCCCTAAAGTCAGACGCATGGCGACTTTGGAAAAGGCCCCTGACGCATTCCGCACCATCAGCGAGGTGGCGCAGGATCTCGACGTCCCACAGCACGTCTTGCGCTTCTGGGAGAGCCGGTTTCGCGACATCAAGCCGATGAAGCGCGGCGGCGGGCGACGCTATTACCGCCCGGACGATGTGCATTTGCTGCGCGGCATTCGCCACCTGCTGTACGGCGAGGGCTACACGATCAAAGGCGTCCAGCGGATCCTGCGCGAGCAGGGTGTCAAGTTCGTCCAGACGGTCTGGCAGCCCGGGGCACCGCAGCTCAAGCCGCAAGCGCCTGAGGAAGACGCCGATGTCGTGGCCGAGGAGGCCGATCGCGGCGCTGCGCCGGTGGCGGAAGTGGTGGAGCGCGGCCGCGGGCTGCTCGCGCTCCTGCCGGCGCTCCTGGGCGATGAAGACAACGACGCCGGCCTGCCTTCGGTCGGCCCGCGCACCGAGCCGGTGCTCGCCGCAGTGGAGCGGAAATCAGGGCGGGCGCTGGCCGTGCGCGAGATCGGGCCGCCCTCGCTCGAGCGTTTGGCACGCGGCGAGTTGCGCAAGCTCCAGGCTGCCCTGCATGACCTTGGGGAATGCCGCAAGCTCTTGGCCGCCGCGCTGAACGGGCCCGCTTGAACGTCCTCGCCGTTGTCCTCGTCAGATCCGGTCCGGGAAGCGGGTGATGAACCCGTCGCGGTTGGGCATTTTCACCTTCGGCAGCGTCTCGGCGTTCATGACCTCGTCCTCGCCGATGATCTTGTTGCGGGCGAGCAGGAACGCCGTCAGCGCATAGACTTCCTGGTCGCTTAGCGAGCGTGGCGCCGTGTACGGCATGGCGCGGCGCACATAGTCGAAGATCGTCGTCGCATACGGATAGTAGTTGGAGATGGTCTTGCCACCGTCGAGGGTCGCTCGCGGCGGGCCGCCGATCAACTGACCGGCGATGGCGCCTTCACCGTTCTCTCCGTGACAGGCTGCGCATTTCTGCTTGTAGATCGGCGCGCCTTGCGCGGCCGTTCCGCTCCCCCGCGGCAGGCCGGTGCCGTCCGGCATGACGAAGATGTCCCAGGCCTTCAGGTCCGATGCGCCGATCGGCTTGCCGAGATGAGGCCCTTCGGCGAGCGCCGAGCCGGCAAGGTTCGCGCAAAGCAAGCAGGCGGCCACAAGCGGGTGCTTAGGCATAGACATGGCGGACCTCTCCGTTGGCATCTACGGCCCAGCTGGTGATGGCGTTGAAATGCTGGCTCGGGAAGCCCAGCACGGAAGGGGGCTTCGATGTCTCACCGCGCGCGGCCACGAAGTCGGCCCGGGTCGGCTGCACATTGCCGGCTTCATCGAACGCGCGGCTCTGCAGGACCGCCGGTGAGCCGTCCCAGCGCCAGGGCATGCGGAAGCGGGTGAAGGCCTTGGGTAGCACCGGCTCCTGCAGCGCCGCCTGCCCCCAGCTTTTGCCGCCATCGGCCGAGATCATGACCTTG
This sequence comes from Xanthobacteraceae bacterium, assembly GCA_035293945.1. Classification (GTDB taxonomy): domain Bacteria; phylum Pseudomonadota; class Alphaproteobacteria; order Rhizobiales; family Xanthobacteraceae; genus VAZQ01. The sequence goes on along the minus strand of DATGLV010000015.1, from coordinate 37,932 downwards.
GCGATGCGCCCGGTGCCCGAATAGGCGACGCCGGTGATCTCGTAGATGCCGGGCTCCTTCAAGGTGAGGCCGGGTGAAGGGCGCGAGATGAAGGACTTCACTTCCTGCAGGAAATAGAAGCGGTAGGATTTGCCATTGGGCAGGATCTGCGCGTAAGTGCGTGACTCGTAATAGGTCATCGCCGGTTGCTCGGTGAGCATGATCCGGCGCAGGAACTTCACATTCATGTTGCCTTCGTAGCCGGGCAGCCACAGGCGCATCGGATAGCCTTGACCGGGCTGGATGCGCTCGCCGTTCTGGTACATGGCGATCATGGCGTCGTCCAACCCCTTGGCGAGCGGGACGCTGCGGGAGAGATGCGGGCTGTCGGCGCCTTCGGCGATCATCCACTTCGCCTTCGGATCGATTCCGGTCTCCTCGAGCAGCGTCGATAGGAGCACTCCGGTCCATTCCGAGCATGAAGCAAGCCCGTGCAGCGCCTGCACGTTCGCCTGCAGCGGCACGTTGGAAAAGAGCGGCGCGCTGTTGCCGCCGCATTCGACAAAGCCGACGCGCGACACCATCGGGTAGCGCTCGAGGTCATCGAGCGTGAACTCGAGCGGCTCTCTGACCAGCCCATGGATTACCAGGCGATGCTGCTCCGGATCGATATTGGGCACGCCGCCGTGGCAGATGGTGAAATGCAGGCCGTTGGGGGTGATGATGCCCTTGAGCAGATGGTGCGGGGTGCGGGCGCGCGAGTTGCGCGGCTCATTGTTCGGGTTGTCGACGGTGCGCACGACGTTCTTCTCGAAGGGCGAAGGCGTCTGATAAGGCGCGATGGCGGTGCCGACCTCGAGGCTCCATGGCCCATCCTTGAGCGGCTCGGCGGCAGCGCCCGTCACCGATCCGGCCCCGGTGCCCAGCGCGCCTGCAAGGGCGATCCCCGTACCGAGAAGCGCGCGGCGATCGATCAATCCATTGCCGGCGACGAATTCGAGCTGTGAGCTCCCGGCGCGGTGTTTGTTGCTCATGGCTTCCTCCCTGGCGCCTATAGCATAGCAGCCCGGGAGAAAGCCGTCTCAAGCTTGGGCAAGCGAGATGCGATTGCGCAGGCACTCCCAGAGATGCGATAGATCATAGCATGCAGCAGCTTGATCGAATCAAACCCTGGCTTGGGCATGGGCTCGCGTTCGCGGCCGGGCTTGCGCTCGGCGCAGTCATCATCGACAGCATCCCGGTCGCTCCAGCCGCGTCGCCGGGATCGCGTTACATCCAGTCGACAATACCGTCGGACAATTCCCGCTTCGCCTTCGCGACCAGGATAGTGGTGCAGACCGACCGCATGGTCGCGGCACCGTTCGAGGTGAAGATCACCTCTGACCAGGAGATTGGCGATGCCGATTGGGACTTGATCGGCTACCGCGAGCAGAACCCAGAAGGCCCCAGCGCACAACCGCTGGAGCCCGAAGGCAACACCTTCACAATCAGGATTCTCAAGCCCGACTTCGTGCCGCAGTACACGGTTATGGCGGTGCTCTATTCGCAGACCGAGCTGAACGTCAAGTCCGTCGACGTCCGATCAAAAGCGAAGTAGGTGTTTGCTACCGCGACGCCGAAGCCGGGGTTTGCGCGTCGGGCGATTTGCCAGGCAACACCACGACACGGGTCCCGACCTGCACCCGGCCGTAAAGATCGGTGATGTCCTCGTTGGTCAGACGGATGCACCCCGATGAGACGAAGCTGCCGATGGTGGAAGGCTGGTTGGTGCCGTGAATTCGGTAGAGCGTGTCGCCGAGATAGAGCGCCCGCGCACCAAGCGGATTGCTTTCGCCCCCGGCCATGAAACGCGGCAGGTATGGCTGGCGCTCGATCATCTCCGCAGGCGGGTACCAGTCGGGCCATTCGGCCATGCGTGAAATCTTCTCGGTTCCCGACCATGTGAAGCCTTCGCGGCCGACCCCGATGCCGTAGCGTAGCGCCTTGCCCTTGCCGAGCACCAAATAGAGATAGGTGTTGGGGGTATCGATGACGATCGTTCCGGCTGGTTCCTTGGTGGCATAATCCACGGTCGTGCGGCGGAACTGCGGAGCGAGCTTGACCTCGCCGGTCTCCGGCTGCTCGTCAGCCGGCAGCGAGGCGATGATCCTTCGCTGATCCTGCACATCTGGCACACCCGGGGCAGCAGGCCTTGACGGGTTACCCGCCGGCGGGGGCGGCAACATCGCCTGGGACGAGCCGTTCGGCCGGCCGAAAGCTGGGCGAAGCGAGGCGCAAGCCGCCACAAGCTCGGGATCGATCTGCGGCAGAGCTCTGCGCGCCCGCGGCGACTGGGCGGTGCCCTGCATGATCGGGGCGATGCAATCGACCAGAATGCCGACCCCGAATTTGACGCCACCGGCGACGAATCCCGCCTCAAGACAGCTCTGGCGGATCTGCTCGCAGGCGCCTTGCGCGCCTGCCTGCCTGGGAGCGGCGATGCCGAGCATCAGGGCGCACAAGACCACCAGCGAATTTCGAATTGCCCCCATCATCGTCCCCGGCAACGGAACACGTCGTCCTAAGACTGGCGAATGGTTCAGGCGGATTTGGGCCCGAATTGCGGCCCAGGCGCACAGAAATGGCGTGCCGGATCCAAAATCCCCCATTCTGTGATCCCGATCACATCCGCTCTCCTCGAAAACGATAATGCCCGGCGGTGAAGCCGGGCACTTTTCGCAGAAGAACTTTCGCAGAAGAGATGGATCGCCGGGTTAACCCCGGCGAAGACACCTTTGCTCGGTCAATTCGACTGGCTGGGCAGGATCTCCACGATGCCGACCTGGCTCAAGCCGCTCATCGCCATGGCGATGTTGCCGTCCGCTGTGGGCATCATGTGGCGCACGATGCCGCCGCCGCCTTCTGGAATCTGCCACGTCTGGAACTTCTCCGTCTTCGGGTCGAAGCGCACCAGGTTGTTCGGGCGTGTATTCGATTCCACATACCAGATCTTGTCGTCGATCACGGTCATGCCGTAGGGCTGCGATTGCGGTCCGCTCGGACCATCCCACGACTTGACCTCGCCGGTCTTGGGATCGAAGCGCGAGAGCTTGCCGTTGCTCCAGTCGCCGTACCAGATGTAGTCGTCGGAGGTCACGCCCATCCGGCGGATCCGCGTCTTGGGATCGGGCAACACATATTCGGTGACCTTGAAGGTCTTGGGATCAACAGTCGCCAGCTTGTTGCTGCCCCACAAGGCGAACCAGGGCTGCTTGCCGTCGGAGAGAAAGCGCAGCGCATAGGGCTGCTGCCCTGGCCCGCCATTCGGCGTCACCAGCTTGATCTCGCCGCTCTTGGGATCAAGACGTCCCATGAAACCGCCGTTCTGCACGCTGAACCAGAGATAGCCGTCGCGGTCGAACAACGGCGTGTGCGGGTCCTTCGCCCGCGGATCCGGCATGTCGTAGAAGGTGAACTGCCCGGTCTTTGGATCGAGCTTGCCGATATGGGCTCCCCAGTTGCCGGCGTACCAGATGTTGCCGTCCTTGTCGTTGATGAGGCCGTGCGGCCCGGCAAGCCGCGGTATCGGATATTCCTTCATCTCGCCGGTCTTGGGATCGAGATGGCCGAGCCGGTTTGCGAATTGGCCGGACCACCACAGCGTCCCATCCGGCATCGCCAGTGGATCATGCGGGCGCGAGCCGGGCGTCGGCGTCGACCAGATGTGGAACTTCACCTTGATCGGACCATCGATCTTGGCCGGCTGCGGCCGCGGCAGCTCCGGGAAAGCTTTGATCAGATATTCCTTGATCTCCTTTGCCTGATCCGCCGTGATCGGAGCGCCCGCGTTCTTCATCATGTCGACGGTGTTGTCCCAATCTTCCGCCGATTTGTTGGAGAGGACGAGATTGCGAAGATTGTGACAGATCGTGCAATTCTCCTGCACCAGCTTTTTCGCGCTGCCGTCGGGCAGCGCATAGCCGCCCGGCTGGGACGGATCGGGCTCGGCCGATCGTTGCGCATTCGCCGGCAGGACGGCGGAGAGAGAAGCTGCCATGGTCAGTATCAGAAGTGATTTTGTGGACATGCCATCACCTTGAAGGGGAGGGGTCTCGGCGCAAACAGCTCGCGCCGCCGGCCGCGCGGGTTCCAGCGCAACCAGCGTCGAGGTTACCAAACGGGGCCTTGGGGTGTCATCAGCGAAAGTGGGAGCAGGCCCACTCCCCAGCCCCTACTCGCGAGAAAAGAAAACCCGCCGGAGATCTCTCTCAGGCGGGTCCTTCGCGCCATCGCCGCTTCCAGTACATCCGTGGCAAGCAGGTCAGTCGCGAGCTTGGTGACTACTTAGTGTTGCACTGCGTTAATTCAAGGGGCGCATTCAAGCTTTGGTTAAAGCTTCTGTGGCTCGCCGGCGACGGCAGGCGGCACTCCCCCACCGGCCCGGTCGCGCGGTCCGCCGGTGCGCCGCTCTCCGCGCCGGCGGCCATCACCCGGACCACGCTCGCCCGGACCGGCATTTGTTCCGTGGTCGGTGAAGATCAGCGACTGCTGGAAGCGGATGGCATCGGAGGTGGCATTGCCGGGCGGCAGCGAGGTGCCTTCGATCTGGTAGAGGCGCCCTTCGTAGTAGAACAGAGCATCCGAGGAGCGGCTGCCATCCGCACCCAAAATGCTGAGCTGACGCCCGAACACGCGACCGACGCGCGCCGGGATATTGATCTTGATCTCGCCGCCCTCGGACAGCGCCTTGATCGCGTGGTCGATCACGGCCGCCTCATCGAGGCCGGCTTTGCTCAAGTCTACGACCGTCATCTTAAAGGTGCTGCCCGGCAGAGAAACCGAATAGACCTGCGCAGGCGCTGCCGGCCCGTCGCCGATCGCGTAGGTCGTCGTCTCCGTCTTGGGCTCGGCCGGAAATGCGACCGTAAAGGCATAATCCGGATAGCTGTATTCCTTCCAGCTCTGAGCGGAGGCGGAGCTCGATAAGGCCGACAAGGTAAAAACCAAGGCTACAAGGCGCATGAATCCTCCACAGGCGCTCGTCGCGCCGCAATGGCTGCAGACCAATTGTTGAAGCAGGCGGTATTGCCGGCGTTAGCGGCCGAGCTCGGTACCATCCGGCAAGGTTGCTGACACAAACTGCCCGCCATTGCTGCCATCACGCAGCGGATGGATCGTGAGCTTGACGTCCATTCCAGGCGTCAGCGTCTTTGCCGTCCAGCCCTGGCGCGCGATCTGGCCCGGGCCGCCCATCTCGACCGCCCATTGCTCGAGCTGGCCGTCTTGGTTGGGGACCATCACGAAAATCCAGGCGTGCGGATTGGTCCATTGAAACTCTTTGACGGTGCCGGCGAGAGTCGTCTTCTGATCGGCATCAAACATCGCAAACGAATGATGCGCGTAAGCCGCGCCGGTCGAAACCGCCAGCGCTGCACCAATACTCAGAGAAGCCAGATAGCGTTTCATTTGTTGAACTCCCCAAAGTCGAGCGGGACTTAAATCCCGCACAAGGCTGTGCAACTATCGGGAAATCTTCCTTTCCGCTTCCTGTCGCCGACATTAATCCTTGTTAACGGTCGCGTCACCCGAGGGATGTCGTCCCGGCCGAGCGCAGCGAGAGCCGGGACCCAGAACCCTCGGCGAACATGAGAGCGCGCTGCGGTACGGGCTCCTGCTTTCGCAGGAGCGACCGCGGGTCTTCAATGCGCCTTCACGCGGGAACCAAAGGCTTGAGCTCGTACACGCGGTCATGGAACTTCGGCAGCGTTGCGCGATGGCCGACGCTGATGATGGTCGGCTTCCAGGGCAGGCTGCGCAGGATTTTGTAGAGCATTTCCTGGCCCGCCTCATCGAGCGAAGCGGTCGCCTCGTCAAGGAAGATGGTGGCGGGCTTTGCCAGAAGCACACGCGCCAAGGCCAAGCGCTGCTGCTCGCCGCCCGACAGGCGCTGCGACCACATGTCGGCCGTGTCGAGCTCGGAGGCAAAGCGTTCGAGACCGACCTCCTTGAGCACTTCGACGAGCCGCTCGGTCGGGAAGCTCGCCTCCGGATCAGGATAGACCAGCGCGTGGCGCAAGGTGCCGAGCGGCACATAGGACTTCTGCGGGATGAAGAAGGCGCGCTTGGGATCAAGGCGTACGCTGCCTCGGCCGAACGGCCATAGTCCGGCCAACGCGCGCAGAAGCGTGCTCTTGCCGCTTCCGGTCGGACCGCGGATGAGCAGCGCTTCGCCCGGGCGTACATCGAAGCTCAAGTCTTTGCGCAGCAGTCTACCGTCCGGGAGATCGAGCTCGAGGGAAGAAACCCCAATGCCTTCGCCCGACCGCTCGATGGCAATCGGCTGCGGGCGCTCCTGCTCGGCATGAATTTCCTCGACCCGATCGCGGAACGTCTCCAGCCGCTGCAGGATGGATGCCCAGTTGGCGATGTCGTTATACGCGGTGATGATGTAGGCGATCGAGCCCTGGAACTGAATGAAGGCATCCGCGACCTGCTGGATCGCCCCAAGTGGCATCCGCTCGGCGAAAAAGCGCGGCGCTGCGACCAGATAAGGGAACACCACTGCGGCCTGGCTCGAGCCATTCTGCGGGAAACCGAGGATCATGGTCCGCATCATGATGGCCAGGAAATTGCCGAACACCTTGCCGAACCGCTCGGAGAAGATGTCGAGTTCGCGGGCCTCTCCGCCATAGAAGGCTATGCTCTCACTGTATTCGCGCAAGCGCACCAAACTGAATCGGAAATCGGCTTCGAGGCGCTGCTGTTGGAAGTTGAGGCTGATCAGCCGCCGCCCGAGGCGCATCGTAATCCAGGTGAAGAACGCGGTGTAGATCAGCGCAGCCCACAACATGTAGCCGGGAACGCTGATCTCCCCCAAGCTGCCTAACGGAATCGCGAGCGGTCCGGACAGATCCCACAGGATGAATGCAAACGAGACGGCTTGTACCGCGTTTGTCACCAGGCCGATCGACAGGTTGAGGGTCTGCGCCGGAAAGTCCCGCAAGTCCTCGGATATCCGCTGGTCGGGATTGTCGGTGGCATCGCCGGTGAGCTGGAGCCGATAGTAGGTTTTGTCGCCGAGCCATTCGCGCAGATAAACCTCGGTCATCCAGCGCCGCCAGCGGATCTGCAGCATCGATTGCAAATAGATGCCGTAGACCGCGATGGCGATGAAAGCGCCGGCGAGCACCGCAAACAAGCCGAGCTGATAGAAGAACGCCGTCTGGTCGTAATTCTGCAACGCATTGTAGAAGTCGTTGCGCCACGAATTGAGCCGCACGTTGATCCCGACCTGGATCAAATTTGCGACCACCACGGCTGCGAGCAGACCCCACGCGACCCCCCGCTCCTCGGAGAACCAATAGGGGCGGGCGATGCGCCAGGCATCTGCGAGGATGCCGAACTTGGAACGTTGCATCTATAAGGCTCCAGTCTTGCCGGCGGCCGTTCGCCGGCGCCGGGGACGAGGTGAGGGGAGGACGGTGCGGCGGTTGAGCTCGGTCCGCGCGGCTTATTGCCCAGCCGGCCCGGTGGGGCCAGTTCGGGGCGTCGTCAGCGGATCATAGCGATTTCCACCGTCAGGTCGCCAATTTTGCGGCACGCATGAGGCGGAAAATTGTGCGTGCGCCGCCCCTCGCCCCCGATCGGACAGGGGCCGTTCGAGATCGGCCGCCATCATGGCCCGACCAGGGCCGAGCGTCCCATCGGTCATTCATTCAGCGTGACGGCGCAGATCATCCGCCGGCGCAGTAGGTGCAGCCCGCCTCCTGCGCACGGTTGACACCCCAGGTTCCCGAAGGGATGACGGTGATGCCGGGGACGATGTTGGCGGCCCATTCCTTTGCCGCTTCGTCGGCGCCGACGCCGGCATTGGGGGCGAGCATCTTGCTCTGCAAGGTCAGCGCCACGTTGCAGGCACCGAAGATGACGCCGCGTGCAAGCAGGCGATCGAGCGCCATGTCGTCGACCACAAGCACACCGGCCTTGGGCCGCAAGAACGGATTCTTCCGCGCCGGCGCCTTGGTCTCCGGGTCGACGATCTTGAACGCTTCGCCGATCTTGTATTTCTCCCACATGGCGTCGCCCAGCGCGATCGGAAAGGCGCCGTGCCGCAGCACAACGACCGCGCTCGCGGAATCGTTCGGCATAAGAATCGTGAGGGCGAACGCCAGCGGAAAGCCGGAATTGGCCTCGTAGGCATCGACCACCTGGCGATGACGCCCACTGAGCGTTCCGGGCCAATCCGGACCATCGGATCTTGCACTCGGAGCTTGTGCTGGTGCCTGCCTCGGCGCCAGCGCCGCAACCGCGAGCGCAGCGGCTCCTCCCATTCGGCCGAGGAAGCTCCGACGCGGCGTCACACTGTCTCGAATGACCTCACTCATCTGTTCCTCCGTGGCTTCATATGAGTTCTTGGGACGCCCGAGCGCTTCGATTGGATCTCGCTCAGCGCCACCTGTGTTCAGCTCCAGGATCACGTTGGGGCGAGTTGCTCGTGCTGCCAGCGGGTCACCGCGCCGGCGATGGCCGCTCCCAAGAGAGGTGCGAGCCAGAACAGCCACAACTGCCCGATATAGGGCCCGCCGGCAAAGAGCGCCGGGCCGGTGCTTCGCGCCGGATTAACCGAGGCGTTCGTGATCGGGATGAGGAAGAGGTGAATCAATGTGAGGCAAAGCCCGATGGGAATCCCTGCAAAGCCCACGGCCGCGCCCTTCGAGGTGCTGCCGATGATGACATAGAGGAAGAAAAAGGTGCCGAGGACTTCGGCGATGAAGCAGGACGACAGGCTGTACTTGCCCGGGCTGAGCTCGCCGTACCCGTTGGCAGCGAACCCATCGGGCATCCAGTCGGGCTTGCCCGAAGCGATCGCATAGAGGATGGCCGCCGCCGCGATCGCGCCGACCACCTGGGCGAGAATGTAAGGAATGACGTCGCCTGACCTGAAACGGCCGCCGGCCCATAGCCCAACCGTCACTGCGCAGTTGAAATGGCCGCCCGATAGGTGGCCGACCGCATAGGCCATCGTCAGCACGGTCAGCCCGAACGCGAAGGCGACGCCCAGAAATCCGATACCCAATTCCGGGAAGCCGGCGGCAAGCACCGCACTCCCGCAGCCGGCGAATGTCAGCCAGAAAGTCCCGAAGAATTCCGCTCCCAGCCGTCGAGGTAGATCCATGATGGCACCCATTAGGCTTAAGATGTTGACCAAGCTCAAGACGTTGACGGCGCACAGCGCCCGAGCGCGTTGGCGCTCGGAGCAAGTTTCGAACAGAGGATGCGGACGCTTAGCCGGCTATCGGCCGGGCTGTCGGTCGGCTGCCTGTCGCGCGCACGTCAGCACGCAGCCGCACGCCGCAGTGCTACCAATATGCAGTTCTATCAATGAGCAGTGCTAATTCTCTCCTCGGCTTGGACTGCCCAAGCCGAGGAGCCTTTGCGCGGGAAAGGATATCAAACCGGTAGAGGTTTGTCTGCGCTGACTTTCTGACCACGCCCCAATGAGTTCTTGCGGCGAGTTGGCCGCAAAGGACGAAACCCAACTGCAAATTCAAAGCGCCGAAACGGAAATCGCGCCCTGTGCCCGCCCGATTAAACGCGGGCCAAGGGAGCACCATCTCGGCCACTGGACAAAGCCCATGCAGTGTCCGATGTAACCGCGAACGCCGGCAGAGGCGTGGCGCTAAATCGCGCGGGGGCGGAATCGGAATGCAGAAATGGAGCGAGCATCTGGACGGGGGCAAACCACATCTGGCCTGGGACATTCAGTCCACCGGCGATAAAACGCTTCTCTATATCGCGCTCATCGCTCTCCTGGTCAGCCGCCTGTGCTTTCAGCTCGGCGCTGCGCCGCTTCCGGATGAGGCCTATTATTGGCTTTGGGGCCTGCATCCCAGTCTTTCATATTACGACCATCCGCCGCTTCATGCCTGGCTGCAAGGGCTCGACGCGCACATCTTCGGCTGGACCGTGTTTGGTCTGCGCTTCCTGACCTGGCCGACGACGCTCGGCACCATTGCGCTCGGCATCTGGTGGGGACGCCGAATGGCGGGCTCGATCCATGGCGCGCATGGCCTCGCCACCGCCGGACTTTATTTCGCGTCACCCTTGATCTTCATTTATACGACGATTGTCTATCCGGACCATCTCCTGATTTTCCTGATTTATCTTTCAGCCAGCTTCTTTGTTGTTTTCTTCAATGAATTTGCCGCGAAAAGGCGTCTGGCAGCTTGGCAGCTCTACGGCGCTGCCCTAGCGCTCGGACTAGCGGCGCTGACCAAATACAATGCGATCTTTCTTGGACTGGGCGTGGCCGCCGCCATCTTGGCCGTGCCTGTCCTGCGCCCGCTCCTGCGAAGCCCACATCTCTATGCGGCTGCCGGTATTGCAGCACTGATTCAGGTGCCCGTGCTCTACTGGAATGCAACGAACGGCCTTTCCTCCTTTCGTTACCACCTTTGGGAGCGCCTTCATGTCGATGGCCCCCTCATCGAGCTCTCGACAATCGTTGCTTTCCTCGCTGCTTCGGCGGCTACCCTGTCCCCCTTTCTGCTGCCAGCTTTGAGTGCATTTCTCCTGCGGTCAAAGCCGGCAGAAACATGCGTCGCAGTCTGGCATTTGCTGGGCCGGTGGACGTTCCTTCTGTCGACCCTGACTTTTCTTGGTCTTTGCCTTCTTGTCTACGTGCATTTCTACTGGAATGTCGTCGCCTATCTGCCCTTCCTGCCGTTGGCCTTGGGCTATTTGCATTCGCCGCGGATACTGCGGGCCCATCTTATCTACGGGATGGTTTGCTCCGCGCTGTTCACCTTCAATTACACCGTGCTCCCGCTTGCTGCGCTTGTGGGCCAGGTCGATTTCGAGTCGAGCCGGGCATTTGGCTGGACCGAGATCGGAACCCGGATTGCTGCGGCGAAGCAGGCCCATGGCGCAAAATTCGTCGCCTCTTCCGACTGGCAGACCTCATCACAGCTGGCGTTTGCTTTGCACGACCCTGATGTCAAGTGTTTCGATGACAAAACGAGCCAGTTCACATTTTGGCCCGTCCCTGAGCAATGGAAGGGAGAGGATGCCATTATCCTGGTGGATGAGCCGCAACTGCGGACGGTGGATCATGTCATTCGCCAGCACTTCAATGAACTCGAGCTGATCGATACGATTCCAATCGTCCGCTTGGGGAAGGTTCTGACCACCTATAAGATGTATCGAGGAGTTTCCTATTCGGGAAATGCTCCTTGACCTTATGAAGGCCTGCGTGACCGGTGGTCAGGTCGTCAGATCAGAAAATCCAAGCCGGAAGATCGCTTCCGGCACGAGCGAGTTGGCGGCTCAAATTGGCGGCTCAAATCATCGGAGGATGGAGCTTGGGGCTGGGACTTCCAAGTAGCCGGCTGCGGCCCGATCGCGCTGCGCTATCGCTGATCGCTTTATTTCTGCTTGGCCGGCTCGTTCTTGCTGCGACGCTCGATTTTACCGTCGACGAAAGCTACACGATCGCCAACGCTCGCCACCTGGCCCTTTCCTATTTTGACCACCCGCCGGCGCAGTCCTGGATCGTGCACGCGTTCATGCCGCTGCTCGGCGAAGGTCATGCCATCCGATTGCCTTTCATCCTGCTGTTTGCCGGCTCGTCGTGGCTTCTGTTCGACCTGACGCGTCAACTCTTCAGCGGCGAGGCCGGCGTATGGTCAGTGTTGACGCTGAACCTCTCGGTGTTCTTCACCGCATCGGCCGGAACATTGGTTGTTCCCGACGGGCCGCTCCTATTCTGCCTGCTCGCCGCTGCGCTTGTCATCGCACGCGGCCTGTTTCCCGCCGTCCATCCCCCATCGCCCTGGAGGACATGGCTTCTCGCAGGTCTTTGGATTGGACTCGCGGGCTTGTCCAAGTACCACGCAATTCTATTCGCGCTCGGTGTTCTCTGCTTCTTTGCCAGCATCCCGGCGCGCCGGGCTGTTTTTCTTCACCCGGCGCCGTACGCAGGTGCGCTGCTCGCGCTCGCCATTCTGTCTCCCGTGCTCATATGGAACACAGAGCACAACTGGGCCTCCTTCGCCTACCAGGGCGTCAACTCGTTGCCGCGCGCGAGTCTGCATCTCAGCAATTTCATCTTGAACCTTGCCGGCCAGGCTGTGTGGATTTTCCCCTGGATCTTCGCGCCCTTGGTTGTCTCCGCATGGTACGCGCTGCGAGCGGGGCGCAAGCGAGAGCAGGCCTGGTACTGCCTGTGCCTGGCTCTGCCGACGATCGCGATCTTCAGCGCTGAGCCATTGTGGGGTGACCGCGGCCTTCCGCACTGGCCGATGCCGGGCTGGCTGATGCTTTATCCGGTTCTCGGCGACTTTCTCGCCCAGCGCGCGCGCAACCCTCACGTACGGCGCTGGGCGATCGCCTCGACGGCACTGTTGATCGGTCTGTCAATCATGATCGTCGGGCACACGGCGACCGGTATTGGGCGCGTTCTCCTCCCGTCCCTACTCGGCGCCCGCGACCCGACACTGGAGGCATTTGAATGGACGCCTCTGCGCACCGATCTGCAGGCGCGCGGATTGCTCGAGGACAAAGGCTTGTTCGTCATAGCGCCGAACTGGATCGACGCCGGCAGGATCGATCAAGCCTTGAAGGGGCTCCTTCCCGTCGTCATCATTGGAAACGACCCGAAGAACTTCGGGTTTCTGTATGATCCAAAGGCTTTCGTCGGCCACGACGCGCTCATCATCGGCCAAGACATCAGCGATGATCAGCTGACACTTGCACGTTCATACTTCGACGCCGTCACGGAGGCTGCTCCGGTCGAATTCGGGCGCTCCGGAATGAACGAGATCAGGTTGCGGGTTTTGCAGGCAAAACTTCTCCAGCGACCACTTCCCTCTCGCTATCACTAGGATAAAAAATAATCCCCCGCATGGTGCGCGAGCGCCCCGATGCGGGGGACCCCCGTCAGTTACCACCACCAGCGCCGGCCTCGCCAACCCCATCCGCCTCGCCAGCCCCACCCAAAGCGCGGTCCCGCAAAGGCAAAAGAGCGCGGTCCCCAGAAGCGAGCGCGCGGTCGCCAAAATCCAAACCGCGGTCCCCAAAAGTTGGGCCGCCAAACGCACCCGCGGGGCCCGCAAATCCAGCGCACATCTTGTACGTCGCCTGAAACTTGGTTCGCAGCCACCCCCAGATTGGCTACCGGCATGGCCGATGCCGGCCGTGAGAGAAGCGGCGTTGCACTAAGAACGGCAGTCGCCGCGATGAGAGCCATGCTCAAGCGTCTCATGTAAGTTCCTCCGTATTTCTGGCTCCGACAGGCTCGGACAATTGCACCGTCGCAGCCTGGGAGCCGCGTTTTCACCTGACGTTCAATACGTCCAATCCGAGTGAGATCATCAATCCGGCTGCACCGGCTCGAGCACAAAGGCTCTTCACACTCGCATCGAGTGACCATGGTGACGGAACTGCTCGGTCACAAGCCGGTCGACCGTGCGGCAAAGTGCCAGCGAGAAAACTCACGCCGCGTCGGAACCTTGCACCATGAGCTGCAAGGCCGCGCGCAGCTCGCCATGCGCCTGATCGAGGAGGTTACGGGCCTTGTCGCGGTCGCAGCCGCGCAGCAACAGGACAGCAACCTTTACGTTTCCGTTTGCCTCCTTGAGGGCCGACCGCACCTCCTCGCGGCTGCGCGCGCTCAAGCGCAACAGCATCTCCTCGCTGCGCCGCATGAGCTTCGCGTTCATGGCTTGGACATCCACCATCAGACCTGCGTAGACGCGCCCGAGCCGGATCATCAAGAGCGAGGACAGCATGTTGAGGGCAATGCGTTGCGCGGTACCTGCCTTCATCCGGGTCGAGCCGGCGATCGGCTCCGCGCCGGTATCGAGGAGGATCGGGTATTCGGCCTCGGTCAACAGCGGCGTGCCGCGGTTGTTGGCGAGCCCGACGGTAAGCGCGCCCCGTTGCTTGGCCTCACGCAAGCAAGCAAGCGTGAAGGGCGTGGTGCCGCTTGCCGCAACTGCGATGAGCGCATCGCTTTCTCCGATTTTCTTACGGCGAACGATGCGCGTCGCCTGCTCGACTGCATCCTCGGCGCCTTCAACAGAGCGGACGAGCGCGTCCCCGCCGCCTGCAATAAGCAGCAGGAGTCGCTCCTGCGGCCAGTTGAATGTCGGCATCAGCTCCGCGCCATCCTGGACGGCCAAACGCCCAGAAGTCCCGGCCCCGACATAGACCAGCCGTCCGCCAGCCTTGAGCCGCGCCTCAATCGCGAGCGCGGCGCGCTCAAGCTCGGCGCGCGCCTCCCGCGTCGCCGCCACGGCGGCGAATTGACCTTCGACCATCGCGTCGAGAATGTCGGCCGGCTCCCACAGGTCGATGGTGGAATAGCGCGGGCTTGGGCGTTCGGTATCCATGGTTAGAATGAGCTGCAGCCGCAATTAAAACGCGCATGATCCGGATTGGTTCTGGCGCGTTGATGCCGCATGAGCATTCATGCGAGCCTCGTGCCCGAAGCCGAGCTGCTGCTGCTGGGGGTCGATGGCGGCGGGACTCGATGCCGCGCCCGCCTTGCGGATGGGAGCGGCACTACGTTGGCAGAGGCGGTCGGAGGCCCTGCCAACATCCGGTTCGGGCTCGGAGAGAGCCTTTCCGCCGTCTTCCAGGCGGGTGCGGAGTGCCTCTTTGCGGCGGGCCTGCCACCGTTGGACTCGCAACGGGTCATCGCCTGCCTTGCGCTCGCAGGAGCAAGCGAGCCCGCCTATAGGGCCGCTGCCGCCCGGCGCCCGCATCCTTATCGCGAGGTATTGGTGACCACGGACGCGCATGCCGCATGCGTGGGTGCTCATCGCGGACAGGACGGCGGGATTATCATCGTCGGCACCGGCAGCATCGGTTGGGCCGAGCTCGGCGGACGCGATATGCGCGTAGGTGGATGGGGGCTTACGGTTTCCGATGAGGGCAGCGGCGCCTGGCTTGGACGGGAGGCGTTGCGGCGCGCGCTGTGGGCACACGATGGCCGCATTCAGTGGAGCGGGCTCCTAACAAGCCTGTTCGACCGCTTTGGGTCCGATCCGCATGCGATCGTGCGGTTCTCCTCAGATGCGCGGCCGCGAGACTTTGCCGAGCTCGCGCCCGCGGTCGTCGATTCTGCGACTGCCGATGATCCGGTCGCGGTCGAGCTGATGCGGTGCGGAGCAGGACACGCGGATGCGCTGGCGCGTCGGCTTGTTGCATTTGGCGCCCGCCGCTTGGCGCTGATGGGCGGGCTTGCCCGCAAGATCGAACCGTGGCTTGCCGAGGACACGCGCCGCCATTTGGTTGCCCCGAAGGGAGACGCGCTCGACGGCGCATTGCTCATCGCCGCTGCCGCCGCAGGCCTGACCGGAGCGGACACGCGGCTGCGGACCTTGGAAGAGCAGCGATGAGCGCGGCGACGGAATTTCGCGAGGCGGCCGCAGCGGTGCGGCGGCAGGCCAACACGGTGGCCGAACCGCTGAACAAGCTCATATCCCGCCTGCGCCAGGCGCCCCCGAGCTTGCTCATGACTTGTGCGCGCGGCAGCTCGGCAAATGCCGCGATCTTTGCCAAGTATCTCATCGAGCGGCATCTTGGGATTCCCGTGGGCGCCATCGCCCCCAGCATTGCCACGATCTATCGCCGGAAGCTTCGGCTGGGCGGCGCGCTTTTCCTCGCACTTTCACAATCGGGGCGCAGTGACGACTTGGTCGAATCTGCCCTGATGGCGAAGGCGGCGGGCGCGCTCGCGGTCGCGATCGTCAACGATCCGGCAAGCCCACTCGCGGCTGCTTGCGATATTGTCTTGCCCATCGAGGCCGGGCGCGAGGCCGGCATTGCGGCGACCAAGACGTTTGTGGCGACGCTCGCCGTGCTTTTGCGCCTCACCGCGGCCTGGGCCGAGGATCACGCGCTCAGCGAGGCGATCGAACGCCTGCCTGATCGCCTGAGCCTGGCCAGCGAGCTTGATTGGAGCAGAGGTTTGAGCATCCTTGCCGGCGCCACGAGCTTGGTTGCGATCGGGCGCGGGGGAACGCTCGCGATCGCGCGCGAGGCCGCCTTGAAGCTCAAGGAAGCCTGCGATCTTCATGCCGAAGCGTTCAGCGGCGCGGAGTTTCTGCATGGCCCGATTGCGCTGGTATCGCCTGGCTATCCGATCCTGATTTTCCCGCCGACCGACGCGGCCGCAGCCGGCCTTGACACGCTCGCCGCCGATCTCGCCCACAAAGGCGCCCTTGTGCTGCGGGCAGGCGTTGGCGACGCCACTGTCACGCAGCTTCCGACGCTGCCGAGGGATCATCCCGATGCGGATGTGCTTTGCTTGATCCAAAGCTTCTACGCTTTCCTTTTTAAGCTTGCCGAGCGGCGCGGCACGGATCTCGTGAGCCCGCGACATCTGCAGAAAGTCACCCGAACCCGATGAACCGCTTCCGATGAGCCGCAACGGACCATGGGGGCTCGCAGCCGGGCATGTGTTCGACGGCCTGCGCGTTCACGAAAGCACCGCCGTGGTGATCGATCGCACCCGCATTGTCGCGCTCACACCGCGCGCGGACTTGCCCGGCGACCTCATGGTTCGCGAGCTGCCGGAAGGCGTCTGGCTGGCCCCCGGCTTCATTGATCTGCAGGTCAATGGCGGAGCCGATATCCTGTTCAACGCGGAGCCGACGCCCGCCGCCATCAGGGCGATCGCGGCCGCGCATCGCAAGTTTGGAACCACCGGCCTTCTTCCCACCCTGATCAGCGATACACCGGCGAAAATGCAGGCTGCGCTCGCCGCTGTTGCGGCCATCGTCGAGGCAGAGCCGGGCGTCCTCGGCATTCACCTGGAAGGGCCGTTTCTGTCGCGCGAGAAGGCCGGCATTCATGATGCGAGCCTTCTTCGCTCACCATCTCCTGAAGACGAGCAGCTTCTGTTGCGGTCGCGCAACGGAAAGACGCTGCTGACCATCGCGCCTGAGGAAATTCCGTCGGGGCTGATCGCGCGATGGGCGATGAGCGGAATTTGCCTATCGCTCGGCCACTCGATGGCCACCTATGCGCAAACCAAGGCGGCGATCGCCGATGGTCTCACCGGCTTTACCCATTTATTCAACGCCATGCGGCCGCTTGCCGCCCGTGAGGGCGGGCCGATTGCGGCAGCGCTCGAAAACCCCGCGCTATGGTACGGACTGATCGTGGACGGGTTCCATGTCGACCCCGCCATGCTGCGCCTGGCGCTGCGCGGAGCGGGCCATCCCATGCTCGTCACCGATGCCATGCCGCCGGTCGGCGGGCAGCGCGCAAGCTTCATGCTCAACGGCCGCGAGATCATGGTCCGCGACGGCCGCTGCGTGAGTGCAGAGGGAACCCTTGCGGGCGCCGTCCTCGACATGGCGAGCGCGGTGCGCAACTGTGTCGAGCTCGTTGGTGCGCCGCTTACGCATGCGCTGCGCTTCGCCTCGGCTCACCCGGCGGGCTTTCTCGGGCTCGATCATATGCTCGGGCACCTCGCCCCCGGCTGCCGCGCCGACATCGTGGCATTTGAGCCCAAACGCCTGCAGGTGCTGGCAACCTGGGTGGCAGGCGATGAGAGCGTGCCGGAAAGATCATTGCGATGAAGATCGTTGCTATAATGAGAGCCGGCGGCAGGACGGAATGATCGGATGCCAACCTCCACGCGCGTCGCAGCCATTAGTTGCTGCGCCGGGGAAAAGATTTCGGAGCTTGCTCGGCGGCGAATTGAAAGGGGCGGATTATGCGAATCATGAAGGCATCGCACAGACAATTCGCGTCTATCCTCGCGGCCGCATTGGCGCTGCTCGGCGCCGAACACGCTGCGCTCGCGCAGGACTGGCCGACCCGGCCCATAACCCTGATCGTCACCTTTGCGCCGGGCGGCACCAACGACACGGTCGCGCGGATTCTCGCCGCGCGCATGGTCGACTATCTCGGCCAGACGATCGTGGTGGAGAACGTGGCGGGGGCGAGCGGGCTCACCGGGGCTGCCCGCGTCGCCAAGGCGGCGCCCGATGGATATCAGCTGCTGCTGGGCGACAACGGCCTTTTCGGCACCGCTCCTAACATGTATCGCACGCTGCCCTATGCGGTGAGCGACTTCACGCCGGTCGGGTTGCTGGTCGAGCTGCCGCTCGTGCTGGCCACCCGCAAGGATTTTCCGGCCGCCACGCTGGAGGAGTTCATCGCCTATACCAGGACCAACCAGGCCAAGCTGCAGTACGGATCGCCCGGCGCCGGCACCGTGCCGCATCTCGCCTGCGTGATCCTCAATTCCGCCTTGGGCCTCAACGTGACCCACATTCCCTATCGGGGTGGCGCACCGGCCATGCAGGACCTGATCGCCGGGCGCATCGACTACCAGTGCCCGATCATGCCGACAGTGGCGCCGCAGCTCGAAGGCGGGCGGGTGAAGGCGCTGGCGAGCCTCACCGGCAGGCGCTCATCGCTGCTGCCCGAACTTCCGAGCGCGCAAGAGCGTGGAGTGGACGTCGATGTCAGCGTGTGGCTCGCTCTCTTTCTGCCCAAGGGGGCGCCTCCGACGGTCGTGCGCAAGCTCCATGATGCGGCCGGGATGGCGATGGAGGCCCCTGCGGCCGCGGCGCGGCTGCGCGAGGTTGGCGCTGATCCCGTTCCGAGCGAGCGACGCTCTCCCGAATATCTGCAGAAGCTCATCGGCAGCGAAATACAGAAGTGGTCCGCGCCGATAAAGGCCAGCGGAATTTCTATCGAATGAATTGAGCGGACGCTTCCGATTTTCGTGACGCTTTGTCCACGCGATTCATACAAGCGTCATTCACACGCAGCATCTCCGCAACAAAGCGTAGGCAGAAAGCGCTCCCCGGCGCCGCCGACAGTGCGGCACCGCGATACCGTTGCTGCTTGAAAGGGAGACAAGATGAAGAAGCATATGAAACGATGCATGGCTTCGGTTGCGTTCGTGCTGGCCCTCGCGCCAGCGCAGCAACTGCCGGCGCAGGACTTCGACAATGATCGCCCGAACGTTCGCCATGTCCTGCTGCTCAGCATCGACGGGATGCACGCAGTCGATTTCATCAATTGCGCCCATGGCATCGCCGGCGCCAATGGCGGGATGCCGTATTGCCCCAATCTGGCGGAGCTCGCGGAGCATGGCGTTGATTATCTCGACGCCTCCACCTCCAAGCCGTCGGACTCCTTTCCGGGTCTGATGGCGCTGGTCAGCGGCGGCTCGCCGCGCAGCGTCGGGGCGTTCTATGATGTGGCCTATGACCGCTCGCTCGATCCCCCGGCGACCACAACCGGCAACGGCGTCGCCGGCAGCCCCGACGCCTGTGTTCCCGGCGCTCAACCGAGGGGCACGACGACCGAGTTCGACGAGGGCATCGATATCGACAAGACCAAGCTGAACGGCGGCGCTCCCAATGGCGACGGCGGGATCAATTCGATCGATCCCAAGAAGCTCGAGCGCGATCCGCTCAATAATTGCTCACCCGTCTATCCGTGGAACTTCGTGCGGACCAACACCATTTTCGGTGTCGTGCATCAGGCCGGCGGCTACACGGCATGGTCCGACAAGCATCCGTCTTATTCATCGGTGTCCGGCCCCGGCGACGGCCGCAATCTCGACGACTACTACTCGCCCGAGATCAACTCCATCCCGGTTGCGCTCCCCAACGTGCGCGTAAGCGCGTCGCTGCCCTGCTTTCCGCAACTGCCGGACCCGACCGCCACGTCTTCCTCCAATGCGTGGACCGACAGCTTCCTGAATATCCAATGTTACGACACGTTGAAGGTCAACGCGATCGTCAACGAAGCGAGCGGCTTCAAGCATGATGGATCTGCGCCCGCGCCGATCCCGACCGTGTTCGGAATGAACTTCCAGGCGGTCAGCGTGGGTGAGAAGCTGATTGAAAAATCCCTCAACCCCGTTGTCAGCGGCGGCTACCTGGACGCGCAGGGAACGCCATCGCCGGCGCTTTTGAGTGAGATCCAGTTCGTGGATGCCTCGATCGGACGGATGGTCGACGCGCTGAAGAAGTCGGGGGCGCTTGAGCAGACGCTCATCATCGTGACCGCCAAGCACGGCCAGAGCCCGATTGATTCAGCTCGCTATACGCGGATCACGAAAACAGGGCCCGTGACAACATCGCCGGCCGCCATCCTGGACAATGCCGGCTGCCTGCCGATGTCGGAATCGCCCTCCAATCCCACCGGTATCGGCCCGACCGAGGACGACGTCTCGTTGATCTGGCTCGACAACACCTGCACCACCGCGCAGGCGGTCCAGATGCTCGAACGGCAATCGCCCGCCAACGCGAATATCGCAGGCATCGGCGAGATTTTCTCAGGACCTGCGATCGAGCAGCTGTTCAATGCGCCCGGCCTGCCGCCCTACGGCGACCCGCGCACGCCTGACATCCTGGTCACCCCCAACGTGGGTGTCACCTACTCGGGCAGCACCAGCAAACAAGCGGAACACGGCGGCTTCGCGCATGACGACACCAACGTGATGATGCTGCTGTCGAACCCGCATCTGCACGCCGCTCGCGTAACCAGCCCGGTAGAGACCATGCAGGTCGCGCCGACCATCCTGCGCGCGCTCGGGCTCAACCCCTTCGCGCTGCAGTCCGTGAGGCAGGAAGGCACCGAGGTGCTGCCCGGTGCGTTCTGATCGCCTCGCGCTCTGATCATCTAACGAAGCAACTGGTCGCCGCAATGCGGCGACCAGTTGGTACGCGGGTGCACCAACATTGGCTGCCGCGCCACGACAATCCTGCGGCTCAAAGTGCCATCAAGTGCCGCAATGCCGGCATTGACGACCAGCCATCTGGCCAGCCTGTGAGCGGAACAGGATTCGGGATCTCCCTCTGCGGCGCATCGCAGGCGGCTGCCCCCTGTGCCGTGCCCCAACCTGCGCCACATTTACCGGCTTGACCTTTCCTACAACAATACTACCATAGCGTGTCTCGGAACTGTGTTGGGCCAATAGGCCCGCTAATCGAATGGGGGCTCCTCATGCGATCATGTCTTCCGAATCCTGGTTTCCAGTCATCCGCAAAGATCTCAATTTCGGTCCTCGCGACCACCTGTCTGGCTGTGTCGGCTCAGGCCACCACCATCACGACGCCGTCTCTCACGGCAAACAGCATCTTTCTGCAGTATTATAACGTCGGCCCAAATAATCTGGATTTTTCGTCCGGTGAAAGAATCCGCTATGGCGCCACCTCGGTGGTTCCCAACGGCAGTGGCGGCACGACCGGCACCGCGACCACGACAAATGTAGCTACCGGAAAGACAATCACTCGCAACATCCACTTCGAGACAAGCCCCGCTACACCCAACTTCTTCACCGGTGGCATTGAGCTATGCGGACAGGCCAGCACCGGCGCATGCACAGCTAAAGGCAACAACAATCCCGCAAACCTGACCAATCCCTGGACCATCACCTTCAGCAATCCCGGGACGACTCCAAATCAAATTTCGAAAACACTATCTCTCGTCGGAGGAGAAATCCCATTCGTAAACAGCATTACCTTGTCCGGCACCGGCTCTGCACCAACGTTCAGCTGGACGCCTCCGCCAGGAGTGACGGTTGATGGTTATCGGGTCAACATCTATCAAAACAGCTTGGAGACATTCGACAGCAAGGGGAACATCGTCGACACCGGCCAAGTCACCTCGCGCAACCTGGATCCATCGGTCCATTCATACACCGTGACGAGCGCGGATTTTACTCACGGCGTGGCGCTCGCTTACAACACTCAGTACACGATTGAAATCGGCGTCCTTCAGACCCGCAATGGATCAACGACGGATCTGGGCAATGGCAACGTAAGCTCGATCTCCAAGGTCTACTCGAATTTCGAATTGCTCCCGACCAACTCTCCGCCGGTCAATCTGCCCACAACCACGCTCCAGGGCGGGAAGGTGACCTATGGATTCAACCTGACCGTAGCTCCGAACGTCACCTATTTTTTGGATCCCAACGTGGCCACCGGATACATCTATAAGATCGGTGCGGGTGATCCGAATTTCGCGAGCGTCGATTTGCCGAACATCGGCAACCCCCGAAACCATATGATTTGTACGTTTGGAACGGCAAGTCGTTCGTTTTTGATACCAAGCTTGCGGCCGGAACAGTGTTCGATTTTGCGACTGGCGGCGTCAGCGAATTCGAGGTTCTTGGAATTGATCCAAAGCTGGGCCTCGATCCCAACAACACTACTGCGTTCATCACGGGGCTGACATTCGAAGGCGGCGGAAATTTCACCGGCACGATGACCCCCATCGTGGGCTCGACGCCGCTGCCATCGAGCTGGGTAATGTTGCTCGGCGGGCTCGTCGGAATAGGGCTGGTGGCCGGTCGGAAGAGGAGCGGACCGGCTTTCCGCTTCGCCTGACGATCAACGCGCGCGGTAGTGCGGCGGTTTTGACGTTCCTATCACCTTTGTGGAGAGCCTTTCATAGGAACGTCAAAACCAAAGCCGCGCTAGAAATTTAAATGCTAGTGTCCCTTGGTTCCGACGTTCGTAAACATGAGTAAGCATCCCCCGGCAGAGCCGGGGGCTTTGAGATTGGAGCCGCCCGAGGCGGCAGAAGGGGTGGCTGACGCGGCCCCTTGAGGTTTGGCCGCCTAAAGGCGGTCGGTCAACGCCAGAGATTGAGTTGGTCTACGCCCAGCTACGGTGGGACATTCCTACTTTTGCGGCTCCGGAATGGTATTGGGCTTGCCAGTCTGGGCAATCCCCACCACCAGGATCTTCGCCGGCTCGGTGGCGCTGGCGTTGCGCGACACGGCGTGAAGCTGGTTCGGTGCCTCATAGAAGGTGTCGCCCTTCTCCAGCACCCGCTCTGGCCCATCGTCGAGCTTGATCCGGTAGGAACCTTCCAGCACATAGCCGAAATTGTACGTCGTCGGATGGCGATGCGGCATCGAGCCGCCGCCCGGCGGGATATCGAGCGTAGTCATCGTCACCTCACGGCCGGGGAATTCGCCGATCGCCTGCTTCATTATCTGCGTCGCCTTGGTCGCGGGCATCGGCTGCTGCGCCACCACAACCCCGAGGCTGAACGCTCCCGCAAGTGCCGCAACGCCGGCTGTGGCGAAAAGCGATCTCATCAATATGCGGCCGGAACAGGACATTGGGACCTCCCTTGGCTGCGGATCTGAGCCGTCTGCCGCGTATTGAAGCGTTGGACTGCCGCGCGGTCAACGAGGCCGCGAGCGCGCCGTGGCGGCGCATGCGGGTCAAGTAAAGCTCGGCCATGTAGAGCCCCAGCCACAGTATCGTCAGGAAAACCTGTCGGCTTGACCTTGGCGGGCAACGTGGTCGACCATTGGGCGGCTTCGAAAAGGATCACTGTTGCCCCCAAACGCGAAGAAGGGCCCACATCGTGACGCATGAGACCGTGATGCTGCCGGAATGAGCACTGAAGCGAAAATCGCGGAGGAGATCGACTTCGTCCAAACCGGACCAGGCACGATCGCTGGGCGCTACCTGCGGCGCGTCTGGCAGCCCGTTTTCCTGTCGCGGGACCTCGCGAAGGGCCAGGCTGTCCCCATCCGCATCATGAGCGAGGAGTTTACGCTCTACCGAGGCGAGAGCGGCCGACCCTACGTCATCGAGCATCGCTGCCCGCATCGCGGAACGCAGCTCTCGACCGGCATCGTGCGAGGAGAGCTGATCTCCTGTCGCTATCACGGCTGGACCTTCGACCCGACCGGTCAATGTACCGCGCAGCCCGCCGAGCCGCAGCCCTTCTGCGGCAAAGTCAAGATTGCGACCTATCCGGCGAGAGAAGCGATCGGCCTTATCTTCGCCTATTTGGGCGAGGGCACACCACCCCCATTCCCTGAGTGGCCCAAACTTGGCATGTTCGTGCACCGGCACCGGATGGACTGCAACTATTTTCAGAGCGCGGAGAACATCGTCGACGATGTGCACGTGACTTTTTCACACCGCAACAGCGGATTGCTGCGGCACTCGCGCCGCGCCGCCGTCCCGCTGGTGCGCGCCCATGAGACTGCCTTCGGGCTGACACAGGAGTTGCGGCATCCTTGGTCGACCGAGCTCAATCACTTCATCATGCCGAATATGTGCTATCTTCAATTCGATCACCGCAAGCGTGCGATGATCAGCGTCCTGTTCTTCTACGTCCCGATCGACGATACGCACCACAATCACTACATGTCGCTCGCGGTCACGACGTCGTTGCCCAAGTTCATCGACAACCTGATCTTTGGCGCTGCGGCCTGGATCGACGCGCGCAGGCGGGTCGACCGCGATGCTTGGTTCACCCGGAAGACGCTGCAGGTTTTGTCGGGGAAGTCGACGTTCGACCGGATCACGCATGCTCGATTGCAGGATACTGTGATCTGCGTCGGCCAGGGCGCAATTGCGGACCGACGGTCCGAGCGCCTGGGCCGCTCCGACGCGGCGGTCATCCTGTTGCGGAAAATCTGGAGACGCGAGCTGCGCCTCCTGGCGGACGGCAAGCCCCTCACAGAGTTCACCTTCCCGCAGTTTGTCGACGCCTCCGGCGCAGTCGCCGGGCTTGAGCTCGCTGAGAGTGATGACGCTCTATCGGATCTTGCGGACGCCCACAGCACGGCTTCACGAGAATTCTGACGCCTCTAAAGCGATTCCAGCGTGGCGGTTCAGAAGTCCGCAATGCAGGCGCATCCGGGCGCCCTCAGGGCGAGATTTCCTCCAACACGCGCCCCTTGGTCTCCGTCGCAAACAGGCCAACGACAACGCACGCCGCGAGGAGGACGAAGCCGAAAGTCAGGAATGGACCGCCGATGTCCGTGCCCACGCGCGCATTGCCGAAAACCTGCGGCCCGAGGATCGAGGCAAGCCGCAGCCAAGCGGTGGCGGTGCCGGTGCCGAGCGCGCGCACCCGGGTCGGGTAAAGCTCGGCCGTGTAGAGATAAAGCGCAAGCGAGAGCGTCGAGATCCCCATGTAGCTGAACGTCGTCAGCACCATGACGCGTTGCGCGCTGCTCGGTCCGATCCACCACAGCAACAGAAAGCCGCCCGCCGACCATGCAAGCGCAGCTGTGAACCAGATGCGCCGCCCGGAGCGGTCGATCAGCAGCGCGCACGCAAAGCTTGATGCGAGCCCGAGCGCGGGCGTTGCGATCGCATAGCTCAAAGCTTCGCCGAGCGAGAGCTTGAAAACCTCCTGGTAGACGGTCGGCAGCCAGGTGGCGAGCCCATAATTGGCAAAATAGGTCGCAAACCAGGCGGTCCAGATCACCAGCGTGCGCGCCCGGTATGTCGCGCCGAACAGCTCGCGCCATTCCGCCCGCTTGGCGGCGGGCGCAACTGACAGCGGCACGATCGCCGGCAGGTGTCGGCCGATCGCGGCCGCCACCTTGCTCTCGATGAACGCCATGGCTTCCTCGGCGTCCCTGCTGCGCCCGCGCGCGGCGAGCCAGCGCGGCGATTCCGGCAGGTTGCGCATCATGGCGAGCACGAGCAGCGCCGGAACGCCACCGAGAAAGAAGAGATACTGCCAGCCCAGGTTCGGCACGATCCAGCGCCCGAGCACGGCCGCGGCAACGAGCCCGACCGGAAAGATCAGCTCGAACAGCAGCACGAAGGCGCCGCGCCCACGCGCTCTCGAGAGCTCGCTGATGTAGGTCGCGGCGATCGGCACTTCCGCACCAAGACCCAAGCCCTGCACCAGGCGCAGGACCAGGAGGGACTCGTAATTCCATGCAAACCCGCAGGCGAGGCTGATCAGGCCGAACCAAAGCGTCGAGATGAGGATGACCGGCCGCCGGCCGACCCGTTCGGCGATAAGGCCGCCGGCGAGTGCGCCGATGAGCTGGCCGACATAGCCGGCCGAGATCAGGATACCGGTTTGCGGCCCGGTCAGATGCCAGAGCGGCCGGATGGCGGGCAGCACATACGCGATAGCGAGCGCATCGAACGCGTCGAAAAACGTCGCCGTGCCGACGATGATCCGGGTCTTGATCTGCCAGGCCGACAACGGCAGGCGCTCGATACGAGCCAGAATGTCCTCGCCTGCGCCCATCTCGATTGTGTCGGCCGCTTGCGACAGCGCCATGCTTCCCTCATTCCAACGGCTACGCACTGTATGCCACCAGAAAGTATGCCGGCAGAAAAGTACCCGTAAGGTTGGCGGATCATCCTTCCTGCAAGGTGGTCAAGATAGGAAGGAGACTGCCATGCGTGCAAAGAAAGCCTTGATCGTGCCGGCCGCCACCGTCATCTTCGCTGCTTTGGTGACCTCTTCGTTGGCCGGGGGCGGCGACAGGGACCGCTACGACAGAGGAGGATATGTGGTGCCATGCAGCCTCGCGGGCGTTAATCCGGCCTACCATCCCGAAATTTTTGGCAACCCTGTCACGGCCCGCGACTACGGTTTCATCCGCGCACCGGATGGCGGTTGGCAGGTAGCACCCGGCTGCGGCGCATCTGGCTCCGTGGCTGCGGACTCTGCCTATGGGCCTCGTGCCGAGAATCCAAGGGCCGCCCGGCGGTCGCGGCGATAGTCTGCACGGATACCTCGCCGCCTACAGGGCGGACGATTGAAGCGCTCCTCTTTGAGCAGGACGGTGCGCTCGGACATCGCTCTGCAGCGGCCCTCAATGTTGAGGTTGCTTCACGTCCTGCTTGAAATATCGCAAGTCGGGCGCCGCCTGATCCTTCTCAATCGGCATCAAGCGGCCGTCGGCGCTGAGGTAGTAGGCGTCCCGGCCGATACCGACCAACATGTTGCTTTCAGCGCAGCTGCCGATGATCCAGTTCGGGCGCGGATTGGGGTTGTGCAGATATTTCTTGTCCACGGTCCAGGGCCGTGTCAACGCATGGTCAATCACGGTGATCTCATCGTGAAGGACATTCGGATCGCTCTTGTCGCGGTGGATCCGTTCTTTGAAGATCGACTGGTTGTCGGAGTGCAGCGGCAGGCCGGTGGCATCGAAAACGCGGGGCCCGGTGAAGCCGCGGGTTTCGACTTCGAGCACGCTGTAGGTGCCATTGCGGTCTTGGTCGATCCACCTTCCGATCGAATAGCCCGCAAAAGTCGGCTGGATGCTCCTCGGCCAGTCGCGTCCATCGGTGAAAATGCGCCGAAAGTACATGTAATCGGTGGTCAACACATAGGTCGTGTCCGGTGTTACGACGAGTTCCAGCGGAAGGAATGCCGTCATCATCAGCGGCATGCCGTTGGGCAGGCAGCGCACGGCGCGGTCGAAATTATTGCCCTGGCCGCCCTTCGCCTGATCGGCAAGGCTGTCCTCCAGCACCTTCTGATATTCCGGAGTGAGCGACGCTTCCTGTCCGGCTCCCCAGGGCTTGGTCTGATCGAATGAAGGCTGCCCACCGGAGGTACGCAGACCGGACGGCGAAGCCACGGAGTCCTTGGGGACAAAGCGCTCCCATGCCCCCTTCCAATCCGGATACCGCGCGTTTTCAGCCGTCTGAGCAAAGCACGTCATCATCGAAGCCATGACGATCGTGCCGGCCGTCATGGCTCCAATCGAATTTCGACAGAGCAAGGCGCATCCCCCCGTTTTGCCGTCAAATAAAGCAGCCGCATCGGCAGCGTATCGCGGCCCAACTTGCATGGGAACCCCGGGCCAACCCCAAGGCGCTAAGATGAGCCCATCCGGGCCCGGATGCGGTGCCGCGCAACGCGGAGATGAAAGAGGTCGCACTTGCCGGCGCATCGTGTGCGCCTGCGGTGCACCGCGAAGCCGGTACGGCCACCGGCCGAAGCCATGCCCGCATCCGCTACGTTACGGGCGTGCTCGGCGCGCTATGCGGTGACGGACGGGAGGGGCGCCATCTCAGCGCACCGGCATTGGCGGGCGCAGCGGTTCGGGCGGCGGAGGCGATGCCGCAGATGACTGTGGGACCGTCTGCGGCACGGTGGACGGAAGCGGCGCCGCTGAGTCGCCTTGCGGTGCGGCGGGCCTGCGCGTCGTGGTGGCGAGCGGAAGCGCATATAGCCTGCGCCGGATGTCCTGCCCCTCTGCTTGCAGCTTGGCGATCTCGCGCGCGATCTGCTCTTGGCTCGCGGCAAGCTGCTCGACTGTTTCCCGCACGACCGCGAGGTCATGCGACATGGTCTCGAGCCGCTGCAAATCAGGAGAAGGCTCGGGAGGCGCGCTTGACGAGGCGATTTCCGGCGCCGTGGACGGAGGGGCTCCCGCTTGCGCGGATGCGCTCTGCGGCGCGGCGGCCTCAGCAGCAGGCCGGCTCGATTGATCCGGGACGACTTCGGGATCGGACGGCAGGTTCGGCTCCGGTGGCGGCAATACCAACCAACCAAGTTGCGGAGCTGCTTTCGCGATCATCTGCCTGGCCGTGCTGCCGTAGGCCTGCCAGCCCAAGGTAGCCGCCACCCCGAGGCAGACTGCCAGCAGGAAGCGGGCAAAGCCGCGCGAGGCGCGGCGCGACCGCGCGGGCCGATGGGCGGATGAAGAAGCTTTGTTCGCGTTGGCGGGGCGACCCGCAGCCTCGGGGGATGGCTCGGTGATGCGCGGGCCGGCGACGAGGTCCAGCCCCAAGGCGGCGCGACGTCGATCCGATACAGCGTGCGCGAGCTTGGACAGAGCTTCTTGGGCGTCCGCCCAATCCTTCGGCTGCAGCAAGACTACATCACTTGCGTGGCGCGGATCGGCTTGCGCTGAGCTCAGCTTGGGTTCCATTGCGCGACCCCATGTTGTCACCTCTCAGCCGGTCTAGACGGCCATTGCGGTGTGACCAAAGCATGGCAGCTGGACGGCAACTTTGAGCTAATCGAGTCCGCTGCTGGTGCCTTGATGCCTTGTTGGAATGTTACCGCCGGACCCGGGAGCACCGCCATGCCCGAAGCGGGTTCGCGCGATCCGACAAGATAGGGGGACGACCAACAAACTCCGCGGCTCGCTCATAGCCGAGGTGAGAATGGTTCGACTTGTTCCGACGGGCCGGTGGAGCGACGGCGGACCCGGCCGAGCTTCGCATCGACGTCCCTGAGCTCGCGTTCCAGCACCGCAATTCGGCGGCAGAGCTCATCGTGGTCGAGCTTCATGAGGACGCTAGCCGCCAGCTCGGCAAGGTACGCCAGCATAATGCGCTCATCATGATTGAGGTCCGTGCCGGACGCATGCGGTCCATAGAGAGCAAGAGCGAGGCAACGGAGGCGATCACCGATCGGAACCGCAAGGATGGGGCGCATCAGCCCCTCGGGCAGGTGATTGCGAACGGCAGCTTCGTGATCGAGGTTGAACGGCCGGCGGGCATGCAGATGCTTGATCATCGCGTCGTCCGCATCGATGGTTTGCGTCGCTGCGCCATCCCAGGCGTGATCTGCGGCGCTCCGCCGGAAGAGCCCGCCGTCCTCGCGGAACACGCTGGCGGAAGCGAGCCCAAGAGCGCCACGCACACCATGGACAAGCTGGCTTTCGATGTCCGCGGGAATCTTGGCGTTCAGGATGGCATTGCCAAGACCTTCCGCCGCTGCCGCAATGCGGCGGTTGAAAAGCCAATCAACAGCATGGGTCATGATCTCGTGCGCGCGCGAAACCAGAAAGAGAATCACGGCCGCAAGGGCGATCCAGGCCCAGGCCGGCAGGCTCACGTCGTGGCTGAGCTCCTCGCGAACATGATCGATTTGCTCGTGCAGCAGCAGCGTGGGCAAGCTGAGAAGAAGGCCGAGAACCGTCACGCGGCGAAGCGGAATCCCAACCGTGACGACATAAGGCCTGCGGATCGCTTCGCTCACAAACAGGCACAAGACCCCATTTACAAGATAAAGAAGGCCCCACAACTGCTCCGGGGGCGGGTTACCTTGCCAGAGGCCATCGAAAAGGGTCGTGCCTGTGGCTGCATCCGCGATGACCAGCGCCGGCAAGCCGATCAAGCAGCCCCAAATCACCCAGCGCAGGCGCTGATAGTCCTGGGGCGGAAGCTCGTCCCGGCGAGCCAAGAGAATAAACAATGCGGATGCGGCGACCGCCAGCCCGCTCAGCACGCCGACCCGCGTTACCGTCTCGGTCGGATACCCGAGCAGATTGGCGTAGCTCGACGACAGCAGCACGGCAAGCAGGACCGCGATAACCGGCAAGGCCTTCTCGATTGTCCGCCAGCGCGGCGCTGTCGCATTCGTCGGCGCCCGAAGCGCAAACGCGATGAAGCCCGCGGCCCCGATCCCCTGTGCGACGGCACCCAGAAGATTCTGCGTGAGCAACGCAACAGGTGAGTATTGCAACAACAACGCGTAGTACTGTGCGGATTGGCCGGGATTGAACCAGATGACGTACAGGAAGAAGCCCCATGTCATGAGTCCGGGGCGGGTCCAGACAAGCCACGCCGCTCCCAGCACAACAAGGATTGCGGCGAGCTGGTCGAGCAGCAGAACCGCTGACGCCCACCAGCTGTATGGCCTCGTGGCGGCCAGGATAGTCACGTCGCGCACCGGTGTTTCCGAGCTCGCGGCGAGGGTCAGCTCCGCGCGCTGATCATTGCTCACGAGGCGCATGCCTCCTAAGGCCGCCATTGCGCTCGCGCATCGGACTGTGCGGAGCGGGATGCACCGCATCCGCGCCAGGTCGAGTCGATCGCCGGGCCGCAATCCTGCTTGAAACGCGGGCGAGGAAGCTTTGTCCGCGAACGGGCCCCGCACATCGGTGATCAGCCCATCATTGTTTGCGTAGAAGCCGAAGGATCCCAGCGGTCGAACCAGGCGATAAAGATCCGGGACCACCATCGCCAGCGCCCAGACCGTGATCACCAGAAGGAGAATGCGGCCTGCGCGATGTGTCGGGCCGCGTGCATAGGGACCAACGCGTGCAGGCTGCTTTAGCCACATGATGGGCCTTCAGCCTTTGAATACCGGCCGGTTGCCAGCCGAGCCAAAAGATACCCAGATCGCTTTTCGAAAGCCAGTATCGCGTCGCTCGGCCCGCGTAGGCATATTACCGCCGGGATCCAATGCAATCACCGGCCCGGATAGTACATCGTCAAGTAATAGCGCTTCGTCTCCTGGCTCGTGCCTTGAAAGCCGGTATCGAAGTTGAAGGACCAACGCATGGCAATATCATCGCGCAGATTGAGCACATGCCCATAGTCGCAATGGGATGGATCAGCTGCACTCCCCGGGCAGGCCCAATAGAAGAAGGGCTGGAAGTTTCGGAACGGCCCGACGCTGCCGCCGGCGATGAAGGCCGGATTTCCCGGCGCCAGGCCGAGATGGGCATTGAGCGTTTCCAGGTCGGCAAGTTCCGGCAGCGCCCAGCTATTCGTGCCCGCATAGTTGCTGTCGCCAAGCTTCTTGAGCCAGGCAGCGATGGCCTGAAAGTGCATCGCCCCGCCGCTTGCTATGTCCGGCATCCTGATCTCGTCGCTGATCGGCTTGCGCGGGATCGCTACGCTTCCCGATACGCCGAACGTCTTGGTCGCGGCGAGATTGGCATCAAGGAGCCAAGAGATCCCGGAACCGGCGTCATACACTGCCGCGCCCGCAGCCGGGCCGCTCTTGTAGCTTGAAACTCCGCTCGCTCCGCTCTGCGTGGCGCTGCCCGAAAGCAAGCCCCGATGCATGGCCAGCACGTGCAGCAGGTTGAAATTCGTGGTGTTCGAGCCCGACTGGCCGACCAGAAACGAAAATGTCTGTTGCCCGGTCCGCCCGCCCTGGGTGGCCGACCAGTAGAGCGCCGGATGCAGGTTTCGGAATCCCGCAACTGAGTCCTGAAACTGCGGCGCGACGCTGCTCGGATAGCTGAGCCTCAGTCCGCGGTAGAAGAGACTGCCGAAGGCGCTTCCCCGACAATTTGGCCCGAAGGAATTCCCGTCAAAGCCGCGATGCACGGTGCACGTCGGATCATGTGCAGGGTCCGTGATCATGACCGGCAACTGCCAGCTGCTGTGGCAGAGATAGCCCTTGCCTTGGCACGGAATCGTGTTCATCGCCTGCAGGAAGCGGAGCGCGGTCGGATAGTCCATGATCCCGCTTGGCGCGACGCCGGTTAAGCGGGCCTGCTTGAGGATGGCCTGGCCTTCTGCGCTTGCCGCAAAATTCGCATCCGCAAGCCAGGTGACGTTCTGATTGCTGTCGTAGA
Organism: Xanthobacteraceae bacterium; assembly: GCA_035293945.1. Classification (GTDB taxonomy): domain Bacteria; phylum Pseudomonadota; class Alphaproteobacteria; order Rhizobiales; family Xanthobacteraceae; genus VAZQ01. The sequence goes on along the minus strand of DATGLV010000015.1, from coordinate 5,924 downwards.
CAGTACCGTTAGGCTGAGGCGTCAGCCCCTCCGCCATGGCGGCCCCGGCGACAAGGACGCCGATCGCAATCGACAAGAATTGGATTCCAAGGCCCGCAGTGGCGGTTTTCAAGAGCACCTCCTGTTCGGCGCCCGTGCCACTTGGCGCCGCAGCGCAAGATCTGCCCAGGAGCCGCATTACGCAGTTGTGTGGACGCACTGTGTGGAGCTTGTGAACCGCACCCGAGATCGTCCTGCGCATGGCTTCCGGGTGACCCCACGGCCGACTATGATACTCGGCGCATGATGTTGAACCATCAGCTCAACGCCTGTACGCCATTGCGGCCGTTCAGGCGGGTGTGCCCGATGTCCGAATACCGTTCCGCCAGCATCTATTCAACACGGGAGGAGAACCATGAGACATTCGTTCAGGCTGAGCTTGATGATCGGCATTGCGGCCGGCGCCCTGATGATGGTCGCGCAGGACCGCGGCTATAGCCAGAGCGCGGACCCCAATGCGGCGCCCAACCCGTACCGGATGCTGGACAGCTGGGGGCACCTTCCCGACGGCCGGAAATTCGGCGGCGTGATCAAGGCGCAAGTCGATCACAGCGACGGCAAGAGCATCTGGGTGTTCGACCGTTGCGGGGGAAGCGAATGCACCGATTCGACGCTCGCGCCGCTGATGAAGTTCGATGCATCGGGCAGGTTGATACATGCGATCGGCGCCGGCCTGTTCGTGGTTTCGCATGCGCTCTACGTCGATCGCGACGAAAATATCTGGGCGGGCGATCAGATCGCCAAGAACGGCAAGGGGGCGGACCTGTTCAAGCTCAGCCCGGATGGCAAGGTGCTGATGACGATCGGCAAGCCCGGGATGCCGGGCGATGGGCCCGGCTATCTGAGCGCTGTAAGTGCCGTCGTGGTTGCGCCCAACGGCGACTTCTATGTGGCCGACGGGCACGGTACCGGCACCAACGATCGGATCGTGAAGTTTGCGAAGGACGGGACCTTCATCACGACGTGGGGCAAGCACGGCAAGGCGCAGGGGGAGTTCGACACCCCCCACGGGATCGCCTTGGATTCGACCGGCAAGGTCTATGTGGGCGACCGCGTCAACAATCGCATCCAAATCTTCTCGCCCGACGGCAAGTTTCTCGCCGAGTGGAAGCAGTTCGGGCGGCCAAGCGACGTCACCATCGACAAGAACGACGTGATGTACGTTCCCGACGCGCAATCGACCGACAAGACCAATCCGGGTTTCCGTCAGGGCATCCGGATCGGCAGCGTCAAGGACGGAAAGGTCACGGCCTTCATTCCCCAGACCGACCCCGTCGTCGGTGCGCCGGAGGGCCTCGGCGTCGATGACGACGGCAATATCTACGCGGCTTATCAATCGCAGGGGATGGTGCGGAAATTCGTGAAAAGCTGATCACGAACCGAGCAAGCAACGGCCGCTCGCGCCTGCCGGGCGAAATTGAGCAAGAAGGCTGCGCCTTGACCGAGGTCACGGCGCGGGACATGAATTGAATTTCTAGTATTCGAGACCTCCCTGCACTCCTTGACCCATCGCGGCGGAAGTCGTCAGGGCCCCGGCTAAGGCAGCTCCCGGTCGAATTGATCCACTTCAGCGCCATTGCCGGGGCTTGACCCGGCAATCCATCTTCTTGCGAAAAAGATGGACCCGTCATCAGGGCGTTTAGCCCGTCTTCGACGGGCTATGCCCGCGGGTGACGACTGGAGTGAGTCTTTTCGATTTCTCCCGCCGTTTGGACCCACGGAAGAAGAACAAAATGCAGCAAGAGCAACAAGTCATCGTCGTCGGCGGCGGCCCGGTTGGCATGGCGATGGCGATCGAGCTCGCCCAGCGCGGCATCACCTGCGCAATCGTCGAGCGGCGCACGCAGGAGCATCGCATTCCAAAGGGGCAGGGGCTGCAGCAGCGCACCATGGAGCATTTCTATTCCTGGGGAGTGCTCGAGAAGATGCGCGCCGCGCGCGTGCTGCCGCCAGGCTTTTCCCTGAGTGGGGTCACAGCGTACATGAATCTCAGCACCGAATACTGGTATTCGCCGCTCTATCGCGAGGTGGTCGACCAGTATTATTTCCAGTCGAGCGAGCGGATTCCGCAATACCTGACCGAGCGCGTGCTGCGCGAGCGGATGGCCGAGCTTCCCGGTATCAAAAGCTGGATGGGATGGACGGTCGAGACTGTCACGCAGGATCAGGATGGCGTTCGCATCGGTATGGTCGCGGAGGACGGCCGGCGCGAGGTGCTCGCGGGGGACTATGCGATCGGCTGCGACGGCAGTCATTCGACCGTGCGAGAGCAGGTCGGTATCGAGCGGGGTGGGGAGAGCTTCGACCAGCTCATGGTGCTCGCGGTCATCCGCTCGCCGGAGCTCGAGGCAGGCCTGAAGCGCTTCCCGCCGCGCGTCACCTATCGGGCAATGGACCCGGCGCTCAAGGGCCACTGGCGGTTCTTCGGGCGGGTTGACGCTCAGGACACCTTCTTCTTTCACGCGCCGGTGCCGCCCGACACCACGCGGGATAACTACGACTTTCAGGCTCTCATGGAGAAGGCGGCCGGATTCAAGTTCAAGTGCCAGCTCGACTATGTGGGCTTCTGGGACCTGCGCATTGCGGTCGCCAACAGATACAGGGTCGGTCGCGTATTCATCGCCGGAGATGCCGCGCACAGTCATCCGCCCTATGGGGGCTATGGCCTCAACAACGGTCTTGATGACGTCGTCAATCTGGGCTGGAAGCTTGCGGCGCGCCTCAAGGGCTGGGGCGGCGAGACGTTGCTTGATACGTACACCGAAGAGCGGCGACCGATCTTCTGGGAAACCGCCAGGGACTTCATTCTCGCGCGCATCGAGGCCGACCGCGATCTTCTCGATCGTTACAGCCCCGAGCGTGACCGCGCAGAGTTCGAACGCGCTTGGGAAGCATCCAAAACCGGTCAGCCGGGCCGGGCCATGACCTACGCACCGCATTATGAGGGCTCCTCGATCGTGTGGGGCCCGCCGGGCAGCGTGTGCAGCGCCAAGGGGACGCATTCATTCACCGCCAAGGCCGGGCATCACCTGCCGCCGCAGGTCCTGTCGAGCGGAAGGCATGTGTTCGAGGAGCTTGGCGCAGACTTCAGCCTGCTTGCGTTTGGCGCAGACGAAGGAGCCGTTGCGGCCTTCGCCAAGGCGGCAGCGTTGCTCGGCGTTCCGCTCAAGGTGGTGCGCGACAGCCTTGAGGCCGGACGCATGGCCTACGGAGCGCGCCTCTTGCTGGTGCGTGCCGACCGTTACGTCGTCTGGACCGGCAATGCGGCGCCAGCCGATGCCGCCAGGGTGATCGCCAGGATCGTCGGCCGCTGATCCTTCATCGCGGCGCCGGCCGAGGCATGTCCGGCGCTTTGCCGTTGCCCCTATTGGATGCTGGCTTTGGCCGGAGCGCCGAAGCGTCGAGTTTTCCGGTCATGGAGCGAACGCCACAGGCCGGCTAATCTGCCGGCAGGGCGGACCTCGTTATGAAAATCTTCGCCCTCGCGGCATCGGCGCGCGAGCCACGCGCAGACCATCAGCTGAATCTGGTGGAACAGCATGATCGGGAGGATCGCAAGCCCGGCATGGCCGCCGAACAACACGGTCGCGATCGATGCTCCGGTGGCCAGGCTTTTCTTCGATCCGCAGAAGACGATCGCGATCTCATCGGCGCGTGAAAAGCTTAGAGCTCGGCTCGCGACCGTCAGGATCGTCATGACGATGGCCAGCAGCGCGGCGTCCAGCAACGCAACCCGCATGAGCTGCGCCGCATCGACCTGATGCCAGATCCCGTTGACCACGCCCGCGCTGAAAGTCGTGTAGACGATCAACAATATCGAACCATAGTCGACGCTTTTGACGGCAAGCGCGTGGCGGCTGAGAAAGCCGCCGATCCATGGCCGCAACATTTGACCGGCCAGGAACGGGACCACAAGCTGCAGCCCGACCGCGAGGATCGCATGGGCCGTGAGCGGCGCAGTGTGCGCGAGCAGCAAGCCGACGATGAGCGGCGCCAGCACCGTGCCGAGGACATTCGAAGCCGAGGCGCTGCACAATGCCGCCGACACATTGCCGCCGGCGAGCGAGGTGAAGGCGATCGAGGCCTGAAGGGTCGACGGCGCAGCGCCCAGCAAAATGAATCCGGCCCATAAGGGTGCGGGCAACAGGTCCGGCGCTACCAGACGGCATGCGGCAACCAGCAGGGGGAACAGCACGAATGTGCTCGAGAACACCACCGCGTGCAGTCGCCAATGCCGCGCCCCCGCCAGCACGGCCTCCGGTGACAGCCGCGCACCGTGCAATAAGAACAAAAGCATGATGCCGCCGCCGGTCAGCCAAGACGCGATGGCGGCCTCCTCGCCGCGCACCGGCAGGAAGGATGCCAGCGCCACAGTGAGCAAGATCGCCGCCAGAAAGCGGTCGATGCGGAGGAGTGCGCGAACGAAAGACATGTGAAGCAAAGGCTCTGTCCTGACCCGGACGTCGTGAACCCGGGCGGAACCCGAAATAAGCCGACCTTCTGTTATTGTGAATAGCGAATACAGCTATTATTGTAATCACAAAGTACGATAGGCCCCTTGCCGATAGGCAGCCCGATGTTCAGTCCAGTCCTCCTGCAGACTTTCCTCGCCGTCGCGCAGACCCGCAGCTTCACGCAGGCGGCGGAACGCTTAGGCCTGCGCCAGTCCACGGTCAGCCAGCACATCCGCAAGCTCGAGGAAGAGGCCGGCCGCCGACTGCTCGTTCGCGATACCCATTCGGTTGCGACGACGCCTGACGGCGAAGCGCTGATCGCGCTGGCGCGTGGCATCCTGTCCGCCAATGACCGCGCGCAACGTTATTTCGCCGCCTCGCAGCTCCGCGGGCGGCTGCGCTTCGGCACCTCGGAGGATTTTGTCGCCTCGCGGTTGCCCGACGTGCTGCGCGACTTTGTCCGCACCCATCCGCTGGTCGAGTTCGAGCTCACCGTCGCGCGCAGCGCTCAGCTCAATGAGCGGCTGGCACGCGGCCAGCTTGATCTCATTTGTTGCAAGCGGCCGCCGGGTGAGGAACGCGGGCGTGTGGTTTCGCGCGACCGGCTGATCTGGGTCTCGGCCAAGGGCTATTTGCTCGATCCAGTAACGCCGACGCCGCTCATCCTCTTTTCACCGCCGAGCATCATGCGCGAGATCGCTCTCGCGGCGTTGGAACGGAGCGGCCGAGCCTGGCGCATCGTCTGCACCAGCGACAGCCTCTCCGGCATAAGCGCAGCGGCGCTGGCCGGGCTCGGCATCACCGTCGTTTCCAAAGGCCTCGTTCCGGCCGGATTGGTGGAGCTTCCGGGCGGCCACGGCCTGCCTGATCTCGGGCTCGCCGAATTCGTCGTCATGGATCGCCACAAGGCCACCCGCGGCCCCGCAACCGAGCTCGCCGAAGTTATTCTGGCGAGCGGGATACGGGTTTGAGGGGAGCGGCAGCGCGAATCCGGAGGAGGCTTTTCGTGGAGAACATCGCGTCAGTCCAACCTTTGCACCTTGCGCGCGCTTCATCGAGCACAATAATGGCTTCGCATTGGGATTGAAGGGCGAGGGTGCGAGGGCGGGCATGCTGACGGGCGAGCTGCGAAACCAGATCGACAGCATCTGGAACGACTTCTGGTCGGGCGGGCTTTCCAATCCACTCCAGGTCAACGAGCAGATCACGTACCCGGCGCCGCCTTCGTGAACCCCAGCGCCCGCAGGTCGAGGCTGTCCACAAACCCGTCCACCACCCGCACCTGAGCGTTCCGCCGGGATCAACTCGTCCAGCCGCTCCGGAAACAGCGTCGCCTGATCACGCGAAACCCCCGCCACATAGCCAGCCATCGCGAATCTCCCTCGTCACGGAGATTCTCCGACATTAAAGCCTCAGGGGGAATCCTATTTT
>DATGLV010000014.1:0-100763 GCA_035293945.1 Xanthobacteraceae bacterium | reverse complement strand
AACTCGTCCAGCCGCTCCGGAAACAGCGTCGCCTGATCACGCGAAACCCCCGCCACATAGCCAGCCATCGCGAATCTCCCTCGTCACGGAGATTCTCCGACATTAAAGCCTCAGGGGGAATCCTATTTTCACACAGCCTCCTGCTGCCCCTCCCACCCCTCGACGACCAGCGGCGGATCGCGGCAATCCTCGATCAGGCCAACGACCTGCGCCGCAAGCGGCGAGACACTTTGGCAAAGCTAAACAAGCTTCCAAGCTGCGTTTTAATTAAGACTTGCGGCGACCCAGCCACTAACTCGATGAAATGGCCTGTCAGCCGTCTCGGAGAGGTGTGCAGTTCAGTCTCCGATGGCCCTCACGTTAGTCCAGACTACGTGGAAAGTGGGGTCCCATTTCTATCAACCAGAAACATTCGACCGGAAGGCATAGTTTGGAATGACCTGAAGTTCATCTCTGATGTCGAAGCGAAAATTTCAGTGGAAAAAAGTCAAGCCAACGAGAGGCGACGTGCTTTACACGAAAGGAGGTACTACCGGAATTGCTCGCGCGGTTGACTTCGACTCAGACTTTGCTGTTTGGGTCCACGTCGCGGTGTTGAAGCTGGTGAAACAGAGGGTGGAACCTGTCTGGCTTCAAGAAGTGCTCAATTCCTCGCACTGCTATCAACAATCACAACGGTTGACAAAGGGCATCGTCAACCGCGACCTCGGTCTCCGACAAATGCTAGACATCAGCTTTCCGCTCCCACCGCTCAACGTTCAGAAAACTGTCGCCGCGCGCGTCGCCGAAATCGACGAGCTAAAGGCCCATCACCGCTCCCACCTCGCGAAGCTCGACGCATTGTTTGCCTCCCTCCAGCACCGCGCGTTCCGAGGCGAGCTTTAGGGCGACGAGCTTCAATCTCCAGGCACTCTTATTGCGGTTGTGTGCGCTTTGGCGTACCCGGATGATTGCGCGGAGCAGGCCCACCGGGGACGAAATGCGGGACGAATACGATTTCTCAAAAGCCGAGCGCGGCCGGTTCTTTCGGCCCGGGGCAGTTCTGGTGCCACCGACAGCTCGCAAAGCGACGCCTTTGGAAAAGAAGCCGTTGCCAGAGGGTAACATATATGATACCAAATGATTGAAATCGTCGAATGCCTGAATGAGCAGGGGAGGAGCCCGTATCAGGACTGGTTCTTCTCTCTGGACTCGCAGGCAGCGGCGCTTGTGACCGTGGCGATCGAACGGCTGGCAGACGGCAACACTTCGCGCGTGAAGGGCATTGGCGAGGGAGCGCAAGAGGTCCGCATCGACCGAGGACCGGGTTATCGGGTTTATTTCGGGTGGGACGGCAAGACGCTCGTCGTCCTGCTTGGAGGAGGCACAAAGCGGCGTCAGCAACGCGATATCGCTGCGGCGCTCGCGTTGTGGCGGGCTTACAAGGCGCGCAAGGTTACCGTGCGCAGAAAATAGGACATATGCCGCTTACTCGCAGCTTCAGCGAAACCGTGCGGGCGCGGGCCAACCGCGACCCCGCCTTTCGGGCAGCGCTTTTCAGCGAGGCCGTCCAGGCGCTGCTCTCGAGCGACTTGGATACCGCCAAGGCTGCATTGCGGGCCTACATCAACGCGACCATCGGTTTCGAGAAACTGTCGGTGGCTACGCGCACGCCGGTCAAGAGCCTGATGCGCATGTTCGGCCCGAGCGGCAATCCCACCGCGGCCAACCTTTTCAGCGTCATCAGCGCACTGCAGGAAAAGACTGGCGTGCATCTCGAAGTTCGGGCGACCGCCGCGTAAGGTCGGCATGCCGCAGTTCACGGCAAGCAGGTCTCGCCGGCCCAAGCCTCGGGCTCTCTGCGTGAGCTTTTCCACATCGCCTACTGGCTTGCCCGCACCTACGCCCGCGGCGCCAAGCCGCCGGCGGACGCCGCCTTCCGCATCGAGGCGCTGCCGAAGCTGACGCAAGTCGCCGCCTCGACGCTGGCGCAGTTGCAGGAGGTCGGCCGCCGCTACAAGGAGTCGGTCGAGGCCCGGCAGGCTGCCGAGGAGGCGCGACGTGTCAGCGAGGAAGGCCGCGCCGCACTTGAAGCAGAGATCAAGGCGCTGCAGGCCGAGATCGCCGCCGCCAAGGCCGTGAACCAGAAAGTCGCCGACAGTCACGATTACGGCGAGGCCGAGACCCGCGATTTATTCATCGACCTGCTTTTGCGCGAGGCCGGGTTCGACCCGCAGGCACCAGGGGCAACGGAAGTCGAAGTGACCGGCATGCCGAACGTGCCCGGCGTCGGCTATGTCGACTACGTGCTGCGCGGCGATGACGGCAAGCCGCTGGCCCTCGTCGAGGCCAAGCGCACGCGCAAGGATCCGCGCGCCGGCCAGCAGCAGGGCAAGCTCTATGCCGATTGCCTGGAGCGGCAGTACGGGCAGCGGCCGATCATCTTCTACTCGAACGGCTACGATCACTGGATTTGGGACGACACCCGGCATCCGCCACGACCGATCCAGGGCTTCCTCAAGAAGGACGAGCTGGCGCTGATGATCCAGCGCCGCGAGACCCGCAAGGCGCTGGCGCCTGAGGATATCGACCGCAACATCGTCGAGCGGTTCTACCAGGAGCGCGCCATCCGCCGTGTCGCCGAAGCCTTCGAGCGCGACAAGCAGCGCAAGGCGCTCTTGGTGATGGCGACCGGCTCCGGCAAGACCCGCACCGTCATCGCCCTGTGCGATCTCCTGATGCGCGCGAATTGGGTCAAGCGCGTGCTGTTCCTCGCCGACCGCAAGGCGCTGGTACGGCAGGCCGCCAATGCCTTCAAGACGCATTTGCCGGGCGCCGCGACCGTCAACCTGCTGGAGGAGCCGCACCAGGAGGGCCGCGTCTACGTTTCGACCTATCCGACCATGATGGGTTTGATTGACGAGGCCGACGCGGGCGAACGGCGTTTCGGGGTCGGGCATTTCGACCTTGTGGTGATCGACGAGGCACACCGATCGGTCTACCGGAAATACAAGGCGATATTCGAGTATTTCGATAGCCTGCTGGTCGGCCTGACTGCGACTCCCAAGGGCGACGTCGACCGCGACACCTACCGGCTGTTCGACCTGCAGACGGGCGTGCCAACCGACGCCTATAACCTCGACGAGGCGGTGAAAGACGGCTTCCTGGTGCCTCCCCGGGCCGTGTCGCTCACCACCGATTTCCTCGACCGCGGGATCCGCTACGACGATCTGTCGGATGAAGAGAAGGAAGCCTGGGACGCGCTGGAATGGGATGATAGCGGCACCGTGCCGGGCGCCGTCGATGCTCCGGCGATCAACAAGTGGCTGTTCAACGCCGATACCGTCGACCGCGTGCTCAAGCATCTGATGGAGCACGGCATCAAGGTCGCGGATGGCGACCGGCTCGGCAAGACGATCATCTTCGCCAAGAGCCGCGCGCACGCGGAGTTCATCGGCGCGCGCTTCGACGCAAACTATCCGCACCTTGCCGGCCACTTCGCGCGCGTGGTCGTGTCCGAATACAGCTACGCGCAGTCCCTGGTCGACGATCTCTACGACCCGAACAAGCCGCCGCACATCGCGATCTCGGTCGACATGCTGGATACCGGCATCGACGTGCCGGAGCTTGTGAACCTCGTCTTCTTCAAGCCGGTGCGGTCAAAGACCAAGTTCTGGCAGATGATCGGCCGCGGCACCCGGCTCTGCCCCAATCTGTTCGGGCCGGGCCGCCACAAGGAATTCTTCTGCATCTTCGATTGGTGCCGTAATTTCGAGTTCTTCAGCCAGAACCCCGACGTGACCGAAGGAGCCGGCGCCGACAGCCTGGCCAAGCGGCTATTCGCCGCGCGCGTGGAGCTTGTCGGCGAGGTCGACGGCAAAAGGTCAGACGCTCCATCCGACGGCTACACGCAGGAGCCGACGCCGCATGGCGAGCTGGGCGAGCGCGGGTCTGCGGCGGACCGCGCGGCCGATATCAAAAAGCTGCGCGATGACGTTGCGGGTCAATTGCGGACCGAGATTGTCGGCATGAGCCTCGACAATTTCCTGGTTCGGCCGCAGCGCCGCTACGTCGAGAAATACAGTGCCGGTGAGGCGTGGAAAAAGGTCGACGCCGATGCGCGGCACGAGCTGATCGAGCACGTCGCCGGCCTTCCGACATCTGTCGTGGACCACGATCTCGCCGCCAAGCAGTTCGACCTGGTGGTCTTCCGGGCCGAGCTCGCCCTCCTGCGCGTCGACCCGGCCTTCAACGGGCTCAGGACCAGGATCACGGAGATGGCGTCACTGCTGGAAGAGCTGGGCAATGTACCGATGGTCGCCGCCGAAATGGCTCTGATCCTGGAAATACAGACCGATGAGTTCTGGCAGGACATCACGCTGCCGATGCTGGAAACCGTGCGCCGCCGCCTCCGCGCGCTGGTTAAGCTGATCGAGCACAAGAAGCGGATTTGGTCTACTCCGATTTCGAGGACACCCCGGGCGCAGCGACCGCCATGGTTGTTCCGGGCATCTCCGTCGGCACCGACATGGACGCCTTCCGCCGCAAGGCGCGCGTATTTCTCAAGCCGCATGAGAACCATATCGCCGTTCTTAAGGTGAAACGGAACGAACCTCTCACCGCCACCGATCTCAAGGAGCTTGAGCGAATTTTCCTGGAAGCTGGTGTCGATCAGACCGCCCTCGGAGCGTTGCAGGCAGACGGTGGACTGCCGGTCTTCGTCCGCGGTCTTGTCGGGCTTGATCGCGAGGCCGCGAAGCGCGCCTTCACGGAATTTATTGATGGCCGCACGCTTACCGCAAACCAACTCGAGTTTCTCAACCTCGTGATTGATCACCTGACCGCACGTGGCGTGATGGACCCGAAGCTGCTTTACGAAGCCCCGTTCACGGACTTCGACCGCAATGGCGTCGAGGGTGTGTTTCAGCAGGCCGACGTAGTCCGTCTGGTGCAAATCCTGCGGGAGCTCGAGCCGAGGTCGGCAGCGTGAGGCCAACTTCAAATTCCCAGCAGCGCCCCGACACGGTCGCGCACGTCATCAAGCAGTGACACGCTGCGACCAATCGGCCGGATGTAACGCCTCTCCCAGGACAGGCTGCGGACCTGATCGGCCAGGACGACTCCGGATACGGCACTCGCCGCCGGCACAGGGACTTCGAACGGGTATCCGCGCACGCGGCTCGTCACCGGGCAGACCACGCACAGCCCGGACGCGGCGTTGTAGAGACCCGGACTCAGCACGATAACCGGCCGACGCCCGCTCTGCTCATGGCCGATGACTGGGTCGAGATCGACCCAGATCAAGTCGCCCGCCTCCGGGCAGTATGACTCATTCTTTGTAGGGCGGGAGGATTTCGGCGCCGACATCAGGCCCCCAATCAAGCTCTTCGTGCCGGTTCTCCGGGGTGATCCCGGCAACCAATTCTTCGATCGTGTACTTGCGTTTGCGCTTTGGCCGGGCAAGCCGGATCAGCAGCTCGCCGTCGCGCACCGTCATCTCCATCGCACTGCCTTCCTTGGCCCCAAGCTCCTCGACCACCGGCTTGGGCACGCGCAGCGCGAGGCTGTTGCCCCATCTCACGAGCTCGGTCTTCATCGTCCCGCTCCTGGATATACGGAATAGATACGGGCGCGCCGGTGCACCGTCAAGGAGCCCAAGCCGTGCCATGCCAAGCCATGCCCTGATCGCCAAGCAAGGCCACCGCCCGGACCGAGAACGCCGGCCCCCTGGCAAAGCGACGCTTTCATTTTGATGTTTTGGTCGGAGCGCCGAGATTTGAACTCGGGACCCCCAGTCCCCCAGACTGGTGCGCTAACCGGGCTGCGCTACGCTCCGACTTGCCCAGTGATGTATCGGGCCGCGCCGAGAGGCGCAAGCCATCGGGTTGCCATCGAGCTCTCCCGAGCTTGTCGGGGGTGGCGGGTCAATTGAAGAAAGGGTATATCGAACAGACACAACCTTCGGCTGTTCATGTCGCGCACGCTGTTGAGCCGCGGCGCCAAGCCGGGAGAGGTGAATGAGCAAAGGCTTTATCGTGGCCTTGGTCCTATGGCTTGGACTCGTGGCTGACACGTTGAACGCTGGTGCGGCGTCATTGAACATCGTGGCATTGGGCGCCAGCAACACGGCGGGCAGGGGCATCGGCGCGCATCCGGGCGGGGTTTCGCGCAGTGCGGCCTCCGGCGCAACTCGAGGCATTGCTGCGGGCGAAAGGCTACGACGCGCACGTGAGCAACGCGGGCGTTCCCGGAGACAACACCGACGGAATGCTGCACCGGATGAATGCGGCAGTGCCGAAGGGGACGCAGATCGTCATCCTGCAGGTCGGCGGCAATGATGCGCGCCAGGGCCTCGGTGGTGACACCGCCGCCAACGTCGCGCGAATGACCAGCGAGCTTCAGGCGCGCGGCATCAAGGTCATTCTGCTGGACAAGCTCGGCGCCTACGCACCGGAGAGCACGCGCGACCCCGACGGCCAACACTACAATGCACAGGGTCACGCCGCCATCGCGGCCGGCCTGTTGCCGCAGGTGATCGCCGCGGCGAGATCGGCCAATGAAAGTGCGGCCCCGGCAGCACACTGAAGAAAGGCGCCTCCGGCCGCGGCCACCTGATAGCACGTTTATTGTTTGGAGCGTCCTTGGGGATCGATATTGACGCGCTCCGTCCTCGCCTCAAAGTTCTTGCCCGAGCCGGCGTGGATTCCTGACGAGCGCCAGGCAGCCCGCAATCGTCGGCACGCCCGGGATTTCGCTTGCGAGACAGGTGGATTCTGCGCTACGAGAAAATTACAACCAGAGGATGATTAGTCCATGTCCTGCACGATGGAACTGCTGTTCATAGACCCATCTATTTGCGACATCGAAACTGTTATCGGGGGATTGAGATCGGAGGTCGAGGCGATCGTCCTCGCCCCCGATTGCCGTCCCGCGCAGCAGATGGTCGCCGCGCTCAAAGGCCGCGACGGAATCGGTGCCATCCACATCATGGCGCACGGCACCCCGGGGAAAGTTGCATTCGCCGCCGGCGAATGGTCGGCAGAAACGCTGGCCGACGAGGCGGACGAGCTCCGCGCCATTGGCGACGCGCTTCTGCCCGGGGGAACTGTGCGACTTTGGAGCTGCCGTGCTGGTGCCGGCAGGGAAGGCGCGAACCTGGTCGCGCGCCTGGCGCAGGCGACCGGTGCGGAAATCGCCGCGGCCTCCGACCTGATCGGAGCTGCAGCACTGGGCGGCGTCTGGACGCTTGCGCCCGATACGCGGCCGCCGCTGACCGAGGCGGGGATCGCTGAATATCGGGCCGTCTTGGCGCTGCAGACTTGGAAGGGCCCCGGAGGGTCGGATGCTGCTCCAACGAGCGGAATCTGGGACACCGCCGGCAATTGGGACGGCGCGGTTCCTGGCCCCGGCGACGTCGCCTACCTCGGCGGGACCGGCGCCTACACCGTTACGGTCGACGCCTCCGGTATCGGCGCGGTCATGGGCGCCCTGTTCGTCGGCGACACGAATGCCACACTGGCGTTCGGCGCCAACACGCTGAGCAACCTCGGGCAGGGTCCGATTGACAGCGTGTTCACAAGCTACAACTACGGAACGATCACGGTCGCCGCCAACGCCACGGTTTTCGACATCGGCATCGACACGTTCAATAACAACGGCTTGCTCAGCGTTGCGTCGGGGGGCCAGTTCCAGGAAGGGGCGGGCAACCTCAACAACTCCGGCACCATCACGGATGTCGGACAAGTCCAAGCGGGCGTCACGTTCACCAACACCGGCACGGTCACTCTCTCGGGCGGCTCATTGCAGGTGGGGTATATCGGTTTTTTCAGCACTCCGGCCACCCTGAACAATACGGGCGCGATCTCCGGCACCGGCACGATCACGCCCGAAGCCAAGGTGCTGACCCTTGCGGGCGGCGGAACCTATGAAGCGAGCGGCGGAGCATTGGAGATCGGAGCACCCGGGAGCAGTGTCGCTATCGGTGCCGACGTGACCGGCCTCGCGATCGACAACAGCGCCGGCTCGGTGCTTCAGATCGACCAGTCGGTGACGGTCGCCGCCGGCGCCGTGGTGACGTTCCTCGGCGGCACGGGGACCCTTCGCTTGCTCGACATCGCGGATTTCCATGGAACCGTCGCCGGCATGACCGTTGGTCCGGCGAGCATCAATCCGTTCCCGACCAACCAAATCGACATCACCACCATCGGCCTCGGCAGCATCGCATCCGCCAACCTGAACACATCGACCGACGTCCTGAGCATCCATACCACTGACGGCGCGGCGGACACGATACAGCTCAGCGGCAGCTATGCGCCCGGAACGTTCGTCCGCTGGAGCTCGGACGGCTCAACCGGCACCGATCTCTACCTCAACGCCGCCAGCCCGCAACCGCAGTTCTCGTTCATCGGCACCAAGCCGGTCGACTCGTGGCTCGACCCGGCCGCGTGGGGAAACACCGTACCGCCCACAAGCCCCGCACCCGGGACGGACATTGCGTTCGACAACATGGATCAGGGCGCCGACTACGCTTACATGCCGGCGCGGCTGTCGCAGGCGACCGGAACCGGCAGCAGCACCTGGTCGATCAGCGATTCAATTGCATTGAACGGAAATCCCTACACCAGCTCGATGACGCTGGTGAATCAGGGACAACTGTTCGTCAATGGCACCAACAATTTCACACCTGGCTCGGCGACCACATACTGGACCCTGTCCAGCGCGGCTTCGGGGCTGGGCCAGGCGGTGTTCGAGAATGACGGTGCGGTGAACGTCATCGGCACCAGCGGCGGCGGCTCGACGAGTGCCATTTTCGCGGAAGCGAGCAACATGAGCCCGCTGGATGTGACGGGCAATGGGAGCATGAACCTTTACGGCAATGCCGAGCTGGGCTTCGGCCAGGGCGTCGGCGTCGGCAGCGGGCAGACCATCGACTTCATTCCTCAAAGCGGCAACACAAACGGCCAGGTGTTCGAGCAGGACGCGCTGATCCAGCATGCGACGTTCGCGGGGTTCCTGCCGGGCGACAGCGTCACTTTGCAGAATCTGGGTGGCCTGCCGACCGAGACTGTGACTCTCGGTAACGGCGAGGCGACCGTGAACGTCATGGTGGGAGGTGCCCTGGTCGACGAGGTGAGATTCCTGGGTAACTTCGCCAGCGCCGGTGCCTTCAACTTCAGCAACGACATCTTCAACAACGGTGAAGTAACCATCGAAGGAGCGCCGACGCTCTCGGTGCAAGTGAGTGGGACGGCGCGTGTTGGGAGCTCGCTGGTTGCGACTTCGGTCACCAACGACGCCGACGCCACCGTCGGCTACCAGTGGCAAGAGCTGATCGGGAAAACATGGACCAACATTGGCGCAACCGGCTCGACGTATCTCCTCGCTGAGACCGACGAGGGCCAAAGACTGCGCGTGGTCGCAACGTTGACCGACAGCGATGGCAGTGGTGCCACAGCCACGAGCAATGCAACAGCGGCGGTCACCGAAGCGCCGCCGGTGCTTACCCTTGCGAAACCTGCGCTTACAGTGACCGGTGGCGGCTCTGTCGGCCTCGGTGTTACCGTGGCGAGCTCGGATGCAGACGACACGGTATCGGTGAAGATCGCCGGCCTCACCTCCTACGAATTCATCACCGACAATGCCGACGCCACGATATTCAGCGGTGCCTCGGTTACCCTTACGGCAGCAGAGGTCAACAGCGGCCTGACGCTGCACTCGACCTACGCCGGCGCCGGTCACCCAAAGAACGTGCTGCTGCTCACGGCGACGAACAGCACCCCCGGCGAGCAAGCGACGTCAAAGACCCAGAAGATCACGGTGACGGATCCGCCCGCCGGCAGCATAGGGTTGCTGACACAGTTCATGGCCGCAGCGTTCGGGCCCGCCGCGGGATCCTCGGAGAGCCTTGCGCCGCAGCACGTTCACCCGCTGCCGAGCCTGTCTCTGGCTACGCCGTCCCATTAGAGTCCTGATGAGAGTCCGGACGCCTGCCCGCCTACAAAGCGACTTCATAATGCGAGCGCGCGCATCGTAGCAACCTTGAGAAGAAATCCTGCCAACCCGATCGTAAGCGCCGCGCGCTGCAATGACGCCGCGAGATTGGCGCGACCTTGCTGCGAGAGCGCGCATCAAAGCACAGGGTCATGCCGCCATCGCGGCCGGCCTGTGCCGCAGGTGATCGCCGCGGCGAAATCGGCCAATGAAAGTGCGGCCCCGGTAGCACGCTAACCGGGCCTGCGATACGCTCCCGCTGGCCAGTGATGCAGCTTCTGCAGCTTGCCCCGGAATCGGGTCATGGGTTGCGTCATGATCGGCAGGGCCTCCGATCCCCGGAAGCAACCGTCACGGAGGGAAGCCGCATGCGATGGATCCTGATCGCTTTGACGGCGCTGAGTGTCAGACCTGCGCTCGGGGCGCCGATCTATCTCGAATGCAAGGGCCAAAACAACGCCTACCAGAAAGGCGCGTTTTCGCCGACCGAGGAAACCATATCGGTCACGCTCGACTTCGCGCTGCGAAGCGTGACGGTCGGCAGCCGGGCCGGCAAATGGACAGTTCCCATGGTCAATCAGCCGGACGAGGATATCGTCACGTTGGCGCCCGGCGAATCGGGCGTGACCATGGGGTCGATCAATCGGATAACGGCGGCAGCCTCTTTCGGCTTCTCCCTCGGTTCAGGGTTCAGCATCTTCAACGGCGTGTGTCAGCGCGCGCCGGAGAATCTCTTTTGATCAACGTTTTTTGATGAAGCTTTTTTTGACCAGCCACCCCGTCACTTCGCTGGCTTGGAGAAGTAGCTCAAATCCGGCGGGGGCTGATCCTTGTAGGCCGGCATCAGCTTGCCGTCCGCGGTGTTGACCACGTAGGTCTCGTTGCCGATCTTTCTCCAGACGCTATCCTCCGGGCAGGTTTCCGCCAGCCATTTCGGCTGCGCATCATGCTTGCGGACGAGCTTCTGCAGCTTGCCCCACGGGCGCGTCAGCGCGTGGTCGAACACGGTGATATCGTCCCACAGCGTGTTGGGATCCTTGTCGAGATAGAATCGCTCCTTGAGGATGGTCTGGTTGTCCTTGTGGAACGGTATCCCTGAAACCTCGTAGGCGCGAGGGCCGCGCAGGAAACGGGTCTCGACCTCGAGCGCCGAATACTTGCCGTCGCCCTCGTCGACCCAGCGGCCGATCGAGTAGCCAGCGAGCGTTCGCTCAGGATCGGCCGGCCAATCGCGGCCGTCGGTATAGATCCGCCGATACTCATCGTTGTTGTGGCTGGTGATCAGGTAGGTGGTCTCCGGAGTTATGACGATCTCGATCGGATTGTAGACGTTCATCATCGCCGGCATGCCTTCCGGCATGCAGTAGGTCGAGGGCCAATTGCCGACCTTGCCTTCCTTTTGGTCGGCCTTGCTGGCGTCGTAGACCTTTTGATATTCCGCCGTCAGCGGCGCTGGGCCATGCAACAGCCAATTGTTGGGCCCGCCGATGCGATCCCATTGGCCTGCAAAAGCCGGATACTTGCTGTAATCGACCACCTGCGCGAGCGACGGAGCGGCGATCAGTCCGCCGACAAGCGCGCATGCACACGTCCAAGCTGGATAACGCATAAGATCCTCCCCAGGATCAGGTTAGTGCCGCCGGCAATCGCCGGAAGGCCGGTCCAAACCGTTCTAATTCTGGCCAAGCTTTGCAAATCCGCGAGCCGACCGAAAGGGCGGAAATCATGAAAGATGCCGCTTGATCGCTACACCGCCCTGGCCGTCCTGGGCTCACCCAATGGGCATTCCAACGCGGCGCGATCCCATTTTCCCAAATCGGCCGCCGCCTCATAGGTGCTCTGCAGGAATTCCATCAGCGCCGCATCCGGATCGCTGGCGCGGCGCATCGACTCGTACGGAAGCAGGAACTCGCCCAGCTGCTTGTGGAAAAGGGCAGCCGACGGCTTCACTTTCGCCGCCGCAAAACCTTCTGGCGCCGGATAGGCGTATGAGTAGAACGCGGCGTATTCGATAGGCCCGCCGCCGCCAGGCCAGAAGCCGGCGCTCGACACCTCGTGCGAATAGGCCTCTTGCGCCACCGCATTCGGCAAATGCGGCACCCCGCCGGGATGGCGCGGCGCGCTGCGCCCTGAAAAGCGCGTCACCGCCAGATCAAAGCTGCCCCAGAAAAAATGCACCGGGCTTGCCTTGCCGACAAAGCCGGTGCGGAAATGGGCGAGCACCTCGCTTGCCGCAACGAGCACGCGCCAGAAGCGGTTGACGTATTCGGCGTCATAGGCCGCATGGATGTTGTCGCGATCGAACGGAATACAATCAACGATCTCGCACGGCATCGTGCGCAAGTCGACCACAATGCCGAGTTCACCGAGTGCCGCCATTGTCTGCGCATGGAATTCGGCCACCGTCATGGGCCGCAGCATGATCCGCCGCGAGTGACCATCGCTCGTCGTCAGGCGCAGCACGTGGTCGATGAAGTCAAAATCGATCTGAAAGGCGCGACCACCGTCGGGTATCGGCAAGGTCGTGAAACCCCGCGCCGTCATATAGAGCGCAACATGCCAGGAATGGTTCAGCCATGGCGTCAGCGCGAGGCGGATCTTGCCGATCACTTGTGTCCACAGGTGCAGCGTTTCGCGTGTGTCCTTCCAAGCCGCATAGCGTAGTTCCGGCCACCGTCGTGTGCTGGTCACGGGCATCGAGGCCTCCTGCCGCTAGAGCTCAACTCTCCCCTGCTTGACGTCGGACCGTTCCGGGCGATGCCGGCTGAGGTTTGCAACGGTCCCGGCTCAATAGCGCGTTACGCGCGGCGACTTCCATGCGCTAATGGCCGGGACAACATTGGAACAATCCCGGGTCGCGACGCAACAGCCTTGCTCCTTATCCGGGTAGCGGCGCGTACGCATTTGACAGTAGCCGCAATCTTCCTTACTAACGAAATTCAAACTCGTGATTTGCGCCCGGGCGGGAGACCGCGCCGGGCTTTTTTGCGTCCAAACATGGAGAAGCACATGCGCTTTCAGAAGGGACAAAGTGGCAATCCGGCCGGTCGGCCGCCGGGCATGCGCAGCGCAGCGGCGCTCCTTACCGAGGAGCTTTTGGAAGGCGAGGCCGAGAACCTTGCGCGCGCCATGATCGAGAAGGCGAAGACGGGCGATACGGCAGCGCTGCGCCTCTGCCTCGACCGCATCGCGCCGGCGCGGCGCGAACGCGAGCGAGCCGCGACCTTCGATCTGGCGCAGCTCAAGACCGCGGCGGATGCGGCGTCCGCCATCCAGGCCATCACCGCCGCGGTCGCCGACGGGGATCTCTCGCCCGCCGCCGCGACCGATCTGTTCAAATATGTCGAGGCGTTCCGCCGCACGCTGCAAGTGGTCGATTTCGAGGAGCGCATCATTCGCCTGGAACAGCGGCGTGCCGCCCGGGACGGCACCGTTCCAGCCGGGACAAATGAAACAACGGCGGGTCGAGCCGACACCGATCAGATCGGCACCGATCAAAGCGGCGCCGCGCCATGAACGGAGTGAGCCCCGGAGTGAGCCCCACACAGGCCCGTCGCCTTCGCGAGCTGGAAGCCGAAGAACCGAAGGACACCGCGCCGCCGCGGGAGCCGCGCACGTTTTTCTTCTTTCGCGACCCCGACGAGACCAATGCCGACATCCGCGCGCAAATCGATGCTGACAAACGCAGCGGCCGGATCAAGCCGGGCGATCGCTGCGTTATCATCTCGTGGCGCACACCGCCGGATGAGCCGTCCACTTCGTGAGCGAGGATTTCCTGCTTTCGGCCTGCTTTAACAGGGAGGAATTTTCGTCATGACGCGAAGCGGCCCGCCTGGGTTGTATGGGCGCGATGGGGCCGCTTATGGCATAAAGACACATGGTCGGCACGATCCATCGCCTGGGCTTCGCCTTGCTCGCCGCATTCGCGGCCGCGCTCCCGGTGACGCCAGCCGCAGCAGCGGGCACGCTCCGGGTCGGGCGTGCCATTGCGAATTCCTGGTCGTTCGTGCCGCTCGATATCGGCGTCGCGGCCGGGATTTTTGCCAAGCATGACCTCGAGATCGAGTCGGTTGCGTTCACCGGCAGCGCGCGTCTCCAGCAGGGGCTCGCCGCCAAGAGCATCGACATCGGGCTTTCCTCCGGACCCGAGCTCGCGATGGTGGCCAAAGGCGCGCCGGTCATCGCCGTCGGCGCGATCGTGCTCTCGCCGCGCATGACCATCACGGTCGGCGCCAACAGCCCGATCCGCGGGGTGCAGGATCTGCGCGGCAAGCAGATCGGTGTTTCGACCGCGGCCTCGCTTACCGAATGGCTCACACGCGAGCTCGCCCGCCGCGAGGGCTGGGAGCGCGGCGCCATCACGGCGGTCGCGCTCGGCAGCGATGCGGCGCAGATCGCCGCCATGAAGACCGGACAGATCGATGGGCTGGTGCTCGATGTCGCGACCGCACTGCGGCTGGAGAGCGCGGGCGACGGCCGCATCGTTCTCTATTTCGGCGACATCATCAAAGACTTCATCCAGAACGCCGCTTATGCGCGACGCGATCTTCTCGCCTCCGACCCGGATCGCGTCCGCCGCTTTCTCGCCGCCTGGTATGAGACCATCGCGTACATGGAAACTCACCGCCAAGAGAGCATCAAGGTCGCAATGCCGATTGTCGATTTGCCGGAGGATCTCGCCGCACGCGGATATGGCCAGTGGATGCAAGCCTATTCGCGCGACGGCAGGTTTGATCCGAGAGCGCTCTCGCTCCTCGCCAAATCCTTCGTCGAGATGGGACTGCTCCCTTCCGCGCCGGATATGCGAAGCCTCTACACCGAGGACTATTTGCCGCGATGACCCAAATGCGATGCCGCCTTCTTGTCATGGCCGGGCTTGTCCTGGACAAGCCCGGCCACGACAGCTTTTACTAAGCCCCATCATGAATCCCAAGATCATCGCGCTGGAAGAGCACTTCTGGACGCCCGAGCTCGTCGCGCTCCGCCGCAGCGTTGATTCCGTCAATCCGAAATCGGTCGAGCGGCTGGGCGATCTCGGGCGCTTGCGTCTGGCCGAGATGGATGCCGCCGGCATCGACATCCAGGTTCTGTCGGAGGCGGAGCCGGGCGTGCAGAACCTCGAGGGCGAGCGCGCCGTGCCGCTCGCGCGCATCTCCAACGATCTGCTCGCCGACGCCGTCCGCCGCCATCCCGGCCGCTTCGCGGGCTTCGCCACGCTGCCCACCTCCGAACCCGCCGCAGCCGCCCGCGAGCTCGAACGCACCATAAATGAGCTCCGGTTCTGCGGCGCGATGTTGCACGGATCAAGCCGCGGCCGTTTTCTCGACGAGCGCGCGTTCTGGCCGATCTGGGAGTGCGCGAACGCGCTCGAGGTGCCGGTCTATTTGCACCCGTGCACGCCGCAGCCGGCGGTGCTCGATGCCTACTACAAGGATTATCCGCAGCTCGCCCGTGCCGCGCTCGGCTTCGGCATCGAGATGGCGGTCGAGGCCGCGCGTCTCATCGTCAGCGGCGTGCTCGATGAATTCCCCAACCTCAGGATCATTCTCGGCCACCTGGGCGAGACGCTGCCCTTCGTGCTGTGGCGTGCCGACGACACGCTTTCGCGCCGCGCAAAGCTCAAGCGCAGCTTCCGCGAATATTTTTGCCAGCACTTCTACGTCACCACGTCCGGCAATTTCTCGCAGCCGGCGCTGCAATGCGCCATCGCGGAGCTCGGCATCGAGCGCATCCTGTTCGCCGTCGATTGGCCGTTTCAGCCCAACGCAGACGCGGTCGCGTTCATCAAACAGGCAAAGTTGAGCGCCGCGGAGCGCGCGCGCATCTTCGGCGCAAGCGCGCAGGCCCTGTTGCGCATCTGAATTCGTACGCCATAATGCCGCCAAATAAGCGAAACGAACCGCTCAATCGCCGATCAAGCGGCCGCAACGCACGGAACAGGGAGGATGCTCATGAAGCTTCGCGCAACTCTTGCCGGATTGGTCGCGGCCGCAAGCCTGCAGGCCGCAGCCGCCCTGGCGGCGGAGCCGTTTACCGTTACGTCGCCGGCATTCAAGGATGGCGACGTGTGGCCGTCGAAATTTGCCGGCGCCGATCCCGCCCGCACCAATCCGCCCTGCCCGGGGCAGAACGTTTCGCCGCCGCTCTCCTGGTCGAATGCACCCGCCGCCACCAAGAGCTTCGCCATCGTGATGTACGATCCGGACGGCGGCAATGGCACCGGCGCGGTGCACTGGGTGGCTTACGGAATTCCGCCAACCAAGACCTCGCTTGCGGAAGGCGAAGCGAGCACAAGCCCGAAGGATTGGACCGCCGGCAAAAATAACGTCGGCACCGATCATTACTTCGGTCCGTGCGGGCCGGCCGGCCATGCGCTGCATCATTATGTGATCACCGTCATCGCGACGCCGTTCGCGCCGGGGGAGCTCAAGCCCGGCATGACACGCGATGAGCTGTTGGCGGCCTTGCGTGGCAAGAGCCTCGCACCGGCGAGCATCGTCGGCCGCTACACCAGGCCTACGCCGTAAGCGATTCCTCCCGAGCTTGTCGCAGGCATGCACGTCTTGTTCGCCTCGTGTTTTGAGCCCACAAGGCGTGGATGGCCGGAAAAATCCGGCCATGACTGAGAGAGACTGTTCAACCCTTGGAACCAGGTTGAGGAGAGAGGTCATGAAATATCTGCTTTCGTCAGCCGTTGTGGCGCTCGTGCTCGGCGGCGCCACTTGCGCCGATGCGGTCGAGATCACGCTGATCGCACCCGGCGGCATCCGCGCAGCGGTCAATCAGATGCTGCCGGACTTCGAGAAGAAGACCGGCAACACCGTGAAGGCGACCTTCGGGTCGGGCGGCGGCACCCACGCCCGGATAGTGAAGGGCGAGCCGTTCGATGTGCCGATCGTGCAAGTGCCCTACGACGATGTCATCAAGTCCGGGCATGTGGTGGTCGCAAGCGAGACACCGCTTGCCAACGTTTCGGTTGGCCTCGCGGTACGCGCCGGCCAACCGCATCCTGATATTTCGACCGCGGAGGCGGTCAAGAAGCTGCTACAGAGCGCGAAATACATCTCCTACCCGAATGCCGCCAATGGCGCCGCCGCTGGCGTGAGCTTCGACGAGACGCTGCAGAAGCTCGGCCTGACCGACGAGATGAAGCCGAAGATCAAGCCGGCGCAGGGCGGGGCGGGCGCGATGGCGCTTCTTGCCAAGGGCGAGATCGACTACGGCTTCACTTTCGTCAGTGAGATCATCACCGAGCCGGGTGTCGAGGCGGTCGGCCCGCTGCCGCGCGATATCTCGACCCCGACATTCCTGACAGCTTTCCTTTCCGCCGAAAGCAAGAATCCCGACGCCGCCAAGGCGCTCATTGCCTATCTCTCCTCGCCGGAGGCTGCCGCCGTCTACAAGCAACGCGGCATGCTGCCGGGGAAGTGAGCCAATCCCACGCCACCTTGCAGAGCGGATGGTCCGTAGGGGCGGCCCCAGGGGCGGCCCCTGTGGCCGCCCGCTATCTGCCGAAGAAGAGGGCACCCACAAGGGGTGCCCCTACGAAACCTCGCGCGATGCGGACTTTGGCACCAAATAGCTTCGCGACGCCGCCATCATGCCCCAGAGCGTGCCGAGGATCAGGAAATAGTGGCGCCAGTGGTCGATGTCGATGATGACGCTCTCGACCGCCACACCGACGTAAGCCGCATAAATCACCTGATAGAGCGAACGCCACGGCGTCTCGGCCCGCAGGAAACGGGTGGCGCTGACGAGCGTCGTCGCGGTCAACGTGAGATAGGCAAAGCCCGACAGCCAGCCGCCTGACATGAAGGCGTTGAGGAAGCTGTTGTGCGGGTCCTCGCCGAAAAAGCCCGCAAATTGCAGGGGCCCGATCCCGAATGGCCGCTCAAGGCCGAGCTCGGCACCCAAGAGGTAGCGGCCGAAGCGGCCGAAATGGCCGATGTCGTAGCTCTGATCGAGCGTTGCCCGCTGGCTGAAGAGGTCGGCAACCTGCGGCAGCGACAAGAGCACCGCCAGGCCGATCAAGGCGATGATGAAGCCGATGACGGCGACGGCAATGATCCGCAAGCGCGTGGCGGCTGACGGTGCGCTGCCAAGACCGAGCGCCATCACGATCAGGCTTGTCAGCACGAATTGACCCCAGGCGGCCCGCGAGAAGGTCAAGAGCAGCGCAACCAGCAGCACCACCAGCACGAGGCCGCTCTGCAAAGCGGCGCCGCGGCGGTCGATCAGCACGCGTTGGAACAACAGCACGGCGGGCAGCACCAAGAAGGCGCCGAGCACATTGGGATCATTGAACGTGCCGCGCGCGCGGCCATACAGCAGAAGCGCGTCGGACAGGCCGCCGGCAAGATGAAAATAGCCCGCAACGGCAGCGAGCGCCGCAACGACCGCCGAGGCGAGACAGCCGCGCAGCAGCACCTCGAGGCGCGCCTGCGTGTTGGCCGACAGCACGGCGGCATAGAAGACGCCGGTGACAGCCAGAAAGTTCGAGATCAGCATCCATGTCACCGGCTTGGATTGATCGGAAACCTGTACCACCGCGATGGCGTAGCCGATGTTGAGGACGGCCAGCATGAGAGCAAGCGGCATCAATGCTGCCGAGAGCCGCAGGCCTGCGAGCCCGAGCAGGAACATGCTCGCGAGCGCGACGATCTCGTAAGGGCTCGGCTCGATGAACACGAAGGCGCTGGCAAAACCCATCAGCCAGAGCAGCAGCGCGCGCAGCTTTTCCGTCTCAACCGTCACGCTGCCGTCGATCGGAGCGCGCTCCAGCGCCGTCGAAGTTGTGGCCGGGCATAGCCTGTCGAAGACGGGCGTAAGCGCCCTCATGTTCCCGGCCATCCACGCCTTACTCTCTGAATCAAGAAGCCAAGACGTGGATGCCCGCGCCAAGCGCGGGCATGACTCATTGCAAATGGGAAGCGCCGGTGCGCGATTTTAAGAAGCAACATTTATCAATACGCGTTCTTTGCGCCGAACACCGCAAACGGCGTGCGCGCCAGGATGTAGAGGTCGAACAGCACCGACCAGTTCTCGATGTATTCGAGGTCGTGCTCGACGCGGCGCTGAATCTTTTCCTGCGTGTCGGTCCCGCCGCGCCAACCGCACACCTGCGCCCAGCCGGTGATGCCCGGCTTGACCCGATGGCGCGCGAAGTAGCCGTCAACCGCCTCGTCATAGAGGCGATTTTCCGCCTTGGCATGAACCGCGTGCGGACGCGGGCCAACCAGCGACAGGTTGCCCTTGATCGCCACGTTGATGAGCTGCGGCAATTCGTCGAGCGAGGTCTTGCGCAGGAAGGCGCCGACGCGGGTGACGCGCGCATCGCCCTTCGTCACCAGCTTGGAAGCGGTGGCGTCGCACTCATCGACATACATGGAGCGCAACTTATAGACCTCGATCAGCTCGTTGTTGAAGCCATAGCGCTTCTGCTTGAAGAAGATGGGCCCACGGCTGTCGAGCTTGATGGCGATCGCCGCCAGCAGCATCACGGGCGCTGCAAGCAAGAGCATGATGCCGCCGATGAAACGGTCGAACAGCATCTTGGTCACCACGTCCCAGTCGGTGATCGGCTTGTCGTAGACGTCGAGCACCGGCACCTTGCCGATATAGGAATAGGCGCGCGGCCGAAAGCGCAGCTTGTTGGAATGGGCGGCGAGGCGGATGTCGACCGGCAGCACCCAGAGCTTCTTCAGCATCTGCAGGATGCGCGCTTCGGCCGAGATCGGCAGCGAGAAGATCACCAGATCGATGCGGGTGCGGCGGGCAAACTCGACCAGATCATCGACGGTGCCGAGCTTGGTGCGGCCGGCGACCGTGGTAGGCGCGCGATCATCGCCCCGGTCGTCGAACAAGCCGATGATGCGCACGTCGTTGTCGCGCTGCTCAAGGATGGCATTGATCAGGCTTTCGCCGCGCGCGTCGGCCCCCACCACGACAGTGCGGCGGTCGAGCCGACCCTCTCGGGTCCAGCTTCGGACCAAAAGGAAAAGAGAGCGCCGGAAGCCGATCAGCACTGCCAGGCCCAAGACATAGAAGCTGGCAAGCCATACGCGCGAGAACTCATCGCCCGCCTTGGCGAAATACGGAATGCTGATCGCGATCAGAAAGACCACCGACCAGGCGGAGGCGAGCCGCATGTATTGCTTCTCGTGTCCGCGGAAGGCCTGCACCTGGTAGACGTCGGCCGCCTGCAGGGCGATCGTCGACATGACGGCGACCATCAAGATGCCGGCGGCGTAATGCCATTCGAAGCCTTCGACCGGCACCACATAGGCGGCATAGATCGCCGACCCGACCAACACGATCAGCGCGAACTCGATGAGACGGACGGTTCCGGCGAGCACGATCGGGGAATAGGCCGGCACAGTCGGCTCGGCGCTCAAGCTCAGCGCGGCAGCCGAGAGCGGCTTGCTGGCTCGGGGCTCGGCCACCCGATAGGCGGTGCTTTCACCGCCGACGCGCCGCGCATCAAAGTTCAACATGGGCTTGCCTGGGACTTGAGAGCTCGCTGCCGGCGCGCAGGTGAGCAGGCAGCTTGCGGGCAGCGTTAGCAAAAAAGCTTCAAGGAATGCTTAGAGGGTAAAATGCAGGTTACTGTTTGTTAACTGCGCGGAGCAGGCAGCACCATGCCGGGCCGATAGCGAGGCTGCTGCGCCAATGCGGTCCGATAGGCCGACAAAACCGAATCCGTCATTGTTTCGGCGGAGAAGGCCGCGCGCACCCGCTCGCGCAATCGCGCGGCAAGCTCACGCTGCGCCATAATGTCGCCGAGCGCAGTTGCAATCGCGCGCGCAAGCGCCGTCGCATCGCCGGGGCCGACCAGAGCCGCCGTATCGGGGCCGAAAATTTCCGCAATGCCGCCGACCTTGGTGGTGATGAGCGGAACGCCGGCAGCGGCGGCTTCCAGCACGATATAGGGCAAGGATTCCGCACGCGAAGGGATGACCAGGAGCCGTCCCAAAGGGAAGGCCGCACGCGCCGGCATGGTGCCGGCGAACCTGACCTGTTCCCCGAGCCCTTGGGCATGCACCTGCGCCTCGAAGGCCGCCCGGTCGGGACCGGCGCCCACGATGACGGCGCTGAGGCGACGCCCTTCGCGCACCAGCAAGGCGATCGCCTGTATCAACAAATCGACGCCCTTAAGGAAGCGCAGCTCGCCGACGAAGACAAGGTCGGCCGCATCATCTCGGGCGCAGATCGGCTCGAATTCGGCAGCCGCAACACCGTTGTGGACCACGCGGGAAAGCCGGGGCGACGCTCGCAGCTTGGCACGGAAGACATGGCGCCCATAGGCGCTCTCGAACAGGAACAGATCTGTACGACGGATAAGCAGCCGCTCGAGCATCAAATAGACGAAGCCGGCAGGCGAGCTCCAATCATAGTGCAGGCTGCCGCCATGGGGCGTATAGATCCGCACCGCCGCATCACAGCCGGCGAGCCGCGCATAGGCGCCGCCCTTGGCCCCATGGCCATGCAGAACATCGGCGGCGGCGGCGGCGGCCCGCTGCCTCACATGCGCAATCGCGGATAGATCGCTCCAGCCGATCTGCCGGCTCATGGGCACACGGGTGATACCAAGCGACATGAGCGGCGACAGGGCTGAGAGGGCCTGCTCCGCCTGTTCGGCGCCGGTCGAGGCGTCGACGATCAGGCCAACGTGGTGTCCGCGCGCGGCCTGGCCGCTTGCCAGATCCACGACATGACGGAACAGGCCGCCGACGGGAGCTCGCAGCACATGCAGAATTTTGAGGCTTTCGCGCGAAGCGTTGATGGAACCCACCCTGCGTCACAAGTCCGTAGGGTGCAAAATCGCTCTCAGGTCTGCCAGCGTGCGCAACCGCGCGACGCGATTTTGCGCACGTGATCGGCCGAGAACCGCGCGGTTGCACACCCTACACCGCGTTCGTGATGAAGTAGGGTTAGCCGTGTGGCGGTTAACAAATGATCACCGCGATGGCGCGCCGCGCCCTCCTTAACGCGCCATCAACCATAATGGGATGAGATCGGCTCGGTTTGAGAGAGTCGCGCGTTGTGCGCGTGAGTCAGGGGTAGGTGATGGTGGCGAGTGCGCAGGCGCGGTTTGGGATGATGCAGACCGCGGTCGAAGAGCTGGATCTCAGCGCGCTTGGGCGCGCACTCTGGCGCCGGAAGGCCGCAATTCTCGCGGTGACGCTTGCGGCGGCGGCTGCGGCCTTCCTCGGGGCCAGCTTGATCACCCCCAAATACAAGTCGGAAGCACGCGTCCTGATCGAGTCGCGCGAGAACGTGTTCCTGCGCCCGGAGGCCGCCAAGGACAACGAGCCGGCTGCGGCCGTCGATCAGGAGGCGGTCGCGAGCCAGATTCAAGTCATTCTCTCGCGCGACCTCGCCCGCGCCATCATCGACAAGCTCAAACTCGGGGAGCGGGCGGAATTTGATTCCGTTCTGCACGGCGCCTCGTTCCTGCGCACGCTGTTCGGTCTCCTCGGCATCGGCCGCGACCCCATGAGCATGACGCCGGAGGAGCGCGTCATGAAGAGCTTCCAGGACCGGCTCTCCGCCTTCCAAGCGGAAAAATCGCGCGTCATCGTCATCGAGTTCGAGTCGGAAGACCCGGATCTCGCGGCTCAGGTCGCCAACGCCGTCGCGGCGCAATATCTGGAGATGCAGCGCGCCGCAAAGCTTGCGCAGACGCGCGCCGCAGGGCAGTGGCTTGCCGGCGAGATCGACCAGTTGCGCACCAAGGTCGCCGACGCCGAGGCGGCGGTCGAGCGCTATCGCAGCAAAGCGAGCTTGTTCGTCGGCGGCCCCAACAGCCTGACGCTGTCCAATCAGCAACTCGGCGACTACAACACCCAGATGGCGAGCGCACGCGCGCAGAAGGCCGATGCCGAAGCCAAGGCCAAGCTCATCCGCGACGCGCTACGCACCGGGGCGCCGCTCGAATTTTCCGACATAGCGAATTCCGAGCTGTTGCGGCGCCTTTCCGAGCAACGCGTGACGCTCAGGGCGCAACTGGCTGAGCAATCTTCGACGCTCCTGCCCGAGCACCCACGCATCAAGGAACTGCGCGCGCAGATCGCCGATCTCGACGGGCAAATTCGCGCCGAGGCCGAGCGGCTCGCGCATTCGCTCGAGAACGACGCGCGGCTCGCCGATGCGCGCATGACGAGCCTGGACAGCGGTCTCGATCAGCTCAAGCAACAGGCGTCTGCGAGCAACGAGCAGGACGTGCAGCTGCGGGCGCTGGAGCGCGACGCCAAATCACAACGCGATCTGCTCGAGTCCTATCTCGCCAAATATCGCGAGGCGACCGCGCGCGACTCTATCGATGCGGCCTCGCCGGATGCCAGGATCATTTCCACCGCCACGGTGTCGAACACACCGGCTTGGCCGAAGCTGTTGCCGACGGTCCTGGTGGCTGCCCTCGGCGCGCTGACGCTTACGATCGGGTTCATCCTGACGAGCGAGCTGTTGGGAGCAGGCATCTTGAGCCCGATGGCGGCACGAGCGGTGTCGTTCGCGCCGGCTGCGATGGATTCGGCTGTGAGCAGCCGCCCCAGGCAGTCAGAAGCGCTCGCCGAGACCTCAGAGCACACGGCGCCGACCGGCGTGCCGCTCGACACCATCGAGGCGCTCAGCCACACGCTCGCGGCGGCAGGCGAGGGGGCGCGACGCATCGCGGTGCTCGGCACGACACGCAATGTCGGCACCTCCGTCACCGCAATCACGCTGGCGCGCAGCCTGTCCCGCACCGGGCGGGTCGTGCTCGTTGATCTTGCGCTCGATCATCCGGATGTCGCGGTGATCGCAACCGATCCGTCGGGGCCGGGCATTGCAGAGCTGATCCGCGGCACCGCCTCCTATGGCGACGTCATCACGCGCGACCGGCACTCGCGCCTGCACGTGGTGATGGCCGGACGGGCGCTCGCGGATGCGGAAGCGATCATTGCCTCGCAGCGCCTTGCGATCACGCTCGAAGCGCTGGCGCGGAGCTACGATCATCTGGTGATCGACGCCGGGGCCTTGCCGGATGTCGCCGCCGAGCGATTGGGTGAGCTCGCGCCGCGCGGCGTGCTGGTGGCTCCGGCGATCAATGATCTCGATACGATCGCGGCGCGTGAAGGGCTGCTGCGCGCCGGCTTCAGCGAAGTGACCTTGCTGGCAAGCGGTCCGATCGCGGAAGCGGGCGAAGCCGCCAAGACGCAGGTTGCCGCATGATTGTAGATAATGCCTAAGCCTCTGAGCACCCTCTCCCTTATCGGGAGAGGGTGGGCTTTCGACCCGGGTTTGCCCGGAAGCGTCGCAGGAACCGCACCGCGGACCAGAGCGCAGGTTTCTCCTTGATCATCCGCTTGGCCAGGAAGGTGGCACGGAAGCCCGGTGCAGCCAGCTTTCCGCGTGCCGTCAGCGGAAGGAACGCATCGAACAGCGGCTCGGCTTCCTTGCAGAAGAACGACTTGTAATGGGCGCGGCCCACCCCGAGGTCGAAGCTGCGGGCACCGCGTTCGATGCAGTTTCCAATCATATGCCGCAGCAGGATGAGGCCGGGGCTCTGCCGCGCATGATCGCCGAGCGTGTAGGTGTTGAACATGCCTGAGAAACGGTAGCTGTCGACAATCGCGCCATAGAGGGCGAGCAGCTGGCCCTCGCCCTCGAGCGCATGCAGCTCGATCAGTGGGCGCCCCCCGGCGAGCCGGAGGTGGCAAGCGGCACGGATGAACTCAGGCACGCCGGGCTTGCTGAATACGTTGCTCAGGCCCTGGGAGCGCATGTGAACGGCTTTGAGCGCAAAGAAGGCATCGAGTAGCCGGTCGATATCGGCAGCACTGGTCGCCTGCAGGTAGCGGTAGCCGGCGAGCTTCTGCAGCTTGCGTTCTTTCGCGCGCAGCCGCGATCGCACCGAGGCGGCCACGGCGGCTTCGATCCCGGCGGAAGGCACAAGGTGCAGGCAGCTGCCGGCTTCCGCCGCAAGTTGATACGGCAGCAGCGCAAACGGATTGGCAAGTCCATCCCAAGTGAACGGCTGGCTGTGCAAGGCCAGGAGGTCGACCGGATCGTCGTGCCGCGCGAGGCGGATAACTACGCCGGCAAGATCTATCGCGTTGACGAGCGGCACAACATCGCGGCGCCAGATCCCAATGTTGAAGCTCGAATGCTTGGAGCCGAGGAATCCCGCCAAGCGAAGCGGCCCGATCTCTTTCCGGCCGAACGGCCACAGGAACAATGGTCTGCCAGCAGCGTCGAAGCCGACGACAATGAACGGAACAATGCCTTGACGCCCGCCCACGTGGTGCTGCCAGGCGGCCAAGAGCTCGTAGCGTTGATAGGGCGTCGCCCAGGCATTGTCGCGTTCGAGCGCCCGCCAAAAAGGTTCCACCGCGCGCATATCGTCGAAAACCGCAACGCGGACGACCCGCCCGGCGCAAGACAGGCTTGTCTGCGCGGTATCGTCTTGACCGGCCTGATAGTTGACGGCGATGCTCATCTCTGTCGCGCGGTGCGAGCTCTGCCGGGAGCGGCCGGAGCCCTTCATTCAGCAGTCGCGGACCTTGGCAAAGAAATATCAACAAAGAGTTGGGATAATCGCAGCCGTATCAGGATCAGAGCATTGAGCGCGTTGAAGAAAAACGTCATTCGGGCGGGCTTTGAGACGCTCTATTTCAGCGGCGCGCACGCCCTTATGCAGCCATTCGTAGGGGGCGTCGGCGCCATCCTCACCCTGCACCATGTGCGCCCGCAAAGCCCTGAGCGGTTCCGCCCCAATCAGCTGCTGGAAATCACGCCCCAATTTCTCGAAAAGGTCCTGCGCCGGCTGCGCCGGCAAAAGCTCGATCTCATCAGCCTCGACGAGATGCACCGCCGCATGACGGAAGGTGATTTCACGCGGCGGTTCGCCTGCGTGACGATCGATGACGGCTACCGCGATACCCTACAGCACGCTTATCCGATCCTGAAGGCGCAGGACGCGCCTTTCGCGGTCTATGTCCCGACCAGCTTTCCGGATCGCATCGGCGAGCTGTGGTGGCTGGCGCTGGAAGCCGTGGTTGCCCGCAATTCCCACGTCTTCCTGCTGGTGAATGGAAAGGAGCAGGCATTCGAATGCGCCACAGTCAAGGACAAGTATCACGTCTTCGGTGAGCTCTATGGCTGGGTGCGCAGCTTTCGCACCGAGGATGAGCTGCGCCACGTCGTGCGCGAACTGTCGCTTCGCTACAAGGTCGACATCGCGGCATTCTGCGAGGAATTGTGCATGAGTTGGGAGGAGCTCGCCCGGCTCGCCGCCGACCCGCTGGTGACCATCGGGGCGCATACCGTCAACCACGTCATGCTGGCGAAGACGCCGGAGCGGCAGGCACGGGCCGAGATGGCGATGAGCCGCTCGGTGATCGAGGCCTCGCTCGGCGTGCGGCCACAGCATCTGAGCTATCCGGTTGGCGATCCCACTTCGGCCGGGCCGCGCGAGTTCCGCATCGCCGCCGAGCTCGGCTTCAAGACCGCCGTCACCACCCGGCCCGGCGTGCTGTTCCCGGAGCACAAGCAGCATCTCACGGCGCTGCCGCGCCTGTCGCTCAACGGCGAGCATCAGCAATCGCGTTATGTGCGGGTGCTCATGTCGGGCGCCGCCACCGCGATGTGGAACGGCTTTCGCCGGGTCGATGCGGCCTGAACGAAGCTCAGGACGGTCGGCGGCTCATCCACTTGACCAGCGGCATGGCGGGCAGAACCCACCCCAGTCCGGCGACCGCATAATAGATCGCCTCAACCAGCGCGTTTGCCTGCAGCGCCGGAAACTGCGCGATCACCATCGCGGTGAGCGCCCAGATCAGAACCAGGGCGATCAGGGCGAAAGCGCCGATGAGCTTGCGAATCCGTAGTGGCATGGGCGCGGCGGCAAGGGCTATGGATTGGACGCGACCACTGGACTATAGGGCCGTGCTACGGCGGGCAACCATTCTTGCGCATAAGAACCGGAATCGTGATGGAAAAGACATGTGAGACTGGCAGCGGCCGCGCCGTCCGCGTCTGGCTCTGGGCGGTGGCAGCCCTCGTATTTGCCATGGTGGTCGTCGGCGGGGCCACCCGGCTCACCGAATCCGGCCTCTCGATCACGGAATGGCACCCCGTCACCGGCGTGTTGCCGCCATTGAGCGCGGCAGCATGGCAGGAGCTGTTCGACAAGTATAAGGCCATTCCACAATACCAGGCGCTAAATGCTGGCATGAGCCTTGGCGCCTTCAAGGCCATTTTCTGGTGGGAATGGACGCACCGTCTGCTCGGACGCGTGATCGGGGCGGTGTTCTTCTTGCCGTTCCTGTGGTTCCTGCTCCGCGGGGAGATCACGCGACAATTGCGGCCGCGGCTCTGGCTCATTTTCGGCCTCGGCGCATTCCAGGGCGCGGTCGGTTGGTGGATGGTGGCGTCCGGCCTCACTGAGCGTATCGAGGTGTCGCCGTATCGTTTGGCGTTTCACCTGACCCTTGCGGCCACGATTTTTGTGGCGCTGGTCTGGACCGCACAGGAGCAGGTCCCTCGATCCGCTGAGCCGTCGCCACCTCGGTTGCGCTCGAGCGCGGTGCTGCTGCTCGCCCTCGTGCTCGGACAGATTTATCTCGGTGCGCTGGTCGCAGGACTGCGCGCCGGCCGCATCGACAACACTTGGCCGCTCATGGAGGGGCGGTTCGTGCCGCCGTCCGCGCAGCTCTTCTTCAACGAGCCGTGGTGGCGGAACTTCTTCGAGAATCCGTTAACCGTGCAGTTCGATCACCGCATGCTGGCTTATTGCATTGCGGCTCTGGCGCTTCTGCACGCCATCGATGCGGCGCGGAGTGGCGCACGGACGGCCCGCAGGGGTGCGCTCGTGCTGGCTGGCGCCGTCTTGTTGCAGGCCTCGCTCGGCATTTTCACCTTGCTGGAGCAGGCGCCGCTTGCGCTCGCGCTGATGCATCAGGCCATGGCCATGATCGTGCTCACGGCCGCCGCCGTGCACGCGCAAGCCGTGCCCGCGGCACAGACATGTGAAGCCATTCGGCCTGACACCGGTGCTGCAGCGGAGCTCAGTACAGCAGCGCCAAGCTGAGGGGCATTGAATCGTGAGCGCCGCTGACCGTGCTGCCCACTGGGAGAACGTCTATCGCAGCAAAGGGGAGCGCGAGGTCAGTTGGTTTCAAGAAACGCCGACGATCTCGCTCGAGCTCATCAAAGCGACCGGTGCAATGCGCCGGTCGGCACTGATCGACATCGGCGGGGGTGCTTCGCGGCTCGTCGATGGGCTGTTGGATGCGGGTTTCGAGGAACTGACCGTGCTCGATCTTTCAGAGGCGGCTCTTGCCGCCGCGCGGGCACGCCTGGGCGCAAGAAGCGGGCAGGTGACATGGATCGCCGCCGATGTGGTCAAATGGAAGCCGGTGCAGCGCTACGATCTCTGGCACGACCGCGCTGCGTTTCACTTCCTGACCGCGCCCGCCGACCAAGCCGCCTATGCGGCCTGCCTCGCCGCAGCGCTGAAACCGCAGGGGCATGCCATCATCGCGACATTTGCTCCGGACGGCCCGCAACGATGCAGCGGACTTCCGGTGGCTCGCCACGACTCAGCGAGCATCGGCGCGATCCTGGGAGCTGAGTTCACGCTCGTCGAAACGCGCCGGCACGACCACGCAACCCCCATGGGAAGCATCCAGCGCTTCCAGTTCAGCGTCTTTCGCCGCCGTTAGGTCGGCTCGGCGAAGAAAATCGTGGATGCCCGGGACAAATGTTCAGCCCGGGACATGACCCGGCGCCAGTCCGGACGCAGCACCGACACCCTTTTACGACCGATACCCTTTATGCCGTCTCCAGGGCCTGCTCGAGGTCGGCGATGATGTCCTCCTTGTCCTCGAGCCCTATCGAGAGGCGGACCACGTCCGGGCCGGCACCGGCCTGCACCTTCTGCGCGTCGGTGAGCTGGCGGTGCGTGGTCGAAGCCGGATGAATGATCAGCGAGCGGGTATCGCCGATATTGGCGAGGTGCGAGAACAGCTTGACATTGGAGACAAGCTTGACGCCAGCGTCATAACCGCCCTTGAGCCCGAAGGTGAAGACCGAGCCCGCACCCTTCGGCACGTACTTGCGCGCCAGATTGTGGTAGCGGTCGCCGGGCAGTCCCGGATAGCTGACCCAGGCGATTTTGGGATGACCGGCGAGCCAGGTCGAGACCGCCTGGGCATTGTCGCAGTGGCGCTGCATGCGCAACGGCAGGGTCTCGATGCCGGTGAGAATGAGGAATGAATTGAACGGCGAGATCGCCGGCCCCATGTCGCGCAGCGCCAGCATGCGGCACGCCATGGCAAAGCCGAAATTGCCGAATGTTTCGTGCATGACGACGCCGTGATATTCCGGCCGCGGCTCCGACAGCATCGGATAGCGGCCCTCGCGCGACCAGTTGAAGCTGCCGCCGTCGACGATCATTCCCCCCATGGAATTGCCGTGGCCGCCCAGAAACTTGGTGAGCGAATGCACCACAACATCGGCGCCGTGCTCGATTGGCTTGCACAGGTAGGGCGTGGCGAGCGTGTTATCGACGATTAACGGGACGCCGGTGCGGCGCGCAAGACCGGCGATTGCCTCGATATCGGTGATGACCCCACCAGGATTGGCGATCGACTCGATGAAGATTGCCTTGGTCTTGGGCGTGATCGCACGCTCGAAGGAGGAAAGGTCGTCAGGATCGGCCCAGACGACCTTCCAATCGAAATTCTTGAAGGCATGGTTGAACTGATTGATTGAGCCGCCATAGAGCTTGCGCGAAGCCACGAACTCCTCGCCCGGCCGCATCAGGCAATGCATAACGATGACTTGCGCCGCATGGCCGGAAGCAACAGCCAGCCCGGCGGTGCCGCCTTCCAGCGCAGCGACGCGTTCCTCCAGCACCGCGGTCGTCGGGTTGCCGATGCGCGTGTAGATGTTGCCGAAGGTCTGCAGCCCGAACAGCGAAGCCGCATGGTCGACATCCTCAAAGACGAACGAGGTCGTCTGATAGATCGGCGTCGCCCGCGCCCCGGTCGTCGGATCGGGCTGGGCGCCGGCGTGGATGGCCAGGGTGGAAAAGCCCGGGATGCGCTCGTTCATGGCCACTCCTCATGTGATGGGTGCCCAGCAAATGTCCCCAAGCAAAAAGCCTGCACGAAAATGTCTGGTGCATTGAAGTCGTGCGTACGTCAAGCAGCGCGAGGGCACCGGCGGGCGCGATCAGTTTGGTCGCCGCTTCCGCCGCCTTACCTAATGCGGTGCGATGTTGAGCGGCCCCTTGCTCTTCGCACCCTTCTCGTGTTGGGCCGGCGATTTCTTCATCGCCACCTCTGGATCGGCCGGAAGATACGGCGCCATTGCAACACGACAGGCCGGCGAGATCTGGTTCCGATTGTTGACCAAGCAATAAAACACTTTGCTGCGATCGGGGATCGCGTCCCCGCAGAACTGGAACGCGTCGTTCATGCAAGCCTGCTGCTCTTCGGCCGTTTCGCCGAACGCGGCGGTGCCCGCGCTGAGCGCGAGACCCACCGCCAGCATCATCTGCTTTCTCATAGCCCCCCGCTTCGATTGCTGCAGTGCAATTATCCGGCCGCGCGGCCGATCAGGCCCGACCGACATCATGACGGAGTCGGGGCCGGATTGCCAGGATTTCACACGGCAGGAGCCACGAACTGCACAGATAGAGGTCGGGCTACTTTTCAGTGTCTTGAGATTTGGTCGCCAAGCTGGCGGAGCCACCCGCCATGGTGACACGGTCGAGCGCCATGCGCTGGATGCCGCCGCCGGCGAGCTTCGCCCGCTTAGAGGTGAGCACGCGTGTATTCACCCCCATCCAGCCGATCTCGGAAGAAAGCCGGCCGTATTCGATCTTCGGGCAACGATCCATGACCACCTTGAGCCCGGCCGCTTCGGCGACGCGTGCCGCCTCGTCATCGCGAACGCCGAGCTGCATCCAAATCACCTGCGGTCGCGGATTGAGGGCGAGCGCCTCTTCAATGATCGCCGGCGCGTACTGCGGCGCACGGAAGATGTCCACCATGTCGATGGGTTCGGGAATATCGGTAAGCTTGGCGTAGACGGGCCGCCCAAGAATCTCGCCGCCGGCCTGTCCGGGATTGACCGGGATCATCCGATAGCCCCGTTCGAGCAGGTATTTGAAGGCAAAATAGCTCGGCCGCACATCCTTGGGCGAAATCCCCACCATAGCGATGGTCTTCACGGTATTGAGGATGCCGCGGATATAGGCGTCCGGGTAAGCGTCGTGATTCATGGCAGCAAGGATCGGGAGTGCAGCAGCGCGGTCCGGCACAGGACCGCCCGCCGCAAATGTAACCAGTGCCATCCGAAACAGAAGGGCCCCTCGGCGCGATTTGATTCACCTTCCCTTGGAATGTTCCCTTGAAACGTGACGGTTCTATGATACCACAAGCGCAAGGGGCTGTAATTTCATCACTTTGAATTCTGGGGGCGTTGACGACGGTAATGGGCTCGTGTAATGAGCCGCAGCCGGGCGCAACAAGTGCGCCCGTTCTTTTCTCACGATGTCAGGCTCGCCAGGATCGATTGCACGCGGTCGGTTCTTTCACCGGATGCATTTGTCAGGGAAGCTTTCACCATGACCACTTTTTCGGCCAAGCCCGCCGAAATCGAGAAAAAATGGGTGCTCATCGACGCCAAGGGTCTGGTCGTCGGGCGCCTCGCCTCGATCGTTGCCCGGCGGCTGCGCGGCAAGCACCTGCCGATCTTCACTCCGCACGTCGACTGCGGCGACAATGTCATCATTGTCAATGCCGATAAGGCCGTCCTCACCGGCAGGAAGCGCGAGAAGAAGATTTATCATCATCACACCGGCTTTATCGGCGGCGTGAAGACGCGCACCGCAAAATCCATCCTCGAAGGGAAGTTTCCAGAGCGGGTCGTGGAGAAGGCGATCGAGCGCATGCTCCCGCGTGGACCGCTCGGACGTCGCCAGCTCGCTAACCTGCGGGTCTATTCGGGGCCCGATCATCCGCATGCGGCGCAGAACCCCGAGGTCGTCGATATCGGCGCCATGAACCGCAAGAATTCGAGAGGCTAACAGCTATGGCGGAGACCATTCAGTCGCTGGATCAATTGTCCGCGCTCAAGCCGGCGGCAGCGCCGGAGGCGCCGAGATATGTGCAGAAGCTGGACAGGCAAGGACGCGCCTACGCGACCGGCAAGCGCAAGAACGCTGTGGCGCGGGTCTGGGTGAAGCCGGGCGCCGGCAAGATCGAGATCAACACTCGCCCAATCGAGATTTATTTCGCGCGACCGGTGTTGCGCATGCTGATCGAGCAGCCGCTGGTCGCCTGCAATCGGCAGAATCAGTTCGACGTCGTGTGCACGGTATCGGGCGGTGGCCTGTCGGGCCAGGCCGGCGCTGTGCGCCACGGACTCTCCAAGGCTCTCATGGGTTACGAGCCGGAGCTGCGCGGCGCGCTCAAGCATGCCGGCTTCCTTACCCGCGATTCCCGCGTGGTCGAGCGTAAGAAGTACGGCAAGGCCAAGGCACGGCGTTCCTTCCAGTTCTCCAAGCGCTGATTTCCGACAAGGGGACCCTCGCTGACCCAAAAGCCACCGCCCCCTTGTCCCGCCTCTCGCTCACCTTCGCCAGCTGTCGCTACGACCGCCTGGAGGCGATCCGCGATGGCGATGTGACGCTGGAAGGCGTTGATCTCACCTGCATCACGCTCAAATCCGGTCGGCAGGTATTCGATCGGATGGTCGGGGGCAGGGAGTTCGACATAGCGGAATTATCGGCGTCTGAATTCATCAGTCTGCACGGCAGCGACGCTTGTCCGTTCGTCGCCCTTCCGGTCTTTCCCTCGCGCGTGTTCCGGCACGGCTATATTTTCATCAACACACGCAGCGGCATACGCAGTCCGCGAGACCTCGCAGGCCGCCGCGTAGGGGTGCCGCTCTATACCCAGACGGCCGCGATCTGGGCGCGCGGACATCTGCAGCACGAGTTTGGCGTCAACCTCGAAAGCATCCGGTGGATACAAGGCGCGGTCGATGCGGCCGGCACCCATGGCAAGCCGCACGCGCCGCCACTCTTGAAAAAGGTCGAGATCGAGCAGAACGAAAGCGGCGAAGCCTTGGGCGATCTTTTGGCGCGCGGCGCGATCGACGCGCTGATCGGCTCGCGCAAGCCAAGCTCATTCGGCCGCCACCCTGACGTTGCCCGGCTATTTCCGGACTATCGCGCACGCGAACGAGAAATGTACGCGCGGACGCAAATCTTTCCCATCATGCATCTCATCGCGATGCGTCGCGACCTTTACGAGCGTCACCCTTGGATCGCGACAAGCTTCTACGGGGCCTGCGTTAATGCCAAGCGGGCAGCACTCGCGCGCATGCGCTATGCCGGCTCGCTCGCCTATATGCTGCCGTGGCTCCAGGCTGACATCGAGGAGATCGACGCATTGTTCAACGGCGATGCGTGGCCGTACGGGATCGAGCCCAACCGGCGGACGCTCGAGGCATTGATCGCCTACATGCTGGAGCAAGGGTTCATCGCCACCGCACCACGGCTTGAAGGTCTCTTTGTCCCCTTGCCGGGTGAGAACGCCGGGTAATCCGCGGGGCAAAGGGCCAATGCCGACAATCCGCCGGCAGTTACTCGACAAATTTGACCTACTTTGAGCGAAAAGCCGTGCCGTTGCCCTAACGGGCTGCAAATTCCTGCATGCGAGTTTGTACCTATTGGCCAAGGCCGGCGCGCATTCAGGCGATCCGGCGCAGACTTTAAGAGTACGAGCGAATGCTGCCCATCTCGGCTATGCCGATCGCACTAGACGTCAACACGCTGTTCGTGGTGGCCACCTGCGTCACCGGCTTGCTTGGATTGCTCCTGCTGGCGGCGTGGGTGAGGAACCGCATACCGGCGCTCGCCTGGTGGGGAGCGGCCTATCTGGTCGGCGGATTCTCGGTTGCCATGTGGAGCATGGAGCGGTTGATCGCCCTGCCGACACCGATCGGCATCGGCAACGCGATGCTGTTCATCGCCTGTGGCATGATGTGGAATGCGGCGCGCGTGTTTCACGGCCGTCCGGTCATGGTGAGCGCGCTTATCGGGGGTGCCGCGATCTGGCTGTTCGCCCGTGCTTCCACGGATTTTGCGCAGTGGGCGGCGGCGCGCGTCATTCTCAGCTCGGTCATCATCTCCGGCTATACGTTCGCAACCGCCGCCGAGCTCTCGCGCGAGCGTCGCAAGCGACTGCGCCGCCGCTGGCCGGCAATCTTCGTCCCCATGTTGCACGGTGCGGTGTTTCTGTTCCCGCTGCCGCTGGCAAGCCTGTTGCCCGGAGACAGTGCGGCGGTGCTGCCGTCGACCGGCTGGGTCGCGTTGTTCGTCCTGGAGATCATGCTCTATGCGGTCGGCACCGCGTTCATCGTCCTCGTCCTGGCAAACGAGCACAGCGTGCGCATCCATCAGGATGCCGCCATGACCGACGAATTGACCGGTGTGCTCAACCGCCGCGGCGTGCTGCAATCAGCGGCGTTGCTGTTGGCCCAGCAAGCCCGCCGCGGTGAGCAGGTCAGCCTACTGATGTTCGATCTCGATCACTTCAAGTCGATTAACGACAGATTCGGCCACGCCATCGGCGATAAAGCGCTGCATCTGTTCGCGATGACTGCGACTGCGAGCACACGTTCCACCGACCTCGTCGGCCGCTTCGGCGGCGAGGAATTCGTGGCGCTTTTGCCGGGCGGCCCGGCTGACGCCAAGATCGTTGCCGAGCGCGTGCGCAATGCCTTCCAAGCTGCCGGCGTGAGGGTCGCGGGTTGCGAGCTCAATGCCACCGTCTCTATTGGGGCGGCGAGCGGCGGGCCCGGAACCGATCTCCCCGCGCTCGTCGCGGCCGCGGACGCCGCGCTCTATCGCGCCAAGAAGAAGGGGCGCAACCGGGTCGAGATCGACAGCGAGGTCGAGATGCCGGTCCTGTTCGCAACAACGCGTGCGGGGGCCGATTGCGCCGATCGTGACCGAGCGGCACCGCCCGAGGCGCGGTTCGCGGTCGGCACCGCGGGTGTCGACTAAATAGACCCTCATCGCTAAGCGCCGGCCCGGCGTCGGCTGCCGTGCTGCTTGTTGGCCATGGAAGCGTTTGTTACCGTTCTTCCTCCAGCAAGCACGAACTGCAGATCGAAAGCTGCGGGAGGGAATGATGGGACCATGGTTCACGTTACCTCGTTGGCTCGGGCGCATATTCGTGACCCTGGCGCTGCTGTCGGGCCTTAATGCGGCGAGCATCGCGCAGACGCCGGCTCCGCCGCCACCACTGACGCCAACGCAGATCTCGCTCGCTGAAGCGCGCGCCATCATCGACGGCGCGATCGCATTTGCACACGAGACTAATTTACGCATGGCGGTCGTGGTTCTCGACCAAGCCACCAACCTGGTGGCGTCCGCGCGCATGGACGGGGCCGGCGTGCAGAACATCCACCTCGCGGAAGGCAAGGCCTTTGCCTCGGCGACGTTCCGCCAGACCACCCAGGCGCTTGCCGATATCGCCAAGACCCGGCCCGATCGCTACTTCGGCATCATCAACATGTATCCGGGCAAGGTTTATCTGGTCGGCGGCGGCGTGCCTCTCGGGCTCGACGGCCAGTTCTTCGGCGCCGTCGGCGTCGCCGGATTACCTGAAGGCGTCGACGAGAAGGCGGGGTTGGCCGGCATCACGGCCTGGACGAAGTATCGCGATCAGATGAAGAAGTAGCGCACGATCCGCCTTGTCGGCATGAAAAAAGCCGAAAAAAAGGGGCGCTCGCAAGCGCCCCTTGAAGGTCCATCGCCAAGGCGACGTTGGGAGGAGACTCACGCCGAATAGTACATCTCGAATTCGACCGGATGCGGGGTGTGCTCGAAGCGGATGACTTCGCCCATCTTCAGCTCGATGTAGGAATCGATGAAGTCGTTGTCGAACACGCCGCCCGCCGTGAGGAAGCCGCGATCCTTGTCAAGCTCGCCGAGCGCCTGACGGAGCGAGCCGCAGACAGTCGGGATCTGCTTGAGCTCCGCCGGGGGCAGATCGTAAAGGTCCTTATCGATTGCCGATCCGGGATCGAGCTTGTTCTTGATGCCGTCGAGACCGGCCATCGCCATGGCGGCGAAGG
This sequence comes from Xanthobacteraceae bacterium, assembly GCA_035293945.1. Classification (GTDB taxonomy): domain Bacteria; phylum Pseudomonadota; class Alphaproteobacteria; order Rhizobiales; family Xanthobacteraceae; genus VAZQ01. The sequence continues at coordinate 64,652 of DATGLV010000014.1, read as the reverse complement.
CGAGGTACGGATTGGCGAGCGGATCCGGGAAGCGGACCTCGACGCGCTTGGCCTTCGGATTGGTGGTGTAGGGAATGCGGCAGGAAGCCGAACGGTTGCGCGCCGAATAAGCGAGCAGCACCGGGGCTTCAAAGCCCGGCACAAGGCGCTTGTAGGAATTGGTGGTCGGATTGGTGAAGGCGTTGATCGCTTTGGCATGCTTGATGATGCCGGCGATGTAGCTCAAGCAGGTCTCCGACAGGTCCGCGTATTTGTTGCCGGCGAAGACAGGCTTGCCGTCCTTCCAGATCGACTGGTGGCAATGCATGCCTGAGCCGTTGTCCCCGTAAACGGGCTTGGGCATGAACGTCGCGGTCTTGCCGTAGATATTGGCGACCATCTGGATGCAGTATTTGTAGATCTGCATGCGGTCCGCCATCACGGTGAGCGGCGAGAACTTCAAGCCGAGCTCATGCTGCGCCGAAGCCACCTCGTGGTGGTGCTTTTCCACGACGCAGCCCATCTTTGCCATGGCACCAAGCATTTCCGAGCGCATGTCCTGCACGGAGTCTTGCGGCGGCACCGGGAAGTAGCCCTTCTTGGTGCCGACATGGTGGCCGAGATTGCCGCCTTCGTACTCGGTGTCAGAGTTGGAAGGAAATTCCGTCGAGTCGAGCTTGAAGCCGGTGTTGTAAGGATCGGCCTTGTACTTGACGTCGTCGAACACGAAGAATTCGGCCTCCGGACCGAAGAATATCGTGTCGCCTACACCCGACGATTTGACCATCGCCTCCGCCTTCTTGGCGATGCCGCGCGGATCGCGGTTGTAGGGCTCGCCGGTCGTCGGCTCGAGCACATCGCAAACAAGCACCATGGTGGTCTCGGCAAAGAACGGATCGATGGTGGCGGAAGCCGGGTCCGGCATCAGGCACATGTCGGACTCGTTGATCGCCTTCCAGCCCGCGATCGAGGAGCCGTCGAACATCTGCCCTTCCGAAAAAGTCTCCTCTCCGATGAGGGATACGTCGAAGGTGACGTGCTGCCATTTGCCACGCGGATCCGTGAAACGAAAGTCTGCGTATTTGACGTCGTTGTCCTTGATCATCTTCAAGGCGTCTTTAGCCGTAGTCATGAATTCCTTCCCTTTCTGAACAACAGGATGACTCGTTCGGCGATCCCACGGGACCAGCGTTTCAGATGGCATCCAGCCCGGATTCCCCCGTTCTAATCCGGATGGCTTCCTCAATATTGGAGACGAAGATTTTTCCGTCCCCGATGCGTCCCGTTTGGGCGGAACGGCGGATGGCATCAATGGCTTTGTCGGCCATGTCGTCGGCCAGGACAACTTCGATCTTCACCTTGGGCAGGAAGTCAACGACATATTCCGCGCCCCGATATAGCTCGGTATGTCCCTTCTGCCGGCCGAACCCCTTGGCCTCGGTCACGGTAATGCCTTGTAGCCCAACGTCTTGCAGGGCCTCCTTTACCTCGTCGAGTTTGAACGGCTTGATGATGGCCTCGATCTTCTTCATCTTGTGACGTCTCCCCGGCCCGCCGGCTAGCAGCTTCCGGCTGAGCCGCGCTAGCGGTTAGCAGGCTCCGTGCCAAGCCTGCGGATTGCGAAAAATCCTTTTGTTTCAGCAACTAAGTCAAATTATGGGCGGCGCCCTTAGAGGCCCTTGATAGTTATTGATCATAATTTAATCAATCAGCCTTTTTTGTATGCACGCGGGGTTGAACTAATTGGGAGCGAGCTGAAAGCCACCCGGCAATTGTGGCTACGCGGCCGCGCCGATAGTCTCGCCAGCCCATGATCGAGCTCCTCACCACCGCGGAGATGGCCGAAGCCGATCGCCTTACCATTGCCGGCGGGACGCCAGGTATCGAGCTCATGGATAATGCGGGCAGGGCGGTCGCCGATGCCGTATCGGCGGCACACTCCGCGGCGGTTCCGGTGACCGTGGTCGCCGGGCCGGGCAACAATGGCGGGGACGGATTTGTCGCAGCGCGAATTCTGAAGGAGCGCGGCTATCGGGTGCGCCTGCTTCTTGTTGGCGATGCCTCGCGTCTGAAGGGCGATGCCGGGGTTGCGGCCGGGCGCTGGCATGGCGAGGTCGAATCCGCGAGCCCCGGTGCCTTGGCGGGAGCCGGCGCCATTGTCGATGCGTTGTTCGGGGCCGGACTCGATCGCCCGGTCGAAGGCGCTGCCCGTGCGATGATCGAGGCGATGAACGCCTCGGCGGCGAAAATATATGCCGTCGACCTGCCCAGCGGCATCAACGGAACCAGCGGCGATGTCCAGGGGCTCGCGGTCAGGGCAGGCGAGACGGTGACGTTCTTCCGCCGCAAGACCGGCCATGTCCTTTTGCCAGGCCGCCTTCACTGCGGCCTCGTGCACATCGCCGACATCGGCATCGACGCAAGCGCGTTGGCTGCCATCAAGCCGAAGACTTTCCTCAATGCTCCGAATCTGTGGATGCACCACTTTCCCGTTCCCCGCGTGGACGGCCACAAATATGGCCGCGGCCATGCAGTGGTGGTTTCCGGTGGAATATCTTCGACCGGTGCGGCGCGCTTGGCCGCTCGCGGCGCGCTACGTGGCGGCGCCGGCCTTGTGACGATCGCATCCCCGCGGGCGGCTCTTGCGGTGAACGCTGCGGCAAGCCTCGCGGTCATGGTTCGGCCCGTCGACGGCGCCGAGGAGTTCCGCGCCTTCATGTCCGATCCACGGCGAAACGTCGTCGTATTGGGGCCGGGCGGCGGCGTCGGGCCCGAAATGCAGGATATGGTCCGCGCAGCACTCGCCGCAGATTGCGCCGTGGTGCTGGACGCAGACGCGCTGACGAGCTTTGCGGATGAGCCGCAGGCGCTGCTGTCGGCGGTCCGGGCGCACCCGGACGCGACCACGGTCTTGACACCGCACGCGGGCGAGTTCAGTCGCCTTTTCCACGCCTTGCCCGGGTTTTCTCTGGCTGGATCGAAGCTGGAGCAGGCGCGCCATGCGGCCGCAGAAGCGGGCGCCATCGTGCTCCTCAAGGGGCCGGACACCGTCGTCGCCGCCCCGGATGGCCGGGCGGCAATTGCCGAGAACGCGCCGCCTTGGCTCGCAACCGCGGGCTCGGGCGATGTGCTGGGCGGCTTGATCGCCGGCCTCTTGGCACAAGGCGTGCCGGGCTTCGAGGCGGCTGCGGCCGCAGTCTGGCTGCACGGTGAGGCTGGCCGACTGGCCGGCCCCGGCCTCATTTCCGAGGATCTGCCGGAGCAATTCCCCAAGCTCTACGGCGAGCTGTTTGCAGCGCATCCGCGTTAAAGGGAAAGGCGGCCGCCACCCCGAATCGGATTCGCAGCTTGAGAAGGGCGCCGGCAGCGCCTATCTTGTCCCATCACCCCTCGGATTTTTAGCGTGCGCGGCCGGTTCACGGCTGATATAAGCCCCGCCGCCCGGCTTATGCGTTCGGCGACCATACACGCTGTCCGCGGGCGTGGCGGAATTGGTAGACGCGCGGGATTTAGGTTCCCGTGACGAAAGTCGTGGGGGTTCGAGCCCCTCCGCCCGCACCACGCCGGGTGCAGCCTGACCTTCGCGCATGTTCCGGAAAAGTGGCTTCCGGTTTTCCGATAAGAACATGCGCAAACGCAAAGAAATGAACTCAAAGCCGGCCGCTAGCGGCCGCAAACCTTCAAGATAATCGCCATGCAAGTCACTGAAAGTGTTTCCGACGGTCTCAAGCGCGAATTCAACGTCACGGTCCCGGCGGCCGATCTCGAGGCACGGGTGACGGAACGGTTGGGGGAGCTCAAGGGCCGCGTTCGCATCAACGGTTTTCGTCCCGGCAAGGTGCCGCTCTCGCATCTCAAGAAGCTTTACGGCCGTTCCGTGATGGCAGAGACGATCGAGTCGGTCGTGCGCGAAGCCAACGCCAAGATCGTTGGCGACCACGGGTTCAAGCTGGCGATGGAGCCCCGGGTGACCATGCCGGAGGAGGCCGCGGAGGTCGAAAATGTGCTTTCCGGCAAGTCCGACCTCGCCTACCGGGTCGCGCTCGAGGTGCTTCCGAAAATCGAGCTCGCCGATTTCAGCCATATCCGGCTCGAACGCCTGGTAGCAGAGGTGACCGAACCCGAGGTCGACGCGGCACTGCAGAAGTTCGCCCAGGACGCACGCCCCTATCTGCCCAAGGGCCCGGATGGCCGGATCGAGGCCGGCGATCGCGCCATGATCAACTTCAGCGGCAAGATCGATGGCGTCCCGTTCGAAGGCGGCAGCGGGGAAGATGTGGGGGTGAATGTCGGCTCTGGCACCTTCATCCCGGGCTTCGAAGACCAGATCACCGGCATGGCGGCCGGCGAGACCCGGGTGGTAAAGGTCACCTTCCCCGGGAATTACAACAATGCCCAGCTCGCCGGGAGGGAGGCGGAGTTCGAGGTGACGGTCAAATCGATCGACAGCCCCGGAACCGTGACGCTGGACGAGGACTTCGCAAAGTCGCTGGGCCTCGAATCGCTCGCCAAGCTGCGCGAGACTCTGAAGGCGCGACTCCAGCAGGAACACACGGCGCAAAGCCGTCAGAAGCTCAAGCGCAAGCTGCTCGACGAGCTCGACCAGCTGCACAAATTCGCCGGCCCCCCGACCTTGATCGCCGAGGAGTTCAAGAACGTCTGGAACGTCGTGGAGAACGATCTCAAAGCTTCGGGACGCACCTTCGCGGACGAGGGTACGACCGAGGAAAAGGCGCGCGAGGAATATCAGGCGATCGCCGAGCGGCGCGTACGGCTGGGCTTGGTGCTGGCCGAGATCGGCGAGCGCAACGCAATCCAGGTGAGCGACGACGAGCTCACCCGCGAAATCGTCGAGCGCACCCGCCAGTTCCCTGGGCGCGAGCAGGAAATCTGGGATTACTATCGTAAAAATCCCGCGGCACTCGCCGCCGTGCGCGCCCCGCTGTTCGAGGACAAGGTGATCGATTTCATCCTGGAGCTTGCCGAGGTGCGCGAAAAGCAGGTCTCACGTGAGGAGCTGTTCCGGGAGGACGAGGAGCTTCCGCCCTCGACATGAGGACGGGAGCCGGAGAGTTGGAGCCGATGCATCGGGCTATTAGATGAAGGCCATTGCCAGAGGCAGCCGAATCCTGCTTTTCCACCACTACAAGTATAATTCGCCGCAACCCAAGCAGACAGGTATGGGTGGGAACGGATCCTTCTTGAAGTTCGGAGTGCCGGCACGCTCGGACGCCTTGTCGCGCGCGCGTCTGCACATATCTGTCATCAGTCGATACCAAGGTGCGATCCCGGAACGGCAAGGCGGCTTTCGTTCCAGCGACGCCGGAGAGATAGGTTGATCTATGCGAGATCCGGTCGAGACCTACATGAATCTCGTCCCCATGGTGGTGGAGCAGACCAACCGGGGCGAGCGTGCCTACGACATCTTTTCGCGGCTCTTGAAAGAGCGGATCATCTTCATCACCGGTCCGGTGGAAGACGCCATGTCGTCGCTGATCGTCGCCCAGCTTCTATTCCTGGAGGCCGACAATCCAAAGAAAGAGATCGCGATGTATATCAATTCGCCCGGTGGGGTCGTAACCTCGGGGCTCGCGATCTACGACACGATGCAGTTCGTGCGCCCGGCAGTCTCGACCTTGTGCGTGGGGCAGGCCGCATCCATGGGCTCGCTGCTGCTGGCCGCCGGCCACAAGGACATGCGCTTCGCGTTGCCCAACGCGCGCATCATGCTGCACCAGCCGTCCGGCGGGTTCCAGGGCCAGGCGACCGATATTATGCTGCATGCGCAAGAGATCTTGAACCTGAAGAAGCGCTTGAACGAGATCTATGTGAGGCACACGGGCCAGGCGCTGAAAAAGATTGAGGATGCGCTCGAGCGCGACTACTTTCTGACCGCCGATATGGCAGTGGAATGGGGCGTGGTCGACAAGGTGATCGACAAGCGGCCGGAAGACGTGTCCGGCCTCCTCGCCGCCAAGGCCTGAGACCGGCCCGGGCGCCCTCGGAGCCGCCTGGCGTGCGGTGGCGATGGTCAAAAAGTCGCCATTCCCATGAATTTTCATTATTAATGAATTCTTGATTATCGCTAGACTACCGTGCTTCGTTAGGGTTTCCGGGAGGGCCGAGCCAAAGGCTGCGTGACGCGTGGAGTTTACGCTACGGACTCTTAGGGGTCCTCTGTTAGATTTGTCGGTCGACCGGTTCGCCGTGACAGCGACGCGCCGATGGAGATGAGGAATGAGCAAAGTCGGCGGCAGTGATTCCAAGAACACTCTGTATTGTTCGTTCTGCGGCAAGAGCCAGCACGAAGTGCGCAAGCTCATTGCCGGGCCGACGGTGTTCATCTGCGATGAATGCGTCGAGCTGTGCATGGACATCATCCGCGAGGAGAACAAGTCCTCGCTGGTGAAGTCGCGGGACGGGATTCCCACCCCGAAGGAGATCCGCAAGGTTCTTGACGACTACGTGATCGGGCAGGACCACGCCAAGAAGGTGCTCTCGGTCGCCGTCCACAACCACTACAAGCGGCTCAATCACCAGACCAAGCATAACGACGTCGAGCTGGCGAAATCGAACATCCTGCTGATCGGACCGACCGGGTCGGGCAAGACGCTCCTGGCGCAGACACTCGCCCGCATCCTTGACGTGCCCTTCACCATGGCGGATGCCACGACACTGACCGAGGCCGGCTATGTGGGCGAGGATGTCGAGAACATCATCCTCAAGCTGCTGCAGTCGGCCGACTACAATGTCGAGCGCGCGCAGCGCGGCATCGTCTATATCGACGAGATCGACAAGATCAGCCGAAAGTCGGACAATCCCTCGATCACCCGCGATGTGTCGGGCGAGGGCGTGCAGCAGGCGCTGCTCAAGATCATGGAAGGCACGATTGCCTCGGTGCCGCCCCAAGGCGGGCGCAAGCACCCGCAGCAGGAATTCCTGCAGGTCGACACGACCAACATTCTGTTCGTCTGCGGCGGCGCCTTTGCGGGGCTCGAAAAGATCATCTCGGCGCGCGGCCGCTCCACCTCGATCGGTTTCGGCGCCAAGGTGTCAGCACCGGAGGATCGCAAAGCCGGCGAAATCTTCCGCGAAGTTGAGCCCGAGGACCTGTTGAAATACGGGCTGATCCCCGAATTCGTCGGCCGCCTGCCCGTGGTAGCCACGCTCGAGGATCTGGACGAGCCCTCGCTGAAGCTCATCCTCACCCAGCCGAAGAACGCCCTGGTCAAGCAGTATCAGCGGCTGTTCGAGATGGAGAGTATCGACCTGACGCTCGCCGAAGAGGCGCTCGGCGCAATCGCCCGCAAGGCGATTGACCGCAAGACGGGCGCGCGTGGGTTACGTTCAATCATGGAGAGCATTCTGCTCGACACTATGTTCGAGCTGCCGAGCCTCGAAGGTGTCGAAGAGGTTGTGATCTCAAAGGAGGTCGTCGAAGGAACGGCGCGGCCCCTATACATTTATACCGATCGGGCCGACCGGGCGAACGACACCTCCGCCAGCGCCTGAGCCCCAGCGTGCAGCCGCCACGACGGCCAGGTTGCGATTCGGCCAATGAAGCTGCGTGCTTGGCCGGCGGGGGCGATATTCGCCTGATTTTCCGGGCTTACTTGACACCATGGGTGGCCGTGGCCACCTACTACTGGTGCTCAACGACGTGCGGCGGACCTGCTTTCGGCATCCGGGAAGGGTCCGAGGGCCGCGCGAGTTCTCGTACCACGTTATCTTCCCGGTCTCACCTGGCACTCAACCGCCACGCTGCAGATGCAGGTCGCGGGCGAGGGGCACAACAATAAGGAATCTGCGCCATGACAAGCGCCAAGCCGCGTCCTCCTCTCATCCCCGGCGAGACCCGGTCCTATCCGGTCTTGCCGCTGCGCGACATCGTCGTCTTTCCGCACATGATAGTGCCGCTCTTCGTCGGGCGCGAGAAGTCGATCAAGGCGCTTGAGGAGGTGATGCGCTCGGATACGTTCATCCTGCTCGCCACGCAGAAGAACGCGTCGGACGACGATCCGGCAACGAGTGCAATCTATGAGACCGGCACGCTGGCCAGCGTGCTGCAGTTGCTCAAGCTGCCCGACGGCACCGTCAAGGTGCTGGTCGAGGGAGCGGCACGCGCGCAGGTGAAGCGGTATACGGAGCGGACCGAGTATTACGAAGCCGACGCGGTGGTCGCCGCGGATGCGTCGGGCGAGCAGGTCGAAGCCGAGGCGCTGGCACGCTCGGTCATCAACGAGTTCGAGAATTACGTAAAGCTCAACAAGAAGGTGTCGCCCGAGGTGGTCGGCGTGGTCCAACAGATTGAGGACTATGCCAAGCTCGCCGACACGGTCGCCTCGCACCTCGCGGTCAAGATTCCCGACAAGCAGTCGATTCTGGAGACGGCGATCGTCACGGAGCGACTCGAGAAGGTGCTGGCGCTGATGGAGAGCGAGATCTCCGTCCTGCAGGTGGAGAAGCGCATCCGGACCCGCGTGAAGCGGCAGATGGAGAAGACGCAGCGCGAGTACTACCTCAACGAGCAGATGAAGGCGATCCAGAAGGAGCTCGGCGATGAGGAGGGCAAGGACGAACTCGCCGAGATCGAGGAAAAGATAAAGAAGGTCAAGCTCTCGAAGGAGGCGCGCGAGAAGGCCACCCACGAGCTCAAGAAGCTGCGCCAGATGTCGCCGATGTCGGCGGAAGCCACCGTCGTGCGCAACTACCTGGACTGGCTGTTGTCGATCCCTTGGAACAAGAAGTCCAAGGTCAAGAAGGATCTCAAGGCGGCGCAGGAAATCCTCGACGCCGATCATTTCGGCCTTGAGAAGGTCAAGGAGCGCATCGTTGAGTACCTGGCGGTGCAGCAGCGCGCCAACAAGCTGACCGGACCCATTCTGTGCTTGGTCGGCCCCCCCGGCGTCGGCAAGACCTCGCTCGGCAAGTCGATCGCCAAGACAACCGGCCGCGAGTTCGTGCGCGTGTCGCTCGGTGGCGTGCGCGACGAGGCCGAGATCCGCGGTCACCGGCGCACCTATATCGGCTCGATGCCCGGTAAGATCATCCAGTCGATGCGCAAGGCCAAGACATCGAATCCGCTGTTCCTGCTCGACGAGGTGGACAAGATGGGCGCCGATTTCCGCGGCGATCCCTCCTCGGCGCTGCTTGAGGTGCTCGATCCGGAGCAGAACCACACCTTCAACGACCATTACCTCGAGGTCGACTACGATCTCTCCAACGTAATGTTCATCACCACGGCGAACACGCTCAACATTCCGCCGCCCTTGATGGACCGGATGGAGATCATCCGTATCGCCGGCTACACCGAGGATGAAAAGGTCGAGATCGCGCGTCGGCACCTGATCCCGGCTGCCATCGCCAAGCACGGCCTCGATTCGAAGGAATGGGCGATCGACGAGGCGGCACTTCTGCTCTTGATCCGCCGCTACACCCGCGAGGCGGGCGTGCGAAATCTCGAGCGCGAGCTCTCGACCTTGATCCGCAAGGCCGTCAAGGAGCTCACCATCTCCAAGAAGAAGGCCATCAAGGTCGAGGTCGGCAATCTCTCCGACTTCCTCGGTGTGCCCAAGTACCGCTATGGCGAGCTTGAGGACGAAGACCAGATCGGGGTGGTCACGGGCCTGGCATGGACCGATGTGGGCGGAGAGTTGCTCACCATCGAGGCCGCGATGATGCCCGGCAAGGGCCGCATGACGGTCACCGGCAACCTGCGCGATGTGATGAAGGAATCGATCTCGGCGGCGGCTTCCTATGTGCGCATGCGCGCCATCTCCTTCGGAATCGAGCCGCCGAGGTTCGACAAGCGCGACATCCACGTGCACGTGCCCGAAGGCGCTACCCCCAAGGATGGGCCGTCCGCGGGCGTCGCCATGGTCACAGCCATTGTCTCGGTGATGACCGGCATCCCGGTGCGGCGCGACGTCGCCATGACCGGCGAGATCACGCTGCGTGGGCGGGTGCTGCCGATCGGAGGCTTGAAGGAGAAGCTGCTCGCCGCCGCCCGCGGCGGTATCAAGACCGTTCTGATCCCGGAGGAGAACGCCAAGGACCTCGTGGAGATCAATGAAAGCATCAAGAAGGGCCTGGACATCATCCCGGTCTCGCGCATGGACGAGGTGCTGACGCGTGCGCTGGTGCGTAAGCCGGAGCCCATCACGTGGGATGAGGAGACTGCCAAGCCGGTCGAAGGGGCGGTCACGGAGCCTGCGGTCGAGGAGGAGAGCTCGAACCTGACCGCGCACTGAGGCCGGCCGCATTCGTACGGAAACAAAACGGCGCCTGCGGGCGCCGTTTTCTTGTCAGCGGTCGAGTGATAGAAAGGGCCCTAAGAGGGCGGTTAGCTCAGTTGGTAGAGCGCCTGCTTTACACGCAGGATGTCGGCGGTTCGAGTCCGTCACCGCCCACCAAGGTTCACCGGTCCGGCCCGGACACATGGGTGACAGATCGTACCTGAGACGTAGGTGACAACCGCGTGCCGATCGTGGTCTCGCGGCTTATGCAATCGTTGCTCCTCGGGGGCTGACAGTCCGGCCGACCGCCAGGCAATTTCTGCACCGCCCAAATCGCTTTGCAAAAGCGCGAACAACAATGCGTCCGCGCGGCAGTGCGAAAAAATGCGCTGCATTCGTCCAATAGTTGTGATAGCGGTGCGGGTGCCTGCCGCCGACCGTCCGCTATGAACCTCCGCCCCACAGCAATCATTCTCGCCACCCTTCTGGTCACGGTCGAAGGCGAGGTGGCCCCCTCAGCACAGGCTGCCTCGACCGCTGCACCTGCGCCCGCTGGAGTGGAAGCAACATCGCCGATCGCGTTTTACCTGGCGAAAGGCGATGCGAATGCCTGTGGGCCGGGCTGCAGCCAATGGATTGTGGCGGAGGGCAGAATAAACACTGGAGCAGCAGAGCGTCTTCGTCGCCTGTTGGCCAAGCTCGGGCACGCGAAGCCACCGATATTCTTCCACTCGCCCGGAGGCTTAATATCCGAGGGCCTTGAGATCGGCCGAACTATCCGCGAGCAAAAGCTCGAGGCCAGCGTCGCGCACACAGTCCCCATCGCCTGTTTGGGGGACAAGGCGGCCAGCAAATCCTGCGAGGCGCAGAAAGTATCGGGTCAGGCGGTCGAAGCAATTTTTGATCCGCTTATCGCAATGTGCAATTCGTCATGCGTTCATGCGCTGGCGGGAGGCATCGTTCGCCTCGTCCCGCCGGGAGTGAAGCTCGGCATCCACGATGTTGGATTTGATCCAGCGCATGCGGAGCAGCCGAAAGCGGTGCTCGCGCAGTCAAAGCGCTTGGCCCACGAACGCATAGAGGAATATTTGCATGACATGGGGATCGACCAGGGACTCTATCGGGCGGCCTTGGCCGTCCCATACGAGTCGAAGAGATTTCTCGATCGCGATGAGCTGGTGCGCTTCGGAATAGATCGAAGAGAGTTCGGCGAGGCGCCCTGGGAGCTTGTCGAAAAGCCGGCACCTTTCCTCGTCAAGCGATTCTTTGCACGTACCGGCAACGACCAAGCCCGGTACATCGAGGGCTTCGTCGCGTTCAATTGCGGGACTTTCGGCGAAGTTCGCCTGACGCTCGGGCGACAGCAAAATGCCGCCGTGGCCAATGCCGACATCTCCGCGGAGTTGAGCGTGAACGTGAGCGAGCAGCGCATCGATTTGGGTTATCGCACTTCCACGCAGGAGTACGATTTGAGTTCTTCCTCCCTTCGGCTGGCGACAGTCGCGCTCCTGGCGGATAACGGTGTGACGCTACGGCTGTCCGGGACCGACCTCGCCCGCGCCGATGACGCGAAGGGCATCACCCTGGACATGCACGGGTTTTCTGACCCGCTGGACAAGCTGCGAAAGAGCTGTGATGCCGTGGCCAACGCAATGACGGGCGCGTCGTTGCCGGCGTCGTTCCCCAATCGGTGATACCGGTCCCGATCGCGGGTCGACAATGCCAGCTCCTCGCTTGATTGCTCACCTTCTGGTCAGCCCGGACACATGCGGCCATTGAGCTGCGGTGCATTGCGTCGACGCAAAAGACTGGCGACCGGCGGCATGCGAGCATCACCGCACCCGCGCACAGGCCCGCGCCCGCGGAAATCGCCGCATAGACAAATTTAATTTTAAGCTCGTGCGCAGAGCTACCCGCCGATGCCGCAGCATAGCGCCGCGATGGCGGGCGCGAGGTCAAACCGCTTCCTTGAGCTCCTTGGCGGCGCGGAATGCGACCTTCTTGCTCGCTTTGATCTGGATCGGCTCTCCAGTCGCCGGATTGCGGCCCATCCGCGCAGCGCGCTTGCGCACGACGAGAATGCCCAGACCGCCGATGCGAATACGGTCGCCCTTCTTGAGATGCTTGGTGACCAGGCCGACCATGTCGCCGAGGACCGCCTCGGTCTGCTTCTTCGACATTTCGTGGGCTTCGGCAAGACTTGCCGCGAGATGCTTCAGTGTCACAGTCGCTGGTGCGCCCGCCTTCTTGGCTGCCATGATTGCCCTCCTGGTTGCAACAAGTGGCTAAAAACGACGTCTCACAGGTGCCGCATTAGACGATTCGGATAGGGTCTGACCATGACTTCCTAGCCAAAAATGCGGGTTTTTTGACGGTGATACGCAAATTGTTACTGAAAATAGCGGGTTTTTTCCCGCTGGGGCGCGCACGAAGGCTCGATTTGGCCGAAAAACAGGCGGGTTTTCCGGCCATCCCGTCGTCGTACGCGGCCCGGGCCCGCAGCCGTCCGGTGCCTGCAACACAACCAAAGGTTTGCCGCCTTGACTTGCACCGGGTCGACATTTAAGTCCGCTGCACTCCCGAGCCTAGGGGGCGTAGCTCAGTTGGTTAGAGCGTCGGCCTGTCACGCCGAAGGTCGCGGGTTCGAGCCCCGTCGCTCCCGCCAGGATTTCCACCAGCTTGGAAGTCAAAGGCGGCCGGGAAGGCAACAAGCGAGCACATCAAGCATGTTGTGTGGCACGCGCATGCGCTGCTCATGCACGGCGGGACTTGCCGCCTTCATAGGCGGACTTTTGGTTGCGGCCGCCGCCATGGCAGGACCGATCGAGGATGCTGCGGCGGCTTACGCGCGCGGAGATTATACGAGCACCCTCAATCTCATCCGGCCGCTTGCCGTCCAAGGCAATCCCTCCGCCGAGGCCATGCTTGGCCTCATGTATGTGCTGGGCCATGGCGTGCCGCAAGACTATACGGCGGCGCTGTCCTGGTATCGCAAAGCCGCCGACCAGGGGCTCGCCAGCGCCCAGTCCGATCTCGGCTCGATGTACGACAATGGCCTGGGCGTGAAGCAGGATTATGCGGCGGCACTGTCCTGGTATCGCAAGGCTGCGGCACAGAACTTCGCCGGCGCCGAGTTCAGCCTCGGCATCATGTATGCGAATGGCAAGGGCGTAACGCCCGATCCCACCGCCGCCGTGACTTGGCTGCATCGCGCTGCCGACCACGGCGACGTCACCGCCGCGTTCAACTTGGGCCTCATGTATGCGAACGGCGAGGGCGTCGCACAGGATCCGACCGCCGCCGTCGGCTGGTTTCGCGCCGCCGCCGAAAAGGGCTACGCCGATGCCCAGTTCAACCTCGGCACCATGTATGAAAGCGGAAAGGGCGTGCCGCAGGACTACGTAATGGCGCACATGTGGTTCGGTGTCGCCGCCCAAGCTGGCAACATCGACGCGGAGCAGGAGCAGGAGACGATCGCGCGAAAGATGACGAAGGCCCAAATCGCCGAAGCGCAAAAGCTTGCGGCCGAGTGGAAGCCAAGGCCGAACTAGGACCTACGACTTGAGCATACCGAGAAGAGCGACGAAACCCAAAGCCGCCATTGCACAAGCCCCAACGCCCACTCCGAGCATAAACATTGTCATGCAGAAGCCCCTACCGAACGTCGCTGACCCAACAATCTCTCCAAAACAAAAGGGTTCCAAAAAGGATCGCGCATCTCCTGCCGCAACCCGCCAGAGACCTCACCCAGCCTTTACAATCATTGCTCGGCAGCAGTGATACGCAGAGCTTGATCGGTGCCCGTCCCGGCAATGTTGGACCCGACATGACAGCAAATTCAGTTGACCCGGCCACGCGCCTCTCCGCGCAGGCCGATCTACGCAAATGCCTGGAGATCGCGCAGGCAATCGGTGAGCTCGAGGTGATCGAAGGCGCAGACCCCAACCTCGAGATGGGCGCGCTCTACGAGCTGTCCTTGCGCAAGCCGATCCCGCCGATCCTCCTGTTCCGCAAGATCAAGGGCTTTCCGGACGACTATCGCGTCGCCGTCAATGTGCGTTCCTCCAAGGTGCTCAATGAAGGGTATGGGCTCGAGCTTGTGCAGGCCTACCGCAAGCATCGACGTAAGAATTCCGAACCGATCCCGCCGCAAATCGTCGGCGACGGACCGGTCACTGAGAACGTGCGGATGGACAACCAAGTCGACATTCTGGCGCTGCCGGCGCCGAAGTGGCACGGCCACGACGGCGGCGCCTATATCGGCACCGAATGCATGGTGATCGCCCAGGATCCGGACAGTGATTGGGTCAACGCCGGCACCTATCGGGTTTCCGTGCGCGATGCTAAGACGCTCAGCATCTTCATCGAGCCTGGCAAGCACGCCGATACGATCCGCAAAAAATGGTGGGCAAGGGGCAAGCACTGCCCGATGGTGGTGACGGTCGGCCAGGCGCCGGCGCTGGGCGCCGCGGCGGCTTCAACTGTGCCGGAACATGTCTCCGAGTTCGCCATTGCGGGAGGCCGCATCGGGCAGGCGATCAAGCTGATCAAGGGCCGAGTCACCGGGGTGCCGTTTCCGCACGACGCTGAGATCGCTTACGAGGGCTTCATGCCGCCGCCGGAGGAGCTCTCGATGGTCGAGGGGCCGTTCGGCGAATGGCCCGGTTACTATGCCTCAAGCGGGCCGGAGCCGGTGCTGCAGGTCAAGGCGATGTATCACCGCAACGATCCGATCCAAGTGGCGCAGCCGCCGGCGCGGCCGATTTACCCGGGCACCTATTTCGGCACCGCCGGCTCGGCGCTTCTGCGCGCCGCTTCGCTCTGGGACGAGCTCGAGGCGGCTGGCGTGCCGGGAGTCAAAGGCGTTTGGAAGCTGCCGGGCGGCGGCGCGCGCTTCATCAATGTGATTGCCATCGAGCAGATGCACGCCGGTCACGCCAAGATGGCCGGCCTTGTTGCCGCCGGCTGCGGGTCGAGCACTTATCTCGGGCGCATCATCATCATTGTCGACGACGACATCGATATCACCAACCCGGCCGAGGTGATGTGGGCGGTGGCAACGCGCTGGGATCCGAAAACCGCAACCGACATCATCGACGGGATCTGGACCGGCTATATCGATCCCATGCTGTTGCCCGAGCGGCGCGCCAAGGGCGACCTCACCAACAGCCGCATCATCATCTATGCGGTGCGGCCCTATGCTTGGAAAGATGAGTTCCCCAAGGTCAACGCCGTCGATCCGGCTTATGCGGCCGAGGTCGCACGGAAGTGGGCGGGAAAGCTGAAATTTTTGAGCGAATAGCGAGTGGGTGCCAACAGCAACAGCCGCAGCTGAGCGAGCGTTGCCATGGCGCCGCGAAGACGCGAACGCGCTGCTGGCCATAGCGCGATGAAGAGGCGCGTCAACGCGCTGATGGCGTCTCGAAGCATGGATGCAGACTATAAGCCGGCGGCCGTCCCTCGAGGCGCGCGCGAAGATCGCGCTCCTCAGGAAGAGGTTTCGCCCGCGGCTTCCCTCAATGCTCCGCGAGTCTGGCGATCGCCTTCGCCTGCTCGACGAGCTCGGGCGGGTAGTCGGCCTTGGTGAAGAAGGCCTGCAGGTCCTGCCCGGATAAGGGATCCAAATCGAACTTGAGCTTGGCGATCTCGGCGAGGAAATCCGGGTCTTTCGTCATTTCCACGAAGGCCGTACGCAGCTCGTCGACCCGTTCCTTCGGCACGCCGGGGGGAGCGGCAAACGAACGTCCGACCAAGGATGGTGAAGCGAAAATCTCCAGCACCCGGCGATCGTTGTCGTTCTTGGCGAGGTCGATCATGCGCGGCAGATCGGGAAGGTCGGCGTTCTTCTCCAAACCCGTCTGCAGCAACAGATTGATCTTCTTGTCGGCGAGCCACTCGGGATTCTCCTCGCGCAACACGCTCCAGGGCAGGCTCAGTGCCTCGACCTCGCCGCGCTCCATGGCGACCTTGGCGGTGGCCGGTCCCTCGTAGCCGGTCAAAAGCTTGAGCTTGGTGCCGGTGAGCGCATTGAGCGCCGTCCAGTTGAGGCGCGAATTGGAGCCGGGCGCAGCCACGATCAATTCGTGGGTAAACGCGTCTTCGATCTTCTTCACCGCCGCCGTGTGCCACGCGAACAGGACCGAGCTGTTGCTCGCCAGGCGCCCAATCCAGTTGAACTGCCGCACATCGCCCCGCAGCCCGGGGATGCCCAGGAGCTGATCGAGAAACATCGCCTGATCGAAAATGCCGAAGACGGTGCCGTCCTTGGCGGCGATGGAATAAAGATAATTGGCGGCGCGAATGCCGCCGGCGCCTGGCATATTCTGCGGCACGATGGTCGGATTGCCGGCGAGATGCGCACCGAGATGACGCGCCAGGATCCGCCCGTAGGTGTCGTAGCCGCCCGATGTATTGGAGGCGATGATGAGGGTAATGGACTTGCCCTTGTAAAAATCGTCGGCGCGCACGGGGATCGGTGCGCTCAACATCACGGCCGATACGGTCATCACCGATTTGAGCGCGAAGATGCGCGCAAGCCGAATGAAATTTCTTATGTACATCGTTGTGGCTCCAAGCAGATTGGAGGGATTATGCCATGCCGATTGCGCCGAAGGAAACGACCGCGGCATCTTCGCGTGGCAGCACTTGTCCGGCTTCCGACCGGTGCGGCAATACATTACGCTCGGTGGCGATAAGTCGCGTTTGCATGTCCGCACGCTCATAGGAGAACGGCATGGGGCTTCAACAAAGTCTGCTTGCGCCTTGGGCCGCGGTCGCGCTTGCCCTGGCGGTGGGCGACTGCCGGTCCGCAGCCTTGGCACAACCGGCGGCGACGCTTTCGGGCCAGGTCACCTCGGCCGAAGAGGGAGCCATGGAAGGCGTGGTGGTGAGCGCCAAAAAGACTGGCTCAACGATCACCGTGTGGGTCGTCACCGACGGGCAGGGCAATTTCAAGTTCCCGGCCGACCGCCTCGAGCCCGGTTCCTATGCGTTGGGTATTCGCGCGGCCGGCTACGAGCTCGATGGGCCGAAGACGGCCGCGGTCGCGGCCGGGAGCGCCCCGATCGCGATCAAGCTCGTCAAGACAAAGAATGTGGCGGACCAGCTCAACAGCGCCGAGTGGCTGATGAGCATTCCGGGCACGATCGAGCAGAAGAACATGCTCGATCGCTGCACCAGCTGCCACACGCTCGCGCGCCCGATCAAATCGACCTACGATGCGGATGCGCTAATGGGCGTGTTGCAGCGTATGGCGAGCTACGCGCCCGGAACAACGCCGCTCGAGCCGCACAAACGGCTCGCCGGACCCAGCATGGACGTTCCGGCCGACAGGCTGCGGCCACGCGCGGACTACATCGCCAGCATCAACCTTAGCCACCAGGCGACCTGGTCCTATCCGCTCAAGACATTGCCGCGGCTCACCGGCCGCTCGACCCACGTGATCATCACCGAATACGACTTGCCCCGGCCGACCGCGATGCCGCACGACGTGATCCTCGATCGGAGCGGGAACGCCTGGTACTCGGATTTCGGGCATCAGTTCATCGGCAAGCTCGACCCCAAGACCGGCAAGGCAACCGAATATCCCGTACCGGTGCTCAAGGCGGAGGAGCCGCCGGGAAATCTCGACATCGAGCTCGACAAGTCGGGCCAGCTCTGGATCGGGCTGATGCTGCAGGGCGGCATCGCCAAATTCGATCCCAAGACCGAACAATTCACCATGATTCCGCTACCGGCCGACATCAACAACAAAGCGGCCCAGCAGGCGATGGTGATGCCGGATTCCTCCGATGTCGACGGCAAAGTGTGGATGAATGCGGTCGAAATTCCCGGTGTGCACCGGCTCGATCTCGCCTCCATGAAGTTCGAGACCTTTGCGCCCTACAAGGACTTGGCGCACGCGCAGGGACACAGCGTCTACGGCATCAAGGCGGACTCCCACAACAACCTTTTCTTTTTCGATTTCAGCGCCGACCTGGTGGGCCGGATCGACGCCAAGAACGGCCACATCATGCTGTTCAAGACGCCGACACCCAACTCCAATCCGCGACGCGGTTACATGGATGCGGAAGATCGGCTCTGGTTCACCGAATACCGTGCGAACAAGCTCGCGATGTTCGACACCAAAGCGGAAAAGTTCACCGAGTGGCCGCTGCCAACGCCGTTCACCTATCCGTATGACGTGGTTCCGGACAAGAATGGGGAATTGTGGACCGCCGGCATGTCCACCGACCGCGTGGTCAGGCTTGATCCCAAGAGCGGGCAGGCGGTCGAATATCAGTTGCCGCGCAATACCAATGTGCGGCGTGTCTTTGTCGACAACTCGACCACGCCGGTCACGTTCTGGGCGGGCGGCGACCACTCGGCCGAGATCATCAAGGTCGAGCCGCTGGATTGAATTCGCCGACGCGGCACCTTGAAGCAAGCTATGGTGGGGTTTAGGCTCGCGAAGGTCAGTTCTTGTAGGGGCGGCCCGTCCGGCCGCTCGGTTAGGGCACCCACAAGGGGTGCCGCTACGGCAGCAAAGCAAATCCGAGACAACCGCGCTCAAACCCAAAGGGAAACGCCATGCGAATACGCAGCGCATTGCTTGCTTCGGCGGCCGCCAGCGCCGCCCTCGTGCTACTTGCAGGTCCGACGATGGCCCAGTCCGCGGTCGCGCTAACCGGCAAGGTCAGCTCCGCCGCCGAGCCCGTGATGGAAGGAGTGGTGATCAGCGCGAAGAAGGACGGCTCGACCATCACCATATCGGTGATCAGCAATGACAAAGGGCAGTACAGCTTCCCGGCGGACCGGCTTGAGCCCGGGCATTACACGCTGAGCGCTCGTGCGGTCGGGTATGACCTCGACGGGCCGAACGCGGCCGACGTGACCGCTGGAAAGGCCACCACCGCCGATATCGCGCTCAAGCCGACCCGCGATCTGTCGCGCCAGCTCACCAATGCCGAGTGGATGATGAGCATGCCCGGGACCAACGAGCAGAAATCCTTCCTGCTCAATTGCAACAGCTGCCACACCATAGAGCGCATCGTGCGCTCGACCCACAATGCCGAGGAGTTCGAGCAGACATTTACGCGGATGGGCGGCTACTATCCGGGCAGCACCCCAATGAAGCCGCAGCGGCTTCTCGGCGACACGCTCCGGGCGGTCGGCCACAGCGATAAATCGGCTGCCGAATATCTCGCCTCGATCAATCTAAGCCAGCACGACACCTGGCCCTACCAGCTCAAGACGCTGCCGCGGCTCACCGGCAAATCCACGCACGTCATCATCACCGAATACGATTTGCCCAATCCGCGGATCGAGCCGCATGACGTGATGCTCGATCGGGAAGGCATGGTCTGGTACTCGGATTTCGGCCAGATGTTCCTCGGCAAGATGGATCCGAAGACCGGCAAGGTCACCCAGTACCCAATTCCCGAGACCAAGAAGGGCTCGCCGGTCGGAACCCTCAACCTCGAGTTCGACAACAAGGACAATCCTTGGATCGGCCTTATGTACCAGGGTGCGATTGCCGAGTTCGATCGCCAGACCGAGACTTTCCGCACCTGGTCGACCCCCAAGGAATGGGACACCAATGCCGATCAGCTCGGTCATCTCGCGCTGACCGGGACACCGGTCGACAATAAGGTGTGGATCAAGAACTCCGATGGCGGCAACATCTACCGTCTCGATCTCACCGACAACAAATTCGAGAACCTCGGCGCCTTCAAGGATCCGCGCACCGGCAAGCGCATCGGCACCTACGGGCTGCATTCCGATTCCAAGAACAATATCTATCTACTGGATTTCGCGGCCGGCAACATCGTCAAGATCGACGCCAAGACCGAGCTGCCGACCGTCTATCTGACGCCGACCCCGAACTCACGGCCGCGGCGTGGCCGCGTCGATGCGCAGGACCGCCTTTGGTTCGCCGAATACGAGGGCAATGCGATCGGCATGTTTGACCCGAAGACCGAAAAGATCACCGAGTGGAAGGTGCCGACCCCCTGGAGCGCCCCTTACGATGCCGAAGCCGGCCGCAACGGCGAAGCCTGGACGGGGTCGATGCTGACCGACCGGGTCGCGCGGCTCGACATTAAGAGCGGCCAGTACACCGAGTACCAATTGCCGCACTCGACGAATATCCGGCGCGTCTTCGTCGACGATTCCAAGAGCCCCGGCACGTTGTGGGTCGGCAACAATCACGGCGCGTCGATCGTGAAAGTCGAGCCGCTCGATTGAGGAGGTCGCTTGCACGGCTTGGTTAGGGGCACCCTTTTGTGGGCGCCCCTTTTTTTGTGCAGATCTACCGTGACGGGGTACGGCTGAAATTGCCACCAAATGGACCGTGAGACCGGCCAAGCTTCGTATCGGCCGCATACGCACTGACGATGGTGTTTGGCATGGCACCCGGCTTGGACGAGGCGCGCGCAATCTCAACCGGCGCCGCGTCCTTGGACCGGTGCTTCCTGGACGAGACCGACCGCTGGCCGGCTGAGTTTGCCCGCTTCTCGGTGTCCGCAACCTTGGTGGCCACTTGTTGCATCGTGATCGTGAGCGCGGACGGCGGAGCAGGTGTGATCGACTCCGGTTGAAGCTCGACTTGTCCGACGATGACGGTCGCCACCCGACCGGACTTATGTTTTCCGTGACGACCTTGGATCTTGCAGCTGGGATTGAGGAAGTATCCGGCGAGATCATCGGGCCTCAAGCCATTGCGCGAACGGCCATGCGCGCGTGGCATGCAACGAGAATTCAAGATGGCGGGCTCAACACCGGAGGGGAAAATGCGGACGGGCAGCGCGGATGCGCACGATCAATACGGGCGCCGCGACCATCCGGGCGCTGGAAACGCGCGCGCTGTAATCAAGCCGCCGGCTGCCCGAGAGGAAGCCGGCGGCGGGATCACACGCTCGGAATCACCTTCATGAACGGAAGCCAGTCGCCGAGCACCGTCGGCGGCCACGGAATGGAGAGGAGCTGATCGAAGACCACATAGATTATCGTCACCATGACGGCCCCCATGATCAGGGCGTGACGATACTTCTCGCGGCCCTCGAGCCGCATATAGGCGATGATGAATACCGGCACCGTGGGGATCAGGCCGATCAGGGCCATACCGCTCAAGAAGAACAGCATCCAGCCGAAAAACATGAAGCCGCGGATGAGGATCACGCTGCCGGGCAGGTGGGCGGTCTTCGACGCGATATCCATGTGGATCTTCTCCGAGACCACCGCTTTCGCCTTTTCGGCGAGACTGCCGTCCTCGGACGTCCTTCGGAAAATATCATTCGCCAAGCTCAAGCCGCCGAACAAGACGGCGCCGATGCCCACGATGGTCGGAATGATCCGCGCCTCGAAGCTCCAGCTGAGCGACTGGTAGAGCATCACGGCGAACAGGGTGAGCAGAGCTGCCGGAAACAGGTTGTCGGTCGAGAGATGCGGACGGCCGAAGCCCGCCAGCATCGACCCGATCCCGTGATGGGCGCGGATATCCTGCAGCAGCGGTCCCATGAGGCTCAGCAACGCCATGATGAACATGATGATGACGACCGGATGCAGCATCCAGGATATGCCGTAGCGCTCGATGGAGATGAACATGTAGCGCTCGAGGATGCCGCCCAGGATGAAGCCCAGCACCAGGGGAGGGCGCGGCCACTTGAAGTGCTTCATGGCCCAGCCGAGCATTCCGAAGAACAAGAGGGCGTAGAGGTCGCCCCAGTTGCGCGATGCCTCGAAAGCGCCGATGTAGATCAGGCTTAGGACGCACGGCATGATGAGCGTGTATCGCAGCGTCGCGAGCTTCGCGAGCTGGCCCGAAAAGGCAAAGCACAGACCCGAGCCGAGGATGTTCGCGATGGCTATGCTCCACACCATCGAATAGGTGATGTCGAGATGCTTGGTGAGCATATCGGGCCCGGGAACCAGTCCATGGATCAGGAAGGCGCCCAGAAGGATCGCCATCCCGGCGCTGCTCGGAACGCCGAACGCGACCGTCGGGACGAGCGCGCCGCCTTCGCGCGAATTAGTCGCGCTTTCGGCCGCTATTACGCCGCGGACATCGCCTTTGCCGAAGGTCTGCGCGGCGCCCTTCTCGGTCTTCAGCGCATGACCGTACGAAATCCAGTCAATGACCGAGGCGCCGATTCCCGGGATGGCCCCCATAGCCGAGCCGATCCAGGCGCAGCGCAGGATCAGGAACCAATGCTTGAGGCAGTCTTTCACCCCGAGCAGCATACCGGTCTTGGTATCAATGAGCTGTCCCTGGCCGACGACCGACATGCGCGAGATCGCCAGATCGCACAGCTCCGGCAGCGCGAAGACACCGAGCGTGAACGGCACGAGCGGCATGCCATCCCACAAATAAAGGGTGTCCAGCGTCCAGCGCAGCGTGCCCGACTGCGGGTCGGTGCCGATCATGGCCAGCATCATGCCGAAACAGGCGGCGGTCAGGCCGCGCAGGGGTGCGCTGCCGGAAAGGACCGACACCATGGAAATGCCGAACACCGCGACCGAAAGCAGCTCGGGCGAGCCAATATAGAGGATGATCGGCCGCAAGATGGGGAGCGCGACCGCCATCAGGGCGGCCCCGAACAATCCCCCGATCAGGGCCGCCATATAGGAGGCGCCGAGCGCGCGGCCGGCTTCGCCCCGCCGCGTCATCGGATAGCCGTCGAGGGTGGTGGCGGCCGAGGCAGCGTGGCCGGGTGCGCCGAACAGGATCGCGGAGATGGGATCGGCAGTCGTTGTGGTCGAGCCCATGCCGAGCAGCATGCCGAATGCGGCATGCGCATCCATGTTGTAAGTGAATGGAAGCAGCAGGGCGGTGCCGGCGACACCGCCAATTCCAGGCATCAGGCCGAGTGAGAGGCCCATGCAGACGCCGGCAAACAGGAAGCCGAGCCGGTGCCAATCCAGAATAATCAGCAGGGCGCTACCTGCCGCATGAAGCATATCCACTTCCATGACCGTCCCTCATTGGAGTCTTAGTGGGAAGTGGGCGCAGGAACTCACTTCGGAACGCGAGGATCCCGCTTGATCTCACTTGTCCGCTTTGAACCCGCTCGCGCAAGCGGGACAACGCGGATCACACACGCCCACCAGCGGAGCGCGCCGTGTTGCCGCTCCACACCATCCGTTATTCCGTGTTTACGTCACGCTCCCAGATACCGCCCGACAAGGCGGCCTTGTCGCCATTTAGAGCCCAGATTTCGCCCGGCCACAAGAGTCCAGGAATTTTATGGCTTGCGGCCTGCTGCCGCGCAGGGCTTGCGGGTGTGCCACAAGGTGGCATTTGCGTCTTAAGATATTGGGCAGCCGCTGCTTGCCACCTGTTGTGCACTGCGCTAAGGCTCGCACATTCCCGTGCTTGCACGAATCTGATGTGACACGGAGCTTGCAGGGGCAAATGTGCCCTGCCGGTTTGTCGGTCTGGCACCCGGGAATTCCGAGCGTCGTAGCCCCCGGCGCCCGGATGGAACCTGCAGAAAGCCGAGGATCGCGGTGAACGAGCTTTTGCTGGCTTATCTTCCCTTGGTCGTTTTCATCGCAGTGGCGCTGGGACTCTCGGTTGCTCTGTTTCTGGCGCCCTTCCTGGTTGCATATAAGCGTCCTGATCCCGAGAAGCTGTCGGCATATGAATGTGGATTCAACGCCTTTGATGACGCGCGCATGCAATTCGATGTGCGTTTCTATCTGGTGGCCATCTTGTTCATCATTTTCGACCTGGAGGTCAGCTTTCTGTTCCCCTGGGCGGTGGAGTTCAGGCACCTCGGCGCCTACGGCTTCTGGTCGATGATGGTTTTCCTCGGCGTGCTGACGATCGGGTTCATCTACGAGTGGCGCAAGGGAGCGCTGGAATGGAACTAGCGCGAGCAGCCGTGACCGCGCCCGCCGCAAACGGGCTCATCGATCCGCGCGCTGGCAAGCCGGCCGGGACGGAGGACAGTTTCTTCGTCGGTCTGAACGAAGAGCTCAGCGACAAGGGTTTTCTGGTTACTGCTACCGAAGACCTCATCACCTGGGCGCGCACGGGCTCGTTGATGTGGATGACGTTCGGGCTTGCCTGCTGCGCGGTCGAGATGATGCAGATGTCGATGCCGCGCTACGATGCCGAACGTTTCGGCTTCGCGCCGCGCGCCTCGCCCCGCCAATCGGATGTGATGATTGTCGCGGGCACGCTGACCAACAAGATGGCGCCCGCCTTGCGCAAGGTCTACGACCAGATGCCGGAGCCGCGGTACGTCATTTCCATGGGCTCGTGCGCCAATGGCGGCGGTTACTACCATTACTCATATTCGGTCGTGCGCGGCTGCGATCGCATCGTGCCGGTGGATGTCTATGTGCCCGGCTGCCCGCCAACCGCGGAGGCGCTGCTCTACGGCGTGATGCTGCTGCAGAAGAAGATCCGCCGCATCGGAACGATCGAACGCTAGGCTACTCAGCGCGCCATGGATGAGGCTCTCCAGCAACACGCCGAGACGGTCGCCAGGGCGCTCGAAGGCCTGCTCAAGACGCATGCCATCGCTCATGGTGAGCTGACCATCACGGTTGCACCCGGCGATATCGTGCCCGCGGTACGCGCACTGCGCGACGACGAACGCTGCGGCTATTGGAACATAATCGATGTGACGGCGGTCGATTGGCCCAGCCGCGATCCGCGCTTCGACGTCGTCTATCATCTGCTCGCGCCGCGCCATAATCGTCGCATTCGGGTAAAGATAGAGGTTGCCGAGGGTGCTCCAGTCGCCTCGATTATCGAGGTGTTTCCGGGCGCGACGTGGTTCGAGCGGGAGGTCTACGACCTCTATGGCGTGCCGTTTACCGGCCATCCCGACATGCGGCGGTTGCTCACCGATTACGGCTTCGAAGGCCATCCGTTGCGGAAGGATTTCCCGCTCACCGGCTTTGTCGAAGTGCGCTGGGACGACGAGCAGAAGCGGGTGGTCTACGACCCGGTCCGCCTGGCGCAGGAGTTCCGCAACTTCGACTTCCTCTCACCTTGGGAAGGCCCGGATTATCCGTTGCCCGGTGATGAGAAGGCCGGGAAGGGGAGTTGAAGATGTCCCTGGTTGAATCCCCCGAAGGCCCTCGCAATTTTACCATCAACTTCGGCCCCCAACACCCCGCAGCGCATGGTGTCTTGCGCTTGGTGCTGGAATTGGACGGCGAAGTCGTCGAGCGCGTCGACCCGCATATCGGCCTGCTGCATCGCGGCACCGAAAAGCTGATCGAGCAAAAGACCTACCTTCAAGCAATCCCGTATTTCGATCGCCTCGACTACGTGGCGCCGATGAACCAGGAGCACGCTTTCTGCCTGGCGGCGGAGAAGCTGCTCGGCCTGTCCATTCCGCGCCGGGCCCAGCTCATCCGCGTGCTTTACTGCGAGATCGGCCGGCTGCTCTCGCACCTTCTCAACGTCACCACGCAAGCCATGGATGTCGGCGCGCTCACGCCGCCGCTGTGGGGCTTCGAGGAGCGTGAGAAACTGATGGGCTTCTACGAGCGCGCTTCCGGCAGCCGCATGCATGCGGCTTATTTCCGCATCGGCGGCGTGCATCAGGATCTGCCGCCGAAACTGATCGACGACATCGATGCCTTCTGCACTCCGTTCCTCAAGGTCTGCGACGATCTCGAGGAACTCCTGACCGACAATCGCATCTTCAAGCAGCGCAATGTCGATATCGGCGTCGTCTCGCTCGAGGATGCATGGGCTTGGGGGTTCTCCGGCGTGATGGTGCGCGGCTCCGGCGCGGCTTGGGACCTGCGGAAGGCGCAGCCCTATGAGTGCTACGCCGAGCTCGATTTCGACATCCCGATCGGCAAGAACGGCGATTGCTACGACCGGTACTGCATCCGAATGGAGGAGATGCGGCAGTCGATCCGCATCATGCGGCAATGCATCGAGCGCTTGCGCACCCCCGAAGGCCAGGGCCCGGTGACGGTCGGCGACAACAAGATCGTGCCGCCGCGGCGGGGCGAGATGAAGCGCTCGATGGAATCCTTGATCCATCATTTCAAGCTTTACACCGAGGGCTTCCACGTGCCTCCGGGCGAGGTATATGCCGCGGTGGAGGCTCCCAAGGGTGAGTTCGGCGTCTATCTCATCGCCGACGGGACCAACAAGCCCTACAAGTGCAAGATCCGGGCGCCTGGATTTGCGCACCTGCAGGCCATGGATTTCATGTGCCGCGGCCACATGCTGGCCGACGTCTCCGCCGTGCTGGGCTCGCTCGACATCGTGTTCGGGGAGGTCGACCGATGAGCGTTCGCCGATTGGCCGAAGAGCAGCCCGAGAGCTTCGCTTTCACGGCGGAGAATCTTGCCTGGGCCAAGGAACGCATCGCCAAGTATCCGGCGGGCCGGCAGGCCTCGGCCGTCATCTCGCTGCTGTGGCGCGCCCAAGAGCAGGCGGGCGGCTGGCTGCCGCAGAAGGCGATCGAGCACGTGGCCGACGTGCTGGGCATGGCCAGGATCCGCGTGCTGGAAGTCGCGACCTTCTACACCATGTTCAACTTGGCCCCGGTGGGAAAATTCCACGTGCAACTCTGCGGCACCACCCCGTGCATGCTCCGCGGCTCAGACGAGTTGAAGAAGGTCTGCCGGCGCCGGATCGGTGACGAGCTGCATGTGACCCAAGACGGCAAGTTCTCTTGGATCGAGGTCGAGTGCCTGGGGGCCTGCGTGAATGCCCCGATGGTGCAGATCAATTACGACTATTACGAGGACCTGACCGCAGAGAGCTTCGAAAAGATTCTCGACGAGCTCGCGGCTGGGCGCATGCCCACGCCCGGGCCGCAGACCGATCGGCAGCTGTCTGCTCCGGTCGGCGGAGCAACCACGTTGACGACGTTTGCCAAGACCTGAAACGATGCTCGACGATAAAGACCGCATCTTCCGCAATTTGTACGGCCAAGGAGACTGGGGCCTGGCCGGCGCGCGCGCGCGCGGCGCCTGGGACGGCACCAAGGCGATCCTCGACAAGGGCCGCGACTGGATCGTCAACGAGGTCAAGGCCTCGGGCCAGCGCGGGCGCGGCGGCGCCGGATTTGCCACCGGCCTCAAATGGTCGTTCATGCCCAAGCAGGTGGGCGACCGGCCGCATTATCTCGTGGTCAACGCTGACGAATCCGAGCCCGGCACCTGCAAAGACCGGGAGATCATGCGGCACGATCCGCACCTCCTGATCGAGGGCTGCCTTATCGCCGGTGCCGCCATGGCGGCCCATACGGCCTATATCTACATCCGCGGCGAGTTCGTGCGTGAGCGCGAGCGCCTTCAGGCCGCCATCGATCAGGCCTATGAGGCAAACCTTATCGGCAAGAACAACGTCCACGGCTTCGACTTCGATCTAATCCTCCATCACGGCGCCGGGGCCTATATCTGCGGCGAGGAGACGGCGCTGCTTGAGAGCCTCGAAGGCAAGAAGGGGCAGCCGCGGCTCAAGCCGCCCTTTCCGGCCAATGTGGGCCTCTACGGCTGCCCGACCACCGTCAACAATGTTGAGACGATTGCCCAAGTGCCGGACATCTGCCGGCGCGGAGCCGCCTGGTTCGCCGGCATCGGGCGGCCCAACAACAGCGGGACCAAGCTCTACTGCATCTCGGGCCACGTCGAGCGGCCCTGCAACGTCGAAGAGGCGATGGGCATCCCGCTCCGGGAGTTGATCGACCGGCATGCCGGTGGCGTGCGCGGCGGCTGGGATAACCTGCTTGCGGTCATTCCCGGCGGCTCATCGATGCCGCTCATCCCGGCCGGCCCCGATCAGGCCGACACGCTGCTCATGGATTTCGACGGCTGCCGCGACAAGAAATCAGCGCTCGGCACGGCCGCCGTCATCGTCATGGACAAGTCGGCCGATATCGTGCGGGCGATGGCGCGCATCTCCTATTTCTACAAGCACGAGAGCTGTGGCCAATGTACGCCGTGCCGCGAAGGTATGGGCTGGATGTGGCGCCTGCTCA
Source organism: Xanthobacteraceae bacterium (assembly GCA_035293945.1). Classification (GTDB taxonomy): domain Bacteria; phylum Pseudomonadota; class Alphaproteobacteria; order Rhizobiales; family Xanthobacteraceae; genus VAZQ01. The sequence goes on along the minus strand of DATGLV010000014.1, from coordinate 36,493 downwards.
ACCGCATGGCCGAGGGTCGGGCCGAGCGGCGCGAGATCGACATGCTGTGGGACATCACCACCCGGATCGAAGGACACACGATCTGTGCCTTCGGCGACGGCGCTGCTTGGCCGGTGCAGGGTTTGCTTCGCCATTTCCGCCCCGAGATCGAGCGGCGCATCGACCAATATACCGCCAACCCGCAGCCCGAGCCGTTGCCGGCGGCTGCGGAGTAAGCAGGTCCGAAAATGACCAAGCTCATCGTCGACGGCAAGGAGATCGAGGTCCCGCCCGAATACACGCTGCTGCAGGCGTGCGAGGCCGCCGGTGCCGAGATCCCGCGCTTCTGCTTTCATGCCCGCCTTTCGATCGCCGGCAATTGCCGGATGTGCCTGATCGAGGTCGCCGGCATGCCGAAGCCGCAGGCGTCCTGCGCCATGGCGGTCAAGGACCTGCCGCCCAACCGCGACGGCACGCCGAAAGTCTTAAGCACCCGCTCGCCGATGGTGCGCAAGGCGCGCGAAGGGGTGATGGAATTCCTTTTAATCAATCATCCGCTCGATTGTCCGATCTGCGACCAGGGCGGGGAATGCGACCTGCAGGACCAGTCCATGGCCTATGGGGTCGACGCCAGCCGCTATCGCGAGAACAAGCGCGCGGTCGAGGACAAATATATCGGTGCGCTGGTGAAGACCGTGATGACGCGCTGCATTCATTGCACGCGCTGCATTCGCTTCGCGACCGAGGTTGCCGGCGTGCCTGAGCTCGGCGCCATCGGCCGCGGCGAGGACATGGAGATTACCACCTATCTCGAGACCGCCATGACGTCCGAGCTGCAAGGAAACGTGGTCGATCTCTGCCCGGTCGGTGCGCTCACCTCCAAGCCATATGCGTTCACGGCGCGCCCGTGGGAGCTCGGCAAGACCGAGTCGATCGACGTCATGGATGCGCTCGGCTCGGCGATCCGGATCGACACCCGCGGTCGCGAAGTGATGCGCATTCTGCCGCGCATCAACGACGACGTGAACGAAGAGTGGATTTCCGACAAGACTCGCCACGTGGTCGATGGCTTGCGCACCCAGCGCCTGGACCAGCCCTATATCCGCGAGCAAGGCCGGCTCCGCCCGACATCTTGGCAGGTCGCGCTCGCGGCCGTCGCCGCCAAGGTCAAGGAGACGCGAGCAGACCGCATCGGTGCCATCGCCGGCGATCTTGCCGCGGTCGAAGAGATATTCGCGCTGAAGGATTTGATGACGCGGCTCAAGGTCGGCAATCTCGATTGCCGCCAGGACGGCGCCAGCCTCGATCCCGCCTGGGGCCGGGCGACATACTTGTTCAATCCGACCATTGCGGGGATTGAGACTGCCGATGCGCTCCTCATTATCGGCGCCAATCCGCGCCGTGAAGCGGCCGTGCTCAATGCGCGTATTCGCAAGCGCTGGCGCATGGGCAACTTCCCGATCGGCCTGATCGGTGAGCGCGCCGACTTGACCTACGCCTACGACTATCTGGGCGCCGGCCCCGAGACGCTTGGCGAGATTGCGGCCGGACGGCACGCCTTCGTGGACACGCTCAAGACGGCTGCACGGCCCCTGATCCTGGTGGGCAGCGGCGCGCTCGCGCGTCCGGATGGAGCGGCGATTGCATCGCTTGCGGCCAAAGCCGCCGTCGAGGTAGGAGCCGTGAAGGAAGGTTGGAACGGCTACGGCTTCCTGCACGTCGCTGCCGCCCGCGTTGGCGCGCTGGACATTGGCTTCGTTCCGGGCACGGGCGGCCTGTCCGCCACCGAGATGGCCAAGCCGGGCGCGCTCGATCTCATTTTTCTCCTTGGCGCGGACGAGATCGAAATCCCCCCCGGAGCCTTCGTGGTCTATCTCGGCACCCACGGCGATCGCAGCGCCCATCGTGCCGACATCATCCTGCCAGGCGCCGCTTATCCGGAGAAATCCGGCATCTACGTCAACACCGAAGGCCGGGTGCAGATGGCGGCGCGCGCGGCGTTCCCGCCGGGAGATGCGCGTGAAGACTGGGCGATTCTGCGCGCCTTATCCGACCTTGTCGGTCAGAAATTGCCTTATGACTCGCTCGCAGCGCTGCGTCGCGCCCTGTTCGCTGCCCATCCGCATCTCGCCCGCCTCGACCAGATTGCGCCTGCCGACGCGGGCGATATCAGTCGGCTGGCGGCGCGTGGCGGCACGCCCGACAAGGCGCCGTTCGTCTCTCCGATCGAGGACTTTTATCTCACCAATCCGATTGCGCGGGCGTCGGCTGTGATGGCCGAATGCTCGGTGATCGCCGAAGGATACGCCGCGCGCACCGCGGCGGAGTGACGCTCAAGATGACCGATTTTTTTGCCAGTGATCTTTGGGTCGATTATCTCTGGCCATTGATCGTGATGGTCGCGCAGAGCCTTTTGCTCCTGATAATCCTGTTGGTGGGGATTGCTTATGTGCTGCTCGCCGACCGCAAGATCTGGGCTGCGGTGCAGATGCGGCGCGGGCCGAATGTGGTCGGGCCGTTCGGCCTGCTGCAGTCCTTCGCCGACTTGCTGAAGTTCGTCTTCAAGGAACCGATCATTCCCGCCGGCGCCAACAAGGGCGTCTTCGTATTGGCCCCGATCGTCACCTGTGTGCTGGCGCTTTCCGCCTGGGCGGTCATCCCGGTCAATCTCGGCTGGGTAATCGCCGACATCAATGTCGGCATCCTCTACATTTTCGCGATCTCCTCGCTCATGGTCTACGGCGTGATCATGGCAGGTTGGGCATCGAACTCGAAATACCCCTTCCTGGCGGCATTGCGTTCAGCGGCGCAGATGGTGTCGTACGAGGTCTCGATCGGCTTCGTGATCATCACCGTCCTGCTTTGCGTCGGGTCGCTCAACCTCACCGACATCGTCAAGGCTCAGGACGGCCAGTGGGGCTTATTTAACTGGTTCTGGCTGCCGCTTCTGCCCATGTTCGTGATCTTCTTCGTCTCGGCACTCGCCGAGACGAACCGCCCGCCGTTCGATCTGGTGGAAGCGGAGTCGGAGCTGGTCGCCGGCTTCATGGTCGAGTATGGCTCCTCCCCATATATGATGTTCATGCTCGGCGAGTACGTGGCGATCGCCACCATGTGCTCCATTGGCACCATCCTGTTCCTCGGCGGCTGGCTGCCGCCGGTGCCTATCGCACCGTTCACCTGGGTGCCAGGCGTGATCTGGTTCGTGCTCAAGGCGCTGTTCATGTTCTTCTTGTTCGCGATGGCGAAGGCGATCGTTCCGCGCTACCGCTACGACCAGCTCATGCGGCTTGGCTGGAAGGTGTTCCTGCCGACCTCGCTTGCCATGGTCGCGATCGTCGCCGGCGCCCTGCAACTTCTCGGTCTGGCGGCAAAATGACGAGGAGCCGACGCGATGGAGCTCTCGCTGGCGGGCTTGATCGGGGCCGCGCTCGGGACGGCTGCGTCCGCGCTGTTCTACGGGCGACTGATCGATGTCGTGGAGACGGCGCTGCGCAAGAGCCGGACGGCGGCCGAGAATCCAGCCACATTCGCCCAGGAGCTCGCTTTGCTGCGCCGTGGCATATTGGCGGCCGATATGCTCCTGTGCGCAGGCCTCGGCTATTGGATCGGATTGAAGATCGGCGGATAAGCCCCGAGCCGGCGGGGGGCGCCAAAGGGATGCCCATATGAAGCTCGACAGAGCCGCGCGCGCGGTGTTCATGCGCGAGTTCATCGCCGCCACTTGGCTGGCGATGCGCTATTTCTTCCGGCCCAAGTCCACGCTCAATTATCCGTTCGAAAAGGGGCCGCTGTCGCCGCGCTTTCGCGGCGAGCATGCACTGCGCCGCTATCCCAACGGCGAGGAACGGTGCATCGCCTGCAAGCTTTGCGAGGCCATCTGTCCGGCGCAGGCCATCACCATCGAGGCCGGCCCACGTCGCAACGACGGCACGCGGCGCACCACGCGCTACGACATCGACATGGTCAAATGCATTTATTGTGGGCTGTGCCAGGAGGCCTGCCCGGTCGATGCCATCGTCGAGGGCCCGAATTTCGAGTTCGCCACCGAGACCCGGGAGGAGCTTTATTACGACAAGGAGCGGCTGCTCGCGAACGGTGACCGCTGGGAGCGCGAAATCGCCAAGAACATCGCGCTCGACGCCCCCTATCGGTGAGCCACGATGGTCCTGCCCGCGCTCTTCTTCTACCTGTTCGCCGGCGTATGCATCGCTTCGGCCTTCATGGTCATTGCCTCGCGCAACCCCGTGCATTCGGTGATCTTCCTGATCCTGGCATTCGTCAACGCCGCCGGGCTGTTCGTTATGCTGGGGGCGGAGTTCCTGGCGATGATCCTGGTCATCGTCTATGTCGGCGCCGTCGCCGTCTTGTTCCTGTTCGTGATCATGATGCTCGATGTCGATTTCGCCGAGCTGCGGCAGGGCTTTCTTCAATACCTTCCGCTCGGCGCGCTCTTGTTCGTGATCTTCTTGCTCGAGCTGGGCGGCGTAGTGGCGAGCTGGGCCTTTGCGCCCGACATTTCCAAAGCCTTCGCCTCGCCCATTCCGCCGCTCGCAACCGCCAGCAATACGGCGGCGCTCGGGGCGGTGCTCTACACGCGCTACGTCTACTTCTTCCAGGCTTCCGGTCTCATCCTGTTGGTCGCCATGGTGGGTGCGATCGTGCTCACGCTGCGCCACAAGGCGAACGTCAAGCGACAGAGCATCGCCGCCCAGGTCGCCCGCACCAAGGAGACCGCGATCGAGATCGTGAAAGTCGAAACCGGGCAGGGGGTGTCATGACGATCGGGCTCGGCCATTACCTCACGGTTGCCGCGATCCTGTTCACGCTCGGCGTGTTCGGGATATTCCTCAACCGCAAGAACGTCATCATCATCATGATGTCGATCGAGCTGATCCTCCTCGCAGTCAATCTCAACCTGGTCGCATTCTCGGCATTTCTCGGTGACCTGGTGGGCCAAGTCTATGCGCTGGTGGTGCTGACCGTAGCGGCGGCCGAGGCTGCGATCGGGCTCGCGATCTTGGTCGTCTACTTCCGCAATCGCGGATCGATTGCGGTCGAAGATATCAATCTGATGAAGGGCTAGCGCATGTTCCGGAAAAAGTTTGCGCCCGACCTGATCGGGGCTGAATACGCATCTTCCGGTAAGAGCTTGCGGCAAGGCTAGAACCGCGCATGTACCAAACGATCGTCTTCCTGCCGCTTCTCGGCGCGATCCTCGCGGCGCTGATCTCGCTGTTCGGCGCCCGCGCGCGCCACCCGGGGGGGCCTCCCGCCGCGGGCGCGGAAAATCAAGCCGCGCCGGTCCGGGAGCGCGACGCCCACGGCGCGCCTTCCCCAGCGGAGCCGCACGCCGCCTTTGCCAATTCACCTGTCGAACCCGAGCACGCGGCGTCGCAGCCACCCGCGCTCGGCTCGAATCTCGCCGAGCTCATCACTACCGCGCTTTTGTTCTTTTCCATGATCCTGGCGTGGATCACCTTCTTTTCCGTCACTTTCGGCCAGGACGCCCACATCTCGCTCGCGACCTGGGTGTCCTCCGGCGAGCTCAAGTTTCTCTGGGCGCTGCGCGTGGACACGCTGACCGCCGTCATGCTGGTCGTGGTCACCACCATCTCGGCCTTCGTGCACCTCTATTCGATCGGCTACATGGCCGACGACCCGCACCAGCCCCGTTTCTTCGCCTACCTGTCGCTGTTCACTTTCGCCATGCTGATGCTGGTGACCGCGGACAATCTGGTGCAGCTGTTCTTCGGCTGGGAAGGCGTCGGCCTGATGAGCTACCTGCTCATCGGCTTCTGGTACCAGAAACCCGAAGCGAACGCGGCGGCCATCAAGGCATTCATCGTCAACCGCGTCGGCGATTTCGGCTTCTCGCTCGGCATTTTCGCCGCCTTCATGATGACCGGAGCCGTCGACTTCGACACTGTCTTCGCGCAGGCGCCCGCGCTCGCCGGCAAGACCATCGACCTTCTCGGGATGCACGCCGATGCGCTGACGCTCATCTGCCTGCTCCTGTTCATGGGCGCCATGGGCAAGTCCGCACAGTTCCTGCTGCATACGTGGCTGCCGGACGCCATGGAGGGTCCAACCCCGGTCTCGGCGCTGATCCACGCCGCCACCATGGTGACGGCCGGCGTTTTCATGGTGGCAAGGCTTTCCCCGCTGTTCGAGCTCGCGCCAACCGCACAGGCCTTCGTGACCTTTATCGGTGCGACCACCGCGGTGTTCGCCGCCACCGTCGGCCTGGTACAGAACGACATCAAGCGCATCATCGCCTATTCAACCTGCTCACAGCTCGGCTACATGTTCGTCGCCATGGGGGTCGGGGCCTATTCGGTGGGCATGTTCCATCTCTTCACCCACGCTTTCTTCAAGGCGCTGCTGTTTCTCGGCTCCGGCTCGGTGATCCTGGCCATGCATCACGAGCAGGACATCCGTCACATGGGCGGGCTCAAAGACAAGATCCCGCTGACCTATTGGGCAATGGTGATCGGAACGCTCGCGCTTACGGGGGTTCCCTTGACCGCCGGCTACTACTCCAAGGACGCCATCATCGAAGCCGCGTATGTCGGACAGAACCCGATGGCGATTTACGGTTTTCTTTGCACCGTCGCAGCCGCTGGACTGACCTCGTTCTATTCCTGGCGGCTGATCTTCAAGACCTTCCATGGCTCGCCGCACGACCACCATCACTATGAGGGCGCGCATGAGAGCCCGATGGTGATGTTGGTGCCGCTGGCAGTGCTCGCCGCCGGCTCGTTCCTCGCCGGCTATCCGTTCAAAGACCTGTTCGCTGGGCCGGGCGTCGAGCACTTCCGCCAGTCGCTCAAATTCGTCGAAAGCAACCATGTGCTCGAGGCAATGGAACAGGTGCCGTTCCTGATCAGCTCCCTGCCCACCGTCATGATGGTGATCGGCTTTGCAGTGGCGTGGCGGTTCTATATCAGCGATCCTTCCCTGCCGGTGCAGCTCGCGCGCCAGCAGGAGCCGCTCTACAAGTTCTTGCTAAACAAATGGTACTTCGACGAGGTGTACGACTTTCTCCTGGTTCGTCCCGCGCTCCGGCTCGGCCGCCTGTTGTGGAAGGGCGGCGATGGCTGGCTGATCGATGGTTTCGGCCCTGACGGTGTCTCGGCGCGCGTCCTCGACGTGACGCGCAGCGTGGTACGGCTGCAGACCGGGTATCTCTATCACTACGCCTTCGCCATGCTGATCGGCGTCGCGGCGCTGATCACGTGGTTCATGTTTGCTGGGGGCATACACTGATGCTCAGCTGGCCCATTCTTTCTGTCATCACCCTCCTGCCGCTCGCCGGCGCATTGTTCATCGCGGTTCTGCCCGGCGAGGGCGATGCGGAAGAGCGCAACGCACGCTGGATCGCGCTGTGGGTCACTCTGGTGACGTTCGCCATCGCGCTGATTCTCACGTGGCGGTTCGATCCCACCTCGGCCGAGTTCCAGTTCGAGGAGAAGTATCGCTGGCTCGAGGGCGCGATCGTCTACCACATGGGCGTCGACGGCATTTCGCTCCCCTTCGTGGTGCTGACCACCGGGCTCATGCCGATCTGCATCATTGCCAGCTGGGCTGCGATCACCAAGCGCATCAAGGAATACATGATCGCATTTCTGGTGCTGGAAACCTTGATGGTCGGCACCTTCGCCTCGCTCGACTTGGTGCTATTCTATCTGTTCTTCGAGGGGGGCCTCATCCCGATGTTCCTCATCATCGGGGTGTGGGGCGGCCCGCGGCGCGTCTACGCGAGCTTCAAGTTCTTCCTCTACACCTTGCTCGGCTCAGTCCTGATGCTGCTCGCCATTATGGCGCTCTACTGGGACGCCGGCACGACCGATATCCCGACTCTGCTGCACCACGGCTTCCCGATCGGGCTGCAGAAATGGGCTTGGCTTGCCTTCTTCGCTTCCTTCGCGGTCAAGATGCCGATGTGGCCGGTGCATACTTGGCTGCCGGACGCCCACGTCGAAGCGCCGACCGCCGGGTCGGTGATCCTCGCCGCAATCCTGTTGAAGATGGGCGGCTACGGTTTCCTGCGCTTCTCGCTGCCGATGTTCCCGGCCGCCTCGCATGATTTCGCGCCGCTCGTATTCGCGCTGTCCATAGTCGCCATCGTCTACACCTCGCTGGTGGCGCTCGTGCAGGAGGACATGAAGAAGCTCATCGCCTATTCCTCGGTCGCCCATATGGGCTTCGTCACGATGGGTATTTTTGCTGCCACCACGCAGGGGATCGCCGGCGGAATTTTCCAGATGATCTCGCACGGCATCGTCTCCGGCGCGCTCTTCCTCTGCGTCGGCGTGGTTTACGACCGCATGCACACCCGCGAGATCGCCGCCTATGGCGGGCTCGTCAACCGCATGCCGCTCTACGCGGTAGCCTTCATGATTTTCACCCTGGCCAATGTGGCGCTGCCCGGGACCTCCGGTTTCATCGGCGAGTTCCTGACTCTGATCGGTACCTTCCGGGTGAACACCGCGGCTGCGACCTTTGCGACCATCGGCACCATCCTGTCGGCCGCCTATGCGCTCTGGCTCTATCGCCGAGTCATCTACGGCGTGCTCGACAAGCCCTCGCTCGCCGGCATATTGGATCTCGATTACCGGGAGATCATCACGCTCGTTCCGTTGGCGATCTTGGCGATCCTGCTCGGCGTCTTCCCGCAGCCGGTGATCGACCTTTCTGCCGCCTCCGTGGCGCAGCTCATCGATGGCTACACACACGCGCTCGACACGGCGCATGCGGCCGCGCTGACGTTGAGGTGAAATGCCCATGAATGACGCGATCGGTCTTTCCGCGATGCTGCCGGCACTGCCCGAGATCGTGCTGGCCTTGGGAGCAATGGCGCTGTTGATGCTTGGCGCCTTCCGCGGCGAGTCCTCGGCGCCCATGATCAACTGGCTTGCGATCGCGCTGCTGGTGGCGGCCGCCCTGGTCATTGCATGGCTGCCGGAGGGAACGCTCATTGGCTTCGGCGGCAGCTTCGTGCTCGATTCCTTCGCGCGCTTCCTGAAAATTCTGGCTCTGACCGGCTCGGCCGGCGCCATCCTCATGTCGTTCGACTATCTCGCCCACCAGAAGCAGCAACGGTTCGAATACCCGATCCTGATCTTGCTCTCGACCACCGGCATGCTGATGCTGATATCGGCGGCCGATTTGATCGCGCTCTATCTTGGGCTCGAATTGATGAGCCTCGCCCTGTACGTGGTTGCCGCGATCAACCGCGATTCGGCGCGCTCCTCGGAAGCGGGCTTGAAATATTTCATCCTCGGCGCGCTCTCCTCCGGGATGCTGCTCTACGGCGCCTCGCTGATTTACGGCTTCACCGGAACCGTTACATTTACGGGCATCGCCAAGGCCGCCAACCCGGCCAGCATCGGCCTGATCATGGGTCTCGTGTTCCTGTTCGCCGGGTTCTGCTTCAAAGTGTCGGCGGTGCCGTTCCACATGTGGACCCCGGACGTCTACGAAGGGGCTCCCACACCGGTGACTGCGTTTTTTGCGGCCGCTCCCAAGGTCGCCGGCATCGCCATGTTCGTGCGGCCCACCATCGTGGCCTTCCCTGGCATCGTGTCGCAATGGCAGCAGATCATCGTATTCGTCGCTATCGCATCGATGGCGCTCGGCGCGTTTGCCGCCATCGGCCAGCGCAACATCAAGCGGCTGATGGCCTATTCCTCGATCGGCCACATGGGCTTTGCGTTGATAGGGCTCGCGGCCGGCACCTCCGACGGCGTCCAAGGAGTGCTGGTCTACATGTCGATCTATCTCGCCATGACGCTCGGCACCTTCGCGGTCATCCTGGCGATGCGGCGGGACGGACAGATGGTCGAAGGCATCGGTGATCTCGCGGGCCTCGCGCGGACCAATCCGACCTTGGCGTTCTTCCTGGCGATGCTCTTGTTCTCGCTCGCCGGCATTCCACCTCTCGCCGGCTTCTTTGCCAAGTTTTACGTGTTCCTCGCCGCCATCAGGGCGGGCCTGTTCGCGCTCGCCGTCATCGGGGTGGTCACCAGCGTGGTGGGAGCCTATTATTACTTGATGATCGTGAAGATCATGTATTTCGATGAACCGGCCCCAGCGCTCGCGCCTATGGCGAATGAGCTCAAGATCGTGCTCGCCGCCACTGGATTGTTCAACCTGTTGTTCTTCGTCTATCCCGGGCCGCTGGTTGCGGCGGCGAGCGCGGCGGCCAAATCGCTGTTCTGAACGTTCGATAAATGATGGATCTGGATCCCAGGGCTGTCGCCGCGGGGGTGCGGCTTGCGGCCTTCGATGAGATCGACTCGACCAATGCGGAAGCGCTGCGGCGAATGCGGCAGGGCGAGCGCGGGCCGCTGTGGATCACGGCGGATCGGCAAACTGCCGGCCGCGGCCGCCGCGGGCGCAGCTGGGTTTCTGTCTCCGGCAATCTTCATGCGAGCTTGCTCTTGACCGATCCGGGCCCGGCCGAACGCTGGCCTCAGCTGTCCTTCGTGGCCGCCTTGGCGGTGCACGATGCGGTGGTCGAGGTCGCGGCGGAGGTCAGGCCGCTCTTGGAGCTGAAATGGCCGAACGACCTGCTGCTTTCCGGAGCCAAATTTGCCGGCATCCTGACAGAAGGCGAAGGACGCGACGAAGAGGGGGCCGTTGCGATCGGCATCGGAGTCAACTGCATGGCGCATCCGGCGGGCACTGCCTATCCGGCGACCGACCTGCAGGCGGCCGGAGCAGCGGTCGCGCCAGCGGCTTTATTCGCCGCGCTGTCGCTCAAGATGCTTGGCCGCCTTGCCCAATGGAATCGTGGCGAAGGATTTGCGACTGTCCGCACCGACTGGCTCGCGCGCGCCGCCGGCGTCGGAGGACAGATCAAGGTCGCTGTCGCAGACGGCGAGCTTGTCGGGCGCTTTGCCGGGCTGGACGATGCCGGCTGCCTGATCCTGATTGCGCCCTCGGGCGACAGCAGGGTGGTCGCGGCGGGAGATGTGATCGCATTTGCAGGCCCACAATGAGGCTGGCGTACGTACCGGAAAAGATCTGCCCCCGACCCGATCCGGGGTGGATACCGGTTCTCCGGAAAGGACATGCGCCCAATCAGAAGATGTCCAAGCCGTGGGTTCAAGGCGGTAAAGATTGATGGCCGGGCGGGGCAACGAGCTGGTTTTCGCCCCACTTGGGGGCGTCGGCGAGATCGGCATGAATCTCGCGATCTATGGTTTCGGCGATGCGCAGCGCCGGCGATGGATCGCGGTCGACCTGGGCGTCGCCTTCGGCGGCGAGGAGCTGCCGGGCATTGACCTTGTCATGCCCGATATCCGATTCCTTGTTGAGGAACGCCGCAACTTGTTGGGCCTCGTCCTCACGCACGCGCATGAAGACCATTTCGGCGCCGTGCTCGACTTGTGGCCGCGGCTCAGGGTTCCCGTATACGCGACTGCGTTCACAGCGGCGCTGCTCGAAGCCAAGCGGGAGGGCGAACCCGGCGCGCCCGAAGTACCGGTCACGATCTTGCCGACGGGTGGGCGCTTCGCACTCGGTCCGTTCGACCTCGAGCTCGTGTCCATGGCACATTCGATTCCTGAATCGAACGGCGTCATCATTCGCACTCCGCTCGGTAATGTGCTCCATACCGGCGACTGGAAGATCGATCCAACCCCGGTGCTCGGGCCACCGACTGATGAGGCCAAGCTGCGGTCGCTCGGCAACGAAGGCTGTCTCGCCTTGGTCGGCGATTCGACCAATGCGGTGCGCGACGACCGCTCGCCGTCCGAAACCGAGGTGGCCAAGACGCTTGCTGAGCTGATCGCGAGCGCCCCCGGGCGCGTCGGAGTGACGACTTTCGCTTCCCATGTCGGCCGCCTGCGCTCGGTGGCCAAGGCCGCGGCCGCCTGCGACCGCGAGGTCGTCTTGGTCGGACGCTCAATGGAGCGGATCGCTCAGGTGGCGCGCGAGACCGGCTATCTCGAAGGCATTGCGGATTTCCGCAGCGCAGAGGTCTTCGGCTATCTGCCGCCGGAAAAAGTTGTCGCGCTCTGCACCGGCAGTCAGGGCGAGTCGCGCGCGGCGTTGGCGCGCATCGCCGATGATGACCACCCTGAAGTGAGCTTTGCGCCCGGCGACCGCGTGATCTTCTCCTCGCGCGCCATTCCGGGCAATGAGAAGGCGGTAGCGCGTGTGATCAACGGACTCGTGGCGCGCGGCGTCGAGGTGATCACCGACCGCGATCGGCTTGTGCATGTGTCCGGCCATCCGCGCCGCGCCGAGCTGCAGGACATGATCGGATGGGTCCGTCCGCAAATCTTGATTCCTGCGCATGGGGAACCATTGCACATGAGCGCCCACGCGGCGCTCGCGCGCCGTGCTGGCGTGCCAAAGGTGATCACATGCACCGACGGCGACCTGGTGCGGCTTGCGCCGCAGCCCGGCATTATCGGGGAGCTGCCGACGGGTCGGCTTTACAAGGACGGCGCGCTGCTGATAACGGGCGAGCAGCGCACGGTCGCGGACCGTCGCCGGCTCGGATTTGCCGGCATCATATCGGTTGCGGTCACGCTGTCGGCCAAAGGAGAGCTCTTGGGCGGGCCGCGCGTCGAGCTGACCGGCATCCCCGAAGCGGACGCCGCCGGAAAACCAATTCTCGAGATCGTCTACGCGTCTGCGCTGGAAGCCTTCGATTCGATACCGAAACCCTACCGACGCGATGCTGATGCGGTCGCCGAGGCACTGCGGCGCGCCGTGCGCGCCGCGGTTGGCTCAGCCTGGAAGAAAAAGCCGGTATGCCATGTGCATGTGCTGACCATATGAACGTGCAGCGGATGCCCCCGGGACAGCGTGCCGCTTGCGAAAGCGTCCAAAGCGAGCAAGAGATCACCGGTTTCCGACTAGTGCCCGCTTAGCGGCAATTTCAAGTTCGGCGGCATTAGGATGCGGGTGAACGCAAATCGGCGCCGGGCCGCAACCGAAAGGACCAGCAGAATGCAGATCGGACGGCTCAACCACGTGGCGATCGCCGTCAAGGACATCGCCAAGGCCGCTTGCGTCTATCGCGACACGCTCGGCGCCGAGATATCGGCGCCGGTGGCTCAACCCGATCATGGTGTGACCACCGTGTTCGTGCTCTTGCCGAACACCAAGATCGAGCTGCTGGAACCTCTGGGGGAAGCCTCGCCAATCGCCAAGTTTCTCGAGCGCAGCCCGGATGGCGGCATTCATCATCTCTGCTATGAGGTCGACAACATCCGCGTCGCCCGCGATCGCCTCAAGGCGCAGGGCGTGCGCGTGCTCGGGGACGGCGAACCGAAGATCGGCGCTCACGGAAAGCCGGTGCTATTCCTGCACCCAAAGGATCTGTGCGGTACACTGATCGAGATCGAAGAAGCGTGAGCGGAAGACGATGTCGATCCTCACGGCACTGGCGATCTACTTTGTTTTCTGGTGGATCACGTTGTTTGCCGTCCTACCGTGGGGCGTGCGCAGCCAGCATGAGGCGGGCGAGTTCACGCCCGGCACAGATCCCGGGGCCCCGGTCCTGACCCATCTCAAAGGCAAGCTGATCTGGACCACCATCGTGGCGGGCTTGGCATTCGCGGCGTTTTATACCCTCTACGCATCCCGCCTGGTGACCCTGGACGCCTTGACCTCTTGGCTGGGGATGCCCCGATAGCGAGCGATCCTCGCGAACGGTCCTTTTCATGAATGGCGGCTCTTAACAAAAAGAGCAGGGCCAAGGCCCTGCTCAAGCGAAACCTATCCCGTTCGACCGAACGATTCGAATTTTAGCGCCTATTCGGTCGAGAATTCGGCGACTTGAGGCGCGCCTTCGGGGGGTCCTCCCATGACTTGGACCGCGTGGCAGCACGTGACAAGCAAATAACAGGAACCTGCCGTGCGCCTTCCGCAAATATGGAGGTTATTTGATGTCGCGACGTTTTGCCACTAGAATTTCGAGCCACGAGACACAGACGTCTAGCAAGGTCCTGCCGGATTGGTCTAATAATTCGCCATAAGCCACTGATAGCGTTTGTTTTCGCAACAAGTCCGCCGCTCCGGAGCGGACTAAAGCAAGCCCGCAAACTCCGTCCCGAACCCCAACACCCGCAGACCCCGCCATGCGATTGTCGCGCTATTTTCTGCCATTGCTGCGTGAAACCCCCAAAGAGGCCGAGATCGCGTCGCATCGGCTTATGCTGCGGGCCGGCATGATCCGCCAAGAGGCCGCCGGCATTTACGCGTGGCTCCCGCTCGGCCTGCGCGTGCTGAAGAACATCGAGGCGATCGTGCGCGAGGAGCAAAACCGCGCCGGCGCGATCGAAGTGCTGATGCCGACCCTGCAGCTCGCCGATCTTTGGCGGGAGAGCGGACGCTATGACGCCTACGGCCCGGAAATGCTGCGCATAACCGACCGTCACGAACGCGAGATGCTGTACGGGCCGACCAACGAGGAGATGATCACGGAGATCTTCCGCGCCGCTGTACGTTCCTACAAGGACCTGCCTGTCAACCTCTATCACATCCAATGGAAGTTCCGTGACGAGCAACGGCCGCGCTTCGGGGTCATGCGCGGACGCGAGTTCCTCATGAAGGATGCCTATTCATTCGACTTGGACGAGGCGGGTGCGCGCCGCTCCTACGACAAGATGTTCGTCGCCTACTTGCGGACCTTTTCCCGCATGGGCCTCAAGGCCATCCCGATGGCGGCGGAAACTGGCCCCATCGGCGGCGACTTGAGTCACGAGTTCATCATCCTGGCCGAGACCGGAGAATCGGGCGTCTATTGCCATCGCGGCATTCTCGATCTCGAGGCTCCCGGTGAGGACGTGAACTATGAGACGGACTTGAGCCCGATCATCCGCGAATGGACCACTCTTTATGCGGCGACCGAGGACGTGCACGATCCGGCACGCTACGAGCGGGAGGTTCCCGCCGACAAGCGTCTGCACACGCGCGGCATCGAGGTCGGTCAGGTATTCTATTTCGGCACCAAATACTCCGGCCCGATGAAGGCCCTGGTTGCCGGTCCGGACGGCGTCGAGCGGCCGATCCACGGCGGTTCCTACGGCGTCGGGGTCTCTCGTCTCGCAGGCGCGATCATCGAAGCCTTCCACGATGAAGGCGGGATCAAATGGCCGGAGGCGGTCGCGCCATTCAAGGTGATGATCCTTAATCTCAAGCAGGGCGGCGCCGACACCGATGCGGCCTGCGACAAGCTCTATGCTGCGCTCAGGGGTCGCGGGGTCGAGGTTCTCTACGATGATCTCGACCAACGGCCCGGGGCAAAATTCGCCACTGCCGACCTGATCGGCATCCCGTATCAGGTGCTGATTGGCCCTAAGGGCCTTGCCGAAGGCAAGGTCGAGATCAAGCGCCGTGCCGATGGCGGCCGCGAGCTCATGAGCCCGCTCGATGCTTTGGAGCGGCTCGCTCCGCAGCCCTTGCGCTAAAGCCGTCATTGCCGCCGCACTTTTGCGCGATTATCCCCATCGCTGCCCTTCGGGCATGGCGCGAAAGTGCCAGAATCATGTGAAATTGCGAGGTTGGTGCCTCCGCTTCGGAGCTCGTGACAGATCACGGCACCCTCCGAGACGCGCTTTGGAAGCAAGGGCCCCACGGACCGGACGATTCGAGTCCCGCCGTTCGAAGATTCGCGGACGAACTACGGTGGGCGGCGCAGGAAACTTGATTCGGCGGCACGCGCGCGTGTCCCGGACGAGTGGCCTGCCGGTTTCCGAAAGATAGACGTCCGCCCTGGTGAAGGCATCGCATCGCATGGCTCAACCGACCCGAACCCGCCCCTTTTCACCCTTCGAGTGGATGCTGTCGCTGCGTTACCTCCGCTCCCGGCGCAAAGAAGGGTTCATCTCGGTCATCGCCGGCTTCTCGTTTCTCGGCATCATGCTCGGGGTAGCGACGCTGATCATCGTCATGGCGGTGATGAATGGGTTCCGCACCGAGCTCCTGGACAAGATTCTCGGCCTCAACGGTCATCTGTTGATCCAGCCGCTCGAATCTCCGCTCACAGATTGGGATCCCGTCTCCGATCGAATCTCGAAGATCGACGGCGTACGTCTGGCAGCCCCCATCGTCGAAGGCCAGGCGCTCGCCTCCTCGCCGTTCAATTCGGCCGGCGTGCTGGTGCGCGGCATGCGCGCCCGCGACATCGAAAAGCTCTCCTCGATCAACGAGAATATCAAGCAGGGCACGCTGATCGGTTTCGACGAAGGGCAGGGGGTTGCGATCGGCCGCCGCCTTGCCGATCAGCTGTCGCTGCGCGCCGGAGACAATGTGACGCTGGTCGCGCCACGTGGCGCGGTGACCCCGATGGGCACGACTCCGCGCATCAAATCCTACAAAGTCGCCGCCGTGTTCGAGATCGGGATGTCCGAATATGACGCGTCGCTGCTCTACATGCCGCTGACCGAGGCGCAGGCCTATTTCAACCGCGCCGGCGACGTGACTGCGATCGAGGTCTATATCGATAATCCCGACCGTGTCGACCGCTACAAGGAGCTCGTTACCGATGCAGCGGCCCGACCCATCTTCATGATCGATTGGCGCCAGCGCAACGCCACCTTCTTCAACGCGCTCCAGGTCGAGCGCAACGTGATGTTCATCATACTGAGCCTGATCGTGCTGGTCGCGGCCTTCAACATCATCTCCGGTCTCACCATGCTGGTGAAGGACAAGGGACCCGATATCGGCATTCTGCGCACCATGGGGGCCACCCAAGGCTCGATCATGCGCATCTTCATGATCACCGGCGCCTCGATCGGAGTGAATGGAACCCTGATCGGCTTTCTGCTTGCAGTGCTGGTCTGCCTCAACATCGAGTCGCTCAGGCGCTTCCTGTCATGGGTCACAAATACCGATCTGTTCTCGCCCGAGCTCTACTTCCTCTCGCGCCTGCCGGCCGAGCTCGACTGGGGCGAGACTTCGGCCGTGGTGGTGATGGCGTTGGTGCTGTCGTTCCTGGCGACGCTCTATCCGGCGTGGCGGGCGGCGCGCCTCGATCCGGTCGAGGCCTTGCGCTATGAATGAGACACCTCGCCAGGAGTGCTTCACTGAGTGCTTCACTGAGTGCTTGCCATGACTGAGGCGCTGGCGAGCGGCGAAGGACCGCCCATCATCTATTTGCATGCGATCGATCGCCGCTATCAGCAAGGGCTCGGCACGCTCGAGATTCTCAAGGGCGCCGAGCTCGCGGTCTGGCCCGGGCAGTCGGTAGCGCTGGTCGCACCCTCGGGCGCCGGCAAGTCGACCTTGCTGCATATCGCCGGCCTCCTCGAGCATCCGGACGCCGGCGAAGTCTATATCGACCGCTTGCCGACATCGCAGCTGTCGGACGCAGCGCGCACCCGATTGAGACGGATCGATATCGGCTTCATCTATCAGGCTCACCACCTTCTGCCGGAGTTCTCTGCGCTGGAAAATGTGATCCTACCGCAAATGATCCGCGGCCTTTCGCGCAAGGAGGCGGTCCAGCGGGCGGCCGAGCTTCTCTCTTACCTCGGGCTCAAGGAGCGCCTCGAGCATCGGCCGGCGGAATTATCGGGCGGCGAGCAGCAGCGGGTTGCGATCGCGCGCGCGGTCGCCAATGCGCCACGCATCCTGCTCGCCGACGAGCCGACCGGAAATCTCGACCCGAAGACCTCCGATCAAGTGTTCGGCGCGCTCAATCAGCTGGTGCGCGCCTCCGGCCTCGCCGCCATCATCGCCACACACAACCGCGAGATCGCATCCCGCATGGATCGCCGCGTCACGCTGCAGGACGGACGGGTGGTGGAGCTGGAATAGAGTCTGGTCCCGAAAAGCCGGGTTGGTCACCGGCTTTCGGCAAGGGTTCGTGCGTGCGAAAGCGGGGACAATGCTCCACCCTAAGGTAGATCGGGATGATGATTCAGAGAAAATCATCTCGCTCTCGCAGCGCGACCGGCGCACCTGCTATCACACCGAGGAGCCGTGGCCATGGCGGTCTTCATCGCTTTGTTGCGCGCCGTCAATGTCGGGGGGACCGGCAAATTGCCGATGTCAGATCTCAAGGCGGCCTGCGAAGAAGCCGGCCTGCGCAACGTCTCGACCTACATCGCCAGCGGCAATCTCGTCTTCCAGACAGGCAAATCGGCGGCCTCGCTTACGCGCCTCATCGGCAATATCCTGCGTGATCGGTTCGCGCTGACGAAGAACCAAGTGTTCCTCCGCACTCCCGATCGCGTTGCCCAGGTGATCGCCGGCAATCCCTTTGCCGCCGCGGCGGAAAAACGGCCAAATCACTTGATGGTCAGCTTCCTTGAGAGAGCGCCCCAGCCCGGCACCGCGGCGGCCCTTGCTGCCTATCGTGGGCCGGAGCAACTGCAGCTCGACGGCGACCATCTTTACATCGACTACGCGGAGACGCCTGCCAAGTCCAAGCTCACGCCGGCATTCTTCGACCGCACCCTCGGCGTCAGCGCCACGGCGCGGAACTGGAATACCACCAACAAGCTCCTCGCCATGGCGAGAGCGCTCAAGGGATGAATCTTGCCTGCGTCCACATGTGGCAAACTGTCCTCGCCCGGCGGCGCGCCATACCGACATGTGATGATCTATAGTGCAAGCGTGATGAGCAGGCCGATTTCGGGGGCGAAAGATGGGCTTCAAAGTCGGAGATACGGTCCAATTGAAATCCGGGAGTCCGCGGATGACTATAACCGTGATCGGCACGACGGCCGACGGGAAGCAAGTCATCGAGTGCGCCTGGTTCGATGGCACGCAATGCCTAAACAGCAGCTTCCCGCCTGATGCGCTGCGCGAATCTCCCGTCTCATGGACGGCGCGGTCCTGACGAAGTCGCACCCGTTGACCAAGTCTTTTATTGCTTTGACAGCCGCATTCGGTGCGAGCACCAGAATGCTCTTGACTCAAGAACACAATAAGAACTATGTTCCCCTTTCGTTCTTCAAGGGGGTTGGGGGTGTTGTACTTCGCAAACCCACGGCGTACAACCCGGGAGGGATGAGCGATGATCGCCGTCCCACACCAGTTGGTGACCCTAATGGAAATTTTGGAAGTGAAGGCTGAAGCCTTTTGTCGCCTTTCGAGCATGGTCGGCCAAATGATCGTTGTTCTCGCCCGCAATCTAAATGCGGACGTGGCGTCAATTGGCGGGACATTGGGAGAATTGCAACGAGAAGCGCAGCGCCTCGGATTACGGTCTGTCGATCAGCATTTGTCGAGGGTGTACGAGCACTTCGCTAGCGGGAATGCCAACACTCAAACCATGCATTCGATGATTACAGAGCTTTACAATCGAATGCTGGATGAACTTAGCGGTCGTTTTTT
Organism: Xanthobacteraceae bacterium; assembly: GCA_035293945.1. Classification (GTDB taxonomy): domain Bacteria; phylum Pseudomonadota; class Alphaproteobacteria; order Rhizobiales; family Xanthobacteraceae; genus VAZQ01. The sequence goes on along the minus strand of DATGLV010000014.1, from coordinate 17,206 downwards.
TCTCAGCATAGCAGCCGAAGATGCTGAACTTTATAAAGCAGACAAACCGCTATTTGGCCCCCAAGCGGAAGCAAAATTTCCGGAGATGTCGGAAGACGTCGCCGAAGCAGGAAAGTGCCTCGCGCTCAACCGTTCGACGGCGGCCATATTTCATCTGATGCGCGTGATGGAAATTGCCGTCCAACTATTCGGCGGGAAACTAGGGGTTACCCTAGCGACCGAAAAGAACTGGCAGAACATTCTAGATGAGATCAACAAGGCGATTAAATCGCTCGACCAAAGGGCGCCGCTAACGAAGGCTTATGCGGAGGCTTCGGCTCATCTCTACAACGTAAAACTCTGCTGGCGGAATGCCGTCATGCACCCAAAGCAAACCTACACGCCCGATGAAGCGAGGGCGCTGTTCGCGTCGGTAAAGACATTTATCGGCGATCTCGCAGGAGTACTTTAGATGCAGACCGCGCCGGGACAAAGCGGGCGACCGGCCTCCAGAATGGCGGCTTGCTTCGCCTTTTTTCTGGTGCGGCGCCAGAAGCTCCGCTTGGCCGCCCGAATGATGGACGGCGGTATCCGCACCCGTCGCCGGTACTTGTGCGCGAGCGCGTCGCATTCGTCGGCGCCTCTCCATCCGCGCGAGCCCATCATGGACGAATCCGCTTTGTCTTTTGAGGGACGATCTTGCGAAAGGCGCGTTCAAACGCCTCAGCGCTTTCTTCGTCGTCAACGCCAAGGTCGCGAGCGGTTTGCTGAAACCGCTCGTATTGATCTTTCTTACTTGGTTTTGTCGTCTTTTTTGGCTTTTCGGCTTTTGCCATATGGTCGCTCAGATGTGAGACGTCCTATAGGTCAGGCGCTTGCCGACGATGCCCTTCACGGCGCGTTCGGTGCGCTCCACGTCATCTACGCCCAACCGAACGCGATTGCTATAGCGGAAGTCGAACTCCGCAAGGTAGCGGTGCAGGTGCTTTTCCTTGCAATGCTGATAGACACCCTTCATGCCGCGCTTAAAAATCGAGTAGTAGCCCTCAACGGTGTTGGTGTGGATCGACTCAATGTGGAGCTTGTCGCCCTCGATCCAGAACTCATTGCGAACGTACTCTTCCGCACTATGCTTCACGGTCTTGTGGCCAGCGAAGTCGTCCGCAACATCGTAGTAGTGCTTGGCTTCGTCGGTCATGACGGTCGCTTCGCGCGCAATGTTCTCGCGCACGATAGGCATGATGTCGGAGATCGCATTGCCGTCAATATGGAAGCTGCGGGCCGAACCGCCGCGCTCCACAAGAGTAAGAACCGCGTTCTTGTGGCCGTAGCCCTTGGGCTTGGCGCCGCGCCCGGTAGGCGCGCTGTCGAGCTTACCAATGTAGGTCTCATCCGACTCCACGATGGTGCCGGCCCCGCCCATGGGCTCAACGCCAACAACGCGCATAGCCTCGCGGATGCGGTGCGCCATGAACCAGGCGGTCTTGAGAGTGACGCCCAGGGTGCGATGGAGCTGGTTGCTGCTGATGCCCTTCTTGCTGGAGCAAAGCAGGTACATCGCCTGCAGCCACAGGTGCATGGGGACGTGGCTGGACTCGAAGACGGTCCCGACCTTCACGGTGAACTGCTTCCGGCACTGGTAGCACTTCCAAAGGCCGATACGGGTGGCTTTGCCGCCCATCTTGGAGATGCGCTCGACTCCGCCGCAGTGCGGGCAGACCGGGCCTTCCGGCCACACGCGGGCCTCAACCCACGCGATAGCGTCGGCTTCGTTTTGCAGGACGCGGGCGGAAAGGATCGAATTGGCCATGACACCGGATTCCAGTTGATGATTCAACAGTATCATGGCCATTTGGGTTTGGCAAGTACAATATCGCCAGGGGGTTTTGTCATGTTGCGCAGGATTGCGGAAGAGGCGGCGGCCCTGACATCGCTGGCGCTGTTCTTGGGCATGGTGGCGATCTGGGCGCAGGTCATCGCCACGTTGTGAGGTGCGGGAGTTGATACTCGGTCGGCACAACAGGACGCGGCTTGGGGATTGGGGCGGTTTTCCGCCCGGCAATCCCGCCTTGGGGATAAGGCGGACCGCGCTCGGGTTTTCGGCCACGCAGGTGGACAGGCGACGGCTGCTACCCGCACGATATGCCTGAGCGATTCGCGCTGGGGATCCGTCCATGCCAGATCCTGGCTTCGTGCACCTGCACGTCCATTCCTCCTATTCGCTGCTTGAGGGAGCGCTGCCGCTTGCGCGGCTTGCGGAACTCGCCAAGGCCGATCGACAGCCGGCACTGGCACTGACCGACACCGACAACATGTTCGGTGCGCTCGAATTTTCCGACAAGATGGCGGCCTCGGGCATTCAGCCGATCATCGGCTGTGCGCTCGCCATCGATTTCGACGACCAGGATGCTTTGCCCCGTGCGGGTGGGGGACTGCTTCTTGCGCGACCCCGGATCGTGCTTTTGGCCGCACGGGAAGCCGGTTACCGCAACCTCATGCGGCTCAACTCACGCGCATTCCTGGAAAGTCCACCGAATGAGCCCCCGCATATCCGGCTTTCTTGGCTCGCGGCCGAAAACGAGGGCCTGATCGCACTCACTGGCGGTCCAACCGGCCCGCTCGATGCGGCTATCGCTGCCGGGCAGGGGAGCCTTGCGGCAGCCCGCTGCGCCGCACTCTTGGGGCTGTTCGGCGATCGTCTGTACGTCGAGCTGCAGCGCCATGGCACGGCTTCCGAGCGGCTCGTCGAGCCCGCTCTGGTCGAGTTGGCCTATTCCGAGGGTATTCCTCTTGTCGCCACCAACGAGCCATTTTTTGCGACCCGCGATGATTACGAGGCACATGATGCGCTGATCTGCATAGCTGAGGGTCGCTACGTGGCGGAGACCGATCGTCGCCAACTTACCGCGGAGCATCGGTTCAAGACCCGCGCCGAGATGGCGGCCCTGTTTTCCGATCTTCCCGAAGCGCTCGCTTGCACGATAGAGGTCGCTCAGCGCTGCGCCTTCCGGCCCCGCACGCAGGCGCCGATGCTGCCGCGCTTTTCCGTCGGCGCCGAGAGCGCCGCTGTCGATGAAGCCGAGGAGCTGCGCCGTCAGGCACTGGCCGGCCTTGAGCGGCGGCTTTCGCTGCACGGGCTCGCTCCCGGGCGCAGTGTCGAGGAATATCGCGAACGCCTCGGCTACGAGCTCGACGTCATCGTGCGCATGAAATATCCGGGCTACTTCCTGATCGTCGCCGATTTCATCCAGTGGGCCAAGGCGCAGGGAATTCCGGTCGGGCCCGGCCGCGGATCCGGCGCCGGCTCGCTCGTCGCCTATGCGCTCACCATCACCGACCTCGACCCGATCCGCTTCGGCCTCCTGTTCGAGCGCTTCCTCAATCCCGAGCGCGTGTCGATGCCCGACTTTGACATCGACTTCTGCCAGGACCGGCGCGACGAGGTGATCCGCTACGTGCAGGAGCGCTACGGCCGCGATCATGTGGCGCAGATCATCACCTTCGGCACGCTGCAGGCACGCGGCGTGCTTCGCGATGTCGGGCGCGTGCTGCAGATGCCGTACGGCCAAGTCGACAAGCTGTGCAAGCTCGTGCCGCAGAACCCCGCGGCCCCGATCTCGCTCAAGCGCGCGATCGAAGACGAGCCGCGCCTGCAGGCGGCGCGCGACAGCGAGCCGGTGGTCAAGCGCGCCTTCGATATCGCGCAGCGGCTGGAAGGCCTGCACCGGCATGCATCGACGCACGCAGCCGGCATCGTCATCGGCCAGCGGCCGCTCTCCGAGATGGTGCCGCTCTATCGCGATCCAAAATCGCTGATGCCGGTGACCCAATTCAACATGAAATGGGTCGAGCAGGCCGGCTTGGTGAAGTTCGACTTTCTCGGCCTGAAGACGCTCACGGTATTGCAGACCGCGGTCGCGCTGGTGCGCAAGCGCGGCATCGAGATCGATCTTTTGGGGATTCCGCTCGATGATCCCAAGACGTTCGAAATGCTGGCGCACGGCGAGACCGTCGGCGTGTTCCAAGTGGAAAGTCAGGGCATGCGGCGCGCGCTCGTCGACATGCGTCCCGACCGTTTCGAAGACCTGATCGTCCTGGTCGCCCTCTATCGGCCGGGGCCGATGGCGAATATTCCGACCTATTGCGCGCGCAAGCTCGGACAGGAGCAAATCGAATACCTGCATCCCAAGCTGCAGCCGATCCTGGAGCCGACCTACGGCATCATCACCTATCAGGAACAGGTGCAGCAGATCGCGCGCGATCTCGCCGGCTACAGCCTTGCCGAAGCCGACCTCCTGCGCCGCGCCATGGGCAAGAAGATCAAGGCCGAGATGGACGCCCAACGCGGCCGTTTTCTCGGCGGGGCGGTCGAGCGCGGCGTCGATAAGGCGATCGCCTCCACGATCTTCGACGCCTGCGCCAAGTTTGCCGAATACGGATTCAACAAATCGCATTCGGCACCGTACGCGCTGCTCACCTACCAGACCGCCTACATGAAGGCTAACTATCCGGTCGAGTTCCTCGCCGCCTCGATGACGCTCGACATGAACAACACCGACAAGCTCGCCGAATTTCGCGGCGAAGCGCAGCGGCTCGGAATCAAGGTCGAGCCTCCTGCAGTCAATCGCTCCGGTGCGGCTTTCGATGTCGCTGGCCAAACCATCCGGTACGCGCTCGCCGCCCTCAAAGGCGTCGGCGGGCAGACCGCCGAGGCGATTGTCGCGGCGCGCGGCGAACGGCCCTTCCGCGACCTTGCTGATTTCGCCGAGCGGATGAACCCGCGCGTCGTCAACAAGCGCGTGCTGGAGAGTCTGGCTGCCGCCGGTGCCTTCGACCAGCTGGAGAGCAACCGCGCGCGGGTCTTCGCCGGAGTCGATCTGATGCTTTCCTCCGCGCAGCGCACCTTCGACGCGCAGTCGACCGGCCAAGCGGAATTGTTCGCGGGCGCCATGGCGCGTCCGCCGCTCGCCTTGCCAGCGGTTGAGGCTTGGCTCCCGGCCGAAAGATTGCAAAAGGAGTTCGAGGCGATCGGCTTCTTTCTGTCCGGCCATCCGCTCGACGATTATGCGGGTGCGCTCAAGCGGCTGCGGGTTCAATCCTGGGCGGAGTTTGTCCGTGCCGTGAAGGCGGGCGCGAGCAGCGGTCGGGTCGCCGGCACGGTCGTAGCGCGGCTCGAGCGCCGCACCCGCACCGGCAGCAAGATGGGCATCATCGAGCTCTCCGATCCATCGGGCCATTTCGAGGCGGTGGTGTTCTCCGAGGGGCTGGCGCAATTCCGCGACATGCTGGAGCCCGGCAGCGCACTGCTGCTGACGCTCTCAGCCGAGCTGCAGGGCGACGACGTGCGCGCCCGCATTCAGATGGCGGAGCCGCTCGATCAAGCCGCCAGCAAGTTGCAGAAGGGCCTGCGTGTCTTTCTGCGCGACGCAGCTCCGATCGAGAGCGTCGCCAAGCGGCTCGAGGGCACGCCCGCAGCGGTGGCGCGGCCAGCGGCGGCGAGATCAGACGGCGAGGTGTCGATGATCCTGTTGCTCGGTCAAGGCACCGAGGTCGAGATCAAGCTGCCGGGACGCTTCAAGGTTTCCCCACAGATCGCGGGCGCTATCAAGGCGGTGCCCGGTGTGGTCGCGGTCGAGGCGGTGTGATACCTACGCTTCGTCATCACCGCATCAGCCCAACCAGCGAGGCGCCGGATGCATCGCCTTGTCCCAATCGCCATCGCGATCGGTCTGGTCACGCTCCTCGGCGGCACGCCTAAAGCGTCGGCGCAGGATGTCGCCGCATTCCTCGCCGGCCAGACCAAGGATTGCCCCGGCTGCGACCTGTCGGGCGCCAAGCTCAAGCGGCGGGATCTGACCGGCGCCAACCTCGCCGGCGCAAACCTGAGCGAGGCGACCATGCATCGCGCGCAATTGCGCGGCGCCAACCTGTCCGGCGCCGACTTGACCGGCGCCAATCTCAACAAGACGGTCCTGCTGCAGGCCAATCTCAGTCACGCCAAGCTCAAAGGAGCGATGCTTTTCGAAGCGGACGCGGGCCGGGCCAATTTCTCCGGCGCCGATTTGACCGAGGCCCTCATGGGTAGCATCCGTTTGTTGAGCGGCAAGCTCGACGGCGCGAACCTCACCGAAGCCGATCTCGAGGCGGCCCAGCTCGACGACGCGAGCTTTGCGGGCGCGCGGCTCAATGGCGCCAATCTGCATCAGGGGCGCATGCTGCGCGCCAATCTGCGCGGCGCCGTCGCCGACGGCACCGATTTCACTCAGGCAAACATGCGCGGGGTCAATCTGCACGGTGCGGCGCTGCGCCAATCCATATTCTACCTCGCCGACCTCGGGGTTGCGGACCTGAGCTCGGCCGATATGAGCTATGCGGTGCTGCGGTCGGCCAATCTCACCGATGCCAATCGGGCCGGAACGATCTTTGCCGGCGCGATGATGCCGGACAATTCGATCCACCCGTGACGTTGCGTCATTTGGCCGGCGGGCGGAAGACCTCGAGCCGCGCCGAGCTCTCGAATTCGTTCTCGGTGACGTGATTGTCGTTGGGGTCGACCAGGAATTGCCCTGGCTTGTAGTAGTGGCGTGCCTCGATCCGCGTCACTTGTCCGCCCGCCTTCAATTCGCATTTCTGTTTTATGAACAAGTCCTCGATCGGCCGCTCGCCTTCCGCCGGCGGCAGGTCCACGCAATCGAGTCCCGGCGGCGCGATTCCTTTGAAAATATCGGCAAGCCCGTAGGCGTCGATGCGGAGATCGGCTGGCGCGCGCGGATCGTTGACGATCCGGTAGCCTTGGACCAAGCCGGCATCGTCGATCAGAAGCGAAGTGATGATCGGCTGGTCGCCCAGCACGTTAACCTCATAAAGGCGAATCATGCTCTCCGAGCGGTGGGCACGGGCGATATATTCGAGCTCGTCATCGTAGCGAAACCACACCTCGTGCAGGCCCGTCGACTTGTCGATTGGACAAACCGCGAAGTCGGCGAAACTCGCCAGCACTCGCGACGGTGGCCCGCCATTGGTGCCGCAGGCCGGGTCGACGAACTCCTCGAGCGGCAGGCCTGCGATCGGTGTGCCGAGCTTGATGTCCCAGACCTTGGTCGTCGGCTCCTGCGCCCGTGCCGGGCCCAGACCAAGCCAAGCCGCGAGCGCCGCCACCGTGACGTATGAGCATCGACCCATGCCGCAAGCTTAGCTCGAGTCCGGCAAAAATCATGCCCAAATAGGCCCGGCGGCCAATTTGCTTGCTCTTGGGCCTTCCGGCCTATATATACCGCGCCATCTCACACGCGGACCTTGGCTTTGGCCGTCCGGTGGCTCCCTCCCGGCAGGGAAGGCGCTCACGGGTCCGCGGCGGCTCAACCGGAGAAGCACACTATGGCGCTACCAGAGTACTCCATGCGCCAGCTGTTGGAAGCTGGCGTTCACTTCGGCCATCAGGCCCACCGCTGGAATCCGAAGATGGCGAATTACATCTTCGGCGTCCGCAACAACATCCATATCATCGACCTCGCCCAGTCGGTGCCGATGCTCCATCAGGCTTTGCAAGCCGTGAGCGACACCGTCGCCAAGGGCGGGCGCATCCTGTTCGTCGGCACCAAGCGGCAGGCGCAGGATTCCGTCGCCGATGCGGCCAAGCGCTGCGCGCAGTATTACGTCAATTCGCGCTGGCTGGGCGGCACGCTGACCAACTGGAAGACCATTTCCCAGTCGATCAACCGCCTGCGCAAGCTCGACGAGATGCTCTCCTCCGGTGAAGCGCAGGCCTACACCAAGAAGGAGCGACTCACGTTGCAGCGCGAGCGCGACAAGCTCAATCGCGCGCTCGGCGGCATCAAGGATATGGGCGGGCTGCCGGACCTCCTGTTCGTGATCGACACGAACAAAGAGGACATTGCGATCAAGGAGGCCCAACGTCTGGGCGTGCCGGTGGCAGCCGTGGTCGACACCAATTGCGATCCCGACGGCATCACTTACGTGGTTCCGGGCAATGACGACGCCAGCCGCGCCGTCAACCTCTATTGCGATCTGGTCGCGCGCGCGGCGATCGACGGAATCTCCCGTGCGCAGGGCGAGATGGGCATCGACGTCGGCGCCGCTGCCGAGCCGGTCGCTGATGAGTTGCCGGCCGCGACCGATGGTGCAGGCTACGAGGTCCTCTCCGGCCCGCGCGGAGCCGCCGACGATCTCAAGAAGCTCGCCCATGTCTCGCCCACGATCGAGAAGAAATTCAACGATCTCGGCATCTTCCACTATTGGCAGATTGCTGCTTTGGGGCCGGACGCCGCGCATCGGATCGGCGAGGAGATTGGACTGCCCGGCCGCATGGACGGCTGGATCGCGCAGTCAAAGGAACTTTCGGCCGAGTAAAAGGTCCACCCCGATCGCGGCATGATCTGCGACCGGTTCCTGTCACTCGCAAAACCGGGCCTCGTCACCGGGGCGAACTCTCCCCAAGGGGCCGCCCCGAAAGGCCTTAGGCATTCGGCAAGGGATTCGACAATGGCCAATATCAGCGCCCAGATGGTCAAGGAGCTGCGCGAGCGCACCGGCGCCGGCATGATGGACTGCAAGGCCGCACTTGGTGAGACCGGTGGCGACATAGAAAAGTCGGTCGATCTCTTGCGCAAGAAGGGCCTTGCCAAGGCGGCCAAGAAAGCCGGCCGCATCGCCGCAGAAGGTCTCATCGGCGCGGCCGTGACGGCGACCAAGGGCTGCGTGGTGGAGGTCAATTCGGAAACCGATTTCGTTGCCCGCAATGATCTGTTCCAGGGCTTGGTGAAGATGATTGCCGACGTGGCGCTCTCGGCCGGCTCCGACATCGAGAAGATCAAGCAGGCTCGGTCCGGCTCCATCACCATTGCGGACGCGATCGCCGACACCATCGCCAAGGTCGGGGAGAATATGACGCTGCGGCGAGCTTCATGTCTGTCGGTCGAGAAAGGCAGCGTCGCAAGCTACGTGCACAGTGCAGTGTCCGACGGCCTCGGCCGCATCGGCGTGCTGGTGGCCCTCGAATCCTCCGGCGACGCCGACGAGCTCAAGCGCTTGGGGCGGAACTTGGCCATGCACGTGGCGGCGACCAATCCGCAGGCGATCGATCCCTCAGGCCTCGACCCGGAAGTCGTCCGCCGCGAGAAAGACGTGCTCGCCGACAAGTACAAGGCGCAAGGCAAGCCCGCGAACGTCATCGAGAAGATCGTCGAATCCGGGCTGAAGACCTTCTACAAGGAAGTCTGCCTGCTCGATCAGGGTTATATTCACGACCCCGACAAGAGTGTGGCGCAAGCGCTCAAGGAAGCCGAAGGCAAGGTGGGCGGCCCCGTCAAGGTGACGGGCTTCGTGCGCTACGCGGTCGGCGAGGGGATCGAAAAGCAGGAGTCGGAGTAAAAGTTCGGCATAAGCCTCCGGCAAAGCGGGATGATTTTCCTTCCAATCAATCATCCCGCATGATCCTATCCGAAAATCGGCATCCACTTTTCGGGATCATGCTCTGATGGCTGGGCCGATCTATTCGCGCGTGATCGTGAAAATCTCCGGCGAGGTGCTGGCCGGAGGTGGCGGTGCCAACGGTAAATCCGGCGATTTCGGCATCGACCAGACGACCCTCGCACGCGTGGCGGCCGATCTGGTGGCGGCACGCTCCCTCGGCGCCACGCTTGGCATCGTGGTCGGCGGTGGCAACTTCGTTCGCGGTGCGACCGCCGCCCAAGGAGGCCTGCCGCGTGTCACCGGCGATGTGATGGGCATGCTCGCGACCGTCATGAATGCGCTTGCGCTTGAGGCCGCCATCGCGGCGGCGGGCGCGCCGGCTCGCACCATGTCGGCGCTTGCCATGCCCGAGATCTGCGAGACCTATGAGCGGCGACGGGCGGCGCGGCATTTGGAGGAAGGGCGCTTGCTCTTGCTGGCGGCCGGCACCGGCAACCCGTTCTTCACCACCGATACGACTGCAGTCCTGCGCGCCGCCGAGCTAGGGGCCGGCGCCGTGCTCAAAGCCACCGACGTCGACGGCGTCTATAGCGCTGACCCCAAGAGGGACCCCCGGGCCAAGCGTTATGAGCGGCTGACCCACGACGAGGCGCTCAAGCAGGACCTCAAGGTCATGGACGCCACAGCATTCGCGCTTGCCCGGGAAAACCGTATGCCTATCATTGTGTTCTCGATCCGGGAGAAGGGTGCGATCCTGGCTACTTTGCGAGGAGAAGGGCGCTCGACATTCGTCGGTTCGTGAACCTTCCCGAGGTCCTGGCAGGCCGACGTTTGCGGCACGAGTGCGCCGGCACCCGCGAGCATACACCCGAGGGCAAGGCGCGACGGAGGGATTAGCCATGGCGACCGCGACGCACGACATCAACGAGCTCAAACGGCGGATGCAGGGCGCCATTCAGGCGCTGAAGCAAGAGCTGGGCGGCCTGCGTACCGGTCGCGCCTCCGCGGGTTTGCTGGAACCGATCCAGGTCGAGGCGTACGGCAGCCATATGCCGCTCAATCAGCTCGCGACGGTCAGCGTGCCCGAGCCGCGCCTTATATCAGTCCAGGTCTGGGACCGCTCGATGGTACATGCGGTCGAGAAGGCGATTGCCGCCTCCAATTTGGGCCTGTCGCCGTCGACCGAGGGTCAGACCCTGCGACTGCGCATCCCCGAGCTCAATGAGGAACGGCGCAAGGAGCTCGTCAAGGTCGCGCACAAATACGTGGAGGGGGCCAAGGTCGCGGTGCGCCACGTCCGCCGCGATGGCCTCGACGTTCTCAAGAAGATGCTCAAAGACCACAAGATCAGCGAGGACGACGAGAAGCGCGCCGCCGAGCAGGTGCAGAAGGTGACCGACGAGACCATCAGCGAAATCGACAAGATGCTGGCCGGCAAGGAAAAGGAAATTCTCACCGTTTGATCATATGATGGACAATCCGAACACGGCGACGCCGAGCGGGCGGGCCGAAGAAGCTGCGGTCTCCAGCGGCTCCGATCTCGCCCGGCGGGTGTTATCAGCGCTCGTGATGGCCCCGCTCGCGATCGGGACCGCATATCTGGGCGGCCTGATCTTCGCAGTCCTCTGGGGTCTTGCGGCTATCGGAGTGTTCTGGGAATGGGCCTCGCTTGTGGCGGGCGCAGGGAAGAGGCCGATCCTCTTGGGTGGGGAAGCGGCGCTCACGATCGCGTCAGCGCTGGCCGCCATTGGGCGTTCGCCCGAAGCGGTCGGCGTCACCTTATTGACCGCGATCGCTATTGCCGTGATGGCCCCAACGCGGCATCCCGGCTGGACAGCGGTCGGCGTACCCTATGCGGGCGCGATCGTCATTGCGGCGATCGCGTTACGCAGCGACGTCGAAAACGGATGGATCGCGCTGATGTTTCTGTTCGCCGTCGTATGGACCACCGATATTGCGGCCTATTTCGTTGGCCGGCTGGTCGGCGGCGCTAAGCTCCTGCCCCGGGTCAGCCCCAAAAAAACCTGGTCGGGCGCGCTCGGAGGGCTCGCGGCGGCGGTGCTGGCCGCCATTGCGGTTGCGGCCGCGGCGGGACTGCCGCGCCTCTTTCCGATCGCAGTTATTGCCGCGGGCCTGTCTTCGCTTGCGCAGGCCGGCGACCTTTTCGAATCGTTGCTCAAGCGCAAGTTCGGGGCCAAGGATTCGAGCCGCTTGATCCCCGGGCACGGCGGCCTCATGGATCGGCTCGACGGCTTCGTTGCCGCGGCGACCGCCGCTGCACTCATCGGTGTCGTCCGCGGAGGCATCGCGGCCCCGGCGCACGGTCTTTTGATCTGGTAGACAATTTCCGGTGGCACAATGAACGCGCAAATGGCTCAACCACAATCCGTGCTCGCGGCTGCGCCCTTTGCCGAACGCAGCGTCACACTGCTCGGCGCCACCGGCTCGATCGGCGCCAGCACCGTAGACCTCATCAAGCGCGAGCCTTCCCGCTATCGGGTCGAGGCACTGAGCGCCAATCGCAGCGCGACCGCGCTTGCCGCGCTCGCGCGCGAGCTCAACGCGCGGTTTGCGGCGGTCGGAGATCCCGCCGCTTACGCTGAGCTCAAGGACGCGCTCAGTGGAAGCGGAATTGCCGCAGGCGCCGGCGAGGACGCCTTGATCGAGGCGGCGGAGCGGCCGGCCGAATGGGTGATCGGTGCCATCACGGGAGCCGCGGGCTTGAAGCCGACGCTTGCCGCCGCCGAGCGCGGCGTGATGGTCGCTATTGCCAATAAAGAATGTCTGGTCTGTGCTGGCGGACTGTTCATGCGTCGGGCAGCCGCCTCCGGCGCAACTGTGCTTCCGGTCGATTCCGAGCACAATGCTCTATTCCAGGCGATGAGCGCCGGCCGGCGACAGGATGTGCGTCGCGTCATCCTCACGGCCTCCGGCGGCCCATTCCGCACCAAGAGCGCGGCTGAGATCAGGGCCGCGACGCCCGAACAAGCCTTGCGCCACCCCAACTGGTCGATGGGCCCAAAGGTTACGATCGATTCGGCGACCTTGATGAACAAGGGCCTGGAAGTCATCGAGGCACACCATCTCTTCGCGCTCAAACCGCAGGAAATCGATGTTCTCGTGCACCCGCAATCGATCATTCACGGCTTGGTGGAGTTCCGTGACGGTTCACTGATCGCGCAGCTCGGCAGCCCGGACATGCGCATCCCGATCGCGCATTGCCTAGCCTGGCCCGATGAACGACTCATGGGACCTGCGCCGCGCCTCGACTTGGCCAAGGCCTCGACGCTCACCTTCGAGGAGCCCGACCTCGAACGCTTCCCGGCGCTGCGGCTCGCGCGCTGGGCGCTTGAAGCCGGAGGCGGGGCGCCGACCGTGCTCAACGCAGCGAACGAGGTCGCTGTCGAGGAGTTCTTAGGCCGTAGGCTCGGATTCACCGGCATTGCGGCGCTGGTCGAGGCCACTCTTGCGGCCGCGGTTGCGCGCGATTTGACGCGCGACCCTCAGAGCATCGACGAAGCGATCGGAATCGATCAAAATTCAAGGCTGTTGGCACGCCAAATCCTGCCCGAAATTGCCGCAAAGATGGGTTAGAGAATCTCTGGGACGAGGGAATGGGCGGCATAGGCAAGCCTGGGTTGGAAGGTCTCAGCGTATGAACTTGGATTTTTGGCACGGTCTGGCCACTTTTGGCATCGTTCCGTTCCTCATCGTGTTAACCATAGTGGTATTTTTCCATGAGCTCGGCCATTTTCTGGTCGCGCGCTGGTATGGGGTGAAGATCCTCAGCTTTTCCATCGGCTTTGGTCCCGAGCTGTTCGGATTCAACGACCGTCACCAGACACGCTGGAAGATCTGCGCGATCCCGCTCGGCGGTTACGTCAAATTCTTCGGCGACGAGAATGCCGCAAGCGTGCCCGATCACGCTGCCGCCGCGGGCATGAGTGAGGCAGAGCGGCGGGTCAGTTTCGTGCACCAGAAAGTCGGCCCGCGCGCGGCGGTCGCGGTCGCGGGACCTATCGCCAATTTCATCCTTTCACTGGTGATCTTCGCCGGCATTTTCATGAGTTTTGGCCGCCAGGTGATGCCTGCGCGCGTTGATGCGGTGCAGCCCGACAGTGCCGCAGCCGCGGCCGGCCTGATGCCCGGTGACATCATCGTGGCAATCGACGGCCGCGAGATCAGCGGGTTTTCTGAGATGCAGCGAATCGTCGGCGCAAGCGGAGGTCGCACCCTCACGCTGACCGTCGACCGCGGCGGCGTGCGCGAGGACATCAAGGCAACCCCCAGCTCACGTGGCTTCTGCAACGCCGTGCTCGGAATCAGCAAGCAGGCCAGCGATGACGTGAAGCTGCAGACTGAAAGCCCGCCGCGGGCCATCCTGCTCGGCGCGGAAGAGACTTATTTCGTGATTGAGCGCTCGCTCTGCTTTGTCGCGGGCGTGTTCGTCGGCCGTGAATCCGCCAATCAGCTCGGTGGCCCGATTCGCATCGCCGAGGTCGCCGGTGATGCTTGGAACTCGGGCCTGGACAGTGGCGGCATTGGCGCGGCCATTGCTTCGTTGCTCTACCTTTCTGGGTTTCTTTCCGCCTCAATCGGACTTTTGAATCTGTTTCCGGTGCCGATGCTCGATGGCGGCCACCTTTTGTTCTATGCGATCGAGGCGATGCGGGGGCGTCCGCTGTCAGAACGGGCGCAGGAGGTCGGCTTCCGGATTGGGCTCGCGATCGTGGTGATGCTGATGATCTTTGCCGCCTATAACGACATCAGCGGTATTCTACATCGAGCTGTGTCGTGAAGCGTTGCCGATCAGCAACTCTCTGGCGGCAAAGGGAAAACGGTGCGAATGGGATGATTTGCATCGCCTCGGAAACCGGGTAGAAGCGGGGTTCTGGCCGGTTTTGAGCTGCCATCGCGCGGGACGCGGGGCCGGAGGGGAAGACGGGGTCCGGAAGGGGTAAAGAGGGCGCGTTGCGAATGAACCTTTGTGTTCGGTTTGTTCGGGGGCTGGGCATCGCCGGCTTGGTTCTCGGGGGAATAGTATTGGGCCTGGCGGTCGCCGATCTGGCGGCCGGTGAGGCGCGTGCGCAAACAGCCACCAGCAGTAGAAGCCTGGCCAACAAGAGTCCGGGCGATGCCATCGTGGTCGAGGGCAATCGCCGCGTCGAGGCCGAGACGGTGCGTTCCTATTTTCGCGCCGGCAAGGACGGCCGCTACGACGCACAGAGCATCGACGACGCTTACAAGGCGCTGTACGCAACCGGGCTGTTCCAGGACGTGCGGATCACCCAGTCCGGCGGGCACATCGTCGTGACCCTGGTGGAGAATCCGGTCATCAACCGGATCGCGTTCGAGGGCAACAAGAAGGTCAAGGAAGACCAGCTCAAGGCAGAAATCCAATCGAAAGAGCGCGGCACGCTTTCGCGGGCGACCGTCCAGTCCGACGTGCAGCGTATGGTCGACATTTATCGGCGCAGCGGCCGCTACGACGTTCGTATCGATCCCAAGATCATCGAGTTGCCTAACAGCCGCGTCGACCTGGTGTTCGAGATCACCGAGGGCGAGAAGACGGTCGTCAAGACCATCAATTTCGTCGGCAACCATGCTTTTTCGTCCTATCGGCTGAAGGACGAGATCAAGACGGTCGAAACCAACCCCATCATATCCTTCCTGCAGACCGAGAACATCTACGACCCGGACCGCATCGAGGCCGACCGCGAGCTCCTGCGCCGCTTCTATCTCAAGCACGGCTACATCGACGTGCGCGTTGTTTCGGCGGTCGCCGAATACGATCCGGCGCAGAAGGGATTTGTCATCACCTTCACCATTGATGAGGGCGATCAATATCGTATCGGAGCGGTCGACGTTCGCTCCAAGATCGCCGCGCTCGATCCACACCTGTTGGAGCCGCGCCTGCGCATGGCGGCCGGCGACGTCTACAACGCCGAGGCAGTCGAGAAGTCGGTCGAGGACATGACCATCGAGGCGGCGCGGCAGGGCTATGCGTTCGCCACCATTCGCCCGGGAGCGGATCGCAACACCCCGGCGCGGACCATCAACCTGTTCTTTACGGTCGAGGAGGGGCAGCGCGTCTATATCGAGAGGATCAATATTCGCGGCAACACCAAGACGCGCGATTACGTGATTCGCCGCGAGTTCGACGTGGCGGAGGGTGATGCCTACAACCGCGCACTGGTCAATCGCGCCGAGCGTCGGTTGAAGAATCTCAACTACTTCAAGACGGTCAAGATCACGACCGAACCCGGCTCCGCGCCTGATCGCATCATCCTCGACGTCGACGTGGAGGATCAGTCCACGGGTGAAGTCTCCCTTTCCGGCGGCTATTCGACCTCGGACGGCGCTCTGGCCGAGGCCTCGATCGGCGAGCGCAATCTGTTCGGCCTGGGCCTGGTCGCGAAGGTGGGGGTAAGCTATGGCCAATATTCCAAGGGCGGCAACTTCTCCTTCGTCGAGCCCTATTTCCTCGGTTATCGGCTAGCCTTTGGCTGGGACATCTACGCCAAACAGCAATTGCCGACGAACTTCATCTCCTACCAGACCGATACACTCGGCACGGGCGTGCGGCTGGGGGTGCAGCTGCGCGAGGATCTTTCGATGCAGCTGCGCTATTCGATCTACACTCAAAGGATCGTGCTGCCGAGCTACCTGGACAATTGTAATAACGTCAATCCGAACTGGGTCACGACTTGGCCGACCCCGAATCCTCCGCCAGGAACTCCCCCGTTCCCCGGACAGCCTGGGCAGATTAATCAGAACTGCTACGTTGACGGCGAAGCCTCGCTGCCGGTGAAAATCGAACTCGCCAACGGCGCCTCCTTGACCTCGCTCGTCGGCTATTCGTTGATCTACAACACGGTCGACGACAACCGTAACCCCACCGCCGGCATCGCGGCGGCTTTCAACCAGGACCTCGCCGGCGCCGGCGGCGACGTACGTTACTTGCGCGAGACTGCGGATGTGCGCCGCTATTTCGAGGTAATCAACGACGTTGTCGGCGTCGTTCATCTGCAGGCGGGCAACATCAATGGCTGGGACAATGGTTCGGTCGACTTCGGTCAGCTCGGGACGAACGGCGTCCGCATGCTCGACAATTTCCAGATGGGGCCGAACCTGGTGCACGGCTTCGCGCCCGCCGGCATTGGCCCGCGCGACCTGACGCCCGGCACCACCAATGATGCGATCGGCGGCACGCATTATTGGGGCGCGAGCCTCGAGTTCCAATCGCCGGTCGCCTTCATTCCCAAGGAGATGGGCATCAGGGTGGCGGCTTATGTGGATGCCGGGTCGCTCTGGGGCTATCAGGGGCCGACCTTCTCCCCGGTGACCAACGAAACCATGATTGCCTCTCCGGACAACATGTTCGTCAACACCGCCGCAGGTGTCGGATTGATCTGGAATTCGCCGTTCGGCCCCCTGCGCTTCGATCTCGCCTATCCGATCACCAAGCGCTCCTACGACAAGACGCAGATCTTCCGGTTCGGCGGCGGCACCACGTTCTAGTGCCCTCTTGCTCCCGAAGTTCATCTAAGATGGCTAGTGCCGCTGATTTGAAGTTCCTGCTACGTGTGCCACAGGCTCGGTCAGGAACTTCAAATCGAAAAGCGGCACCCGGCTTGCGAGAGGGAAGAGAAGGGGCTAGTACCCACTTTTCTTTGTGGGTGAGTCATGATTCAAGATCGGGATGATTCCCGACGCAAGAGAGGTTCGGCTCAAGCCGAAGATACGCAAGGTGCTTGAGGCGCGCTGCCGAGCGCTGAGCACCCCGCAAAGCGAG
>DATGLV010000013.1:0-54508 GCA_035293945.1 Xanthobacteraceae bacterium | reverse complement strand
ACGCCGCCAAAAAAACCTGAGTCAACTCACCATGCCGGCAACGACCCGGCCGCCTTCAGTCGGAAAAGGTGGCCGCCTTCAATCGGAACGCATGGCCGCGTTCAATCGGAATCCCCGGCCGCAATCGTCGGAATCCGCACCCCGGCACCGAATTGATTAGATCGACGAAAGAAAACGCATATCCATCGCAATCGAAGCAGGTAGCAATATAGTCGACGTAGACCACAAAGGGGACTGTGCTCTTTTCTTCCCTCAGTACGGAGGTAATCGCTTCTCGTTCTTTTGGATAGATGTCGCGAGGTCCGATTTGCGCGTTAACGTAGCTAACAATCGACACCACGAACGCGGCAAAAGACGTAGCTCCTACTACAGCCCAACTTATTATCGGCCATATTTTGTGTCGGCTGGCTGGCCGCCTTTCTTCCTCGACAAAGACGAGATAGGCGACGCCGGCTAGGATCAAAATAATTCCAAAGACGGGGGACGTTAAGAGGTTGGTTATGGCTTCCATGTTGCCCCCCAAATAGCGGGCAGCATCCCACCAAAATTCCAGACGATCTTTGATGTCAGGAATGACGATAAACAGCCCCCAAGCAATGAGAATCCAGCCGGGCAGCTTAACTTCCCGAAAGAGCGCCGTTTGCCATTTATGCGGAAGGAAAGAAGCGATCCTGCGGCCAAGAGATCGCTCGAGCTTGTGAAGCTCAGACTCACCCATAATGATCCCCCTGGCGATTGCACCCCGGAAAGGGTACTCCCGTAGGAAGAAAGTTCCACAAAGTCAAGTCCGGGATAATCGCCTTTTGCAGATCGAACTCCTTTTTCTTTAGTAAAATCAATGCTGGTGGGGTGAAGCCGCTGGTACCCGCCTTTGCGATCGCGGTCGCCCAGCGGGCGTGCTGGTCCGCGTGGGTGAAATCTGAGACTCTGCTGGCGGCATTTCTCGTTCCCGAGCCGCCAAGCCAAACAAGATGCTCGATCCGTCCAAAGCTTTCCGCCAGGCCCTCGAGCTCCACCGCAAGGGCGACCTGGTGGGTGCGGAAGCCCTATACGGGGAGCTCATCAAGCTCCAAGCCGACCACTTCGATGCGCTGCATCTATTTGGAATGCTGCGCTGTCAGCAAGGTCGCTTCGCGGAAGGTGCCTCGCTGATCGGTGCGGCGCTGCGGATCAATCCGGGCTTTCCGCCGGCGCTGGTGAATTACGGACGCGCGCTTGATCGGCTCGAGCGTCGCGAGGAAGCGCTTGCGGCCTTCGACAAAGCGCTTGCCCTCGAACCGAATCAGGCCGAGGCGCTCTACTACAGGGCGATGGTGCTGCGCAGCCTCGATCGGAATGCCGAAGCGGTGGCGGGCTTCGACCGCGCTTTGGCGCTCAAGCCGAGCTATCCGGAAGCATTGAACAACCGCGGGTTGGCGTTGCTCGATCTGCGCCGTCCGGTCGATGCGCTGGCGAGCTTTGAACGCGCGGTCGCGATTGCGCCGGACTATGTTGCGGCCCACAATAATCGCGGCAACACGCTCCTCGTCCTGCAACGTTTCGATGAAGCGCTTGAAAGCTATGCGGCCGCCCTGGCGATCCAGCCGAATCACGCGCAGGCGCATTACAATCGTGGGGTCGCGCTGCAGCAGCTGCGCCGCCCGCTCGAGGCGCTCGACAGCTACGACCGGGCGCTCGGCGCGAATCCTCGTCATGTCGATGCCCTCAACAATCGCGGGGTGGTGCTGCGCGGGCAGAGGCGCGCCGCCGAGGCGCTCGCATGCTACGACCGCGCGCTCGCTCTCGCACCCGACCACAGCGAAGCGCTGAACAATCGCGCCCTCGCGCTGCGTGACTTGCACCGCCTGGGCGAGGCGCTGGCCAGCCACGAGAGGGCCCTGGCGCTGAAGCCGAACGATCCCGATACGCTATGTGGCCGCGGTGTTGTGCTGCGCGAGCTCAAGCGCCAAGGCGAGGGCCTGGAGAGCTTCGAGCGGGCGCTCGCGTTCGACCCCGGCCACCCTTACGCATTTGCCGGGATGGCAGACGCGGCGCTCGCGGTGTGCGATTGGAGGCGCAGCGAGGAGATCGGACGCGAATTGGCGCAGCGGATTGCGCAGGATGGTTCGATCATCCCTCCGTTCACGCTGCTCGGCTACAGCGACGATTACGCCCTGCAGTCGGCCGCTGCAGCCGGCGCGCTTGCGAAGGAGATTCCCCCAGGCGCGCAGCCGTTATGGCGCGGCGGCCGCCGCCGCCATGACAAGATCAGGATCGCGTATCTGTCCGCCGACTTCCACGAGCACGCCACCGCCTTGTTGATGGCGGGTCTGTTCGAGCTCCATGATCGCGCACGCTTTGAGATCATCGGCGTTTCTTACGGGCCCGACGACCGTAGCGAGATGCGGGCGCGCCTGGTGCGGGTGTTCGATCAATTCCACGACGTGCAATCAAGGGATGATTTGGATGTCGCCCGCCTCCTGCACCAGGCGGAGGTCGATATCGCAGTCGACCTGAAGGGCCACACCCAACATGCCCGCTTGGGGATCCTCGCACATCGCCCGGCGCCGGTGCAGGCGACCTATTTGGGCTATCCGGCGACGACCGGCGCGGACTTCATCGATTATGTGATTGCCGATAAGATCGTCCTGCCGTTTGATCAGCAGCCGTTCTTCACCGAGCGCATCGTCCATTTGCCGGGCTGCTATCAGGTGAACGATGCAAAGCGCAGCATCGCGGCCGAGACTCCGTCGCGGCGCCAGGCCGGGCTGCCCGAGCAAGGATTCGTCTTCTGCTGCTTCAACGGCAGCTACAAGATCACTTCGCAGCTGTTCGACATCTGGATGCGCTTGCTGCGGGCGGTCGAGGGCAGCGTGCTGTGGCTGCTGCACGATAATGACGCAGCCGTCGACAGCTTGCGCCGCGAGGCGGCTGCCCGCGGAGTTGATCCGGAGCGCCTTGTTTTCGCGGAGAGGACCGATCCGGCGCGCCATCTTGCGCGTCTCCGCCTCGCCGGCCTGTGCTTGGACACATTGCCTTACAATGCCCATACCACGGCGAGCGACGCGCTGTGGGTCGCCCTGCCGATCGTGACCTGTACGGGCAGAAGCTTCGCTGGCCGAGTGGCCACGAGCCTGCTGCATGCGGCAGGGCTTCCCGAGCTCGCGACCGCAAGCCTTGCCGAATATGAAAGCTTGGCGCTGCGCCTCGCGACCGATGCGCCGCTGGTGCGAGGCTTGCGCGAGCGGCTCGCGCGCAGCCGGTCGGGCTGCTCGCTATTCGATACCGACCTGTTCCGCCGTCGCATCGAGAAGGCCTTTTTGCGGATGTGGGAGACCTGTCAGTCCGGCGGGGTCCCGCAGAGTTTCGCGGTTGATCCTTAGGGCTGGTTCTTCACCTCCGGCCGCGCCAAACAGTTTAAATTGTCGGCACCATCTCTATGTGCAATATTTTTTGACGTGATGTGCGGCAACGTCCCGGCAAGTGGACGGCGTGCAGAAAAAAAACGGGAGGATGCGATGCCTTGGTCGAGAGCTCTGCCCGCATTTCTGGGATTGGCACTTTTAGTAGGCACGGCTGCGGCGCAGCCGACTGCGGATTATCCCAATCATCCGGTCAGGATCATCGTCAATGTCACGCCGAGCGGCGGCGTCGACT
This sequence comes from Xanthobacteraceae bacterium, assembly GCA_035293945.1. Lineage (GTDB taxonomy): Bacteria > Pseudomonadota > Alphaproteobacteria > Rhizobiales > Xanthobacteraceae > VAZQ01. The sequence continues at coordinate 50,872 of DATGLV010000013.1, read as the reverse complement.
TCGCCACCAGGCTTGTGGCGCAAAAGCTCAGTGAGCGGCTCGGCCAGACATTTGTCGTCGAAAATCGCGCCGGTGCTGCTGGAAATGCCGCAGCCGAGGCTGTCTATCGCTCGCCTCCTGACGGCTACACGCTGCTGGCGTCGTTCAACTCCACGGTCTCGATCAGCGACTATCTTTTCAAGGGGCTCAATTATGAGCCGCTCGGCTTCGAGCCGGTGGCGGTGCTCACTTACATTCCGCTGGCGCTGGTGGTGCGGCCGGACCTACCGGTGCGTGACGCCCGTGAATTCATTGCCTATGCCAGAGCCAATCCGGGCAAACTCACCTTCGCATCAAACGGCGTCGGCACCGCCGGGCACCTGACGGCAGAATTCTTCATGGCCTTGACGGGGACCAAGATGACGCACGTTCCATATAAGGGAACGGCTCCGGTTCTCTCCGACCTGATTGCCGGCAATGTCGACCTGACCTTTATCCAGTATTCCGCGTTCTACGAGCTGTACAAGGCCGGCCGCGTCAGAATTCTCGCGACTGCGTCGGAGAAACGCCTGGACACATTGCCCGACATTCCGACGATGGGTGAGCTCGGCTTGCCCGAAATCATCTCAAAGACCTGGAACGTCATCAGCGCACCGCCAAAGACACCGCCAGTGGTGCTCGCCAAGCTGAACAAGCAAATCGACGAAATCCTTCACTCCCCTGATGTGCAGGCTCGCTTCGCCGAGACGCACGCCATTGTCGAAGGCGGTTCGCTCGATTACGCGAAGAAATACGTCGCCGAGGATCGGGCGCGCTGGGGCAAAGTGATCACCGCCGCCGGGATAAAGCCTGAATAGCCAGCCTTAGCCGAGAATGATCCCGCTTTCGCAGGGACAAGCCTTTTCCGATGACTGGTAAACCACCCCCGATCACGTCGGGGGCAGGGATCATGCTCACATCCGGTCTTCCGCTTCCGCGCGACGCATCTCGCGGAGCACTCGGCGTTTCCACAGATCCCACGGCCTGCCGGCAACCGACTGCATGATCTTGTCGGTCGTCTCGCATTCGCCTGCGTTCATGTAGACGACGTCCTCGCGTCCCAGAACTATGGCGTTGAGCTGCTGGCGCGCATTGATCTCGGTGTAGTAGGCGCGGAACACCGCAACCTGAATGGTCGGGCCCACCACCACATTGCCATGGCCACGGAGCAGCACGACATCGGCGGTCGGGCCCAGCGTTGCGGCGAGCGCGGCCCCGAGCGCCGCTGTCGAGATCATCAGATCGGAATTGGGGATCAGCTTGCGGATTTCGAAGATCGGCGAGCCGAGACCAAGGAACGAGGCGTTGTGCAGGATCGGGCGCAATGGCGCCTTGGTGGACGCGAATGGCACGACCGTCGGCGAATGACTGTGCACGATCGCGTTCACTTGCGGCCGCGATTTGTAGATCTCCCCATGAATCCAGCGCTCGTAGTAGAGGCTATGGCCCTCGTCGCGGATCGGCCGGTTGTCGAGATCGTGCTGCACGATGTCGGCAGCCGTCACCAGCGCCGGCGCAAGCGAGCGGGACATCAGATAACAGGCAGGGTTGCGCGGGTCGCGAATGCTGATGTGGCCGAAGGCGTCGAGCACGCCTTCGGCGGCCAGGATCCGGTTGGCGACGACGAGATCGGAGATTGTGGCTTCAGGCGGTGCTTCTGGGTTCGACATTTTGATCACCCGGGCGAGAGAGGCAGATGGCGTGACCGAGGACGAGCTTCAGCGCTGGTGGCGTCGCGCCCTCCGCCGGCGAGCAGGTCTCCGTTTGCTAACAATTTAATTTGTTGTCAACGCCGTGGTGTGCAATAAATATTGACGCTCACCTGACAACCTGCCGCCGCGTCATTCAGAACCTTCCAAGGTCGATGTTGCGAGTGCGGCGGCGCGTTCAACCGATCGTTTCGAGAGAGCTATGCCGCAAAACCTCATCGATGTTGCCCCGGAAGTGCTGGACGATCTCGTCGCCGCCAACCGTATTCTCGCCGACCAGGGCATCCTCGATGCCTTCGGGCATGTGAGCATCCGCCACCCCAACAACCCTCAGCACTACTTGATGTCGCGCTGGCTGGCGCCCGCATTGGTAACCGCCGAGGACATCGCCGAGTACGACCTTGAGAGCGTCGCGCTCACCCATCCCGGCGTGCAGCTTTATTCCGAGCGCTACATCCACAGCGAGATTTACAAGGTGCGCCCCGACGTGCACGCGATTGTGCACAGCCATTCGCCGACCGTCGTCCCATTCGGCGTGACCAAGGCCTCGTTTCGCCCGATCCTGCACAATGCGGCCTTCCTCGGTGATTTCGTTCCGGTGTTCGATATCCGCGAGAAATTCGGGCCCACCGACATGCTGGTCAACCGCAAGGAACGCGGGACCGAGCTTGCCCAAGTGCTCGGCCAACACACCACCGCGCTGATGCGCGGCCATGGCGATGTGGTCGTGGGAAGCAATATCCAGAACGTCGTGTGGCGCGCCTATTACACGGAGATCAACGCTCGCATGCTGGCGCAGGCGATCGCCATCGGCGGCGGACCCGTGATGTATCTCTCCGCCGAGGAGGCGGCGCTTACCGACGTCTCCATGCAGCGGGTTGAAGCGCGCCCCTGGAAGCTTTGGAAGCAGAAGGCGCTCGGCCGCTGAGACACTTTGCGCAGAAAATCGCGGCGCCCGGCTCTTCCATCGGCAATGGGGGTAAATCACAATGGGCAGGGTTGCGACGGCCGCACAAAAGAACAGTAGGGAGAGACGAGATGAAGAGAGCAAAAGCAGCCGCGGTGATCGGCTTCATCCTGTTGGGTGCAACCGCCCCGGCCGCGGCGCAGCAGGCGAGCGGAAAATCCTATCGCATGATCATCGGCTTCGGGGTTGGGGGCGGCTATGATCTCTGGGCCCGTGCCGTCGCCCAACACATTGGCACTCATCTGCCAGGAAATCCGACATTCGTGCCGCAGAACATGCCGGCCGGGGGCAGCATCGCGGCAGCGAACTACCTTTATGAGCTCGCTCCCAAGGACGGCAGCGTCATCGGGCTCATCGGCCGCGATGCACCGCTCGCGCCCATCACCGGCTCGCCCGGAGCCAAATTCGATCCGACCAAGATGTCGTGGCTCGGCACTCCCACCACGGAGACCAATATCTGCATCGCCTATCGCACTGCGCCGGTGAAGACCGTGCAGGACCTCTACGAGAAGGAGCTGGTGATGGGCGATGTTGGACCTGGATCCGGCACCCGCGAATATCCGAAAGCCCTCGCGTCTCTCTTGGGCATGAAGTTCAAGCTGGTTAGCGGTTATCCGTCATCCGCCGACATCTTTCTGGCGATGGAGCGCGGCGAGGTGCAGGGCATCTGCGAGAGTCTCGACAGCGTACAGAGCCGGCGCCCCGATTGGATATCGAGCAAGCAGGTATCGGTGCTGTTCCAGGGCGCGCCGGCGCCGAACCCGGAGCTCAAAGGCGTGCCGCTGGCGCGTGACCTCGCCCGCAACGACGAGGAGCGACAGGCGATCGACTTCCTCTATGCCGGACAGGGCATCGGACGTCCCTTTGCGGCGCCCCCGAATCTGCCGCCCGATGTGCTGAAGATGTTGCGCGACGCTTTCGACGCCACCATGAAGGATCCGGATTTCATCGCCGACGTGAAGCGGCAGAAATTCGCGCTGGATCCGGAAAACGGCGAGACCCTGGCGCGACTGATCAACAACATCTATGCGACGCCGAAGCCGATCGTCGACAAGGTCACCGCGCTCGTCAACTGAAAGTATACACGATGTCGACCTTGGCCTCTCCTGTCGTCGCGACGCTGCTCGATCGCTTGTTCACGGCGGCGGACGAGAAGGATCCCGAAGCTTTTCGCCGCGCCCGCGAAGCCACCGCCGGCCGCGAAAGGCCGCCGAGCGACCGCGAGCGCGCTGAGCTGATGCGCGACGTTTACATGCCGGTCTCGCCGGATGTCGGACGCCTCCTGTATATGCTGGTCCGCAGCCGCAACGCGGGGCTCGTCGTCGAATTCGGGACATCCTACGGGATATCCGGCATCCATCTGGCGTCCGCCCTGCGCGATGGCGGGCGCGGCCGCCTCGTCACCACCGAGCTCGACGCCATCAAAGCGGAGCGGGCGCAGGAAAATTTTCGTGCTGCCGGTCTTGATGACCTCATCGAAATCCGCGTCGGTGATGCCTTCGAAACCCTCAAGACCGGGATCGACGGCGGCATCGATCTTGTTCTGCTCGACGGTTGGAAGCCGCTCTATTTGCCGATGCTGAAATTTCTGGAGCCACGGCTTGCGCCCGGCGCGCTGATCGTTGCAGACGACCTCGCGGTGGCTCCCGAAGCCCTTGCGGTCTATGTCGGCTATGTGCGCGACGCGAGCAACGGGTACGTGTCGGTCGAGGTACCGCTTGGCGACCGTGTCGAAATCTCGGTCCGCACGGCGTGATGAGAGCTACATCCAGAGCGCCAGCACGCCCGCCAGCGTGAAGCCGACGAGCAGCATCGACCAGTCAGCAAGATCAAGCTCGAGAAACCGCCCCCGGTCGCTCATGTGCGCTTTCATCCGTATTCCCCAAGGCGGTTCTGCCGCCATTATGGTTAGACCGCCGCTTCGGCGGCCGCAGAGATGCGTGGCGGCCGCGTTCAGGAGATGCAGCGCGCTGGGGTCCGGGCAAGCGGCGACTTCGTCATCGCGCTCACCGACGCCTCGCAACCGTCGGGCAGTTTTTCATAAGAGCTCGGGGCTGTGTTGGCGTTGCCGGCAGGCGCCAGGACGGGCAACCGGTCGCCCTTCAGAGCCCGGTTCACGACCGTCGCGGACTTTTGCGGCGACGCCGAAACCGTAGGCACTTGCAGGCCTGCGGCCAGGGACGCCAGGGCGACCGCCAGCCCGCAAACCAACAGATATGCCCCATGTGCACGCATGACCTCGCTCCGACAATAAGACGCGGTGATCAAGCAAATGGTTCAAAGGCCGACCGGATAAATTGCCGCGGGCTGGAGACCAGATCGGCCGCTGGGCGATCCCTTAACGCTTTTGAATTATGCGGAAATCGGCCGTAGACAGGTGGCGCTATGGCGACCACGCAGGGGGGACATGTCGGAATGACGACCAAGCCAATCGCGACAGAAGAGCATTTTTGGACGCCGGAGCTGCGGGAGCTTCGGCGTGGCCATGACGTGCTCGCCGATCCGGAGCTCGGCCGGCGGCTGAGCGATCTCGGGGAACTGCGCATCGCCGAAATGGACGAGGCCGGCGTGGAGATGCAGGTCATTTCCCATGTCGAACCCGCGACCCAGAATTTCGCGCCCGCCGAAGCCGTGCGGTTGGCGGTCGCGGCGAATGATCTTTTGCATCAGGCGGTTTGTGCGCACCCCGATCGCTTCGCCGGCTTTGCGGCCTTGCCGACGTCAGACCCGGCCGCCGCGGCCCGCGAGCTCGATCGGGCGGTCAACCAGCTCGGCTTCAAGGGTGCCATGATCCACGGCCTGACCCGCGGCAGCTTCCCGGACGACAAGACGTTTTGGCCGATTTTCGCGACAGCGGAAGGACTTGGCGTGCCGCTTTATCTGCACCCGGCAACGCCGCATCCGGATGTGATCGAGGCCTACTACAGCGGCTATCCGTCGATGGTGCGGGTTGGACACGGCTTCACCAGCGAGATGTCCGCCATCGCCACCCGGCTCGTGCTCAGCGAGGTGTTCGAGGCCTTCCCAAGCCTGCAGATCATTCTTGGGCACCTTGGGGAAGCGATCCCGTTCCTGCTCCCGCGCGTCGATCGCTATGTGTCGCGGCAGATGAAGGGGGGGCGGACCTTCCAGGACACGATCCGGCGCAATTTCTACTTCACGACCGGCGGCAAGTTCACCCATACGGCCTTGCAATGCACGGTCGAGGCGATCGGGATCGAGCGGTTGATGTTCGCGGTCGACTGGCCGTTCCACTCCAACCTGGATGGGGTTGCCTTCATCGCCACCGCTCCCATCAGCGATGAGGCCAAGGCCAAGATCTTTAGCGGCAATGCGCGGGCGCTGTTGCGAATTTAGAGCCTGATCCCGAAAAGTGGACTCCGGCTTTCGGAAAAAATCATGCCCCACGGATAATCTTAGAGCGGCACGATGATTCGAAGAAAAATCATCTCGCTCTATGCCTTTTGGCTCTTCTTCGCGCCGCCCGCCCGGCTGGTGGCGGGTGCTTCGAAAGCGTGCGTCATGAAGGGCACCAGCTCCTTGATCACTGCCTCGGTGTCGCCGGGATCGCAACGGCCGTTGGAAAAGGCATGGATCCGGTGCGGTCCGGCCGCCGTGTAGTAGACGGTGCCGAGCAGGAAATGGAATCGCCAGCAGATGTCGGTGCGCGACAAATGCGGGAGGCATTCGCATAGCGCCTCGATGAAGGCAGAGCTCGACTGATCGAAATTCTCCGCCACCAGCTTCTCCAAGAGCTCGGAGTTCTCGCCGGAGAGCACGGCGCGCAGGCGGATGAAGGTCACTCCTTCCTCCGCCTGCACCTGCTGCAGAGCGGGTCGCACGAAGGCCTCGATGATGGCAGCGATTCGCGCCGACCCGCTCAAGCGCGTCGCGTCGGCAAGCCCCCGCAGACGTTCCGCGATCATGGGCTCGCAATGACGGCGATAGACTTCGGCGAGCAGGCCTTCCTTGTTGCGAAAGTGATAGCCGATGCTGGCGATGTTGACGCCAGCCGCTGCGGCAAGCTCGCGCACTGACACGCCGTTGAAACCCCACTCCGCGAACATGCGCTCGGCCGTCTTGAGAATGCGGTCCCGCGTTCCGTCCTCTTCGTCCTGAACCGTGGGCCTTGTCGAAAGCTGATCAGCCATGGCTTCGTATCCGCGTCGATCGACCGCGATGTAGCACGAAAGGATATGGCGCGGCACCCTGACCGAATCTTGACACCCCGGCCAGCGAGTTTTAAACGGTTGTTTGACTTCCCTCGGTAATGCGCGGAGCGACCCGGGATGATATCGGCGCGTCACGGAAATCGAAGGCTTGGCGCCTGCATGCTCGCGGCGCTCAGCTGGGCGTGGTTTTTGTCGGCCGCGCCGGCAGTCGCAGACGACGCCGCCAGCTATCCGGCCAGATCCATTCGCCTGATCGTGCCGACTGCGCCCGGCGGGACCATGGATATCGTGGCGCGGACGCTTGCCCAGGCGCTCGCACCGATCATTGGCGCGCAGGTCTTCATCGAGAACAAGCCGGGCGGCAACAACAATATCGGGGCGTCATACGTGGCGCGCGCCACCCCAGATGGTTACACCCTTTTGATCCATTCGGACTCGTTCACCTCGAACGCCAGCGTCTTTAAGGACCCGGGCTACGATGCGCTGACCAGCTTTGAGCCGATCTCGATGTTGGCCAAGGCACCGGGCGCGCTGGCGGTGCGCACCGACCTCGGTATTTCGAGCCTGGATGATTTCGTCGGTTATTCGAGGAAGAGCGGCAAGGATCTGACGGTCGCCTCGACCGGCATCGGCACCGTGAGCCACCTCACCGGCATCATGTTCCAGCAGCGGATGGGCCTGCCGCAATGGACCGACGTGCCCTATCCGGGTGCCGCCAAGGCGGTGACCGATGTCATCGGGCGTCATGTGGATTCGATTTTCGTGATGGTCGCGCCGCTGGTGCCGTTTGATCAGAACGGCGAGCTCAAGATTCTCGCGGTCACCACAGCCACGCGCTCGCCAGCGGTGCCGGATGTGCCGACCGTCGCCGAGAAGACAAGCCTCAAGGACTTCAATGTCGCCAACTGGGTCGCGCTCTTCGCTCCGGCCGGCACGCCGAAGCCGATCGTGGACAAGCTCACTAAAGACGTTGCCGCGGCCTTGAGTAATCCGATGGTGGCGATGAGCCTCGCGCAGCTCGGTCTCGATGTCGCCGGCGACGGGCCCGAGCCGCTCGCCAACGAAGTTCGCTCGAAAGTGGCGCAGTGGCGCGAGGTCATCAAGCGCGCTGGGCTTAAGGTGGAATAGTGCCGCACGTTGTGTCGTGCGAGATGAGATGACGAGATAGCGAGACGTGAGGAGATCATGGGCGCAAACGCCAGGAAGACCTTGCTGATCCGCAACGGCACTCTGATCGACGGGTCGGGCCGTGCGGCCGGTCGCAACGAAGCTATCGTGGTCGAGGGTAACCGCATCAAGAGCGTCGGCGCGCTGCCGCCCGACATTCATCCCGAGGATCACAAGAACGTCGAGGTGATCGATGCGGCCGGCCAATGGATCATGCCGGGCCTCATCGATGCGCATTGCCACGTCTCCTACGGTTATCCGCCGGTCAAAGGCGAGGGCAAGGGCAAGGGCCCGACCCGTCCGGAGTTCTCGACGCTGCGCTCGGCGCGCAGCGTGCAGAAGGTGTTGCGTTCCGGCGTTACCAGCATCTCGGTGCCGGGCGGCACCTGGTTCACCGATGTGGGGGTGCGCGACGCGATCCGGCTCGGCTTGATGGAAGGGCCGCGCATGTTCGTCGCCGGGCGCATGATCGTCACCTATGGGTGCATCGAGGATGACGAGCCGTCGTGGGAGGGCACGCCCGAGCACTCGATCGGCAAGCTCTGCAACAGCGCCGCCGAGATGGTGGAAGAGGTCCGCCGCCAGGGCAAGCACGGCGTCAACTTCATCAAGATGGCCGATAGCCGCTCCGGTGAATCGCAGATGATCTCCGGCGACGAGATGAAGGCGGTGGTGGGCGAGGCGCATCGGCGCAACCTCAAGGTCGCCATTCACTCGCGCGGCGCCGGCTCGACGCGCGCTGCGGCCGAAGCCGGCGTCGACTGGATCATTCATGCGGATCTTGCGACCGACAGTGATCTCGAAGCGGTCGCCAAGGCTGGAATGCCGATCTTGCCGACCGCGACTTTCTTGTCGGTCGTGCTCGAGCTTGCCGACAAGGTCGGACCGGAGAAGGTCCAGCTCGACATCAACCGCATGAAGCGCCACTACGACCTGCTCGGCGAGCTGATGCACAAGTCGCGCAAGCTCGGCATCAAGCTCTTGGTCGGCACCGATACCGGCAACAACACCTTCACGCCCTACGGCGAGCTGCACGCCAAGGAGCTCGAGATCTTTGTCAAGCACGGCGGCTTCACCCCGATGGAGGCGATCGTCGCCGCCACGCGTGACAATGCCTACGCGGTCGGCCTCCAGGGCGAGGTCGGCGAGATCGCACCCGGCAAGCTTGCCGACATCATCGTTCTCAAGAAGGACCCGATTGCCGATATCACGATCCTCCAGGGCGGTCGGCATCTCTCCTGGGTGATCAAGGACGGCAAGATCATCGATCTGGGCGCCCCGGAAGATTTGCTGACGTTCCAGCAAGCCGCCGAATAGTCCGAGGAGTCACCGCCATGATGGGCAGGCGAGGGTTCCTTCTGACGCTTGTGACGGCTTTCGTCGTTGCGTTTGATTCGCCGCTTGCCGCGCAGACCTTTCCGTCGCATCCGATCACGATCGTGGCGCCGTTCCCGGCGGGCGGTCCGATCGATGTGGTCGCGCGCTTGCTGGCCGAGCGGATGCGCGAGCAGATTGGGCAGCCTGTCGTCGTCGACAACGTCACCGGCGCCTCCGGCAGCATCGGGGTCGGTAAGGTCGCGCGCGCGCCCGGCGACGGCTACACGATCGTCCTCGGCAATTGGGCGACCTTCGTGGTCAACGGCGCGATCTATCCGCTGCAGTATGATCTCGTCAAAGACTTCGAGCCGATCGGGCTTATCACCACCCAGCCTTATCTCATCGTCGGGCGCAAGACGTTGCCGGCGGATGATCTCAAGAGCTTGATCACTTGGCTCAAGGCCAATGGTGACAAGGCGACGGAAGCGACGTCGGGAGCCGGCACGCCGGCCCATTTGGCGGGCGTGCTGTTCCAGAAGGAAACCGGGACGCACTTCCAGTTTGTGCCTTATCGCGGTCTTGCTCCGGCGATGCAGGATGTCGTGGCCAGCCACATCGATTTGATCTTCGACAGCCCGGTGAGCTCATTGCCGCAGATTCGCGCCGGCACCGTCAAGGCCTTTGCGGTCATGGCCAAGAAACGCGCCAGCGCGGCGCCCGACATTCCGACCGTCGATGAGGCAGGATTGCCGGGTGCCTACGTCTCTTCCTGGTACGGAATCTGGACCTCCAAGGGGACGCCGGCGGATATTGTCGCCAAGCTCAACACATTCGTGATGGCCGCGCTCAACGATCCGCAGACGCGCGAGCGGATTTCCGATCTGGGACAGGAGATCGCCGCGCCGGAAATGCAGAATCCGGCGGCGCTCGGTGCCTTCCAACAGGCCGAGATCGCCAAGTGGTGGCCCATCCTCAAGGAAATGGGCATCAAAGGGGAGTGAGTTTGTTGATTGCGCAGACCCGACGCGCGTTGTTGTTTGCTGGCGCCGCTTCACTCGTCTCGCTCGCAAGCCGGCAAAGCGGTGGCGCGGAGACTTGGCCGACGCGACCGGTACGGTTCGTCGCACCATTTGCGGCGGGCGGCACGTCCGACACGCTGGGACGTCTTGCCGCCCAGCACCTCAGCCAGCGGTTTCATCAACAATTCTACGTCGAAAATCGCGTCGGTGCTGGCGGGCTTATAGGGTCGAAGGAGGTCGCCGCCGCAGAGCCCGACGGCTACACCTTCGTGATCTCCGGCATCGCCTCGCATGTGATTGCGCCTGCCTTCAGCCGTAATCCGCCCTATGACGGGGTGCGGGATTTCACCCACGTGGCCTATCTGGGTGGCCCGCCGGTGGTGCTGGTGATGCATCCTTCGCTCGGCGTGCATTCCTTCAAGGAATTTCTTGATCTTGCCCGGGCCAGCCCTGACGGGATCAACTACGTGTCGTCGGGCGTCGGGACGCACGGCTTTTTGTTTGCCGAGGACATGGCGCGACGCGAGCATCTGAAGCTCATTCATGTGCCCTACAAGGGCTCCAACCCGGCTGTGCTCGATCTGATTGCCGGGCACGTGAAGGTTGGTGCCATGGCCTGGTCGTCCGCGGTCGAGCAGATTCGCGCCGGCAAGCTGCAGGCACTGGGCGTGTCGTCTGAGAATCGCTTGCCGGGATTTCCCGACGTTCCGACCTTCAAGGAACTGGGCTATCCGGACATGGTCGCCGCAACCTGGTTTGCCCTGTCGGGACCCGCCAAGCTTCCATCCGACATCACCCATCGTCTGAGCGCGGCGATCATCGACATCATGAACGAGCCCGACGTGCGCCAGCACATGGCGCAAGAAGGCATCGAGATCAAATTGATGTCGCCGGAAGAGCTCACCGCGTTCGTGCAATCCGAGACCGCCCGATGGGCGCCGATCGCCAAGGCCATCGGCCCGCTGGACGATTAGCCGAGCCACGCTTGTCCGGCGAAAGCGGGGACCAGCTCCAAGCGCGTCGACCCGGCCGGGCGCAGCGAAGTGCCGGAAACCCATAGCCATCGGCGGACGTGATAGCGCACAGCGGCATGAGCTCCTGCTTTCGCAGGAGCGACCGACTTGCTACGCGGCCTGTTTCGCCGGAATGACCGGGGAGGCAGCTTCCTACAGGTACGGCAGCACGTCGCGCGCAAGCTTGCCGATGAAATCTTCGGTGGCCTGACCCTCTTTGGGGAATGGCCAGATGATCACTTCCTCGATGCCTGACGCCTCGAGCTTCTTTAGCCGCGCGACGATTTCATCTGCGGTGCCGACCAGCGCCAAGCTGTCGATGATACTGCGCGGGATCAAGCGGCGCAGCTCAGCCATGATATCCGCCGACCATTCATGCGGCGCTTCACGGATGAACGTGCGGAATTCCGGCGAGACATCGCCAGCAAGCGAATCGACCATCTCGCTTAGCGCCTTGCGGCTGCTCCAGAACGCGAAGCTGACTCCGCGCTTAACGCCCTCCGGCACGGGCTCGTCGGCGTGGTCGAGCACCGATACATAGAGCCAGGAGCAAAGGCGGATATCGTTCCACTGCCGCTTGGCTGCTTCGAGCCCGGGCAGAATTTGCTGCCGTGCGTACGCGATGCCCGCAGGAGTGGAGAAGCTGCCGATCAGGATTCCGTCGGCGACCTCGCCCGCGAGCTTGAGGATCTGCGGCCCGCGGCTCGCGATATAGAGAGGCGGAACCTGCGCGGGGTGCCAATCGAGCGCGCCGTCCTTGAACTTGAATACTTGGCCGTCCAGCGTGATCTTCTCGCCGGCCCAGAGCGCGCGCATCAATTGCGTTGCTTCGCGCAAACCGGCGACCGGCTTGGCATTGCCGTAGCCCGGCAGCGTCTCGAAATGGCTGCCCGAGCCCATCACGACCCGCAGGCGCCCGGGTGCGAGCTCCGCCAGCGTTGCGGTTGCTTGCGCCATGAGGGCAGGGTGCCGCGTGTAGGGATCGATCACGCTGGTGCCGAGCCCGATGCGCGAGGTCGCCTGCGTGGCGGCGCCCAGCCGCGAGAACACATCGCGCGCCCATTTCTTGTCGTTGTGAAAGAAGGCGTGGAAGCCGAGCCGTTCGGCGAGCTTCACCTGCTCGAGGTAACGGCTGCTCGGCTCGGCGCCGAGTGAGGCGATCGAGAGCTTCACGCGATCGGCCCCAAGATATGCGCGCGGAAACCTTCGCGCTCGCAGAGCCTCTCATACCAAGCCTTCAGATTGGGAAGCTCGGGCCGTTCAATCGGATAATTATGCCAGCGGTGCACCAGGATGCCGTTGCCGATATCGGCAAGGGTCAGCTCATCGCCCGCCAGATAGCGGCGGCCAGCCATAAATCGCTCGACGATGCTCCACCAGCGAATGGCTTCCTTGCGCGCAGCTTCGAGGGCGGCGGCATCGCGCTTCTCCGTCGGCGTGCGGTAGTAACCGAGCAGCATAGTGGTCATCGATGGATTGAGGCTGGCGAGCTGCCAATCCATCCACCGCTCCACTTCGCTGCGCCGATAGGGTTCCGGTGGATGCAATCGCGCGCCGCCATAGGCCGCACAGAGATAGCGCAGGATCGAGTTCGATTCCCACACGATCTTGTCGCCGTCCTCGATGGTGGGAACGCGTCCGTTCGGATTCTTGGCGAGATAGGCGGGGTCATCGTTGCCGCCGAACGGGCCGGCCCAATCGATGCGCTCAAACTTTACACCGAGCTCGACGCAGAGCCACAAGACCTTCTGCACATTCAGCGAGGTGCTGCGGCCCCAGATACGGATCATGGTGATGCTCAGATACCGATTTGCGCGAAGGTCAGGCGGAAGCCGCTGCTTCCTTGTCCATCTCGGCAAAAATCTGCGCGGCCAGATTGAATGCGCCGAAAGCAGCCGGCACGCCTGCGTAGATCGCCGCGTGCATCATGATTTCCTTGACCTCTTCGCGGCTCACACCAGTGTTGGCAGTCGCCCTGATATGAAGCTTGAGCTCTTCCATCCGCCCCATGGCGACCAGCATCGCGATGGTGATCATGCTGCGGTGCTTGTGATCGAGACCGGGCCGCGCCCAGATCGATCCCCAGGCATATTCCATAAGGAAATCCTGGAACTCGGCATTGAAGGGCGTGCGGTTCTTCGCCGTCCGCGCCACATGGGCGCTGCCCAAGACCTGCTCGCGCACACGCTTGCCGTTCTCGAAGCGCTCTTGGTCGCTCACGCCTGGCTCCCCCTCTGATGTTATCCGGATCAACCCTTGAGCAGCGCGCGCAGCGCGTCGACGGTCGGCTTGGGCAGGCTCATGGTCTCTTGCGTGATCGCGTCCATGTCCTGGCCGGTCGCAGGATCGAGCAGCACATTGCGCTGCTTGCAGGCGGCGATGAAATCCGGGTCCTTGAGCATGTCCTGGAAGGCCGCGCGCAGAGCCGCTACCCGCTCCGGCGGCACGCCTGGCGTGGTCAGAATCGAGCGGCCGATCTCGGCCATGCCGGCGATCACGCGTGCGATCGTGCGGCCTTGGTCGGTCAGCATCAGCTCAGTCAGGGTCGGGACTTGTGGAATCTGCGGCGCTCGCTTGAGCGCGTTCTGGTAGAGGATTGCGGCGGTTCCATCGCGGACCCAGTCGGGATGCGAGACCAGAACAGCCGGCAGCGAGAACGATCCGTTGATGTCGACCTCGCCGCGTTCTGCCGCGAGCTGAATGTCTGCCGAGCCCGTATAGCCCTTGACGATCTTGAGCTTGCCGCCGCCGTAATCGTTGAGCGCCTGCGCGTAAATGAGCGACATCGAGCCCTGCTCGGCGCCGACCACGGCCTGACGCTTGCGCACATCTTCGAACGTCTTGATCCCTGATTTCGGCAGCGCGACCCCGACATCGATGTTGGAGGTGAAGCGGCCGATATAGCGGAATCGCGTCACATCCATCTTGTTCTTCTCGTCGGTGACCGCGATGGCGGCAATTTCCTGGGAGACGCTGCCCAGATAAGTGCCGTCCTGCGGCGCGACCTGATAAAGATACTGCGTGGCTTTGAGGCTGCCGCCGCCCGGCATGTTCTCAGGAACAACGAGGGGATTTCCCGGGATGTGGCGCCCGAGGAATTCCGCCGCCAGACGACCGTAGATATCGTAGCCGCCGCCGGGCGCGTAGCCGATGATCACCTTCATGGTCTTGCCATGATAGAAATCGGCAACTGGGTCGGCTCGGAGCGCAGGTGCGGTCGCCAGCATGGCGGCGAGCGCCAGCGCCGACCAGATCATTCTGTTTGCGAAGCGCATACGTTTCCTCTCTGTTTTCTTGGCGCCGCAAGGCGCGGTGTTCAGGCCGCGCCGACCTGCTTGCGCCACATGTCCCACGGCCGATCGACGTTCTGGCTCTTCGCCTGCTCGTAGGTGTTGAGGAAGTTGATCGGGCCGCCGAGCGCGACCGCCTGCATCTGCAGCCGCGCATTGATCTCGGTATAGATGGCGCGGAATACCGTCGTCTTGAGGTCGGGCCCCGCGACCGCATCACCGTGGCCGCGCATCAACACGACGGAGCCGCTTCCGAGCGTCGCCGCGAGCGACTTGCCGAGCTCGGCGGTGTTGACCAGCATCCCGTTCTTCTCGCCGGCGGCTTTGCGAATTTCCCAGACCGGCGCACCCTCGCCGAGGAAATGCCCGTTATGGAAGATCGCCCGCAGCGGCTTCTCGGTCACGCCAAAGGGGATGACCCCGGGTGAATGGCTGTGCACCACCGCATTCACATCCGGCCGCACCTTGTAGATCTCGCCGTGAATGTAGCGCTCGCGATAGACCGGGCGGCCGCGGGCGTTGATGGCGTTGCTATCGAGATCGAAAGTGATGAGGTCGCTCGCCGACACATCGCGGGGCGCGATAGCCTGCATCTGCAAATAGCGATGGGGATTGCGCGGGTCACGAATGCTGACGTGGCCGAAGGAGTCGAGCACGCCGTTGTGGGCGAGGATATGGTTGGCAGCAACCAGATCGGCGATGAGCTCCGGATCGAGATCGGCGTAGTCCGGATCGACCTGCGGCGGCTCGGCCGCGGCCTGCAGCGCTGCAAGCGCGGCTGCTTCAGCCGGATTTCCCATGCCGACGGCCGCGCCCGCGACCGCGAGGTCGGCATAGAACGCGCGCCGACAAATGACCGGAACCTTCGAAATCTGCACCATCCTTCTTCCATCCTCCAGAGTGGCAGAAAACGTCAATGCGCCTCCCGGACGCGCCCCCTCCCGCTCCCCTCGGCGCCAGGGCAAGGTTGGACCAGGGGCAAAAAATTATGCGCCGCCGGGGCATTGCCTGCAATAGAGCTGCGGCAAAAGGCCGGCTAGCAACTATTTTTGTTGTAAATTTTCATCATGCAATATAACCACGCATCGAGATGGCGCTCGTGTCTGCGCTGGCTTGTCATAGTCAGCCGCTCTGCGTAAGCGCGAGGCGTGATAATTTGCCCAGGAAGCGATGTCCGCTTCGTCTAAGGGCTTGGGCAAGGCCTTGGAACCATGGCCTGAGCTTGTGCCTTCACGATCATCAGGAGTACCCGGCATGCAGATGGGAGTGATCGGGCTCGGTCGGATGGGAGCCAACATCGTTCGTCGTCTGCAGCGGGGGCAGCACACCTGCGTGGCCTACGATGCCGAGGCTGCGGCGATCGAGCGACTGGCGGCTGAGGGCACCGCGACCGCGCGGAGCTTGAAGGACCTGGTGGCGCAGCTTGCTCCGCCGCGCGCGATCTGGGTCATGGTCCCGGCCGGCGCGCCGACCGAAGGCACGATTTCGCAGCTCGGCGAGCTCCTGCAAGTAAATGACGTCGTCATCGACGGCGGCAACACGTTTTATCAGGATGACATTCGGCGAGCCGCCGCGCTGCGCTCCAAGGGTATCTACTATCTTGATGTTGGCACCAGCGGCGGCATCTTTGGGCTGGAGCGCGGCTACTGCCTGATGATCGGCGGCGATCGCGCCGCCGCAGAGCGGCTCGACCCGATCTTTGCAACGCTTGCACCGGGTGATGATGGCGTTGCGCTTACACCCGGACGCAAGGCCGATGAGCCGCCGGTGCGCGGCTATCTGTATTGCGGGCCATCCGGTGCCGGCCACTTCGTCAAGATGATCCACAACGGCATCGAGTACGGCATGATGCAGGCCTATGCGGAGGGTCTCGACATCCTGCGCAGCGCAGCCCAGGACAGCCTTCCCTCCGAGCGGCGCTACAATTTCGACATCGCCGCGATCACCGAGGTCTGGCGCCACGGCAGCGTCGTCTCGTCCTGGCTGCTCGACCTGACCGCGGCGGCGCTGGCCGAAAATCCGACGCTTTCGAATTTCTCCGGTGTCGTTCAGGATTCGGGTGAAGGACGCTGGACCGTCAATGCCGCAGTCGAGCAGGCGGTGCCGGCCGAGGTGCTGACCGCCGCCCTCTATGCGCGCTTCCGCTCCCGTCAGGATCACACCTTTGCGGAACGCGTGCTCTCAGCCATGCGTTTCAAATTCGGCGGGCACGTCGAGCCGAAAAAATAGAGCGCCGGTGAAGCGGTGAAGATAGCGGTCCATTCGACACCCGAGGAATTAGCGCGCGCCGCGGCGGCGTGGTTGTGCGCCCGCGCGGCCGACGTTGCGGGAGGGCGATTCGCCGTCTGCCTGTCAGGCGGGTCGACGCCCAAGCGTGTTTATGAGTTGCTTGCCAGGGAAGAGAGTGGGCGGCTGCCATGGGAGCGCACCCACTGGTTCTTCGGCGACGAGCGCTTCGTGCCGCACGACCATCCCGACAGCAACTATCGGATGGTGCGCCAGGCGATGTTTGACGCCGCTCCGGTGCCGCCCGCCAATGTTCATGCCATTCCGACGACCGGGACGCCGTCCGCGGCAGCAGCGGCTTACGCCGGCGAGCTGCGGGATTTCTACGGCGCCGCGGCGCTCGATTCCTCGCGCCCGCTGTTCGACGTGATGTTGCTGGGGCTAGGCGAGGATGGCCATACGGCTTCGTTATTCCCCGGCCGTCCCGCGCTCGCCGAGCAAACACGCTGGGTGGTCGACACGTTGAGCCCGAAGAACGAGCCGCGCATCAGCTTGACTTATCCGGTGCTCGCAAGCGCCCGCAATTCCGTGTTCCTTGTCGCAGGCCGAGCCAAGCGCGATATCGTCTCGCGGATCTGGGCGGGCGAAGACCTGCCGGCGGCGCGCCTTGCCGGCGCCGCGCACTGGTTCATCGACGCCACGGCCAACCCGCGCTAGCGCATATTTGCTGGAGCATGATCTCTTCCCGAAAACGGCGACGCTTTTCGGGATCATGCTCATCAAGTCCCGCCGTAGACCGGCACGAACAGATCGTCAACACGGACCGGCTTGGCGATCATGGACTGATCGAGCAGATACTGCACCAGCGCTTCCAGGGCCGGGCGATTGGGCTCGATCCCGTAGGGCCAGGGGTCGCCGCCGAAGACTTCCTCGATCTCGTCGAGCTCGGCCGTCATCCAGGGCAGCATGTAACGCAACGTGCCCAAGTAACGCATCTTCTTGAACGCCCGCGCCTTCGACTCGCAGAAAGCCTGATAAAGGCTCGTCGCCGCAAACGGGTGCTTCTCATGGAAATCGCGGCGGAGCACGATGAGATGCATGATCGGAAAAATCTTGGTCGCGCGGAAGTAGGCCTTCTCGTCAGCGCGAAAGTCCGGAAACAGCCGCTGCACATTCGGGTTCTTGCCGAAGGCGGACGGCAGGTCGGACCCGATCGTCGCCGCGATCTCGCCGTCCTCCAGAAGGCGGCTGAGCGATTTGCCGCTGGAATTGGGGACGATCTTGATCGGCTTGAGCGGCGGCAGGACCGTCGGGTTGCCGTGCCGGTTCGGGCTTTCCATCGCGCCCTCGACCCACTCGATGCGCGAGAGATCGACACCGTGCTGGTGCTGCAGCAAACCGCGAATCCAGACCGCTGCCGTCATCGTGTAGAGCTGCACGCCGACCCGTTTGCCTTCGAGGTCCTTGGGCGAGCGCACCTGTCGCTTGTCGATCGCGATGAAGCCGTGACGGAACACGCGCGAGGCAAAGACCGGCAGGGCCACGAACGGACAATCGCCGGCCGAAAAGCGGGTGACATATTCCGAGCTCGACATTTCGGAAGCGTCGAACTCGAGCTTGCCGACCATGCGATCGAACAGCTCGCGTGGGTTGTCGACATTGATGAAGTTGAGATCGATGCCTTCGGGTTGGACCTCGCCGATACGCAGCGCGATCATGCGGTCGTACAGGCCGCACGCAAACGTCATCGAAAGCTTGGACAAATCAGGTCCTCCGGATGATTGATTCGTAGGGTGGGCAACACGCGACTCCATGCCGGTCAACAATGATCGGCTTTCTGGCGCGTTGCCCACGCGGTTGCGGGGAGCGGACGCGTGGGCAAAATTGCGCGGCGCCTCGCCACCGCCGGCGCCGCACCAGGCAATTTTCCCACCTACTGATGCGATGGCGGGATCTGGAACAGCACCTTGAGCTTGTCGTCGGGAATCGGCGCACTGAGATATTTCAGGCTCACCGCCGCCGGCATGATGATGTTCATGCCGATGATCTTGTCGGGCATCAGCATGTCCTTGGTGAAGAACTCGTCGCGCACGCGCTTGGCGAGGCTCTCCGGGATCGAGGCGATCTCCGAATAGTATTTGAGCGCCATGGGATCGGAATACATGTAGGCAACGGTTTCCCGATAGGCGTCCATATAGCGCTCGATCGCGGCCTTGCGGCGCTCCAGCACCGGGGCGCTGGAGATGAGGAGGCGATTGGTCTGCTCGCGGATTTCCTTGATGTCGTTGCCGCGCGCCAGGATGCGGATCTTGCCTTCCTCGAGCGCCTGAATGCCGAATGGCGGCGTCGCCCAGCCGACATCGATCTGGCCCGACATGACTTGCGTGAAAGTAGCGGGCGGCCCACCGGTCGCGACAGGCTTTGCCTTGGTGAGGCCGTGTTCCTTGATGATCGCCAGCACGATCGCCTGGGTCGACGAGCCGTTGGTCGAATACGCCATTGTGGCGCCATCGGCATCCTTGATCGTCTTGATCGGCGAGGCCGTTGGCACGTACCAGTAGTCGCCGGCGCTGTTGATCTCGGTGCCGATCACCCGGATCGGCGCGCCTTTCTCGAAGGCGCTGAGCACGCCCATCACGCCGCCGCCGATCCCGATATCGACGCTGCCCGAGATGGTGGCCTGCTGGGTCTCGCCGGCCCCTTGGGTGAACAGGAGGTCGAGATCGAGTCCGTGCTTTTTGAAGATCCCGGCCTTCTGGCCGAGCTCTGATACCGATGTGTCCCAGCTTCCGCGCTGGCCGACCGCAACCTTGAGTGTGTCGTCGGCTTTCGCAGGCGTCGACGCCGCGAGTGCGCTCAAGCAAAGCGCAGCGGTCGCGCTCAACAGCAGCATCCGCCGGAATGGCGAATGCGAGAACAAGAATGCTGTGGACATTTTAGATCCTCCCTGGTCGGCATGATCTGGGTCGAGCCCCGCATGCCTGTTGGTTTTTCCCCAAAGCTCTGTTCTCTCCGCGTCTCACGCGTGATCCGCCGCAACCTCTCGCTCAAAGCGATGTGCCGGCGTCTGGATCGGTGCCGCAAGCGGGGCTGCTGCAAGCGATGCGGCACGCCGCTCGGCGGGAACATTTTCGTAAAGGGTCGTGCGCTGCGCGGGCGTTCGGCCGATCGAGCTGATCAAAGCCTCCATCTCGGCGGGCGGCAGCTCCTCGCCGTGCACCGCGCCGGCCGCTCGGGTGATGCTCTCGTTCATCAATGTACCGCCGAGATCGTTGGCACCGGCGGTGAGGCAGGCTTTGATGCCCTCGGGGCCCATCTTCACCCAAGAGGTCTGGATGTTGGTGACATGCGGGGTGAGCGCCAGGCGCGCAACCGCATGCATCAAGATCGCCTCGCGGTAGGTCGGGCCGCGGCGCGCGTGGCCATGCAGATAGATCGGCGTCTCCATGGGCACGAACGGCAGCGGCACGAATTCGGTCAGGCCGCCGGTCTCCGCCTGCAGAGCCCGCAGACGCAGAAGATGCCGCGCCCAATGCTGCGGGCCTTCGACGTGACCGTACATGATGGTCGCCGTGGTGCGCAGCCCGATCGCATGCGCGGTCGCAATCACGTCCAGCCATTGTCGAGTCGTGATCTTGTCGGGACAGATTATGCGCCTGACTTCATCGTCGAGGATTTCAGCCGCGGTGCCCGGCAGCGTGCCGAGCCCGGCGCGCTTGAGCTGCGTGAGGAAATCTTCAACCGACAGCCCCAATGTGCGCGCGCCTTGGGTGACCTCGAGCGGCGAGAAGGCGTGGATATGCATGTCCGGGGTCGCCGCTTTGATGGCGCGGCAGATCGACAGATAGGTTTCCCCCGTATAATCCGGATGGATGCCGCCCTGCAGGCACACCTCGGTGGCGCCGCGGTCCCAGGCTTCGCTGCACCGGCGCTGGATCTCCTCGAGCGCCAGATCATAGGGGCGCCCGCGCAGGTTGGCGGAGAGCTTTCCCTTAGAGAAGGCGCAGAACTTGCAGCGAAAATAGCAGACGTTGGTGTAGTTGATGTTGCGGTTGACCACGTAGGTCACGCGGTCGCCGCACATGGCCGCGCGCAGCCGATCGGCGCTCTCACAGACCCGCTCGAAATCCCGATCACGCGCTGCGAACAAGGAGCCAATATCGGCTTCGCTCAGGGCGCGGCCGTCGGTAGCTTGATCGAGGATGCGCTCCAGCCGGTTGGCGTCGCCATTTACTCGGCCCTCATCCTGAGGAGCGCGCTCTTGCGCGCGTCTCGAAGGATGGTTGCGATCCCTTGCCGTGCCGCCATCCATCGAGACGGCCCCCTCCCTATCCTTCCCCCGCATGCCGGGGAGGGCAGGGAAGGGGCTCCTCAAGATGAGGACCGGGGGTGATTGTCCGCTGCCCGCGATCCAAGCATCGGTTCGCGCCAACCCCTCGGCGTCGATCGCGCGCAGCACGGGAGCGCGCAAGCTCGGATCGAGCCACCGCTCCGCGTCCCGGGCGTAGCTTGGATAGACAGCAAGGCGCTCGACCAACACCTTGCCGGCCTCTGCGGTACGGTCGGCGAGTGTGGCGAGCGCAGGCCACGGCGCTTCCGGATTGACGTGATCGGGCGTGACCGGCGAGACGCCGCCCCAATCATTGATGCCGGCGTCGATCATGTCAGCAAGCGGGCCGCCGCTCAGGTTTGGCGGTGCTTGTATGTTCATGCCCGGACCGAAGATGATGCGTGCGGCCGCGATGGTCCAAAGATGATCCGCCGCGTCGGGTTCCGCCGCGTGCTCCATGCGGGTGTTCGGCTTGGCACGGAAGTTCTGAACAATGACTTCCTGGATGTGCCCGTAGCGCCGGTGGAGATCGCGTAGCGCCAGCAATGCCTCGATACGCTCGCGTCTCTCCTCACCGATGCCGATGAGGATACCGGAGGTGAAAGGCACTGCCGCGGTGCCGGCCGCCGCGATGGTCTCGATCCGCAGGGCGGGTACTTTGTCGGGCGAACCGAAATGCGGCCCGCCTTTCTCGCTCAGCCGCTCAGCGGCTGTCTCCAACATGATGCCCTGCGATACGGAAACTGCCCGCAGGCGCTCGATCTCAGCCTGGCTCATCACGCCTGGATTGAGATGGGGCAGGAGCCCGGTCTCCTTGATGACCAGTCCTGCCATGGCGGCGAGATAATCGAGCGTGGTGGCGTAGCCCAACCGATCGAGCGCCTCGCGCGCTGCCCGGTAACGCAGCTCCGGTTTATCGCCCAGCGTAAACAAGGCTTCGCGGCAGCCGGCCCGATCGCCTGCCCGCGCGATTGCCAGCACCTCCTCGGGTGAAAGGTAAGCTGCGGTACCGCGGCGTGGCGGCTGCGCGAAGGTGCAGTAATGACAGGAATCACGACAGAGCTTGGTGAGAGGAATAAAGATCTTGCGCGAATAGGAGATGTTGCCGCCGTGGCCACGATCGCGCAGCGCCGCCGCCGTCGGCATCATGGCGCCGAGATCGTCGCAGTCCGCGAGCGCCAGCGCCTCCGCGTCGGTCAGTGCGTGACCTTCACGCACGCGATCCAGGACATGTCGAAACAGCGAGGCGCTCATGCAACCGCCCCGCTTGTTGCATGATGCGGCTCGGCCAAGCCATGCCGTTCCAGAAACGCCTGCGCGCGGGTCGGTGTCCGCAATTGCGCGAAAGCCCGGATATCCTCCGGGCGGTCGATATCGAGACCAATGCCGCGTTGGCGCACGATCAGCGGCCTGATCCCGTGCGCCTGGGCGGTGCGCAGATGCGGATAGAAGCTGTCGTCCCCGAATGTGAGCGGCACGGCGGTCGGTGGGCAGACCAGCACCGCATTAGAGCCGAAGTCATCATGCGATGGCACGATGGTGAATGAGGGCGACGGACGCCGCAGCGCAAGCAGCAGCGATATCTCGTCGGATGAAACCAGCGGGATGTCGCCCGGCATTTGCAGCATGCCGCCACGGCCCTCGGCGGCAAGCATGCGGGCTGCCGATGCGACCGCGGCCGTGTGTCCGCCGCGCGCATCCTCGGTCAGAATGCGGGCGCCAAAGCGCTCGGCCAGGGCGCGCGCTTGCGCATCGAGCGTCACCACGGCGATGCCGGCAAGTCCCAGTGCACCCCTCATGGCGCCAGCAGCCGCCGTCAGCACGTCTTCAAGCATCGCCAGCGCGAGACCCCCGCGCAAACGTTGGGGCACGGCGGCGGCGAGACGCTCCTTCGCGCCAGCTGTTTCCTTGACCGGAATGACTGCCCAGATATCCGGCATGTTCTTCAACCAGCGTCCGTTGCGCGCGTCATACCGGTTCCGGCGGTGATGCGATCCGCGAGATCAAGCGCGACACGCGCCAGATGCTCGCGATCTTCAAGACTCTGCATCAGCGTGCGTGTGGTCTCAACCGGCAGATCAAGCATCGCAGCCATCCGCGAATCGGCATCGTCCATCACATAGCCGTCGATCAAGCCGCGATAGTGAGCCGCGACCGTCAGGGCATCGACCTTGAGGCCGAGCTCGCTCATCATCTTGGCGGTCGGCCCCTTCACGGCGCGCCCCGCGATGATGGGCGCTACCGCGATCACTGGCGCGCGTGAAGCGGCAAGCGCCTCGCGCAGGCCCGGGAGCGCCAGGATCGGGTCGATGCTGATGAACGGATTGGACGGACAGATAATGATTGCCCGCAAGTCCGGACGCCGCAGCATTTGGTTGATGTCGGGATGCGGGACCGCCTTGTCGGCACCGGCGAACACGAAGCCGCTGACGGGCGGCGCGCATTTGAGCCCAACGAAGTAGTGCTGGAAGTCGATGAGGCCTTCCGGCGTCCGCACGCGCGTGCTCACACACCCATCCGTCATCGGCAGGATGCGGGTCGCGATGCCGAGCCGTCGGGTTAGGTCCGCGGTGATCTCGGAGAGGCTTTCGCCACGCTTGCGGCGCCTGGTGCGCTCGACATGCATTGCGAGATCGCGGTCGCCGAGCCGGAACCAGGTTTCGCCGCCGAGCTCTTCGAGCGAGGCCATGAACGACCAGGTCTCATCGCGGCGGCCCCAACCGGTTTCCGGGTTGTCGAGCCCGGCGAGCACATAGGTCAGCGTGTCGAGATCGGGTGCGATATGGAGCCCGAGGTGCTCGAAATCGTCCCCCGTATTGGCCACCACGGTGAGCTTGGCGGGCGGCAGGATGCGCGCGAGGCCGAGCGCAAGCTTGGCGCCGCCGACTCCGCCCGAAAGCGCCAGGACCGGACGTTCATCTCTTGGTCGGAGCGGGGTTGCGGCTTCCGCCATTGTCTCACCGGAACAAATCTTCCGCCGCGGGGCGGATCAGCGCGCGAGCTGCAATCGGTGCATCGGTCAGCACGAATCCGGAAACGATTGCTACTGGGTGCCCCTCAGCCGCCTGTCCCATGACCAGGGCGGCGGCGGCCGCGACCTCATCGGCAAATCCCGTCTCGGTGAATTGAAGCGGACGTCCATGCAAGTCCGGGCGACCGCGCAAGTCCCGCAATGAGGGAATGCCGGCGGCGCCAAGCGCAATTCCGACCGTGCCGAGGCGCCAAGGCCGGCCGAAGCTGTCGCTGATGACGACGCCGAGCTGCTTGGCGAAAGTCTTCGACAACTGCGCGCACAATGATTCGGCGGCCGCGTCGGCGTCGACCGGCAACAATAACACCGGCTCCGCGCCCGTTTCCGGTGAGACGTTGGATTGATCAACCCCGGCATTGGCCATGATGTAGCCGGAGCGATGCTCGACGATCAGAACTCCCGGGCCCTTGCGCACGATGCGGACCGACTCGGAAAGGATCACCTGGACCAAGCGCGGGTCCTTGTCCACCTCGGCGGCGAGCTCGCGTGCATGCCACGAAGGCGTGACGGTAGCGAGGTCGACATAGCGCCCTTGCGCCTTGGACACCGCCTTCTGGGCCACGACCACGATATCGCCGTCGCGGAGCGCAATCCCGGCTTTGCCGATCGCCGCAACGATGAACTCGCCCAGGTCCGCGCCCGGCTTGAGCAACGGAATGCCCGGAACCACAGACAGCGTCAGGCGCTCGGGTGTCTTCATCGCTCATCCGAATGCAGCGCGCAGCCGCGGCAGTACCTTTTCGCCATAGAGACGCAGAAACCGCTTCTGATCCGGCCCCGGCGCATGGAATACGAGATGGCGAAAGCCGAGATCCGCGTAAGCCTTGATCTTCTCGACGTGCTCGTCCGCGTCGGTCGAGACGATCCAGCGCTTGGCGGTGCGCTCGACCGGCAATGCATCGGCGAGTTTCTCCATCTCGAGCGGGTCCTCGACCGAAACCTTCTCCTCAGGCGACAAGGCCAGGGCAGCCCAGTGGTGGGTGTCATCAAGCGCCCGCTGCCGGTCGGTATCGAACGACACCTTCATCTCGATCATGCGATCGATCGAGTCGGGAGCACGGCCCGCCGCTTCCAGTCCGGCCGCCACATTGGGCAACAGCGTTTGCGTGTAGAGATCCGGCGCCTTGCCGCTGGTGCAAATATAGCCTTCGGCAATCTCGCCGGCCATTTTGGCGACGGTGGGGCCTGAGGCAGCGACATAAATCGGCACCGGCGTCGCCGGCCGGTCGTAGATGGTCGCCTTTTCGGTCTTGTAATACTGGCCCGCGAAGGTGACGCGCTCCTCGGTCCACAGCCGACGCATCAGCTCGATCGCTTCCCGCAAGCGTGCCTGGCGCTCCTTGAACGGCGGCCATTTGATGCCGATTGCCGGCACGTCATTGAGCGATTCGCCGCTGCCGACCCCGAGCACGACGCGGCCCGGGAACATCACCCCTAAGGTCGCAAAAGCCTGCGCCACGACGGAGGGATGATACCGGAAGGTCGGCGTCATTACGCTGGTGCCCATGATGATGCGCTTGGTGCGCGCCCCGAGCGCGCCCAGCCAGGCGATCGAGGACGGGGCGTGCCCGTCGGTATGCTTCCAGGGCTGGAAGTGGTCGCTGATGAACACGGAGTCGAAGCCGACCTCTTCCGCCGTGCAGGAAAAGTCGAGCAATTGGCTCGGGCCGAACTGCTCCGCCGATGCCTTGTATCCGATCCTCAGCAACCCACGCTCCTATCAATCCAACTACGGCATCGTTGCCGGGTACGGCTCGTCATCGCTGGGTTATGCCTCGCGGGTGACGGCCGTTCCTGTCCGGACAAAAATGTTTTAGCCTGCCGCCACCTCGAACACCGGCACCACCAGATCCTCGGCGCGCTGCTCGAATGCAACCTTCACCTTCTGGCCGACCCGTAACGATTCATTCGGGGTGCCTACGATGTTGGAGAACATACGCAAGCCCTCCTCGAGCTCGATAAAGGCGACGTTGTAGGGCACGCGCTGCGCCCAATACGGGTGATAGCCGCGGTGAATGATGATGTAGGAGAAGAGCTCACCGCGGCCCGACAGCTCGCGCCATTCATATTCGGTCGAGAGGCAGTTCGGGCACACCGGCGCGATCGGGTAGCGGTGCTCGCCGCATTTCCTGCATCGCTGCGCCAGGAGCTTGTGGGCGCGACAGCCGTCCCAGAACGGCTTGTTCAGTTCGCTGATGGCCGGCTTGATCGGCAGCGGGTCGGCGGGCGCGGTGGTTTGGTTCATCATTGCACCTGGAGCTGAAATCATTGTCCGAGGATCATGGCGCTCGCGGTATTGAGCGTCATGCCGCGGCCGGTGACGAGGCAGACTTCCGCATCCTCGACCTGCCGCGGCCCGCACTCGCCGCGGATCTGCCGCACGCCTTCGACGACATGCAGCCACCCCTGCATGTAGGATTCTGAGAGGTTGCCGCCCGCGGTGTTGATCGGCACCCCGTTGCCGCCAAGTGCGATGCGGGTGCCGCCCTCGACGTAGGCTCCGGCTTCGCCGATCTTGCAGAAGCCCGCGTGCTCCAGCCAGAACAGCACCGCCACAGTGAAATTATCGTAGAGCTGCGCCACGTCGATATCTCCCGGGCCGACGCCCGCCATCTTGTAGGCATCCGCAATGCAGCGCGCCTGGTGCGGCAGGTACCACCAATCGCGCGTGCGCAGGTTCTCTGTGGTGTGGCCCTGGCCCATGCCGAGGATCGAGACCGGCTTCTTGCGGCAGTCGCGTGCCCGCTCGGGCGACGTCACCAGGATGCAGACCGCGCCGTCGGAGATCAGGCAACAATCGAGCATGTGCAGCGGATCGACAATGAGCCGCGACTTCTGATGGTCCTCGAGCGTGATCGGATCACGCATCACGGCGTTCGGATTCATTGACGCGTGCTTGCGGCAAGTCACAGCGATCCAGCCGAGCTGCTCGCTGGTGGTGCCGTAGAGCGCCATGTGCCGGCGCATGCCGAGCGCGCTGTTGGCGGCATTGCCGAGCATTCCCCACACCGCCCAGCTGTCCTCGCCGCCGGAAGCGGCGCCGAACTTGTTGCCGGCAGTGCGCGCCGTGTCGGCGAAGATGCAGGCAACCGTCTTGGCCATGCCGTTCTGCACCGCCATGGCGGCCATCTCGACGCAGGCTCCTGCCGTCGCCCCGCCCATCACCAGGCTGCCGGTGACGCGCGGATTGATGCCCAGCCGCTCGCCCAGCACCAGATAATTCTTGGCGGCTTCCGGCGAAGAGGTGCCGGGCAGCGTGAGCAGTCCGTCGATCTCGCTCTTGTCGATGCCGCAATCATCCAGCGCATTGCGCAGTGCCTCCGCGGCGAGCGTGACTGGCGTCTCGTCCGGCAGCTTGCCCTGGCGCGAATGTCCGACCCCGCAGATAGAAGCTTTTCGCCACGCCATTCTTATTTTCCTTGCTCACTTCCCTTGAAAATTGGGTTTGCGTTTCTCGCGAAACGCCTTGCGGCCTTCTTCGCGATCTTCCGTCATCGTCAGCAGACCGTAGAGTGAGCGCTCAAGCTCGAAGCCGGCCGCCAGCGGCAGGTCGGTTGCGGCGCGCAGCGCCTTCTTGATGGCGAGGAGCGACAGCGGCGCATTCTCGGCGATCGCCTTGGCCAAGGCCTGCGCGCGCTCGATCAACGCTTCGGGAGGGTGCACCTCGGAAATCAGCCCGGCGGCGAGCGCCTGCTCGGCGGTGACCAATTCGCCGGTGAACAGCATTTGTGCCGCGAAGGCGCGACCGACCGCGCCGACCAGACGCTGCGTGCCGCCGCTGCCCGGCAGACTGCCGATCCGCGCTTCGGTGAGTCCGAATTTTGCGCCGACGGCGGCGATGCGAATATCGCAGGCAAGCGCCATTTCCAGGCCGCCGCCGACCGCTACGCCATTGAGCGCTGCAATCACCGGCTTGCCGAAGGCATCGAGCGGGGCGGTCAGGCGCGGGCGCGTCGGAATCGGGCTCGCTGCGATGGTTGACCCGGCCACCACATTGCCGGGCGTCGTAAGATCAACGCCGGCGCAGAAGGCGCTGCCGGCCCCGGTCAGGATCACGACCCGTATGGCGCTGTCGGCATCGAAGCTTGCGAAGGCGTCCGCGAGTGCATCGCGGGTCGCGTCGTCGATGGCGTTGCGCTTCTCGGGTCGGTTGAGCGTGACAGACGCAACCCCGCCTTCGCGCGTGATCAGAAGTGAGCTCACCACAGCACCTGTTCGTTGATGAGGCGCGTGCACTCGTTCTCGGAAAGGCCGAGCAAAGACGTGGCGATATCGCGGGTATGCTCGCCGAGCAGCGGCGGCGCTGACGGTTCGCGCTTGCGCCCCTCCTCGGTTGCGAAGAATGGCGGCAGGTTGACGGTGATGCGCCCCATCTCGGCGTGCTCGATGCTGCGCCAATATCCGCGCGCGTTGAGCTGGGGGTCTTCCATCACATCGCGGCTGGTCTCGACCACGGAGCTCGCGACCCCGCGCGCCTGCAGGGCGAGCGCGAGCTCTTGCGCATTGCGGTTGCGGGTCTCCTGTGCGAGATTTTGCTCGATCGTGTCGATGGCGGCGCTGCGTCCCATGAGCGTTTCAAGACGCGGATCGCGCATCCATGCGGGCGAGCCGAGCACCTCGACGAGCGATTGCCAGCCGCCATCATCCTCGATCTCGATCGCGCACCACACGTCATCGCCGGCACAGCGAAAGACCCCGCATGGCGCCGAGCCCAAGCGCCTATTTCCATTGCGGTGGGGCAGCGCGCCGCAGGCGGAATGGCGCACGATATTGGGGCCGAGCAGGTTGACGGTGGATTCGAGCTGCGCCAGCTCGATATATTGTCCTTCGCCGGTGCGGGCGCGGTGAAAGATCGCGGCTAACAGCCCGACCAGCGCGTGGCCCGGATTGGGCACATGGTCGGGATAATGCGTGCCGGTACCGATCGGCGCCCGCTCCGGCGCGCCCGACATCTCGACCAGCCCCGCAATCGCCGAGATCGTGGAGCCGAATCCGATATAGCTCTTGTGCGGGCCGTGGCTCCCCTGCATGGGCATCGACAAGTAAATGAGCGCTGGATTCATTGCGGCGAGCTCAGCGTAGCCCAGCCCCCAACGTTCCATGATTCCGGGCCGGAAATTGTTGGTCACAACCGAGCATTTTTCCGCGAGTCGCTTGGCAAGGGCGCGCGCCTGCGGATGGCCCATGTTCAGCGCGAGGCTCCGTTTGTTGGTATTGCGCGAAGCGAAGTAGCCGGAGCCTTCGAGATGCTTGGCACCGCTCTTATGCGGTCCTGAGAGACGCAGATTGTCCGGATGCGCGTGCGACTCGACCTTGATCACGTCGGCACCCATGTCGGCAAGCAGGCGCGTTACGAAGGCGCCGGCGCCGACCCAGCAGAAATCCAGCACGCGGAGCTCGGAAAAACGCATGGCTCACACGACCCCGGCACTGGTGAGGGCGAAGAGCTCATTTTCGCTCAAGCCGAGCTCGTCCATGTAGACCGCCCGGTTATGACTGCCGGCGGCGCTCGCCGCTTCGCGCAGGCCCGCCGGCGTGCGTGACAGGCGATAGGGCGGTCCGGGCAGCGTCACGTCGCAGTCGAGCGCGCCATCGTGCAGCGTTTGGAAGAAGCCGTTGGCGCGCAGCTGTGCGTCGCCGACGATATCCGCAACCGTGTTGACGGGCGCAATCGCGATCTGCCGCGCCTGGCCTTCGCGATAAAGCTCTTGCTTGCCGCGCTCTGCGCAGAAGGCACCAAATATCTGGGCAAACCGAGCGACACCCTCCGGACTCTGGCGAAACTTGAAATCCTGCCAGCGCTCGTCGAGCAGCTCAGCTCCGCCGGGCGTGCCGCTCTCGGCGACCCATTGCACCAGGGCCTTGAACGCTTTGGCGGTGCCGAGCCGGCCCGCCACCATGCTGATATAGCCGTCACGGCACGGATAAATGCCGGTTCCGGCTTCGCGCGCCTGATCGCCGGTGCGGCGGCGAATGTTATGGGCGAGATACCATTCCGGAATCGCGTCCTCTAGCGCGAAGGCGACGCATTCTTGACCCGAAACATCGAGCCACTGACCGTGGTTGGTGCCCTCGCGCTCGAGCAGTGCCTTGAGACATGCGACCGCGCCGAATATCGCGGAGGCGAGGTACCCTTGCTCACCCGCAACTGCGACCGGGCCGATCTCCGGATAGCCGCCGAGCGACAGCAAGCCGCCCGCCGCCAGCAATGTGAGGTCGGTGGCGCGGAACTTGGCGCATGGGCCGCTCTGTCCGTAAGGTGTGACCGACACCAGGATGATGCCCGGATTGCGGTCTTTCATCGCTTCGTAGCCGATGCCCCACGCATCGAGCGTGCCCGGCGCAAAGGTCTCGATGACGACGTCGCTTTTGGCGACAAGCTCCGTGAACAGCCGCGCCCCGTCCGCGCAGGACAGATCGAGCGTCACCGCCTTCTTGTTGGCATTCCAGAACGCGTGTGCACAGCTCGCCACGCCGGCATCGGTCATTGCGAGCGGCGCGGCACGGCGCAGCGTGCTGCCCTGCGGGGGCTCGATGCGAATGACCTCGGCCCCGAGATCAGCGAGCAGGCGGCCCGTATAGGCCACCGCATTGTCGGCGAGATCGAGCACGCGAATACCCGCAAGCGCCGCGGGCGGCTTGGCCCGGGAGACTTCATTCGGCATCGTCAGCCTTCAGCAGAAATGCGTCGAGACGGCCAAGCAGCTTGTTGAGCCGGCCATAGCGCTCGAGCGTGTGCTCGCTATTGGCGGCGGCGACACCGTTGAGCAGCGCATTGGCGATCGCCATGGCGGCGACGAACGAGTTCTGCAGCCCGGCGCCGGTCGAGGCCGCCGCCAGCACCACATCGGCAATCTGCCCGACCGCGGAAATCGGTGTGTCGGTCACCGCGATCACCCTGCATCCGGCCTCCTTGGCGAGTTGTGCCGCGCGCTGTGTGGAGACCGCGTAAGGCGCGGAGGTAAACGCGACCAGGCAGTCTTCCGCTCCGATCGCCAGCGACTGCGAGGCCTGCAGGGTCATGTCGCCGCTCCACAGCGTGGTGTTGCCACGGATCCGGTCGAGCGCGAGCCCCAAGAAGAAGGCGACGCTATAGGCATTAAAGGAGCCGATCACGAATACTTGGCGGGCGGCCGCGATGATGTCGCTCGCGCGCTGCAGGTCTTCGGCTTTGACGGCGGAAATGGTGCGGCGGAGGTTTTGTAGATCCTGCTCGAGCGAGGTCCCGAAGGCGCTCCCTTCAAGATGCGCAAGCACCGAATTCTCATTGACGATGTCGCTTGCGGCCGAAAGCTGGCCGCGTACCAGCGCCCGCGTACGCTCCTGCAGGTCGGGAAAGCCCTTCAAGCCCAGCCGATAGGTGAAGCGTACGATCGTCGACGGATTGATTCCGAGCTGGCCGGCCATCTGGTCGACGGTGGAGAATGCCACCCGGTCCGGATGATCGACGATGTATTCGGCAATGCGCTTCTGCGACTGGGTCAGACGGTCGTACTGGCGCCGCAGCTCGTCGATCACATCTTCCGAGCCGCCCGCCCGCCGCCGGGGCGCTCGCCCGGCGCGCTCCGCCCGCTTTGCATTAATCGACAAGCCGGTAGGCCTCCCGTTTCGGCCGCACCGAAACGTGCGGCAGGACCTCGTGGCCGAGCTGGATCAGCATGTCCTCGACTTCCTGTCCGGGCTTGGGGAACGGCCACATGATGGCCTCCTGCACGCCGACCGTCTCGAGCGACTTCAGGCGCTCGACGACCTGCTTGGCGGTTCCGACGATCGACATGGTGTTAAAGATACCGCGCGGCATCAGCCGACGCAGCTCGGCCATCACCTCGGGCGACCACTCGTGCGGGGCCTCGTGCAGGAACTTGCGGAATTCGGGCGTGACGTCGCCCGAGAGCTTGTCGACCATCTCGGTCATGCTCTTGCGGCTGGACCAGAAAGCATGGCTCATGCCGCGCTTGATATTCTCCGGGATCTCCTCGTCCTCGCGATCGAGGATCGTCACATAGACCCAGGAGCAGAGCTGGATATCCTTCCAGGTGCGCTTGGCGCGGTCGAGGCCTTTTTGAATTTGGCTCTTGGCGTATTCGATGCCGGGCGCAGTCGCGAAGCTGCCGATCAGCACGCCGTCGGCGATCTCGCCGCCGAGCGCCAGGATGAGCGGGCTGCGGCTCGCGATGTAGACCTCAGGCACCGCCTGCGGCTCGAAGTCGAGCTTGCCGGCCTTGAACTTGATGATCTCGCCGTCGAGGGTGACGCGCTCGCCCTTCCACAGCGAGCGCATCAAGCCGATGCCCTCGCGGATTCCTTTGACCGGTTTTGGATTGCTGATCGTCGGCAGCGTCTCGAAATGGCTTCCCGCCCCCATGGTGACGCGCAGGCGTCCGGGTGCGAGCTCGGCCAATGTCGCCAGCGCCTGCGCGGACAGCGCCGGATGCCGCGTATACGGATCGGTGACGCAGAAGCCGAAGCCGATGCGCGGCGCGATGCGGGTCGCGGCGGCGATCCGCACATAGGGATCACGCGTCCATTTCTCGTCCGCGTGCATGAAGGCGTGGAAGCCGAGCTGCTCGGCGAGCTTCACCTGCTCGAGAAAGCGGGCATTGTTCTCTTCGCCGAGCGAGCAGACCGATACTCTCATGGATCAAGCCTCAATTGGAAATTCCAAGCACGATTGGTTTGTTGTTCGCAGCGTGGGCGAAGGCGCGCTCTTCGCAGCCGTGCCCACGCGCACAGCCTCGGTCGATGCAACGTTCCGCGTGGGCAGGCGGATGCGGCGCGGTGCATCAATCGAAGTCCCTCAGCCGCCTTTGCCCACCCTACGGCGTCGCATCGATTGCCCAGCGTTTCCATTACTTTTCTGCGTGATGCAGTCCGCCATAGGACGGATAGGTTTTTGCCCATTCGCTCGGATAGGCACGGTCGATGCCTTTGGTGAAGTAGGAGCCGACGCTAAGATCGATCGGCACATCGATGATCCAGGGCCGGCGGCTGGCGATCGCCTTGCGCAGCGCCGGTCCGAGCGCCTCTGGGTCCTCGATGCGCACGCCCTCCGCCCCATAGGCATGGGCGAGTTTCACGTAATCTGGATTGTAGCGCTCGCCGGTGTCCTTGCGCGTAAAGGTGCACCAGGGGTGCGAGCGTTGATAGGAGCGCTCCATGCCTTTGCGCTCGATGCCGAACTCGTAATTGTTGAGGATCACCCAGACGGCCGGCAGATTGTATTCGACGGCCGTGGCGACCGCCTGATTGACCAGATTGAAGGCGCCATCGCCGGTCAGCACCACAGAAGGCCGCGACGGATCGGCCGCGACGCCGCCGACAACGCCCGAAGCGGCCCATCCCATCTCGGCCATGCCGGGGCTCACCTGCCATGCGCCTGGCCGGCGCACGAACATGTACGCCTCGGCGTATTGGGTCACATCGCCGATATCGATATAGGCGACGCCGTTCTCGCCGAGTGCTTCGCCGACCTCGTAGACCAAACGCGCCGGATGCACCGGGGCGGTCTTCGCCTTCTGCAGCGGCTCGATCTCCTTGAGCCAGGCGCTGCGATAGCCGCGTGCGCGCTTGATCCAGTCCTGATGCTTGGGATTTGCGCTGCGCGTCGCCGCTGCGAGGTCCCGGAGGAACAGTCGCGCATCGCTCACCACGCCGAGCTCGACTGGGAAATTGCGTCCGATCTCGCTGCCGTCGACATCGACCTGCACGATCTTGGTTTTGCTCACGTCATAAATCGAGCCCTTGCGCCAATTGGCGGTGTGATTGTCGGAGAAGCGGGCGCCGACGCCGACGATGAGATCGGCCTCGCGCGAGGCTTCCGCCGCGCTCGCCCAACCGGAGCGGCCAAGCGTGCCGAGCGACAGCGGATGATCCTCGGAGATCTGCCCCTTGGCGGGCAGCGTGGTGGCGACCGGGATCTGCAGCGTCTCGACCGCCACCCGCAGCGCGTCCGCAGCCTGCGCCCGGATGACGCCGCCGCCGGCGAGCAAGAGCGGCCGCTCCGCCTTGGCGATCATCTCGGCGATGCGGGCGACGGTGTCTTGATCGGCGCGCGCGCGCCCCAGAGTCGGGCCGCGATGCAGCGGAGGCTCGACCTCGCCCTCCACTTGGGCGAGCTGAATGTCATAGGGAAGCTGCACGAAGACCGGGCCGGGACGGCCGGAGGTCGCGACCTTGACGGCGGTGTTGAGAACTTCGATCGCCGAGTCGGGCCGGATGATCATCCAGGTGCCCTTGGTCACCGGGCGGAACACGCTGACCGCGTCCTCGTGGCCGTGGTAGAAAATCTCCTGCATGCCGGCCTTGCCCATGAAATGGGTGGTGCCGCCGCCCGCAATGATCAGCACCGGCGCGGAATCGTGCATGGCGCTCGCCGCAGCGCCCACCGCATTGAGCAGGCCCGGTCCCTTGTTGACGATGCAGGGCGCGATCTTGCCGGTCAGCCGGTAGTACATGTCGGCCATATGCACCGCGTGCGACTCGTGCTTGGCCTGGATGCCTTCGAGCACATTGGTCTTCGGCGTCAGCGCATCCATGAACGGCCAGATCGAGCCGCCCGCATAGCCAAAATACTTGTGGAAACCGGCTACCTCGAACCACTCGGCAATTGCGTCTACGACCCGCACGGCGTCTCCGATCGTTTGGAGTTTTGAGAGCTTTGCTCTGAACCTGGCCTTTGGGCGAGGCTCGTCAGCAGCGGAGCGCTCGCGCAACAAAAGTCATCGTCGAGATTCCTTGCAACAAAATTCGTTGCTGTCAACGCGCTCTTTTGCAACGGCCGGATGTTGAAGCGTTTGCCGGGCTTGCTAAAAAGTAGTAAGAAATGCTCTCTCTCCTTCTTCCGCCCGCTGTCGGGCGGGAGGAAGGGGCATCGGAGACACGTTAAAGCATCCCACATGGCCGACATTCAGAAGGTCAGCGTCGCCCTAACGGCTGAGCAAGTGGCCGCGCTTAAGGCTGCGGTCGAGGCCGGCGAGTACGCGACCACCAGCGAGATCGTGCGCGAAGCGATCCGCGACTGGCAGGCAAAGCGTGAGCTGCGCCAGGAGGACATCCGCCGTCTGCGCCAACTTTGGGACGAAGGCAAAGCAAGCGGGCCGGCGCAGCCCTTCGACATTGAACGCACGATCGCGCGTGCAGAGGCGAGGTTCAACAAGGCGCAGAAGAAGTGACACGCGTCACCACATCACCTGCCGCCGAGGCCGACCTTGAGGATATCTGGTAGACGATAGCAGCGGATGATCCGGCGACGGCGTCGCGGATCGTTCGGGGCATCAGTGCAAGAATCAACAGCCTGGCCGAGTATCCGCGTCGTGGCCCGCGGCGGGCAGACATTCAGGCCAGCATGCGCATGTTAGTCGAGGGACCCTATCTCGTACTTTATGAGACGCATCCCGATGCAGATGATTGGACCGGTCGATGAAGTCAACATCGTCATCGTCCGCGTTATCGACGGGCGGCGCGACCTGACGCGTCTATTTTGACTCTGCCTCAGAGCCCCGTCTGGGTCACGAATTTGGTTGCCAGATAAGCCTCGATCGCTTCGGCCCCGCCTTCCGAGCCGTAGCCCGAATCTTTGACGCCGCCGAGCGGGGTTTCGATCGGGGCGAGGCCGTGATGATTGATCGAGACGCAGCCGGACTCGAAACCCGCCGCGACCGCAGCCGCGTTTTTCACCGACCGCGTATACGCGTAGGCCGCAAGCCCGTAGGGCAGGCGGTTTGCTTCAGCGATCGCCTCCTCGAAGGTGCGGAAGCGCTGCATCAGCGCGATCGGCCCGAACGGTTCCTCGTTCATGACGCGGGCGTTGGTCGGCACGTCGGTCAGTACCGTGGGCTCGAAGAAATAGCCTTTGTTGCCGATGCGCCTCCCGCCGGTCGCCACCTTGGCGCCTTTCGCCACCGCATCGGCAATGAAGCCCTCCATGGCCTCGACCCGCCGCTCGGTCGCCAGCGGCCCCATGGTGACGCCGGCTGTCATTCCGTTGCCGACCTTCACGGCCCTGGCGGCAGCGACAAAGCGATCGACGAAAGCCTCATAGAGCTCGTCGTGCACGATGAAGCGCGTCGGCGCGACGCAGATCTGCCCGGCATTGCGGAATTTGTTGGCACTGAGGATCTTCGCCGCCACCTCCACATCGGCATCCGGGAACACGATGGCGGGCGAATGGCCGCCGAGCTCCATGGTGACGCGCTTCATGTGCGCGCCGGCAAGTGAGGCCAGATGCTTGCCGACCGGCACTGAGCCAGTGAACGACACCTTGCGGATAGCCTTGTGCGGGATGAGATAGCTCGAAATCTCCGCCGGCACCCCGAAGACCAGATTGAGCGCCCCCGCCGGCAGGCCGGCATCGGTGAGCGCCTGGACCAGCGCTGCACAGCTCGCTGGCGTCTCCTCCGGGCCTTTCAAAATAACCGAGCAGCCCGCCGCCAAGGCCGCCGCGATCTTGCGGCCGGCCTGGTTGATCGGAAAATTCCACGGCGTAAAGGCCGCCACCGGCCCGACCGGCTCCTTCACCACCATCTGCTGCACGGTATCGCTACGCGCCGGAATGACGCGCCCATAGGTGCGGCGACCTTCTTCCGCAAACCAATCGAGGATGTCGGCGCCCGCGACCGTCTCGCCCTTGGCCTCGGCCACTGGCTTACCGTGCTCGCGTGTCATGACGGCGGCTATCGCGTCGGCGCGTGAGCGCAGGAGATCGCCGGCCTTGCGCAGAATTCTGCCACGCTCGTAGGCGGAGACCTTGCGCCAGGCCGCAAAGCCTCGCTCGGCTGCGGCAAGCGCCCGGTCGAGATCGGCCTGCGTTGCCCGCGCCACAGTGGCAAAGGCCTCGCCGGTTGCCGGATCAATGACGGGCAGCGCTCCGCCCGCGCCCTTCGACCATGCGCCATCGATGAAAAGCAGGGTTTCTGCTGATTCCACAGGCATTTGCCTTCTCCTTAGCTTTGCGCGCACGGCTCCTGAGGCCGGGCCGCATATTGACGCGTTGTGATCCGTTGGTCTATGGTTAGTCCAAAGGACATTGCTGATGAGTTCGGATCCCGCAGCCGCCCCGGTTTTCCAGAACCTCGGTCGGCGCAGCGCCTATCTGGAAGTGGCCGACCGCATCCGGGCGACCATCTTCAAGGACAAGCTGGCGCTGTTTCAGCGCATTCCGTCCGAGCGGGAGCTCGCCGCACAGTTCGGGGTGAGCCGTGTGGTGGTGCGCGAGGCGATCCGCACGCTCGAATCGAGCGGGCTCGTCACCGTCAAGAAAGGTCCCAAGGGCGGCATATTCGTTACTCAAGACTACGAGCGGCCGATCGTCGACACGGTGACCAATCTGCTCGCCGGCGGCGAGGCCAATCTCGACAATCTGTTCGAGATGCGAATGCTGATCGAGCCGCATGCGGCTGCGCAAGTCGCCGTGCACGGCAGCGAGGCCGATTTCGCCATGCTGGAAGACAAGATCGGCGAAGCCGAGCGCGAGCATGTTGCCGACCACAGCGTGCGCCATCGCTACATCGACTTCCATCGCCAGGTCATTCGCCTTGCCGGCAATCCGCTGCTCGCGGTCGTGGGTGAGACGGTGCTGGCAGTGCTGTACGAGCGGGTGAAAGGTGTGCTGAGCGCCGATACGAGCGAGGTCGGCCTCATCATGCACCGGCAACTCATCAACGCCTGCCGCAATCGAAAGCCTGAGGAGGCGCGCGGCATCATGGCGCAGGATATCGAGATGCTGAGCCGGCGCTTCGCCGAATTCTCGTCCGGAAAGCGCAAGGCTGGAGGCTAGGAGTGTTCCAGTCAAAGAGCTTGGCCTCTGTCGTCACCCGCGGGCTTGACCCGCGGGTCCATCTTTTTCGCAAGATGATGGATTGCTGGGTCAAAGCCCGGCAATGAGATCGAGCGGGATATCTCCAAAAAACCTGAAGCAAGCAAACGTCAAACTAGCCAAGTCAAGGAGACCCCAATGGTCAGACATTTCGATCCCACCTGTCCCAAGTGCAGGCAGAAGTTCCACGTGCATCACGAGGATCTGCGCTATGCCGGAATAAAGCTCCTGTGCCCCTATTGTCAGAATGAATTCTTCATCGACGAATGCGACAACCTGGTCGAGCACGACGGCACGGTGACCAATCCGAAGCAGCGCGCGCATTCGCACTGAAGGACGCTAATCGCCTTTGTCATCGCCGGGCTTGTCCCGGCGATCTCGATCAGGAGGGCGCTCTGCGATCCCCATCGAGATGGCCGGAGCAAGTCCGGCCATGACAGCGGAGGAAAAACCAAACTACACAGAGGTCAGTCATGAACGTCAAGGTCGATCCCAAGGCTGTGACCACCGGCAAGCCGAGCGAGCTGCGCGATTTCATCGCCATGATCGAGCGCGATCATCCGAAAGAAATCCTGCGCATCAAGGATGAGATTGATCCGGCGAAGTTCGAGGCCACGGCCATCCTCGCCAACTTGGAAGCGGCCCGCATCAATCCGATGGTGCTGTTCGAGCGCCCCATCAACCAGCTCGGCCAGGTGTCGCCGTTCCCGCTCATCACCAACATCTATTCCTCGCGCACGCGTGATGCGCTCGCGCTCGGCTTGCGCGCCGACCAGGACCGCATCGATCTCAGCCTGGAATATTCCCGCCGCGAGGCGCGCCGCGTTGCTCCGGTGCGGATTGCCGGCAGCGATGCGCCGGTCAAGCAGGTGATCAAGAAGGGCGACCAAGTCGATCTGCGTGAACTGCCGATCGTGCGTCACCACCGCATGGACCCGGCCCCCTATATCGACATGGCGCCGATCATGCGCGATCCCGAGATGGGACACTACAACATCGCCTTCCTGCGCATGATGTATAAAGGCCCACGCAAGCTCGGCATCCACATGTCGCCGCGCCATAACTGGCAGATGTGCCGCAAGAACGAGCTGAAGAACCAGCCGACCCCGACCGCCATCATCGTCAGCCACCATCCGGCCTTCTTCCTCGGCTCGCTCAACGTCGCGCCGTTCGGCGTCGACGATTACGAAGTGCTGGGCGCCATGATGAACGAGCCGATCCGGCTGGTGCCGTCGGAGACCTGGGGCGAGGACTTCATGGTCCCGGCCGATGCCGAAATGATCATCGAAGGGGAGATTCCGCCCAACGTGCGCGAGGTCGAAGGGCCGTTCGGCGAGTTCCCCGGCACCTACGGGCCGCAGCGCCTGCGCTGGGTCATCAATGTCACGGCGATGACCCACCGCAAGAACGCCATCTATCAGGATATCTTCGTCGGCCATGCGGACGACTGGGTGATGGGGGCAATCCCGAAGGAAGGCGCGCTGTTCAACCGCATCAAGGGCGTGGTGCCGGGCGTCAAGGCGGTGCACATGCCGAATTCGGGCGTCGGACGCTTCAATTGCTACATCTCGCTCGACAAGCGGGTCGACGGCGAGAGCAAGCAGGCGGCTTTCATCGCGCTCGGCGAAGTCGATTTCGTCAAGAACGTGATCGTGGTCGACGGCGATATCGATCCCTTTAATGAGCAAGAGGTCATGTATGCGGTCGCGACCCGCACGCAGGCCAACGAGGACGTCGATATCATCAAGAATTCCAAGGGCAATACGCTCGATCCGAGCCAAGTCGACGACATCATGACCGCCAAGATGATCATCGACGCAACCAAACCGATGAAGCGTCCGTGGGCAACCCGCCTCGATGTGCCGGCCGAGGTGCGGGCCCGCTTCCCGATCGACAAGTACATCAAGTAGCGTCCGCTGGGGCCTCTCGCTCGCTCTCCCCGCTGTGCGGGGAGAGGGTCGGGGCGAGGGGCAAGTTGCGGCGTTCAAATGGACGCGCTGGATTCGCGCTCGCGGCTTCGTACCGCGCGACCGAGCATGTCGATGAGTCGTATGGCATCGGCCGGCGCGGCGGCCTTCTGGTCATTGTCGAAGTAGACCAGCACGTCTCGCTTCTGCCGTCGCCACTCGGAAATCGTGCGCGCCCATTTGTGCAAGGTGCGCCCCGAGTAGCTGCCTTGATAGCTTCCGCCTGGACCGTGGCCGCGGACATACACGTGCCCCGCTGTGGCGATCCAGGGCGAGGGCGCATCATGGTGATCAGAGATGCACAATGCTGCATCATGCGCGCGCAGAAGCGCGAAGACCGCGTCGTCATACCAGCTCTTGTGCCGGAATTCGAATGCGTAACGATGCTGCGGTGGCAGCATCTCGAGGAATGATGCCAGGCGCTCCGCGTTTTTTGAGAATTGCGGCGGCAATTGAAACAGCACGGCCGCCAGCTTGGGCTGGAGCACCTGTAAGCGCGTCTCCATCAGCTCGATCGAGTTTGCGCATTTCTCGGTGAGCCGCTTCCAATGCGTTATGAACTTCGACGCCTTCCACGAGAACACAAAGTCATCCGGCGTTTGATCACGCCAGCCGAGAACGGCTTGGACGGTCGGCGTTCGGTAGAATGATCCATTGATTTCCGCAGTCGGGAAGACGCCCGAATACCACTTGAGCCATTCCTTCTTGGCCACAGCATCAGGATAGAAAGGGCCACGCCATCCGTCATAGGTCCATCCGGAGGTGCCAATGCGGATCCCGGTCATGACAGTGCGCTACTCTCGCCTGTTTACCTCCGCTCAACAGGCTCTTCGGTGCGCGGTTCCGCGCGAAGTTCCGACGCTTTATTTTGGGCAGAGCCGGCCACCTGATCAGGCGTCGGCAGGTTTGCGGCCCCAGGCGATGAAACCCGGATTCTTGAATCCCGAGTGCTTTTTTCCATAAGCAAGCGGCGAACCTTCCGGGTCGAGCACGCAGCCGCCGGCGGCATTGAGGATGGCGTGGCCGGCCGCGGTGTCCCATTCCATGGTGGGGGCAAGGCGCGGGTAAACGTCGGCCTCTCCGCGCGCCAACAGGCAGAATTTCAAAGATGAGCCGGCGCGCTTGAGCTCGGCGACCGCATGGTCGCGTATCCATTGCTCGCTTCCTGCATCGAGATGCGACCGGCTGACCACAGCGCGCAATCCCGCCTGCGGGATTGGAGCACCGCCAATTTCCGTGAGGCTGGTCAACGCCCCGCTTTTCGCGAGCGGTGCCTGAAAGGCCTTGGCGCCGCCGACGAACACCTCACCGCTTGCCGGGGCGCAAATCGCGCCCACGATCGGCACGCCGGCACTGATGAGCCCGATATTGACGGTGTAGTCCTTATGGCCGGCGAGGAACTCGCGCGTGCCATCGAGCGGGTCGACC
Source organism: Xanthobacteraceae bacterium (assembly GCA_035293945.1). Lineage (GTDB taxonomy): Bacteria > Pseudomonadota > Alphaproteobacteria > Rhizobiales > Xanthobacteraceae > VAZQ01. The sequence continues at coordinate 9,405 of DATGLV010000013.1, read as the reverse complement.
AGCAGGAATCGCTCCGGCACTTCGTCGCTGTCCGCCGCAAAGGACTCCTCGGCGATCACCGGGGTGTCCGGCAGGAGCGTCCGGAGCCGCGCCAGGATCAGCTTTTCGGCGTCGACATCGGCCCGTGACACAGGGGATCCATCAGGCTTTTTGCTTGCCCCAATCGCGGATACCGGTATCGCCAGGATGAGGCTAGCGGCCTCCGACACGATCTCGCCGAACCGGATGGCGAGGTCATCGCGCGCTTTTCCTTCCATGATATGCAACAGGCCTCCCTATGGGACGGGTTGCTGTCCGCTTGCGTGCAAACGCGGCATGCGCAAACAGCAAGGTGGCAATCGCCGGCTGGCAGGGAGCCGGCCGGACCACTAAATGCCTCCATGCCTGATGGTTGGGCGCCCTGCAATACGGAGCCATTTATGATCGACCTGCATTACTGGACCACGCCGAACGGCCACAAGATCACGATCTTCCTCGAAGAGGCTGGGCTTCCTTACCGGATCATCCCGGTGAATATCGGCAAGGGCGAGCAGTTCAAGCGAGATTTCCTGGCAATCTCCCCGAACAACCGCATTCCGGCGATCGTCGACCATGCGCCCGCCGACCACGGCAAGCCGGTGCAGATGTTCGAGTCCGGCGCCATCCTGCTCTATCTTGCCGATAAGATCGGCCGCTTCATTCCCGCCGATCTGCGCGGCCGCGCCGAAACCATTCAATGGCTGTTCTGGCAGGTGGGTAATCTCGGCCCGATGGCCGGGCAGAATAATCACTTCAGCAATTACGCGGTCGACAAGATCCCTTATGCGATCGACCGCTACCGCAACGAGGTCAACCGCCTCTACGGGGTGCTGAACACACGGCTTGCCGATCGCGAATTCGTGGCCGGTGACTACACGATTGCCGACATGGCGATTTATCCGTGGATCGTGCCGTACGAGCGGCAGGGCCAAAAGCTCGAGGACTTTCCGCATCTCAAGCGGTGGTTCGCGGCGGTGCGCGGGCGGCCTGCGGTCGTGCGGGCTTATGACAAGGCCAAGGAGATCAATCCCAGCCAGGCCGGTATCCGCAGCGCGGAAGAGCGCGCTATCCTGTTCGGCCAGACCGCAGCATCGGTTGCCAATGCGGCGCATTGAAACGCAGGCACATTAGAAATGCAGCGCACTGAGAAGGATTTGCTCGGCGAGCTCAGAGGCCGGCTCGCCGAGATCAGTGATCTTGCCGGGACGGCCGCGATTCTCTCCTGGGACCAGTCGACCTACATGCCGGCCGGAGGTGCCCCCGCGCGCGGGCGCCAGCTGGCGCTGATGAGCCGCCTCGCGCACGAGCGCAGGACCGATCCTGAGCTCGGGCGATTGATAGATGTGCTCAAGTCTTATGCGGAGAAACTGCCTGCGGACCATGATGACGCAGCCCTGATCCGCGTCGCGGCGCGCGATTTTGCCAAGGCGATCCGCGTGCCGACCGCCTTCGTTGAACGCTTCAGCGCGCATCAATCCACCGCCTATGACGCCTGGACGCGGGCGCGCCCGGCCAATGACTTCGCCAGCATGCGGCCGCTGCTCGAGCGGACGCTGGAGCTCAGCCGCCAATACGCGGAGTTCTTCGCGCCCTATCAGCACATCATGGATCCGCTGATCGACGACATGGATGAGGGCATGACTTGCGCGTCGGTGCGCGCGCTGCTCGTAGAGCTGCGGGCGGCGCTCTCGGGGCTGGTGCGCGCCATTACCGAGAAGCCGGCGATCGATGACCGCTGCCTGCATGGCAATTTTGCGGAAGCCCCGCAGATCGATTTCGGCCTCGGCATCGCGACCGCTTTTGGGTATGACCTTGCGCGCGGCCGGCTTGACCGCACGCATCATCCGTTCTGCACGCGCTTTTCCGGCGGCGACATCCGCATCACCACGCGCGTCTATCCGGACGACCTTACCCAGGCGCTGTTCTCGACGCTGCACGAGGCCGGCCACGGGATGTACGAGCAGGGCGTTGCGGCCGCCCTCGACGGCACGCCGCTCGGATCGGGCACCTCGGCGGGCGTGCATGAGAGCCAATCGCGGCTGTGGGAGAACGTCGTCGGCCGCAGCCTTGGCCTGTGGGGGCACTTCTATCCGCGGCTCCAGGCTGCATTCCCGGACAAGTTCAAGAACGTGCCGCTCGAGACCTTTCATGCCGCCATCAACAAGGTCGAGCCCTCGCTGATCCGCACCGAGGCCGACGAAGTCACGTACAATCTCCATATTATCCTGCGCTTCGACCTCGAGCTCGCGATGTTGGAGGGAAGGCTGGCCGTCAAGGACCTGCCGGAGGCTTGGCGCGCACGCTATCAATCTGATCTTGGATTGAGCTCCCCTGATGACCGCGACGGCTGCATGCAGGATGTGCACTGGTTTGGCGGGTCGATCGGCGGCGCCTTCCACAGCTACACGATCGGCAACGTGCTGAGCGCCCAGTTCTACGCGGCAGCGCTCCGCGCTCATCCGGAGATTCCGGCCGAGATTGCCGAAGGCCGATTTTCCACCCTCAAAGGCTGGCTCGACCAAAATCTCTATCGTCATGGCCGCAAGTTCGAGGCGGATGAATTGGTGCGCCGCGCGACCGGCGAGCCGATGACGATCCGGCCCTACATGGATTATCTCACCCGCAAATACGGCGAGCTCTATCGGCTTGCGCCTGCCGCTCTCGCTACTCGGGCTTGAGGCCGGCGGCTTTCATGACCGGCCACCACTTTTTTATCTCCGCCTGTTGCAGGGCCCCAAGCGCCTGCGGGGTTTGTTGGTCGGCGGGCGGGACTTGCATGTCCATCTCGGCCAGGCGCTGACGCGTCGCCGGATCGCCCATGGCGTCGCGGGCCGCCGCGTTGAGCTTGCCGATGACTTCCGGCGGCGTGCCGGCCGGCACCCACAGCCCATACCAGAGTAGAATGTCAAGGCTCGGAAGGCCGGCCTCGTTCACCGTCGGCACATCCGGAAGCACCGCCAGGCGCTCGGGCGCCGTCACCGCAAAGGGCTTGATCCGTCCCTCGCGGATTTGCGGCAGTGAGCTCTGCACCTGGTCGAATGCGAGATCGATCTGGCCTGCGATCAGATCGAGCATCATCGGACCGGCGCCCCGATAGGGCACCAGCGGGAACTGCGTGCCGGTCAGGTTCTGGAAATAGATGCCGGCGACATGCGGCAGCGAGTTGACCCCGGGCGTGCCGACCGAGACCTTGCCCTCATTGGCTTTGATCCAGGCGATCAGCTCGCGCAAATCCTTGGCCGGGATGGAGGGGCGGCCGACCAGCAGGAATGGATTGTTCGGCAGCTGAGCGACCGGAGCCAAGTCCTTCAGCACATCGAACGATAGCGGGTAGAGCGCCGGCACCACCACGTTGGAGCCGAGGTGGCCGACCTGGATTGTGTAGCCGTCGGGAGCCGCGCGTGCGACACGCGCAAGTGCCAGGGTTCCGGCGGCGCCGCTCACATAATCGGCGATCAGCGGCTGTCCCAGGGAGGCACGCATCCGCTCGCTCAACACGCGCACCAGCACATCGGTCGGGCCGCCGGCCGGGTACGGCTCCACGATGGTGATCGGCCGCACCGGATAGGTCTGTGCATCGGCGCGTGTCGAGCCGTTGAGCGCGAGCGCCAGCGCCGCCATCGCAACCAGCTTACGCATGCCTCGTCCTCACATGCTGCCCGGCACAAGATTGCGATCTTTGCCGGCCGCAAGCAAGACTCGGATCGTCAGCCGGCTTTCTGCAGCTGCGCGGGCCCAAACCCATAGCCTGTGCGGCGATGCTTGGCATCGTACATGGCGGCGTCTGCGCGCTCCATCAGCAGGCCTGCATCTTGCGGCGGGGAGCCGAGCGCGATGCCGATGCTCACCCCGACCGTGACCTTCTTTGCGCCGATACGGATCGGCTGCGAAATCACATCGACCAGGCGACGCGCGCTGGCGGCGGCCAGCGCCTCTGTGGTGCCGGACAACAGGACGCCGAACTCATCGCCGCCCAACCGCGCCGCAAGCCCGTGCGGCTCCGCTGCGCGGACGAGACGTGCGGCGATCTCGCGCAGCAATTCATCACCGGCGGCGTGGCCGAACCTGTCATTGACAGGTTTGAAGCCGTCGAGATCGCACAGCAGCAGCCCGAACGGCGCGTCACCCGCGCAAGCTTCTCGAAGCGCATCCTCGAAGGCGCGGCGATTCTTCAGCCCAGTCAATCCATCCTCGCTCGCGATCCGGCTCAGTGCCTCGATCCGGGCATCCTGCGCGGCGAGGTCGGCGTGCATGTCGATGCCGGACCAAACCGCCGCGACCGAGTGCCGGAACGCTGAGAATGCCGGATGGGCGGCGACCTGCGCGGCGGCGTATCCGAAAAGCACTGCAACCAATGCGCCGGCGGTGGGCGCCATCAACCCGACCGCAGATTGCAAGCCCGCGGCCACGCCCAGCGCGGCCAGCGCCGCCGTAATCGCGAGCACGGCGCCGTTGCGGGCATTGAGCATCGTGCAGGAGACCGCCACAAAGCTTGCCAAGGCGGCGAGCCCGAGCGCAAATCGCTCAGTCTCCCATTAACCAAACGGGGCGCATGATCGCCTTGGAGCGGGGACCTCACGCGCTATGTCGGAGTGGCGGGATGAACGAAACCGGCGCGCGCTTGCGCGCCTCGAGAAAGCCTTGCCGGCGATCTTTCCTCCGCCTGTCTTGAGGCGCGCGCTTGCGCGCCCGTTCATTCCGCCGACCCCGCGCCTCGCAATCGATGGATATTGGCGGGCCCATCCGCTGCGCGCCGACCGCTTGGCGCGCGCGCTCGCTGCGGCAAGCGGCGCCCCGAAGGGGTGGACTTGGCGGCTGACCAAGCGCCGCAACGACGGCCTGCCGGCGACCTTTCGGATGCCGCCCGCGCCGTTTCGCGAACGCGCCTTCGCGTTGGGGCCCGGCGCCTGCTGCATCTGCGGGCAGCCGGTCTATCGTTTCGGTTGGCACGTCGATCTGTGGAATGCCGGAGCAAACCGCAGGGCCGTTTGGCACGCCGCCTGTGTGATTGCTTGGGAATTTTGGACGGCGCCAAGCGACTTCGTGCAAGTCCTCAAACGGCTGCAGGCGCGCCGCTGCGGCGAAAGCGGCAAGCGCCTGCTCAAATCTGCCGAAGTCGATCACCGCCTACCGCTCTACCGCGTCTGGGGCGAGCACCGCGATACGGAGTGGCCGCAGCTCTTGGCGTTCTGGGGCGCACCCAATCTGCAGGTGATCAATCGCGACGCCCACGCGGCCAAATGCGCGAGCGAAGCCGATCATCGGCGCGGCCGCCGCGAGGCCCTTTCCTTGGCGGGCAGCCGGGGATAAGCTTCACACAAAAATGAGAAGAACATATACGAGGAGGAAGCCCAATGAAGCATCTGATGAAGCATGGCGCATGGTTGCTGCTGTTCCTGCTCGCCGCAGGAGGGCAGGCTGCGTTCGCTCAGCAGGCGGGTGATGGTCTGACCGACATGCAACGCCATGGCCAGCAATTGTTCGCCCAATCGTGCGGAATCTGCCACCTGCCGCCCGAGATGGGAGCGCGGACCTACGGCCCGCCGCTCAACAAGAACGCCGGCGGTGGCGATGATGACATCATGCGCGAATACATCACCAACGGCACGCCGCGCATGCCGTCCTTCAAGGCGTATCTCAAAAGCGCGGACATCGATGCGATCATCTCGTATGTGCGCACCGTGCCAGCGCCGGCAGCGCCCGCCGCGCGTTAACACGGGAGTCGCGCGAGCTCGCTGCGTCCTATGGCGCGAGCTCAGCAGTTCCAAATCTCTGTAAGTTCAAGTCTCTGCACGTTCAAAGTCTCTGCAAGCTCGAACACGCTGTGAAGCTCGTATCAAGCAATCAAACCCTCTTAGGGAGAAGCTCTCATGACCAACGTGCGTAGCATGTTACTGGCAAGCGCCGCGACCCTGGTAATTGCCGGCCTGGCCACACCGACCATGGCGGCCGACCAGATTCTCAATGGCGCGATCTCTTCCGCCTCGGGCGAGAAGCTCAACGGCGTGACGGTATCGGCCAAACGGGACGGGTCGACTATCACCACCAGCGTCTATACGGACGATGCCGGCAACTACTATTTCCCGCCGCTGCCGGAAGGCAAATACCAGGTCTGGGCGCAGGCGCTGAGCTTCGAGACCGCCAAGGATGCGGTCGATCTCGCCGCCAACGCGCATCATGACTTCGTGCTGAAGCCGATCACCGATCAGGAGGCGATGATACGCCAGCTGCCGCCCGAGCTCCTGGTGGCGGCGCTGCCGGAAGACACTGCTGACGATGCGCGGATCAAGAAGGTCTTCACCAATCAGTGCACCGGCTGCCACACGCCGGGTTATCCGCTGCAGTTCAAGTTCGACGAAGCCGGCTGGAACAAGATCATCAACCTGATGAAGGTCGTGGCCAATACGGGCGTGTATCCGGGACCGGGCGGCAAGCCCAACGGCATCATCGACTATAACCAGAAGCAGCTCGCGGCTTATCTCGCGCGCGCCCGCGGGCCCGGCGAGACGTCGATGCACTTCCAGCCGCGGCCGCGCCCGTCCGGCGAAGCCGCACGCGTGACCTGGACCACCTACGAGCTTCCGCTCAATCCGGATGCCGGTATCGGCACGCGCGTCAAGTACAACCCCAACGACGGCAGCGACTGGTCGATGGGCACCACCTCCAAGCTCGGCGAGCTGCCGCATGACGGCGGCATGGGGCTCGACGGCAATCTCTATTTCACCTCCAACAATCCGAACCCGCTGATGACCGTCGGCAAGGTCGACACCAAGACCGGCGAGGTGTCGTTCTTCAAGTTCGATGGCCCCAACGGGCATGCGGCGACCGCCCACGGGCTGACCCGCGATGCGGAAGGAAACTTCTGGTTTGACATCAATCCGGGCCGCCGCGGCCTCGGCAAGCTCGACCCGAAGACCGGCAAGATCACCGTCTATCAAACGCCTGCCACCATGTCGCCGCTCGGCGGTGCCGTGACCATGGACGTCGACGGCAAGGGCAAGATCTGGGCGTCGGCGCCGGACGGCGTGCTGCGCTTCGATCCGGTGACCGAGACCTTCGAGGACTTCAAGTCGCTGACGCCGTTCAAGAACGCGCGCGGCACCAACTCGACCTACGGGGCCGCCGGCGACCGTGACGGCAACGGCTGGTGGGCGCAGATGGCGTTCGACACCATCGGCAAGGCCGACACCACGACCGGCAAGACGACCGAAGTTGCGCTGCCGCTGCTCAAGACCGAGATGGACAAGCTGACCCCCGAGCAGAAGGCGTTCTACGACAGCTTCAACAATGTCACCAACGGCAACCCGCTGCCCTGGTCGGAAGGACCGCGCCGGATGGGCACCGACAAGAACGCCGACGTCTTGTGGGTGGGCAATTCCTGGGGTGCGAGCCTTGCCCGGATCAACACCAAAACCATGGAGACGGTGATCATTCCGTTCCCCGAGAAGACCATGCAGGCCTACCACATTGCGGTTGACCAAAATCACGACGTCTGGGGCAACTTGTGGACGTCGGACCAGATCGTGCGATTTGATCCCGCCGCCAACAAGTGGACCACGTTCGACCTGCCGGTGCGCGGCACCGAGATCCGCCACATCTCGCTGATGGAGCGCGACGGCAAGACCCAGGTGATCGTGCCGATCTATCGGGCAAGCCAAATGGGCGTGATGACGTTGCGCAGCGAGGCCGAGCTGGCGTCGCTGAAGAGCCAAGCGAAGTAAGCAAGCGCCTGGCGTTGAGCTTTAGCGGGCGGGGCCAAAACCCCGCCCGTTGTCGTTGGGGCGCCCACCGGTCATTCCGCGATAGCCGTTGTAGGGGCGCCCCACCGAGGCCGTGCGAGAACTTCCGAGCGAGGTTAGCAAGCTGGCTGCGGTTGTGCAGCCCGCTTCCACTGGCCCGCCTCAGGTTGGGGCGAGCTGGCGGAGCAGTTCGGCAGTGCCCAAGAGTGTAACCGTTCGTTTTAGGTTGAAGGCAAGCACGCTTAAGCTCATTTCGGCGGCAACTGCGTCCAGCCCGCGGCACAGGAAGCGGGCGGTCCCCATCATGGCCTTGATGATCCCGAAAGGATGCTCGGCCCGAGCCGCGCGTCGCTTCATGATGCCGGTGCGCTCCTTCATTCGCGCGGCCAATCGATCAAGCACCTCCTCATAATGATGGCGCGTGACCCATCGCGCGGCGGCCTTGGTGCACTGCGGCTTCAGTGCGCAACCCGCGCAGCTCACTCCGACATAGTTGCTGGCCTGCTTCTTGTCCGATGCGCTGTGGAACTGCAGGATCGCGCCCGCCGGGCAGCGATACTGGTCCAGCTCCCTCTCGTAGAGGAACCGCGATTTCGGGAAGAAGTCGCCCTTGGTGTTGGTCGAGCGCGGATGCGGCACAAACGCCGTAATCCCGGCATCCTCGCAATTCTTGATCTGCTCGGCATCCGCATAGCCGGAATCAGCCACTGCCTCCAGCGTGTCACAGCCAAGCTCTTGTTTCGCCGCCTGCGCCACCACCGCCAGCTGGTTCTGGTCCGATACATCCTGCGTCACCGCGTGGTGCGCGATCAACCCGTGGCGATCATCCACCGCGATCTGCACGTTATAGCCGACCACGCTGCCGCCCCGTGCCTGTCGCATCAAGCGCGAGTCGGGGTCGCTCAGCGTGACCTGACTGAGCTTCATCGCCTCCATCAGGCCCAGCGCCTGGGCCACGTCCGCGCGGCGCATCTGCAACAGTGCAAGCGCCGCTCGCGCATCACCAGGTGCAACCTCATCTGCTGTTTCGCCGGCATCGCTCTCGTCAAGTGCCGCCAGATAGCTGGCAATGCGCTTATCGAGCCTTTCGACCTCCTCTTTGATCTGCTTCACCGTGTGGGCTCGCTGTGGGCTGTTCTGCGCCGCAAATTTCGAGCCATCGATCGCCACCAGCTCAGCCCCGAGCAACCCTTCCCCACGGCAGAACTGCACAAAATGCCGGCACACCTTCCCAATCGCCGCCCGATTGTCCCGCCGGAAATCGGCAATCGTCTTGAAGTCCGGCGCCAACCGGTTCAACAGCCACAAAACTTCAATATTGCGCGTGCATTCCCGCTCCAGCCGTCGGCTCGAGCGCGTCTGGTTCAAGTACCCGTACACGTAAAGCTTCAGAAGATCGGCCGGATTATAAGCTGGCCGACCTTCCAAAGCCGGCGCCGCCTTCGTGAACCCCAGCGCCCGCAGGTCGAGGCTGTCCACAAACCCGTCCACCACCCGCACCTGAGCGTCCGCCGGGATCAACTCGTCCAGCCGCTCCGGAAACAGCGTCGCCTGATCACGCGAAACCCCCGCCACATAGCCAGCCATCGCGAATCTCCCTCGTCACGGAGATTCTCCGACATTAAAGCCTCAGGGGGAATCCTATTTT
>DATGLV010000012.1:0-110269 GCA_035293945.1 Xanthobacteraceae bacterium | reverse complement strand
AGCAGTTGCAAGAGCACATCGATGCATACATCGCAGCCTACAATGAGACGGCCACCCCGTTCGCCTGGACCAAGAAGAAGGTCTACCAGCGGCGGTTCAAAAATCGCCGTATCACCGAGCTGTGATTCCGGGTACTAGGCTGCCCAGGATGAAACCGTGAAGGCCGCAGCCCATATATGCATTCGTGTTTGCGCCCATGTCCGCAGCAAAGCCGTCCGCAGCAAAGTCGTCCACAGTCCAATCTTCTGACGTGAACCCACAGCCGCCTGTGCAACAGCACGCGAGCGAGGGCACCGCGCGCGAGCACGAGGTGCGGGCCCCTTTCTTTGCCGACCAAACGTTGATCCCGCTCGCGCTGGAAGCCGGCCAGATCGCGGTTTGGTCATGGGACATCCGCTCCAAGCGCGCCGTGTGGTCGAGCAATATTGAGGCGATTTGCGGCATCGCGCCCGAGAGCCTGAGCGCGGCCGAGACAGTGCTGGAGAATGACGTTCACCCCGACGATCGACCCGCCGTGGTCGCAGCTTTGCGTGAGGCCCTACAAACGCGCACGCCGCGCCGCGTGCAGTATCGACTGCTGCCGACCCTGAATGCCGAGGAGCGGTGGATGGAAACTCTCGCTACTGTGCTGGTGGAAGACGGCGTGCCGACAAAGCTCATTGGCCTCTGCCGCGACGTGACCGATCGTGCCCGCAATCATCGCGAGCTTCGGATTCGCGCCAAGCAGCAGGAGACCGTGGCGCGGCTCGGCGCCCAGGCGCTGACCGAGCTCGGTCTGCAGCGATTCTTCGAAGATTCCGTCAAGGCCGTCGCCGCAACGCTGGACGTCGAGCTGGTGAAGATCCTCGAATTGGTGCCCGGCGATGCCGAGCTTCTGCTGCGAGCCGGAGCCGGATGGGAGAAAAGTCTGATCGGGACGGCGCTGGTGGCAACCGACCGCTCAACGCAGGCGGGGTTCACCCTTGCGAGCGGCGGCCCGGTGATCGTCGAGAACTTTGCCACCGAGAAGCGGTTCAACGGCGATCCGCTGCTCGACCAGCGGGGCGTGGTCAGTGGCCTCACCATCCCGATCGCCGGCCCCGACGGCCGCACCTACGGCGTGCTCGGCGTGCACAGCAAGCGCCGGCGCGGCTTCAGCGAGAACGATGTTTCGTTTCTGGCCGCGGTCGCCAACATCATCGCGGGAGCAATCCAGCGTCGCCAGCTCGATCAGCGGCACGAGCTGATGATCCGCGAGTTGCGCCACCGCTCGGGGAACTTGTTCGCGCAGCTCCTGGCCCTTTTCTCACAGACCGCCAAAGGATCGCGCAGCATCGCCGAGCTGGTGCCAAAATATGAGGCGCGGGTCTTAGCGCTCGCGGACGCGCACCGGCTCATCACCGAGAGTGGCTGGCGATCAGCGTCGCTCAAGGAGATTCTGGGTCCGCTGCTGGCGCCATTTCTCGACCGCATCTCACTTGCCGGTCCTGACGTTTTCCTCGAGCCCGATCCAACCTTCGGGCTTTCCGCGGCGGTGCACGAGCTGGCGACAAACGCGACCAAATACGGCAGCCTTTCGGCGCGCACCGGCCGGGTCGAGGTGAGCTGGTTAGTGCGTCGGACCGAGCAGGGATTGACATTGCTGCTCAATTGGAAGGAGCGCGGCGGCCCGCCACCCAAGCGCACGCGCCGCCCCGGCTTCGGCTCGCGGCTCATCCATACTGTGATCGAGCGCCAGCTCAACGGGAAGGTCGAGCAATCCTTCACGGCGAAGGGAATGGAGACCAAGCTCATCATTCCGCTGACGCATGAACGGTGGCCGGGAGCAAGTGAGCGAGTAGCGAGTAGCGAATAGCGAGCAGTGAGCTCTCGCCCGCGCTCAGCATGCCTTATTCGCTGCTCGCCATCTCATGGTTGAACGCGAAATCCTCCGGCGGCACCGGGCCCCAGACGTAGAAAGAATCCTCCGGCGGGTGGTCGGCCGATTTCCAGTCATGATCGACCGGGATGTAGTCGATGTCGGAGGAATATTCCGCGAAGCTGCCCCAGGGGTCGCGTACGTAGTGGAAGTAGTTCGAGCCCAGCACGTGACGGCCCAGCCCCCAGCCCGCCGTAAAGCCCTTGTCCGCCATCTGCATGGCGCCATTGCCAATGTCGTTGATCGACGGCACATCCCAGCTCGAGTGATGCAAGCCGGGCCCCTCCGATTTGACGAAGGCGATCATATGATGATCGCTGCCATGGATGCCGTGCATGAAGGCGACCATGTCGCCTGAGCGGTCGGAGAGGCGGAGCCCCAGGGCCTCGCCGTAGAATTGGATCGTCCGCGAAATGTCGCGGGTGAAGATCAGGATATGCGCGAGCCGCCGCGGGCGGACCACCTGCACCCGGCTGCGGCTGGGCGCGCCCTGCACTCCGGGCGGCGCCGACGCATTATCGAAGGACGACTTCATGTCGGGAGAAGTCTTTTCCGCCACGGCGATCTCGATCGCAGTTCCATCCAGATCGCTGAACCAGAGGCCGTTCGATTCCACTCCCTTGGGTGGATCGCGGCGCGCGACCTGCAGCCGCTCGAGCCGCTCGCGCAATCGCGGAAGGTCCTCCTCGAAGGCGCCGAAGGAGATGTATTGCAGCTTCTTGCGCGGACCTTCCACCACACTCCCCCAGCGATGCGGATGGCCGTGGGTGTAGATGTTGAGCGCGTTGCCTTCCTCCCGCACGTCGAGCCCGAACGAAGAGTAGAACCTTCGCGCCGCCTCCAGGTCAGGGACGGCGAAATGGAACCGATCGAGCGAGTGCACTCCGAGCTCTCCGGGGCGACGGGAGACCGGTCGTGTAAGGGACCGAATTTGCGTCATGACGGGCCTCGTGGGCTGTCTCCTAGTGTGGTGACTCTGACGCTTGTTTCACCTTGCCCCGGGCTTGACCCGGGACCGTTCCAGCCAGAGTCCTGAGTTTGGAACGATCGCGGATCAGCGGCGCAGCAAGTGCTGCGCCGCGTCCGGGAAACAGCTTAGCGATTCAAGCGTCGAAACAGAACACTAGCGAGCATACCCCAAATCAAGCAAATTGCGGGAAAAGAGCGAGCGCATTACCGCGCTCGATGGCCGCGCGTTCGGCCGAGGAATCGCCGCCGTAAATCCTGAACGCCTCGGCGAGCACCGCCGCATTGGCGAACGGCCAGTCGGTGCCGAACACGATTCTTTCCGGCCGCGCGACCCCAGCCAGGCATGCCATGGTGGGCGGCGCTGGGCACAGGGCTGTATCATACCAAAAGGCAGCGAGGCGGGCGAAAATTTGCTCCTGCGGGATTTGCGGCAGCCGCGTATCGATCATCGGCGAAACCGACAGCCGCCAGGCGAAATAGGGCATCAGGCCGCCCGCATGCGCGAGCACGATTCGCACGCGCGGGAACTTCTCGAGTGTCCCGCTGAAGGCGAGATTAACCGCCGCACGCGTGGTGTCGAACAGGTATTCCATCATGAAGCCGGGCCAGGGCAGATCGAGCTTGCGGCTCGATGGGTGTAGCGCCGGATGCACGAAGACGATTGCGTCGCGCTGGTCGAGCTCTCGCATAAGCGGGTCGAACCACGTATCTCCCAGGAAGCGCTCGCCGTAGCTGGCGAACAGGCAGACCCCCTGCAGCTTGAGCACATCCAGCGCATAGGCCGCCTCCGCGATCGCCTCGCCGATGCTCCACACTGGAAGCACCGCAAAGGCGCCGAACCGATTGGGCCAGCGGGCACTGAGCTCAGCCGCATATTCATTGCAGCGTCGCGCGAGCACACGCGAAGCCGCGCGATCGCCGAACTGCACGCCGGGCTGCGCCAGCGAGGTGAGCGCGACCTCGATCGCATGGCTGTCCATCAGCTCGAGCGCGCGCTCCGGCGACCAGTCCGGATACCGCCCGATCTGCGGGCCGCCGCCCGCCGCATAGACCGCATCCCGATAGAATCCCGGGATGAGGTGGAAATGCAGGTCGATGCGCCGCGCGGACATTACTGATGCTGCGCCGGCGCCAATCCGAACAGCTGCTCCGCATTGCGGTGGCAGATGCGCGCCTTCTCGGCATCAGTGAGGCCCAACTGCTCGATCACCGCGATGGTTGCGCGGATGTAGCCCGGGCCCTTTTCTTTGTCGAACGGACAGTCGGATGCAAACAGCACGTGCTCGGGGCCGAAGAAATCGAGGCCGCAGACCGTCGCAGCACGAGCGCCTTCGACCGCCGTATCGCCATAGAAGCCTTTGAAATAATCGAACGGACGCTTCTTCAGCTTTTTCAACAGCGCGCCGTAATCCTCATCCGACGTGCGCGCCCCCAGCTGATCGAAGCTATGCGCCACCCGCCCCTCGAGATAGGGAATGACGCCACCCAGGTGATGCGCGATCACTTTCAGATCCGGAAAGCGATCCATGATGCCGGAGAACACCAGGCGGGAGAGAGTCACCCCGGTCTCATAGGGCCAGCCCAGCACGCTGCAGATCTCGTATTTGGAGTGCTTCTCGCTCGGATAGTCCGGCATTTCCCGCGTGCGTGCCGGATGCAGCAGGATCGGCTTGCCGGATTTCGCGATGACCTCAAAGATGGGCAGAAACCGTGGTTCGTCGAGCGGGGCGCCGTTGACGTTGGTGGCGAGTTGGATCGCGTTGGCGCCGTTCGCCAGCACCCGCTCCGCCTCTTTGGCGGCGGCCTCCGGCGCATTCATCGGCAGCAAAGCCGAATAACCGACGAACCTGTGCCGGTCGTTGGCCACGATCTCGGCCAGCCCATCATTACCGATGCGGGCCATTTCCGGCGACCGGTCCGGTCCCCACAAGCGCTCGACGGGCGGCAAGCCGAGCGAGAGGACTTGCGCATAATCCTCGAACATGTCGACCACCCGGCGCCGCTCGTCGAGATTGGACAAGGCCGGAATGCCGCGCACACGCTTGCCCAGGTCCTTGGCGCCGGCGGGTGTTTCCAACAGCGCGTCGTAGTAGCGCTTCGGAAAAAAATGATTGAAGGCGTCGATGTAACGCACCGAGATTCGCTCCCACGATTGATTGTTGATTCAAGCACCGAGTGATGCCCGGCTTCTTGCCGGGCGCCCCCGGCATTCTTCTGCCGCGGCGACAAGTAAGACGTCGATAGCCGGGATGGGACCGGACATGACGAATAGAGCCTATTCCGGCGGCATTTCATAGGTGGTCACTTGCGTCGGCGATTTCACCTCGCCACCGCAATGGGCACAAGCCCAGCGGCGGACCAGATAGTTGAACACGTTGGTGTGCAGATCACTTCGATTGGCGCGACCGCTTTTTTTCTTCAAGTCCTCGCCCTCGGCCAAGAGCTTTGGCCCGCCTGCGGCCTCGGCCAAAAGCTGCACCCGACAGGCGCGCTCGAGCTTCAAGGCGAGCCAGACCGCTTCCTCGATGCAGTGGCCGGCGGTGACGATGCCGTGATTGCGCAGGATCAGGGCCGGATGGCCGCCAAGACAGCGCGCGACTGCGCGTCCACGCTCCTGATTGATGATGAGATCGGTCGTCTCGGAGAAGATCGGCACACCATCCTGGAACACCGAGCCGTCATTGCCAACCGGCAATAGCGATCGCCCGAGGGAGGAGAACGCCACTGCATGGATTGCATGGGTATGCACCACCGAATTGATATCCGGACGCGCGCGCAGCACTTCTGAATGGATAAAGACCTCGTTGTGACGCGGCATAGTGCCACCGACCTTGCGGCCATCGAGATCGACCGTGATGATGTTCTCCGGCGACATTTCGTCGAGCCCGATCCCCGCCGGCTTCATCAGGAAGCGCTCCGCGTCGCCCGGCAGGCGCGCCGTGATATGGCCGGCGACGTAGTCGCCCTGGTCCTCGCTCACCAGCACCCGGCCCGCATTGGTGAGCGTCTCGCGCAGCTTGTCCGTCATTCTCCCCTTCCCAAATTTTCAATTCTCCACCGGTCGTCCCGGCCGAGCGCAGCGAAGAGCCGGGACCCAGAGTCCTCGGCCTATCGAGAGGTCGCGGATTATAGGTCCCTGCTTTCGCAGGGACGACGCCGGAGGACCAATTGTCAAGATCAGCTGTACCTTAACTCGCCGTCCTGCCCAGGCCGAGCTTGGCGAGCAGCGGTTCATCCGATACGCGCAGCACGACCGCATCCGCAACAGCCTCGACCCCGTGGGAGTGCCAGCACGGCATCGCAACCACATCTCCAGGCTCGAGAGTGGCGTCAAATCCGCCATCGGCGGTGAAGCGCACCTTGCCGCTCGCCACGGCATAAATGTTGTTGGTGGTGGTTTTGGCCGCATCGATGCGGCCGCCGGCCGGTTGGCGCATGAGATGGAGTGCAATGGTCGGCATGATGCCTTTGGCGATCTCGACCAGCTTGGCGTCGCGCCCGCCGCCAAGCGCCTCGGCCGCAGGAATCCGGAACGGTGTCGGCCCGGTGGTCTTCACCGCCTCGATGCCGCCTCCGGGATATTGCTCGAAGAACATCGCCTCGGTGAGCTGCACAAACGGAATATCGAGGAAATCAATCCAGAAGCTCGTCTCGTCGGTTTCGTTGACATGGCCGTGCCAGCTCCACGATGGCGTGAGCACCACATCGCCCGGCAGCATATCGACCCGTGCGCCGTTCACGACCGTATAGGTGCCTGGCTTTGCTTCCAGCACCAGCCGCAGCGCCGCCGGCGAATGCCGGTGGGTGCGAGCGCTTTCCCCTCCCTTAACGCATTGATAGGCGGCGACCAGATTGCGGGTGCTGGCGTAGATGTTTCCTTCGATTGGATTGACCATGATCAGATTGCGCCGCTCGGCCTGCTCGACCGGGACGAATTCGCCAGCCTGTGAAAGTGCCTGCCGCGCCGCCGCGAAACGCCAGACCGCCGGCCTGAACTTTGGCTTCGGGGCCGGCCACATCGACGGCTCCGGTCGCGCCCAACCTGGCGAGAACGAGAGCCGCCCGAGCTCGGAATAATAGCGAGCAAGCGCATCGTGCTTCATGACCGATTCTCCCGGCTGGCCCTCCCCGCGAATTTCTGGCTGTCGCGCTGGGAGCCTTGTTCTAGCTTGGTTCAGGAGGCCACCTCAAGATGCGCGCGCGGCTCGGCCGCGGGCCTCGCGCCCCGCGCCGTGTCGATGACGGCCGCAGGATCTTGCGGCTCCATATCGGAGCGGAACGCCACATGGCCGTCCGGACGCACCAGCACCAGAGCGCGTCGATAAGCTTCGATTATTTCCGGCTGATCAAGGGCTATCACCTGCAGGGGAACGCGTGCATCGGCCGCAGCTTGCCGCAGGCGCTCGGCGCCCGGTGCATCTTTGCCCAGACGCAACAAGGTGAATCCGCGCCCGAACAAATCGAGAGTGGAGCGGCCATCCGGCAGGGCGACATGCGGGGCGCGGGCGCCGGGCCGCGCGGTCTGCGTGTAAGTTGACGTTTCGAGCGGCGGCGCCGGCGTGCCGTCCGGCCACACGATCGGCGAGTCGTCGTAGCGATAGCCGAGGTGGAAGCCGTTCATGAACCATTCGTGCCGCATGGTCTCGGTGAACCAGGCGCCGTATTCGGCGCGGATCGCATCCGCCTCACGCCCTTGCTCAAAAACCTGCGGCGGCGGGCGGCGATCGCGGGTCGCAAGCATGCGGCCGAGGTTCTCGGTCGAGGCCCGGACATTGCGCAACGCGACCGGCCGCCGTTCGCTCTCGTAGCTGGCGAGGAGACGCGCTCCGCCCCAACCTCGCAAAACTGCGTCGAGCTTCCAGCCGAGATCGACTGCATCCTGGATGCCGGTATTCATACCGAGGGCGCCGGTCGGCGACATCAGATGCGCGGCATCTCCGGCGATGAAGACGCGGCCCGCGCCATAGCGATCCGCCACCAGCTCGCGCCGCACCCAGCGCATGACCGAAAGGATCTCGTAGTCGAAGTCCTTTCCCATGGCACGCACGAGCGCGGCACGAATATCGGCGTCGCTGTGGTTGACCTTGTCGGGAGTGCCGACAATCGACATGCGGAAGCGGTCTTTGCCGTCGATCGCCACGATGGTGAGCCAAGTGCCTTCCGGTCCGATGAAGATGAACCGATAAGCCTTGCCCATGCGGTGCAACGAAGGAAAATCGACGCAGCGAAACAGCACATTGGTCGTGTAGGTGAGCGCCGGGTTTCCGCTCATGGCTATGCCGGCCCGCTCGCGCACCAGGCTTCCGCCGCCGTCCGTACCCACCAGATAATCGGCGCTGAGAGTCCGCATCGCCCCTGTGCGCACATCGCGCAGCGTCGCCGTCACGCCATCGGGCTTGGCGTCATAGGATGCAAGCGCGGTCTGGTATTGCAGGTTCACGCAATCAAAGCTCGATGCAAACCGCCGGAGGATCGGATCGAACATGTCCTGCGGCACGCGCTCGCGCTTTTGCGGGCTTTGCGGCGGGCACACTTCGAAGGCTCGGCCCGGAAACCGCTCGCGCCCCAGCTCGTATCCATTGAGGCCAGTCAGGAAGACGCAATCCTGCGGATAGTCCCCCGGATAAGGGGCATCCCTCACCCAATCCGCGATGCCCCAGCGGCGGCAGAACTCCATCGTACGAATGCCGATCAGATCCATCTTCGGCTGCTCGATGCGGCCGTCGGTCTGCTCGATCACCGTGCAGGGAACGCCACGCCAGCCGAGATCGCCCGCAAGCGCGAGGCCCACGGGTCCGGCGCCGACGATCAACACTGGCGTGTGTGCTTTCATGCAGCCTCTTTCCGGTGGGTGCGATCCGATCATCTCATTCCGGCTTGAGACCGGCGGCACGCACCACCTTGCCCCACTTCTCGGTCTCGCTGGCAATGAGCTTGCCGAAATCAGCGGGCGAGCCAGCGAGCGGCTCGCCGCCGAGATCCGCAAACCGCGCCTTAATCCCGGGATCCGCTAAGGCCGCATTGATCTCGCGATTCAGCCGATCGATGATCTCGGCAGGCGTCTTCTTCGGCGCCGCGAGCCCGTACCATTGGCTGGCCTCATAACCGGGCACGAAATCGGCCACGACCGGCAGGTCCGGCAGCACTTCCGCCCGTGTGGATGTCGTAACTGCGAGCGCTCTCAGCTTGCCGGTCTTGATGTAGTCGGTCGTTCCCGGCGTGGTGGCAAAGAGGACCTGCACCTGTCCGCCCAGCAGATCGGTCAGCGCCGGCCCCTGCCCGCGATACGGCACATGCACCAACTTGACGCCGGCCAGAACATTGAACAACTCGCCCGCCATGTGCGGCGCGCTGCCGTTCCCGGCCGACGCCATATTGACCTTGCCGGGATTGGCCTTTGCGTAGCTGATGAACTCCGGGATGGTCTTGGCCGGGACCGAAGGATTCACCAACACCACCTGCGGCACCCGGATGATGCCGCCAATCGGCGCGATGTCGCGAATGAAATTGAAATTGAGCTTTTCGTAGAGCGTCGCGTTCACCGCATTGGGAACGGTGGCGAGTAGAAGCGTATAGCCGTCGGGTGCCGCGTTCACCACCGCCTCGGTGCCGATATTGCCGCCCGCGCCAGGCCGATCCTCGATAACGAAGGTCTGTCCTAAGCGATCGGAGAGCCACTGGCCAATAAGCCGCGCCGTGATGTCGACGCCACCACCGGCCGCGAAGCCAACAATGATGTGCACCGGCCGTGTCGGATAGCTCTGCGCGAATGCGCGCGACGGCGCCAATGCCGCGGCACCGAGCGCCAGATCGAGCACTTGGCGGCGGGAAATTCCCATTGCGTTCCTCCGGGCATGCACGTTGGCGACCGAACCTATACGAACACGAGCACCGCCGACAGGGTTGAGTTTACATTGCTGATATAAGCCGGAAATACCGGCTATACGCCGACATGTGCAGTCTTTTTATGCCGCGTTGCCGATCTTTATATGTGCGCGGATGGCGCCGCACCGATAGCCTCTCCGCGGTTTTCCACGCTGGCCGCCTCCGTCGTTGAGACCTGGTCCGAGTTTCCGGGAGGCGCGGTCGAACAAGAGGGAGGTCAACCCCAATGACCGCTGTCGAGACAAGCACGTCCGCGGCGCCAGCCGAGCAAGCCAACAAGATCACCTGGAATCAACCCCTCAAGCCGGCCCGCTTCGCCACCAGGGCGAGGAACCTTCATTTCGCGATGGCGCTGCATCGGCGCGGCGATCTGCGCAAGGCCGAACATCTCTATCGGGCCGTTCTCAAGGTCGACCGCTCCGATTTCGATTGCCTGCATAATCTCGGCCTTCTATGCGCACAGGAAGGAAGATTGGACGATGCGGTTCGCCTCTTGCGCGCGGGAGCCCGCCAGGATCCGCGCTCGCCGGAGGCACACAATAATCTCGCCAACGTGCTCGCCATGATGCAACGGCACGATCAGGCCGCCGCCGGCTTTCGCACCGCCATTGCCTTGCGCCCCGATTTTGCCGAAGCGCACAACAATCTGGCGAATGCACTTGCGGCGCAGGGCAAGACCGAGGAGGCCGCGCGACACTATCGGCAGGCAATTGCGTTACGGCCGGCCTACGGCGACGCCCATCTCAATCTCGGTCGGATGCTGAGCAATGAGGGCGCGCTCGATTCAGCCGCGACCCATTACCGGCGTGCGCTGGCGCTGGGAACGCGTCCGGCTGAGACACACTGCCTCATCGGCGATCTGCAGCGAAGGCGGGGACAAGCCGATGCCGCGGCGGCTTCCTATCGGCAGGCGATCAAGCATGCGCCCGACCTCGTCGAGGCATGGCTTGGCCTCGGCCATGCTCTTCGCCGCGAGCAGAAGCCCGCAGAGGCCATTGCGGTCTATCGACAAGCGCTGGCCAAAGGTGCGGATGCGCAGATCATCCATTATTATCTGGCCGCGCTCGGCGCCGCGGCCGCGCCTCCGGCCACTCCACGGCGGCTCGTGAGCGCGATCTTCGATCGCTATTCGGCGCGTTATGATCGACACGTCGTCGAAAGACTGAAATATCGAACGCCGAATTTGCTGTTCGACCTGGTTGTGCGGTCGTTGCCGGCGCGCGATCTGAAGGTTGTGGACCTCGGCTGCGGCACCGGCCTCGCGGGAGCGCTGTTTCGGCCGCTCGCCGGCAATCTGGTCGGCGTCGATATGTCGGCAAGCATGCTGGAGCTTGCCCGGCAGCGCGGAGTCTATGACGAGCTTTTCTGTGGCGAGCTGATCGATTTCCTGCGCTCGCATAGGGCCCGGTGCGACCTCGCGCTTGCAGCCGATGTCCTGGTCTATCTCGGGGACCTCGGCCGACTGTTCGCTTGCGTGCACCAGACGCTCGCGCCGGGGGGACGCTTTGTCTTTTCGGTCGAGGCCGCCGAGGGCGGCGAATTGGGCCAGGATTTCGTTCTGCAGCCGACGCTTCGGTACGCCCATTCCGCAGCCTATCTGCGACGGCAGGCGGAAAAACACGGCTTTGTCTTCGAGGCAATCGAAATGCAGGCCCTGCGTCGCGAGGAGGACCGCGACATCAATGGCCATCTGGTCATCCTGCGCCGCAATTAGCGGCGGTCTGGCAAGATGGAATCCTCGCCCTATCACCAGCGTGAACGCTGGCTCTCGCTCGCGCCTGGCCTCCATATCGAAGATTCCTTGGAGCCTCGCCATATCGATTTCCTGGAGCCATCGCCGGACTTGATCGGCAGCTTTCGTGACGACGGCTATGTCCAAGGAAGCGCCGACTGGGGACTGGACCTCAAATTGATGGCCGCTGCGGTCCGCGCGCTGTCGGCGGCGGGCTTGTCCCCGCTCTTCGCCTTTGTGTACGACGAGTTCTGGAATCCGTTCTTCCGGCTGCATCGCATTCATAGCGCGTTTCTCGGCGACACCTACTGCTTGTTGCCGGAATTCTCGGTGCTGAATATCGAGCCGGGAGGCGCAGGATGGCGCCCGCATCGCGACAGGGGCCGCCATACGCTGTTTGAGGACGGCGCGCCGAAGTCATTGACGACCTGGATTTCGCTCACCCCGGCGACCCCGCTCGACGGCTGCATTTACGTCGTGCCGGCACAGCACGATCCGACCTACGGCACGGCCGAGGAATCGGAGATGAGATTTGAATTTCAGAGCATCCGCGCGCTGCCCACCAGGGCCGGCGATTTCCTGATCTGGAACCAAGCGCTCCTCCATTGGGGCGGCAAGACGTCACCGCAGGTGAGCGAATCGCGCGTCAGCATCGCGTTACAGTTCCAGCGCGCCGATCTGGGACACAACGAAGCATTGGATCCGCTGCGCAGCTTGCCGCTCGAGGCACGCGTCCTATTGATCGCGCGGCAACTCTACCGACAGCGGCACCTCTATGATCTCGATCCGAAGCTCGCCGAGCTGGCGATCGGGAGGCCTGACGGCGCTCTCTGACGATCAAAACCCACGCGAGATGTTAGCCGGCGGCCAATCGGTCGAGCGTCTGCTTCATCACCGTCATGCCCTGGTCCATCATGGCGCTGATGACGCCTGCGGCACTGTCGGGGAGGAGATCGGCGATCCAGACTATCTTGGTGGTCCCATTCGCATCGGCCACGACCTGCGCCGAAGCATTGTGATGCGTGAGCATGCCGCCGACCGCGGACCACACCACGCGGCGCGCATCGTCATCGATGGTCACGATGATCTCGCGCACCGACATTCCGTTGAAGAACGTGACAATACGCGCGCCGGGCTCGAGCTTCGTGTCGGTCACGAATCCGGGTACCAGGCGGGTATGCAGCGCCCCGATATCGCGCAGCGCATCCCAGGCGTCGGCGGCGCGCGCCCGCGTTGCAATCTCCTTGCGTATGGATGCCATTGGCCGCCTCCTCAATCCGTCCGGTATTTCTTCTCCAGCGCATCGTACTCGGCCTTGCCGACCAGGCGCTGCCGCTCGGCGAAATCGACCACCAGCTTGCCGGCATCACCCATCCGACCCTCGCGCCGGAGCACGGACAGCGCCTCCTGCATGCCGCGCACCGCCGATTGCAGCGCCACGTTGGCATAGAGCGCGGCCGCGAAGCCGAGCTCTTTAAGCTTTTCATTGGCCAGCTCCGGCGTGCGGCCGCCGAGCACAATGTTGATGATCTGCGGAAAGGGTAACAGCCGCGGAATATCGGCGATCTCGGCGGGCGATCGCGGCGCCTCGACAAAGCCCACGTCCGCGCCCGCTTCCCGATAGGCGGCGGCGCGCTCGATTGCCGCCTCGAAGCCATCGGTCGCGATCGCGTCGGTGCGCGCCACGATCAGCAGATCGGCATCGGTGCGCGCATCGACCGCGGCCTTGATCTTGGCCACCATCTCGGCCTTTGAGATGACGGCCTTACCGTCGAAATGGCCGCAACGCTTGGGAAAGACCTGATCCTCGATCTGCATCGCGTCGGCGCCCGCGCGTTCCAAGAGCTTGACGGTGCGCGTGAGGTTCACGGCATTACCAAAGCCCGTATCGGCATCGACCATCAGCGGGCCGGGAAAGACGCCGCGGATCGCCGCCACGTGCTCCACCAGCTCGGTCAAAGTGACAAGGCCGTTATCCGGAATTCCGAGAAAGGTATTGGCTATGCCGGCACCCGTCACGTAAGCAGCCGCAAAGCCGAGATCGGCCACCACCCGCGCGGCAAGCGCATTGCTGACGCCCGGCAGCAACACGGCGGCACCCGGTTGCAGCATGCGGCGGAAGTCGCGGCGCGTCGAGCGCTCGGTCATCGATCAGTTCTCCTTCAAGTCGGAGTCATGGCCGGGCTTGTCCTGGCTTGTCCCGGCCATCCACGCCTGCTTGCTGAGTGGCGCAAGATAAAGCCGTGGATGCCCGGCACAAGGCTGCACAAGGCCGGGCATGACTCCTGAGATCGACTGCAATCCGGGGTACAGCGCCTGTTGCAGCCTCTACGATAGTTGGTTATGCGGGCGCTGGATCATCGGAGGGACGTCATGAAGCTCGCAAGCTTTTCGGTCGGGGGACGCGCCGGCTTCGGGGTAGTGACAGCGGACGGGGTCGTCGACATGAGCGGGCGCCTTGGCGAAAAGCCGGCCGACCTCAAGGACGCGCTCGCCCGTGGCCTCCTACCGCAAATCGCCGAAGCAGCTGCCAAGGTCAGACCGGATTACAAGCCCAGCGATATCACATTTCTTCCAACCATTCCCAATCCGGAGCTCATCGCCTGTGCGGGCATCAACTACCGCTCGCACGCGAGCGAGACCGGCCGCGACATCCCAAAGCAGCCGAGCATGTTCATCAGGCGCGCCAACACGCTCGTCGGCCATGAAGGAGCGATGATCCGTCCGACCGTATCGACCAACTTCGACTTCGAGGGTGAGCTCGCGGTGGTGATCGGCCGCGGCGGGCGCCATATCCCGGTCGAGCGGGCGCTCGATCACGTCGCCGGCTATACGTGTTTCGTCGACGGTAGCGTGCGCGACTATCAGAAATTCTCGGTCACTTCCGGCAAGAACTTTCCGGCGACCGGACCGCTTGGTCCCTGGATGGTCACAACCGACGAAATTCCCGACCCGACGCGCCTCACCCTGATGACACGTCTTAACGGGACCGAGATGCAGAGCTCGGGGACGGATCTGTTGATCTACTCGATCCCGCAGATCATCGCGTTCTGCTCCGCCTTCACGGTGCTGTCGCCGGGCGATGTCATCGCCACCGGCACGCCGGAAGGCGTCGGCCATCGCCGCGCGCCGCCGCTGTGGATGAAGGCCGGTGACGTGCTGGAAGTGGAGATCACCGGCATCGGCACTTTGCGCACCCATATCGTCGACGAGAAAGCTTAATTAGTTGTCCCGGCCTTGAGCCGGGACCGTTCCAAACTAAGGCTCAAGTTTTTGGCGGTCCCGGCTCATCAGCGCGTTTACGCGCGTCTTCCACGCGCTATGGCCGGGACAAGCGGCCGAGGAGCACAAATGACCGACATCGAACGCGTCGCAACCCGTATCTCAATGGCCGAGCTCGAGCGGCGCTGGACCGCCGTCCGCCGCATGATGGGGCAGCACGGCATCGACGCGCTGGTGATGCAGAACGCGAGCGACTGGCTCGGCGGCTATGTCAAATGGTTCACCGACGTGCCCGCGCACAACGATTATCCGCGCACCATCATCTTCCATCGCGACGACCTGATGACCCTGGTCGAAATGGGCGCGAGCGGCCGGCGCGACAAGCTCGCCGGCAAGGACGTGAATAATCCCGGCATCGGCGAGATCATCTATAGCCCCTCGTTCTTCTCCGTCGCCTATACGCACGACTATGACCCGCTCCTCGTGGCCGCCGAGCTTAAACAGCGGGGCTATGTGACCATCGGGCTTGTCGGCCGCGGCGCGCTGCCTTCAGGGCTCGTCGATGCGATCCGCAACAACGTGTCTGCGACCCTTGTCGATGCCACGGATCGGATCGATGGCATCAAGGCGATCAAGAGCGAGGAGGAGATTGGGCTGCTGCGTGCAACTGCCGCCATGCAGGACAAGGTCTTCGCCAAGGTCGTGGCGGCGATCAAGCCCGGGATGCGTGACTGCGATCTCGGGGCCATCGCTCAATACGAGGGACAGCTGCTCGGCAGCGAGCAAGGCATCTTCCGCGGCTCGTCGGAGCCGCTGGGGCGACCGGCAATCCTGCGCGGCCGGCATTTCCAGGATCGCGTGCTGCAAAAGGGCGACTACATCACGCTGCTCATCGAGAACAACGGACCCGGCGGCTTCTACACCGAGCTCGCCCGCACCATGGTGCTCGGCAAGGCTTCTTCCGAGCTGCGCGATGCGTTTGCGGTGGTGTGCGAGGCGCAGAAACAGACCGCTGGCAAGCTTAAGCCGGGCGCTTCGTGCCCGGAAATCTACGCGAGGCACAACGCTTTCATGCAGAGCTGCGGCGCGCCTCCCGAGCAGCGCCTCTTCGGACACAGCCAGGGTTACGACATGGTGGAGCGCCCGCTCCTGCGCAACGATGAGACCATCCCGATCGCGGCCGACATGTGCCTCGCCGTGCATCCGGGCTTTCCGACCAAGACCAACTTCGTCTTCATCTGCGACAATTTCCTCACCCACGCGGATGGTTCGGTCGAGCACATGCACAAGACCGAGCAGAAGATCTACGAGGTTGACTAACTGCGTGGCGGCAGCTCGCCGGCTTTCGCAAGCCGCGTCGTCCAATATTCCCAGGCTCGGCTCATCGGCCGCGGCCGCAGGCTATAAGCTTCCGCGAGCTCGGCCTCCCCGTGCGTCAGCGGCTCAACTTCACCCAGGGCCGCGGCGCGCAACTGCAGCTCGGCATTGCGATGCGAATAGATGGTGCGGAACACCGTCTCCTGCAGGCTTGCGCCCACCACCGTCGCGCCGTGGCGGCGCATCAGCACCATGGCGTGCGAGCCGAGCGCCCGCGCCAGAGAGGCGCCCTGCTCCGCGGTCGTAACCACCATCGGGGTGTCGCCGAACTCTTCGCGGCTGTCCCAGACCGGCGCCACGCTTCCCATCGTGGCGCCGAGGCCGACGAGCGGCTTGAGCGTCGCGCCCGTAACGCAGAACGGCAGAATCGCCACGGAATGGTGATGGCAGACTGCGTTTACGTCCGCGCGCACCTGATAGATCGAACCGTGGATCACGCATTCGCCATACGGCAGCTCGCTGGCCGGCGTGATCAGTTTCGACTCGAGTGTGAACTCCAGGATGTCCGACGGCTCGACCAATTCTGGACTGCGCGAGCGCGACAACAGGTAGCGCGACGGATCGCCCGGATGGCGGATGCTCACATGCCCGAAGGCATCGATCACGCCCTCATGGGCGACGATGCGATTGGCGAGAGCGAGCTGGTAGCAGGCTTCTTGCAGATCAGACATCAGGGTTCCTTTTCCTGCACATTGGCGCCTGAGCGCTCCGCACGAGTCATGGCCGGGCTCGTCCTGGCTCGTCCCGGCCATCCACGTCTTACTCTAAGATCAGCAAGAAAGACCTGGATGCCCGTGACAAGCGCGGGCATGACTCATGGTAAGAAGTGCCTGATATCACGGGATGAGGAAAAGCATGAGCGCCCCCAAGCTGCCGCCGATCCGCCGGGTGATCACCGGGCACGATGAAAACAACGTCGCCAAGGTCCTCATCGATGGCCCCGCCACCAACGCCAAGGCAGGCGCCTCCGGGGCCACCTCGACGCTCATCTGGTCAACGGATTCGACCCCGGCCGACTGTTCGATCGGCGAGGACATCGAGGATCTGGGTACGCGCATCATCGGCACCCCGCCGCCCGAGAACGGCTCGCGCTTTGCAGTCATCGAGTTTCCGCCCGGCAATCCGGGCCGCATGCACCGCACCGAGACCATCGACTACGTGATCGTCATCTGCGGCGAGCTCGACATGGACATGGACGATTCAACGGTGCGGCTGAAAGCCGGCGACGTGCTGGTGCAGCGCGCCACCAATCATGCCTGGGTCAACCGCGGCAAGGAAGTTGCGCGCGCAGCCTTCGTGCTGCTCGATTCAAAGCCGCTCGGCATCGGCAATCCGATCGTGCGCGGGCAGAAGCCCTCGTGAGTCTCACTTCCCGCCCGGGCGCATCAGGGGCGCGACGCGATCGATGATGGATTTCGGCGTGCGCACCATCTCCTCGACCAAACCCGTCATCGCCTCGCCGGTGATCGGCCGCACATCGAAGCCCTGGCGCATTGCATCGGCGCGGAAGTCTGCGTCCGCGAACGTATCCGTGAACGCCTTGCGCAGTGCCGCCACGCGCTCCGCCGGCACGCCGGGCGGCGCCGCGTAGGGACGCCCGAAGGCCTCCGCCGAATAGAGCAGGCGAAGCGCCTGCCGCTGCTCATCGTTGCTGGCGAGATCGAGCACATACGGTACGTCGGGAAAGCGCGGGTCCGGCGCAAGCCCGCCCTGCAAAATGAAGCGCAGGCGCCCGGAGCGCAGCGCCTCGCCGCGGGTCTGGGTGATGGTGGCGGCGCTGATGCAGGCGCCCTGCACCTCGCCACGGTCGATCGCCAGGAGCACCCCGCCGGTCTCCGCGTAGCCGTCGATGACCTTGAAGCGGGTATTGACCAGCGCATTGAGCGCCGTCGGATAGATATGCATGCCGCTGCCGGCGCCGTCGGTGCCGAACAAGAGCTCCTTGCTGTGCAGGTCGGCGAGCGAGTGCACCGGTGCATCCCTGTCGACGAAGCAGACATTCGTCTCGCTGGTCGGGCTCCCCAGCCAGTTGAAACGCAGCGGATCGTAGCGGACGCCAGGTGCGCCCATCACCGCCATGAGGGCCGTCTCACGCGACATGGCGGCGAGCTCGCGGCCGTCATGACTTGCAACGGAGTACATATAGTTGGACGCGATCAAGCCGCCGGCGCCCCCCATGCTCTGGACCACGATGCTGGGCTGCCCCGGCAGATGTCGGGGGAGATATTGGCCGATGAGCCGCGCCCAGGCCGTGTAGCCGCTGCTCGGCCCGGCCTCGGAGATGAGCTTGATCTGGCTTCCTCTGTAGAACGACTCGATCGCGGCGTCAGTCTGCGCTCCTGCCGGGAGCATCGGCCAAAATGACAAAACCAAGCTCGCAGCAAGCTTGCAGCGCATATGTTGCATCATGGGCTGTCGCACCGTGGGCTATTGCACCATGGGCGGATCGAACCGCGCCCCCCAAAACCCCGGCGACATGTTCCCCCCCTCGCTCCCATGGCAGAGGAGGCTCGGAAGCTAGGCAGCAACCTCTACATCGAGCGGAGCAACCATCTCCAGCCCCTCGATCTGCACGCCGCGATCGCGCCGGCTGCCGCGCTGCTCCTTCGGCAGCGGTCGCCCGTAGGGATCGCGCAGCCAAAGCCGCAGCAAATGCCGCCGCCGATGCGGCTCGGGCCAGTCCTCGAATGCACGCCGGCTGTGCAGCGTCACCTGATTGGCGAGAAACTGGATGTCGCCCGCCTGGAATTCAATGTCGACGGCGAATTCCTCGACGATGCTGCGATAGACCGCGATCGCCTCCTGCTGCTCTGCCGTAAGCGGCGGCACACCCGGTAGCCGCAGCACCTTCTCGATGGTCGACCCGGCCCCGATGGCGCTGAAATAGCCGTCTGTGAAGCAGAAGATCGGCTGTTTGTACCAGGGCGAGGTTCCGGGCGTCATCTCGCCATTGTGCGAGCGGTAGAAGTCCCGCGTCAGCACCTCGACCAGGTCGGGCCGCCGCTCGAGCATCTTGTTGTAGAGCGTGACCGAGCTCGCGACCCGGCTATTGCCGCCCTTTCGGGCGGGATGCAGGCACAAGAGCCCGACATAATCGCAGGCGTCGGAGTGGAAACGCACCTGGGCATTGGTGTTATAGCTGCGTCCGCTTGTGCCGTAGTTCTCGCCCAAATCCTTTACGTGCCCGAGCACATGGCCGTGCCGGTTCTGTACCATCTTGTCGCCCAGATAGGCGCCGAAGCCCATATAGGCGACCGCGACGCCCTCGCGGTCGAGTCGCTCTATGGGGAAGTTCTGCACCATCACGATTCCGCGCCCGTCGATGAGCTCGCGCCGGATGTCGGCGAGCACGTCTTTGAGCTTCGGCAGCGGGAAGTTGTCCTTCGCGACGGCCGGCAGCGGCAGGCCGAGCCGGCGGAAGTGGTCGACCGCCGCGACCAGCTCATCCTGATCTAGAGCGGTGATCTGATAGGCCCAATCGCACACGGGCCCGAGCGTTTCGGCAGACCAATCCGCCGGGTCGACGACCGGCTTCAGAGCAACCGCAGGCTGGCGCTTCTTCAAGTGATAGCTGCGAAAGTCTCCCGCCAAGCTTCCATCCCCTGGAAAATACGCGAATAGGAAAAACGAAGCTTCACCCGCTTGCTCAGCAGCGTGAATGCGCTCGCCAGATGCGCGGCAATCTTAACGCACCCCACGGCCAGCGAAAAGGGCGCCCGCAGGACCAGAATCATTGCCCGTTCCGATGGTTCACCGATATACTGCGCGCGAGGTCGGCGACGCCCGCAACCGGGCCATTGCTCAAAAAAAAATCCAGAGGATCCGGGAGAACATTGATGAGTGGATCAAGCGGACTAAGTGGACAGGCTTGCTTTCGCGCGCGCTTTTTGCGCGTGCCGTTGACCGGGGCGGCGTTGGCAGCGCTGCTCATCGCCGGCGCCGATCTCGCATCGGCCCAAACCATCAAGATCGGCGTCGTCAACAGCTATTCGGGATTTCTCGCTCAAGCCGGCGATCAGATGCAGAAGGGCATCGACCTCTACATCAAGGAGCACGAGAAGGACCTGCCGGCCGGGGTCAAGGTCGAGATCATCAAGCGCGACGATGCCGCGGCCCCCGAAGTGGGCAAACGCGTCGCGCAGGAGCTGATCACCCGCGACCACGTGCAACTTCTCGCCGGCGTCGTGGGATCGCCGATCGCCGCCGCCATTGCACCGCTCACCCAGGAAGCAAAAATTCCGCTGGTGATCACCAATGCGGCCGGTGCGGCCATTCCGCGCATTTCGCCTTACGTGGTGCGCTTCTCCTTCACGCTGTGGCAGGAGGCCTATCCGCTCGGCCAATGGGCCGCCAAGCAGAACTGGAAAACCGCTTATACTGCGGTGAGCGACTTCATTCCCGGCCATGACACCGAGGCTGCCTTCACCAAGGGCTGGACCGATGCGGGCCTCAAGATGGTCGGCTCCGTGCGGTTCCCCACCACCAATCCGGATTTCGCGCCGTTCGTGCAGCGGATCAAGGACGCCAAGCCTGATGTGGCGCTGATCTGGCCGCCGGCGGGCGAGCAATCCACCACGCTGCTCAAGGCCGTGCGCGACCTGGGGCTCCGCCAGGCGGGCGTGAACATCATCTCGACCCAGGACCTGGTTCCGGAGGAAGATCTGCCCAATATGGGCGACGTAGCACTCGGGCTCGTCACCTCCGGTACCTATTCGGTTGCCGCCGATCGGCCGGCCAACAAAGCGTTCCTGGCGGCCTGGAACAAGGAATATGCCGGCAAGGCGACACCTGATTTCCTTTCGGTCGACGGCTGGGACGGCATGGCGGCGATCTTCGATCTCATCAAGCAGACCAAGGGCAAGTTCACCGGCGAGGAGGCAATCAAGTTCCTCTCGAGCTGGAAGACCGCCGATAGTCCGCGCGGCCCGATCTCGATCGATCCGGCGACCCGCGACATCGTGCAGAACGTGTATATGCGCAAGGTCGAGATGAAGGACGGCAAGCTCGCCAACGTGGAATTCGACACTATCCCGAACGTCAAGGATCCTTGGAAAGAGCAGAACCCGCCGAAGTAAGGCTCGGCGAGCGTATCGCCTGCGATCGATATTGTTTGATGCATTTGTTCGACAAGAGACTGCCCCGGGCTGGGCGCACTCCCCTCCCCCTTGTGGGGAGGGGTTGGGGGTGGGGGTTGGGGGTGGGGGTTGAAGCTGACGGACGCTCTTCTCCAACAATTACCCCCCTCCCCAGCCCTCCCTCACAAGGGGGAAGGGAGGAGAACTGGCGCGCCACTCGCGGCAAATAAACTTTCACCATGAACGAGCTCCTCTCCGCCGCGATCAGCATCGCCTTCCACGGCCTCGCCTTGGCGATGGTCCTCTACCTCATCTCGGTCGGGCTTTCGGTGACGATGGGGCTCATGGGCTTCGTCAATCTGGCGCACGGCGCCTTCGCGATGGCAGGCGGCTATGCGGTCACCACCATGATGAGTCATCTCGGCTTGCCTTTCTTCGCAGCGCTGGCGGCGGCGGTTGTCATCGTGGTGCTGGCGAGCCTGATTCTGGAGCAGTTGCTCTATCGACGCCTCTATGGTGCTGCCGAGCTCGACCAGGTGCTGATGACCATGGGGTTGATCTTCATGACGGTCGGCGCCGCCACCTATTTCTGGGGGCCGGTGGCGCAGCCGATCCAGCCGCCGGCGCTGATCAACGGCCAGATCGAGCTGGGCGGCCGCGAGTTTCCCACCTACCGCACGTTCCTGATCCTCTGCGGCATAGCGCTGGTGACGCTGCTTTGGCTTGCACTCGAACGCACCCGCTTCGGTGCCCAGGTTCGCGCCGCGGTCGACAATCTGCGCATGGCGCAGTCGCTCGGCATCAATACCTCCCGATTATTTGCGCTGACCTTCGCGCTGGGCAGCGCCCTCGCCGCGCTCGGCGGCGCGCTCGGCGCCGATTTTCTGCCGATCGTCCCCGGTTACGCACTCGACAATCTGGTGTATTTCCTCATCGTAGTCTCGGTCGGTGGGCTCGGCAGCATTCGCGGGCCATTCGTCGCCGCGCTGCTCATCGGCATCGCCGATACGGCGCTCAAGTACACCGCTCCGGAGCTCGGTGCCTTCTTCATCTATGCACTCGCCATGGCAATCCTGCTGTGGCGGCCCCGTGGCCTGTTCGGTCACGCGTAATGGCCCTCGCCTCGGACATCCCCGTGGCGGCCGGGCTCGATGCCTTTGCGCGCCGGCATCGGCTGCACGCTTATGAGACGCTGCCCTGGATACTGGCGATTGCCGGCTATTTCGTCTTTCCGGATTACCTCGCGCTCGGCGCGCAGATTCTCGGCACCATCCTGTTCGCGCTTTCGCTCGACCTCGTCCTCGGCTACGCGGGAATCATAACGCTTGGGCATGCAGCTTTCTTCGGCACCGGCGCCTATACGGCCGGGATTCTCGCCGCCAACGGCTGGGGCGAGCCGCTGAGCGGGCTGCTCGCCGCCGGGCTTGCCGCCGGGGCGGTCGGGCTGATCAGCGGCGCCATCATCCTGCGCACCACCGGCTTGACGCTGCTGATGCAGACCCTGATGGTCGCCGCCATGCTGTCGGAGCTCGCCAACAAGGCGACACGAATCACCGGTGGTGCCGACGGCCTGCAAGGAATGGACGTCTGGCCGATTCTCGGGCTGTTCCGCTTCGACCTGTTCGGCCGCACCGCCTATATCTATTGCGCGGTCGTCCTGCTCATTGGCTTGATCATCGTGCGCGCGATCGTCCATTCGCCGTTCGGCCGCTCGCTCATCGGCATTCGCGAGAACATGCTGCGCATGCATGCGGTCGGGGCGCCGGTGGCGCGCCGCAAGCTCATCGCCTACACGATCTCCGCGGCGCTCGCCGGCGTATCCGGGGCGCTGATTGCGCAGACCGCTCAATTCGTCGGCCTCGGCGTGCTGGGATTGGAGCGCTCCGGCACCGTTCTGATCATGCTGATCATCGGCGGCATCGGGCAGCTTTACGGCGCCTTCATCGGGGTGACCCTGTATATGATCGCGCAGGATCGCTTTGCCGAGATTGATCCGGTCTATTGGTATTTCTGGATCGGACTGTTCATGATCATCGTGGTGCTGTTCGCGCGCGGCGGCGTGCTCGGGCTCGCCGAACGGGCGCGGCGATATTGGCGCAAAGCTTCATGAGCCGGGCACCATGACCGCGACCGGTCTCGCCACTGAAAATTTGTGCAAGAGCTTCGGAGCGTTGCCGGTAGCAAGCGACATCAATTTTCAGCTCGCGCCCGGCGCCCGCCATGCGCTCATCGGGCCCAACGGCGCCGGCAAGACCAGCTTCGTCAATCTGGTCACCGGCGTGCTGCGACCGAGCAGCGGGCGCATTCTGCTCGACGGCGAGGACATCACCCGCCTCTCGCAAGCGGCCCGCGTGAAGCGTGGGCTCGTGCGCACGTTCCAGATCAGCGCCTTGTTCCGCCGCCTGCCGCTGATCGAGAACGTCACGCTCGCGATCGCGGAGCGCGAGGGCACCGCGGACGGCCTCGTAAGGCCCGCCGGGGCGCACCGGGCATTGATCGATGAAGCCTATGCGCTGCTGCAAACACTCGGGCTTGCGACCGATGCGCTCAAGCCCGTCAACGAGCTCGCCTATGGGCGGCAGCGGCTTGCCGATATCGCGGTTTCGCTCGGTCTCAAGCCAAAGGTACTGCTGCTCGACGAGCCGGCCGCGGGCGTACCTTCGGGCGAGACCGGCGCCATCATCGACATGATCGAGGGCCTGCCGTCCGACATCGCCTTCCTGATCATCGAGCACGACATGGACCTGGTATTTCGCCTCGCCCACCGCATCACCGTGCTGGTGCAGGGCAGGGTCCTGACCGAAGGCTCGCCGCAGGAGATCGCTGCGGATGCCGAAGTGCGACAGGTTTACCTCGGGGAAAGGGCGGTACGATGAGCGCCGCAGCACACGGCACCGCCCTTGTGCTCGAAGGCGTGCGCGCCGGCTATGGCCGCACCGTCGTCATCGACGGCATATCGCTCGACCTCGCGGGCGGCGCGACGCTCGCAGTGCTCGGTCGCAACGGCGTCGGCAAGACAACGCTCGTTTCAACCATCATGGGCCACACGACCCTGCATGGCGGCACCATTTGCTTCCGCGGACAGGATCTGACCCGCCTGCCGGCTTATGAACGCTGCCGCAGCGGCATCGGCCTGGTGCCGCAGGAGCGCGAGATCTTTCCCTCGTTGACGGTCGAGGAAAACCTGTCGGTGGCGGCGCGCAAAGGCCGCTGGAATCTTGCGCGCGTCTACGATTTCTTCCCGCGGCTCTCCGAGCGGCGGCGCAACCGCGGCAATCAGCTTTCCGGCGGCGAGCAGCAGATGCTCGCCATCGGGCGAGCCCTCATGGGCAACCCGCTTCTGCTGCTCATGGACGAACCGCTTGAGGGTCTTGCACCGATCATCATCGACGCTCTGCTCAAAGGCCTCGACCGACTCAAGCGCGAAGAGGACATGGCGTTGCTCTTGGTCGAGCAGCATGCCCGGCTCGCGCTTGAATTCGCCGAGAACGTCATCGTTCTCGATCGCGGTGCCGTGGTTCATGCCGGACTAAGCCGCGAGCTCCTCGACAAGGAGGGCATGCTCGCGCATCTGATCGGAGTCGGCAGGCATTAGACCCTCCGGCGGAAATAATTGTCGGTCCCGGGCGCAGTGCGGCGCGGCCTTGAGGGCCTTCGCGAAAGCATCCACGCCCGAGATGCGCTCGTGTTAGCCAAAAAATCAATCAGTCGCCGCCCGCGCGTCTTCGCGCATTGCCAGCTTCGACAAACGCTCGTTACTAGCAATGAGCACAGGGGCTTCGACATCAAGGTTAATGGACGCGATGTTGCGCACGGGCGAGTTGCCAAAACTGCCGTCTTTGCGTGAAGCGGCGCCGCGCATTCTCCGGCGACGCCATAATGTCGATCGCGCAAGCGCCACGCGCCTCGCCACTGCCGGCGAGATCATGGAGCGCCACCAGGGCACCGGTCCGGGCTTCGATGCCATGCGGCTTGCGCTCGCGCTCACGATCTTCATCACCCACTCCTTCTTCGTGTCGCAGGGCGATGATCTGCATTTGTGGCACTCACCGCTGCGCCCGCTCCTGGTCGCGCTCGTACCGGTGTTCTTCGCGGTCAGCGGCTTCCTGGTCACCGGCAGCGCGATCCGCACCGGATCGGTCGCCGTTTTCCTCATCTTTCGGGCGCTGCGCATCGTGCCGGCGCTCATGACCGAGGTCACTCTATCGGCGCTCATCCTCGGTCCGCTGCTGACCACGCTGCCGCTCCCGGAATATTTTTCCAGCCGCGCCTTCTTCGAATATTTCGGCAACATCATCGGCTGGGTCCGCTTCTACTTGCCCGGTGTGTTCGAGACCAATCCGATGCCGTATGTCAACGTCAACCTGTGGACGTTACGCCCGGAATTCTATTCCTACGCCCTGATGACCGCGATGATGCTGACCGGGCTGGTAGCGAAGCGGCGTGCTCTGACGATTTGCTTCTGCGCATTATTCGTGGCTCTCACGCTCGTCAACTTCTTCGATCCGAGCCTGAGCGAGGGGACGGACGCGTATCGGCCGAACGTGCCGATCTACTATTTTCTGCTCGGCGCGCTGGCATTCCATTGGCGCCACCGGATCGTGCTCGATGTGAGGCTGTTCGCCGCGTCACTCGCACTCGCCTATGCGGCCTTGAGATACCCGGGTTACGCCTATCTTGCGGCGATTCCGGCGGTCTATTGCATGATCTATCTTGCCATGCTGCCGCTGCCACGCCTCGCGCTCCTGGAGATGGGCGACTACTCCTATGGAATCTACCTCTACGGATTTCCCATCCAACAATCGCTGCTGTTCGCCTTTCCGGTGTTTCGCCAGTCCTGGCCCATGCTGTTCTCCGCAGCGGCGCCCATTACCATCGCGTTCGCCATGTTGTCCTGGCATTGGATCGAGCGACCGGCGCTGCGATTGAAGCACGTGATCGCACCCAAGCTTCCGGCGCTGAGCGCCGGCTTGGGCCGGCAAGCTTAGCGCGCGGGCTGCGCCGCTGCGCTCGCTTGCGGGGAGCCTTTTCGCGCCATCGCGATCATGCCCATGAGCTCCTGCTCGGTCATCGGCTTGCCGAACAAATAGCCTTGTCCGGTATCGCAGCCGAGCCGGGCGAGCACCTGCGCATCCTCGTTCGTCTCGATACCAACGGCCGTGGCCTTGCTGGAGAAGTTATGGGCGAGCTCGATCATGGTCTTGCAGAGCGCAAGATCGCTCTTTTGCCGGCTGCAGGCTTGCACGAAGGAGCGGTCGATCTTGATGTCGCAGAAGGGCAATTCCCTGAACATCGAAAGCGAGGAATTCCCGCGGCCGAAATTGTCGAGCGCCAGTGACACTCCGGCCTGCTGCAGCCCGCCGAGCCGGGACTTCACCAGCGCGACTTTCGTGAGGACCTGGGTTTCGGTCACGTCGAGGATGACGCCCGGCCATTGCTCGTCAGCGGGGCGGAACTTCTCGACCAGCAGCGCAACCGGCAGCTTGGCCAAGGTCTCCACATTGACGTTGATGGCGAACTTGAGGAACACGCCGGCATTGAAGAAGCGCGCGCTGGTCTCCACTGCGTTGACGATCGCCTTGGTGGCGAGCGCGGTCAGGTCCTCCTCGGCGGCGCCGCCCATGAAGCTCGCGGGCGGCAACAGGCCGCGCTGGGGATGAACGACGCGCACGAAAGCTTCGGCGCTGACCACTGTCTTGTCCTTAAGGTCGACCTGCGGCTGGTAGAGGAAGCTGATCCAATTGTTGGCGAGCGCCTTCTTGAGCGACAGATCGGGAGAGGATACCGCCTCGGCCTTGAGCTTTTGCTCGCGAATGACCTTGCGCACGGTGGAAAAATCGATCGGCTTCTGCAACACCGGCAGCATGTTCAGCGCCGCGTCGCTGCCCACCTTGCGGAAGGCTTCGAGAAACGCCGGCTCGCATTTGCCGAATATCTGGACGCGGCCGCCGAACCGACAATCCTTCAAGGCAAGGAGCGCCCGCATGCAGTCGTACGGATCGGAGGCGCTTACACTTAAGAACACGATCTCGGGATTGAGATTTTCCACGCTCTCGCCAAGTCGGGTGCTGTTGACGAGTTCGACCGTGTTGACGCCGAGCCCGCGCAGCGACTTGGAGAAGCCCTGCAGGTAGCCGAAGTCCGTATCCACGACGAAGCAGAGTGACTGGCTGGCGCCCGCCGTTGCGGGCTGGCTCGACGCGGATGCCCCGTTCATGGACGCCTTCCCCCTTGGCGGTTCGCCCCTGGGCGCCCCGCACCCACAACCGCTTGCTCAAGGCGCGGCGCAGCCGCCGCTACTTTCGCTGTTCGACATCCTGGCGTTGCGTTGTCCATCTCACATCCCCCAAAATCTCCGCGACAGCGACCTGCGCCGCGGCAGTGTCACCCTTGCGTTACCCGGCTGCAGCTGACGGTTCGTTGCTCGCGGTCGCGCGGATTTGCCAGAACCGCAAGATGCGCTGAGCACTGGAACGCGACAGTCGATAATAGTCGTCGCGCGCCTGTGCCAAATCGCCTTCAGACATCGTGTGGTGTGCGAGCCGGCTGACCAGGATGGCGCTGACGGTCGGCCATTCCAGGCCGGCGGCCTTGCAGGGAATGAGGAGCCCACTGCTGCGCTCCTTCTGCATCAAGGTCGATATCAGTTCGATTGGCGCGCTCGACATCATCGAGAGCGCGGCA
This sequence comes from Xanthobacteraceae bacterium, assembly GCA_035293945.1. Classification (GTDB taxonomy): domain Bacteria; phylum Pseudomonadota; class Alphaproteobacteria; order Rhizobiales; family Xanthobacteraceae; genus VAZQ01. The sequence goes on along the minus strand of DATGLV010000012.1, from coordinate 82,428 downwards.
ACCGTTTGCTCGTAGAGCCGTCGCTCTGCGAATTCCAGGAGCGCGGCTTCGGTGAGCCTTCCTTCCCGCTTCATCTGCAGGATGCCCCGTTGCGCCGGGACGAAGTCGCGCGCGACCACGGTATCGCGGCCCAGATCCTTCGAAATTTTCTCCAGCACCCGTTGCACGTTGCTGCGACTCTCGGCCGGAGTCTGCGCCAGCAATCGGGCGCGAACCGTCTCCGTCGCCTTGAGCAGCAAATCGTGTATCAGGGGCGCCGGCACGTCGGGCCGCCCGCCGATCCTCTCGGCCAGATTCTCATCCGACTCTGCGTTGCGCACCAGGACAGTGACCCCGGTCTTGGAAAGCCGCGCTCCGGAATTACCCGCCACGCGATGGATCACCTGCCGGTCGCCGCGATCGATCAGCACGTCGGTGACCGCCTCTTCGATCTCACTGCGCCCCGATATGGCCAAAAGGTGCTGCTGGCTCTTGCTCGAGGCAATCTCAACGAGATCACTGGTGGAAAGACGCGGTGACCGGCTCAGCACCGGTCCGGCGACCGCGATCTCGTTGTTGCGCGCCAGAGTTCGGATCACCTCGATCGGGGCATTGTCGACCGGCGCCAGGCTTCCGCTCAGCTCGACCAGGGCCTTGGTCTCGATCCGCTTCATCAGGCGGCAAAGCACGTCATCGAAAACGCCGATCTGCGTGTCATTGAGACGATCGGACTCGCCGAGAAACAGGTCGGTCACGCGGCGCAGCGTGTTCATCCGCCGCTCCGATGATCCGCTGGCGATCGCTTCCTCGAGCTCGATGATCAGGGATTGAGGTGTGACCGGCCCCATGGAGCGCCTGCCCTGCCCGTGATGTCTGGCCTGCCGGAACAACGCCCGCCAAATTACTCCCCTCGCGTAAGCTAAGTGTGAAAACTCGGGGTTGCAGAACGTGAAAATGGTCGAAATTGTTCGCCGCGCTAACCGATAATTCACCAACACCCTGCATAATGCATCGTCCCGGCTCCGAAGCTCGACAGGCCATGGCCGATACAACCCAAAGCCCTCGCGCGGTGCCGCGCCCAGTGCCGACGGCGGCCCTGCTATCTCACCGGCGTTCGGCGAGCCGCAACGCCCATGACCGATCACGGGCGTTTATTCTCAGCTTGGGCATGTTGGTGATTGTCGCTCTCGCAGCCGCCATGGTGCTCACCCGCGCGGCGAATGCACCGCAAAGCACCGATTCGAGCTCGGACAATGAGCTGCGCACTGCAAAGATCACCGTGTCGTCGGACAGCGGCGCCTGCTCGCAACAGGTATTCGACAATCAGACTGGTCGGATGACCAAGTCTACGCAAGGCTGCGAGGGAGCCGTCAGCAGTAATGGGGCTGCCCGCCGCCTCGACGCAATCAGCAAAGCCTTCTCCGGCCAGAAGTAGATTTCCATTCGTCGGCGCGCGGCGCGATGCCATCCCAACTGATCGTTAACATTAACGCGCGATAACGATTCGGTCTCGCCGGTAACCGAAGAGGGGGCGGCTCCGTGCGCGGCGCATCTATGCCGAGCCATGGATACTGCCGATGCGTTCATGTCCAATCGCGATGCAAGATATACGATGGCCATCGCCAGGATCGCGCTTGGGCACATCGCGTCCCTGGATCTTCCCGCCGATCCGCCGAGCTTTGCGCTCTGGTATGCGTATGCGGCCGCGCAAAATCCGCACATCACGCAGCGGATAGACGAGCTCCTTGCCGGCAACCCCAAGCCATCGCTCGCCGATATCGATCGGATCGGTGATGAGCATCTGCCTCCGCTCGCACTGCTGCCGCACCTCGAGAAGGTCGGCAGCGACATCGCCACCGAGATCGACCATATCGTCGATCTGGTCGAGGCGGCGGTCGGTGATGCGGCCGCCTACCGGGCGGGCCTCACTGACGCCGGCTCCGCGCTCGCTCGTCCGGTAGACCGCGACGCCATCCGCAAGATCGTCCAGACGCTGGTGCAATCGACCAATGCGATGGAGCAGCGCAATCGAGCGTTGGAGACGGCGCTCCGCGCGTCCAAGCAGGTCATCGACGATCTGAAAGAGGATATGGAACGCGTCCGGGATGAAAGCCTGAAGGATCCGCTGACCTCCCTGTCCAACCGAAAACATTTCGAGCAGGTGCTGGCACGGGCAATTGCCGAGCGCGTGGGCGCCAAGGGCGCGCGACCGTTCTCGATTCTCTTGGTCGACATCGATCATTTCAAGCAGTTCAACGATCGGCACGGCCATCAGATCGGTGACGACGTGCTGCGCCTCATCGCGCAGAGCATGCGGGAAGCGGTTCGCGGCGGGGACCTTGCCGCGCGCTATGGCGGCGAGGAATTCACCGTGCTCTTGCCCGACACCGATCTCGCCGGCGCCAAGGCGGTCGCCGAGAACATCCGTACCGCCATCAGCCGCAAGGTTCTGCGCAAGCGCTCGAGTGGAGAGACGCTTGGGCGGGTCTCGGTTTCGATCGGTGCCGCGCAATACCAGGAGGACGAAGCCGCCGACTCCCTGATCCATCGCGTGGATCGCCTCTTGTATGCGGCCAAGCAAGCCGGGCGGAACATGGTGCGCGGCTAGACGATCTGGCAGCTGTGCTCAATTGCAAAGCTCAGTCCTGCGGCGGGATGTGCGCCGCTCCGCAAAGCGCGTGAGCTCGGTTTTGTAGAAGGCGGCGAACTCCCGACGGCTATTTCGGCCGATCGATCTCCTGCCGGGCGCCGTCTGGCAAGGGATAGCGGTCGACGGAGAACAGCATGCTCAACGTGTGATACTGGCCCATCAGCCCGACCAACTCGACGATGCCGCGCTCGCCGAACCGATCCGCCATCGCCTTGAACACCGCATCGTCGACCTGCCGTGTCTGCAGGAGCTGATTGCAGAAATCGAACACGATCGTTTCGTCGCTCGTCATGTTGGCGGGCCGCACGCCCGCCGCCATCGCGTCGATGAAGGCAGCGGAGAGCCCGGCATCAAGGGCCTGCTGGCGGTGCGAGTACCAGACATATTGGCCGCCCCAGAAGCGGGCCGTCAGCATGATGCCGATCTGCTTGAGATTTGGCGGGATGGCGGTTGATTTGAAGCGCAGATAGGCGGTGAGCGGCGCTTCAAGCTTCGCCATTTCCGGGCTGCGCAGATTGATATTGAGCGGGCCGTCGAACGAGGTGCGCCCGCTCGCCAGCGCCGCATCGGCCATCGCCTTCTGGTCGGGATCGAGTTCCGCATAGGTAAGTGGATGGAAGCGTCCGCCGCGCAGATGCAGGTCGGGAGCCGCAAGCGCCCAGAACGAGCCCGCGCCGGCGAGTGCTCCGATGAGAGCCGCGGCGATCAGCTTGGCACGCATTATCATTCTCCTGCTCACAGCCAAATCATGCTCCTGCTCACAGCCAAAAGGCATTTTGCCGAAGTTTAAGCAGAGCCGTGCGGCAAGGTCACCTCTCCCCGGAGGGGACAGGCCGGATTGCGAAGCAATCCGGGTGAGGGGGCCGGGCATACGAGACGCCGCTACCCCTCACCCCTGCAACCCTCTCCCCATCGGCAGGGAGCCCGCCCTGTTTGCGGCAAATGTACCCAAATGTCATCGCAACGCGCATTCCTAGTTCAGCGCGTCGATGCGACGGAACTTCTGTATTCGCTCTCCGCTCGCCACTTCAGCAGTGTAGATGTTGCCCTCTTGATCGACCGTGATGTTGTGGACGGCGGTGAACTCACCGGCCTGGCGGCCAACACGTCCGAAGCGGCCGAGCACCTCGTTGGTGGCGCGCTCCACGATCCGCACCTCGCCGTTCGATCCGTCCACCATGTAGATGAACTTCTGCTCCTTGTCGGGCGAGAAGGCGATTTCGTAAACCGAGCCGTTGAGCCGCGTATTGCGCTCGAAGAAATGCTCCGAAACGAAGGTCCCGTCCTTGCGGAAGATCTGATAGCGATCGTTGGTGCGATCGCAAACATAGACCAGGCCGTCCTTGGATATACGTACGCAGTGCACCGGATTGCCGAACTGCTGCGAGACGGGCTTCGCCGGATCATAGGGCGGCGTCTTGTCATCGCTCGGCCGATTGCCGTAGGCGCCCCAGTGCCGCTTGTAGGCGCCGGTCTCCGAATCGAATACCACAACACGGCGATTGCTATAGCCGTCCGCCACATAGACCTCCTTGGCGACCGTATCGACCGCAATGTCGGCCGGCGAGCCGAGATGATCGGTCGCATTGCTGTCAGGACCGGTGATCGGCTTGCCGATCTGCAGCACGAACCTGCCGTCCATGGTGAACTTGAGGATCTGGCCGTCGTTCTTGTCGTTGCCGGCGAGCCAGATGAAATCGTTGTCGTCGATGTAGACGCTGTGCTCGCTCTTCGGCCAATCGTAACCGGGCCCCGGCCCGCCCCAGTGGCGGATGAGATTCCCCGAGGTGTCGAACACCAGCACGGGCGGCGCCGCAGCGCAGCACTTGGCCTGCGGCGGATTCTGCTCGGCCGCGCGCTCGCGCTTGTCGAGCGAGCCGGGCCGCTGCACCACCCAAATATGGTCGAATCGGTCGACCCGGATGCCGGACACCTGCCCGAGCAGCCAGTTGTTGGGCAGCGGCTTCGGCCAGAACGCATCGACCATGAATTGCGGGATACCGCCGATCTTGGCGACCTCTGCCTGATTGACGATCTCGGTCTGGGCGAGCGCCGAGCTCGAGATAAAAGGCTGTGAGCACAAACGCGGCCTTGCCGATCCAACGCGTAGCGATTTTCATCTCTTCCTCCCGAGACTGCTGTTTCGCTCTTGTTCAAGTGAATTTGCTTGCTATCCATTCTTCATCGTACGCCGCTCGATCTCGAGCAGTCGACCGAGCCCGCAAGTCTCTTGCGCGGCCTTCATTTCCTTCTCGGCGCCGCCGGCCCCCAGGAACGGATCGATACGCCCTTGCGCCAGGCATTCATAGGATTGGCGCACTGCCTTGACCATGGCGGCAAACGCGGTGCCCGATGACGCGGCCAAGCGATAGCCGAGGCGCGCCAGATCGCGCTCCGAGAGCGCGAAGGTCGAAAAGCCGTCCGGCGGCGCGAACATCATCAATGGCGCCGGCAGCCGCTCCCCCATGATGCGCAGCTCCTCCGGGTCGCGGCTGTAGCAGAACAGCATGTCGGCGCCGGCCTCGTGAAACGCCTCGGCGCGCCGCAGCGCCTCGTCGAGGCCGCCGGCGCGTCGCGCATTGGTGCGGGCGATGATGACCAGATCAGGATCGGTGCGGGCCGCGCGCGCCGCCTCTATCTTCTTCAGCATGAAGTCGAGCGGCACCAAATGATCGATGCCGACATGATGCTCGACCCGGCGCGGCAACAGCTGATCCTCGATCTCAATGGCGGCAAAGCCGGCGGCTTCGGTGAGCGCAATGGTGCGATGAACATGCACGGGATCGCCCCAGCCGCCGCCGGCGTCGAGCACGATCGGCAGCTTGCAAGCGGCCCGCATGTCGACCGCGACCTCGGCCAGCTCCGACAAGCTGAGATTGGCCTCGGTCACGCATTTAAGCCAGCCGAGCGAGCCGCCGCTCAGATAGACCGCCTTGAAGCCCGCCTCCTCGGCAAGCCGCGCCATGATCGGATTGAGCGCGACCGGCGCCACGATCAGCTCATTTCCGCGGATGAGCTCACTCAGCTTTTGCAAGAAACGCCCCCAGCTTGTTGACAGGTGCCCAAGATCACTATTCCCCCACCGCGCCGCTGGCGCGGATCGGCGCCGCCCATTTCGCGATCTCGCTGCGCATGAACTCCGCGAGGTGAGCCGGTGTGCGCTCTGTCGGCGCCACCACGTAAAGGCCGAGGTCGGCGAGCTTGGCCGAGACCGCCGGATCATCCAGCACCTTCGAGAGCGCGGCATTGAGGCGGGTGACAATTTCGGACGCGGCCCCCTTTGGCAAAAACACCGCGTTCCACGAATAGGCGTCGAACCCCTTGAGGCCCTGCTCGTCGGCCGTGGCAAGGTTCGGTATTGTGGGCGAGCGTTCGCGTGCGAGCAGCGCGATCGATTTCACCAGCTTGTCGCGGATGGGCTGTGCGGCGATCGAGAGAATGCTGCACATGTAGTCGACGCGGCCCGCCATCACGTCGGCAAGCGCGCCCTCCCCGCCCCGGTACGGCACATGCACGACATCGACGCCAACCACCTGGTTGAGCAGCACGCAACCGATATGGGTGGAGGTGCCCGCCCCGGCGGAGCCGAACTGCAGCTGTGATTGGTGCGCCTTCGCATAGGCGATGAACTCGGCGAGGTCGCTCGCCGGGAAATCCTTGCGTACGATCAACACCAGCGGCACCTGCGCGATGAGGGCAACGGGTGTGAAGTCTGTTTCCGCATTGTAGAGGGGATGACGATAGAGCGTCTGGTTCAGCGCGTGCGTGCCGATGGAGCCGAGCAGGAACGTGTAGCCATCCGGATTGGCGCGCGCGACCCGCTGTGAGCCCGGCATGCCGCCTGCTCCGGGCACATTCTCGATCACGACCGGCACCTTGAGCTCGGCGGAAAGATATTGGCCGAGGATGCGGCCGAGCAGGTCGACCGGCCCGCCGGCCGCGAACGGGACCACCATGGTGAGCGGCCGGCTCGGCCATTGCTCCTGTGCGCGGGCGCCCGCGAGTGCGCCCAGGCACGCAAGAGCAGCGACAATCAAAGCCGCGATGATATCCTTGCGCATCTCCAAGCCTTCCCGGGGATCCGGTTCGTTCCGGGGAGATATACCATGCCGGGAGAGGAAAAGCCGGATGCCTGCAGCCCCCGGCGCACCCGGCAATCATTGTGCCGACGGCCGGGCGCACATATTTTTCGCCGGTGAAACCTCCAAAGGAGGACAGCATGGCCGCCATTGCCGAAGCCGAAACCATCGCGCGCCCGATCGAAGCGACGCTCGAATATTATCTCGATACCGGCGAGAAGCCGTTCACCTATACGGGAGGCCCCGGCTCACTCGATGTGCGAACTGGCGGCGGGCGCGATCCGCGCGTCGTCACGCTGCATAATGGCCGGCTTTCTGCGCAGGATTTCACGCTCGAGCGCAACGGCTTCCGCTTCGTACGCCATGACACGAAGGTCGTCGACTTCTTCGACGAGACCGAGGTCCGAGGAAGGTACTACGCGGAAATGGAGGCGTTGGTGAAGGCCGAGACCGGAGCATCGCGCGTGGTGGTGTTCGATCACACGCTGCGCACCGCCGACGATGCGGCACGCGAGCAGCGAAAGATCCGCGAGGTGGTGCGCCGGGTGCACAACGACTACACGGAATGGTCCGGGCCGCAGCGGCTGCGCGACGTGCTCCCCGGCGAGGCGGACGCGCTGCTATCCCGCCGCTTCGCCATAGTCCAGGTGTGGCGGCCGATCCGGTATCCGGTCGAAACCTTCCCGCTCGCGATCTGCGACGCACAGAGTCTTAGCTCCTCGGATCTCGTCATCTCGGAACGCCGCTACCCGAACCGCGTCGGCCAGACCTACGCGATCACATACAACCCGGCTCATCGCTGGTACTGGTTCCCGCACATGCGGCGCGAAGAGGCGCTGGTATTCAAGGTCTACGATTCGGTGAAGGAGGGGGTCGCCCGTTTCACCGCGCACACCGCCTTCGATGATCCGACGGCGCCGCCCGATGCGCGCCCGCGCGAGAGCATCGAGATCAGGACGCTGGCGCTGTTTTGACGCTGGCTTTCACCCTCTCTGCTCTGCCGGTGCCCTGCATCCCTAACCAGGGCCGCTGTGAGCATCGGTGAGGCCGTCAGGCTCCGCCGGCCAGGAGCGGCCGGATTAGGCCTTCGAACTCCGCGAAGGTCATCTCGCCGCGGTGGACTTGTCCATTGATGAAGAATGTCGGCGTCGAATTGACTCCGAGCTTCTCGGCGGCGCGCTCGCGCACAGCATTAATTCCATTCAAGATCGACTGGTTTGCCAGGCATTCGTCGAACTCCTGCTTGGTGAGGCCGGCCTGCTTGGCGATTTCCAGCAGCGGACCCAGCGGCTTCTCGACCACCCAATCGCGTTGTCGTTGAAACAGCACATGCACCATGTCGAAAAACTTGTCCTTGCCGGCGCAGCGAGCAAGCATGAAGCCCGCCGCAGCAAGCTGATCCAGCGGAAACTCCCGCAGAATGTAACGCACCTTTCCGCTATCAATGTAATGCGACTTGATCAGCGGAAAGACATTGATGTCGAAGTTTGCACAGTGGGGACACGTCATCGACGCATATTCGATGACCGTGACAGGTGCGTCGGCCCTGCCCTCTGACTCATCGCCCAGCGGCCCGGCCTTGGATAGCTCAACGGCTGTGAACGGCCGCGCCTCGCTCGGCCGAACCAGCGCGAGGTGCCGCTCCCATCGAGCGCCACCGGCGACCGCGCCCACGGCGGCCAACGCGGCGATGCCGAACAATTTGCGGCGAGTGATCTGCATGCAAAGCCTCCGCTGGCCCTTGCTCGTGGACCATGCCGACTATTTGGTGATGGCCTTCATTTGCCTGAACGCTGTGCGGCAATCCGCCCCGGTGTCCTCGTGCACCAACCCGCAGCAGCGACGCACCGCTTCGCGCTGAGCGATGAATGCCTCCGCAGGCGATCGCTTCCATCGGGCGCGCTACCGGCCGCGGCTGCGAGGGGGCGGCTCGGATTTGTGCCGCACATCCTTGCCGGAGCCGGCCCTTGTGCCGATGGGCGGATCCTGCACCTGCCAGCGGTCCCATAGAGCGCGAACGCCCCACCATAAGGTCTCGAACACCAACAGCGCGACCGCCAGCACCACAGCCGAGGTCAGAAGCCCGGCCGCAAGCTGGGAGTACGCTGTTCCCTGGCTGAGCCAGAACAGGATCAGCGCCAATCCGAGCGATGCCACGGACCAGGCAATAATCGTTCGGTCGAAATTCGGCCGCTTCATCGTTCGGAGCCCGCCGGTTCACCGCAATATGAGGATTGGCTGGATATCACCAATGCCCTGTGCATCTTTGTCGCGGGGAACAAGCCGCACGAGCGGCGCAAATCAACGCCACCGCTCGCTTTGCGGGCAGGGGGCAGCAAGCTCGGACGAGTAACGGGTGGCGCCCGCGCAAGGCCCCCCGTTCGCCTTTGCTGAACGCGAGGAGCCGCCCTCTCTCGCAAGCGAGAGAGCGCAGTCAATGCGTCGGCCGGATCACGCCACCGCGGGCGGCATGGTGAGGAACGCGTTGACCGCGTGCCAATACAGGAAGCGGTTCTTGCCGACCGTCGGATTGTGCGCGGTCTGCGGCACGATGACGAACTGGCGGTCGCCATTGGGCAGCTGCCGGAAGAAATCCTCCAGATCCTCGACGGTGGCGATACCGTCATGGTCGCCGCGGATGAGGAGCACCGGCGACGTGATCTTGAGCGGATCTACCAGCGGCAGGTTGGCGGTCATGTCGAGATAGGTCCCGGTCGGCACCTGGTCGCCGTACTTGAGCTCCGCCTGCACCATGGCATCGATCATCGCCGGATCGTAGCTCGAAGCGAGCGAGTCGCGCGTGAAGATCGAGCGCACCATGGCGGAATCGCGTAGGCGCGTGTTGTGGGTGCGATAGTATTCGAGCTGCTTGGCGCGGTCGGTCAGGGTCGGCGAGCCGGTGCCCTTGTAGGTGAAGGCTGAGAGCACCAGACGGTCGGCGCGATCGGGTTGGGCTTGCGCATAGGCGGCGGCGCGGATCGCGCCCGAGGATGTGCCGAAGTAATGCGCCTTGCTCTGGCCGGTCTCGCGCTTGACCACTTCGGCCGCAAGCTTCAAGTCCTCAACGCCGCTCTTGATATCGGAATTGCCGGAGCTGCGTGACGAATAGCCATAGCCTTCGTGGTCCATGGTCCATACGTCGAAGCCGTTGCGGGCGAACACGTTCATCATTGAGTATTCGCCGTGGCCGGGCACCTCGAGGTCATAAGATGTGCGCGAGGAGTTCGACGAGCCGTGCACCATGAACAGGACCGGGCGCGCTTTCTCACCCGCGACCGGGGCGCCCACGCGCTTACGAAAGATGTAGAGCTTGACGTCGCCTTTCATGGTCCAATATTCGTTGCTCCAGATGTCGCCGGTGAGCGGAGTGGCGGCCGCCGCCCCCTCCGCCTGCGCGGTGCTGGAGATGCCCGAGAGAAGTCCCGCCCCTACCGCGCCCGCGGCCTTGAGAATGGTACGGCGCGATTGCTCGCTCGTTGAATTCTCTTTGATCGGCTTCTCCATCACGGCGTCCTCCTTTGCATGTCCAGCCCGTCGACTGATTGGTGGTTGCAAAGCTATCACACGGCCTGCAGCCATGCCACGGCCCGCCGCGGTCTTGCCGGCCGGTGCTCCGCTTCCGAAGCTCGCCATTCATGGCGGCACTCTTCCGCACGAAGCTCGGAAACAAAGCGGGTACTTCCTCGTCGCCCGCTCCTTGCTCCTGCGCGATCTTTCTGGAAAGTAGCACATCCTGATCCATCGATCGCGATCACCACAGGAAAACGGCATGCAATCACTTCGCCGCAAGGCCGAGCCCAAGTCGCAGCATCTCGTTCTGGGCGGCCGCGAGATCGAGGCACGCGGGCTCGCCGGCGGCTTCTGGTCCGATCTCTATTACCGGTCGATGACGGTGTCGTGGCCCGGCTTCTTCGCCTCCGCGGCGGCAATCTTCCTTACCCTCAACGGCGGCTTTGCGCTCGTCTACCTCGTCGGCGATCAGCCGATCGCCAACGCGGTGCCGGGCCGCTTTCTCGATCTCCTCTATTTTTCCATCGAGACGCTGGCGACGGTCGGCTACGGCGACATGCATCCACAGACCGATTACGGCCACCTCGTCGCGACCGTGGAGATCTTCACCGGCATGTCGTTCCTGGCGGTGATGACGGGGCTCGTATTCGCGCGCTTCTCGCGTCCACGCGCGCGCTTCATCTTCGCCCACAATCCGATCGTCGGCCAGCACCATGGCATGCCCACGCTGATGGTCCGCGTCGCCAATGCGCGACATAACACCATATCGGGCACGGTCGCGCGGCTGTGGCTCATTCGCGCGGAGACCACCCCGGAGGGTCAGGTGTTTCGCCGCTACTACGAGCTTGATTTGCACCGCAACGAGAACCCTGTTTTCGTCCTCAGCTGGACGGTCTTTCACACCATCGATGAATCAAGTCCATTGTTTGGGATAAGTCGCGAGGAGCTGGCGGAAACCGAAGCGGTGCTGATGCTCACCTTGAGCGGGCTCGACGACAATTCCGCCCAGCAGCTCAATGCGCGGCAGAGCTATTCGCACGCACATATCCGCTGGCAGCACCGCTATGTGGACATAGCGTCGGATACCGGCGATGGCACGCTCGTCCTTGATTACGCCAGGTTCCACGACACAACGCCCGAGGAGGCGCGCGCCTGAAGCCGATTAACGCTGTTTGGACGCTTCCGGTATTTCTACCTAACAAATAACGACCCGAAGCTGCTTGCAGCGCAGGTTGCCTTATGACTCGGTAAACCACTATGGGGGCATAGTGGGAGAAATCCCGCCCTATACGAGAAATCGGCCATGGATTTGTTGCTCCCGGTACTGCTTGTCGATGATTTCCGCACCATGACCACGGTCATGACCAAGCTTGTGCACGATATCGGCTATCAGGACGTCGATCAGGCGCAAGATGGCGCCTCGGCGCTCGAGCTGATCGGCAAGAAGAAATACGACCTCGTTCTTTGCGACAAGGAGATGCGTCCCATGAATGGGCCGGAGCTCGTGCAGAATATCCGCAAGAGCCCGCTCAACGCCGACACCATCATCATCATGGTCACCGCTATGGCCAGCTCGGACACATCCTGGGCGTCGGCGGCGGACGGCTGCCTGGTCAAGCCGTTCAAGGTCGAGGATCTCAAGGCCAAGATCGCCGAGGCCTACGCACGCCGCTCCAAGCCGGACATGCCGCTTGCGAGCTGACGCAGATCGGTTATCCGCCTCGACACATTAACACGCTCTAGGTCCTCCCGGCCACGCCATAGCGCCTTGAAGAAGCGTATACACGCGCTGATGGCGAGGGCCGGGACCCAGGCTCTGCAGCAGGTATGAGAGCGCGCAGCCGAATAGGTTCCTGCTTTCGCAGGAACGACGCGCGTGTTGACAGCGGATCTCCTACCCGCCAGCGGCCGCATGGATTGCCTTGCGGATGCGCTGATAGGTGCCGCAGCGGCAGATATTGGTGATTGCCGCGTCGATATCCGCATCGCTGGGTTTCGGCTTTTCCTTGAGCAGCGCCGCCACCGCCATGATCATGCCGCTCTGGCAGTAGCCGCATTGCGGCACCTGCTCGGCAATCCATGCCTTCTGCACCGGGTGCGAGCGCTGATGCGAGAGCCCTCGATAGTGGTCACCGCATGCCCGCCGACCGCGCCGGCCGGGAACGAGCAGGAGCGCACCGCGCTGCCGTCGATGTGCACCGTGCAGGCGCCGCAGGCGGCGATGCCACAGCCGTATTTGGTTCCGGTCAGGCCGAGCTGCTCGCGGATCACCCACAATAGCGGCGTATCCGGATCGGCATCGACCGACACGTTGCGACCGTTGATCTCGAACGTGATCATGGCACCCTCACGCGAAGGAAAAACCGGAACGTTCCAGCGGCAAAGCCCGGATGCGTTTGCCGGTGGCAGCGAAAATGGCATTACACACCGCGGCGTGGAGCGGGACCGGTCCGAGCTCGCCGGTACCGCCGAGCTTTTCGCCGCTGTCAACGAAATGGACCTCGCAGGGCGGAGTCTCCGAGAGATGCAGCGGTGTGAAACCGTCGAAATTGGCAAGCTGTGCCGCCCCTTTATTGAAGGTCATTTCCGTCCTCATGGCCGAGAGCCCCCAGACCACGCCGCCCAAGATGTTGCCTTCAGCAATGTCGGGATCGATCGTGCGGCCGCAATCGACCGCGGCGACGATGCGGTGCACCTTGACGAGGTTGTCGGTGACCGAGAGCTCCGCCACATTGGCGACGAGTCCGCCGAAGGCGGAAGCAAGCGCGATTCCGCGCGCGCGGCCTGCCGGCGGGGGTGAGTCCCAGCCGGCTTTCTCGGCCGCCAGATTGAGCAGCTTGCGGGCGCGGGCGTTCTTGGCAAGAAGGACGCGCCGGAAGGTGAGCGGATCGGCCTTTGCCGCCATGGCAAGCTCATCGATGAAGCTCTCCAGCACGAAGTTGTTGGGCCCGTGACCGGTGGTGCGCCAAACCGAGACCGGCACGTCGAGCTCGAGGCGATGCTGATCGATACTCTGATTGGGAATGTCGTAGGGCAGATCAAGCAAGCCCTCGACCGCCATTGTGTCGATCTTCTCCGGCGGCGCGGCCGGATCGCTCCAGTCTGCCATCGGCGGCAGGAAACCGCGCGGGATGATGTAGAGCATATGCGAAGGCGAGACGACGCGATGCGCCAGCGCGGTCACGCTGCCGCCCTGGTCGAGTGCGCCCGAGATCGCGTGCAGCATGCCGGGCCGATAGAAATCATGCTGCATGTCCTCTTCGCGCGACCAGATGAGCTTGACCGGGCGGCCGACCGCCTTGGCGATGATCAAGGTCTGCTTGACGAAATCGGCGAGAAGACGCCGCCCGAACCCGCCGCCGATCAGCGTCCGGTGCACGGTGATCTTTTCCAACGGGAGGCCGGTGACCTGTGCGGCGACATTCTGCACCATCTCGACGCCCTGCAGCGGCGCCCAGATCTCGCAAGCGTCGTTACGGACCTCTGCGGTGCAATTCATCGGCTCCATCGTGGCGTGAGCCTGGAACGGAATCTGATAGACGGCATCAAGCTTGAGCGCCGCGCCCTCCCTGGCCTTGGCCAAGTCTCCCACCGCTTTGTGCGAGAAGAACGGCCCTGTCTTCAGCTTGTCGGCGTAGAGCGTCGGCAAGCCGGTGCCGCTGTCGAGGGTCGCGCCGTCATCGCTGAAACCGAGCGCAGCAGAATAGAGCGCGCTGCGCGCCTGCCAGTACGTCTTGGCGACGACCGCGAGCCCGCCCGGCACCTCGACCAGCGCGACCACGCCTGGCTTCGTCTTGATGGCAGCAGCGTCATATTGCGTGAGCCTGCCGCCGAAGCGCGGCGCCGAGCGCACCGCCGCCAGCAACATGTCTGGCACCGTCACGTCGATGCCGAAGACAGCACTGCCCTCGACCTTTCCGGGAATGTCCCAGCGCGCAACGCTGCGACCAGCCGAAGGCGGGTCGGCGCGCAACGCCGGCGCCGCGGGAATCGGCAATTGCGCCGCCGCGGCGGCGATCTCACCGAGCCGCAGGGTACGACGCGTTCCGCTGGCGTGGATGATCCCGTCCCGCATGGTGAGCCGATCCGCCGGCACATGCAGACGCGTCGCAGCGGCGGCGATGAGCATCTCGCGCGCCGCCGCCCCCATCTTGCGCATGACGTCGTAGAATGAAGATGTGCTCTGGCTGTTTCCGGTGAACATCCAGTTGTAGACCGGATCACGGTACGCTGGCGCAAACGGCGCGAAGGCGATCGCAACGCGCTCCGGTGAGAGATAGAGCTCATCGGCGAGCGCGGCCGCGAGCGTGGTGGTGGTGCCCTGCCCCATCTCGGACTGGGATGCGATGAGCGTCACCGAACTGTCGGGCGCAATCTGCACCCAGGCCGTGACGGCATGTGCCTCGCGGCCGCTGCGCCGCTTCTGCGGCGCGGCCGCACCCCAACGTGCGCCCAGCACCAGGGCGCCTGCCACAAGGCCGGCGCCGTGCAGCAATCTCCGACGGTTGATGTCTGTTCCTTGCAAAGTTGCCCCCTCCGTCAGACCGTGAAACCGCTTCCGCATTTTCAGAAGCTTCCCTTTATCCGCGCTATCAATCAACGCACCGTTTGGTAAGTTTCCGGACTATCGCGTAGTTTTGACGTCCCTTCGTTGGCATAGGACCTCGGCTTCCGCGGGCCGCGCCTTCCGGGGACAAGGGGCCAGGAGGGGCGAAGGGGTAAGGCATGACCAAGCGACTTCCGGCATCGTTTCACTGCCCGACGGAGTTCACATTGGCGGTGTTGGGCGGCAAATGGAAGACGGTCATCCTCTGCTACCTCAAACAGCGTCCCTGCCGCTATTCCGAGCTGCGCAAGCTCTTGCCGCGGGTCAGCGATAAAGTGCTGACCGAGCGCCTGCGCGACCTTGTGGCTTCCGGGCTCATTGTCCATCGCAAGGGCGGCCGACGAGCCGATACTTATGCGCTGGCGCCGCGCGGCCGCTCGCTGCACCAGATCCTGCATCACCTTTATATCTGGGGCCATGACAACGCGGCCAAGTTCCATGTCGCGGTCGGCGAGCCGCTGCGGGCCATGGATGCGGTCGCAAGGAGGCCGGAGCGCTGACGAAAGCGCGCCATCAGGTCTGTCGCTTGCGGCTACTCCACCACAGCGCGGCCGCAACCACCGCCAGCACCGCGAGCGCAATCAGCAGCAACAGCGCTGAGCGCTCGATCCAGGCGATCGCCGGCACGCCAACCGCCATGATCATGCCGAGGATACAGATCTGCCAAGCCTGGACGTGGACACCGGCGACGAATGTTCCGAGCGCCAGCAGGGTCAGGATGGTCAGCCCGACCGCCTCCGTACTGAGCAGGCTCGAGACACCGCTCAGCAGGAGCATATTCATCGCCACCAGGAACGCGAGCCAATGCAACGCCTGCGTCCAGATCAGCCGCACCCGCGTCGACCGGTCATGCGCATGCGGCCAGCCGATGATGATGCAGGGCAGGCCGATGACCGGCGCCAGGAATTCCCAGTAGCCGACCATTGGCTGACGCGAAAAGCTCGCATAGGCGACGCCGAACAAGGTCAGCGCCAGCACCACGATATAGGGCAGCTCCCGCAGCCAGAACGAGCCGCGGAAGGGATGGCGGGGCCGCGACACGCCCGCGGCCCAATGCGGATCGGTTTGCGGCTCTCCGGAATGATCGGTTTGGTCCATGCCGCTCACCGCCAGATTCGCGGTTTCAGACATCAAGGTGCCCGCTTCCTCCGGGCCACAAGGCCCGCTTCCGCAGGTCAGGTAAAAGCGCGGCAGTTCATTGTGCGGAAGCGACTTGACGGCGACAAGCAAATCAGTCGATACGCGAAATTGAAACTCCCGGTCTGCGCCAATCGGCTCCTGGCGTGTCTCGTGCTTGCGGCGCGAGACAAGAATCAGCGTTTGGGTGAGCCCTCAGAATTGCGGCCGTCGCATAGCTCCGCCACTCGATAAAGGACCGCCGATTGTTTTCTTATTGTATTTTACAATAAGCGCGCATCTTAGCCATGCGTTTCTGATCGGTCTTCCCGGGAAACCTGGCTTGTACGTGGGAAGACGGCAAGCACTGCCGGCAAGGACCATCGATCCTTTGAGCGATGATCCCATCGTCGGATTGCCCGCCGTGGCAACCTGATCAGCTCGGCATGCCGGCCATCGGGCCGCCGCCAGCTACACCACGCCACGGGACACGATCTGTTTGTTGCCAGTGCCCCTTTCTTTCCGAAGCTCGTGGCAAAGGGTGCCGAGATGAATCACGAACTTCGGAAAGCGGGCACTGTGGCACAGGACCGGCCAAGTTCCGCAACCAGGGGCCTCTGATGCGGATACGCCAAGCCTCTCCCGACGACATGTCGGCGATTGTCGACCTGTCGCGAGAGCTCGCAGCCCATGTCGAAGATCCTGATCCTGGCTCGGATATGTCCTTGCTGTTGAACTACGGGTTCGGCACCGACCGCTGGTTCGATTGCCTGGTCGCCGAAGATGACGGTCGCGTTGTCGGCTTTGCGTTGTTTTGCCGGAGATTTGAGGCGCACACGCGCGAGAAGCGTCTGTGGCTGGGCGATCTGTGCGTCGCCGGAGACCGGCGTGGGCGGGGAATTGGCCGAGCCCTTGTCACGGCCGTGCAGACCCACGCCGCGGAGCTCGGCTGCGCGGCGGTGGACCTCGAGATTGCACGCGGCAATCACACAGCGCGCGTGTTTTACGAACGTTTGGGCGCCGTCATCTCCGACGCCATTGAGCTTTGGCGATTGCCTGTCCGGGCGGCGCAGCGCGAGACGCGCGCGCCCTTCGCATAAGCGCGCAGGCATAACGCAGGGTTCAAACTTACTATTGTACCTCCGTCGGAGCAATTCGAACTCGATTTTCCTGAATGGCATCAGCGTTCCGCCCATTTAGGCAATCGTCACCATGCCGGTCCAGAACTGCTGCTTCTCCTCGGTCGCGTCGACATCATATTTTCGCACAAAGTCGAGCTTGCCGTCCTCGCCGATCCGATAGACCACGAGCCCCGCCGACAGCAGGTCGGTGCGGAAGCCTGCGCGCACCTTGACGGGCACGACACTGCCGGCCACGAGAATTTTGCCGCTCGGATCGATGCCGAATGTGCGCAGCTGCACGCCGCGCCCATCGATGTTCTGGATCAGTGTTGGCTCACCGGTTGCGGAATCGATAGCGAACACTGCGACGCTGTTCTCGCCGCTCGCCAGCACCTTCGCACCTTCGAATTCGACCACCTCGGAGGAACGGTTGGTCTGATAGACGAAGCGTCCATTGGGATGAATGTGTATCGGGCCGGCGCCTTGCTGGAATTTGGTCTTGGGATCGGAGAGCGTCGTGCGCACGAACAGGGGATCGCGCGAAAGTCCGGTCCCCTCATCGATCCGGTAGACATAAAGCTGGCTCTGCCGCTCAATCGAAACGTAGACCAAGGGCAGCGTCGGATGGAAGTCGAGGTGTCGCGGCCCGAAGCCAAGGCCGTTTCCCGGCTTGATCGACGCCAGCTGGGCGAGCACCCCGTCCTTGAAGCGGAAGGTCTCGATGGCGCCCGGGTCCTCCGGCTTGCCGTGCTCGGCATTATTGCCGCGCGTGACCAGCGTGACCATCTGGTTGCCCGGCATGGCGCGGATCTGGTGTGCGTAGATGCCGGTGTCGAGCTTATTGGGTTGGTTCACGCGCTCGCCGATCGAGCCATCGGCGTTGAGACGATTGACGGTGAGGCTGCTCGGATCGTTGTAGGCGATGAGCAGGTAGGCGCCGGCGAGATCGACGCTGGTATGAATCGGCCGCGACGGCAGTGCCACCGGCTCACCGTAGAGCGCAAGCGCGCCGGAAGCGGGATCGATGCGCAGCGCGCTCGCATAATGCTTGTCGCCGGGTACTCCCGGGCCGCCATTGCTGGAGACCACATAAAGGAATTTGCGCGACGGATGCGGCCACGCATATTGAATATTTGCCGGTAGCGTAACCGAGCTGCGTTTGATGAGTGCATCGCCGTCGAGATCGTACAAAGTTAGAATCGGACCGGTGCTGGCGTAGTAGACCGCCTTGCCTCGTCCCTGTTCTTCGCCCCAAGCCAATCCGGGCGAAGCGACCGCGCCCGCGAGCAGGGTTGCAAATGTACGACGATCGATCATCAGCATCCTCCCCATAGCGATTGATGTTCTTGATTGAAGGGAAGAATGCGCCGAATTGACAGGCGCGGCAAGGCAGGTCCGCTGCGCGGGAGGCAGCTCAGCGGCGCTCGGCCTCAACGGCAACCTGAGCTGCATTGGCGGCGCCGATATCGCGCAAGCGATCGAGCACATTGGCCGAGCCCAGCGGAATGATCGCCATCGCCGAGAGAGCCAGCGCGCCGACAAAGCTTGCCCGGAGCAACTTCTCCCAGCGCGGCACCGCGAGCGCGCACACGAGCATTGCCGCACAGGCAAGGCCCGCCACGACCAGCATGGCCGCGCTTGCGGCAAGACCAAGGCCGGCCATGAGAGCCGAACCGGTTGCGCCCGCGCCGGCCGCCGCGCCGGCATTGTACGCAAAGGCGAGCCATGCGACGCGGCGGCGCGCGCCGGCATCGGCCGCAATCCCAAGCTCGGCGAGATAAGGCAGCAATTTTCCCCAACATAGTCCCGCCAGATAGGTAAGCAGGACGGCGACGCCGATGACACCGCGATCGAGCCAGGCCGTATGGTCCACGAGCGGCAGAAACAGGATGCCGGCGAGATTGGCCTTCATCAGTGCGCCCATCGCTCGCCGGATGGTACCATCGCGCGTCAAGATCTTGCAGGCGCGGCCGGCCTCCCCGGCGCCACACCCAAGCCCGATCAGAAAGGCGCCCAGGGTTGCGACGAGAGCCGTCGCACTCGACCCGGCCGCATAGAGCACGACGCGAAAGAAGAACACTTCATAGGACCAGGCCACGAAGCCGATTGCGGCGGCGATCGATAAGAGCGGGGCCAAACGCAGCACGGGTTTGTGACGCCAGGAGACCGGGGGGCTTCCCATGGGCTCATCAGGCTGCCTGCTGCTTGGCCGAGCATCCCAATGGATAAGCAGTGCCGCGCAAGCAACACATGCGTTGATCACGGCCGCGATGCAGATCGCATCCGGCAATTCGGGGGCGCGGAGGCCAAACCAGAGCAGGCCGCCGATCAGACATGCCGCAGCAGCACCGCAATCGGCAATGCCGACGACCCGTCCGACCGCCGGACCGACCCGGCGCGGGCCCTTCAAGAAATCGACAATCGAGGGCACACTGGCGCCGACCGGGAGGGCCGAGATCAGCACCAAGGCGAGCGCCGCCGCGATCGCAAGCGCGGCCAATCCGGATCCACTCGCGAGCACACCCAGCACAGCGAACATCGGCAAGGCGGCGAGGGAGAGGGCTCCGCTCGCCATCGCTAGCGCGGCGATGATCGGCAGCGGTGCAAAGCACCGCCGCTCCGAGAGCGCGCCACCCGCGAGGCTGCCAAGCGCAAGACCCAGCAAGAGGCTCGCCAGCGGCAGCGCCACCGCCGCAACCCCGTTGCCGAGAATGTCCGAGAGCGCCCGCTCCCAGCTCAATTGATAGATCAGTGACGGAAATGCGGAGGCGAGCAAGAGAGCGCAGACGGCCTCAGCCGGCCGCGCGATTCTGCGCGCGCGACCCGCTTGGCCACCACTCGCAATCGATTCTACGGGCATCATCGGCACCGGCACGAACACAGACCGGCGCACGGTAGGAGCTCGATATTACTCGCCACTCAATGTGACGTCCCGCATGGCCCTTTCACGTTCGTTTGCGTGAGTTTTCTCTTAACGGGCGCGTTCCGTCCATCAATTTCGCTGCAGCGCATCGCTAACGATATCGGAACGGCATCGCGCGCAGTCTCATGCGCGGTGCGGACTGAGCAGGTGAGCACTCGCCATAATTCCGACCGCGACTGCGCCCGGCATCGCGGCGAGAGCCGTGCCGGTAGCGGCAAGCGCTGCGGTCGCCGCCCAGGCGATGGAGACGAAGGCCTCCGCGAATGTCGCGACTCGCGAGGACGTCTGCCGCCGCCGGAAATGGCTGCGCTTGGCCTGACCGCGAAAGCAAAGCTGAATCTGCGTCGCCGACGCGGCCGCGATCGCGATGCCGATTGCGGCGACCGCAGCATTTAACGGCGAGAGCAGCGCCAAGGCGGCGATGAATGGCGTGAAGATCAGAAGAATGCTGCACATCACCGCCTCGACCTTGGCGCGAAGAATGCTCCCCGACGTGAGCGGCGCGGTGGCCACCAGTTCCGGCGCATCCTCGCCCGAGATCGCGAGCCAGGCGAGCCCGCCGGCGAGCTGTCCCGCCGCCATCACCAGAACCGGGATCAGCAGAATTTGGCTCGCCCCGACCCCACCGAATCCGCGCCATAAGAGAAACGCCGGGGGAAGCAGGTAGAGGAGCTGCATCAGCGTCTGCGACATCAACCAGGGATCGCGCCGCAGGAGCGTCCACTCCTTCCACCGCAACATCGTTCGCGGCGACGCACCGCGGAAAGCCACCACTGCGGGGCGCTGCGGACCTGAGTCGGGCACCGTCCCGGCCGCCGCAACCACGCAATCGGCAAAGCGCGGCGCCACGACTTCGATTGCGAGGACCAGGAGACAAATGCAGGCGGCGGCGAGACCCACCACCGCAGCCGGTTCGCCGAGCAACGCCCGCGCTGGCCACCAGAGCGCGCTGGCTTCGTCCGGCGCGATCGCGACGACCGGCGCCGAGGCGAGAAGGGTAAAGCGCGACAGCGTGCCTTGCGAGACGATGGCGGCAAGCTGCAGCCCGATCACGAAGCCCGCGCCCATGATGGCAGCCACAATCTGCGCCACCAGGCGCGTGCGTTTGGCACCGATCATCCGGAACAGCGCGGTGGTCGCCAGCGCCCCGGCAGCGACCGCGGCAGCGCCCAGCGCAGCAACCGCCAAATAGGCCAAGAGCCAACGGGATCCGCCATACGCAGCCAAAACATCGATGAACGGCGACGCAAGCAACACCGCCATGGCGCTCACCGAGACCGCGATAGCGGCGATGCGCACCGCGAAGGCCTTGGCGGGCTCGATCGGCGAGGACAACAACAGATCAAGATCGGAGCGCGTGTAGAAGGCCCGCGTCACCGATTCCATCGCCTGCGACAGCATCAGTGCCCAGGACAGGAAGGCGCTGCCCGTGACTACAACCAGCGTGGTCTTGTCCGGATCAAGCGCCACCGCGGCAAAGCGCGCCACCATCGAATAGGCGACCGCGTGCATCACGACGGCCAGGATCACGAGAGCAATCGCCAGCGTCCGCGTGCGGGTGCGGCCACCAGCCGTCATCATGGAGGTCCAGTCACGCCAGGCGAGACGCAATTCGTGCCGGGCAAACCAGAGTCTGGTGCCCTGTTTCCGAAGCTCGTGATACATCGCGGCATCCTTTTGCACAAACTTCGGAAACAAAAAGGGCACCAGCAACCCTGTAATTCCTGTGCCGCTTTTCGATTTGAAGTTCCTGAAATGAGATTGCGGCCCCTATGGCAGGAACTTCAAATCGGCGGCACTGGCGCCAGAGCTGATCATGCCGCGGCCGCTTCGTCCGCGACCAGCGCCAGGAAGGTGTCCTCCAGGCTCAGGTCGCTGCTGTTGTGTTCGTGTCCGACTTGCTGGCGCAACTCGTCGAGGGTGCCCTGCGCGATCAAACGGCCGCGCGCGATCACGCCGATGCGATCCGCCATGCGCTCGGCCACTTCCAGGATGTGCGTCGTCATGATCACCGTCCTGCCGGCCGCGACCCGCTCACGCAGCACCGTCTTCACCTGACGCGCGGAGCCGGCGTCGAGCCCGGTGAACGGCTCGTCGAGGACAATGAGTTGCGGCTCGTGCACCAGCGCGCCGGCCAGCGCCACTTTCTGGCGCATGCCTTTGGAGAAGGCTTCGCAGCGCTGATGCGCGTGCGACTCGAGGCCGAGCCAAGAGATGAGATCGCGCGCGCGCATCTGCGCCACCGCCGCGTCGATGCCCCAGAGGCCGCCTACGAACTCGAGATATTCGAGCGGCGTCAATTTGTCGTAGATCATCGGTTCATCGGAGACCCAGGCCATGCGTTGCTTGGCAGCGACCGGATCCGCCAGCGCATCGACCCCGAGCACCGAGATGGTTCCGCTATCGGGCTTGAGCAGCCCGACCACCATGCGCAAGGTCGTGGTCTTGCCGGCACCGTTCGGCCCGAGCAGCGTATAGAACTCACCTGCCCGCACGCTGAGATCGAGGCCATCGACCGCCGGGCACTGGAAGCTTTTGCGCAGCGCGCAAATGTGCAAGGCAAGCGAGGATTGGATAGAGCTGGTCATGCGGCCTCTGATGCGTGGGCGCATGTCCTTTTCGGAAAGCCGGTTTCCACGTTCCGGGACATGCGCAGCGGAATCGGCGCCCGCATGACACTAGAACAGGGAGGTTTCAGCGACGTGAATCAGTTAAGTGAATATTTGCCGTCCAGGATCAAGCGAGGTGCCCGCAATATGGGCGAGATCGAAAGCCGCCTGCCCAGCCAAAATCCCCGGCCATTTCAGCGCAGCCGCGGCTGGCTTGCGGTCGCTGGGTCTCTCTCCGCTTGGCTCCGGCACGAGGTCGCGGCTCTCGATCCGGCGTGCTTTGCGCTGGTGATGGCGACCGGCATCGTATCCAATTCCCTCTTCCTGGAGGGCTATCCAGTCGCCTCAAACGTGCTGCTTGCACTCAACCTCGGCGCCTATCCGTGGCTTTGCCTGCTTACCGGCTGGCGTGCGGCGCGCTTCGGCCGGGCGTTGCGGGGCGATCTGTTCAATCCCCGCATGGTCTTCTCGTTCTTCACTTTCGTGGCCGCCACCGATGTTCTCGGTCTCGCGCTCGATCTGCGTGGTTTCACAACCTTCGCGCTGTCGCTGTGGTCGCTCGCGATCATCGCGTGGTTCGCGTTGATCTATCTCGGCTTCGGCGTGCTCTTGCTTCGCAACAACCAGGATGGTGCGGACGTCGCGAACGGAGCCTGGTTGAACGGCATTGTTGGCACTCAATCATTGGTGCTCCTCGGCAGCCATGCGGTGCCGGCGGAGAGCCTCGGGCCATCCGCCGCCATGCTGATTTACGCCTTATGGATGCTTGGCCTTGCTCTCTACGGGGTTTATGCCGTCTTGCTCTCTCATCGCGCGTTCTTTTTCGATCTCAAGGCGGCCGATGTCACCCCGATTCTCTGGGTGGTGATGGGCGCCGCTGCGATCAGCGCAAATGCCGGCGCCACGCTCGCCGCCGGCAACAGCTACTTGCCGTTCTTGCACTCGATCCAGCCGTTTGTCGGGGGAGTGACGCTGGCGCTCTGGGGATGGGCGACATGGTGGATTCCGCTCCTGCTCCTGCTCGGAATCTGGAAGCACCTGATCTTGCGAACCCCGATCACCTATACGCCCGTGTTGTGGAGCATCGTCTTTCCGCTTGGCATGTACGCGGTAACGAGCCTGCGCGTGTCGCGACTCGCTGGCGTTCCGTCACTCGAGACTTGGGCCTGGACAATAACCTGGATCGCCCTCGCCGCTTGGGCAGCCACGTGGGCTGCGCTCGGGGTGGCGTCGCTTCGAAGCCTGCGGGCGGGCGTAGCTCTGGCAGAGTCTTAGTCCTCTCGACTCCGGTCATTCAATAACATCTAGAACTAGGTTCCCGCTTTCCCAGGCCGTGCAGAAACTCGGTCGCTCCTGCGAAAACAGGAGCCATACCGCGACGATCGATCATATTTGTCGAGGACTGTGGGTCCCGGCACTTCGCTGCACTCGGCCGGGACTAGACGCCTGGGAGTGGGTCCCCGCTTCCGCATCGCTGAGCGGAAGCGCGTGTGGCCAATCAAATCTCGATCGTGTTCACCATTCGGCTCTCGATCTCACCGCGCACGCGAGCGTAAAGGCGCGGATTGCGGGCGGAGAGAATCTGCAGCGCGGCGAGCACCGCGTTGGCTGGTTCGAGCACCGTCATCACCGGGACGTTGCTCGGCGCTCGGAGCGACGACCACACGTCTTCGGGAAATTCCTTGACGCTCGCTGGCACCGTTACGACCGGAACATTCGTGATCGCCGAGAGCGTGGGACCGGCGCCGTTCGAACGCCCGATATAGGCGATCACCACGGTGTCGGGCATCTCATGTGCCATGCGCTCGAGTATGCCGGCAGCCTTGACGGGCTGCTTGTGCACCGAGCAGGTGACGACGCTCATCATGTGGGCGAGGTCACCCAGGGCGGCAGAGAAGGCATCGGTCTTGTCGGATTCGGAGCCGCGCCAAAGGATGATCCGCTGCTGCGGCACCTGGAAGCGGCCAGTGATCTCCGCGACCCGGCGGTACTTTGCAGCCACATCGTCGAGCGCGCCGCCGTCGCGATAGACCTGCTTATCGATGTAGGCGCCGCTCTCCACCACCCGCCAGGAATCGTTGTCGATGACATCGGCCAGCAGCAGGCGTCCCGTGCTATCGAAGCCGAACTCGACCTTGAGATCGACCAGCGTTCCGCCCTGCAGCTGCCAGGCCTTCTCCAGCGCCAGGAACGCCTGCCGAGCAGCCTGCTGCATCTGCGGAAAGAAATCCGGCTCGTTGGGGTGGGTAAAGACCTCCTCGACGCCGAGGACCAGGAACGGCTCCTGGCCGTGGATCGGCTTCGCCGGATTGAACAGGCGGATCTTGGGATCGCCCTTGCCGTAGAGCATCAGCGGGTCGTCGCAGATGAGCGCCTTGCCTTTCCAGTTGCGGTCCTTGGTCTTGAGGAAGAACTCCACGATCAATCGCGGGAACAGCTGTCCCTTGGCGAAAGTCGGATTGCGCTTGAGATAGGAGCCATGCGCCTCGCGCCGCACCACCACCTCGTAGGGCAGCATCTGGCAATTCGGGGCGATGAACGAGGTCGGGCCGTCCTGCTCCTCGAACGCGACCGGGACCCCACAGGCTTTCAGCAGGCGAAAGACATTGCAGGTCGTCGCGGTGGCGAGCGCGCCCTTGTCCGGGATGACATCGTGCTTGGCGCCGTCGCCCGCGGTGATGTCGTCCTTGGAAATAACCGTAACGAGCCCGCCGGTCCCCGGCGCCTCATATATCCGTTTGGTCTTGCCCTCGGTGACGAGCTTGCCGAGCGGGCGACGGGGGGTCTCCTGGGTTTTAACGTCCACGGAATCGCTTCCTGTTTTCGAGCGGCAGATGACGCTATTGGCTGATGGCGAAGCTCTTATTGTAGGGACGATCAAGCCCCAGCGAAACCCACGACTTCCCAGAAAATCTGAATTTCAACAGGCAAAACACGCCGAATCGACCCGGAAATCGCCGGACGGTCCCCGAAAATCAATGTAGGGACTAGACGAGCGGACCCGGGTTCTTGCGGTAGCGGTTGACGATGGCATCGGCGCTCATATAGGCGAGCGCCTGGATGGTCAGGGTGGGATTGAAGCCGCTCATCGACGGATGGGTGGAACTGCCGACGATGAACAGGTTGGGGATATCCCAGCTCTGGCTGTAGCGGTTGACCACGGACGTCTTTGGATCGCTGCCCATACGGGTGCCGCCTTGGGTGTGCGGGCCAGGAGCGCCCTGGCTCAGCGGTGCGCGCCACACATGGGCAGCTCCCATCGCGCGCCCCAGCTCCTCCAGCTTGTTGTGGATGAACGCGACACTTTTCTGCTCGTTGGCGCGGCGCCAGTCGTAAGTGATGCGCGGCGCCGGCAGGCCCCAGGCGTCGCGCACCTCCGGATCGAGGTCGATGGTCTGGTCCGCATAGGGCAGGTTCTCGGTTTCCGAGATGATCACCACATGGCGGGCGAAGTACCTGGCGAAGAAGTCGCGATAGGCCGCGCCCCAGCGCGGGGTGCCGTGCGGCGGCTCCATGCCGAGCGCGGTGCCGATCGGTCCGCCCTCCTGGTTGGCGGTCGCAATCGCGACTTGCGATCCGCGAATGAAGCCTGAGCCCGCGTGGTCGTAATTGTCGGCGTTGAAATCGTCGAGGCTGTGCTTCTGCGCATTCGGCCCCATGTAGTTGTTGACGTAACGGTCGTCGAATGCGGCGTAAACCTTGGCTCCGATATGCGCCATGATGTGCTTGCCGACCTGGCCACTGGAGTTGGCGAGCCCGTCGGGAAATTTCGCAGTCTTGGAGAGCAGCAACAAACGGGTATTGTCGTAGATGAATGGGGAGAGGATGACGAGCTCCGCCTCGATCGTATTATCGGAGCCGTCCGGCCCGTAATAGGAGACCCCGGTTGCGCGCCCGCTATTGTCGCTATTGACGCGATAGCACATGGCCCCGCTGATGAGCTTGAAATTGCCGGTGGCGTCCGCCTGCGGCAGTAAAGTCACGAGCGTGCTCGACTTGGCTCCCACGTGGCAGCCGAACGCCTGGCAGAAGCCGCAATAGGTGCAGCCGGTACGGCCGCGATAATCGTGGGAGATGATCGCGTGCGGGGGAGTGAACGGATTTAGGCCGAGCTTACGTGCGGCCTCGTCGAAAAGCATTCCGGCCTGATCGGTGGCGAGCGGCCGCAGTGGATATTCGCGCGCGCGCGGCGCCTCGAAGACGTTACCGCCGGCGATCTTGCGGCCCAACAAATTGCCGGCCTTGCCGGATACCCCGATCTCGTATTCGGCACGGTCGTAGAACGGCTCGAGATCGGCGTAGGAAAGCGGCCAGTCGATCAGCGATGAATCCTGCGGGATCGCGGCCGCGCCGTAGCGTTCTACGGTGTGCGATCGCGCGCGGAAATCGTCCTCGTGAAAGCGCCAGGACACGGCGCCGTAATGCACGGTTCCGCCGCCGGCCTGGTTGCCGTAGCTCAGGCTGCGCAAGGGAATCGCGCGAGCGCGCGCATTCGGCCGCCAGGTGACGGGCTGGCGTTTGGGATTGGGCCGCAGGTCCTGCCGCTGGAAGAAGCGCAATTCATCGCGCGGCTTGAAATCCGCGGTGGTGAGCCGCGGGCCGCGCTCGAGCCCGGTGACTTGCATCCCGGCCTTGGCAAGCTCTGCGGCCATAACCGCACCAGCCGCTCCCATGCCGACGATGACCACGTCCGTCTTCTCGGTCGCCATCGTTCAATTCCTCCCTCGGTCGTCACGGGCCTTAGAGCCAGTTCACGCGCACCCACCACGCTGGCGCGCACCGCGACGCTCCACTAGTATTCGGACCGCTCCGCAGGGTCGGCGGCATTGTTGACCTTGCGGCGGCACTGCGCAATCCACCCCTTCCGGATTCCTGTCGTTCAAGAGGACCTTGCAATGAATTGGCGCTTTCATCCGCGTGGAGAGGCTCGATCAATCATGCGCGGTTGTTGCGGCGCCTTGGCGCTGATTACCGTCGCTCTCAGCACGCCGGCACGCGCCCAAGTCGCGGTCGATCTGCATCTGTTGCTCGCAGTCGATTGCTCGGGCAGCGTCGATTACACGCGCTTCGAGCTGCAGAAGAGGGGCTACGTGGACGCGTTCCGCAATCCCAAGGTGGTCGAGGCGGTTCGCGGCGGCGAGCACCAGTCGATCGCAGTGGCGATGTTCCAATGGACCGGGCCGCGACTGCAGGCCGAGATCGTGCCGTGGACGGTGGTCAAGGATATGGCCTCCGCCAATGCGGTGGCCGACATCATCGAGCAGACGCCGCGGCGGCTGTTCGGCGGCGGCACCTCGATCTCCGGCGCTATCGATTATTCCATGCAGTGGTTTCAGCAAAGCCCGTTCAAGGGTGAGCGCCGTGTGATCGATATTTCGGGCGACGGGTCCAACAGCAACGGCCGCTCCGTCACCCGCGCGCGCGACGAAGCGGTCGCCCAGGATGTCAACATCAACGGCCTGCCGATCCTTGCCTGGGAGCCCTATCTCGACCGCTATTACAAGGAGAACGTGATCGGCGGCCCGGGCGCCTTCATGATCGTCGCCAATGACTTCGACACTTTTGCGGAGGCGATCTTGAAGAAGCTGATCATCGAGATCGCCCAGAACGTCAAGCCCGACCCGATGCGTATCGGGAAGCGATGAGCCAGCTGGCGCGGCTTCTCCGGGAACCGTTGCTGCATTTTCTGCTGATCGGCGCAGCACTGTTCGCCGTCTATGCGTGGGTGAATCGCGGCGGCAGCGAGGCGGCCGCCCCGCAAGTGCGGTTGGGGCAGGCCGACGTGCGCTGGCTCCAGGACACATTCCGGGCGCAGTACCAGCGCGACCCCAACCCGGAGGAGCTCAAGTCCCTGGTCCGCGATTTCGTGAAGGAAACGTTGTTTGCCCGCGAGGCGCAGGCGCTCGGCCTCGACAAGGACGACATCGTGGTGCGGCGAAGGCTCGCGCAGAAGATGACGTTCCTCTTGCAGGACAATTCGCCGGCCGCCGCACCGAGCGAGAATGACCTGCACCGGCTTTACGAAGCGCAGGAGAATCGGCCGCCGTCGAGCGAAGCGGAGACCGGGCCGCAAACCATGTTCACCCGGCCGCGCATATCATTCGCCCAAATCTACTTCAGCCGTGAGCATCGGGCGGATGCGGCAGCCGATGCGCGCGCGGCATTGCAGCAAGTCTCGCAGGCCGGCAGCGGTGCACCGACAATGCCGGTCGGTGACCCGGCCCCGATGAAAAGCGAATTCAGCAACGTCGATGAACGAACAGTCGGAAACGATTTCGGAGCAAAATTCGCCGCTGAAATATTCAGGCTCGGTCCTGGGCCGTGGCAAGGTCCGATCATGTCAGCCCGCGGTGTGCACCTCGTCCAGGTCACCGCCCTTATTCCGGCCAAGCTCAAGCCGTTCGATGATGTCCGCGATCAACTTGTTGAGATGTGGCGCGCCCAGGTCCAGCGCGAGAACGAGGACCGCACCTTCCTCAGCCTCTTGAAGAAATATCAAGTGGTGCCCGATGACAGCGTGAAGGAACTGATAGCTGCGCTCATCGAGGAAACCAATACGCCGCCAGCGAAAGCCGATAAGGGGGCTGCGCCATGACCCCCAGGCGGGTGCCATGACTCGCAGGCGGCGCGGCGCCGGTTGGCTGATCTCCGCCTGCGTCTGCCTATGCGCGCTCATTGGCTGCGCCGTAACGGCGCTCGCCGACGAGATCCGCCCGGCCTATCTGGAGCTTCGGGAGACCGCGCCCGGAGAATTCAACGTGCTTTGGCAGACCCCGATGGTGGGCGAGGTGCGCCTAGCGCTCGAACCGGAATTCTCGGGCGAGACAGCGCTGCTTGCACCGGTGATCTCGCAAACAAACGGCACAGGCCCCGCGCAGACATCGATTCAGACATGGCGGCTCGGCGCGCCGCAGCTCCGCGGGCAGACGCTGCGCATCCGCGGCCTGGAAAATACCGTCACCGACGTGCTGACCCGCATCCAGTTCCTCGACGGCACGGTGGCGATCAATGTGCTGCAGCCGAGCGCCCCCACGCTGGTAATTCCCGAGCGGCAGACCGCGCTGATGCTGGCGCGCAACTACATCGTGTTTGGCATCCAGCACATCTGGTTCGGCGCCGACCACTTGCTGTTCGTGCTCGGGCTGCTGCTGATCGTCGGCGACCGCTGGACGCTGGTCAAGACGATCACGTCGTTCACGGTCGCGCACAGCATCACGCTCGCAGTGGCAACGCTCGGTTTCGCCCATCCGGCGGTCGAGCCGCTTAATGCCGCGATCGCGCTCTCGATCCTGTTCCTCGGGCCAGAGATCGCCCGCACCTGGCGCGGGGAGACGAGCTTGACCATCTCGCGGCCCTGGCTGATTGCGTTCCTGTTCGGGCTCTTGCACGGATTCGGCTTTGCAGGCGCGCTGACTGGCGCCGGGCTGCCGCGCCCGGATCTCGCGGTCGCGCTGCTCACCTTCAACATCGGGGTGGAAATCGGCCAAATCGCGTTCGTGTTGCTGGTCGTGGCGCTTGAGCGCTCGTTCCGTCAGCTGGAAATCAGCTGGCCGGCGGCTCTCGCCCGCGCTCCCGGCTACCTCGTCGGCGGCGCGGGCGCGTTCTGGACCTTCCAGCGAGCCGCCATCTTATTGGGGGTGATGCAATGAACGCCCGCTGGTGGCGGGCTGGCGTCGCGCTGGCCCTTACCCTCCCTGGCGCAACCCCCGCGGCCGCGCACCTCATGAACAGCGGCTTTGGACCCTTCTACGATGGCTTGGCGCATCCACTGTTGTCGCCGGAAGACTTGCTCCCGGCCATAGCCATCGCGCTGCTCGCCGGCCTGCGCGGAGCCCGGGCGGGACGTCTCGCGCTGGCGACGCTTCCGTTGGCTTGGCTCGCCGGCATGGTGGCCGGCTGGACGATGGGCCTGCCTCCCCTGCCGCCGCGCTTTAATGCCATGCTGACGGTCGCGGTGGGGGCGCTGGTCGCGAGCGACCAGCGCCTGCCGCTTGCGGCTGTGACCGCACTCACGGCCGCGCTTGGCGCCCTGCACGGCTACGCCAATGGATACGATCTCGCGGGCGCCAGCGGCGCGCTTCTTGGCATGTTGGGCATTGCCAGCTCGCTGTTTGCGGTGGTGTCGCTGCTCGCCGGTCAGGCCGCTGTGGTGCAAGCCGAATGGGCACGGCTGGCGGTGCGGATATCGGGCAGCTGGATCGCCGCCATCGGGATGTTGATGTTCGGCTGGTCGTTCCGAACCTAGCTCTTGTCCCGGCCTCCGAGCCGGGACCGTTCCAGACCAAAGAGTTCATTGCTTGGAACGGTCCCGGGTCTGCAGCGCACCGCGGAGTAAGCGCCTCGCAAGAAATTAAGATTCGCGGCCGCGCTGCACTGCGCCCGGGACAAGTACGAAAAAAGCCCCGGACCTGCATCCGGGGCTAAAGTCGTCATGAAGCGCAAGTCAAACGGGAGAGGAACTCACTCAATGCCAGTTGAAGCGCCAGACCAGAGAGGTGCGGACGGTCTGCACGAATTTCCGGGAATGCAGCCCGCACGAGCCCACGTCACAGATGGCGCCGCTGTTCGTATACTCGATATCTTCATCCTCATAGGAGGAGAAGCGATACTCGGTGCGCAAGAACAAGCCCTGCGGCAGAGGCAAGAAATTGATTGCGTAGTCGAAGCCACTGCCTATGAACCAGCCAGGATAGGTCTGCGCAGGCAGCGACGCACCGGTGGGCAGCCCGGTAAAAAAGTCGTTTAGGTCGACTTGGTTGAAGTGGGCCTCGGTGTAGCCGGCCGAAACGTACGTCAAGATGGTCGGGGTCAACAGCCAACCGACTCGCCCGCCGATAGACCACGCCCACTTCTCGCTCTCGGTTCCGAAATCTCCGGTGTTCGGGTCGGCAAACGTGCCCTTGATATCGCCGAAATCATAATCCCCGAGGATGCCGATCACGATGCTGGAGCTGACCTGGTAGTCGCATCCGCCACCGACCGTCCCGAACCAGCCTCTGCCGCCGATTGTATCCGTCGGGCTAAGCGCTGTGAGCCCAGGGAAGGTTTCCGACTGGGCCTCCTGGTTCCACATGCCGTAGCCGGCACCGGCATTGATATAGCAGCCAGTCCAGTTATAGACCGGGGCCGGAGCCTTCATCAGCATCGGGGCTTTGACCGGCATGTCTGCGGCCAGGGCATTTCCGGCGGCCAGCGTGCCCAGCATCGCACCCGTCAGCAGCGCTCCGGCAAGCGTCTTCTTCATGATTCAGCCCCCATGCGAAAATGTTGAACGTGTGCATCATATAGCTTGGTTCCGGAGATTTGGCTGTGCCATTTCGGCAACGATCGGCCAAAATCGTATCAAGTCACAATTGCGACTTAGCGGTTGATCGCCGCGCCGGTCGGCTCTCGGCGGAGAAAACAAAAAAGTATTTTATATCAGCTGCTTAAAAAGAATCCGCCGCCCTCAGTTCAGCTCCGCCGCAAAAACCGCCGCCCGGTCATGGATGGGTTTTGGCACCGCGTACGCCCGCCCCAGGAGGGCCTGTATTTGCCGATCATCGAGAGGATCGATCCCGAGGTGCTGTGCGGCTGATTCTGCCCGGAAGTCACTGTCGCTGAGCGCCGCCTGGAAGGCCCGACGATAGAGCGCCATCCGATCCGCCGGAATGCCCGGAGGCGCGAGGAATGGCCGGCCGAATTCCTGCGGCAGCACAATCAACTCGAGCACCTGCCGGTCTTGAGAACTTTGCAGCAGATTGATTGCCATCGGCACATCGGGCAGCTCAGGATTCGGCGTCAGTCCAAGCTGGACCAGCACGTTGAGCCGTTTGTTCTCGATCCAGTCGAAGCTGGTGACCTTGAAGGTTTGCCAAGCGAGCCCACAGAGGCCCTCGACCTCGCCCTTCTCGACCGCGAGCCGCATGCTGCCGGTGTCGTAGCCTGAGATCACCTTGAAGCGCGTGCCGAAGAACGCGTTGAGGATCTTCGGATAGACGCCGGGACCGGCGCTGACGCCAGTGGCGGCGACCGGTACGTCACGCTTCTCCGCATCCTCAAGTGTCCGGATCGGGCTCGTATGCCAGGTCGTGCAGACCGCCTGCTGCTTGTCGGTCGAGCCGATCCATTCGAACTTGCGCGGATCGTAATGAGCGACGGGTGACCCGTATAGCGGCAGCAGGAGCGACGCGTTCTGCGTCGCCAGGATCGCAGAGCCGTCGCGCGGCGCGGAATTGGCGATAAAGTTCGCGGCAGCCACACCGGCTGCTGTCGGCATGTTCTTGATGACGAAATTGGGATTGCCCGGCAGGTAGCGGCTCATATAACGGGCGACAAGCCGCGCGATCGTATCGTAGCCGCCGCCACTGCCGGACCCGACATACAGAGACAGCTGCGCAGTCTTGAAGAATTCCTCCGCCGACTGCGCGTTGGCACAAAAGGGCAGCACCAGCGCCGCGATGACGACGCCGGATGAGATTTCGGTGAGGCGGCGGCGCCACGCTCCCATACTCGGCAGCTTCATGAATTTCTCCGCCTGTCGTAGGTCACAGAATACAGCTTTTTTTCTGCCACGGTTGAACCGCGCCGGCAAAAAATGTGAGACGATCAAACAAACACCGCGAAATGTTCCCGCTTTGAACATGCACGGCGCAGCAAAACTGTGATCGCCGTCACAACCATGTCGCGTACGTTCAGGCTCATGAATTCTGCTTGAACGTGCCGGCCACGACGCATTCAGCCAGCTTCAACGAAACTCCCCGCATCGCCAACCGGCCGCCGTTGTTATGGCGATCGCACCAGGAGGGAGACTGAACATGATCTGCACCGCCAAGACCGTTATCCTCGCCGCCATCCTCGGCCTCGCCACCACAAGCGCTTTCGCAGAGACCTGGTGGGAGCGCAACCATCCGCGCCGCGACCAGGTCAATGATCGCCTGGAGAACCAGGACCGGCGCATCAATCGCGAATACCGCGAAGGCGAGCTCTCCTACTGGCAGGCGCGGCACCTGCATCAGGAAGATCACGCCATCCGCAAGGAGGAGCGTGCGATGGCCGGCTTCGATCACGGCCACATCACCGGCGCGGAGGAGCGGGCGCTGAACCAACAGGAAAACGCGGTGTCTGGGCAGATCGGGCGGTGATCTGGGCGACGCGTATCCGTTAGGGTTGAGCTTATTTCGGTCGAGTTGATCCAAGCTCCGCGTCATTGCCGGGCTCTGACCCGGCAATCCATCTTCTTCCGAAAAAGATGGAGCCGCGGGTCAAGCCGGTGACGATTGGGAAAACCCTTCCGATCGGAACGCGTCTAAACCACGATTTCTCTTCCCCGGCCGATGTCATAGGCTTTACCGCCAAACCAGGGAGGAGCCCATGTTTGCCAAGCTGATCATTGCCGGCGCCCTCGGAGCCGTGATTGGAGCCGCAACCGTCGCGGCCGCACCCGAGCTGAACCTGCGCGGCGGGCGCTTCAAGCCGCTGACTTACGCCGAACTCGATGCCGACCAGAAGGCTTATGTGGACCGCGAGATCGCGGCCGGGCGCACGCCGGGCCCAGGCGGCCCTTCCAACATCAATCTGCGCAGCCCGGAGATGGCCGACCTCTCCCGCGGGCTGACCGAGTATCTGCGCTTCAAGGCGCCGATGCCGCGCAAGCTCAAGGAAATCGCGGTGATGCTGACGGCCCGTTTCTGGGGCGGGCAATATGTCTGGTATTCGCATCGCCAGCAGGCGCTCGATGCCGGCTTGGCGCCGGCCTTCATCAGCGCGATGGCGGTGGGCCAGCGGCCCGCCAATATGAGCGCCGATGAGGCCGCGGTCTACGATTTCTGCAGCGAGCTTTTGTCGACCCGGCAGGTGAGCGACGCCAATTTCAAGAACATGGTCGATCGCTTCGGCGAGCGCGGCGTGGTCGAGACGGTCGGCCTCATGGGCCACTTCCACACACTCACGATGCTATTCGTTGTTGATCGCTACCCCGTCCCCCCGGGCGCCCCCGACGAGATCAAGGCGCCGATGTAGGCGAGTAGCCCGCCGAGTGGAAACAGGAGCTGCGGCCGCGATCACGCGCTGGGTTGCGGCCGCTTCGCTTCCAATTTCACGCTCGCGCATTCGCGCCTCGAGCTTTTGCGACGCGCCCCGCGCACTCATTGCATCATCATTGTACCAGCCGCACAGATCGCCTGCGAGGGCGGCGTTTGCGCCACAGAATCTTCCGGCCCCGAACCCAATTAGGTCAAAATGCAAAGCAAATTTGAAACGTTGGAATACTGGAGGGTGCGTAAACGGAGGGACCTGTTAAATGAGTATCTGCAGACGGAGCTTCTCTAGGATAGCGGCGAGTGCTCTCACTGCCTTGTTTTCTCTCGGCTTTGTCACAACGGCATCGACCTTGCCGGCGCAAGCGCAAAAAACATCGACTCGTTACGAAGAGAAGAAGCGGCAGACCAACGATATCGCGGTCTCCATCGTGGTATCGGGGTTGACCTGCACCTGCGCGCGCTTTGCCGAGGACATTCGCAACGTGGTCAACGACCTCAGGCCGGACGGTATTCGCGTCCTGCCGGTGCTCGGGGTCGGCGGCCTGCAGAATCTGCAGGACGTGTTGTTCCTCAAAGGCATCGACATGGGAGTGGTCGACGAGGACAATCTCGGACAGCTGAAGAAACGCGATCCGCAGCTCTACGCCGGCATCGAGCAGAGCGTTCAATACATCACCAAGCTCTACAATTCCGAGTACCACGTGCTGGCGCGCAACGACATCAGGAGCTTCGACGACCTGAAAGGAAAGAAGGTCAGCTTCAACCTCAAGGACAGCCAGACCGAGGTCACCTCGCAGATCATCTTCGACATGCTCAAGCTCGACGTGCAGCGCGTCAACTACGACAACGACGAGGCGTTGCAGAAGCTCAAGAGCGGTGAAATTGCCGCGATGATCATCCTGTCCGGCGCCCCGCAAGCGGCCATCCTCAAGGTGAAGCCGCAGGACAACCTGCATCTGCTTGCCCTCGACGAGCGCAGCCTGCCCGGCCACGACCTGCGTCCGATCCTCGCCAAATACCTGCCGACCGAGCTGACCCACGAGGAATATCCGGCGCTGATTCCGGAAGGCAGCTCCGTCTCCACCGTCGGCAACAGATCGTTGCTCGTGACCTATGCGTGGCCGGAGGGGTCCGCCCGGTACGCCAAGATTGCCAAGTTCGTGCAGGAGTTCTTCGGCAAGATCGACCAGTTCCGCGATCCGTCGCGCCATCCCAAATGGGCAGAGATCAATCTGGCGGCGGATATGCCGGGCTGGACCCGCTTCAAGCCCGCCGCGGACTGGCTCGCGGCGCACCAGAGCGTCGCGCTCAAGCCGGCATTCGATCAATTTGTGCAGAACAATGGGCCGGCTTCGTTGAAGGGCCTGTCGGATCACGATCGCGAATTGCTGTTCGCCCAGTTCCAGCAATACCTGCAATCGCAGATCACCGCGCCGTCGGGACGGTAGGCTTCGCTCGAATTGTCCCGGCCTCATCAGGCCGGGACCGTTCCAAGCTTAAGCCTTTGCTCGGAACGGTCCCGGCTTCGCCCGGGATAAGAAGGTTTCAGGTCCCGTAATTACTTTTGAGATAGTCAGAGATCACCTTGGCGTCCGCGGCCGCAATCGGCGCCCCGAAGGCGTTGATCATCTTGGCGACTTCCGCGTCCCAACCGGCCGCATTCAGGAACGGCGAATTCATCGGCACATAGTCCAGGCTGTGGCAGCCCGCACAATTGGCTTCGACCTTGTCGAGACCGGGCGCCTGCTTGAGCCGCACCGGCTTTTCCTGTGCGGCCGCCACGCCGACCGCGAGCGCGAATGCGACGACTGCAAACGTAATGTGACGCATGTTCCCCCTCCTCATGACGCGACCAGGGTCAAGGACTGGATCAGGTTGTGATGATAGCCGGCCGGATTGGCGATCAAGGTCGTGGCCTGGCTCTGGCCGATCTTGTTGGTGGCGCGGGCCATGATCACGTGTGCGCCCGCCGCCCTGGGGACAAAGGGCAGCATAAAGCTGCGCAACGCATACGGACCGTGGTTCTCGCCCAAGGCCGCGTCAGTCCAGGTCTTGCCGCCATCGGTCGAAACATCGACGGAATTCAAGCCATACCCGCCGTCCCACGCGATGCCTGCGATCGCGACCGTGCTGCCGATCTTGATGCTGTCGCCGTCGTTGTGGCTGGTGATCAGCGAGTTGATCACCATGTCGGTGATCGGCGTATTGGTCGCCGTCTCCTGTGTCGGGAAGCGCGCCACAATGGGAAATTTGCCGAGCGGTATGCGATAGGCGGACTTCATCCAGAAACCATCGAACGGCTTGGTCACCGCTTGGATGGAGGTGAGATGCTTCATCCAATAGGTGCCGGTCCAACCCGGGACCACCAGGCGTACCGGGAACCCGTTCCAGTGCGGCAGCGCCTCCCCGTTCATCTCATAGGCGACGAGCGTTGCGTCATCGATCGCCTTCGCGACCGGAAGGCTTTTGACGAAAGCCGGCGTCTTGTCACTGACCGGACCATCGGCACCGTGGTAGACGATCTCGACCGCTTCCTTCTTGAGGCCCGCGCGCTCGAGCAGATCCTTCAGCCGCACGCCTTTCCAGTGTGCGCAGCCCATTGCCCCATAGCCCCATTCCACGCCCGCCACATGCGGCTGAAACAAGCCGCGGCGATTGCCCGAGCACTGGCACAGCGCGATCACTTCGGCGGACGGAAGCTGTCGCAATTCGTTGAGGCCGAGCGAGAACTCCTTGTCGGCGCCCTCCCCGCCGATCGTGAGCCGCCAGCTCGCGGCGTCCACTTGCGGAATCCCGGCAAGATGATAACGGACGAAGAATGAATCATTGGGTGTGATTTCGCTGCGCAAATATTCGATCGGCGCTTCGTAGTTCGGCGGGCGGTACGACAGCTTGATCAGCGGCTTCTTGCCCGGCAGCGTATCGAGAAGGGCCTCCGTGCGCGTGCCGTCCGGCAGCATCGGTGACATCTTGAGCGCGCCTTCCGCTCCGGCCCCGGTCGCGAAAAATTCCTGTACCGCCGCCCCGGACGCTGCGAGCAGCGTCCCCATGCCTGCACTCGCGAGCAGGCCGCGTCGTGTAATCATAACGCTTTCCCCTCTCTACTCATCTGACTGATGTGACGTTTCCGAAGGATCGAGCTGTCGCACCACCATTCTAACCCGGATTGCTGGCGCTCGAGCGCGACACCAAGCCACTTCCCGGTCGCATATTCTTGTCGGAATCGATGTCCGCTTTTCCGGAATATCCCCTGAAGCAGCCGCTCTTTCGGTAGAAGCAAAGTGTGGCAAAATTGTCAGAATTGATTGATCACGCTGACAGCGAGGTCGCAATCCGGTTCCGGTACGCGGGTAGGCCGATGCCCCGCTTCAGTGCCGAGGATTATGGCTCCATGGTCCTTGGCTCGCGCGATGACGTGCTGGGAGACAGGCGAAAGGGACACCAGCCGGTCACGATATTGACGCGATGCCGCCTGATGCACGCCTCATCGACGTCGATCCCGAGGCCCGGGCGATCGTGACGCCATCGGAAAGGCTCGCATTGTTCGGCGTCAAATCCCACTGCCGCGCGCAACGAAATTCAATGCGGCGGCAGGCCACGCCAAGCCGACGGATTCCTCGCATAGGCAGCCATCTCTTCCATCCGCCGATTGCTGTCGCGGACCTGCCCGCCGATGCTGGCGGCCCATCCGCGCTGCACCTGCGCATTGTCGATGTGCAGACCGCCCTCTGCGCCGAGATTGCCGAGGCTAAAGCCAGAGACCGTCGGAACCTGCGTCGAAGTGCGCAGGTTCAAGGAACGACCGATATCTCCAGAGGAAATTTGCTGCTTGACGTACTCGTAGGCCTTCAACGGATTGATGTCGCCGATCTTCATGCTCGCGGCCTCGCCACCGAGCGCCCGCACGGCAGCAAGCATCTGACTGTTCCGCGTAACAAATGTCTGCAGGACACCGCCCGACACAGCCCCGACGGCAACACCGCCGACGATCAGTGCAATGAGACGCATGACCAAGCTCCGGATTTGCGCAGGACGTGAGGTTAGGTATTTCCCCTGAAAAGGGCTTCGACAAACTCGCTAAAATGCAAGTTGTCGCTTCACGCCCAGGCTTGGAACAGACGGCAAACGAACGCCCGTTCGGCTTCGATGGGCGAGCACGTGGCTGTCACGGCTCATGCGGGGGCGGGCACTGTGGAGCGGCCAATTTAGTGCCCGGCGTTCGCGGCCCCGGTTTCGGCTTCGCCCACTTCGAGCACCAGGTGGTCATGATGCTCGCGGGCATATTCGTCGACGACGCGCACGTTGATGCAATGCGTACCAACTTCGAGATCGGGAGGCAGGCGCGCGACCCAAATATGCGAGCAGGGCTCGGCCTCCACCCAGGGCTTTTTGGTGGCCTGGTTGCGGGCGAACACTTCCTGGACGAAGGGATCGATGCGTCGCTCCCGCTCCATCCGTACCGGGGCGCGCTCACCGATCCGATACTCGACCAGGGTGCGCGGCCCGCCGTCGAACACATTGACGACAAGGTCGGCCGAGCCGACCTCATTCCGCTCGATTGGCGCACCGAGAAGCTCGAGCATGCGCGCATTTTCGTCTGCCCGGCTCCGGCGAGCCCCGAGGTCGATCATGATCCGCACTTGGCGAGCATTCGAGTCCTTCGCGGGCACGAAGCGCGTCGTGCAGCGATTGCCCTCGATGCTCAGGACATGGAAGCCGTTCGGGGTGCCGTCGCAGCTGTCGGCGGCGGCAACGCCGCGGCGATCATAGGGGCCGCTCCACCATGAGCCGGAGACCGCGGTGAGCACGTGGTGATGGTGCGGCGTTTCCGCGAAACGGGACTTGCCGCTGCTCAAATAATGATGCTCGGTGGTGTGGGTGTGGCCCGCGAAGCTGACGGACGGACGATCCTCCAACAACTTGATGA
This sequence comes from Xanthobacteraceae bacterium, assembly GCA_035293945.1. Lineage (GTDB taxonomy): Bacteria > Pseudomonadota > Alphaproteobacteria > Rhizobiales > Xanthobacteraceae > VAZQ01. The sequence continues at coordinate 42,888 of DATGLV010000012.1, read as the reverse complement.
GCGCGCTGCCGTCCATCGTGTTGCTGGCCGGATCATCCGGATCAAGATGGGTGCAGAGCGGGATATGCATGGCGGCGATCACCAGCCGATCCACCGGCGTCTCATTCAGCACATTGGCTACGAACGCGAGCTGTCGCTTGCCGAAGCGGCCCTGATACGCGCAGTCGCCGCCGGCGCGAGCGCCGAAGTACTCGACATTGTCGAGCATCAGGAACAGCGTCCCGCCGTGCTCAAAGGCCGAGTAAGTGGGCCCGAACGTCTGCTTGAACGTCTCGCGCGAATATCGGCCGTCGGGCGCATCCAGGTTCAGATCGTGATTGCCTACGATGTTGTGCCAAGGAACGCCCAGACGCCCGATCAGACGGTTGTAGCGCGCATAGAGGGAGAGATCGTCCGACATGATGTCGCCGGTCGTCAGCCCGAAGGCCGCTTTGGTGCCGATCAGGGGATTCACGACGCCGCTGCGAATGAAATCGATCTCGGCCGAGCCCCCGGCATGCGGATCGCTCAGCAAGAGAACCTCGAACCGATCAGGCTCCTCTACCCGGGTGAGCGGGAAATCGACCGAGCTCGGCAGTGGACCACTCGGTGGGATGCCGCGATAGCGCAGACCCAGGTGAGCAGGCGTGCCGTTCGGCTGGTGAATGTAGTAGAAGCGCGGCAGCATGGTGCCGCGCTCGACCGGCACCGCATATCCGGTCGGCTTGATCACGAAAATGATGGTTTCCTTGTCGACCGGCAGCGCGTAACGGCCCTCGCTGTCGGTCCTGACGACCTCACGTCCATTGGAGACGAGCACACCGGCGATTCCAGGATCGCTCCTCTGGCGACGCCCCGCACCGGAACGATTCTCAAAGACCACGCCCGTCGCAACCGTTCCGCGTTCGTCGAGCGCGAAGGCCTGCGGCACCGGCGCCCTTGCAAGCGTGAGCGCGGCGCCCCCGCCTACCATCATGTCCCGGCGCGTGACTGCGCTAGTCTTCTCCACCGATACTCCTCCGCGGCTCAAACAAGGACAGCGCGCTCACCTCGCTTCCGAAGCTCGTGACAGATCGCGGCAACGCCTTGCACGAGCCTCGGAACTAGCGGTGGGAAGGCGGGCACATGGCGCTAATGCGGGCTTTCGATCGGCAGTTCCCGCGATCGGCCTGCGGCGCCTGGCGCAGGAACTTCAAATCGTCGGCACCAGGTACGCGTGGAAACACTGCAGACCCCACCCGACGCCGAGACTGTCGGGGTGCGACCTTTGCGAATCACACGGAAAGCTGCCTGCGTCGTCTGACAGCGGGCCGACGGTTATGCGACCGCTTGATGACTCAAACTGCGTGTCACCGAAGCCGGCGGCCGCGGGATGCCGGGTCTACGGCAGAACTTGCTGCCGCGAGAGCGACGCGAACGCGCAGACACCAGCGCAAATCGAAGCCGAAGCTCTTGAATCCCTTTATGCCGCAAAGTTAAATGCCGCGCGCAAAATAGGGGACCACTTGAACATGGCTGAAGCCTGCACGCAGGGGATCGACACCGGATTCGTCGCACTGGGATATGCAAAAGTCGCCGTTCTCGGCGTGCTACAGGGGATCACCGAGTTGCTGCCGATCTCCTCGACCGCGCATATGCGCATTTTGCCCGCGCTGGTCGGCTGGCCGGATCCGGGCTCCGCTTTCTCGGCCGCCATGCAGCTTGCCGCATTGGCCGCCGTGGTGAGCTATTTTTGGAGCGACGTTAAGGCGTTGGTGGCGGGCTCGCTGACGGCGGCCCTGCATCGAGATTTCAAGAATGGGGATTTCAAGCTGGCCTTCTGGATCGTGCTGGCGACCATCCCGATCGGGATCGCGGGACTTGCGCTGTCAGGCGTTCTCAACACCTGCAATTCGCCCTTGCGTAGTCTCGGCGTCATCGCCTGGTCCTGCATCGTCATGGCGGTCCTGCTCGCGATCGCCGAGCTGCGCGCGCGCCATAAGCGCACGCTCGCAGACGCATCGCTCTCCGACGCGCTTCTGGTGGGCATCGCCCAGGTCGGCGCGCTGATCCCCGGCGTCTCACGTTCGGGCTCCACACTGACGGCAGCACTCGGGCTCGGTTTTCAGCGCGACGAGGCCGCGCGCTTCTCGTTCCTGCTTGGGCTGCCGGCAATCGCGCTGGCGGGCTTCAAGGAACTATGGGAACTGCACAAGGCTCACCTCGACGCGCAAGGCTGGTCCGTTCTCCTGGTCGGCATCGTCGTCGCCTCGATCTCCGCGTTCATCGCCATTTGGGCGCTGATGCGCGTGCTGGAGCGCTACTCGGCCTGGCCTTTTGTGGTCTACCGCGCCGCGCTGGGCGTGGTTCTGCTGATCGGGATCGCCGCCGGCTGGTTCAGCTGAAGGTGTTTTTCGGATTCCAGAGGAAACGACCGAAGCTCGGACAGGCTGGTGCCGCCGATCTGAGATTCCCTCTCCGTGTGCGGCGATCCTCGTCTTGCCTGTTTGGAGCGCGGCAGCAGGCAAGGCGTGGATACCCGCGGCAAGCGCGGGCATGACGTCGACGACAACCGCTCTAGACCAGACGGAACCGCTTACTACGGGTCAGTTCGCCGCGGCTTGGCTACCCTTGGCCGGAAAGGCCGGGTTGGACTGCGTGCCGCGGATCAGGTCCACCGCGAGCTTCAGCGCCTTGTCATCCTTGGGGTCCTGCGGGACGTAGGACTGCGACCCGGTCTGCTCCTGACCGTCCGCGGAGAGATGCCCGCGCAAGGTCGCCTCGCTGGTCGTGTCGGTACGGCCTTTGAGCTCTTCCGGCACATCCTGCAGCACCTCGATGTCCGGCACGATACCCTTGGCCTGGATCGAGCGACCCGACGGCGTGTAGTAGCGCGCCGTGGTCAGGCGCAGCGCGCCATTGCTCGACCCGAGCGGAATGATGGTCTGCACTGATCCCTTGCCGAAGGAACGCGTGCCCAACATGGTGGCGCGCTTGTGATCCTGCAACGCGCCGGCGACGATCTCCGACGCGGAAGCCGATCCGCCGTTGATCAGCACGATCACCGGCTTACCCTTGGTGAGGTCGCCGCCCGGCCGGGCCGTGAAGCGCTGTGTCTCGTCCGCATTGCGGCCGCGGGTGGAGACGATCTCGCCGCGGTTCAAGAACGCATTGGAGACGGAGATCGCCTGATCGAGCAGGCCGCCCGGATTGTTGCGCAGGTCGAGGATGAAACCCTTGAGCTTGTCGCCGTCTTGGGCGGAGAGATCGGCGATCGCCTTCTTCAGACCGGTCGTCGCCTGCTCGTTGAATTGGGTGATGCGGATATAGCCGACGTCGTCGCCCTCCGAATGCGAGCGCACCGACAGCACGCGAATGACGTCGCGTGTGAGCGTCATGTCGATCGGCTTGTCCTGGCCCTTGCGCATAATGCGCAGCTTGATCTTGGTGTTGACGGGACCACGCATCTTGTCGACTGCCTGGTTGAGGGTCAGGCCCTGCACAACTTCATCATCAATGTGGGTGATATAGTCGTTCGCCATCACGCCGGCCTTGGCGGCCGGGGTGTCGTCGATCGGCGCCACCACCTTGATGAGCCCATCCTCCATGGTGACCTCGATGCCGAGCCCGCCGAACTCGCCGCGGGTCTGTACCTGCATGTCGCGAAAGCTCTTGGCATCCATGTAGCTCGAATGTGGATCGAGCCCAGTCAGCATGCCATTGATCGCCGACTCGACCAGCTTGCTGTCGTCCGGCTTCTCCACGTAGTCGGTGCGCACCCGCTCGAACACGTCGCCGAACAGGCTGAGCTGCTTGTAGGCATCAGCAGCGGCCGCCCGCGCGCTTGAGCTCTCGAATGCCAGTTGGTGCTGTGTGGCCACCAGCGTCAGGGCCGCGCCCGCCGCTGCACCCAGGAGAATAAGGGAAGTCTTCCGCATCGTCCGCAAACCTTCTTGCTCGGGCATGAGCCGGGAGGGCCCCGGAAGAGAATCCGCCAAATCGAACATGACAGCTATAATTATTCCCGTCCCCCTTGCATAGAGAATTTGCGGATTGCACCCCCGAATTTGATGGCCCGGGGCTTGGCGCGGATGCGTTGCGCGCCGCAAATCCACCCAATTCACCATATCGGGGCGCAAGGCGACCAACCGTGGCGAAGTGGACCATTCCGCGGCTTCCCGGGGCTCGAGGCCGGCAGCAGCTTTCGCCGCCCCGAACGGAACGCCCGACTCGACCCGCGTGAAACCCCGAGAACCTGGATCCGGCCCTGCCTAATTCGGTGGCGTGGGATGCAAAAAGAGAGCCTCTCGGGACCGGCCCCGCAGGAACGCATTTACCAAGCACGCACTGACGGGCGCGGTGCCTGCGCAAGAGTGGCGCAATCGCGATTGTCACCCAGGCTACTCGGACGGTATGGTGCGGCCAGCCCGCACGTAGCTCGCGAGCCCGCCAAGGCTTGCACGCTAATTTTCATGCTGTGAATTGCAAAATGGGTGCTATTGCCAGTTTGTAATTTGCGATGTCCCTAAATAGATCAAGCGCCGATGTTTCGGGGTTGATTGCATCAAACAAACGCAGCACCGCCGCCATGGACTCTTTGCGCAAAAAAACTGACGAGGCGATGATGGCGCGGTGCATACAGCTTTCGCGCATCGCCGTGGAGAAAGGCGAGTACCCGTTCGGCACCGTGATCGCGCTGGACGGGCAAATCCTGGCCGAAGCGATCAACCACACTGTGCGGGAGGGCGATGTGACCCGACACGCCGAGGTTATCGCGCTGTCGCAGGCGCAGAAGGCTATCGGCCGCAAGGAGCTACGGCGCTATACGCTCTATACCAATATCGAGCCCTGCGCGATGTGCTCCTACTGCATTCGCGAAGCCTGGATCGGCCGCGTCGTCTGGGCGTTGAGCTCGCCGGTCATGGGTGGATATTCCAAATGGAACATCTTGCGCGACGACCACATGTCGGGGCGCATGCCGCAGGTCTTCGCCGCCGTGCCAGAGGTCGTGAGCGGCGTGCTGTCGGGCGAGGCGCGAGCGGCCTGGCGCGACTGGAGCCCACTTGGTTGGGAGATGATCAGGCTGCGCGGCCTGTTGACGGACCCGCGTCCGCAAGACGAGCACGTGCACGCGCACCCGGCACATTCGCGCTCGCTGTGGCATTACCTGCAGCTTCTGTTCGAGCGGACGCACCAGGCCCGCGTCGAAGTGCAAACCCCCGACGCTCAAGAGAACAGCCAGCTTTAATGCACGCGGCATTCCCTGGTGCCGGCGATTTGAACCTCCATCTCGTATCAGGAGCTTCAAATCGAAAAGCGACACCAGTATCATGAACTTGCCAGTGCCCTTTTGCTTCCGAAGAAAGGGTGCCGCGATTTATCACGAGCTTCGGAAACAGGGCAGTAGGAGCTTTTTGGATCATGGATCAAATAACGCCGGCAGGGGGGACCATCCAAGATGCGCGCGGCAGCGGTCTCGATCGCCGAAGCTCGCAGCAGGGCCCTTTGCGTCGATTGATGCGCGCTTTCATCTTCTTGTTCTCTTATCATGTGATTCTATCCCGCAAGAGCATCCGCACGGTGCGCGCAGCCGGCTTCCGCCTGACCGTGCGGCCAACCGTCTTCCATCCGAGCTTCTTCGTCAGCAGCGAGCGTTTCGCCAGCTTCATCGATAGCCTCGACCTCAAAGGTAAGCGCGTCCTCGACGTGGGCACCGGCACCGGAATCCTGGCGCTGGCGGCGGCGCGCGCAGGTGCGAGCCATGTCGTGGCGGCCGACATCAATCCGAACGCCGCCCTCAATGCGGAGGAGAACGCGCGCAGCAACGGCTTCGGCGCACGCGTGAGCGGCGTCTGCTCCAACCTGTTGGCCGCGCTCTCGCCACGTCCACTGTTCGACGTTATCCTGTCGAGCCCACCCAAGCATGCAGGGGAGCCGCGCGACTTGACCGACCGCGGCTGGCACGCCGGTCCGGCCTTTCGCGATGTGGCGGCGCTGTTCGATCAGGCGCGCGCGCGCCTAAAGCCGGACGGACGCGTTTACGTGATGGTGTCATCAGATTCCGACCTCGACCTCTTCGGAAGACGGATCAAGGAGGCCGGCTTCCGCGCGCGGCTCGCACGCGAATATTCGATCTTCATCGAATCCTTCATCATCTACGAACTGGTCGCGGCCTGATTGCGGGCCTAATTACGCGAGTTCCTTCGCGATCGCGAGCTTCTCCTCGATGACCACGCGCCGCACCGCCGGGCGCGCCAGCAGTCGATCTTTGTGAGCCGTATAGTTCCTGAGCTCTTGCATCGGCAGCTCGCGCCGATAGCCCCAGGCATAGAAGACGAGTGCATAGGGATCGAGCACCGAGTAGCGGTCGGCGAGTTACTCCCGCGCGGCCAGCATGGCATCGATCTGCTTCAAATATCCATGAAACGCCTTGAGACCGGCTTCGCGGATCGTCGGATAGGCGGCCGGATCGGTGGCATAGCGCTCGGGGCGGCCGATATGTGCATGCGCTGGATGCACGGCCGCGGCGAAGAAGCCGATCACCGAGAGCGCACGTGCCTCGCCAAGCGGGTCGCTCGGCCATGTACCGAAGCGCTTGGCAAGAAAGGGAAGGATGGCGGTGTTCTCGCTCAGGGCCTCACCGTTATCGAGCAGCAGAGCCGGCACGCGTCCTTGCGGATTGAGCTTGATATAGGGTTCCGAGCGCTGCTCCCCTTTGGCCAGATCGACCATGCGCTTCTCGTATTTCTCGCCGCTCTCCTCGAGCACGATATGCGGTGCAAGCGAGCACGCGCCGGGTGTGAAGTACAAGGTCAACATCAGATGCTCCCTGAAGCCAGAATAGAAGGTTCAGTGCAGTGTGCCGGCGGTGGATCCGATGCCGGACGGTCCTGCGGACGTAAAACTCATGTCGAGGACCTTCCAGTCGTCGTATTTGTCGGCCGGCAGCGCCGCATAGGGCTGACATTCCTGCAAGGCTTGCCCCGCCCTCTGTGCCAGCGCCACGCTGGCATCATAGGCCCCGTCCGTGATGTCGACCAACAGCGGCAGGTCGCCAAGCCGACCGTCCGGCGTGAGAGCGATACGGATGACGACGTGGACATTCGGTGTTCGCGGCGTGCCTTTCGGCACCGCCCAACACTTGGCTATCTGCGCCTTGAAGCTCGCGACTTGCTCGCTGGTCAGATTAGCTTTGAGGCCGTTGGAAGCCCCCGATAGGCTCAGCCCCGGTCCAACCGGTATATCGAGCATCCAGGCGAGCCGCGCTGCGGTTGCGGCCCGTTCTTCGGCTTCCTTCTCCTCCGCCGTGCGTGAATCATTTGGCTTGGACGCATCCGGCCTGGGCGTAAGCGGTTTGGGCGTATCCTTGAGCGCACTCGGCTTCAATTTCGACGCATCCGGCTTGGGGAGCTCGGTCTTGGGCTGCTCCAATTTACTCTGCTCCGCCTTTTCCGGCTCCCCCTTGCTTTGCTCCGCCTTGCTCTGATCGAGCGCGCTTTGCTTCGATTTGTCCTCATCCGGCTCGTCCTTGAGGCCGGCTTCCTGCGGCGAAACGAGATCGACAATCACGGGCTCGGCGCTCGCTGAATTGAGTGCGCGCGCGCCGGGCCCGAGCAGCACCCAGAGCAATATCAGCGCGTGGACGATGAGCGATATCGCGATTCCCATCCGCATGCGCGGCAATCAACCCTTCTGGCGTTCAGCTGGTCGGCGATCGACAGGTGTTCTGCCGCAAGTCCCAAACCGCGTTTGCGGGATTTACACCCAGCCTCGAGGAGCGAGCGACCAGGAATATAGCGGAAGCGAAGCGACCGAGTCACCGGCGCAAGCGCGGGGCCTGCTTCCGAGATGCTGCGGCCCTTGCTATGCTGATAACGGCGGCTGCAGGGCACTCTCGGCAAAAACCTGCCCGCCAACCTGCTCAAAAATCAGATCGCGGTCAACGCGCGGCACGGAGCAACAGCAAGCAGCGCCGCGGCAAGGACGCGGCTCCGCCAGGGAGGAAAAGCATGATTCTGTCCAACATTCTCGCTAAGCATACGGCGAAAATCTCGATTCTTGCCGCCGGCCTCATCGTGGTGATCGGCGCCAGCGCGCTGGCGGCCAGCCTTCAGCTCGTCACCGTCATCGACATACCGGGCAACAAGCTCGAGCAATTCGACATCGGCTATGTCGATTCCGAAAACGGGCGGTATTACGTGACGGACCGATCGAACGCAGCGGTCGACATTTTCGACACTCGTAAGATGTCCTATGTGGGCCGTGTGACCGGTTTCGTCGGGCTCAAATACAACGCCGACAAGCGGCCGGCGATCGTGCTGAGCGGGCCCAATGGGCTCGCTTTCGATTCCGTCCAGCATCAACTCTGGGCCGCGGACGGCGACAGCACCGTCAAGATCATCGACGTCAAAGCCGACCCACCCAAGATCATCGCCACCGTCAACACCGGAGGGCAGAAGCGCGCCGACGAACTTGGTATCGATCCGGTCGACGGGGTGGTGCTGGTCGGCAACAACGCCGACAAACCTTCCTACGTGACTTTCATCTCGACTAAGGGCGATCATGCGATCCTCGGCAAGCTCGAGATGCCGGACGCGAGCGACGGCATCGACCAGCCGCTTTATGTGCGTGAGACCGGCATGTTCTACGCTTCGGTGCCGATCTGGAAGGAGCAGAAGACGCACGGCGGGCTCGCCGTCATCGATCCGAAGACTTTCAAGATGGTGAAGCTCATTCCGATCGACGATTGCGGTCCGCTCGGCTTGGCACAGGGCCCCGGCACCAAGGTGATCCTGGGGTGCGGCACCGGCTCGAAGACGCGCACGCCCGAGATGCCCAACCCCGCAACGGTCATCATCGACGTCGCGACCGAGAAGGTCGTCAAGGTGATCCACGAGCTCGGCGGTCAGGACGAGGTCTGGTACAATCCGACACTTCACCAGTACTACACCGCATCGCGCGACCTGCCGACCGGCCCGGTCCTGGGCGTCATCAACGCGGACACGGATACGTTCATTGGAAGCATCGCGACCGGGGAGAATGCCCATTCGGTTGCGGCCGATGCCAGCAACAATGCGATCTTCGTGCCGCTGACGACACCGAACCCGGCCTGCCCCAATGGCTGCATCGGTGTTTATCAGATGAAGTAGGAGCATCGCCGCGCACGCGCGCGTCGCAAACACCGGTCGTCCCCGCGAAAGCGTCGCGAAAGCGGGGACCCAGCTCCCTTCGAAAAGACGCATTTTGCGAAGACCGGATCCCCACTTTCGCCAGGATGACCGGAGTGGTTCGGCGTGCCCCGAGGGTGGTGCCAAGCATGTGCGGTTCGGATAGGCTTGCGGCCACTTCGGAAGAAGCAACAACGAACAAGCTCGGGAGGTGCTCATGGCCGGCTCTGCAAGGAGATTGCCCGGACTTTTGGCGGGACCAATATGGGCGCTGGCAGCCGCCATGCCGCTCGCCTGCGTGGGCGACGCGCAGGCCCGCGTAACCAAGATCGTCATCGACAACAGGCAATCGCCGGCGTTCAACGGCGTCAGCTTCGGCAACGCCGGCCAGTATGAGGTCATAGCCGGCCGCGCCTTCGGCGAGCTCGATCCGAACGATCCGCACAACGCCATTATTCAGGACATCAATCTAGCGCCGCGCAACGCGCACGGAATGGTCGAATACACCGCTTCGTTTCAGCTGGTGAAGCCGATCGACATGACACGATCGAGCCGGCTGATGTGGCACGATGTCCCCAATCGCTCTGGGCGCATCACCATCGGACCGATCGAGCGCGCAAGCGGAGATATCGGCCTTTCCAGCGGCTGGCAGGGCGACGCTTCCGGCAAAACCGTTCCGAGGCCGGACAACGACTATGTGATCGTGCCAGTGGCGAAGAATGCCGACGGCTCGCCGATCACCGGGCGCGTCATGGGGCGCATCCTCAATGCATCCGGGGCCAATTCGCAGCCGATGTTCGTGCATACCAATCCGCTTCCCTATCGCCCGGCGACACTCGACACACATCAGGCGACACTCACCACCCACGTATCCGAGAGCGCCGACGGCGTCATCGGCGGCGCGGCGGAGGTCCCAGCCAGCGACTGGGCGTTCGCCAAATGCAGCGCCGATAAACCCTTCCCCGGAACGCCCGACCCGGCGGAGATCTGCCTCAGACAAGGCTTCGATCCCAAACTGCTCTACCAGGTGGTGTTCCCCGCGCAGGACCCGCCGGTGCTCGGCATCGGGTTTGCGGCGTTCCGCGATGTCGCTTCCTTCTTCCGCAACGCGACGGCCGACGATGCCGGCACGCCCAATCCGGTTGCCCATGGGGTGTCCTGGGCGATTACGCGAGGCGTGTCGCAATCGGGGAATTTCATCCGTGGCTTTATCCATCTCGGCTTCAACCAGGATGAAGCCGGCCGCCAAGTCTATGATGGCGCGTGGCCAATCATCGCCGGACGGCGTATCGCCTTGAATTTCCGCTTCGCCATGCCGGACGGCGTGCTCAAGCTCTACGAGCCCGGCAGCGAAGGTCCACAATGGTGGAACGATTGGCCTGATCCGGTGCGCGGGTTGCCTGCGGCCGGCATCCTCGATCGCTGCAATGCCAGTCACACTTGTCCGAAGATCATCGAGCACTTCGGCTCGGCGGAAGTTTGGGGCCTCAAGCTGACGCAGGAATGGGTCGGCACGAGCGGCAACGCCGACATCCCGCTGCCCGACAATGTGCGCCGCTATTACATTCCGAGCACGCAGCATGGCGGCGGCAAAGGCGGCTTTGCCACCGCTCAGTTGCCACCGCCGGCCTGCCCGAGCAACAACTACGGCAAGGGACTGCTGGCGGACAATCCAGTACCGCACACCGAGACCGTCAATGCGATCCGCGCCCATTTCCGCGATTGGGTCATGAAGGACGTAGCGCCGCCGCCGAGCCGGTACCCCAATCTCGCGGACGGAACCTTGGTCGACGCGACCAACACCGCTATGGGCTTTCCGACCTTGCCGGGCCTGCCGGCCGGAACACCGACCGGTCTCATCAACCCGGTCATCGATTACGACTTCGGTCCCGACTTCAATTATCTCGATGGTTCCGGTGTCCAAACCCAGATTCCGCCCGCCATCAAGCATGTCATTCGCTTGAAGGTTCCGAAGGTCGATGCCGATGGCAACGAGCTTGGCGGCGTGCCGGTGGTCTTACGTGACGCGCCGCTCGGCACCTATCTGGGCTGGAACATAACGGCTGGCGGCTTCCACAAAGGTCAGATCTGCAACTATGCGGGCGGGATGATCCCGTTCGCTCGTACCAAGGCGGAGCGCCTGGCGAATGAAGACCCGCGCCCCTCGCTCGAGGAGCGCTACGGCACTCACGCCGGCTATGTGGCGGCGGTCGAGGCGGCGGCCCACAAGGCGCAGGATGCAGGCTTTTTGCTCGAGGCCGATGCCAAGAAGCTGATTGCCGCCGCCGACGCGAGCGATGTTTTGAAGTAGCCGCCACATACCAACACTGGTCGTCCCCGCGAAAGCGGGGACCCATAATCCCAGGCCGACGTTGAAGGTGCGTCGCAGTTTGGGCTCCTGCTTGCGCAGGGGCGGCTCTCAAGTGGGACGGGCGCGATGGGCTATATCTTCAAGTTGCTGATCTCCCTAGTGGCCCTCCTGCCGTCGGTCATGACTGCACCTGCGCAGGACTCCTTTCCGTCGCGCCCGGTGCATCTGTTTGTTCCATTCGCGCCCGGTGGCGCGGTCGACATCGTGGCGCGCACGCTCGGCGACGAGCTGTCGCATCGCTGGGGCCAGGCGATTGTGGTCGAGAACCGCCCCGGCGCCGGCGGGATCATCGCGTCGGAGGCGGTCGCGAAAGCGGCGCCGGATGGCTATACGCTCATCTTGGTGGCCATCGGGCATGCGCTCAATCCGCACCTCTACGCCAAGCTGCCCTACGACACGTTCAAGGATTTCACGCCGCTCGCCGAGGTCGGCACCTCGCCCAATATGCTGCTGGTGCGCTCCGATTCTCCCTGGCGAACGCTTGGTGATCTCTTGACGGCGGCGCGCGCCGCGCCGGGACAGATTTCCTATGGCCATGCCGGCAACGGCACCTCCCCGCATCTCGCCGGCGAGCTCCTGAAATACATGGCCAAGATCGACATCACGCCCATTCCCTATAAGGGCGGCGCGCCAGCGCTCGCGGACCTCATCGGCGGCCACATCCCGATGACCTTCAACAACATTCCGGAATCGATCGCACAGATCATGGCCGGCACGGTGCGCCCGCTCGGAGTGACGACCGCGCAGCGCTCGCCGGTCCTGCCCGACGTGCCGACCATCGCCGAGCAGGGCGTCGCCGGATTCGATACCGGCGTGTGGTGGGGCCTGCTTGGGCCTGCCGGCTTGCCCGGCGGCATCAAGGACAAGCTCGCCGCAGATTTCCGCGACGCCGTAAACAGCGATACCGTCAAGTCGCGCCTTCTCTCGCTCGGCGCCACGCCGGTCGGCTCGAGCCCGGAGGAGTTCGCAAATCTCATCCGCGCCGACTTTGAGAAGTGGGGGCCGATCATCAAGGCGGCGGGCATCCGGGGCGAGTAGAGCGGGCGGACTTTTTCCCTGCACCCGCTATAGTGTGGCACGGCTTGTGGAGCGGCGATTGTGGCCGCCCGGGCGCCCAGAAGGGGCGCGCTTACAAATCTTCCAGGTTGAGGCGGGGCAATAATGCGCAAGCTCCATCGACGAAAGTTTCTGGCCACCACCGCAGCAGCAAGCGGAGCGGCCGCATTCGGCATCTTGACCCGGCGCGGCGACTCGGCCGAATTCAGCTGGCGCTACGCCAACAACAACGTGGCGGAGCATCCGATGAATGTCCGCTTGCGCGAGGCGGTCGGCCGCATCCGCGAGCAATCGAGCGGGCGCGTGGACATTCAGGTCTTTCCGAACAGCCAGCTCGGCGGCGACACCGACATGCTGTCGCAGCTGCGCACCGGCGCGATCCAGCTGTTCAATCTCTCCGGCCTCATCCTTTCGACCTTCGTGCCACTCGCCTCCATCAATGGCGTCGGCTTCGCCTTCAAGGACTATGATCAGGTGTGGGCCGCCATGGATGGCCCGCTTGGCAGCTTCATTCGCACCGCAATCGGCAAATCCGGGCTCTATGCGTTCGCCGCAATGTGGGACAACGGTTATCGCCAAGTCACCTCCAGCACGCACCCGATCCGCACGCCCGATGATCTCAAGGGCTTCAAGATCAGGGTGCCGGTGAGCCCGCTCTGGACCTCGATGTTCAAGGCCTTCGGGGCCGCGCCCGCCAGCATCAACATCAACGAAGCCTATTCGGCGATGCAAACTAGAATCGTCGAGGGCCAGGAAAATCCCCTCGCGTTGATCGATCTATACAAATTTTACGAGGTGCAGAAGTTCGTCTCCATCACCAATCACATGTGGGACGGGTTCTGGACCCTGGCGAACGGACGCGCTTGGGCCACGCTGCCGAAGGATCTGCAGGAGATCGTCGAGCGCAATCTCAATGATGCGGCCCGCCAGGAGCGCGCGGATGTGGCCGCGCTCAACGCTTCGCTGCAGGGCGCGCTCACCCAGAAGGGCATGGCCTTCAACACAACCGACCCGGAGAAATTCCGCGCCGCCTTGCGGGCTGCCAACTTCTACGCAGAGTGGAAACAGAAATACGGCGCCGAAGCCTGGGCGGTGTTGGAGGCGCAAGTCGGTGCGCTCAGCTGATGCCCGGCGACATGTCCGGACATTTCTCCGGTGGCGTATCCGGTCGCGTCCGACTGCCGGCCGGTCTTGATCTGACCCGGCTCGACAGATGGCTGGGCCGGCTCACCGAAATGCTCGCGGCGGCTCTGGTTGCGCTCGAAATCCTGGTGCTGCTCGCCGGCGTGATCGCGCGCTACGCGTTCGACCGCCCGCTGACCTGGTCGGACGAGCTCGCCTCCATATTGTTCCTCTGGCTCGCAATGCTCGGAGCCGTCATAGCGCTGCGGCGCACCGAGCACATGCGGCTCGGATTTCTGGTCGGGCGCACACCGGCCGCCCTGCGCGAACCCATCGAGACCCTCGTGATGACCGCCGTGGTGGTCTTCGTTGCCGCCATCATTCCGGCCACGTTCGACTACACGGCATCACAACAGCTGATCACGACGCCGGCGCTCGAGATTTCCGATGCATGGCGGGTCGCCGCCGTCGCGGCCGGCGCAATCCTCATGCTGCTGGTCGCCGCCTCGCGCCTGATCGAACGCGCCCGCCTGTTCCACTTCCTGATCGCGCTTGCCGGCATGGCAGCCCTCGCGTGCGGGTTTTGGCTCGCGAGCCCGGCGCTGCTTGCTATCGGTAATTACAATCTCATCGTCTTCTTCGTTCTCCTCACTGCCATTCAGGTCGCACTGGGCGTGCCGATCGCATTCGCGTTCGGGCTCGCCACGCTCGCCTACCTCTGCTTCACCACGCAAATCCCCTTGACGGTGGTGATCAGCCGCATGGATTCCGGCATGTCCAGCCTCATTCTTCTGGCCGTGCCGCTGTTCGTGTTGCTTGGATCGATGATGGAAATGGCGGGGCTTGCCCGCGCGCTGGTCGATTTCATCGCCGCCCTGCTCGGTCATGTACGCGGCGGCCTTGCCTACGTGCTGCTCGGCGCGATGTACCTGGTCTCAGGAATTTCCGGCTCCAAGGCGGCCGACATGGCGGCGGTGGCGCCGGTCCTGTTCCCGGAGATGAAGCGCCGCGGTGCCGAGGGAGGTGAGCTGGTCGCACTGCTCGCGGCTTCGGGCGCCATGTCGGAGACCATTCCGCCCAGTCTCGTGCTTATCACCATCGGGTCGGTCGCCAACGTGTCGATCCAGGGTCTGTTCACGGGCGGCCTTTTGCCGGCCCTGGTCGCCGCGCTTGCACTTGTCATCATCTGCCATTTCCGCTCCCGCGGCGATGATGTCAGCGCGGTCAAGCGCGCGCCGTTACGCCAGATCGGCACAAGCTTCCTGGTGGCGATGCCGGCGCTGGCGCTGCCGTTCCTGATCCGCAGCGCAGTTATCGAGGGGGTGGCGACCGCAACCGAAGTGTCCACCGTCGGTATCATCTACACGGCGCTCTCCGGCCTCTTCTTCTATCGCCAATTTGATTGGAAGAGGCTCTATCCGATGCTGGTCGACACAGCCTCGCTCTCGGGCGCGATCCTGTTCATCATCGGCACCGCGACCGCAATGGCCTGGGCGCTCACCCAATCCGGCTTCTCGCATCAGCTGGTCGCCGCGATCGCGCAAGCGCCGGGCGGACAGACCGGCTTCCTCTTGATCTCAATCGTCGCCTTCATGATCCTGGGCAGCGTATTGGAAGGAATTCCGGCGATTGTGCTGTTCGGACCTTTGCTGTTTCCGGCCGCCCGCGCACTCGGCATCAATGACGTGCACTACGCGATGGTGGTGATTCTTGCCATGGGGATCGGCTTGTTCGCGCCGCCGCTCGGCCTGGGCTTCTATGCGGCCTGCGCGATCGGCCGCACCGAGCCCGAGGCCGCCATGAGCCGCGTGTGGCCTTATCTTGCCGCGGTGCTGGCCGCGCTGGTGATCGTGGCGCTCATTCCGTGGTTGTCGATTGGATTTCTGTAAGGAGGATTGGATCAAATGCACAGCTTATCCTCTCGAATGACCTTTTTTTATAAGCGCATCTTCCCAGTTCTCTGGTTTGGATTGCTGGCGATTTTCATGGCGGTGCCTTTGCTGATCTCCTGGTCAACAGGCGGTGCGACGGCACCGCCGCTGCCGTTTTTCCTTAGCTGGGTCCCCATGCTCGTCATCAGCTATTTCATCATGAAGAAGATGATCTTCGACCTCGCCGATGAAGTCTTGGATGACGGCGACGCCCTGATCATCAGAAATGGTAGCCGCGAGGAGCGTGTCGCACTGGCCAATATCACCAACGTCAGCTATTCGCCCTTGATGAATCCCCCGCGGGTGACGCTGTCGTTGAGAAATCCGAGCACATTCGGCGATCGCATCACCTTTTGTGCGCCAGCGCGGTTCATTCCATTGGCCTCGAGCCCGATCATTGATGACCTGATCCAACGGGTCGACGCCGCGCGCCAACGCGGCCTGGGGCGCAGAGGTGCGTGAAGGATCGCGGCCGGCGCTTCGACCTTTCAGTCGGTCACGCATCGGCGCCCCACAACCCAGACATGTTTATTTGGGCAATGCTCCGTAGCGCTCCCTGTTAGAACAGGCGAAAAACAGGAAAGTCGCCTTTGGACTGCACCCTTGTGGTGAGACACCACCTTGAGGAGCATCGCGATAGCGCAACGAACACGCTGCGCAAACGCGCTGATGGCGATGCGTCTCGAGGGTGGCCGCAAGCGCCTTGCTTGCACCGATCCTTCGAGACGGCCAGCGCCAGCGCGCTGGCCTCCTCAGGATGAGGGCGCGCCAATAAAAAACCCGGCGCGGTCTCCCGCCCGGGCGCGAATCGTGAGTTTCAATTTCATTATATCCGCTGACTTGCGTTCGCGATCAAGCTTTTTCCGCGCCAATAGAGATTTGTGCGACGGGTCGGGAACCGATCGAGCGGGCGCGTTGGTTGGGCGTTCGTTTCAGTCGGCCTTGATGCCCGCGAACTTGACTACTTTGGCCCATTTCTCGGTTTCGTCGGCGATGAACTTCCCAAACTGCGCCGGCGTCATCGGCATGGTCTCAGCGCCCAATTCGGCAAACCGCGCCTTGAGTTGCGGGTCGGCAAGACTGGCATTGATCTGGGTGTTCAGCTTGGTGATAATCTCGATGGGCGTGTCTCTTGGCGCGCCGATCCCATACCACGCGCTCGCCTCGTAGCCCGGCACATAATCACCCACCGTCGGCAGGTCAGGCAAAAGCGCCGAGCGCGTCGCCCCGGTGACGGCCAGCGCGCGCAACTTGCCGGCGCGGATATACCCAATCGAAGTCGGTATGTTGTCGAACATCACCTGGACCTGCCCGCCCAGCATGTCAGTCAACGCCGGCGCCGCGCCGCGATATGGCACGTGTATCATGTTGACGCCGGTCATCATCTTGAACAACTCGCCGGATACCTGGATGGTGGACCCGTTGCCGGACGACGCCATGTTGAGCTTGCCCGGATTGGCCTTGGCATAGGCGATGAACTCGGGAACCGTGTTGACCGGGACCGACGGGTTCACTTCCATGACATTGGGAAAGCGATTGATGCCGGCGACCGGCACGATATCGCGCATGAAGTCATGGTTGAGCTTCTCGTAGAGTGACGCGTTGATCGCGTTTGCGGGCGCGACCAGCAGCAGTGTGTAGCCGTCCGGAGGCGCATGCACGACAGCCTCCGTCGCGATGATGGTGCCACTGCTCGGACGGCTTTCGATCACCACCGTTTGGCCGAGGCGATCTGTCAGCCATTGCCCGATCAACCGCGCGGTAATGTCAGCGGAGCCGCCAGGCGTATAGCCGATGATGAGGTGCACCGGCCGCGTCGGATAAGTCTGCGCTGCCGCGTTGAGAGAGAGGGCGGGCAGCGCAACGGCGCCGGCTGCAAGATGCAGGAAAGTTCGGCGTTTCATGTGCAGGTCCTTTGCGAGAATGACCGGGCAAGCACATTATATCACCTTGCCGAGCCGGTCGCTGCCGGACTTGCGCCTGCCTGCACGATCTGCTCTGGATCAATCACGACAGGGCGCAGCCAAGCCACAAATAATCGGATGACCGACACCCGCCTGGTTCCGCATCATTCGCATTGGGGCGCCTTCCTGGCTGAAGTCGCGGATGGACGCTTTGTCGGCGTCAAGCCGTTTCCGCGCGATCCCCATCCCTCACCCCTGCTCGAAGCCATGCCGGCGGCGGTTTATGCGTCGAGCCGAATTGCCGCCCCCGTGGTGCGCGAAAGCTATTTGGCGCACGGCCCCGGCGCGTCGGTGCGCGGCAGCGGCGCATCGCGCGGCCGCGAGCCCTTCGTGCAGGTGTCGTGGGAGCACGCGCTCGATCTTGTGGCCGGCGAGCTTGATCGCATTCGCCGCGCGCACGGCCATGCGGCCATCATGGGCGGCTCGCAGGGCTGGGGCTCAGCCGGCGTCTTCCATGATGCGCGCGCGCAGGTCCGCCGCTTCCTTGCCGCGTTCGGAGGCTTTGTCGATCAGACCTCGAACTACAGCTTTGGGGCGGCGCTCACCTTCCTGCCGCATGTGCTCGGCTCGGCGCAGGCGGTGACCGGTCCGCTGACCTCATGGTCGTCGATCGCGCGGCACACGCGGCTCCTGTTGCTGCTCGGCGGCGCCAATCCGAAGAATTTGCAAGTGACCAAAGGCGGCGGCGGCGAGCACACCGCACCTGGCTGGATGGCGGCGCTCGGGCGCGCCGGCGTCGAGGTCATCAATGTGAGCCCGATCCGCGACGACGGACCCGATGCTGCGGCCGCGCACTGGCTTGCAATCCGCCCCAACACCGATACGGCGCTCTTGCTCGCGCTTACGCACACATTGATCGCGGAGGGCCTGCACGACCAGGCATTCCTGGCGCGCTATTGCGTGGGCTTCGAGCGTGTCGAACAATATTTGACGGGGGCACACGATGGGCAGCCCAAGGATGCCCAATGGGCCGCGGCGATAACCGGCATCGGGGCCGAAACCATCCGCGCGCTGGCGCGCCGCATGGCCGAGAGGCGCACCATGGTCAGCGCGTCTTGGTCGATCCAGCGCGCCGACCACGGCGAGCAGCCCTATTGGGCGGTGATCCTGCTCGCGGCCGCGCTCGGGCAGATCGGGCTGCCGGGCGGCGGCTTCGGCTTCGGCTACGGCTCGACCGGCGGCATCGCCGAGCCGCCGCTCGCCTTCGGGGCGCCCGCCATGGAGTTGATCGCCAATCCGCTCGCCCGCGCCATCCCGGCGGCGCGCATCACGGATTGTTTGCTCAATCCCGGCGGCGCTTACGATTTCAACGGCAAGAGCGGAACCTATCCGGACATTCGCCTGGTCTATTGGGCGGGCGGCAATCCGTTCCATCATCATCAGGACCTCAATCGCCTGCGCGAAGCCTGGAAGCGCCCGGAGACCATCATCGTGCACGAGCCGTGGTGGACCGCGACCGCCCGCCATGCCGATATCGTGCTGCCGGTGACCACCACGCTCGAGCGCAACGACATCGGCGCCGCACAACGCGACCGTTACGTGCTGGCAATGCAGCAGGCGATCGCGCCGGTCGGCGAGGCGCGCAGCGATTACGCGATCTTTGCGGCGCTGGCCGAGCGCCTGGGCTGCGATAAGGAGTTTGTGCAGGGCCGCGACGAGATGGCGTGGCTGCGCCACATCTACCAGCGCTGGCGCGAGCGGCTGCGTACCAATGCGGCTTCGATCCCGGACTTCGATGGCTTCTGGCGCGACGGTCATCTCGAAATTCCCCGCCGAGCCGACGAATATGTGTTCATGGCCGAGTATCGCGCGGACCCGCAGGCGCATCGGCTCGCGACGCCTTCAGGGTGCATCGAGCTTTACTCCGAGCGCCTTGCGGGCTTCGGCTATGATGACTGTCCGCCGCATCCGACCTGGCTCGAGCCCGCCGAATGGCTTGGAGCAAGCGCCGCCAAGACGTACCCGCTGCATCTCGTCTCCAGCCAGCCGCGCTACCGGCTGCACAGCCAAATGGATGACGGCCCGGTGAGCCGGCTCGGCAAGGTCGCGGGTCGCGAGGCGATTGCGATCAATCCGCAGGACGCCGCCGCGCGCGGGATTGCGGAGGGCGATGTCGTGCGCGTCTTCAACAGCCGCGGCGCCTGCCTCGCCGGCGCCATCATCACGGACGCGATCGCGTCTGGCGTTGTGAAGCTCTCCTGCGGCGCCTGGTACGACCCCGACGACAGCGCCGACGCGCTGTGCACACATGGCAATCCCAATGTGCTCACCCGCGACCGCGGCACCTCCCGCCTCGGCCAGGGTCCAAGCTGCGCGACCGTGCTGGTCGAGGTCGAGCGCGCGGGCAGCCCGCTGCCGCCGGTACGTGCCTTTGCGCAGCCGCGGGTGGTTGAGGCGGCAGGGCGCTAGTGCGGCGGTTTTGACGTTCTTATTACCAGTGCGGCGAGTCTTTCATAGGAACGTCAAAACCAATGGCGGACTAAAAATCAAATATTTCTAGAAAACAAATATAGGTTTCTAGAGGTAATTCGATCACATCTTCAGAGTAATTGCGCCCACGCGTTTGCTTGGCTGGCTTATGAAGCGGACATCACCCGTTAGTTTGTTAGGGGTGGCCTAACAAAACTTCCAGCAGCGAACGAAGCTAAGCCTCAAGGCCAATATTCTACGCTCGCGAACATGCGCGAAAACGGTGTGCACTCGCTCTCAATCTCCTGCGATCTCTGCCGCCACGTCGCGCTGCTCAATGTCGACCGATTCACGAACGATGTGCCGGTGCCGAACTTCCGGCCGCGCTTGGTCTGCACCGGCTGCGGCATTATTGGTCGCGCCGATGTGCGGCTGAACTGCGAGGAAGATGCCGAGCGCGAGCGCATTACCGGGATACAGTGGTGGTAGCCGGCGCCGCCTGCATTCCGAATTTCAGAGCGCGCCGCGAAGCAAAGAAACTTTCAACCAACATCACTTCTCTGTGGATTGTTTAGCTGCTTGAGCGATGCGCCAAGGTCTCGCTGCGCGAAGAGCGCACCCATCGCCTGTAACAAATTTACTTGCAAACAGTGATTTAGCGCAAATAGGATGTATTGTACGAAAGGTGCAACTCGCCTCGAGGGCGATCACCCTGAAAAGCAATTCTCACCACATGCTCGCTTTTCGGAGCAGCCTTAGCGCAAGCAGGATCCGTTGGTCTATTCGGCTGGCGCAGGGAGCGGAAATCACGCGCAAGTTTGTTTGAAGACAAATGAAGGAGGAACAAATGTATCCTCGCAATTTCGAGATCTTATTTTCCGACGCCAGCTGGCGCACAACATGGACGCATATTGTGCCGGGGCGCTTCTCATTGTCTCCATACACCTGCCTGCTGTTTTTCGAGCAGTCCACGGGCTACGCCGAAGTCTACGAAACCGATGGTCAGGGCCATATTATTGCGCCGGCACTGCAAACCTACAATCCGCTTGGTGGGCGCCCCCAATGGACGCACATAATACCGGGCTATTTCGGGCCTTCGGGATTGACCGGCATCCTGCTTTACGATCAGGCAAGTGGATTCGCGCGATTTTTTGACTGCAACGGAGCCGGGCTTTTCGTTCAATTGAGCGAGTATTCGGACTGGCGTACCACCTGGACGCAAATCGTGCCAGGCCTGTTCACAAGGCGAAACACTTCCGGCCTCGTGTTTTACAGTCCCTCGGAGAACTATGGCGAACTATGGGAGACGGACGGAGTGGGCCTCGCCGGAACAGCGCCCACGCAGACGTTCACTGATTGGCGAAGCACATGGACCCATATCGTCGCCGCAGATTTTTACTGGACGCCCGGTTATAACTCCGCACCCGCATTCACAGACATCTTCTTTTATGAAGGTTCAACAGGCTATGGCGAGATGTATTACTGCGGCAAAGATGAGCAATCATCGGGCGGCTTGGTCCCCTATCCGGTGGCAACAGGTCAGCTGATACAAGACGCCACGAACGTTGTTGCCGGAAATTTCGGAACCGGCTTTTCAGGTTTGTTGCTGCACGACCGCTCCGCCGGGCAACTCAAGATCTATTACTTCGATGGAAATGGCGGGATCAGACCGGTCGAAACGCTTTCCGGTCTCCGGAGAACGTTCGATCTGATCGTGCCCGGAAACTTCTTCATGGCCAATCCGGACGACCATTGGTTCAACGACGGCCCGAGCAATACCGACTTCCCCGATGAGGCACGGAATTGGCGTGTTGCCACTGGCGGATTCACGGACCTGCTTCTCTACGACCGCGCAGCCGGACTCGGCGAGACATATTTGCACGAGCCCCTTCCACCACCGGATGTTACGTTGGAAGCATACATTACTTACGGGATTTCCGGTGTTGCAAACCCGTTGGTGCCCGGTATCGCTTCATTAGGCAATACGATTTTAGTAGGCGATACGATTTCGTTTCATGTCAGCAGTCTTGAGCGATACACGATCAAAATCTATCGCGAAGGGTATTTCGCGGGCGGCCAGACTGAACAGTTTATGACTCAAGTGGGTGGCGTTTTCCCCGCCACCGGCTCGCTCCCAATCAGTCGAACCGCTTACCGGGATGGCGCGGATTGGCCTCCCGTGGCGACGGTTTCGATTTCTGATTATCCCACGGGCTTATATCTGGCCCGTTTCGAGGACGCCGCTTCGCCGCCAAATGTAGTGGATGTCGCGTTTGTGGTCAGGGCGCCAGCCGTCTCCGAGACAAGAATTCTCTTGGTGATCGCCGACATGACTTACAACGCCTACAACACGTGGGGGGGACGGGATGTCTACGGATTTGAGTCCTCAACGGATGACACGCGAACCGCACCAAACTTCGTACCCACATATCCGAGCTGCAACCAAGTGCGCGCTCCTTACGCCTTTGAGCTGTCGTTTCAGCGCCCGCTTGGTTATTCGCTAGGCAACATGCCACAGAGCCTTGAAATCCCAGCGATCCAGTGGCTGATGCGGCAAGGCGTGCCGGTCGACGTTTGTACCGACCGCGATCTGCATTTCGCCGCTCCGTCATTTCCCAACTACAGGCTTTTACTGTTCGTCGGCCACCACGAGTATTGGACCTGGGAGATGCGCGATAATGTCGAGAATTTCGTCAAAGCGGGTGGCAACGCGGCTTTCTTGTGCGCGAATACTTCCTGGTGGCAAGTCCGCGTGTCGCCGGACGGCCAGATGCTGACCTGCTTCAAAATCGCTGGATTCGACCCCGCTTACTACTCCACTACGCCCCAACTGACCACTATCAATTGGTTCTCTCCGCCCGTGAAGCGCCCCGAGACCGAGATGACCGGCGCAAGCTACTACGGCTGCGGGATCAATCTCCCACCCATACCTTTCGTCGTCGAGAATGCTGCTCACTGGTCGCTTGCCGGAACGGGATTACAAACCGGGGATCCGTTTGGACTCTTTGGACCCAACAATGCGAATTCGATCATCGAGTATAGCGAATGCGATGTTGCGCAACCGGTAGGAGGTTCGCCGATGGCATCGCCCCCGGGATATACGATAGCCAGTGCGTTTAATCCGGGGGACAATCCACCCTCGCTCACGGGATCCATGGGCAGCTTCATTCCCGGCGAAGGAGCAGGTGAAGTCTTCAATGGGGCCACGATCAACTGGGCGTTGGCGCTTGCGGACGACCAGGGGCAGAACAATCACATTCCTCGAATCACGCAGAACGTCATCGACAGGCTCGGACCGGGCTTCCGGCTCGTCCTGGGATTCGCCCACGATATCGGCGCGGGCGCCGACGGGAGCGTCTGGACGATCGGCAGCGACGCGCAACCGACCGGTTACGGCATCTACCACTGGAATGGCGCGGGTTGGGACCAAGTGGCGGGCGCAGGGGTGCGCATCGCCGTCGATCCGAACGGCAATCCCTGGGTGGTCAATGGCGTCAATCAGATCTTCCGCTTTGTGAATGGCGCCTGGCAAGGAGTTCCCGGTCTGGCGCAGGACATCGGGATAGGCGCAGACGGAAGCGTCTGGGTCATCGGAGCTCCCGCGGGCGTCGCCGTTGGTCGGCGCATGTGGGATTCTGGCATTGGTGTGGACGGAAGCTTTTGGGCCGCTCAACAACCCGATCCTGGAGGTTACGGCATCTACAAGTGGACCGGTAGCGAATGGCAACAGGTTGGCGGGGCTGGAGTCCGTATCGCGGTTGATCCGCGCGGAAACGCGTGGGTGGTGAACCGGGCGGGCGGGATTTTTCAATTCGACGGGGGGAGCTGGAAGCAATATCCCGGCGCGGGGATCGACATCGGCGTGGGTCCCGATGGGAGCGTCTGGGTAGTGGGAACGGAAGCCTTACCCACCGGCCCCGCATGGGAGAGTTGGCTTCCTCAGGGCAATGGCGTTTTCCGCTGGAACGGTGTCGACGCATGGCGTCAGGTCCGGGGCGGCGCGGTCAGCGTCAGCGTTGGTCCGGGCGGCGATGCTTGGGTCGTCGACAAAGCGCTCAAGATCTTTCGCTGGGAATGATCGCATCGCGGCTGCATGGGCGCTGGCATGAAGCTGTGCTCTACTGCATACCTCAATTATTATATTACGGCGTTATTTGTTTGTTCAGGCGGCGACCGCCTGTGCCTTTCGCTTCCTGCGCCTATCCAACAGACTTACGCCGGCTCATCGCTGCTTTCATTCACAAGGATAATGTCGGCACGCCAGTCGTTCGCATGGCGCCATGGCGCCGACCTGCGGCGATGCCCGCGACGGGTCATCTTCGCACGTCAGCCGCTGCGTCCAGCCGCGCCGGTCTACCCCGGATTGCTGCCATGCGGGGAGCAGGGCCGGTTAGCTAAGAGGCGACATCATGCGCCGGATGGAGGCCTCGCGGCGGGTGTAACCTGCTGGTAGGCTGGTTCTGCAAAACGGCTTCCGCGAGGGCGCAAGCGATGAAAAATCAGAATCGGACCGATGCACACTTGACGCGGCGCGAATTCGTCACGGCAGCGACCAGTCTCACGCTGACGTTGACACTGTCGCCCTACCCGATGGTGCGCGAGGCGAATGCGGATGCGCCGCTCCCGATCAACATTTGGGTTACGATTGAGACCGACGGCACGATCAGTATCGTCTCGCCTGCTGCGGAGCTGGGCCAGGGAACGTTCACCGCGCTGCCCGCGGTTTTCGCCGACGAGCTCGACGCCGACTGGTCGAAGGTGAAGCCGGTCTATCCGCCGGTGTGGGACGAGAAGCTGTACGGCAATCCGCAATGGAACGGGCTCTTCAACACGACGGCGAGCCTCGCTACCCGCGGTTATTTCAAGCCGATGCGGATCGCCGGCGCGCAGGCCCGCCGTGTGCTCATCGAGGCCGCGGCCGAGAGGTGGGCCGTGCCGGCGGCTGAGCTGTCGACCGAGCCGAGCTTCGTCGTGCATAAGGCCTCCGGGCGCCGCATGAGCTACGGCGAGATTGCCGGCTTCGCGAAGGCGCCGGCTTCGCTTCCTCCCATCACCGAGGCGGATCTCAAGAATCCGGAGGCGTTTCGTTACATCGGTAAGGACGTGAAACGAATCGAGCTGCCCGCCAAGGTCAACGGGTCGGCGAAATACGGCATCGATTTTCAATTGCCCGGCATGCTCTATGCCGCCGTGCTGCAATCGCCTTACGAGGGCGGCGCGCCGAGGCAAGTCGATGATGCGGCCGCGCGCAGCCTGACGGGCGTGAGTGACGTGGTGCGCCTGCCGGCCGGTGTGGCAGTGCTGGGCCACTCGGTCGAAGCGACCCAGAAGGCGAAAGCGAAGCTGAAAATCGAATGGACCGATGCACCGGCGGCCCGGCTCGATTCGGAACGCGCACTCGAAGAATTCGCCAAGATCGCCCGCGATAAGAGCAAAGCCGGCGTGACCTACACGAACAGCGGCGATGTGGAAACAGCGATGCGCCGCGCCGCGCGGGTTTTCCGCGGTGAATACCGCACCCGCCTCACCTATCACGCGCAGATGGAACCGATGAACGCGACCGCGGTGGTCGCGCCCGACGGCAAGTCGGCGGAAATCTGGGTTGGCACGCAGAACCCGAGCGGACTGCACAACGATGTGGCGCGGCTGCTCGAGACCGATCGTTCGCGGATCACCTTCCATCAGCATCTCGTCGGCGGCGGCTTTGGCCGCCGTGGCGGTCCTCAGGATGTCGTCCTCGATGCCGTGCGGCTTGCAAAAGCCTCCGGCAAACCCGTCAAGGTGATCTGGACGCGCGAGGACGACATGGCGGCAGGAAAATTCCGGCCGATGACCGCGCATCATATCGAGGCGGGGCTCGATGCCGCAGGAAAGCTCCTCGCCTGGCATCACCGCGTGGTCGCCGACTCGGTGCAGGGCTATCGCGCCCGGCTTGCCGGCACGAAGCCGCCGGAGATGGACGCGATCGTGATGCAGGGAACGCCGCTGCCGCAATATCCGATCCCCAACAAGCGGGCCGAGCACGTCATCGAAGTGCTCGGGGCCCGGCTCTCATCGATGCGCGGGGTGGGCGTATTCTCGAATGCGTTCGCGGTCGAGAGCTTCATCGACGAGATGGCGAAGGAACTCGGAAAGGACCCGCTTGCGTTCCGCTTCGAGCTCTCGCACGAGCAGCCGCGCGTGCAGGACCTTCTCCATGCCGTCGCCGAAATGTCGGACTGGAAACGGCCGCGTGATGGCCGCGGGCTTGGGCTGGCGGTTTCGGAGAAGGGCGATACTCTCGCAGCGGGTGTTGCCGAAGTCTCGCTCGATCGCGCAAACGGCAAGATCCGGGTCCACAACATCTGGGCGGCGATCGACGCAGGGCTTGCCGTGCAGCCGAAGAACATCGTCGCACAAACCGAGGGCGGCATCGTGTTAGGGCTTGGCCACGTGCTGCGCGAGAAGATCACAATCAGGCAAGGACGCGTGCAAGAATCGAATTTCAATGACTACCAGGTGCCGCGGATGGCAGATATGCCGCGCATCGAGGTGCGGGTGCTTTCGACCGACAACCCGCCGACCGGAGTGGGTGAGGACGGCGTACCTCTGGTCGCAGGCGCCGTGGGCAATGCCATTGCGGCTCTCACCGGTGTGCGGCTGCGCGAGCTTCCCTTCGAAGCCGAACGGGTGCGTGCCGCGCTCGGATCCTGATTGCTTCCTCGTGCTCCGCTCAATCGATCGCCTTCTTCCGCTCCCAATGATCCCTCACTTTGGGTCAGGGGCTCCCAAGGGCTACATGCCGGCTACGGCGCCCCGCAGCGTGCCCAGCACATGACGCTCAGCAGATTGGAGGTCTTGTCGGTCCAGAGGATGGTGTGTGTGGAGTGATCGCGCCAATCGGAGCGGTTCTTCGCCACGCGTTTGATCTTCCAGAACCCTGCGTCCCGCGTGTAGAGGGTCCAGCTCACGCCGTCCTCGCATCCGTCGATCATCTGCGGCGTGTCGAACCAGCCGACCGGAATATCGAATACCTGCGCGAAGCCGCGCAGTAGCGGCGAAAGGTCGAAATTGAAAAGGTCGAGATCGACCGCCAGGACTCCGTCCGGCTTGAGCGCGGAAAGGTAGATATCAAAGGCTTCCTTGGTCATCAGATGCATAGGTGGCGACGCCCCGCGAAAGGCGTCGAGCACCAGAACGTCGTATTTTTGGAAACCGGCTGTCTTCATGTCACGCTCCAATGACAGCCGGCCGTCGCCCAGAACGATGTCCACCGTCGCTTTGGTGTTCCTGATGAACGGAAACACCTCGCTTGCCGCAGCGGCCACCGACGGATTGAGCTCGTAGAAGCGAACAAAATCGCCGACCTTGGCGTAGCCCAGCGTCATGCCCACCCCCAAGCCGATGATGCCGGTGCGGATCGGTGCGCGCGATGCGCCGTCGCGCCGCGCCTTGGCATATCGGAGCGCCAGTCCCACCCCCGAGTCTTCGCTGAAATCGCACGATGGACGGTTTTGCAACTCTGGCGCGACCCAGGCGTCGCCCTGATTCACGCCCGACTGGATCATGGAAATGACGCGCTCGGTCAATGCGGGATCGTGATTGTCCACCACCTTCACGACGCCATAGAAATTGCGCGCCTGCCACACGACCGAGCCGTAGCGCAAAACCTCGCGAATTACATAGCCGCCCATGAAGAGCGCAAAGGTGAGTGCAAGACCGTAGAGCACCGGTTTGGGCACGCGCCGGGCAAGCACGCCGTTCTTCTTGATTTCCACGAAGAGCGCCGCGCCCCCGATAGCAAAGATGGCGATCTGAAATTCCCACACGTCCGGAAAGATCGTTGGCGCGACGAAAGTGACGAGCGCGCCGCCCAAGAAGCCGCCGAACGCGATGGCAAGATAGAAGCCGGTGAGACGACGCGCTTCCGGCGTCTTGGCGGCGATCTCGCCGTGACAGATCATGCAGCCCGCAAACATGCAGCTGGACAAGAGAGTGATCTGCGCCAGCATGGCGAACGTCGAATCCTGCCGGCCGATGAACAGGCTGCTGCACGCGAGAATGAGGAAAAGCGGCAGGTAGATCTCGCGCCGATAGTAGCTTGTCGAGGCGAAAACGAGCACGAAGGACAAAAGATAAAGCGCCAGCGGAACGATCCACAACAAGGGAACGACCGTAATCCATTCGGTCACGAGATTGGTCGACGACAAGAGCAGCACCGTGCCGCCGGTTGCCCAGGCGATCCACACGATGACATCTGAGCCCATACCCAGGACGACCGCCCTATGGGCGCTGCCGTTTGGGTCGGGTGTAGGTGCGGGTACTGCCGCGCATGGCGGCTCATGAGGCTTGGCCTTAGACACCCAGGAGCGGTGCGCCGCGAGCAGCACGGCGCAGGTGGCGAAGCATAGCGCGTAAGCGCCGAAAGCGTATGACCAACCGAGTGTCTGCTGCGCGCTGGTGGCATTCGGCTCGACCAGAAAGGGAAAGCTGAGGAGCCCGAGGAACGATCCGAGGTTGGAAATTGCGAAGTAGCGTGTGACCCGAAAGCTCGGGTCGATCAGGCTGACCCAGCGTTGCAACAAGGGCGAGGTCGTCGCCAGGACCGCATACGGCAGGCCGACCGAGACGGTCAGGATCGCCAGAATGCGCGCGACCGGGGCGCTGGCATCGGCCGGCTTCCAGGAATCGGCCGGCTGGATCGGCAGGAGCAGGACCGCGGTGGCGAGCAGGGCCAATTGCAGGAAGGCCTGAACACGCAATGGCAGACGCTCGCTGATCGCCAGCGCGTAGAAATACCCGACCAGCAGCGCGCTCTGGAAGAACAGCAGACAGACAGTCCAGGTTGAGGCGCTGCCGCCGAACCAAGGCAAGATGTACTTGCCCATCATCGGCTCGACGAGAAACAAGAGAAAGCCGGCGAGCCCGGCGGCCAATCCCACGAGAATGTTGAACACACGCACTATATTGTCACTCTATGCTACGCGAACGAAGTTGAGTGGAATTGCCTGCCAGGCGCAGCACCAAATTCGCTCATATCGGCTTGAAGCTGCGCAGGATGCGGTCGAGGATGGCCCGGCTTTCGGTGAGGCCCATCGCACCGCGGGAGCCGTAGACCAGCATTTCTAATATGGCGGCATTCTCGCGAGGCTTGAGCGCGATGGCTCGAAAGAGCACGTCGAAGCGGGATGCCATTCCGGTTCCCTCCATAACGCGAGCCTCGACGCTGCCCTGGCGCTCCCGCCGATCGGCCGTGATCTTCATGTCGTCGAACTCGTTGTCGATGAAGTCCGCGACGTCGTCATCAAGCAGGGCTGCCGATTTGTCCTTGAGAGGCGTCACGACGAGATGCAGCCGGTTGTCTCGGCTGTCGGCGGTCAACTTTTCGTTCTCGATGGTGAACCGCCATGTCTCCGGTACCCAGACGGCGTATTTGCCACAGGCGTTGGTGAGCGCGTCGGCAACCGCCAACGGCGGCTTGAAGCTGTGCAGGATGCGATCGACGATGGACCTATTGGCGGGCCGCTTCATGACGCGGGGAGACCCGTACACGAGCACCTCAATCAGCCCTTCATTCTCGCTCGGGTCGAGCGCAACCGCCTTGAATGACCGATCGCCATCATCCACACCGGTTCCTTCTATGACACGGGCGTCCAACCCCGCGAATTTCTCCCGCCGGTCCGAGGTGACACTGACGCTTTCAAGCTCGTTCTCGACGAACTCGGTAACGTCGTCATCGATCAGATCCGCCGATTTGTCCTCGACCGGCGAAACCACCAGGTAAAGCTCGCCATCGCGACTCTCCGCCGTCAGCTTCTCGTTCGTGGCAGTGATCTTCCAAGTGTCGGGTATCCAGATGGAGTACCTGCCGCACGCATTGACCTGGACGTGCGCAAGGGTAGGTGCGGCGGGAAGCAGCAACAGCACACACAGGAAAGCGGCTCGCCAAAGCATTTCGACGACTCCTCAAGATGTTGGCCACAACCGTAGCCTGCTTTCAGCGGACAGGGATGTGCGGAACAAAGGCGCCAACGCGGGCAGCTGGCGGCGCGGCAGCAGTGTGGCCGCCAGCTGCGCCGCCCAGCAAAGTAACGAACGCCACCTGGCATGAAGTCGCCAACCCGATCCCTCTCACGAATTGAAGATATCGAATTGGTAGAACCCCGTCAGCGGGTGCAAAGCACTATTTGCAACACGGGCAGGGATCCGAGAACCGGCGTGGAGTGGTCATCTCACCACTCGCAAAGCCGAGTTTGCAACCGACCGAGGCGCCGGAGGGCCGGTTCGGGGCGACTTCACCTGGGTCCATGGCTGCTCAGTTCGATCGATAGCCGCTGACGGCCTTCGACGCAACGATCGGCAGGGTCCGGCCAGCGGACTCATGTGACGCGGCGAAACAGTCCGTTATTCGATCACTTCCCGGGCGGCGATGCGCGATTCTGGCAAGCGAGGCCGCGCAACTTTGCGGTCTTGATGACGAACTCGAACTTGTTCCGTCGCTGCGCCGGAATTCGACGGGTTTCCGGGTTTCGCATTTCACATCACCTAAGAGGAATTCCCGCTTCGATCGAGCACTCAGTTGGCCGCGAGATCACAAGGTGGCGACAATGAACCTCTCGCCAAAACGGGCCGACAGAATAATGGCAATCAATCTAACAGGAGGTTTTTATGATCAAGACCATGCTGACTGTTGCCACGCTGGCGCTGCTCCAGGCAGTGCAGCTCCCGGCCGCATATGCTGGCGCCCAAGGAGTCATACTTCACGGCGGCACGACTGGAAGCGGAAATCTGTTTTGCTGCAAGGACGGTGGATTGCCAGCGCATAATGGCGGCGGCGGAGACGTTAAGAACAATGGCGGCGGGATGACCGGCACCGGCATGGCCGGTCTATCACCGCAACTGCTCAGGCCGGGCGCTCACCTGCCTCCGAAGATTCGCGGGCCGTTCCCCGGACCGTATCCCGACCCACGGCCACGGAACCAGTAATGATAGGCGCGGGCGCCCATCCGGCCCCGCGCCTCAACCTTCGAGTATCGGACAGTGAGGTTCCGACGGTCCGATTTGCTCCCAACAACCGACGAATCCATCGACGTGCGGGCAAGTCGCATCACAATTACAGACTCATGCGATGCAGCAAAGCAACCGCGCTCGGGCCGGAAAACATAGCCGCTCGCGTCGCCGCCGACTTGCTAGCCTTTGCAGACGTTCAGGAGGCGCAGCTACTTGCCACCATGGGAATGCCTTCTGGAATGCCTTGATTACCGCAACCGCCGCATTGCCCTGAAGCTTCACAGATCCAGACCTCGCATAAGCAGAAAATACTCGGATGAGTCGGAGCATGGTAGTGCGCTTTGGCGGACGCAATCCAATAAGCTGGCGCCCATTCTCACCGGTGAGCACCGATAGGTCCTGCATTGCCCGCATGTAGCCCCAACGGAGCAGCGCCGACTTTGTGTTGGGAGTTTGGATCTGTCGAACTGTGCCTTTGGCGCCTTTCAAGGCTGTGACAAGAACGCGCCAACTTCGTCGTGCGCCGCTCAAGCGATCGTCTTCTTCCGCTCCCAATGAACCCTCACTTTGGGTCGGCGTCTCGCAAGGGCTACAGCCGGCTACGGCGCAGCACAGGGCGACCAGCCGTCAATGCCCTCGAGCATCGACCTCAGGGAAACGATCACCCTCTTCCGATAATATCGGCGCTCCAGAAGGCACCGCCTTGGTCCGAGGGAGGGTGCTCCGGGTTCGATTCGGACGCCGCTGTCGTTGAGAGTCCGCAGCACCTTCGGCGATCGCATCACCTTCCGTGCACCGGTCAGGCTTGTGCCTTTTCGCCGAGCCCGATCATCGATGCGGCGCGCCAAGGCAGCCGCGTCCGCAAAGCTCCAGCCTGAACGACAAGCTCGTTGAGTATCCGCTCAGCGCCTGCGGGTGCCACCACCGCCACCTCCGCCCCCACCACCGCCGCCACCGCCACGAGCAACGAAGCCGCCGCCTCCACCGCCGCCAGGGCCAGCGAAGCCACCACCGCCGCCGCCGCGTCCGGGGCCGCCACCACCGCCAGGTCCTTCAAAGCCGGCCGGACCGCGCGGACCGCCTCCATTACCGACGGAGAACTCACGATTACCGCCGGAAGGGCCGGTCACCTGCGGGTTAGGTCCGCCTCGGCGGAAATTTTGCTGGAAATTTTCGCCTTGCCGGAAATCTTGGCCCTGACGGAAATTTTGGCCTTGGCGGAAATTCTGCGGGGGCGCGCCTGGCCTGAAATTCCCCGGACCAGGCCGGCCAGGCCCCGGGCGAACCTGAACCGGGCCGGTAAGTCGCGGGCCGCGCCAACGCCAGCGATGCCAGCCCAGCGGACCGCCCCACCAATACCCGGTGACCCAGGGACCGTAGTCGCACACATACCAACCTGGTCCGTTCCAGCCGGAATCGTACCAGCAGTAATAGTTTCCATCCCAATAGAATTGGTCAAAATAGAATTGAGCCTTTTCGATCGGATTGAGTCCGGCCAGGTCGCCTCGCAGATCAAGCGGCTGGCTGATCGGCGCCGCCAGCGCCGGGGTAAAGAAACTGCCGGCAACGAGAGCCGCCATCCCGGCGATTCCAATCAATGGACGCATAGTTCCCTCCGCTCGCCTTGTACTTTGCGTGTGCTTCGAACCTATTCGACGATTAAACGTCGACCCTGCGTATTTCGTTGTCAGTCAGCAATCACGTTGGCGAGATCGCGCGCCGCAATTGTCGGCACTTATTTCCGCCTCCCTGCTGTCAAGCAATCGTGGAGGGGAGCGCACGTGGATTTTGCGCGGCACCAAATCACACCGACGGGTCGCCTATCCGACTCACGCACTCGTTGCTTGAGGCAGCAAGCCTGACCGTGTTTATTGGACAACCTCGCCAAAGGAGAGGACACCCTTTGCGTACGATTGTGCTAGCAATGATGGTCGGCACGTCGATGAGCGCGCCTGTGAGTCACAGCTATCTTTGCGTTCAAGGACACGAACAAGATGCCGTGACCAAGCTCCAGATGTTCATCAAGAATGCGGTCACGAGTTTTTTCAAGGATCGAAAAATTGCCATTGACCCGCCGACCCTCCAGATAAACATCAGCAGCAGCACGCAAGCCGGCTGGGAGTCGCCGCCGTATCTCTCGTTTAGCGGGAGTGCTGCTGCTTCTGCCATAGCTGGAGCCTCGTCCATCGGCGCAACCGTTGCGGCGCAAGACGGAACCAAGTTCAACGTGCTGTTCAGCTCCGGATCGGGCGAGCAGAATGCGGCGGAGTATCGAATTCAAGGCACGCAGCAGGGATTTGACAAGGAAGGGAATGCCATTCATCCGCATTGCACGCTGCAGCTATTCAACTCCGGAGACGACGCGGCCACTAAAAGCCTGCTCGTCATCAATGCGACTTCAGGCCATACCCTTGGATTGATCCGCTTGCCTTCGCGGATATCGCTCTATTAGCGCTTATCGCGGAACAGGCGTTGCCCTCCGAATGCGCTCCGACAGGTAATCGCCGATTCTGCGTCTTGACGTTGGCGACTCTCGCCTTTCGACCAGCCGGCGCTATCATTGACGGAAGCAACGCGTCACGAAGCGACATGGCACGCTGGCTCATCATCATTGGCGTGGCGCTCGTGGTCATCGGCCTGCTCTGGCCGGTGCTCGCACGGATCGGAATCGGCCATCTTCCAGGAGACATCCACTTCCGCGGCCGAGGCTGGTCGTTCTATTTCCCGATCACCACCTGCATCATCCTCAGCGCGGCGGTTACACTGTTGTTTTGGCTATTCAACCGCTGAGCCTTCGTCGCCGCTTCATGGCAGCGGATGCCTTCGCGACGCTCCCCTCCCGAAGGGTGCGATTGTCGTGTAGCATCCTTCCAGCACGCCCATAAGAGGTATGCAGGGAGGAGCCAACATGAAACGCACGTTTATTGGCAGCTTGACCATTGCGGCCGCGCTGCTCGCCGGATCGGCGCTCGCGGCATCGGCGCAAGAGAGCTACCCGACCAAACCCCTGCACGTGATCGTGCCGGAGGTGCCGGGCTCCGCGGCCGATCTGATGGGACGGATCATTGGCGAAGGGCTCGGCAAAGCGTTCAATCAGCCGGTGACGTTCGAGAATTTGTTCCTGGAAGCTGGCATCGAGAAGGGGATCAAGTCGGCGCCTGACGGCTACACGCTCATCTACGGATCGTCCGGAAATCTCGCACTGCTGCCGCATGTGCAGAAGGTGACGTTCGATCCGCTGAAAGACCTGACTCCAGTCGGGCGCTTCGTGACCCAGCCGACGCTGATCGCCGCCAACTCGAACCTGCAGGTCAAGACGCTGCAGGATCTGGTCGCGATGATGAAGGCCAATCCCGGGAAGCTCAGGATGTCGACCGCGGGCGCCGGCACTGCCGGCCACTTCGCCGGCATGATGTTTGTGAAGCTGGCGGGCGTCGAGCCGCAGGTCGTCAACTACAAGGGCGGCGGACCGGCAATCGACGCCGTGGTCTCTGGCGATTCGCAGTGGACGGTGGCGCCGACGGGCGGCCGGCTGCCTTATGTGAAGAGCGGCAAGCTCAAGGCGCTGGCAATCGGCGGCACTGCGCGCCTCGCCATGCTTCCTGATGTGCCGACCGTCGCCGAGGCTGGATATCCGGGCTACGATGCGGTCGGCTGGGGGGCGATCTTTGTGCCCAACGGCACCCCGCAACCGCTGATCGACAAGCTTAATTCAACCATGGCCAAGGTGATCAGCCAGCCGGAGGTCAAGAAGCAGTTCGAAGAGCAGGGCACCGAGCCGGCGAGCAGCAGCCAGGCCGAGATGGCCAAGATGCTGCGCGACGAATATATGCGGCTCGGCCAAACCGCGAAGAGCCTCGGTTTGAGCGTCGATTGAGCCGCCACTTCAAAACGGGGGAATCATGATTCGTCACCTCGCTCCTTTCAGCGCAATCCTGGCCGCGCTGCTCGCGACGCCCGCCAAGGCGGCCGATCTCAAGGTGATCTCCGCCGGCGCGGTGCGTGGTCTGATCGCGCAGATCATCGAGGATTATTCGCATCAGACCGGCCAGACTTTCGACTTCACCATCGGCACCACCGGTCAGCTGCGCACGGTCATTACCTCGGGCCAGCATGCCGACCTGATCATCGTATCGGTGCCGCTGATGGGCGAGCTTGAGAAGACCGGCAAGCTTACCCCGGGCAGCCGCGCCGAGCTCGGCCGCGTCGGCATCGGGGTCGCGGTCCGCGACGGCGCCAGCGTGCCCGACGTGGCGACGCCCGACGCGTTCAAGAAGGCACTTATTGAAGCGAAATCGGTCGCCTACACCAACCCGGCCGAGGGCGGCACCTCCGGCATCTATTTCGCCAGCCTCACCGAACGCCTCGGCATCGCCGACGCCATCAAGCAGAAAGCAGTGCTGACCAAGGGCGGTGCTGAGGCCGCCAAGGAAGTGGCGGAAGGCCGGGCCGAGATGGCGGTCGTCTTCGTGAGCGAAGCCATAGCGGTCAAGGGCGTGAAGGTTGCCGGCCTGCTGCCGCCGGCGCTGCAGGACTACTCGGCCTATGCGGCCGCAATCCCGCAAAGCAGCACCGATGTAGCCGCCGCGCGCGCCTTCATCACCGCCCTCACCTCGCCCGCGATGGCGGAGCGCTGGCGCTCCAACGGCTTCGAGCCGCCGAAGTGATTTGATTGATGCCCAGTTAGCCCTCCAAGGAGGCTTGTATGCGCGCAGCAACAAACATCCTCTGTCTGCTCGTCAGCATCTGCTTGATTTCGCTCGTCAGCAGCACGCCCGCTTCGAGCCAGACCCCCACAGTGACCATCTTCGAAGGCGCGCGCCTGATCACCGGTGACGGCAGCTTGATCGAGGATTCGGCTTTCCTCATCGAGAACGGGGTCTTCACGCAGGTGGGGCGACGGGGCGCGCTCACGCCGCCCGCGGGCGCAGCCCATGTGGACCTCTCCGGCAAGACCGTGATGCCGACCCTGACCGATCTGCATGGTCATTTCGGGTTCCAGAACGTGCCCGAAGGAACGATGTCGAAGGCAACGTTCACTCGCGAGAACCTGATCGATCACCTCGAGCGCCTCGCCTATCACGGGGTCGGTGCGGCGGTCGGCATCGGCGACCTCCTCGATCGTTCCGACCTGCACGGCGGGCGCACCGGTTGGGGCGATGTGCCGCTGCGTGTGCGCGAGGAGGTGGTCCCGGGTGCGGCGCTGTTCCATACCGCCGGAGTCGGCATGTCGTTCCCGGGCGCGGGCGCGCAGGGCCATGCGTCGCGCGCGGATGTCTCCTATCCGGTGACCACGGTCGCGGAAGTGCGCGAAGCAGTCGCCGACTACGTGAAGATGAAGCCGGAATTCATCAAGATCTGGGTCGACGATCGCAATCACACCAAGATGACGCTGACGCCGGAGCTCTATGACGCGATCCTGGAGGAGGCGCACAAATACAATGTGCCGGTCGGTGTCCATAACATCACCCTGGCCAATGCCAAGGAGATGATGCGGCACGGCATGGAAGGCTGGTTGCACGTGCCGGTGCGCGGCGGCGAAGCGGTCGACGATGAGCTGATCGGAATTGTCCGCCAGCGCATCGCTACCAATAACCGCCCGGTGATGTGGATGACGCCCGCGCTCATCACCGCCTGGATGAATGCGTCCTGGGCGACCACCCCGGACGGGCAGCGCCCCGCCTGGCTCGACGATCCGCTGCTGCGCGAGACCTACGCGCCGCAGCAGATCGAGGAATACTGGGGCGCATCGCGTAAGAAGGGCCTGCTCAACCGTTACATCACGCGCGATTTCGAGCTGCTCGGGCAAAACGCGATGCGGCTGCGCGCCGCCGGCATGAAGATCGTCTCCGGCACCGACACCGGGCAGATTCAGTTCTTGATCGGCTATTTCAACCTGCTGGATCTTGAGAGCATGGTGGCGATCGGCATGACCCCGATGGAGACGATCATAGCGGCGACCCGCGATGCCGCGGCCATCGGGCACTTCAATTCCGGGCTGGTGGCGGCAGGCAAGCAAGCCGACTTCATCGTGCTCGATGCCAATCCGCTCGAGAGCATCTCCAACACGCGGCGGATCAACAAGGTTTACCTGCGCGGACAGGAAGTCCCTCGCGCCGCGTTCGCTGCCAAATGGCAGGCGGAGTTCCGCCAGACGGCATCGAACAAATAGGTCTTGTCACGGGCCCACCTGTCCCGGCCTCGAGCCGGGACCATTGCAAGCTCAAGCGCCTCCGCTGGAACGGTACCGGGTCTTGGGCCGGGACAAGAGCCCCCGTTTGCAACACTTTCATGACAAGCGGAAAGTTGGCTGAGTCGTTAACGGTCTGTCACCCAAGCAACTCCTGCGGAATTTCAAGACAAAATCATAACGTCGCGTTCGAATTGTCATAAAGCTGAGACACGAAATCGCAATTGTCATTTGCATGCGATTCGACACAGCGACCGCGGCCCTTCGCCCGCATCCGGGATTTGAGCCCTGATGCGCGTGCTTATCGCCACCGACGCCTGGCACCCGCAGGTCAATGGCGTGGTTCGCACCCTGACGTCGCTGGCGCGCGCGGCCCTCAATCTGGGGGTCACCGTCGAATTCCTTAACCCCGAGGGATTCGCCTCCGTGCCGGTGCCGACCTATCCGGGCCTGCGTATGGCACTGCCGAGCCCGATCGGGATAGCCAGGCGCATCAAGCAAATAAACCCCGATGCCATCCACATCGCGACCGAGGGGCCGATCGGTCACATGGTCCGCCGCTACTGCATCCATCGTGGCCTGCCGTTCACCACCAGCTATACCACGCGCTTTCCCGAATATATCTCGGCCCGCCTCTCGATTCCTGAAGCGTGGAGCTATGCGGTGCTGCGTCATTTTCATGCCGCCGCGGCCGTCACCATGGTGTCGACGCCATCGCTGATGGCCGAGTTCACCAAACGCGGCTTCAAAAATCTCGGCATGTGGACACGCGGCGTCGATACCGAGCTGTTCTCGCCGGCGCATCGTATCGTGCTCGATTATCCCCGCCCAATCTTCATCAGCGTCGGGCGCATTGCAGCCGAGAAGAACCTCGAAGCCTTTCTGTCGCTCGATCTTCCCGGCACCAAGGTGGTGATCGGCCAGGGACCGGAGGAGCCCGCCCTCAAGCGTCGCTTTCCGGACGCAAAATTCCTGGGGCTCCTGCCCGATGCTGCGCTCGCGGCGCATCTCGCCGCCGCCGACGTGTTCGTTTTTCCGAGCCGCACCGATACGTTCGGGGTGGTGCAGCTCGAGGCGCTTGCGTGCGGTGTCCCAATCGCGGCCTATCCGGTGACGGGGCCGCGCGATGTCATCGCCGGCAATCCCATCGGGGTCATTAACGAGGACTTGCGCACCGCGTGCCTGGAGGCACTCAAAGTATCGCGCACGGCCTGTCGTGATTTCGCTTTGACGAGATCCTGGGACAACAGCGCACGACAATTCATCGGGCACATCAAGCAGGCGATCATCGGCGATTCCCGCAAGCCGTGCGCTGCGTAGAATGCAGCCGGAGGAGCGGAGGCCGA
This sequence comes from Xanthobacteraceae bacterium, assembly GCA_035293945.1. Lineage (GTDB taxonomy): Bacteria > Pseudomonadota > Alphaproteobacteria > Rhizobiales > Xanthobacteraceae > VAZQ01. Next base: position 4,385 of record DATGLV010000012.1, on the reverse strand, counting down.
CAACAAGATGGCGGTGGATTTCGACAAGCACACGATCGCACAGGCCTATGCGGCCTGGGCCCCCTTCTACGACCTGGTCTTCGGGGCCGTGTTCGAGCAGGGCCGACAGGCGGCGATCCGCGCCGCTGAGCACGTCGGCGGGCGCATCCTTGAGGTCGGGGTCGGCACCGGCATCTCACTGCCGGATTACGACAAGACGACCCGCTTGATGGGCGTCGACCTCTCCGAGCCGATGCTGCGCAAGGCGCAGAAGCGGGTGCGCGAGCTCGATCTGCGCAATGTCGAGGGACTGGCGGTCATGGACGCCGAGCACCTCGCCTTCCCGGACGCGAGCTTTGACGTGATCGTGGCGCAACATGTCATCACCACGGTGCCACACCCGGAGGCGGCGCTGGACGAGCTCGTCCGCGTGCTCAAGCCGGGCGGCGAGATCGTGCTGATCAGCCGGGTCGGCGCCGAAAGCGGCCTGCGCGGGGCGGTCGAACAGCATTTCACGCCGCTGACCAGATGGCTCGGCTGGCGGCTGGAGTTCCCCTGGTCGCGCTATGCAAGCTGGATGCAGGGGCGGCACAGCGTGCGGCTGATCGAGCGTCGGCCGATGCCGCCGTTCGGCCACTTCTCGCTGATTCGTTTCGGCAAGGAAGAACGGAGCCGCGCCGCGCCAGTGCGCCGCCAAGCCAACGGCTGAGCGCAAGCCTAGCGGGGTGGAAGCTTCGCAAAAGCGAGAGTCTTGGAAGTGTCACATGTCATTAATAAGAGCTCACGTTGGAAAGAATGAGGGCATCGATGGGCGGGTTTCTTGAGGCACTGAAGACGCAGCGGTGGGATGATCACCGCTACTACCACCACAGCCGGATCAATCAGGCACTGCACCTCGTCAGCGCCTCGAGCTTCGTCTGTTCCTATGCGCTCGCCTATTCCAACCCGGCCGCGGCCGCCTTGGTGGGGTGGCTCATCGGGATGACGAGCCGGCAGGCAGGGCATTTCTTCTTCGAGCCCAAAGACTACGACGTGGTGAACCAAGCGACCCACGAGTACAAGGAAGAGATCAAGGTCGGCTACAACCTCAAGCGCAAGGTCGTGCTGATGTCGATCTGGGCCCTTTCGCCGCTGCCGCTCTATTTCGATCCGACCCTGTTCGGCATTTTCCAGCCGCACGATGGCGCCGGCGAGTTCCTGCGCCACGTGGCGTTGATCTGGCTCGCCATCGGGCTCGGCGGCCTCTTGTTCCGCACCGTGCACCTGTTCTTTCTCAAGGACGTGCAGACGGGGCTCGTCTGGGCCACCAAGATCCTCACCGACCCGTTCCATGACATCAAGCTCTACCACAAGGCGCCGCTCTATCTCTTGCGCGGAGAGCTGTTCGATTCGATGGAGCCGCACACCCAGGAAGAGGGGTGAGCGCTGACGGGTTTCGTAGGAGCGACCCTTGGGGTCGCCCGCCAAGCCACATTTGCAGAGGAGCGGGCGGGCACATCAGGGCATTCTACGCCCGTCTTCGACGGGCTCTGGCCCGCCCCTACGAAGAGAATCTACTCACGACGCTTTCTGCGCACCACCAGCAGGCGACCAGCGATGAGCGATGATCTCGCGCAGGACCTGCCGGCGGATGGATTTGTTGGTCGTCTCAGCCGCCGACCACCACCAGCCGTCTTGTTGCATCGTGTGGGCCGCGGCAACGAAGCGGTCGGCGACGGCCGCGAAATCGGCTTCAGTGTAGTTCAAGCTGAAGATCAGGCGCCCGGTCCCGACCCAGCTAAGCGCCAGTCCTTCGGCGCGCAGGTAATACTGCAGCATCCAATTGTAGCGCGACGGCTGCGTATAGCCCACCGTCCAGATCGACGACAAATTAGCCACCTCGACCGGCAGGTGCTCTGCGCGCAGCCGCTCATTGAGTCGCCGCGCGCGGTCATTCCAGGTCGCGTCGAGATCGCGATAGAGCCCGGCAATCTCCGGCGTCTCCAGGCGCTGCAGGAACTCATACATGGCGCCCATGACGTAAGGGTGCGAGTTGAAGGTGCCGCGGGCAAAGCAGATGTCGGCCGGCCGGTCCTCGCGAAAACGCTTCATCAGCTCCTTGCGGCCGCACAGCACCCCGATCGGCAGGCCGCCGCCAAGCGTCTTGCCGTAGGTCACGAGGTCGGCGGCGACCCCGAAATATTCCTGCGCACCACCCGCCGCGATGCGGAAGCCGACGAAGACTTCGTCGAAGATGAGCGCGATGTTGCGCTCATGGCAGACCGCGCGCAGCTCTCTCAGCCAAGCCGTGTAGGCGGCGCGGTCGAAATGGGCCCTGCGGCCGCTGTCGACAAGTCCGGAATCCGCCGGCGCCGGCGCGTTGGGGTGCAGCCCCTGCAGCGGATTGACCAGCACGCAGGCGATGTTGCGGCGGGTGCGCAGCACCCGAAGCGTCGCCTCCGACATTTCGGCAAGCGTGTAGGTCTCGTGCGCCGGCGCCGGATTTCCGACACCGGGGGCCACATCACCCCACCAGCCATGATAGGCGCCGCAGAAGCGCACCAGATGGGTGCGGCCCGTATGGTAGCGCGCGAGCCGAACCGCCTGCATGACGGCCTCGGTTCCCGACATGTGGAACGAAACCTCGTCGAGCCCGGAAATTTTCTTGAGGCGCTCCACGTTATAGGCGATTACCGGATGATAGGCGCCGAGCACCGGGCCGAGCGCGCGCACGCGTCTCTCGCCGCGCTCCATGCAGTCCTTGTAGAAGTCGTAGCCAAACACGTTCACGCCGTAGGACCCGGTCAGATCGTACAGCTGGTTGCCGTCGAGATCCGTCAGGGTGACACCGGTCGAAGATTTGACGAACGAGCCCGCCGTAAGATGCGCCCGCACGAAACGGCTGAACTGGAACGGCACCCGGTAGGCGCCGGTGAACTGCAGGTCGGAAATCGCCGGCGCGACCTCGGCGGTTTGGCGGATGGTCTGCGCAAAACGCTCGCGGTAGAGCGCCGCAAGCCGCATGAAGGCAGCCTGCCGTCGCGAAGCGATCTCCGCCGGAGCGCCGTCGCAGCGGAAGAAACGGGCCTGGTCATACTCGTAGAACGGGATGAGGGCGGCGAGCCGCCGAGCCATACGGGAATGGCCGGCAAGCGAGCGGTGCTTGGCAAGCGAGAGCTCGATCCGCGCCTTTGCGGCCCGCAGGGCGAGCGCAAAGGCGATCACCGAGAGAGCTATCAATGCAAGCGAAGCGGCGCCGAAGTTCATCGAATCATTATCTATTCGAGACAATTGACCAGACCATGACGGTCCAAGGCCCGATAGCAAGGATTTTTCAGCAAGAGGAGCTGAACTTCCTCCTCACCAACCGGATCCCACGGCGGCTCGCAACGCAGTTCATGGGCTGGTTCAGCCAGATCGAGCAGCCGCTGGTGCGCGACCTCTCGATCGCGATCTGGCGCTTCTTTTCCGGCCTCGATCTCTCTGAAGCGGAAGCAACGCAATTCCGCAGCATGCACGACTGCTTTATTCGGCGCCTCAAGCCGGGCGCACGGCCCATCGATCCGGACGGTAGCGTCCTCGTGAGCCCCTGTGACGCAATCGTGGGCGCCTGCGGCAGCCTCCAGGGAACGGAGCTGTTCCAGATCAAGGGATTTCCCTACCGTCTGGAGGACCTGCTTCCCGACGCGGAGCTCGTCGCGGCCCATCGCAACGGGCGCTATGTGACCCTGCGGCTCACGGCCGCCATGTATCACCGCTTTCACGCGCCGCACGACTGCCGCGTCGAGCAGGTGACCTACATTTCAGGCGATACCTGGAACGTCAACCCGATCGCGCTCAAGCGCATCGAGAACCTGTTCTGCAAGAACGAGCGAGCGGTGATCCGCACAAGGCTTGCCGCCGGTGGGCAGATCGTCACGCTGGTGCCGGTTGCGGCGATCCTGGTCGCCAGCATCCGCCTCCATTTTCTCGATGTCCTGCTCAGCCTAGGCTATCGCGGACGAAACAGATTTTCGTGCGATGCGGCCATGCGAAAGGGCGAAGAAATGGGCTGGTTCCAGCACGGCTCGACTATCATCGTGTTTGCCCCGGACGGCTTTGCGCTGTGCGAGGGCATTGCCGAGGGCGCAACGATCCGCATGGGAGAAAGGCTGATGCACTTGGCATGAGACGAACGCGAATCAGAGTCTTTCAGATTAAGCTCGCTCAAGAACTACCTACCTGATCTTGCGTCCACAGCGACCAGATAGGCATTAACCCTCTCCGGTCGTAGGGGCGGCCCTGGTGGAGGCTGTGTGAAAATAGGATTCCCCCTGAGGCTTTAATGTCGGAGAATCTCCGTGACGAGGGAGATTCGCGATGGCTGGCTATGTGGCGGGGGTTTCGCGTGATCAGGCGACGCTGTTTCCGGAGCGGCTGGACGAGTT
>DATGLV010000011.1:0-590536 GCA_035293945.1 Xanthobacteraceae bacterium | reverse complement strand
ACGCATGCGCCTTGCCGAGCACGAGTTACCCACCCGCCTGCTCAGCGCCTGACCGCAACTCCTCAACAAAAATGTAGTGGCGACTTTTCCGCTAAAGCATTGATTCGCCTCAGCCCACCCCCCGAGTTTGCGCAAGTTGGGCTAGCGCGCGGCGGCCGCGGGGCGCAGCCCTTCGATCAGCCGATTGATGTTGGCCGCGACGGCCTGCCAATCTTCGAGCCAATCACGCGGAAAGCGCGCCACGACATCGGCTGCCCCATCGATCCGCCGTTCGTAGAGACAGATGCCCGGCGTTGCCCCGGCGCCATTACGGGTGCAGCGGACCAGGAAGCTCTCGGGCGCCGCCGCATCGTAGATGAGGTCCTCGCCCTGGTAGGGGCTTTCGGGGCGGAACGCGAGCACTGCGAGCCCCTCTGGGCCGGACACCGGGTCCGCCTCCGCGTAGCGCGGATAGATGGTCTGCACGCGCTCCTCCGGCGCCATGCTATCACCCGCGCTCGATATGGTGACGAAGATCCGATCGAGCATCGCGGCCGCGCCTTGGGCCGGCAGGGTTTCGACGGCGGCCGGTTTTGGAGCTGCGTCAGCCGGCTTCAGGGATGGCCAGAGAAACGCGAGATCGATGCGCTCGTGCGCGCCGCCCCGACGCTGCACGCTGATGCGGACCGCCGTCGGCGGGACGTTGAAGGCAACGCCGCCCACCGTGATGGGAAGCTCAGGCGCGTCGAGCGGAACCGGCGTCCCCGGCCAGCGTGGCCACAGAACATAGACGATGTACGTCACGGCGGCGCACATCAGCACGATCAGGAGCAGGAGCTGAAACAGCAGCAGCCCGCCGGCCGTTGGACGCGACGCCCCCACTATGCCCTCGCGTAAGTCGCGCCTGAAGATGCCCAATGTCATTACGATTCACCGCCTCCCGAAAACGACCCCGTTATCGGCGCGAGCGCGTTAAGGATTAATTAAGTATATGGTGGCGAAGGCGCGCCGGCTCTGCCAAGCATCGCCGCGTATTCCGCACGCCGCCCCCAGCCGGAATTCGGCTCGCGGCAGCGGCCCGGTAAGCGAAAGAGCCTGCGAACCATGTCGGCCGAAGCGGTACAGTCCTTCTTGTCCCTGGCGATCGGTTTTGCGCTGGCGGGGGCGCTCGCGAGCGGCTATCAAGCCGCCACCAGCCGTCCGGCAAGCTTCCGCCTGTTGCAGCGCTCCTCGCGTCCGCTCGCCCTGGCGGCGGTCCCGTTCCTGGTTTTCGCCGCCCCCTTCATCATCATGCGCAACATCCTGCGTCCGCTTCCCATCGATGCGTCGCGATTCTGGGTGGTGATGTCGGCGACCATCGTGGCCGGCTTCTGGAGCCTGATGTCCGGCACCGTCGCCGTAGCGGCGCTGGGCGCGCTCGGCCTCCTCGGCGTCTGACACATCGCTGATCCGCCGGGGACGCGCTCGCCAAAGCGCGCGCCCCGTGGCACCGTCGTAATACCAGGGGGAACCAAGGATGGCGATCTATCAGCTCGATGACGAGCGCCCGGACCTGCCAGGGGATCATCGCTACTGGATAGCAGATTCCGCCTCGGTCATCGGCCGCGTGCGGCTTAAGACCGATGCCAGCATCTGGTTCGGCTCGGTCCTGCGCGGCGACAATGCCTGGATCGAGATCGGCGAGCGCTCGCAGATACAGGACAATTCGACGCTGCACACCGATCCGGGCTTTCCGATTACCATCGGTGCAGATTGTGTGATCGGACACAATGTCATGCTGCACGGCTGCAGCATTGCCTCCAACAGCCTCATCGGCATGGGTGCGATCGTGCTCAATGGCGCCAAGATCGGGCAGAATTGTCTGGTCGGCGCCGGCGCGCTCGTCACCGAGGGCAAGGAGTTTCCCGACGGCTCGCTCATCATCGGCGCGCCCGCCCGCGTGATCCGCACCGTCACCGAGGCGGAAGCGCAGATGATCGCCCGCGCCGCCGACGGCTACGTCAAGCGCTGGCAGCGCTATACCGCGGGGCTCAAGCGCATCGGATAGAGTCGGCTTCCGAGCCGTCGCGCGCTCTCAGTGGCATGCCGTCTTGACCGCGTGCGCTCGCGGCGGTTCAGTCAGAGAAACTTGAGCAAGGAGCATGCGATCATGGCGGCGATCCCGGACAAGTATCTCGATCTCCTGCAGCAGAAGACAACCTTCGCCAATCTCGCGACCACCATGCCGGACGGCTCGCCACAGGTGACGCCTGTCTGGTTCGACTACAAGGACGGCATCATTCGGGTGAATACAGCGAAGGGGCGGGTCAAGGCGCGCAACATGCAGACCGGTGTCCCGGTCGCGCTTGCCATCATGGATCCCGACAATCCCTATCGTTACCTGCAGGTGCGCGGCAAAGTCGGGCGCGTGACCGAGGCCGGCGCCGATCAGCACATCGATTCACTCGCCAAGAAATATCTCGGCAAGGACAAGTATCCGTTTGCGCAGCCCGGCGAGGTGCGGGTGATGTACGAGATTGAGCCGGCGTCAGCCTCCGGCATGGGATAAGCAAGACGCGTTATCCCGCGCGCCGCGCTTGCTCAGCTCTTGCGCGGCGGCTGCGGGCTGTTGGCCGGGTTGGTATCGTAGCGGAACATCTTTGCGACAATCGGCCCGCCTACCAATGGTTGGAGCGCGGCCTCGAGCGCATCCGCCTTGTCCTTCGCGTAAACCTCGTCGCCGCCCACGTAGAGTGTGAATGACTTTGTGTACTTCGCCTCTTTGACCGGGTCGTCGATGGTCGCCTTGGTCCACTCATAGAGCGGATATTTGTCGACACCGTTCGCCTCGGCCTCGCGCACATAGCCCGCGAAGGCGTCGTGCTGGCACTTCATCACCGCGTCATGCTTGCGCAGAATGTTGGTCACCGGGGCCATCCGCGCATCCTCGGGCGAATGACGCGCGACCGGCGCGAACTCGTCGTTCAGCGTGAGGCGGAGCTGATATTTCAGGTCATCGCTCATGGTCGCGCTCCCAATGATTGTCGCGTGGCATCCGGCAATGGAATAAATCTCAGCAATCCATCGCGCTTCCGCAAGAGGCAAATCAGGGCTCCGCTCAAACCGACAGCCCAAACGACTCCATCAGGCCGCGACGGCCGGCCGGCGTGATCATCAACGCGCGGCTGCCCGACAGGCGCTCCACCCATTTGAGCGCGAAGCAGCGCTGCGCGAGCGCCGCCCCCACTGCGCCGCCGATATGCGGCCGGCGTTCCGTCCAATCGAGGCATGGCCGGCAGAACACGCGCCGCTTGGCCTGTGCGGCGGAAAGATCGACGCCGAGCTTGCTCAGGAATGCGAGGCCGGCCGGCGTCACTTCGCCCGCCTCGGCACCCAGCACGATGAAGGCGCGCGCAGCGAGTTGATCGGCGAGACCGACCCCGAGGACGCCGGCGATATGATCGTAGCAGGTACGTGCATAGCGCATCTCATCGTCGATCCTGGTCCTTGGCTGAAAGCGCGGCGGCCCGTTCAGGGCGACATTCATGATCCCTTCGAGCATCTGCCCGACCTCTGGCCCGGCCAGCTGATAGTACCGATGCCGGCCCTGCTTCATCAGGACGAGAAGCCGCGCCGCGTGCAGCTTGCTCAAATGCCCGCTGGTTGTTTGCGGTGACACGCCGGCCGCCGATGCCAGCTCGGTTGCGGTCAGCGCGCGACCGCCCAGCAAGGCGCAAAGCATGCTGGCGCGCGCGGGGTCGCCCACCAGGGCTGCAACCTCGGCGATCTGTGGTGCGTTCGACATGGCCCGAATATGTGCGGCCGGCCAAGCGATTGCCACCGTCGCCACTTCGTTCGCGGCCGAAGTAACCGGGGTGGCAAGCGGCGCAGGCGCTCACGATCTCCCGTGGACATCGTGGAGGTGATCGTGAACAGCAAGCACATAGTAGGCCCGCATGAGTGGGGAAGGAAAGACAAGGGAATTTTCTATGGCTGGTTCGTCGTCTTCGCCGGATTTGCGGTGACCCTCGTGGGATTCGGCGGTGTCTATTCCTTCACAGCATTCTTCGAGTCGTTGCAGCGGGAGTTCGGCGCCTCGCGCGGCTCGGTTTCGTTCGTCTTCTCGCTCTCCGCCTTTCTGTATTTCGGCCTGGGCAGCGTGAGCGGGCCGCTCGCCGACCGCGTCGGATCGCGCCGACTGGTGCTCACCGGCATGGTGCTGGTCGGCCTCGGGCTTGTGGTAGCGAGCGCGGCGCAAAGCCTGACCCATATCTACGCCTCCTATGCGCTCGGGATCGGAATTGGGGTTGGCTTCTCCTATGTGCCGGCAATGGGCGTCGTGCAGAGATGGTTCATCCAACACCGTGCGCTCGCATCGGGCCTTGCCAGCAGCGGCATCGGGGCCGGCACGCTGGTGGCGCCGCCACTTGCTTCGCTCTGCATCGCCGCGTTCGGTTGGCGCAACGCTTACCTCGTGCTCGGGATTGCGGCGGCCATCATTGGCGCCGGAATGGCCATGCTGATCGAGGACGATCCGCGCCGCCGCGGGATCGGCCCCGATGGCGAGGCGCTCGCGCCGGACACTGACGATGCGAAACCAACAGGCGTGTCGATCCGCGACGCGATCGAATCGAAGCGGTTTGTCACGCTCTATGCGGCATGCCTTGCGTGTTCATTCGGCGTCTTCGTGCCGTTCGTGCATCTCGCGCCCTACGCGGTCGATCACGGTATTGCCGAGCCGACGGCAGTGCTCTTGGTTGGTTCGATCGGTCTCGGCAGCACGGTCGGCCGCTTCTGTCTCGGCGGCCTAGCCGATCGGCTCGGGCGTGAGTTCACGCTCGTTGCGACATTCCTCTGCATGGCGCTCGCCCTGGTCATTTGGCTCGCCTCCACGACCTTCTGGCCGCTTGCCATCTTCGGCTTCGTCTATGGCTCCGCCTATGGTGGATGGGTGGCGCTGCTTCCCCCCGTGGTCATGGATTATTTCGGCGGGCGCAACGTCAGCGGCCTCATCGGCATCCTCTATACCAGCGCCGGTATCGGCACGCTGATCGGTCCCAGCGCGGCCGGTCTCGCATTTGATCTGAGCCACAGCTACACGTTGCCAATTCTTGCCGGCATCTGTGGCAACGTGATTGCCGCTGCATTGATGCTGCTTGTTGCGCGGGACACCGTTGTGGATCGCGGCGCGCTCGGCCGCGGCGGTTGAGACGCCGCTCGCTGAAAAAAAAGTGGCGGCTGGCTCCGGGGGAGAGCTATCCAGAAAGACTTAAGTTGTTGATATTGCTTGCGTACGATTTTGACGAAGTGCAGATCACACGGGTTTTACACGGGCTGCGACGTAGCGACCTTAGGCCTTCTTCCGCGCGATATCCGGCAGCAAACCGACCTTGTCCCATTGCCCGCGCGGCAGCGCATGCATGTAGCGTCGCGCGCTGCGAGGATCCCGCCAGTTGTCCGTGGCAGCGAGATCGATGTCATCGAAGCCGGCGTAGAGGCGCAGCCAGGTCGCCCATGTGTGGCGGAAAATGTGGAATGTGACCCACGCGAAGCGGTTCGCCGGCGGCCTCCATCCGGTCGGCCGTGTGGTCGGGCAGGGCAGGCCGAGCGCCTTGAGCTTGGCGCGCGTGAGCATGTGCGCGAAGTGTCCGCCGTCCCGGAAGCGGAAGATGTGCTCGCGCTCATGGCCGGCGATGTGCTTGGCGAGTTCCTCGGCGTGCTCCGGCCGGAGCTTGACGTTAGACGCGATGCCTTTCTTGCCGCGCCGGGTCCAGATGGTGCGCTCGTCGGCCCTGAAGTCGCTGCGCAGCCATTTAAGCGGCTCGGCGCGACGCGGGCCCGTGTAGAGCAAAAGCTTCAGATAGAGGCCGAACTCGGCATCGATCGCATAGGCCGCGTCGATGATCAGCGCGGCGTCCTCGATCGTCAGCCAGTCGGTAACAATGCGGCCCTTGGCGCCTTTGGGGCGCTTCACCTGAATGGCGACGCCATTGTGGTGCAGGATCGCGGCAACCGGAGTATAGACGGCCGCATTGCGTCCGCCGCCGCCGGTGCCCGGCCGGCAGAGAGCATCAGCGGCGGCGTTGATTGCCGCCTGGTCGATCGAGCTGATCGGCGTGTCGCCGAAATGCTTGACGAGCTTGCCGATGTAGCGTTTCCGCTTGCCAGCCTTGAGATAGGCGAGGGCCGCTTCCGCGAAGGTCAGCGCACCAGCTCGAGCTGCGGGCGCTTCCTCTTTGGGCGGGTACTCGCCACGCTCGACGGCGCGCTCGAGGGCGTCGCGGATGGAGCGAGCGACGGATCGTTTAGGAGTTCCGCTAGTGCGGTCAACGTAGACTTTGAGGTGCGTGCCGCGGATGCGCCAATTCGAGCTTTGCCCTTGACGGGGCGGGACGAGCTTAAACGGCATCTGGTCTCCTCCCGCTTGGCGGCGCGGATGCGGGCGATATCCGTATCGTAGAACACACGAACGCGGCCGTGGAAGCTGTAAAACGGCTCGCCCGCAGCATCCATCGGGTTGCGGGCAAGCCAATCCTTGAGCCCCCTGAGCGTCATGCCGAGCTCGGCGGCGGCTGCGGCGAGGAGGATTGGCGCGCTCATTCTGCGGCCTCGAGGATCGGCGGCGCGAAGTAGCGCCGCGTCTGCGCGCCGGTCGTGAAGCACCGGCCACGCGGATCGCGGTGAAAAGACCGGCTCTCGACCTCGACGCGGAGGATCCCGCGAGCGGCAAGCTTGATCAGACGATTGAAGCAGCCGGATGGCTCGATGCTGAAATGCGCCTCGATCTCCCGAGCGGTAAGCCCCGGGCGCTCCCGCAATAGCGCGACAATGGCATCTGTCGGGGCTTTGAGTGCCATCACCTGCGCTCCCATCCGCCCGAGATCTTATGCTTCCAATCGCTGGCGCGTGATCCGACGATGATCGCCCGCGGGGCGGTCTCGGTGCCCCAATGGTGATCGCGGACGCGGTTCGATTTGGCGATGACCGGAATGTCGATGGTGCAAGTCTTTTCAAGCCAGCATGTTTTCGTCAGGCATGCCGCATTGTCGAGCGAGTTGTCCTTCCTGATCGCGTCCTGGATGATGTGCTCGTAACGAATGAGCCCGGCGACGAGCTTCACCCCACAACCTTCCGGCCTTCCAAGCTGTGGCACGCGATGACATTCGCAGATGCCGCCTGAGCGCTGGAGCGCGGCGCGCTTTGTCTCGGCCGTGAAGTTGAGACGGGGGCGGCTCATTCGTTTGCCAATCTAAGCAGCACGTCCGCGTGACACGGCCGATCGAGCGGACACCAGCAAGCGAGATTATTGCCACGCAGCTATCAGGGACGAGCTCTCCGTTCGCCATGTAGAACGGCAGATATTCGTCGCGGTAGCGAGCGACTGCGTCCTCTGCAGTCATGCGCCGATAGGTGCCGTCACCGTTCCGCTCGAGCGAGATCCCGACCTTGTGAGGGTTTCCCCATTTACTGCCGCGGCCGACGTAGACCGTGTTCGCTGGCATCTTCCAGCCGGTCGACCGCTTGCGCTGCACTCGCTCAGGCATTGGGTATCTCACCGTTTCCGCACCAGGCGATCAGAATAGCGGCTCGGACACGAAGCCCATGCGCAGGCGACAGGTAACCAAAGCCGTGATCGCACCGGCCGCAGCAGAAAAAAACACCAGCAAGTAGTCGTGCGGCTTGTCGCCCAACAGCCAGCCGAATGTGTGATCCATGATGAACCACGAGACGACGACTGCAGCGGCGCATATGAGAGCCCGCAAATAAAGCCCGATTTTGAACCTTGTTTTTTGGTCCATCTATTTGCCCTCAGATATCCGCGGCAGTCTCACACAACGCGCCTATAGCCGGCGCATCGACCCGGATGGCCGCGCCACTCCATGCGCTCCCATTTCTCGCCAAACCGGTAAACCGTCTCTCCCTGATTGCGCACCCAGCTAACGGAGCGATCCAGGTGGCAGGCAAGCGCTCGCTGCGAAAGCGTTGTGCCGATGGTTGTCTCAAATCCGGTCATTTAGCCTCTCGTTTCAACGACGCCCGTCGGCTTGCCCATCATCGTGAGATGGAGCACGCCGGCCTTTAGTTGCTCGACAATTCCCTCCGCCAGGCTCTCGGCCTTGGCTTCGGTGCCGGCGACGAAAATCAGCCGCACCTCTCGGCCCCAGACTTCGACGCGGGCTTCCTTGCCGAAATCCGGATGAGTAAACGCTCGAGCGCTCATGTTGCCCCCTGAGGCGCCTTGACTTTTTCAAGTGCGGCTTTGGCGCGCTTCGTCTGTTCGTCGTACGCGCGGATGAAATCGAGCGCGGCCTCATAAAGCGGATTCATCAACGCGCTGACGGCGCGGCGCTCGGGATCGCGGAACAGCGTCGGGTCGACTATGTGACCGAAGCTGTCCACGTTCCGGCATTCCTCAAGGAATGCCTCGAAGGTCGGCTGCTCGCTGCGCAATAGCGCCACAGCGGTATTGATCACCGAGCTTGCCGCCATCAGCTGTTCTTTTGGATCGGCCATCACTCCGACTCCCGCATTGCATAGACCGGCATCCCGGGCCTTCCGCACCTCATGCACTTCACCTCGCCATTCTCGGTAAGGAACACATGGCCGCCCGGATCGGCGCAGCTGTTATTAATGTCGAGATCGATGAGGATCACTTCGTCGACCAGGTCATCGCCATAGACCGCGATGCAGTCTTCGATGTCGATGAGGCGGGGCTCGCGCTTTTGCGCCTCTCGCAATGTCGCTTCCAACTTGAGCGCATGCGAATGAGCGAATGAAGCAAGGGCGTGGTCTCCGGAACGCCAGAGATCGTCTGCCATGGCGCGGAGCTCGCGGCCGATGGCACTCATTAGATCAGCCTCCAAGCCGTTGCGGCCAACGCGATCAGCAGGGCGACGTTGATGCCCAGCGCGACTACCCATGAGATCACCAGCGTTCCGCTGATCGGCGGTCTGGGAGGCAGATCGAAATAGGGAAGGTCGGAATAGGTGGTGGGCACCATCATGGCGCGGTCCTTTCCCCTTCAAGCGAGATCGGCGCCGGCATCTCGCGCGGCAGCATCTGCCAGGCGATCAAGCCGCCCTTGGTCTCTCCGACGGCGCGGAAACCGGCCCTTTTGAAACAGAAGCCTTTCACGCGCTCGCCGCGTTCCATGACGCCGCGGACCTTCCTGGGGTCGACGAAGCTGACGCAGCCGAGCTCCGGCACGTCGTACTCGGTCTGCATCAGGCCCATTGCCTCGCGCAGCATGTCGGAGGCGAGCGGACCGGCCTCCTCGTTGCGGAATATCGAAACAACCCAAGCGCCCGCCCAGGCGTGCTTGACGAACTCGGCCTTGGGAAATGAGAGGCCGAAGACCGCCTTGCTGTTCTTCGCCATCAACACTCGGCAGGAGCCGGGCGGCATGAACTGCGGCGAGCCCGGTTTGACACGGCTGTAGTGACGATCGGCGAGCGCCACGGCGGCGCGATCGAAGCGATGCGACTTGCGCCAGAAATTGCTGGTCATGGCGCTGTCCGCGTCTCTTCAGCGATCAGGATCGCGGGGGTAGAGGCTGCGCCAATTGGCGCATGCTCAGTGCGATCACAGACCAGGCGCAGATGCCGCGCGCCGGCCGCCGCCGCCTTGGCGAGCGCGCCCGGGATCGCGTGCGGCTTGGAGGTGAAGAACTCCCCGCACGAACAGCGGACGAACCAGACCCCGGGTGTCGACCCGTGCGTGATCACATGCAGGCGGAACTGCCGCGCGATCGCGATGGCGAAGGCGTCAGTGCGGGATTTGCCGAGGGGGGTGAGCATGCGCGTCCCGGCCGGGGAGCGCATGGCAAAGCCTGTACGGCTGAGCGCGAGGTAATCCGCCTCCGATGGATGCGGGGCGCCCTCGGCCCGGAGCCGCGAGGCGCAAGCATCGGCGAGCTCGCTCTTGCGCAGGATCAGCAGCCCGATCTGCTGGGCGGCGGGAAGGTGCGCGGGGGCCGGAGTCAAGACACGCGCTCCAGCATGAAGCAGGGAGCCGCGCCGCCGCCAAAGTGAAATCCAGATTTGAGGAGGTCAGCCTCAGCCTCACGCCGGCTGTCCGCATCATCCGGGAAGCATTCGGGGAGATCGCATTCGGGACCGGGCGCGAAGTTGTCGGTGCCGCAAACCTCTTCCCAGATTTTGACGCGCATGGATGCCCCTCCCGACGAACGAGAGGGATGAAAGCATTTCTTTCATTTCAGCGCAAGCAAAAAGAAAGCAGCGCTTTCCGGCGTTTATCTTCCGGGCAGAAGCAAGCTCTTGATGTCGCTGCCGGTTGCTCCGAATTTGTCCCAGGCGCGGCGGCAAAATCCAGTTCGATCGCGCCTGAGCGCGGCTTCCTGCTTATCGAGCTGATCGCCGAAAAACTCTCCCGTGAAGCTGTCCATCGAATCGTATGTGGCGAGCATTTCGCCCATGACCTTGTTGGCGTTGATCTCGTAGCCGCACGCCTTCGCCGCGACGGAGGCTTCGGCGACGCGCGAAAGCCATCCTGTCGTATCGGAGATGTTTGGGGCCCTCGCCTCCGCCCCAGAGGCGGCGGCAACAGCTAGGCTCAAGGCGATAATAAACCTCATCATCCGTCCCCGCTCATGAGTATCCGATCGACCGAAATCACGCTCTTCAATGGAAACGTAAGTATTTTCTTTGGGTTGAATTGCTCCAGGCGCAGCTGCCGGCTGTCGCGACCAAGAAAGCGCTTGATGTATCCGACCGGGCCTTCGCCGCCCTCACCCGCGATTTGGGCCACAACGTAATGGCCGGGATTTACCGGCCTGTTAGGGTCCACAAACACGATTTCGCCCGGATCGTATCGAGGTTGCATGGATTCTCCGACCACATACACCGCATAGGCGTCGCGGACCCGGGCGATGGCCGGGGGAGCCGGGACATCGGCCGCCTGCTCCCGGGTAAAGCCGAATTGACCGTCTTTTCCGGCCCGGCCCTGTCGCATTAGCGGCACTGTTGAACCGAGCTCGACGGCTCCGGCCGGCGGCGCAGGCTGGATCGGAACTGGCTCTTCAAGGCCATGATGGCTCACGCGAAAACTTGGAAATAGTTCGCGATTGCTCGGCATTTGAGGGAGCTCTGCGTCGCCGTTCATCAGCCAATCCAGCGTTACATGGAATTTTTGGCTGATCTGCCGTTGATTCTCGGACTTGATTCCCTTCCCGAGTTCCCAATTGCCAACGGCGCCGCGCTCTACCCCCAGAATTTTTCCGAACTGCTGCTGCGAGAGGCCATGCCCTTTTCGTATGTAACGTATTCGCTCACCGAGTGTTTTTTGGCTGTCCATGCATTGAAAGGTAACCTTTCGCTCGCTTTCAATCACTGAAAGAGGTGCTTGCAACATCGGGAAAGCAATGCTTTCAATTGCGCATGAGCGATGGATTGATTCGCGCGAAAGAGGCGGCGGGCGGTAATTCCGGCCTCAGCCGGCTCTTTGGGGGCGCCATCTCGCCCCAAGCGATTTCGCAATGGAGGCGCGTGCCCTCGGGCCGGGTGCTCGAGGTTGAGCGCTTGACCGGTGTGCCACGGCATGAGCTGCGCCCCGATCTTTATCCCGCTCCTTCCGCGGAGGCGGCCCAATCATGAGCGCCTCCGCACCGGATATGATCTCAGCTCAACAGTCGTCCCGCGTTGGCGCCTCTCTCCCTTCGCGCGAGATGGTTCGTGATCGCCTCGACGATCGCGAAGAGGCTGCCGCTGGGGCCGACCAGCTTCGCGACGATCCGCCGCTCGAGCGGCCCATCCGGCCCGAGCGGGCGATCTTCGCTGTAGAGTACGATCCGGCAGGAATCCCCCTTGTCGTATATCCAGGCGACGGCGTCGAACCAGATTTCCGGCACGCCTGCAGGCTCCGATATTGTGAGCTGTTCTTCGCGCTGCGCTTCTCCAAGCATCGTTACCTCCCCACAACTTTGTCCGACATGGACGCGCAAGTGTGGTGTCGCGGTAGTGTCGGATGCAATACACAACGGGAATCCACTGCATTTCGTGTTGAGAGCGGGGAGAACTCAGAAATTCCGGGAACCGCGTCAGATGGCGGAAAAGTAAAGACGATCTCCTGGAATTTTTGCCGATCGCTAAGGGCTTATTCCGAAACCGAATTCGGCGGGGAACCCAGCACTTCGGCGAGCGCCTCGAGCAAGGCCGTCGCCGCCTGTTCGCTGCCTCTCAGCAGTCCGACAGAGGTTGCCGGATCGCCGTCGAATAGCGCGATCACGATCATGTGGTCGTCGCGCGTGACGATGCAGGAAGAAAAAATCAATTCCAAAGCTCAGCCTCCACTTCTGGCGATGTCGGGGGATGCAGCGAGGCCGGCCGATCGGGACGCTGGAACCTGTTCTCCGATCGGCCGGCACTTCCGCGCGCAGAGCCGGCTAATTCCGAATGAATTTGTTGTTGGTCGAGTAGGGGTGGCGTCATGGCGGGCGAATCAGTATCCACGACTGCAGTTCGTGCAATCGAACAATCGGCAGGATTTTGCCGGGACGGTCGCCCGCTTGACGGTGGCGGCAGGATTCTGCCGCGAAACTGGTCGTTCACTTATTTGGTCGAGCGCCTTTGGCCGCCCCCGCTTATCCCGGCAAAAGAGTTCGAATGCCTCACCGGCTGCTCCGACCGCACCTGCCGCGCATGGTGCCAGGGGAAATCAGAGCCGGATTCCTGGGTGCTCGCTGCAATCATCGCCTCGGACAAACATGGCGAGCGGGCGATCTCGATCATCCTCGGCTCGCATCATCGCATCGCGCGCAAGCTCGCACTGGCGGACGCCGTGCGGGCGGCCGTCGATAGGATCGGCATTTGACGGAATTCTGGGCGGGGTTGCCGGTGCCTGCAGCGGAATCAAATGCGGAGAGAACCGGACTCAAGGCGGTGCGAGTAGCAACCGCGCGGGAACGCCGCCGCGAACGCTAGGCGCGACAGCCGGAGAGACGGCAGCCGAATTCAGGAGCGCCGCATGAAGCGGCACCCGAACTCTCCCGCTCTCCGCAAGCAGCGCATGCTCGCGCGCGGAAGATCGCCGCGCGCCGCTGCGCTCTTCACCGAGGCGCAGGCCACAGAGATCGAGCGCCTCGTTACAAGGCGCGCCCGCATCATCATCGCTGGCATTCTTCTTGGGGCTGCTCGTTCTCTCTATCCGCGCCGAAGGGGTGGCTGCGGCTAGTTCCTCCTCGCGTTTGTTTGTTGTTGCATTCAGTTGCGCAAGGTCGCGATCTGCGGGTCCCCATTCATGGTTACCCCTATGATTGCGATCCCTTCGCGGCCTTGCGCGCGCTTCTCTTTGGGTTGGGGATATCCACCGTGGCTGCCTCACTATTCTTCGATTATTTCATCGCCGCGCTGGTGCTCGCCGTCGCCGGTTGGATCGTGTCGAGCTTTGGGATCAGGCCCTACTGAACAATGACCATCAAGCTCGGCTCCGTCCAACATCTGCCGCCCGGCGCGCCGGCGCTCAAGCCGCACCCGTTCGCCGATCTGTTCCCGATGATGAGCGATGCGGAATATGCCGCCCACCTCGCCGACATCAAGCAGAACGGCATCAATCATCCGATCATCCTTCATCGGGGAATGCTCCTCGACGGCCGCAATCGCTATAAGGCCGCAACCGAGCTCGGCATCGGGATCGCGACGCAGGTCTTTGCCGGTTCTGACCGCGAAGCCCTCGACCTGGTCGCCTCGGAGAACATCCATCGCCGCCACTTGAATACGCAACAGCGCGCGATGATCGCCGCGAAAATGGCGGAGATCAGGCTTGGCGGCAACCAGCACACGGCCAAGCCTGCGCCAATTGGCGCACCCGCTCTGCCGCTCGCGCAGCCTACGCGCCCCGCGAAACCGACCCGCACAAGCTGGCCGGCCGGGCACGTCATCACCATGACGCGCGAATATCCGGGCGACGGCAATGAGCCGATGAGCGTCGGCACCTGCGAGTGCGGCGCCGTCTTCCGCTTTCCGGTGTCAGACAAGGGCGTCCAGATGGACGCTGCCTGCGAGGCGCATTGGTGCGAATTCGACGGCAAGCCCATCAAGAGCGACCTTCCTCCAACTGACGTGCGCGAGTTTGTTGAGCGGGTGCAGGCGCCTTCGCCGATCGAGCCGCCAAAGCCGCTGATGTCTCAGACCGAGGCGGCGGAGCTGATGAACGTCTCGCGCCGCAGCGTCCAACGCGCGGCCGTTGTGGCGCAGAAGGGCGCGCCGGAGCTCGTCGAGGCGGTCACGGCCGGCAAGGTCGCGACGGAAGCTGCCGCCGAGATCGCTCAGCTCCCGATCGAGGAGCAGAAGCGCATCATCGCCAGCGCCGATCCGAAGGCCGTCAAGGATGTGGCGAAGGCAAACCGCACAGCGAAACGCGAGCAAAGCCGCGAGCGCAAGCTCGAGCAGATGCGCGCGCCGCAAGCGGCTCCCTTGCTCACCGGCAATAAGTTTGGCGTGATCTATGTCGATATTCCGCGCGACTGGAAGGCCTGGTCGGCACAGACTGGCATGGAGAAGTCGCCGGAAAATCACTACGCGACGGCACCGCTCGATGCGCTTATCGACCTGCCGGTGCGAGAGCTCGCCGCCGATAACTGCGCGCTCCTGATGTACGCCTGGCAGCCTTCGCTGATCGACCAGATCGAGTTGATGGCCGAGTGGGGATTCTGCAGGCTGCGCCCGCGCGATGCGCAAGGTCGCCTCGTTCGTGAGAACGGCAAAGCCTTGGCGCCGGTCGGGGAGGGCGATTATCGCTCACACATGGTCTGGGCCAAGCGCTCGACCTCCGGAAACTGGCACCGCGGCACCGGCTTCTGGTGGATCAACGCGCACGAATTGTTGCTGCTCGGCGTCAAGGGCGACGTGCCTTGCCCGCTCGAGGGGCAACAGGACCTGTCGATCCTAGATACGGTCGTGGGCGAGCATTCGGCCAAGCCGGATGCGGTCCGCGCGATGATCGACCGCTATTTTCCGGGCGTTCCCAAGATCGAGTTGTTCGCCCGTGTCTTTGATGACGCCGGCAATCGCCTGCTCGATGAAAGCAGGTGGCCGGACTGGCGCTTCTGGGGCAACCAGGCGGTCCCGCCAGAACCGCAAGATCAGATCAGCCAGGACGAAGCGCATTACCGCGCGATCCCCGGGTTTAACCCGGGGACCCCAGGCGGATATCGGCACTGCGGCGCCTGCAAGAACCGCATCAGCGAGCACGAATGTCGTCGCGTCAGCGGCGCGATCGGCGCCGGCATGACCTGCAACAAGTGGGCGCCGATCGAGACGGTGATTTACGCCGCTGGTCCGGCGATGGAGGCTGCAGAGTGAGCGATACGATTGACGAAACCGTGAGCCTGATCCGCGTCGTTGACCTTGAAACGACCGGATTTCCCCCTGACGCCGAGGTGATCGAAGTCGCCACGGTCGATGTGCTGCGTAACAGCGGGCGGTCGACGGTCGAATATCATGCCCATCGCAACAGGCTCTGTCGGCCGAGTAGGGTGATCCCGCCGGTCGCGAGCGCCGTCCACCATATCGTTGATGAGGATCTGATCGGCGCACCGTCCTTCGCGGATGCGTGGCCGATCTTCACGTCTCTCGCGCTCGACCGCTATACCATTCCGGTCGCGGCTTGGTGCGCGCACTCGGCCAAATTCGAGCGCGCCTTCATCTCCGATGAAATGACGGGGGGGGCGCCCTGGGTCTGCACCTGGAAGTGCGCCCTTCGCCTCTGGCCGGATGCGCCGGCTCATTCCAATCAAGCGCTACGCTACTGGCTGAAGCCTCCCGGGCTCATCCGCGAATATGCGGAGCTTGCCCATCGCGCGCTACCGGACGCCTATGTCACCGCGCATCTGCTCGCCGCGATGCTGGAAACCGTTCCGCTCGAGCAGTTGATCCAATGGACAAGCGAGCCGGCGCTGTTGCCGCGCGTGCCATTCGGCCAACACCGCGGCAAGCGCTGGAGCGAGGTCGATGACGGCTTCCTCCATTGGGTGCTCGCCCGCGATTTCGATGAGGATGTGATGTTCGCGGTCAGCACCGAGATCAAGCGCCGAAACGATGAGGCTCGCGCAGCTGCGGAGGCACCCGCGGCATGAGCGCAACCGTCATCATCCTCCCCGTCGTGCGGCGCCCGGAAGTCTCGCGCGGGACTGTGTTTGTTCGCCTGACACCGAAAACGCTGCAACGGCTCAATCAGCGCGCCAAGGATTGGAACCTCACCCGGGAAGAGGCGGCTGAGGCGATCATTTCCGAAGTGCTGCGACCGAAGGAGCGCAAGCGATGAAAGCGCTCTCGCTCTGGCAGCCGTGGGCAAGCCTCTGGTGCTCGCCGGCAAAGATTCACGAAACGCGACATTGGCCATTGCGCCATCGCGGCAAGCTTGTTGTGCATGCAGCAAAGAAGTTCGTGCGCGATGTCGATCCTGCGCTCGAGACAATCCTCGATAGCGACTTCGGATCGCACTGGGGCCTTGAGCTGCCGACCGGCGCGCTGATCGGCATTGTCGAGATCATCGACTGCAAGCCAACCGAGCAGGTTTTCCCGCCCGGCACGCAGATGGTCGGCGAGCAGGATCCGAGCGACGACTTCATTTGCGGAGACTTCACGCCCGGCCGCTTTGCCTTCCAGCGCGGCGCCTTCCGCAGGTTCGCGACGCCGATTCCGTATCGCGGACGCCAGGGCCTCTTCGAAGTTCCCGATCAATTGGTGTGGGATGCGCCATGAAACAGCCGCGCGCGATGTCACTGCTTGAAACGAGCCTATCGACCGCGGCCGGCTTCGGCATTTCTCTGCTCGCCCAGGCGACCGTGCTGCCGATGCTCGGCGTCGCGGTTTCGTTTTCACAGAATGTTGCGTTCGCAGTTGTAATGACCTTCGTGTCAATCGCGCGGCAATTCATCCTGCGCCGCGTCTTCGAAGCCCTGCACATTCGCGTGCCGATGTCGGCCGCCGCGCTCGCTGTATTGGCCGAGCGGCGCCGTCAGATCGATGCCGAGGGCTGGACCGCGGAACACGACGACGCTCATGCGCCTGGCGATCTCGCCCGCGCTGGCGCGGCTTACGCGATCTACGGGAACGGCGTCCGCGCCAAGACGGCGGAGCTGGTCTGGCCTTGGGCTCCTGATTGGTGGAAGCCGCACAATATCCGCCGCGATCTCGTCCGCGGTGCGGCCCTGATCCTCGCCGAAATCGAGCGCTTCGACCGCGCCCGCAATAAGCGGAGCGCGCCATGATCGACCATCGCATATCGAAGATTTCGCGGCAATCGCGCGATCGGGCCCTCGGCGCGACCATCTGGAACCGGCTTTCCGGCGAGCCATCCAAGGCCGAGCTGCGGGCCATGCTGGCTGAGGCCGCGCGCAACACGGCTGCGACAAATTCAAAAGATGAAGAGGGGCGTCCATGACCGATCTCTCCTTGGCGAAGGTAACCGAGCAGAACCTCTCCCGTTGTAATCGCTGGCATAAGAACGGCATTAATGATTGGACGCCTGAGCGATGGGCTTGCGCAATGCAGGGCGAAGCCGGCGAGGTCTGCAATGCCCTCAAGAAGCTGTTTCGGATCGAAGACGATATCGCAAATATTAGCGATGCCGACCTGCAATTGTCGACCCGCGAGGAGGCGATCTCAAAGATCGCCGAAGAGATCGCCGATACATTCCTTTATTTGAACCTGTTGGCCTGCAGGCTGGGAATCGATCTGCCCGAGGCCGTCATCGCCAAGTTCAACGCGACCTCCGAGCGATACGGATTTCCGGAGCGCCTCTGAGAACATTGGGCCATGGCCAAGGACGTCAAGATATTCAAGTTGAAGGCGCGCGGGGACGCAGGCGCCAGCAAGACTGAATTGCTGGTCGCGCTCGGCCGCATCTGCCGATCCTTCGGCATGCAGATCGAGCTCAAGGAAAGCGATCATCATCTGATCATAACCTCGACCAAGGCGCAGCGCTGCGCGCTCTATGACTTCAATCGCGCCGGCGCCGCGGCTGTCGAAAAGGGGCCGCCGCTATGAGCGTGGTCCGCTTCGAGTCTCGAGGGGAGGGGCGCGAGGTTGCGCTGCTCGGCGCCATCATCGTCGCTGACATCATTCCTTATCCGGTCGGTGGAAAGTTCTATTGGTCGCTTCGCCTGCCGTTTTGCGGGTCGATGGCGCGCGCATGCTCGGTCGACGAAGCGCGCCGCCAGATCGCCGGCAAAGTCGATCAATGGATAGAAGCTGCGGACCTGCAGCCGCGGAGAGCCGCATGAGCGCGGAAGAGCTCATCGTCGACCTGTTCGCCGGCGGGGGCGGCGCGAGCGAAGGCATTCGCATTGCGCTCAACCGTTCGCCCGACATCGCGATCAACCACGATGAAGACGCGCTGTCGATGCACCAGGCCAACCATCCGGAAACGCGACACCTGCGCGCGAACCTGATGCAGGTCAGCCCGATGCGGGTGATCGGCGACGCGCCGATCGGACTGCTCTGGGCCAGTCCGGATTGCACGCATCACAGCAAAGCCAAGGGCGGCAAGCCGGTCAAGCGCCATCGCCGGGACCTGCCTTGGGTCGTCATGCGCTGGATCAAGAAAAAGCGCCCGCGCGTCTTCGTCGTCGAGAATGTCGAGGAGCTCGCGAAGTGGGGCCCGTTGGTCCGCAAGCTCGGCCCGGACCGAAAGCCGATCCTCGACGTCCACGGCTCGCCGCTGCTCGTCCCCTGCAAGAAACGCGAGGGCGAGGATTTCGGGCGCTGGATCGAAGCCGGCCGGCGTGACGGCTACCGGATCGAATGGCGCGAGCTGCGCGCCTGCAAATTCGGCGCGCGCACGACCCGCAAGCGCCTTTTCGTGATCGGCCGGCGTGATGGAAAGTCGATCGTCTGGCCAGAGCCGACCCATGACGATCCGAAGTCTCCCGCGGTCATCAGCGGCGGATTGAAGCCCTGGGGCACGGCCGCGGATTGCATCGACTGGTCGCTGCCGTGCCCGTCGATCTTCCTGTCGCCAGAAGAGGCCCGCGCACTCGGCGTCCGTCGACCGCTCGCCGACGCCACGATGGCCCGCATCGCCAAGGGCGTGTGGCGCTATGTGATCAATGCGGCTGAGCCGTTCATAGTACCGATCACGCACGGAACCGATCCTGAGCGCGGCCAGGCCGTCAGTGAGCCGCTGCGTACGGTGACGACCGCGCACCGCGGCGAGCATGCGCTGGTGACACCGTTTCTGGTCCCGCGCTACGGCGAACGGCCCGGGCAGGATCCGCGCACGCATGCGGCTGATGAGCCGATGCCGACGATCGTCACGACCGCGAATCAGGGCAGCCTGGCGGCCGTTCATCTGGCAAAATTCCAAGAGAATGGTTGCGGGGCGCCGGCTGACGATCCGCTGCATACCGTGATGGCCGGCGCACCGCGTCATGCGATGGTTGCCGCCTTCTTGGCGCAGCACAATTATCAGGAGCCCGGGCATTCGCCACTCGAGCCGGTCTCGACGATCGTCACCAAAGGCTGCACGCAGGCGCTCTGCGCCACGCACCTGGTGAACCTCAAGGGATCGGATCGGCGCGACGCGCCGGTTAGTGCCCCGCTGCCGACCGTCACCGCCGCGGGATGGCATCTCGCCGAGGTCCGCGCCTTTTTGTTGAAATATTACGGAACCGACCAGGATCCCGACCTGCGCGAGCCGATCGATACGGTGACGACGCGCGACCGCTTCGGTCTGGTGCTGGTCAGGGGTGCGCTCTATCAGATCGTCGACATCGGCATGCGGATGCTGACGCCGCGGGAGCTCTACCGCGCGCATTCCTTCCGCGATGACTACATCATCGATCGCGGTCACGACGGTCGCCGCTTCTCGAAAACAGTGCAGGTCAGGATGGTCGGCAACTCGGTGCCGCCGCCGTTTGCGACTGCACTTGTGCGCGCCAACGTGCCGGAGCTCGCCCGCGAGCCGGCGCCGATGCTCCATGCGGCCAAAGCTTATGCGTGGGGGAGCAGATGAGCCGGACCTGGCTGTACTTCGGTTGCCACGGCGAAAGCGGGCACTTCCTGTTTGAGCGCGGAATGCGTCACGCGGCCTACGAACTCACCCGCCAGATGGCTCATTTCGATGGGCTGCTGGCTCCGCATCCTGAGCAATACACCCCGAACGAGCTCCAGGCCTGCTTCGCGCGGCTCGATGGGTTGGGTTACTCGGCGATCTCGTTTTGGGATCGCACGGTCGACGATCGACCGGGGTCTAACAGCACATTTTTCTCGCCTGGAGCTTGCGATCCGGAGCGCCTGTTTCGCAATTCGATGACGGCATTCCCGGAAGTCTGGAAGAGGCTGCCTCGCGTCAGGCTCGCCGGCACCGAGCTGGTTTTGTGCGGAGGTGCAGCGAAATGAAGGATGCCTTCGAAAAATTCCAAGCTCCCGATCGCGGCCGGTTCGGCGACAACGAGATGGCGTCGCCGACGCAAGAGGCGCGCTCCAATCTCGTCGACCTCGACCTGATCTTGCACAACGACAATCCGAGCAAGAAAGCGATTGCTGTCTCGCTTCGCGGCGACACTCCATTCAAAGAGTGGGTATGGCTCCCTCGATCGCTGATTGAGTACGAGAAAACCGGGATTGGCGTGAACGGCAGCCGGCTCGTGCGGGTGACTTTGCCGCGGCCGATCGCGGCGGAGAAAGGCATCCTCGAATGACCGCGCTTGCGCAGCTTGAGCCTGCGCCAATTGGCGCACCCGCTCCGGAGGAAATCAACCCTCCGGCCAATCCCATCAATGGCTTAGCTGCCAATTTCGAGGATGAGGAAATCACCGTTGAATGGCCCGACTATACCGAATTCCTTGAATCCAAGATGCGGGTCGCTGAGGCGTCCGGCTTTGATGTCGACCCGCGCGAGCTGCATCCCTGGCTCAAGCCGCACTGCCGCGACCTTGTCACCTGGGCCTTGCGTGGCGGCAACCGCGCGATCTTCGCGGCCTTCGGACTGCACAAGACCTCAATGCAGCTCGAATGGACGCGACAGATCGCGCGCCATAGCGACGGCGGCCCGACCCTGATCGTCATGCCGTACGGCGTGCGGCACGGTTTCATGAGCGACGCAGCGGCGCTAGGCATCGATCTCCGCTTCATCCAGCACGAAAGCGAGATGGTGGCTGGCTGCGAGCACTATTGCACCAACTATGAGCCCGTGCGCGACGGGAAGCTCAACCTGCGCTCGTTCGCGGCGTCATCGCTCGATGAGGCGAGTGTGCTGCGCAGCTACGGCAGCAAGACCTTCCAGGAGTTCCTGCCGCTCTTCGAGCATATTCCGTTCAAGCTGGTCTGCACCGCAACGCCTTCGCCCAATCGCTACAAGGAGCTGATCCACTACGCCGGCTTCCTCGGCATCATGGATACCGGGCAGGCCTTGACCCGCTGGTTCCAACGCAACAGCGAGCAGGCAGGCGATCTCACGCTCTATCCGCACAAAGAGGAGGAGTTCTGGCTCTGGGTGCACTCCTGGGCCGCGTTCGTGCAGAAGCCGAGCGATCTCGGTTATTCAGATGAGGGCTATGACCTGCCGCCGATCCGCGTGCACTGGCACGAGGTGCCGGCGGATCACAGTAAGGCCGACGTCGAACGGGACGGTCAGACTGTGCTGTTCCGCTCAGCCGCGCTCGGCGTGAGCCAGGCCGCGGCCGCCAAGCGAGAGAGCATCCCGGCGCGGGTCGCCAAGATGTGCGCCATCATGGCGGAGGATCCCGGACGGCATCACCTGCTCTGGCATGACCTCGAGGCTGAGCGCGAGGCGATCGAGGCCGCGGTGCCCAACGTCGTCGCGATCTCTGGCAGCGAGCATCCGGATGAGCGCGAAAAGAGCCTCGTTGCCTTCGAGCGCGGCGAGGTGAAGAACTTTGCTACCAAGCCGATCCTGTCCGGCTCCGGGTCGAACTTTCAATATCACTGCCACACCGCGATCTTTGTCGGGGTCGGCTTCAAGTTCAACGATTTCATCCAAGCGACCTATCGCCTCCAGCGCTTCGGCCAGCAGCACCCGGTCGATGTGCATATCATTTATTCCGAAGCCGAGCGCGAAGTGCGGGCGATCCTGCTCGAGAAGTGGCAGCGCGACACCGAGTTGCGCGAGCGCATGAGCGCGATCATCAAGCGCTTCGGCCTCGACAAGCTGCCGACTGCGGAGGTTCTGCGCCGATCGATTGGCCTCAAGCGCGTCGAGGTGCGCGGCGAGCGCTTTGTCATCGCCAACAACGATGCGGTCGATGAGGCCTCGCGTTGGGCCGAAAACTCGGTCGATGCGATCGTGTCGTCGATCCCGTTCGGAACGCAGTACGAGTACGCGGAGTCCTTCAACGATTTTGGGCACAACGGCGATGCGCCGGCCGATACCTCCGGTTTCTGGGCGCAGATGGATTTTCTGACGCCGAAGCTCTTCCGGATGCTCAAGCCTGGCCGGCGCATGTCGATCCACGTCAAGGACCGGATCCTGTTCGGCGCCGTCACCGGCAAGGGCGCGCCGACCGTGCTGCCCTTTCACGCCGAAGCCATCATGCACTACCGCGCGCACGGCTTCGACTACATGGGGATGGTGACGGTCATCACCGATGTGGTGCGCGAGAACGCGCAGACCTATCGGCTCGGCTGGTCGGAGAACGCCAAGGATTCGACCAAGATGGGCTGCGGCATGCCGGAATATATCCTTCTGCTCCGCAAGCCGCAGTCGGATCGCAGTCGCGGCTACGCGGATGAGCCGGTCACCAAGGACAAGGAAATCTACACGCGGGCGCGCTGGCAGGTCGACGCGCATGGCTATTGGCGATCGAGCGGCAACCGCCTGCTGACAGCGGAAGAGCTCGCCGCCTACGGGCCGCAGCAGCTCGCCAAGGTGTTCACCGAGGATTCGCTCAAGCGCATCTACGACTACGAACTGCACGTCAAGGTCGGCGAGACGCTCGAGCGGATGGACCGCCTGCCGACCAAGTTCATGTGCATCGCGCCGGGGAGCTGGCATCCGGACGTCTGGCATGACGTGCTGCGCATGCGCACGCTCAATTCCAACCAGGCCGCACGCAAGGTCGAGAAACACCTCTGTCCTCTCCAGTGGGACATCGTCGACCGTTTGATTGATTGCTACAGCAACCCCGGCGATCTGATCTACGACCCGTTCGCAGGCCTCGGCACCGTGCCGTATCGGGCAATCCTCAAAGGCCGCCGCGGCGCCGGCTCAGAGCTCAACGGCGGCACATTCCTCGACGCGGTCCACTACTGCCGCGCGGCGGAGGAAAAGCTCGCCGTGCCGGCGCTGTTCGACCTCGAGCAATGCGGTCCCGTGGTCGAAGACGCCGCCGCACCCCCCCCCTCGATGAGCTGAGAGAGGTAATATGAGCAACGCTGCCGGTATTTCTAGCGACCTGCTGATGAAGTCGTTAAGCGACGACGCCAAGGTCGTTCTTGGGGCTTTGTTCGGTCGTCTCGGCATCCCTGGTCAAAGCCAGTTGACCTACCAGATGGTCCGGTCTCGCCCGACCGTTCGTATGCAGCAGGCACTGGACGAATTGGTGAAGTCCGGCGCCCTCACTCGCAACCCGTTCAATGCTTCTGGCGGTGTGACCTACACGGTGCAAATCAACTGCACTGACTTCGCCAAATGGTTCGGTCGGAATATGGGCAAAGGCAAGTGGAAAACTGACGAGCCTATCGTCAAAGAGGAGGCGGCATCACAGTGAGCAACGTCATGGGCATCGCGCGCGATCACCTGCGCGCCTATATCGAGCGCATCGAGCGGATGGAGGAGGAGAAGAAGTCGATCGCGGATGACATTCGCGACATCTACGCCGAGGCGAAGGCGAACGGCTTCGACACCAAGGCTTTGCGCGCAATCGTCCGCCGCCGCGCGCAGGATGCCGACAAGCTCGCCGAGCATGAGGCGATCCTCGGCCTCTACATGCACGCGCTCGGAATGGTCGACGGCAGTGGGAATATGTCCGCCGCGGGGCAGGCGCACCTCGACGCGATGTCGAAGAAGCAGGAGCGGCGCGAGGAGCGCGCGCACGCATGATCTCGCCGGATCAGATCGCCCGCAACCTCGTCGCGTTTCTGCAGGCGCGCCGCTGGCCGCTCAGCGACGAAAAGGCGCTGCAGGCGGCGATTGCTGCCGAGCTGGCTGAGGCGTGCTTTGCCGCGGAGCGCGAGGTTCGTCTGTCGGCGACCGACGTCGTCGATTTCATGGTCGAAGGCGTCGCAGTCGAAATCAAGATCAAGGGCAGCAAGCGCAACATCTATCGCCAGTGCGCCCGCTATTGCAGCCATGAGCGGGTACGGGCGCTGGTGCTCGCCACAAATTTCAAGGTCGGCATGCCGCCGGAGATGGGGGCCAAGCCCTGCTATGTCGCGGATCTGGGGCGGGGGTGGCTGTGATGGGGCGCCCTTGGCTCGTCCGGCTTACTGACTTCTGCCGCTACATGCGCGGGCGAGGATGGCGCCAACCGATCCTGATCTTCGGCCAGCGCGTGGCGCTCATCGGTGTCGCATCACCTCGGCAGCTGCGATGCCAGCACAGCAACAGCAATAGATCTCGCCATGGTTGATAGCCTCGCGCTTCGCGACAGTGACGGCGACCTGCTCGCCGCGGCCGTGGCGCGCGCCTGGCGCGATGCGCCCGCGCCGACCTACGGAAAGCTCGCATTCGATCCGGTGCAGAAGCGCTGGATCATGACCGGTATTGCCCCGCACGTGGCGATCCGCCTCAAGCGCAGCTTCCCGCGCGTGCCGAAGACGGAGACGGCAGCTTTCACGTTTCCGGCCACGGATGAGGCCTGCACCGATCTCGCCTGGTTCATGCAGCGCTATCCGCTGGAGATGTCGGCGATCGACCGGGCGCGGCTCGAGCGCGGGTGCCTAGCGTTCGATCGGGACCGCGCGGCGGTTGAGCGCGTGCTCGGCGCCGACTGGCAGCCGACCGCCACGATGGGCTTCCGCGAAGGCTTCGTGCCTCATCCTAACCAGGCGCGCGCGATCGAGGTGGCGCGGCTGCGCCGGCGCCTCCTGCTGATGGACGATGTCGGGCTCGGCAAGACCGAGAGCGCGCTTGGGACGATCGCGGCGGCAGACAGCCTCCCGGCCGCGATCGTGGTGCAGCCGCATCTCGCGACCCAATGGGCGCAGCGCTGCAAGCTGCGCACGCATCTGCGGCCGCACGTGATCGAGGTGACCAGGCCTTATCCGCTGCCGGAAGCGGACGTGTATATCTTCCGCTATTCCAACGTGCACGGCTGGGTCGATGTCGCGGCGACGGGCAAGTTCCGCAGCGTAGTCTATGACGAGATCCAGGAGCTGCGCCACGGCGGCCTGACCGAGAAGGGCAAGGCCTGTGCGGTCTTCAGCGAGCACGCAGAGCTGCGCCTCGGCCTCTCGGCGACACCGATCTACAATCAAGGCGCCGAAATCTGGGACGTGATGCAGTTCATCGAGCCCGGCGCGCTTGGCAGCTATAACGAATTCCTGCGCGAATGGTGCGGCGTCAAGGGCGTGGTGACTGAGCCGGAGGCGCTCGGAACCTATCTACGCGAGCAGCATCTAGTGCTACGCGAGGTGCGCTCAGGGCGCCCGGTCAACACGATCGTGCGCGAAGTGCCTTACGACGAAAAGGTCGAGGCGCAGTCGGCGGCGCTCGCGCGCCAGCTGGCGCTCACCGTCATGCGCGGCACGTTCGTCGAACGCGGGCAGGCGGCGCGCGAGCTTGATCTATTGCTGCGGCAGATCACCGGCGTCGCCAAGGCCAAGCACGTTGCCGCGTTCGTGCGATTGTTGCTCGAAGCCGGCACGCCGGTCGTGCTCGCCGGGTGGCATCGCGAGGTCTACGACATCTGGCTCGAGGAGCTCGCGGAGTTCAAGCCGGTCATGTACACCGGCAGCGAGACGACCAAACACAAGGATGAGGCCAAGCGCGCCTTCTGCGCCGGCGAGACTGATTTGTTCATCATCTCGCTGCGCTCAGGCTCCGGCCTCGATGGCCTGCAGCAGCGCTGTTCGACCGTGGTCATCGGCGAGCTTGATTGGTCGCCGCAGGTGCATGCGCAGTTGATCGGCCGCGTCGATCGGCCGGGCCAGACGGCGGAGGAATGCACCGCGATCTATCTCCACGCCGATGGCGGCAGCGATCCGCTGATGGTCTCGCTGCTCGGCCTCAAGGCGAGCCAATCGGCCGGCATTGTTGATCCGCTGCGCGGTGTCGCCACGGTCTATTCCGACGAAAGCCGCATCCGCCAGCTCGCGGAAGCCTATTTGTCGAGGGCGGCATGAGCGAGCGCATTCCGATTTCGGTGCGCATGGCCGCCGCTCGCGCGCGTTCCGGCCTGCCGCGCTTCGTTCAATACCGCCAGAAAGAACGGATCAACTTTGTGATCCCCTCGATCAGTCTGCCGCAGGATGTTGCCGCGGCATGGATCAAGCAGGCGCAGGATCGCAAGCTGCGCTTATCGGGCCTCATCCGCGTCGTTCTGGAGATGATCGCCGACGAAAGTTTGTTCGCTGCGATCCTTCAGGACGAGGAGCCTGAGCTTGAAAGCATGCCCGGGCGGCGTCCGGAAGGCGATTCGCGGGTGACGAATCGGTCCGTCAAGTCCCCGATATCCACAGGGGAGCGAGTGCGATGACCGTGGAAAAGACAGCTTCGCCTGCCGTCGAGCCGCGCCATCGCTGGGGCGAGCCGGTGCGGCTTCCCGATCGGACCGAGCGCACCTGCGCGCACTGCGGGCTGGTCAAGATCACCATGCATCCGCCGCACGGCCTGCCGTGGCGCGAATGGCGGCACCGCAACGGCGCGAGCATTCCGCTGACAAACACGCCGCCCTGTCTGGCCGCGGCCGAGGAGACCGTTCCGTGACCATGGCTGAGATTGACAGACGGCGCCGGCCGCGCCGCATTGCCGCCGACGAGGCGCACGCCTGGGCGCGCAACCTGCGGATCGGCAATCCGCACGCCAAGTTCGTCCTGTGCATGCTCACCGGCTACGTCAATGGCGAGGGCGCGTGCTTTGTCTCGATCTCGCACCTCGCTGAAGACTGCGAGCTCGTCGAGAACACGGTACGCAGGCGACTTTCCTTCCTCGAGGAGATCGGTGCGATCGCGCGCGCGCCGCAGTGGATCGATGAGGTCGGCCGCCGCAATGGCGATGGCCGCGGGCGCCGCACGACCGACGAAATCCGGCTGATGATCAATGCCGATCCGGATGAAATCGAGGCGCGCGCGAGCGGCGCCGGCGAGGGGGATAGGGGGGAATTTAGCCCTGCACGCGGTGAGGGGTTAGCGCCTGCGGGGCGCGATGCATCTGACCCTGCACGCGGTGAGGGGTCAAATTCAGCTGACCCTGCATTAGGGGTGCATTTGCCCTTCACCTGCGTGCAGGGCCTAATCTCTGAACCTGAACCTAAGATTCTCCCCCCAAACCCCCCTCCGGGGGGTGTTGATGGAACCGAGGAGCGTTTCAGGGAATTCAAGGCGGGCTATCCGGACGGGATTGTCGACCTGATCGCGGCGCAAGAGAGTTTTGCTGCGCTGTCGGCTGCCGATCAGAAGGCTTGCGTCGCCGGTGTGCCGGTATTCGCAGCGCGCTGCCTGCGTCGGCGCGAAAAGCCGATGAAAGCGCACCTTTTCATCCGCAAGCGCGTCTGGGAAGGGCTGATGGCTTCGCCCGCGCCGGAAGCCGGCATCGGTGGCCCGTACGGTCTTGCGAGCGAGGCCGGCCGAGCGCTGCAGGCGCTGGCGCGGATCGGCCAAACGAGCTTGCCGCGGATGGGCGACGGGCGGTTGATCTATACGCGGCCGATCACGCCGCAGCTGCTCGCGCTCGCATCCGCGCCGGCCGAGGGCGCGATCTATCGCATCGGCTCGCCGAACTTCGCAGCATGGCGGGATTTCCTGCGCGCGCATCTCACAAACTTGCGGCAGTTCGATGCGATCGAGGCGCCTTGGCCATGGCCGCCGCGCAAGGACGGCGGCGTGTCGACCGGGCCGCCAGCCGACGCAAAAACGCTCTGCACCGCTGAAGATTTGGCCGAATTCAAATAGGTGACCGATGCTCGCAAACGACAAGCTCAATCCGGACGCGGTTCGTCTCGCCGAAGAGCGCGCGCGGGCTGAGTGGGGCGACGACTGGCGATCGAAAAAGCTCGATACGCACTTCGCCGATCTGATCCAGCCCGAAGAGGTCACGCCCTGGGAGGCATTTCGGGAGTGGCACGCCTTGATCGTGTCGCCAAACCGTGAAATCAAGGCAGCCGAGCGACTGATCAATCTAAATGTGCTGATCTATCTTCCCGTCTTTTCGAAGCAGGCCATTTCCGGTCTCAATACCACGAAGACATCTCATCGGCTTTGGCCCATCATGCCCGGCCTGATGTTCGCCCCCACTCGGATCATGAATATTCAGCACCGTGATCCAGTGATGAAATGGGCCGGTGTTCGTGACTTCATTCGTAGCTCCAAGGGTTTGCCAGCGGTGCTTCGGCAAGATGACATCGAGCGCATCCGCAAGATCGAGGCGCAGCTCAATCTGCCCCCTCCGCCCGATCCGGACGTGGGACCGCTCGAGATCGGTGACGAAGTCGAATTCAGGGATCGCGGTAATGCCGAGTTTCTGGGGAGCGGGAAGGTTTTCAAGGTTGCAAATGAATCGAGAATCGGTGTTGAGGTAACGAAGTTGTTCGGGCGCGTTATCAGAGTTTGGGTACCAGCGTCCGAGCTCACGCGATGTAGCCGACGGATAGCCGGCGATCCGGCCTCTTAGGTCAAAGCGCGCGACGGCGGAAACGCCACAACAACGGGGAAATATCCCCGTGCTGCCGCTTACAGGCCCCGCCACTCACGTGCGCGGGGTTTTGTGTTTTATAGGGGCTGGAACCTGATGATCGACCTTGTGATCGATACCCGGGATTTCGAGCTTCGCGCAAAGGAATTACACGCCCAGATCGACCAGGTGCCGTACGCGCTTGCGCTCGCCATGAACCAGGCGGCCAAGAACACACGGCAAGCCTTGGTGCAAGGCACATGGCCAAGCCATGTGACGCAGCGTAACCAGGGCTTCATCTCGCGTGCTTTGCGCACCAATTTCGCCAACAAGCGCAACCTCCGGATCGAGATCTACGATAGCCTCGGCCGGGCGCATCTCAAGCTTCATGATGCAGGCGGCACCAAGCAGGCGCGCGGGCGCCTCGCCATTCCGCCACCAGGTGCGGTCAGTCGTATGGCATCAGGCGCGGTGCGCAAGAACCAGAAGCCGCATGCGATCGTGGTCAACACGCCCAAGCGCGCCCTCCGGATCACACCGAAGGGCATCTATGTAGGCAAGGGCGGTCGCCTGCACCTGATGTATGCGTTCGCACCGCGTGCCAATCAGCCGGCTGACGTTCCCTTCGAAGCCGACTTCCGTCACGACATGCTGGTTGAGCTTCGCACCTCGTTTCCCGCTGCCTTGTCCAAGGCGCTTGCGACCCGACGGCTCAAGGCCTGACGTCGAGGGCGCCCCCTCGGCACCTCCTCCACCTCTTTGGGTCCTTCCTATGGACCCTCCATCCACGGGCTACGCGCGAGCGAGGGTAACTCGCAGTCAGAGCGCATTTTCGTAGCCTAAAGAGCTTGCCTAAAGGCGGCTAAAAGGCTCGCTAAAAATGCGCGGGGCGGGATGAGTGAGCAGCCGGCGGAGCCGGAGATCGCCTCCAAGTCGGAGTTCGCTCGGCTCTGCAACGTGTCGCCTGGCCGCGTCACGCAGTGGATCACGGAAGGTAAGGTCTACGGCGAGGCGATTGTAGGCGAGGGGCGGACGGCGCAGATACGGGTTGCCGTGGCGCGCGCGCAGCTGCGGCGCCACCTCGATATCGGTCAACGTCTCGGCAATGGACTGTCGACCAAGCTCGATGGACCGCCCGCTCAGCCGACTGAAGCAGCCGCGCCGGCGCTGCCGCTGCCGCCTCCGCAGCCGCGGACCGATCCGGTCGAAGAGCAGATCAAGGCTGCCCGCCTCGAGGGCCTCTCGCGCGACAACCGCAAGAAGGCGGAAGAGGAGGCGGCTCGCGCCGGCCGCTACACGTTGACCGAGGCGGTCAAGAAGCAGATCGGCCGCGCGCTCGCGCGGATCATCAACATGCTGGACGGCTGGCTCGCCGAGATATCGGCGAAGGCCTCCGCCAGGTTCTCAATTC
Organism: Xanthobacteraceae bacterium; assembly: GCA_035293945.1. GTDB lineage: Bacteria > Pseudomonadota > Alphaproteobacteria > Rhizobiales > Xanthobacteraceae > VAZQ01. Next base: position 560,421 of record DATGLV010000011.1, on the reverse strand, counting down.
CGCAGCGCGACATGCTGCACTTTCTCCGTTCCGAGTTTCGGCTCTTTCGCGCAAATGCGGCTGCCGCGCTGCGCGATGAGGCTGACGAGCTGCCGGCGCTTATCGAGGATGAGGTCTCCGAGACCGAGGGGAAAGGGGAGGAAGAAAGCGAGCCAGCGTAATGGGCATCATGCTCGCCAATGTGGAGCGCCTGGCGACCGAAGCCGCGGCCGTCGCGCTCGAGCCGCCGCCGCCGATCGATTACCTCGCCTGGGCGGAGCGCAACGTCGTCATCACCGAAGGGTCGTTCCCGGGCCCGTACAATCGGAAGCTCTTCCCGTACTTCGACGAGATCCTGCGGGCGCTGTCGCCGGATGATCCGTGCCGCTATGTGACCGTTCAAGGCTCGGCGCAGATCGGCAAGACGACGCTCGCTAACATCTTCACGTGCGGGTCGATCACGATGGCGAAGGGGAATTTCCTCTACGCGCATCCGACCGAGGATAACGCGCGGCGCTGGTCGAAGATGAAGCTCGCTCCGCTGATGCGGTCGACCGCGGTGGTGCGGGAGCTCTTCCCGCAGAAGAGCCGCGATGTCGCCGACAGCGTGATGTACAAGGAACGGCGCGATGGTCTGGCGACGCTGCTGATCAGCGGCGCCAACTCGCCGGCCTCGCTCTCGCAGGTCACGATCCAGTGCCAGGTGCAGGATGACCTGGCGAAATGGGAGATGAACGCGGCCGGCGATCCGGAGGTGCAGGCCGACAACCGCTCGCGCGCGATCGAATTCGCCAAGATCGCGAAAATCTCGACGCCGCTCGTCATGCCGGGCTGCCGCATCACGCGGAACTTCGAGGCCGGCAGCCAGGAGATGCCTTACGTCCCATGCCCGCACTGCGGCGAGATGCAGGTGCTGGAATGGGACAACATGCTCGCCAGTCTCGATCCGGCGAAGCCGGAGGACGCGCATTTCACCTGCGTGGCGTGCGGCGCGACGATCGAGGAGCATCATCGGCCGCAGATGCTCGCCGGCTTCGAGTGGCGAGCGAAAAACCCGAATGCGCGGCGCGAGCATCGCTCGTTTTGGATTTGGTCCGCGTATTCCTATCTGCAATCGTTCTCGCGCATCGCGGCCGAATGGTTGCGCGCGCGCGGCGACCCGGCCGCCGAAAAGACGTTCCTCAACGATACGGTCGGCAAGGCCTATCGGGCACAAGGCGAGGCGCGGCCTTGGGAAGAGCTGCGCGATCGGGCAGCTGAATCTCACTACGTTCGCGGTAATGTTCCGGCCGGCGCATTGTTGTTGATGCTCGGCATCGACTGCCAGGTCAATCGCGTGGAGTGGCAGCTGGTCGGCTTCGGTCGCGATTATCGCCGCTACGTGGTCGACTATGGGATCATTGATCGCCACATCTCTGATCCCGACTGCCAGGCCAATCTCGGCGCTCTGCTCGGCAAGCAGTGGCGCAACTCCGCCGGCCGCAACCTCGGCATCGACCTCGCCGCGATCGACGGTAACGCCTGGACGGAGGATGTTTGGAGCTTCGCCCGCAAGCATCCATCCTCGAAGCTGATTATGGTGCGCGGCCGCGGCGATGATGGCGCGCCGCGCATCGCTCGGGTGAAGCGGGAGCGTAACGAAAAGACCGGCAAGGTTCTGCGCTATTCCAGCCGGTTCTATCATTTGGGCGTGTCAGTCCTGAAGATGGCGCTCTACCGGGATCTCGCCAAGGACGACCCGCTTGCGAATGGCTTTGTCGCGTTTCCCTCCGGTCTCGACGATGAATACTTCCAGGAGCTCACGGCCGAACGGCGCGTGCCCATCAAGCGCAAAGGCGACCGTGGCTTCACAGTCTATCGCTGGGTGAAGGACGATCGGCAGGACAACGAGGCGCTCGATACGCTGATCCAGGCAACCGGCGCCGCGCTCAAGTTTGGCGTTTACGGGTTATCCGACGTCGGCTGGGGCAAGCTCGAGGCCGAGCGTGAGACCCCGCTGCAAACTGGACAGCTCGATCTCGAGGATCTGATCGCCGCGCCTTCCGTGGCGCCCAAGGCTCCGCCACCTAAGCCGCCGACACGCAAATCGATCGCAAGTCTGCTCGCATGACCTTCGACCCGAACAGAACGATCCTCTCCGGCGTCGCCATCGCGACGCTGCAGCAATGGCTGAGCGAGGCGCAGATGGCGTATCAGCAGCTCGTCACCGGCGGCAAACCGGTGACAGTGTCCTACGAAGGCAAGAGCGTCACCTACACGCCGGCCGAAAAGGCCGGATTGGTGCAGTGGATCGGCTTGCTGCAGCGGCAGCTCGGAATCAATCGTGGTCGGCGCGCCATCCGGCCCTACTATCGATGATCTCCGGCTATCCCGATCTGCAGAAGCTGATAGCCGAGCACGACAGCTATCAGCAAATCCCGGGCGATGCCTGGCGCCGCTTCGATGAAGCGGTCGCCAACTGGAATGCCCGATACCGGCGCGATCTCCCGCGCGTAGAACCGAGACGTTGAGAGCTTGCGCCAATTGGCGCACCCGCACATGCAGTCAGAAAAACGCGAAGTGGTGATCTATGGTCCCGGCGGCGAACCTGTGCCGCCGAGCCGTCGCGCGCGCGCGCTCAACGGCGGCAACGGCCGCTTCGGCGGACCGCCCTATGACGCGGCCGACATCTACGGCCAGCATCTCGCCGCGTGGCAGCCCTATCTCTGGAGCCCTGACGGCGAGCTCAACATCTATCGCGACCGGATCGTTAGCCGCGTTCGCGACCTGGTCCGCAATGACGGATGGGCATCTGGCGCGGTCACGCGTGTGCTCGATAACGCGGTCGGCGCGAACCTTCGCCCGGTGCCGAAGCCGGATTATCGGTTCCTCGCCAGCGTCTCCGGCGCCGCGTTCGATCATGTGTGGGCCAAGGAATACGCCGCGGCCGTCGACGCGCATTGGCGTGCCTGGGCGGTGACGGATCTTGGTCGCTATTGCGATGCCGCGCGCAACTGGACCTTCGGCCAGATGATGCGCATCGGCTTCCGCCATAAGCTGATCGACGGCGATGCGCTCGCAGTGATGCAGTGGATTCCGGAGCGCGTTGGGCGGGGTGCCGCGCGCTATTGCACGGCGGTGCAGATCGTCGATCCGGATCGGCTCTCCAATCCGCAGCTGCGCTTCGATCAGATGACCATGCGCGGCGGCGTCGAGATCGATCGCTACGGCGCAGCGGTCGCCTATCATATCCGTAAGGCGCATGCGGGCGACTGGTTCACTGCCGCGGAATCCGTCACCTGGGAACGCGTGCTGCGCGAAACCTCTTGGGGCCGCCCGATTGTCGTTCACGACTATGAGGCCGACCGGGCTGCGCAGCATCGCGGCGGCGCCGGGATCCTGACGCCGGTCATTCAGCGTCTCAAGATGCTGATCAAGTACGACACGCTCGAGGTCGACGCAGCGATCTTGAATTCGGTCTTCGCGGCCTACGTTGAGTCACCCTTCGATCATGAAATGATGATGGAGGCGCTCGAGGACGGCGAGAAGATTCCTCGCTATCAGGGCCTGCGCAAGGAGTTCCACGACGGCCGCGGGATGATGATCGGCAACGCCAGGATCCCGATGCTCTTCCCGGGCGAGAAGATCAACACGGTTGCACCGACCCGTCCGAGCAGCAACTTCAAGGAATTTGAAGGCGCGGTGCTGCGCAACGTTGCGGCCGGCGCCGGGCTCTCGGCGCAGCAGATCAGCAACAACTGGTCGGATGTGAACTATTCATCCGCGCGCGGCGCGCTGCTCGAGGCATGGAAGACATTGGCGCGCCGACGGCATGAATTCGCCGAGGGCTTTGCCGCGCCGATCCGTGCCGCCTGGCTCGAAGAGGCGCACGAGGTCGACGATCTGCCGTTGCCTGCCGGCGCGCCCGACTTTCCCTCGGCTCGCGGCGCCTATTCGCGCTGCCGCTGGATGGGCCCGGGCAGGGGGTGGATTTCCCCGGTCGATGAAGCTGGTGCCGCCATCATGCGTATGGATGGCGCCCTCTCGACGCTCGAGGACGAATGCGCGGAACAGGGCCTCGAATTCGAGGAGGTGCTTGAGCAGCGCCGCTACGAGCTCTCTCTGTTCGACAAATACGGTATTCCGCGGCCCGAATGGGCGGGTGCGGTGCTCGCGCAGCGAAGCGCGCGGCAACCGGAGGCACAATGAATCATCTCGCTCCCGAGCTTAATCCGGGACGCCTGCGGCGCTTCCTCAATGCGCCGCTCGCGCTTTGGCCTGGTCACGCTGCGGTGCTGCTGGAGATGCTCCAAGCCCCTGTCGTCATGCCTGTTGCGGAGATACCCGCATCCGCCGATCTGGGCCGCGCAGCTGATCTGCGCAGCGAGCGGCTTCGCCCCTACGATCTTGTTGACGGGGTCGCGATCATTCCAGTGCGCGGCGTATTGGTGCACGAGCGCTGCTGGTGGGCTTGGGATGCGGAGACCGTCTACTCCGACATCAGCGACCAGATGACTGCGGCGCTCGATGATGCCGAAGTACGCGCGATCGCGATGCACATCAATTCGCCCGGCGGCGAGGTGGCTGGATGTTTCGACCTCGCCGATCAAATCTATGCGATGCGCGGTCGGAAGCCGATCTGGGCGATCCTCGACGAATACGCCTATTCGGCGGCCTATGCGCTCGCGAGCGCTGCGGATCACATCACGGTGCCGCGCACTGGCGGGTCCGGCTCGATCGGCGTGATCGCGCTGCATGTCGATATCACCGCGGCGCTTGAGAGGTTCGGCATCAAGGTCACCACCATTCAATATGGCGAGCGCAAGTCTGACAGCTATCCGACCACGCCGCTGTCGGATGCTGCGCGTGCCCGCTTCCAGGCCGACATCGACGCCATGGGCGAGATGTTTGTTGATTTGGTCGCGCGTAATCGTGAGCTCGGCGCCGGCAAAGTGAGATCGACGGAAGCTGGATGTTTCCTCGGGTCTGCCGGTGTCACCCAGGGCCTCGCGGACGAGGTCCTGCCTCCAGACGAGGCGTTCTCGAGCCTCCTCAAGTCCATCAGCTGATTTCAAACACGACGGAGATCCGATCCATGCGCGTTTTCTCGCAGCTCGCCGCCAGCACTTCCAAGCCCGCTTTGGCCCGGCCGACAGCCGCTCGCGCCGAAGACGATAAGGACGAGAAGGACAAAAAGGAGTCCAAGCGCGCGGAAGACAAGGAGGAAGAGGAGGGGGGCGACAAAAAGGACGGCAAAAAGTCCAAGCGCGCCGAAGAGGAGGATGATTCCGAGCGGGCCAGCGAGGAGTGCGAGGAGGAGGAGGAGAAAGACGACGGCGAAGAGAAGGGCAAAAAGGCCAAAAAGGCCAAGAAAGCCAAAAAGGCCGACGAGGAGGATGGCGACGGCGACGACGAAGACGAGCGTGATGACGAAGAGGAACCCGAGGCGCGTGCTCAGATCCGCGCAATCCGTGCCCGGGAGCGTCGGCGTATCTCGGCAATCGTCTATTCATCTGCCGGCAAAGCCAACCCGGACGCCGCCATGCGCCTTGCGCTCACGACCCGCATGCCGCGATCGCAGGCGATCGCCGCTCTCAGCATTGCGGCGCCCGCTGCAGCGCGTCCCGCTGATCCTCTCCGTGATCGCATGTCCCGCGAAGCGCCGCCGAATGTCGGCTCTAATGGTGGCTCAGCACCATCTGCGGATTCTCCGGAGGCCTTCGCGGCTGCGGTGGCGGCGGCCGGAAAGAAGGCTCGCGGCGAAGCCTGATCCTGACCCACGCTTAGTTTGTTTCAATCTCCGGCGGCTTGACGAGCCGCCGGCCAATCCCGTGCAACCTCGAAAGGAGCACCTCAATGCTCAATCCCAGCCTTATTGGCGACAATCCGCAGGTGCCCAGCGCGGTCGCCGAGACGTTCATCCCGGATCAGCTCATTGCCGGGAACCTCAAGCTTGTGAGCGACAATGCAACCATCACCGGTGGCGTCAACCTGCAGCGCGGCACCGTGCTCGGACAGGTGCTTGACGGCGCCGCGACCGCGACGACCGGCAAGACCTATGCGACTGGCACCATCACGGTCGCGGCGGTGCCGAACGCCGGCGATACCGTGACGATCGGCGGCACGGTTGTGACCTTTATCGCGCAGCCTGGTGCCTGGGAGGATCGGCCTCCGGCCGGAAACAACGTCTATATCGGGGCGAGCGCCGCGGCGACTGCGCAGAACCTCATGGCGTTCCTGGTTGGCTCGACGGACGTCAATCTGAGCAAGTTCACTTATGCGCTCGCCGGTGCCGTCATCACGCTGACTGCGGTGCAAATCGGCACGGCGGGAAATGCACTGACGCTCGCTACGTCCGACGCTGGTGCGGTCACGCTGTCGGGCGCGACCCTGACCGGCGGCACCGCGAACACCGGCAACGCGACCGTCGGCTCGATCAGCAATGGCGTTGCCGTCAGGGCCGGAAATTACACGGCGGTCTGCACGGATGCGACCCATGCGCAGGTCTATGCGCCGAATGGAGCTGAGCTCGGCGTAGCAACCTTCGGCGCCGCATTCGCGTCCCCGCAGATCAACTTCACGATCACGGCGGGCGGCACGGCTTGTGCGGCGGGTGACACCTTCGTGATCACGCCGGCGACCGGAAGCCTCTCGTACAAGCAGGCGGTCGCGACCGCGGTCGACGGCAGTGCAAACCCGGTGGCGATCCTCGCCGACTATGCGCCGGCAGCGGCCGGCGATTGCGTCTGCGGCATCTATCTGATGGGCGAGTTCAACGTCAATGCGATCACGCTCGATCCGAGCATCTCGATCGCGCAGGCGAAGGCAGCTCTGATCCCGCTCGGCATCTTCCTCAAGGGCGCTGTCTCCGCCGACGATCCGGCGGGCGAGTAATCCAGTCCTCATGCGAGCGCCGCGCGATCGTTTTGCGCGGCGGCTCGATCCACTCACACGAAAACTCGCGGCCGCCTCGGCGCCGTCAACCTCCGGAGACTATCCATGTCTGGTCCTGCTCCTACTCCTGGCCCCGGCGCCGCCGGCACCAACCTTGTCTACGACACGGCGCGTCTCGTGGCGGTCGTGCCGAACCTGAAGCGTCCGACCAAGTTCCTGCTCGACAGGTTCTTTCCCAACATCATCAACAGCGAGACGGAATTCGTCGCGATCGACGTCGATGTCGGCAAGCGCCGCATCGCGCCGTTCGTGTCGCCGCTGGTCGAAGGCAAGCTGGTCGAGCAGCGTCGCATGCAGACCAACATTTTCAAGCCCGCCTACATCAAGGACAAGCGTGCGCCGGATCTGCGCAAGCCTGTCCGGCGCATGATCGGCGAGCGCATCGGCGGGGAGCTGACCGGCGCTGAGCGCGAAATGGCGAACCTCGAGGCCGAGATGACCGATCAGATCGATCTGATCGATCGGCGCCTTGAGTGGATGGCCGCGCAGGTGCTCTCGACCGGAACCGTGCTGATCAAAGGTGAGGGCTTCCCGACTTCTTTGGTCGACTTCGGCCGCGCCCCCTCGCTCACTGTCGCGCTCACCGGCACTGCGCAATGGACGAATGCGAATGTCATCGCCGGGAACGCATCGCCGACCACCAACATCGAGGCTTGGCAGCGCCAGATTCTGAAAGAGAGCGGCGCAAAGGTGACCGACATCATCTTCACGACCTCGTCCTGGGAGGGCTTCATTGCCGATCCGGTGCTGAAGGGAGCGATCTACTATCCGAAGCTCTCGGAGTTCGGCAATGCCATCGATCCCGGCGCGAAGATCGAGCGCGGCGCGGTGTATAAGGGGCGCTGGGGTCAGTACGACCTCTGGATCTACAATGAATGGTACGTCGACATGGGAACTGAGGGTGGAAACACCGATCAGGAATACCCGATGTTGACCGATGGCACGGTGCTCCTCTCCGGTCCGGACATGATGGGGACGCGCGCTTTCGCATCCATCATGGACCCGAACTTCAACTATCAGGCGCTCCCATACGCGCCGAAGACCTGGACCATCGAGGATCCCGCGCAGCGATTCATCATGATGCAGTCGGCGCCGATCACGATCCCGGGTCGCGTCAACGCCGCGCTCGCCGCGACGGTCTGCTCGCCGGTCTACACCTAGCTGGCGCCTATCGACAACCTGGCGAGCACCATGTGCGGCGCACGTTGAATGCTTTGCGAGCGTTGTCAGGCAAAGCCTGCCGCTCGCAAAATCTCCCGTTGAGTAGCCGCGCGATCTCGCCTGAGACGTATCTCCGCAAACAAGTTGAGGTATCATCATGAGCAACGAACAGCGTCCCGCCAATCAGCAGCAAGGCGCCCGCCTTGTGCGCGCGACCGTCGCCCGCGGCCGCAGCATTCTCGTCCCGGGAGCCAAGAAGCGCGTCGTCGGCTATGCACCCGCAGACGGCAAGCCGATCGAGGTTGCCGAGCTCCTCTCCTATGGCCCCGGCCAGGAAGTTGAGCTCCCGGCCGACGAGGTGGCGCGCCTGCGCGTCTCCGGGCACCTGGTTGATCCGCATGCGGCAGCGGTCCCGCTCGCGACCGACGGTCCCGCCCGCGCCGCTGCGTAACGAGCTCCTTCTCCTTCCGGAGAGGGTCGGGGTGAGGCCATGCAGAACTACCTCGGCGACGGCGACCAGGTCACCATCACGGCGCCTGCTGCCGTCGCCAGCGGCCAGCCGATCCTGGTCGGTTCCTTGTTTGGTATCTGCCTTAACGCCGCGGCAATAGGACAGCCGGTCCTCCTCTGGATCAAGGGCGTCTATCAGCTCGCCAAGAACTCGTCTGATGTGTGGACGCTCGGTCAGCTGATCTACTGGGATAACACCGCGCTGCTCGCGACCTCGACGTCCGCCGGCAATACCAAGATCGGCGTTGCGATCGAGGCGGCGGCCAATCCCAGCAGCGTCGGCAATGTGCGGCTCAACGGGTCATTTTGATGTGTCCCGGGCTTGACCTGGGACCGTTTCAAGCGTTGGCCCCTTATGGCTTGTAACGGTCCCGCTCGCGCTTCGCGCGTCCGGGAAAAGGTTCAGCGAATGTCCGTCGACTTCACCGACCTGGTGCTTGGCCCCTGCATGGATGCGTTCGCGGTCGCGGTCACGGTAGCGCCCGCGAAATCCAATCCCGGCGCGCCATTCTATAGCGGCGTGCGCGGTGTGTGGGCTTCCAAGCCCGTCGTGATCGAGACTGGGACAGGCTTTCATTCCACCAATCAGCCGACGCTTGGCATTCGCCTCGCAGATTGGGACGCGGTCGGTCAAGCCTATCCGGTGCAGGGCGACTTCATCGCGGTCGCGAGCGATCCTGCGAACATCTCCTGGGAAGTGATGGACGTGAAACCGGACGGGCAGGGCGGCGCTGATATGGAGCTGCGCATGGTGCGCGGATCGCTGCCGCAGGCCTCCTCCGATCCCGTGCCGGCGCAGCCGCAGAGCTGAACAGTGTCGCTTGCACCCGGCCTCTACTTTCCGGATGGCGGCCCGCTGGCGATCCGCGACGCGACGCACGCGCGGCTTGCGGACATTCCAGGGATAAAGAGCGTTCTCAAGACGCGGACGCTGCCGACCAAGGATGATCAGCTCCCGGTCATCTGCGTGGCGCACGCGGGCGAGAATGGGGAGCCTGATGGCGATGCCAATGCGGGCGCGCCGAAGTTCCTCAATCGCCTGCATCTCTTGATCACCGTCGTCGACAGCGCGACCAGCGACCTCGTCCTCGACGCGGGGATTTCCCGCAAGGTCGAGGAGATCAAGCAGACACTGTTCACGGATTCGACCTGGCTCAACCTGCTCGAGGCGCTGGAGAGCTTCGCGGTCACTTACCACTTTCCGCGCGAAGCCGATCTCGTGCTCTGCGAGGCGCGCATCGAGCTCACGGTGACGTACCGCAGCAACTGGCCGCCGGTCGCGCTCAATCCGCTCGAAGAGGTCGATACGACCTATCAGCTGACGCCAACCGCCGATCCGATCACGATCGTCACGGAGATCCCGACATGATCAAGGTCTATCCGACCAAGGCCGCATCCCTCAACCTCGTCCATCCGATCGACGGCCGGCTCAAGGTCGGCGGATCGTTCTGGACCTATGACGGCTTCACATGCCGCTGCCTGACCGACAATGCGGTTACGGAGGAGGAGGCGAAGGCTTACGTGCCTCCGGCTTCGCCGCCGCCTGCGGCCACCGCGCCTGCCGCTGCGCAGCCCGCGGCGCCTGAGAAGGCGATCGGCGACTCCGCGCAGTCGCGCACGCCGGCGGCATAAATCAGCCTGCGCCAATTGGCGCATCCTCCCTTCCAACATCGCGAGGCTTGCTCATGGGCGGCATCAATACAGGGGTCCCGGAAAACTGGCTGTTGCCACTGTTCTGGGCGACGGTCGACGGCTCGCTCGCCGGCGGCTCGGTGCAGAGCCAGCCGGCCTTGCTCGTTGGGCAGAAGCTCGCGGCCGGGATCGCCGCCAACAATGTCCCGATCCCCATCGGCTCCCTTGCCATTGCGCAGCAGCAGTTCGGCATCGGCTCTATGCTCGAGCGCATGTGCAACGCGTTCTTCAACATCAATCCGGGACAGCAGCTCTGGGCGCTTCCGGTTGCGGATCCGGGCGGCGGCGTCGCGGCGACCGGTTCGCTGCAGATCACCGCCAACCCGACCGCGGCCGGGACATACTCGCTCTATATCGCCGGCCAGCTCGTTTCCGTCGCGGTCGGTGCGACCGATACGGCCTCGACCATCGCCACCAACGTCGTGGCCGCGATCAACGCACTGACGACGCTGCCCGTCACCGCGACGGTCGACGGCGTGCACAACTATCAGGTCGATCTCACCTGTCGCTGGCTTGGTGCGACCGGCAACGATATCCAGCTGTCCGACAGCTATCTCGGTGTTGCCGGCGGCCAGGCTTTGCCGGCCGGCATGGCGGTCACCTATACGGCGATGGCGGGCGGCGCCGGCGTGCCGAGCTTCACGGGCGCGATCTCTGCCATCCAGGCGCAGCAATTCCTGCATGTCGGTCTGCCTTATACGGACACCGCCAGCATGGCCGCCTGGGCGACCGAATACGGCTTCGGAACCACGGGCCGCTGGGGCTATCAGCGCCAGCAATACGGCTGGATTTACCAGGGCTACCGCAACGACTACGCGGACGCGCTCACCTTCGGCCTGGCCCAGAACGCGCCGGTCATCTCCACCATGGTATGGGAACCGTTGACGCCGACCAGCATGTGGGAGGCGACGGCGGCCTATTGTGCGCAAGGCGCTCAGGCGCTGCTCGACGATCCGGCGCGGCCGCTGCAGACGCTGCCGCTCACCGGGATCCTGCCGGCGCCGCTGTCAGGCCGCTTCTCGCAAACCCAAATCAATACGCTCGCGGGCTCTGGCCTCGCCGTCCAGGCGGTCAATCCGAGCGGCGTGCCGGCGATTGTGCGGGAGAGCACGCAGTACCAGAAGAACGCGCAAGGGCAGAGCGACACCGCTTTCTCGCTCCTCACGGTCCTGTCGAACCTCGCCGCGCTGCTGACCACCATGTCGGCGGCGATCTCGTCCAAGTATCCGCGCCACAAGCTCGCGCCGGATGGCACGCGCTTCGGGCCCGGGCAGGCGATCATCACGCCGACGATCGCCAAGGCCGAGCTCGTCGCCGAGGCGCGCAATGCCGAGTACAACGGGCTGATGTCGAATGTGACGGAATTCATCGCCAACCTGGTGGTGCAGATCGACCCGTCGAATTCGAGCCGCCTGCAAGTGCTGTGGCCGCCGCAGCTGATGGGTCAGTTGCGCCAGTTCACGCTGCTGGCGCAGTTCCGACTGATGTACCCGACGGTCCTGAATTGACGCGCTAGCGTCATCCCGGCCGCAGCGAAGCGGAGAGCCGGGATCGTTCCAAGCTTCGTTCTTTCCCATCCAAGGAAGCGCCCATGGCTAACAGAATTGGCGGCATCCTCTATTTTACGATCGACGGCGTGCAGTATGCGCCGCGTGGCAACTTCACGGTGACCCCGAACCGGGTGAAGCGTGAGGGCATCGCGGGTCAGGCGCAGGTCGACGGCTATACCGAAATGCCGGTGGTGCCATCGATCAAGGGTGACCTGCAGATGGTGCCCGGGCTGTCGCTGCTGACCCTGGAAGCGATGACCGATAGCGTCATCACGGCCGCGCTGGCGAACGGCACGACCTATGTGCTCTCCGGCGCCTGGTCTGTCCCGCCATTCGAGGCGGACACGGTCGAGGGCAAGGTGACGGTCGAATTCCAGGGCCTGCTTTGCGATGAGCTGGTGGCGACGTCGTGAGCGAGCATTCTGAAGTCCCGGAAGGCTCCGTTCGCGTCGCGTTATCGCGGCCGCTCAAGGTCGCCGGCAAGAAGGGCATCGAAGAAACCAAGGCGCTCGCCTTTCGCGAGCCTACGGCGCGCGATATCGAGGAATGCGGCGGGTCTCCGGTTGTGCTCGATGTCAATGCCATCGGTGACGCGCTGCCGACCTTCGATGGCCCGAAGATGAACCGCATGCTCGCGCGCCTCGCCGGCGTCCCGCTCCCGTACATCCAGGAGATGCGCGCGTCCGATTGGACGAATTGCGCCTGGGCCATCGCCCCCTTTTTTGTGCCGGGCGGGAAGACCTGACGCTTCGCTGCTACGAGCTTGCGAAGTTCTACGGCTGCGATCCTGACGCCTTCCTCGACAAGCCGCTGTCCCGGGTCGAGCGGACCGTGCGGCAGACAGCGCTGCTGATCAAGCGGATCAAAGACGCGAGAGAGTGATGTCGCAGGAAGAAACTCTCCGCATGGTCGCGAAGGCTCGCGATGATGCAAGCGGGCCGCTGCGCAAGGTCGAGAACGCGCTCAAGGCTCTGAGCAAGCGCGGCCGCGAAGAAACAAAGGAGCTGCACGAAGGCTTTCGCAAGGTCCACGAGCAGCTCGATCGCGTCGCGGAGGTCGCGCGCGAAGGTGTTGCTCCGGCGCTCGGCGTCATCGGCATCTCGAGCCTGACGGCGGTCGGTGCGGTCGCCGCCTTGGTCGAAAACTTGCGCAAGTTCGCCGACCAGGGCGCGAGTGTCGCGGCCTTCGGGCGCAAGGTACAGCTGACGACGGATACCATCCGTGGCCTCGAGGGAGCGGCCGGGCAGTTCAACGTCGATCCGGAGGCGGTGCGCCAGGGCGAGCAGAGCTTTGCTCAGGCGATGTTCCTCATCCGCCGGCGTCGAGGCGATCTCTATGCGCATCTGTTGGCGCAGCGGAGTGATTTCGCGCAGGAGCTCGCCGCCACCCCGGAAACCGTCGCCGGCAACGAGCAGGCGCTGCGCACGTTCCTCAAGCTGATCGAGGATGTGCGCCGCGTTCATGGCGAGCCGACTGCGCGGGCGTTCTCGAATGAGGTCTTCGGCACTGATGCGTTTGTTGATCTTCTGCGCAAGGGCAATGCAGGACTGCAGGAGGCGATCGACCTGACGCTCAAGCTGCGCGGTGCGCAGGATACGGGCGCCGGCGAGAAGTTTGCGGCAGGCTGGGCGCGGTTTACGGATGCGGTCGAAGGCTTGCGCAACGCAGTCGGAAACGAGCTGCTTCCCGATATGACGGCCCTGGTGCAGCAGGCGCAGGAGTTCTTTTCCGAGAACAAGGTCAAGATCGGCCACGATATCGTCGCGGCAGTCCGTGGCATCGGCGGGTTTCTCCGGGACATCAAGGATGACCTGCCGTCGATCGAGCATGGCTTCCGCGATGTCGAGGCCGCAATGCAGGGGATAGCGAAGGTCTGGCGCTATCTCAAAATGACGCCGGGGCAGCTCTGGACCGAGCTCACCGGCGGGACCGTTCCGGACAGCGAGATACGTCTGCAGGCCGGTGGCGGGGAGCCTCCCCCTAATCCATTGGCGCCGACAGGTTCGGCTGCCGACCGCGCCAAACAGGTCATCGCGGGGCTTCGCGCGCGCGGCCTTGATGCCGAGCATGCCGCGATCCTCGCCGGCAATATCCAATGGGAATCGAACTTCAATCCCGAGCAGCCGAACCTGCTCGAGGGCGGCATCGGGCTCATTCAATGGCGGCTTGATCGGCGCCGGCGGCTGCAGGAGTTCGCGGCGGCGCGCGGCAAGAGTGAGACCGATCTTGCGACGCAGCTCGATTTCCTGATGAGCGAGATCAATTCTTCGGCTGGCTCGGAATTCCGGTCCGCGAGCGGTATGGAGAACATGAATGCGGCGCTGCACCGGTTCATCCGATACGGCGATAAATCGGAAGCGACGCGCCTGGCCTATGGGCGAGCGTTGCTGCCGAACGCCGAAAGCGCCGGCTCCCTGCTTGCCGCGGCTGGTCAAGCCGGCATCGGTAGCAATCCCGCGACTGTCACCGGCAATGCTTCCATCACGGTCGATGTCAAGGCGCCGCCCGGGACGAAAGTCAAAGCCGACGCCAGCGGGCTGTTCGATACCGTGAAGGTCAATCGCGGCGTCGCGATGCAAAGCGCGGACAATTTCGAATGACGTTCCCTCCGCTCTGGCGGCTCAATCTCGTTCCGGCGAGCTTCAACGGCGTGCCGTTCAAGGTCGACGCCGGCGCCCGCGCGGGCGGACGGCGTACGGCGACCTTCGAGTTCCCGAAGTTCGATATCCCGTATAGCGAGGATATGGGGCGGCGGGCCCGGCGCTTTTCCGTGACCGGCTATGTGCTGGGCGATCTCTACACCTTCGAGCGCGATGCGCTGATCGCGGAGCTCGAGGCCGAGGGCCCCGGGATCCTGATACATCCGACGCTCGGCACGTTCACAGTCTACGGAACTTTCAAGACCAGCGAGACGCGCGAGCGCGGCGGCATCTGCATCATCGAGATGGACTTCGTCGAGGCTGGTCAGCAGCCTGGCGCGAACGTCGTCGATGATACGCAGTCGCTGGTCGGGATGCTTGCGGGGACGACCGGGACGGCCGTCGGCGCCGCGCTCGATACCGCGATCTCCGCGGCGCTCCAGGCGGGCGCGACGGTTGCCAACATCACGGAAGCCGTCGGCGTGCTCGGCCAGATGCTGACGACTTTGCGCGGCGTAGTGTCGGGGCAGATCGGCATTCCGGGCAGCAGCCTCTTCCTGGCGATCGGCGACCTCTTGTCGAACGGGGAAGCCGATATCCGTGCCGGCGCGCTTGGGACGCCGCTGCTTGCGGTATTCGAGCAGGCGACGACGGCCGGGGCGACATTGGCGGGCATGACCAATGTGCTTTCAGCGATGCAGGCGGAGGCTCCGAGCGGCGCGCTCGGCATTGCGGTCGCTAATGCCGGCATCAACATGGCGCTGGTCGAGATCGCGCGCATCCTGTCGGCGACGACGTTCACGTCATCGAACGACGTCAGCGCCGCGATCGCGACCAATAATGCGAATTTTTCGAGCGCGGAAGAGACGGTCGGGGACTCCGGCGACGTCGGGACCTACCAGGCGCTCGTTGCTTTGCATGGCTCCGTCACCCGCGATCTCGTTCAGCGGGCGCTGCAGCTGCCGAGCCTTGTGACCTACAACTTCCCGCGCTCGCTGCCCTCGATCGTGATGGCCTGGAAGCTCTACGCGGATTCAACTCGCGCTGACGAGCTCGCCGCGGAAAACAAGGTCATCCACCCGGCCTTCATGCCGGCGAGCGGCATCGCACTGTCTGCGTAGCTCATCCTCAAAAAAGGTCTCTGCATGGTCTCGCGCGCTGTCATTGCCGCGGCTGCGCTGGTTTTAGCGCTCCCCGCTCAAGCTGCCGATCGCCAGGTCGCCATCAGTGACGGCGAGTTCATGGCATGGTCGAATATCGGCCCGGTGATGGATCGCTGCATGGGCGCAATGCTTCTGCGGCGGGAATTCGCTGCATGCGCCGACGTCTCCGCCTTCCTGGCCGAGTTCTCCGCCAAGGTGAAAGAGGCCAAGCCTGCGGCTCCCGCAGCGCCTCCGCCGCCCTCACCTGCGCCCCAAGCGCCCGCTTCGGGCGGTACGCCCGCAACCGCTCAGGATCCCCAATGAGGTCCACTATGCGCATTCCACGATTTCCGCGCACCGCTGCGCATGCAGCTGCGTTCTCCTGGCTCGCTTTCGCGGCGCCTGCGCTGGCGCAGGTGAGCAGCGCGGGACAACCGGATTCCCTCCTCCCGGTTCATACCTTCCTCTATCTGAACTTTGGTACGCTCACCGCGACCGGCTCGTCGTCGGCCTCGACGGCGCTGCCGATCTCAGGCAGCGGTTCTGCCGTGGTGCTAACCAACTACGGCACAACGCTCGTCAGCTGCACGCCGGCGACCGGAACGGCTGTTGCGCAGCGGAACAACATTCCGGTCCCGCCGAATGGCGGGCAGGCGGCCTTCGAGGTTGGCAATTACGATCATGTCGCCTGTATCGACCAGGGCGGCTCGGATTCCACTTCCAATCTGATCGCGCTCGCCGGCGGCACGGGGTTGTTTGCTGGCGGCGGAGGTGGTGTATCGAGCGGAGGTGGCGGAGGCGGAGGTGGCGGCGGTCTATCGGTGACAGATGCGGCGCCATGGACCTATGCCAGCTCTCAGTTCACGCCATCGGGCGGCGAGTACAATCCGGCGGCGACGTTGCTCACCAGCGGGCAGCAAGGAACTGTCGCGCTCACCGCGGCGCGAGCTTTCGAGGTCGATGCAGTCTCGGGTTCAAACCTCGCTAATCTGCTCGCCACAATGAATGCAAGCCTCACGGCTGCGGAGCCGTGCCTCAATGCAACGAACTACAACACGAACAGCTATACCACTGGGCAGACGAATCCGGCCACTTGCGATCTCAATGGCGGTCGATACACGAACACGGGCCTGAATCGCGTCGGCGGCGCTAACATCTCGTTGGGCCAGGCCGCCGCTGGATCCTCGTTGCCCATCGTGGAGGCGCAAGACATTCGACCCGCGAGCGGGACGATCACGGCGCAAGATGTGGCCTCCACATCTACCGCCGGCCAATATGGCGCATCGATCATTACCGGAGCCCCCACAGCTAACTCCACCTACTCGCAGGCTGTGAACGGTCTTTCGACGGTCAAGGTGCAGATCACGGGCACTTGGACCGGCACGCTTGAGGCGGATCAATCGGTCGATGGTGGCACGACCTGGGTTGTCATGCCTTGCCACGTGGACGGCACGACGTTCGTTGCCAACACGGTCACGGCCAACGCCGTCCTGAATTGTCTTGCTGCGGGAGCGACGAATGTGCGCATGCGCGCGACAGCGGCATGGACAGGCACTGCGACCGTGCAGGCGACCTTTACTCGCACACCTGGTCCGGTTCGCGTGCTCACCAGCGAGACCCCATCAACGAATTATCATCTGATCGCCGCCAATACGAACAACTGTACGAACTTGAAGCAGACAGCGGGCAAGCTCGAGGATACGCAGACCGGGAATATCAACGCCTCGACCGCTTATTTCCTGCGGTTCTACGACAAGGCGTCGACGCCAGTGCCGTCGACCGACTCGGCATTGGTGTTTAAGACCGTGCTGATCCCGCCCGCGAACAGCGCGAACAATCAGATATTTCCAATTGGCAAGCAGTTCCTGAATGGGTTGGGCTTCTGCATCACCGCGGCGATCGCCGACAACGATGCGAGCTCGGTACCTGCCTCCACTATAATTGCCGATATCAGCTACAAATAAGAGATCCGCGATGAGCTTTTTCGACAAGGCGTTGAGATGCCTGCTCGCGGCCGCGCTGGTCGCAATGCAGGTTTTTGGCGCGGCGCCCGCGGAGGCAACCGGCTGCGGGACCGGCACTGGGACGTGCTTCGTCACGCCGGGCGGTGGTAGCAGCAACGTCAACACCGTATGGTCGCAAAATTCAGGCGGCGGCTCGTGTACTTGTCTGCCCGCGAGCGGCGATGCCGTTATTCTCGACAGCGCCGCTGGTAACCTGACAATTGCGGCGGCCCTGACGATCGGATCTCTGGACGCGAGCGGCACAGGCGGCAGTGGAAGCCCCTACACCGGCACGCTCACCCACAATGCCGGCTTTACGCTCGGCATCACGGGCAACCTGTTCAAGCTGGTGCCCGGGATGACCTATGCGCCGGCGGCCGTGCGTACTATTTCGTTCACGTCGACCTCCGGCACGACGCTGATCACCAGCGCCGGAAAATTGTTGCCAACGGTCACCTACAACGGGGCGGGTGGGGACTTCCAGCAGCAGGACAACTTCACCTACCAATCGGCGCCGACCGTTTCCAATGGAACGCTTGACGATTCCCTCGGCTTTAGCGTCACGGCGCCGTCTGTCACCGGCAGCGGTGGCGCGATCAATATGGGAGCCGGGACGTGGACGCTCACGGGGTCCACCGGCATCATCTGGAACATCACCGGCTCGACCATCACCGGATCCTCGGCGACCTTGGCAATCGTGCCCGGGGCGAACCCGAGTGGGTCGCTGAATTTGACGATGACCACGGCGTCGTATGGGACGCTCGTGATCAACAGCAATTGGAGCGCCCATGAGGCGGTAGTCATCTCGGGCGGCCCAACCATCGGCACGCTGACGCTCACAAATGCGAGCTGGTTGCAGTTCTCCTCCGGCCTCACTACCACGATCACCAATCCGTTCACCTGGAGCGGGACCTCGGGCGCCGCTCTGCTCCTGCAAACAAACGCGGCCACTCCGGCGGTCGCCACGCTGTCTCTGGGTAGCGCCGACACGATGAATTGGGCCGCTGTCGGCAACATCACCGTGACGGGCGCAGGGTCGTTGACGGCGAACAATTCGCTCAATCTCGGTGGCAACACAAACGTCACCTTCAACGCGCCCGGCGGCGCCGGAAATCGCGTCTTTGGTGATTGATCTATGATCCGGAGAATCGCGTTCGTATTTATTGCGGTCACCGTCTGGGTTCAGGCCCTCGGCGGCCAAGCTCTTTCGGCCTCGCACGGCAACGTCGGGACGGTGCCGTTCCAGGCGGCCGGGCTTTGGGGCGGAGGGCTCAACGCGCATCAGCATTGGGCGCTCAACACGGGGGTGCACTTCGTCTCGCCCGATGGCTCCGGCGCATATGTGTTCGGGACCAACGACAATTCGTGGCACCAGATATTCTCGAATGTAGCGCTGGCGAGCGCCAAGTGCGACGTCCCGAACTTTGTCACGCCGGGCTCCTGCTTCGGCGTGTCGCCGACAACGGGGCCGACCCAGACGTTCCAAGGCTCAGGCTTGGTCGCGATAGGCGCCTGCGGATCGCCGCAGGATCAGGGCACGGCCTTCATGTATGGCCAGGGATTCGTCTTCAGGACGAACCCGGCGAGTCCATTCAATCCCGCGAATCCCGACGCCACACTCCTCTGGCAGAACACCAACGAGCTCGGCGGCGGTGGTTTCGATCCGCCCGAGACGATCACCGGCGCTGTCTGGAACAGCGGCACGCAGCAGATTACGTTTACGGTCACGGGCGGAAACTACTACCCCGGCGAGACTGTCGTTATCGCCGGTGTCAGCCCCAGCGGTTTCAATTCCACCAGCAGCGGCCTGGTTACCCAGCCAGGCACGTCTGGGACCACTGTCGTAGTCAACAAGGCCACGAGCCCGGGGACATATTCGAGCGGCGGCTACATCAACTTCCCGATAGACAACGGCAACGGGACCTATCGGGTAAACGGCAATTACGTCGAGTGCGACCCGAACAGTGTCAATGGCGTGATCGTCGCCACGCAGACGTTCGGCATCTGGCGCACGCAGGACAAGGGAAACTCTTTTCAGCAGGTTCCGCCGAGTTCGATCCCGTTCACCAACGTATCGCCGGACTCCTACGTCCTGGCTTACGATCCTGGCTCTGGGACCAACGGCGCGGGTGTCACGAACACCTGGTATGCCGCTTCGGCTCAACAGGTGGGCGTAAGCTCTGCTTCGTGGAACAGCGGCACGCAGCAGATCACGTTCACGACTTCGGCGTCATCGCGCATCAAGGTCGGCGATTACGTCGAGGTCACGAGCGCGAGCCCTTCCGCCTACAACGGCCTCTATCAGACGCAGGCTGGCACCGGCGGCACCACGATCATCGTCAACAAGACGACTAACCCCGGCACCTTCAGTTCTGCGAGCATTCAGGTCGGGACGATCTACGGCACCAACGACGGCGGCACGACTTTCTTTGAGGCCTGCGGCGGCCCGCCCTGGGTCCAACACATGGTGGTCTCGCTCACCGGCGGGACGCTGTTTGTGGTCGACGGCGGAACGAACGGCACCAATGGCACCGGGCTGTTGTGGACCTTCACGCCCGGAGCGGGCTCCTGCCACGGTACTTGGTCGATCGTCATCAACAACGCGAGCATCAAATGGGTCGCCATCGATCCCAAGAACCAGAACAACATGGTGGCGATGAACAACGCCGGGTCGCTCTACTGGTCGACCACGGGTGGCTTGACGACGGGAGCTTGGAGCGGGCCGGCGTCATACACCACGCCGAACGCTGGCGGTGACGCGCCCTGGCTGATCTGGCTGGCGTTCCAAGGGTATAACATCGAGTTTGATCCGATCAACGAAGGCAATCTCTTTCAGGATGGCGGTCAGGGTGGCTGGACCACGACATTCAACGCGATCAAGAGCGGGAATTTCACCTATACTTCGCTATCGCGTGGGATTCTGCATCCGGTCGCGAGCGGAGGCATCGTGGTGCAGAATCCGCTCGGCGCCACGGCGGGCATGCAGGACGTCTCGGCTTGCGCTTACAGCATCGTCAATTTTCCGCCGGGGAATTGCGCGCCGCTGAGTCAGATATTCAGTTTGGCTTATTCGAGCGGATTCGGCCTTGATCCATACACGAATTTCCTGGCCGCAAAGACCTCGCCGAATCTCGCCGGGGGCTCGGACTTCTCGGGCTATTCGAGCGACGGTTTCGCCACATTCGCGAATTTCAAGCCCTTCAACCGCTGGAACAGGACCATCCTGGCCGCGAACGTGGGGCAGGACACCAGCATCGGGCCGAACAACGGGCTGGTGCAGATCACGGTCGACTCGACGGCCCAGCTGACGACGTGGAACAACGGGCAGGGCACGATCATGTGCTCGATCGCGTCCGTCAGGATCGTCGGCGGCAATGCATTGAGCCAATCGGGTGGCCAAAATAGCTCCTCCTGCCACCCAGTCATCGTGACTAGTCCGACCACGTTCGATCTCGCCGGCGTCACGTTTACTGCGAGCCTGCAACTCTCCGGCGTCACCGGCGCGCAATATCTGTTCTATGATCCGACGCCGCCGACCGACCATTGGAGCAATTCGCGCAACATCACCACGGTGGGAAACGACGGCAGCGGTCACATCATGATCTGCGTGATGGACTCGCGCGGCGGCGGGTGGGGCGCGAACAAGAACTTCTTCGTGGACATCTCGGGCGTGCAGGGGCCGACCGAAGCGAACGGGCGTCATCTCGTCGGTACGGCCAACAACATCAGCTCGAATTGCACGACGCTGCTGAACTCGACCTATAGCGGAATTCCCTACGCGGGCGGAGGCACGGCCCGGACTTATGCCGCGCCGGGCGGCACCTATGCGGCCTCCGGAAGCTATCTCGTGGTCATGCCCGGCGACAACGGCACACCGCGCTGCTCGATCGACAGGGGCACGTCCGTCGCCGGTTGGAGTGATGTGGCGCTGCCCGGCGCCATCGGGCAGCCGGGCGGCCCGCAGGTGCAGACGACGATCACCGGCGGTCCGTACGGCGCAGGAACCGCCACGTTCGGCGTGGCGAGCACTTCTGGCCTTCTCCCGAGCCAAAACATCAACATCCAGATGGACGATGGCCGCATGATGTATGCGGTCATCGGTTCCGTTAATACGGGCAGCTCGCAAATCACGCTGCAGACGAGCTCGTCCGGCGAGAACACAGGAGTGCCGGCCGGCCGCCAGATACTCACTGGGGCGCCGATGCTCTTCAGCTACCAGGGATGGATCAATGCCGATTACGACGGCGATCAGATCGTCATCCCGGATACGGTCAAGCCGAACACCTTTTTCTATGTCAATTTCAACGCCGGCCTGCTCAAGAGCGTGGGGTGCGGCCCTCTCACCGTGGTCAACTATCAACAATGCTGCGGAACGTCGGGATCATGGTTGCAGAATGCGGCGACGAATTCTGTCTTGAAGCAGCCGAAAGGTGAGTCAGGTCATCTTTGGTGGATTCCTGGCAATTTCGTTCCGTTCCAATCGACCTCGCAGGGGCAGCTCTGGCGGGCATGCAACGGCGACAACAATACGCCGGCGACGCCGCCGACCGGCGCAAGTGTCATCATGCACAAGGTTCCGAATTGGTTCGGCACGCTGGCGATCGGCGTCGGCGCCCCGGCCGCGCCTGGGCGCTATCCATCGATCATCATCGCCGGCTGGTACAATCCGCAGGGCAATATCAACAATTCGCAGTTTGGGATCTGGCGATCGGTCGATGATCCTAATCACGGGAAAAGCGGACCATCGGCGAGTTGCAATGATTTCGACGGGACGTTCACCGCGACAGTCGCGCCCAACACCGGCCAGGGCACCAGTGTCATGTCGACTTCGGGGCTCAGCGGCGCCATAGCGGTCGGCGACCACGTCATCGCCGCCGGACTCACTGGCACGCCGCGGGTGATCGCCTCGCTCGGCGGCGGGAACTACACGATCGATACCGAGCAGACCGTCTCGACTCCGCAATCCATGACCGCCGGCGGGACATTCCAGCTCATGACTGATTGGCTTCCAGCTCTGCCGAACGGGCCGAAATGGATGCAGAACGTCACGGATATCTCCGGCGATCCTTACATTTGCGGCCCAATATACATCGGCACGCCGAATGGTCCGTTCATGGGCTCTAGGCCCTGCATTGGCCCGGGGTCATACTTGCTCGAGCGCGATCTTGATCCGGCCGCGAACGACAACGCGCCCGTAGGCCTATATCAGGCCGCATAGAGCCAAAGCGTATCGCAATTGCGTCCATCGATCGGCAGGTATTCGCAATGCGTCGGATGCCTCCCGCTATACGCCACCCGCTTTCCGGAATAGCCGAGGCTCTCCATTAGCGCCATCATCGCGGCAATCGATGATCCGGCCCGAAGGAGGTGACGCTCTACACACTCCATGTAGATCGTCGGATGGTGCTCTCTAATTGTCGACTGGAGCCCGCGGATCACATGCTCCTCGAAGCCCTCGACGTCGATCTTGATGAAGTTGGGGGCAATTCCTGACAGGGCCTTGTCGCCGACAAGCAGGCGACATGGAACTGCCCGCTCCCCTTCCTCTCGATAGGCCGCGAAAGTGCCCAGCACGTCACCGCCCGGAGGCAAGAACAGATCGCGGTTCTCCTCGCTATCGGAAAGACCGTTCTGATGAATTTCGATCTGCGAAATGCAATTTCGCGCGACGGCGTGTCGGAACATCGAAGCGCAGGCTGGATTTGGTTCGAAGCAGATGACACGGCCACCCGGCCCAACCTGATGCGCAGCATTTAAGGCGAACATGCCGCGATTGGCGCCGACATCCACAACGACATCGCCGGGACGGATGTGCTCCCTGATGACCAGCTGTGCACCGAGGTCATACCAGCGGCCAAGGAAATAGGTCATCCGGTCCGACCACGATCCGAGGTTCAGATCGAGCTCATAGCCGGTGATCTTATCGACAACAGTTCTCTTTCTTCCGTACCATTGTTCGTCACAACGGTAGTCACCGACACAGTGGCGGAAAATGGCGCCCCATCCGGGCAACTCGCGCCGGATGTAAGGCAGCGCTAAATAGGACATCGATCGCACAGCGTTCGAAGCTCCCCCCGAAAAGTTAAGATTTTATTCTGCACCCTCGCCGCCTGCGGTTGCAAGACTCCGTATCCGCGATGCCGTCCCCCTCCGAAACCGCCGTCCTTTCCGTCAACGGCCGGGCCTATTCGGGCTGGACCTCGGTCACGCTTCGTCGCCTCTATGGTGGGGCATGTTCGGATTTCGAGTTCACTGCGGCGGAGCCGCTCGACGGCGACGCCAACTTCCAGGCCTGGCGCATCAAACCTGGCGATCAGTGCACGATCACGCTTGCCGGGATCCTGGCGTTCACCGGTTATGTGTTTGTGCGCCAGGGATCCTTCGATGCCGATCGGCATGGGCTCATGGTGGCTGGCCGGAGCCTCACGGCGGATGCCGTCGATTCATCGGCGGTGATCAACGGCGGTCAATACAAGGGCTATACGTTCCAGGCGATCGCCTCAGCCTTGGCGCAAAGCGCCGGCGTCAACCTGGTGGTCAGGGGATCGTCGCCAAATCTGGCGACGCCGTTCCCGCAGTTCTCGGTCGCGTACGGGGAGACGGTCTTTCGGGCGATCGAGCGCCTGGCGCGGCTGCGCGGCCTGCACATCACGGACGATGGCAACGGAAACCTGATCGCCGAGCCGTATGATCCGACCCAGGCGCTCGCCGGCGAGCTAGTCGAGGGGAAGAATATCGTGTCGGCGCGCGCGAGCATCGACGGCTCGCGGTCATTCAACATCGTGAATATCGTCGGGCAGCGGCCCGGTGATGATCACACCAATGGCGACGCAGCACGCGATGTCTCTGCGACCGTCACCAATCCGAATGTGCGCGCCGGCCGGCGCTCGATCATCGTCATGGAAGAGCCGGGCAGTCCGCAGGACGCGGCTGCCCGGGCGAACCACGAGATGGCCTACAACGCGACCGACATCGTCGATTGCCGATGCGTCATGCAAGGCTGGCAATCGGCGCCCGGAACGCTCTGGGATGTGGGTAAGCGCTACACGGTCAAGAGCCCGATGCTCGATCTCGACCGCGTTCTGGCCTCGCGAGAGGTGATCTATTCGCAGTCGAACGCAGGATCCCGAACGACCATCGACCTCTGCACCGAGAATGCGCTGGCTTTCTCGACAACGCCGATTTCGGCAAATGTCCTGCAGGGTGAGCCTTCCTATGGGCAGGATACGCCGTCGGCGCCCGCGCGGCCGGATCAGCCGGATAGCTAGCTGGCGTCTATTTCATCAGGCCGATGCATCGACATGTTTGCTCGGCGGCATCTAGCACGGCTTTGACCTCTTCAGCCATGCGCCTGAGGACGGCGGCGGGGTTCGGTCCTCGAATAACCTCGTCGACCTCGTCGAGCGCTACGGTAAATGTGACTTCCAAGTCTTCCGGGAACGAGATGCGCGAGGGGACGTAGCCGAGTATCAGCTCGTATTTGTCCGCATCCCATCGCGGAGGAAATAATTCAAATCTCTCGTTGGGCCTCATCTCGATCTTAAGCCCATTAGGGCGGATGAGTGTAGAAAGCCCACTGAGGCTTACTGGATAGATGGTCTTGTGCTTTGGTGTATTTGCAAGCTCGTTTAGTGCCCAAAGGACGACATTCCCTGACTTGTAGGGCTTGAAAGATCTGAAAATCGAGGTGACCTCTGTCGGTAGATCCTTGCATCGACCGTTGGCGTCATTGACCATCTCCTGCTCGGTCTGGCCGAAAGGAAACTTCGCATGCTTCGGTCGGGCCTTGCCGGTGTGACGAACAGCGATGGCGTGCGCAGTTTGATCCAATGCCGACCGTAGATGGTTGACCGCATCGAAGATGATGTGGGGAATGTCATTCGAAAGGCGGCTGGAGAATTTCACCTTTAATGCATCTATGACGCCATCGTCATCTCTCTCTCGAACGAAGGTCCACGGGCGCGCATTCGAAAAGCGATCGATTTCCTTTTCCAGGTCATCGATGCGGCGCTGCGCCCAGCCAAGCATCTGCATTGGGCTATCGAACAAGTCAGTCATGGTGAGCTCAGTATCAGAATGTCCTCTCAAGGGCGACCCTGAAAAATGCGGTTGTCTGCCGTTACGACTGCTGGTCGTTCCTTTCTCGCCATCGCGCGCGGCACTCTTACCCGCGTCAACGATGCGCTCAAGATGCAGACGGCGGATGTGCGCCTGCTGCATGACGAGGTCCTCGCCGGCGCCGAACGCTTCCAGGATTACGGCTTCACCAGCGTTCCGAAGCCTGCGGATTCGAACGGGACGGCGGAGATCGTCGCGGTCTTCGTCAACGGCAACCGCTCGCATCCGATCATCATTCGGGCCGATGATCGCCGCTATCGAGTCAAGAACCTGCAGCCTGGCGAGAGTTCGCTTTACGACGACCAAGGGCAGCAGATCTACATCAGCCGCGCCGGCATCAAGATCCTCGGCGGCGGAAGTGATCTGCCGGTCACGGTGCAAGTTGGATCTGTTTCGCTCGAGGTGTCGTCGACAGGCGTCACCGTAACCGGAAACCTGATCGTCAATGGCGGCGTACAGATCAGCGGTGCGATCACGGCCATTGGCGGCGGCATCTATGCCGGAAACTTCGAGACCAGCGGCGATGTGATCGCCGGTAAGGGCACCGGTAGCCAAGTTGGCGTCCAGACGCACATGCATGGCGGCGTAGCGGCCGGCGCCGGTTCGACCGCGGCGCCCACTCCAGGGACCTGAGCCTGCGCCAATTGGCGCAAGCTCAGAGAACCGTGTGTTACTTGCGATCCTCGCCCCAGCCGAGGCTCTTATAAAGGCGGTCAAGCCGTTCACGCATTGTCAATTGCGCGACTTCCTTGGGATCGGGTCCCTTCCCGCGTCGGAAGAGTGCGAAAAGTAGCCACTGCATAGAAAGCTTCTGCTTCAACAATTCGATCATTAATAGCTCCTGGTTCGAAAAAGGCGCGGAGCCTAGCAGACCGTTATTCAAAGCCGTCAAGCGGAAAATGAAGTAAAAATGCCTGACATTCGCATCGTCCAGGTCGGCCAGCTCGGCGGGCAAGAGGCCGTCACGCTCGATTGGATCAAGAGCACGACGGCCCTTGTTCCATCGCAGAATGGCCTCGACGAAACCCAGGCGTTGGTAACAGCTGTTACGATCGCCCTCGGCACCGATCGCCTGGCCGATGCTTCGGACAATCTGCCGATCCCCGGGTCGAGCGATCGCCGCGGCTGGTGGGGTGACGACAGCGCGGCGGATCTGTGGGGCGGCTGGCCGATCGGCGTCCGCCTCTGGTTGATGAGCCGCGACAAGATCACGGATTCAACCGCTGCCGCAGGTTCGACCCTCGCCAAAGCACAAGCCTACGTCAACGAGTGCCTGCAGCCGTTCGTCGACAACAAGATCATCTCGCAGTTTTCCGTATCGCTGATGCAGGTCAATGCTTCGCGTGTCGATGTGCAAGTGACGCTCTACCGCGGACCGCTGCCTGAAATCTCGCTCCAGTATCAGATGCTCTGGAGCGAGCTCTCTGCTTCTCCTGTTGTGCTTGCGTTCCCGCCGGTACCGCCGGCGCTCGACTACTCCGATCCTGACAATTCCATGTATGGAGCGCTCGGATGAAGCTGCGCAGCCTCATCGTCCCATCGATCTGCCTTGTTCTCGGCGCTGGCATCCCGGCGCTGGCGAACTGGGCCGCGCTCGACGGCAACCGCAACCCGATTTCGTTCCTGAGCCTCAATATCGGAGGCAATCAGGAGCAGCAAGTCTCGCCATCGGATGCGAGCGGAAATCCGTTCAATCAAGCCAATCCGCAGTTCTTCAATCTCGAGCTCAACAACGCGACGCTCTCGGCGGGGCAGCAGACCAAGAGCGCCTCGCTGCCTATCGTGGGGCCGAGCGATCCGGACGTGCGTCCATCGACCGGCAACATCTCGGCGGTCGATTCCGCTTCTGTCACGACGACAGGGCAGGGCGGCTCCAACATCGTCACCGGCACGCCGTCAGCGAATTCGTCCGTTACTCAAGCGGTGAACGGAACCTCGACCGCGCGCATACAGGTGTCCGGAACATGGTCCGGCGCGACGCTCGCGCTCGAGCAGTCGATCGACGGCGGGACGACCTATGGGGCGATGGGCTGCCACGTCAACGGCGCCCCCGCGATCGTTAACCTGGTGAGCTCCATCACGGCAAACGGAATGCTGGAATGCGAGGTCGCCGGCGCGACCAATGTCCGGCTACGGGCGACTGCATTCGGCTCAGGAAGCGCTGTCGTGACCATGGCCTTCACGCGATTTGCCGGATCCGTGAAGGTCACCAATACGGCGATGACCTCGGCGCAGGGCGTCACCTCGACGGACGCAAGCGGGACCATCGCAACAGGCGGGAGCTATCAGACGCTTGCCGCCGCTTCGATGACCCGCAAGGGCTGCATGATCCATAATCCCGCCACGGCAACCGAAATTCTCAATGTGAAGTTTGGCAGCATGACGCAGCCGTTCACTCTTAACGCCGGCGGCACCTTCAACTGCAAATCCGGCGATGTGGTCCTGCAGGACTCCATCACCGTGATGGGCGCGACGACCGGGCACGCTTTCGCGGCGATCCTGAACTAGGTCTCCGATGCCCTGGAACACGCAGACGCTGACGCAGGTCCGTCAGCAAAACCGCGACTATGTGACCGCGCAGATCGGCGCGCCGCTGCCGCCGAATTCAAATTCGCGCGTGCTGGCGGATGGCAACGCGGGTCTCGCATATCTCAATCTGCGATATCTGGATTGGCTGGCGAAACAGCTGCTGCCCGACACCGCGGAATCGGAGTTCCTCGATCGCTGGGCGACGATCTTCCTCACCAATGCGGACGGCAGCAAAGGCCGCAAGGCCGCGACCTACGCCAGCGGCTCGGTGACATTCACGGGCCTTGCCACGACACCGGTTCCGGTCGGCTCGCAGCTCGTCGGCTATGGCTCCCCGGCGATTGGCTATGAAACGACCGAAGCCATCGTGATTTCAGGTGCGACCGCTTGCACGATAAGGGCGACGATCGCAGGCGCAGCAGGCAATCTCGATGCCGGCGAAACGCTGACGCTTGCGATCGCCATTCCGGGCGTCGATGCCGGCGCGACGGTCGTCACGCTGACCGGAGGCACCGATGCGGAGACGGATCCGCAGCTGCTCGCGCGCCTCCTGCAGCGCATCCAGGAGCCGCCTATGGGCGGCGACCAGGCCGACTATGTGACCTGGACCGAGAGCGTCGCCGGCGTCACGCGCGCCTGGTGCTATCCGCAGGAGATGGGCATCGGCACCGTGACGGTTCGCTTCATGTGCGACGAGCTCGAGGCGGCATTCAATGGCTTCCCGCAAGCCGCGGACATTGCGGCCGTGACGGCCTATCTCA
Organism: Xanthobacteraceae bacterium; assembly: GCA_035293945.1. Classification (GTDB taxonomy): domain Bacteria; phylum Pseudomonadota; class Alphaproteobacteria; order Rhizobiales; family Xanthobacteraceae; genus VAZQ01. Next base: position 531,404 of record DATGLV010000011.1, on the reverse strand, counting down.
ATACGGTCAGGCCGGTCACGGTGCAGGATCTCTTCGTCGTGGCGCCGGTCGCCAACCCGATGAACTTCACGGTCGCGAACCTGGCGGTTGCCGCGAACACCACGCTCACGGCCGTCAAGGCCGCCATAGCGACGTCCGTGAGCGCGATGCTGTTCGAGGTCGCAATACCCGGGCAGACGATTTTCAGCGAATGGGTGTCCGCCGCAATCCGCTATACGCAAGGCGTGGCGTCGTTCGACCTGACGATGTCGGACTTCGTGCAGCCTGATAACGGGCACATGGCGACGCTGGGCGTGATCACGTGGGCCTGATCCCTGTCCCGGACGCGCAATAGCGCGAGCCGGGACCATTCCAGTCTGAAACGGTCCCGGCTCAAGGCCGGGACAAGAGAGCGAAAATGCCCGACAAGTGGGTGCCGCATTCGGGCTCCGACTATGCCCAGGCGTACCGCGACCTTCTTCCCGACGGTCCGGCCTGGCCGCGCGATCCCTCCAGCTATCTGCAGAAGTGGTGCGCCGGCATCGGGGCGATCTGGGGCGATGTCGATGCCGCCGCTGCGCTGCTGCTGACCGTCGAGAGCGATCCGCGGTCGACCGTCAACCTGCTGCCTGACTGGGAGAGGAATTTCGGGCTGCCGGATCCGTGCATGGCGGAGCCCAGCACGATCCAGGCGCGCCAAGCAGCGCTGGTCGCCAAGCTCACCACGCAAGGCGGTCAATCAATTGCATTCTTCATCGCGACCGCGGCGGAGATGGGCTACGCGATCACGATCAGCGAACACTCGCCCTATATGTGCGGGCTCTCGCAATGCGGCGATACCCGCAACCCGGCCGGAACCTATCGCTGGGAGCTCGGCCCCGCGACCATCCGCTACTACTGGAACGTCAACATCGGGCTGACGCGGCTCTCCTGGATTCGCTGCGGCTCAGGGCAATGCGGGGTCGACCCTTCGCTGACCATCGCGCAGGCGACCGATCTACAGTGCCGCATCAGCCGCTGGGCGCCGGCACACACGCAACCGATCTTCGATTACGCGCCGGGCCCGCAAGGCGCCATGGCCGGCACGCCGTAACAATTCTGCAGCTCTATCGCCCGCAACCGTCCCGGATCAATCGCGGGACAAGGAAGCCGCATGCAATACAATCAGCCTTACGGCAATGCCGATCCGAACGCGAGCTACGTAAACGGGAATCCGGCAACAGGAACGGCCGGCTCGATCATCCCGGCGGCAGCGATCGAGTACACGCAGCGGGAAATTATCGCCGTCATCCAGGCGGCCGGCCTGGCGCCGAGCAACGGCAATCTCGCGCAGCTGCTCGCTGCAATCCAGGCTCTCGGCGGGAATTTCCTGCCGCCGACCCGGATCGTCACCTCGAGCGCAACGCTCAATCTCGACTGCGTGACGGATGCGAACATCCTGCTCAACCGGACCGCCGCCGTCACCGCGATGACGGTCAACCTGGCAGCAAGCGGATCGCTCGTCGTCGGAAAGACCTACCGCATCTCCGACGTCGCCAAGAACTTCGACACCGCGAAGGTGACCATCGTTCCGCCGGCCACGCACAACATCGCCGGCAACACGAATTTCATCATGGACAAGCAACAACAATCCGCGAGCTTCGTCTATGGCGGATCGTCAACATGGGATGTGCAATCGTCATGACATTTCCAGAGCAACAAACGTGGGACGTGGCGTCGACGGGGTCGCCTAACGCTTACGCGATCAGCATCGACAATTGGACCTCGAATCTCCCCGGCGTGCCGCTGCGATTCATTCCCAACTTTAGCAATACGGGCGCGGCGACGCTCAACGTTAACGGGCTCGGCGCTCAAGCTATCAAAAAGTTGGCCAACTCTGCCCTTACCGCATTAGTGGGTGGAGAAATCCAGAGCGGAGAGGCGACTGAGGTCGAGTGGGACGGCACGCAATTTATTCTGAAGATGGCGCCGGATGCCATCCTCACGGCCGCAGATCAAACGGTCACGGGGGGCGCCAACGTTAATGCTGACAATCTCGGCACGCAATCGAGCGGAACGCTGACGATCGATTGCGGCGCGCGGCCGCTTCAGTACGTTACCAACAATGGCGCATTCACGATCGCAGCACCAGCCAACGACGGGTCCTGTCTTCTGTTGGTGATCAATGCCGCCAGCGCCGGCGCGATCGGCTTCTCCGGCTTCACAGTCGGGTCGAATACCGGCGCTTCTCTCGACACCACAAATGGCCACAAGTTCACGATCTCGATTTGGCGCGTCAATGGCGTCGCCGGGTACTCGGTCTACGCTCATCAGTGAGGCGGGGCATGACACGCTGGTCGAAATTGTTCACCGGGCTGTGCGCGATCGCGCTGGCTATTGCGGCTCACGCTTCGCTCGCATCGGCCCCGGCGCGGGACAACATTCTCGGGCGCGTCATCTCGCAGCGATACGCGCTGGCGCAGATCGGGCCGCTGATGGTCGGCCCGTTGCCGATCATGCCGGCGTGCAAACATACGCCGATCGTCCTGACGGCGACGGGCACAAACACGTTCACCAACATATACGGGTGCACGATCTTCACGATCGAGACGCTCGGCGGTGGGGGTAGCGGCGGAAACGGTACCCAGAACGCGACGGGCTCTTCCCAGGTCGGCTGCGGCGGCGGCGGAGGCGGTTACGGGAAGTACACCGGGCTCGGCATCTCTCCTGGCGCCGGTGTCAGCTATACGATCGGCCTAGGTGGCACCGGTATCTCGACGCAGAGTGCCGGGAACCCAGGGGGCGCAACGTATTTCAACGCAGCGAGCTACGCGGCGGCGAGCGTCGGCGGTGCCGGCGGATCAGGTGGCGGCATCGGGGTCATCGGCGGCAATTGCAGCGGCGGCGCGGGCGGGGCCGGCAAGGGAAACTCGACCACGGCGACGGGCGGCGCGGGCGGCAACCTGACCGGGACCACCGGCACGACGCTTGCGTGCGGGAGCGGGGCCGGCGGCGCGGCGGGCCCGAACGGAAACGGCGGTAACGGTCCGAATCAGACCTGCAGCGCCAACGTCTCGAGCACGGGCGGCACTGGCGACAACGGCACGGGCGGAACGGGCGGTACCGGCCCCAACAATCCCGGCAACACGGGCACAGAGTGGGGCTGTGGCTCCGGCGGCGGCGGCGGCGGCAACGGTAACACCGGCACCTCGCAGTCCGGCAACGGCGGTCAGTATGGCGGCGGAAGCGGCGGCGTCGCGAACTCATCCGGTAACGCGCAGACGTCCGGGGGCGGCAAGCAGGGGTGCATCACCGTCACTCCGACCGCATTGTTGATCCCTGCCAACGATAACGCGCTCCTGCGCGCAGTCGGCTGAAGCTTGACCTTCCTCGACGAGCCGCATCGCGCGGCGCGCTATGGCCGGCCAGCTCCGGCGCAAATCAAAGGCCGAAACATGACCCCGCTCATCATCATGGTCGGCGCCGACAAGGGCGGCGTCGGCAAGACTACGGTCGCGCGCGCGCTCGATGATTATCTGATCGCGCGCGGCGCTGTCGCCAAGCTGTTCGATTCCGAATGGCCGGCCGGCGATCTCAAGCGCTTTAGCCCCAGCGCAACCGTCATCGACATCGAGAGGGTCGGCGACCAGATGAAGGTCTTCGACGCGCTCGAGGGTGTCACCGTCCTTGACATCCGCGCCGGGCTCTTGTCGCCCACGCTGCGCGCGCTCGATGAGGCGCAGCTGTTGACCGACATCCGCGGCGGCAAGATCAACCTGGCGCTCCTGCATGTGCTCGGCCCCTCGATCGCCTCGTTCAACGAGATCGACCAGGCCGCGCGCCTGGTCGGCGGAGGCACCAAACATTTCATCGTCAAGAACTACATCAACGAAACTGGGTTCTTCGATTGGGACAGCGACAACCGCTTCGCCACGATCTTCGCCCAGATGTCCGGAATGACGGTGAGCGTGCCGCATATCCCGGCGCAGGCCTGCGAGATGATCCAGAAGCTCGGCGGCTCATTCTCCGCCTTCACGGTCGATGATCGGCAATCGCGCATCCTGCGCGGCTACGTTCGCTCCTGGCTCAACAAGGTCTGGGAGGAGCTCGACCGCGTCGGTCTCGGCAAGATGGTGCGCGCGGCGCTGCCGGAGGTATCTCCGTGAGATCCTCGCAGGACGCCTTCAATTTGATCGTCTCCGAGGAGGTCGACGGAAAGATTTATTATCTGCGCCACTGCGCGCACTTCGAATGGCCGCAGGGCGCCTCCGGCCCGACCATCATGATCGGCTACGACTGCGGCTATGTCACGCGCGATGAGGCGACCGCCGACTGCCGCGGGATCCTGAGCGATGACATGCTCCCGCATGTACTGTTGGCGTGCGGCCTCAAGGGCGAGGCGGCACACCAATTCGTCGCCCAGCATGGCACCAGCGTCACCGTCACCTGGGACCAGGCACTCGCCGAATTCTCGACGCGCGAGATGCCCAAGTGGGAAGCGCGGCTCGATGCGGCGCTGCCTACGGCCAAGCTGACAGGCGACAGCTACGGCGCGCTGGTGAGCCTCGCCTATAACCGGGGCTGCTCGTTCGACGAACCAGGGCCTCGCTATGCCGAAATGCGGTCCATCAAGGCGCATATGCTGGCTGGGCGCTTCGATCTCATCCCAGACGAATTCCTGTCGATGCGCCGGCTCTGGCTGGAAGGAAGCGATCTCTGGCGCCGGCGCGGCCATGAGGCTGATCTCTTCCGCAAAGGCCTCGGCCTGGCGCCGCTTGCACCGCCCCGGCCGGAGCCGGTCCGACGCACAACCGACCGCTCGGTGCGGGCGCTGCAGACCGATCTCAACCAGATCCTGCAGCTCGATCCGCCGCTCGCTGTCGACGGCGTCGAGGGCGACAAGACGCGCGCGGCCGTCCGCCATTTCCAAGAGGCGTACGACATCGAGGCAGATGGCGTTGCCGGCAATAAGACCTGGGCGGTTATCGAGCAGATTTTGCACTGAATGCGGATCATCACGATCGGACGGTCGCGGCAATTCGAAGTTGCCGTGTCCGACATCGATTACGATTTTCTGATGCAGTGGCTCTGGACGTTCGCGGTCTCGCATCGCGGCGGCGATCTGATCTACGCACGCCGGTCGATCCGGGTTGGCGATGCCAATGTCACCATCCTCATGCATCGCGTGATCTTGCGTGAGCGCATGGGGCTCGAGCCGCCGACGCCACGGCACACTGGCGACCACCGGGATGGCGACAGCCTCAACAACCAGCGGTCCAATCTTCGCTGGCTGACCCCGAAGCAGCAGATGGCGAACCGCATCAGGCTGAGCCGTCAATGGGCAAAGGTCGCTGCCGAGGCGACCGCTGCGGACAACGCGCTTCCGTTCTGAGAATGCGCCAATTGGCGCACCCGCCCCGGAGATCCGTTGATGGGTGATCCCAAGATCACGCTGCGCTTCGTCACTGGCGCGGACGTCGTCTCTGCCGGCATCCGTGTCGGCGAATACGGCTATTGGGCGACGCACGTCGAGGCTGTCATGCCCGACGGCACCTACCTTGGTGCTCACTTCGACGGCGGTGTGCAGGCGCGCTCGCCCGATTACGACAAGAGCTCATTCACGCGCGAGCAATTCATCAGGCTGCCTTGCAATGCAGCTCAGAGCGAAAGCTTCAACCGCTTTCTCCAGGCGCAGATCGGCAAGCCTTACGACATCGAGGCCATTGCCGCCCTGGTCGCCGGCCGCGACTGGCGCTCGCCTGATTCATGGTTTTGCAGCGAGCTCCAGGCGGCTGCGCTCGAGGCGTGCGGCTGGTTTGCGACCAGGCTCGCCAGCAGCGTCGCCAAGATCACGCCGCGCGATCTGCTCTTGATCCTGAGTGCATGCGTGCCGGTGTTGGACGCTTAGCGGCCGGTCCCAACCGCGGGATTTCATTTTTCGCAAAAAACGGAGCTATCCAATGGATACCAAAACTCTGCTCGGCACGGTTGCGCGCACCGCGCTCAAGGCCGCGGCCGGCGCTGCCGTCGCGCACGGCTGGATCAACGACAGCGACGCCGAAATGTTGGTCGGGGGCGGCATGGTCGCCGCGGCCGGCATGTGGTCGGCCTGGAATGACTACGGGCGCGTGATGGCGATCGCGTCGCTGGAGATTCTGCGCGCCAAGGTGCTCGACGCGGCCGCCAAGGCCCGCGCCAATCAGATCGCCCCGCAATCCGCGCTGGCGCAGCTCGATGCGCACGTGGCCGCGACGACTGCAAAATAAGCGATGGCCGTGAAGCGGTACCGGAAACTCTCCGAGGCGAGCCGCCGCACCATCGCGCGGCGCTATGCGAATGGCGAGACTGCGACTGCGCTCGGCCGCGAGTTCGGCGTGCCGCGGGACCGCGTCTATCAGATCGCCAATCAAAGAGGAGCGCGGCGAACCGAAGGGGTGACCAGGGCCAGAAAAAAAGAGTCCTGGGACCGCAAGGTCGCCCGGCTGCGCGCCGAAGGGAAAATCACCTCCTACTGTTTCCCGGCTTAAATCAACAAGTCGTCACGAAGCGCTGATCCCGCGGGCGATATCGCGGGCTTTCATCAAATCGGAGTTGAATATGCGAAAGCTCTTGCTTGCCGCGGCTATCTCGCTCGCGGCTATTCCGGCCTGTGCGGCCAATCTCGCTGGTCCTTTCAAAGCGCCGCTGATTTCAACGTCATATCCGGCCACAAGCGGTTTCTACTTTGGTCTCGGCACGATGGGCGGCGGCGGCAATGCCAACATCTCCGCCCCCGGCGTGAACTCCAACAGCCTGGTGACCAATCAGATCGGCGTCGGCGGCATCGTTGGGTTTGCCTGGAACGTGCCCAACAGTGCCATGTTCACGGCCGTCGAGGGCTGGTTCGGCTGGAACAATGTCAACGGCTCGACGCCGGGCTTCTCGATCTCGGGGCCCGCCTCCTTCACCCAAAGGGTGATGGTCGGCGCGCCGCTCTCCGAGATCATGGCGCTTTTCCCCAACCTCGGCATTACGGTGCCGCCGTTCCCGACGTTGCCGGGCGGCCAAACGGCGACGAACGTCAAGCCCTACCTCGCGGCCTCGATCAGCGAGGACGACATCACGATCGACGTTCTCGGGGTCGGCTCCAATCGCGATTGGCGCGTCTCGCCGGGTCTGTCTGTCGGCGCGCTCGGCCAGCTCTCTTCGGGATCCGTGGTCGATGTCTTTGCCATGACTCAGTTTCCGCAAAAGGGCCTCTGCGTCGGTCCCGGTACGATCCCTGGGCAGGCCTGCGGATCGCTGTCGACGGTCTACAAGGCCGGTCTTGCGCTGAAGTGGTGATTTGATGGGGGCGGACCCGGGGCGGCGCGGCAACGCTGCCGCCCCGGATTTTTCCAAACAAATTGGAGCACGCGTGCCGATGGCGAACGATCCTGCAGGTCGCTTCTCCTCCAATCGTCTGTTCGAATGGGTTTCCGCCGTCGGCTTGCTCAATACCTCGCTCGTCCTGATGATCTGGCCGCACACGCTTGCGGAAGGCAATTTGCGGCCGCTGCTGCACGTGCTGCCGCTGAGCGAGATGATGGCGGTCTATTTCTGTATCGGCCTAGTGCGGATCGTGACGCTGATGCTCAATGGCAGCCTGGCGCGCCATGGGCCGCCGATCCGCGCGCTGATGGCGAGCCTGAGCCTGATCATCTGGGTGCTGATGGTGATTGCCTTGTGGCTGCAGCTCGGGCAGCCGTCCGTATTATCCGGACTTCTGATTGCGCTTGCTGGCGGTGAACTGCGTTCGGTTCAGCGGGCGAAGCACGACTTACATGGAAAATGAAGTCCCGAATTTCCCGCCGGGCCTTGCCGGGCTTGTTGTGGTCGGCGCCGCGATCGCCCACATCACGATCTGGCTGTTCACGCGGACGTCGCCCGAGAAGACAGGCGGCGGTGATGAGCGGGAACGCCGCCTCGATGCCTTGGAGCGCGATCTAAACCATCGCAAGGAGCGCGAGGAGATCGACCGCGATCTCGCTGATATGCGGCGCGACCTCGAGGAGAACCTGCAGAAAGTTATCAGGGCCCTGCGCGATCCGCTCGAGCGGAAGATCGGCGAGCTCGAGCGCCATGTCGTCGCACTCAAGGAAGACGTCGATACGCTGCGCCGCCGGATGCGGCGCCGGCCGGCGCCGAAGGCGAAGCAGCCGCAATAAGGACAATAGTTGGGGGGATTCTCATGAAGCGCATCGTCGCGCTGCTCGCGCTCGCGCTCGCCATCGCGCCGGCGCAAGCCAGCTATGGCCCACGGCCATCCGCCTGGTGCGGCTGGGAAATGCGTCACCTGGTCGGCCGGGATCCTGGCCCATCCTACAATCTCGCGCGCAACTGGGCGCACTGGGGATCTGCGGCTGCGGGCCCGGCGCCGGGCGTGATCGTCGTCTGGCCACATCACGTCGGGATGATCATCGGCCGGGCAAAAGATGGCCGCTGGATCATCCGGAGTGGGAACGATGGTCACGCACTGCGCGAGCGGCCTCGCTCGATTGGCGGTGCGATTGCGTTGCGGAGGCCAGCATGAAAGGTGTCCATTTGCTGATCACCGCTCCAGCGCATCATCAGGTAGGACGGTAACAATGAAGTACGCTATCTCCTGTTTGATCGTCCTTATCGCCATTCCGGCGAGCGGACAGCAAGTGTCGCACTCGGGCCGCCCGGTCGATGCCGGAGAGATATGCGCTGTCGTCCCAAACTCGACGGCCATCCCCAGAGTGTGCGGCGGAGTAATTGGCGGCAACATGTTCGTGTTTCATGTTCCATACGCCTGCTGGTCGGATTTCGAGAAAGAGGCTCCAAACGCGAATATTGTCCCATGTGGGAAGGATGACTACGAGGCGCTGCAATATTGGACCGACCACAGCGCTGAATTTCTGAAGTAGCCGTGTCCCGGGCTTGACCCGGGACCATTCCAAACAACAGCGCTCTGCCTGCAACGGCGCTTTACCTGTTGACCGGTATCTCTTCGCGCGCAAGCTCCGTCAGCAGGCGTCCGGCGGCGCCTTGTATCGTCATGCCGATACCCGTTTCAATAAAACGTCCGCTTTTGCGATGGGTGATAATCCAGCCTTTTGCATCCGGATTGATGTCTGCCGCCGCCGTAACCTGGAATTCCGGGCCGAGCGGGTGATTGATCATCTCGGATGAGATCATGACTAAGCCACCTTAGGTTCGCGCGGTGCCGGCTTGATCTTGGCAACTTCGTTCTTGAGCTTCGCCTCGGCGTGCCAGAGATCGAAATCCGACTGAAGATCGAGCCACAACCGCGGACCATTCGCCATATAGGCGCCGAGGCGAACCGCCATCTCGGCGCTGACGCCGGTGTCGCCGCGGATGACATTGGCGAGCGCATTATGCGACACGCCCATGGCGGCGGCGGCCGATCGCGCCGAAACCCCGATGTCCTCCAGGATATCGGCGATCACCTCGCCCGGATGCGATGGAGCCCGCTTCCGCTCAGGCGCGGGTTGCGACTTGGCCATGGGCAGGATGTCCGCTGAATCAGTGATATTGCTCAAGGTCGACATCGTAGGCATCTCCGTTTGTGAAGGCAAATGTGATCCGGAACGGGCCTTGTAGGCGGATCGTCCATGTGTTCGGCCGGCTTGGCGCGAGCGTGTGCAGCCGATAGCCGGGCTGGTCGATGTCCTGGGTCGTCCTGGCGCGGTTGATGACGTCAAGAATGACGACCACGCGCTTGATCTGCTTGGGATCCACGTGGCGCGAGGTCCCGCGCTCGAAAGCCTCCCGAAGGCCTTTGTGTTTGAAGGTCTTGATCATGGCGTTCCCCTGTTTGCGGCAGCGGGAGGAAGGTGGTCTCGCGGTCGGGTCCCCGGCTTTCCCCCGAATGACCGTTCGGGTTCGATTTCCGGACGGGGTGAACCCCGATTTACCGCCCCGCGCTGTTCCTTCCTCCCGCCGCTCTGAACTGTCGAAAGCGTTGTAACAAAACACTGACCATCCCGTCAATGGTTCTGTAACAAAATACTGACCAGCGGCAGAATGGCCGCTATGCATTTTTGGAATCGCGAGAGCGCGGGTGTTGATGGGCCAAGTCAGTGCCAAGCTTCGTCGCGCCGAAGGCGCCTTCATGTGGTGGTGCCCGGCCTGCAACGAAATGCATCCGCTGCCGGATGGCTGGACCTTCAATGGCGACGTGAACGCGCCGACGTTCTCGCCGAGCTTCAAGCACGAAGGTGCGCAAATCGAAAAAGACGCGAGCGGGAACTGGACCGGTCGATGGCTGACGGAAACAGGCGAAGCGAAGACGGTGTTCGCATCGACGGACAAGCCGAAACGCTATTGCTGCCACTACATCGTCGCCGCCGGCCGGGTCGCCTATTGCGGCGACTGCACGCACGCGATGGCCGGCAGGACCATCGCGATGCCTGATCTGCCAAGGGAGTTTCGCGACCTATGACCTTGTTGGTCCGCCAGCGCACGCTGCACGACTGCGCCATTTGCTGCATGGCAATGGTATCGGGCAAGGCATATGAACTTGTGCTCGAGATCGTGGGCGACGCCTTCGAGCCTGATAAAGGTATGCGTCAAGATCAGGAGGCGCTGAAGCGCCTCGGCTATCGCCACGACTTCGAGAAGGGTCACCCGGTCGGCGACATCTCATGTACGCATCGCGGCTTCTGGATTTCAGCCGAGTTCTATCGGTCGATGGCGTGGGGCCGCCGCGCGCTGATGACCGTGCCGAGCCTCAACTTTCCGGACGGTCACCACATGATCTATTGGGACGGGCGCCGGGTGCTCGATCCGTCAACGCTCAAGACATACAGCAGGTGGGATGAGCTCCTGCCGAGCGAAATGGTGCTGTTTCAGGAGCGGTGGTGATCAGGCGCTCCCTGGATAGATGCCGGTCGAGCGCCAGGCGCGAAGCTTGAGCAGGCGCAGCTGTGCGCTTCGGATGTGATCGCGAAATATCTGATCGATCACCTCGATCCGGCAAAGCTTGGGATCGCGTAGGCGTCGCCGGTTCTCCAGGATGCCCTCGAGGTCCCGCCGGCGATGATGGGCGATCTGCTGCGGCACTGTCATCGCGTCCAGCTTCCGCTGATAAGCGGCCATCTCTCGATCGAGGATCGCCTGCTGCTGATCGTCGGTGAGCTCGAGCCAGAGCTCCCATTCAAGGTCATCGTCATTGGTCATTGTTCGGTCCTCCCTATCCCCTAATCGGAAAGCGAGGGCAGAACCGGAAAAGCGGAAGTGAATTATTTTTGGCCGTCCGGAGCGCCCGGGCGGCCTTTTTGATTCAGCATAGGGTGTAGCTCACCAAAGCCCCGGCAGGAGTGACGGCCATGTAAAGCTAATCGGCATTGCCGCCCTACAGTCTTCGACCCAAAGTCGTCGGCTGCGTCTAGCGAGCCATCGGTCTCCCCGGCCGGTGGCTTTTGATTCATACGACAAAGGATGCGAGGCGCCTTCATTCGAAGGTGCCTGGAGACCCTCCTTGGTCTCTTTCCTCATAAACTCGGCCGCGTGGCGTCCCGCTGCGCGGCCCTTTTTATTTCCAACGGCTGACATAAATTCCCGGGCATGTTCTGGCGTACCCCGGCGCCCATGCGGCGCCCGCATGGCTTCATTCCGCCCTGCATCCCGACCTCGGCGAGGCGGCCTCCGGCCGGGCCGCAGTGGATTCACGAAATCAAGCACGACGGCTACAGGCTGGTTGCCTGTGTGCGCTCCGGCCGTGTGCGCCTGTTCACGCGCCGCGGCTATGATTGGGCCGACCGTTATCCGCAGATCGTCGCGGCCGCCTTGGCGATCGGCGCCGACGTAACGATCGACGGCGAGGCGGTGGTCTGCGGCGACGATGGCGTCAGCGACTTCGCTCGCCTGCATGGTCGCCAGCATGATGCTGCCGCCATCCTCTACGCCTTCGATCTGCTCGAGCTCGCCGGCGACGACCTGCGGCCGCGGCCATTGGAGGAGCGCAAGGCGCGCCTGGCCAAGCTTCTGAGCCGCGTGCCAGTGGCGATCCGATACAACGAGCACCTCGCGGGTGATGGTGCGACCGTCTTTACGCATGCATGCCGGATGGGCCTCGAGGGCATCGTCAGCAAGGATCGCACCCGCGGATATCGGTCCGGCCGGGCGAGGCACTGGCTCAAGATTAAAAATCCGCAGGCGCCAGGTACCTTGCGCTTCAAGGGTCCGGCCGATGCGTGAGCGCACGGTCGAGCAACTGCGCGCGATCCTGGCGCGCCTGGTGCGCAGGATCCCCAAGCGGCCGCCGGCGCCGTCGGTTAGGCGTCGCCGGCGCGTCTCCGCCACTGCTCGCCGGTGATGCTCTCCCGCTGCGGGCGCTCTACCCAGTTCGGGCGTACGTCGGCGCCGATCGCGCCGCAGCCGGTGCAGACCATGCGCGGGCCGAAAGTCGGCACCGCGATCCTGTCATCATAACGATCGACGTTGACGACCGCCTGGCGGCGGCATTGCGGGCAGGAGACCGCAAGCGAGCGCACGCCATTCTCGCGCATGTTGCCGAGCGTCATCGGTGGGCCGGTGTAGCGGGGGCGGGGCACGACGCCGATTGTAGCCGCTTGCCGCGGCCCGGAACAGGCGGGGAACGGATCACACGGATATCACACCGGTCATGCGTGGCGTTTCCCGTTCCGTTCACGGTTTCAATCCGTGTGCGACCCGTTCGCAGAAGCGCAGAAAAGCCCGCGAAACATGGGCTTTTCTGCGCTTTAAGAAAGTGGCGGCTGGCTCCGGGGGAGAGCCAGCCGCCCGCGAACCCGGTCGGGGGACGGGGAGGGGGGACGTGACCGGGGACGCGTAGCCTGTCGTTGACGCCGCGCCTATCGGCGCGTCGTCGCTGTGGCGATCGTCGGGCGGGTATCGCCCAGTGCGACCCAGACATTGGGATCGCTCTGCGATTGCCGTTTCACGAACTGGTAGCCGGTCTCGGACCAGAGCAGGATTTGCTGGGTCTGGTTGTCGAGGATGAACTCGCCTTTATCGGACCTGACGGTGAGCACCGCATGCCCGTCGCCGTTGCGGTCGCGCACCACCGTGATCAAGAGCGCCTGGCGCGGCCAGCCCGCCCGCATCAACAGCTTGCGCTTGAGCAGCACATAGTCCTCGCAGTCGCCGTAGCCGTCGTCCGGATAGTTCCAGCGGTCGATGACACCCCAATGGTCCATGTCGGTGACCGGCCAGACCGATTCATTGACCCACTTGTTGACCTGCGCGAGATCGCGCCAGGCATTGGGGGTCAGCACCACGTCGCGTGCCTCGAGCGGCCTGGTCTCGCACTCGGGCGCGTATTCGATGCAGAACTCCGTCCAGCCGATCGGCGGCCGCGTCTGCCCTCCGACCGCGATGTACAATTCGCGATCGTTCGCCACGCTTGCCGTCGGTGTTGCCCCGACCACGAACAGGGTCGCCAGCGCGAACGCCGACGCGACAACCTGTGTGCAATTGACTTGCATCCCGTAGCCCCTTCCCTGTTGGGGAGCCACGTTTCGCACAAAGCTTTTGTTCGGCGGCTAAGCGCGCACGCGCGTTTTGAATAGAAGGCGAGTAAATCTTGCGTCGAATGATCCGATTGTTTGAATCGCATTTGCCTAAAATGCGAGAAGCTCGAATTTGCGTAAAATTGTCCGTATTAACGGCTGAAGTGATGACGTTCCGGGCGTTTGCGTCTCCACATCGCACCAGCATTAACTGTGGCGGAGGCGCGCGTGACGCGCCGGGCAACGCAAGATGCGGGGGCCGAGAGGCCTGAGTGGCGCCGGCTGCGGCGGTCGGCGCGGCCGGGCTGGTTACCCGCCGGTAATATTCTCTTCGAGAAAGTCCGGATGCTGCAGGCGAATGAATTCGACCGCGAAGCCTTCCTCGATGTGGCGGACGACCCGGCTCGGCGTCTTGCCCAGCGTGATGAGCGCGCCGATCTCCGGCCGCTGGTCGCTCCTGATCGCCGCGCCGGACTGGGAAATGTCGATGACCCGGCAAGAGAGATTGACCCCATTGGGCAGGATCAGTCGCGCCATGGGGTTGCGCGGGGTGATGCGGCCGTGGCGGCGGTCCTCGGGCAGCCCCAGAATGCCGCGGTTGGCGAGCCAGGTGAGCTGGGCGGCGAGCTTGTCGCGCTTGCGCGGGGTCGCCGCGATGGTCATGGCGAAGCCATTGTCTAAGTGCCGCGCCACGACGCCTTCGACCCGCCCGACATGGTCCACATAAGCAATGACGCGCTCGCTCACCTTGCCGGCGACCGGTGCGATCAGAGCCATGCCGCCGGGCGACATGTTCACGACCTGGCAGGGAAACTCGCGCCGGTCGGCCAACATGTAGCGGCCGAGCAGGTCCACGCGCACGCGTTGAAAGCGCCGGCGTTCCTGGCTCAGCGGCAAGATCATATGCTTGGCCTGAGGTAACGACATGCCGCCCTGCGCCTGCCACCCAGAATGGCTCGGATGCCGCGCAGGCTATGCACGCTCTGTTAAGGATAGGCTAACTCCGGCGCGCGAAATCCCGGCGGCGCCGACTTTTATTCCCGGATTGCATCGCATCGAGGCCGGGCAGGCCCTCACGCATGCCCGCCGTCATAGACGATGAGCCCATGGCGGAAGCGCGCATGGCCGGGTGTGAGAGGCCGGCGGTGCGGCAGCGAACAGGGGCCGGTCTCCGGGCCCAGATAGCGCGTCACCCCCAAGGTGAGCGGGCCCAGGCTCTCGGTGCCGAGCCAGCCGCGAGCGCCGACAGGAGTCAGTGCGCCGAGAATTCGTGGTGCAGCGCTGCCCCGCTGCGTCAGCGGCAGCACCAGGAATTCGAGCTCGCGTGCGGTGCCGTCGCTACTCGCTGCCGACGCGCCGCCAACCACGCCAATTGTCTCGGATGCGACAGTCGTTACGATATCGCAGAGCGTGCTCCGCCATTCGGCCGCCCAGATGTCGGTGAACGGGATGCCGTTGAGCTCGCGGCCGAACAGGGCGCATACGCGCGTTCCCGCGATCCGGAACGGATGGCCCGCGCCCGGATCGAAGCGGAAGATGAATGTGTCGGCGAGCACACGACGAATGGCGCTCGGCTCGATCTCGCTGCGCTCCGGTGCCGCACGCGCGCCGCGCCGATTGTTCCAATAATCGAACAGCTCTCGCGTTGAAGGATGTTTCATGTCGCCTCCGTGCCGTCGCGGTGCACGTCCGCTTCCGTGCTGACCCTCTTTGGGACGGCAGAAGGGGAATTTCGTGCGCTCGCGCTTGGCTGAGCAGGGCGCATGCCGGTTGTGTGACTACCGGCGGATCGGCGTTTGCCGCGGCCGTGTTAGCGTTAAAGGGCGAATGGAGTAGGCGGCTCGCGCGCCTTCCTCTAGGTTCAATCTCGGTCCACACTTCGGCGGAGGGAACGTGACAAAGGGAGGGCGCAAGCCCTCCCTTTTTTTCGTAAACCGTGCAGCGGCTTGCGGGGGTGAGGGCGACGGCCTATGTGCACTTGGTCCGCCCAACTGTTTGAGTCGCCGTTTGTACCTCCCGGAACGAAGCCGCGAACCAGTCTTCAACATTCCGCCGGTCGTGCTCGGGATGGTGGTGTTCCTGTCCGCGATCCAGCTCGTCATGGAGTTCGCTCTGTCGAACGATGCGGTCGAGACAGTGCTTGAATGGTTCGCCTTCGATCCGCTTCGGTATTCCAATTCCGCAATGCAAGCCCTTGGGCCATTGCCGGGAGGATTGCCGGCCGCCGTGTGGACTTTCGTGACCTACGCATTCCTGCACGCCAATTTCATTCACTTGGGCTTCAACCTGATTTGGCTCGTTGCATTCGGAACGCCGGTGGCGCGGCGGTTCGGGACCTGGCGGTTCCTTGCCTTTTTCGTCTTCACGGCGGCGACCGGCGCGTTTGGGCATCTGCTCACACATCTCGGCCAGAATGTTCCGATGATTGGGGCATCCGCCGCGGACCTCGGCATGATGGCGGCGGCACTGCGCTTTGTGTTCCAGCCCGGGGGTCCGCTCGGCTTTCTGCGCCTAAGCGAAGCGGAGACGTATCACGTGCCGGCGAAACCGCTCGGCGCCATGCTGCGTGACCGGCGCACGCTCCTGTTCGTGGGCGTTTGGTTCGGCATGAACGCGCTGTTGGCCCTACCGGTCTTCGCGATGCCGGGGATCACTGAGGCGGTCGCTTGGCAAGCCCATATGGGCGGCTTCATCGGCGGGCTCGTCGCCTTCACGGCCTTTGATCCCGTCGTCACCGAGCCTGTTGTTGGGGACGCCCAAGCCGGCGCTGTGGAAGATCCGCCAAGGACGGAAAATTAGCGCGGAGTGGCTTTTCTCCGGCTGGCTCGCTGGTCATGCATCGTTCCCGGAGCATGATCCCACTTGTTCCCGGAGCATGATCCCCCTTGGCAAGGGCAGGCTCTTCAGAGTCGTCCTCCAGGTTGTTTGCTGCATCGCAATGCTGCTCGTTGGCGCGGTTCCGTGGCGATTTGTCTAAAAATACTCCAGCGCCTTCCTGCACTTTCCAAGCTTGCGCCCGCCGTAATTTGGTTGGATCATCACTGTGCCGCGTCACGCGCCAAGCCGGCCTGCGGCCCGCAGCGCATCAAGCGTCGCAGATTCAGAACGATTTTAAAAACTGACAATTGAAGACGCGGCCACGCGACCAAGCCCGGCACTGCTTGTGCAGTGGCGCACCGGGGTCGGTTTCGGTTTAGGGAGACAAACATGAACGTCAAGTCCATCCTGTCATTAAAGGGCAATCACGTCGTCACTATCGAGCCTAATGCCACGCTCGAAGCCGCCGTCGCGGTGCTGGCTAAGCACCGGATCGGCGCTCTGGTCGTGCTGGGCGCTGATCAACGCGTCATCGGCATCTTGTCGGAGCGTGACATCGTGCGGACATTGGCCGAGCTCGGCGCCAGCGCACTCGCCACGCCTTTGTCGCAAGTGATGACCCGCAAGGTCGTGACCTGCAGCGAAGCTGAGACCGTTGCGGGCATCATGGAGCGCATGACCGTCGGTAAGTTCCGCCACGTGCCGGTGATCGAGCAGGACCGGCTCGTCGGCATCGTGTCGATTGGTGATGTGGTCAAGCAGCGCTTGTCGGAGATCGAGCACGAGAGCGCAGCCTTGCGCGACTATATTCAGAGCGCTTGACGGTCAGCAGGGCGCATATGCTTACTCGTTATTCCGCAGCGTGGCGCTGACGCGGCAGCCGCGGCCGGGTCATCGGGAACACCTCGCGCACGACCGCGTAGTCGCTGTAGCCGCACCGCGCCAGGGGTTGCATCGCGGCGGTGTCGAGCCGGCCATCCTTGATGTAGCGGTCGTCGATATGAATGCCGACGACCTGTCCGAAGGCGACATATCGTTGTGCGGCATGTCCTTCGAGGTCGCGCAGATCTACGATCTGGAGGAGCTTGCATTCCAGCGCGCACGGGGAGGCGGCTACGCGCGGAGGTCGCACCAGCCGCGAGGGTGCCGGATCGAGCCCCGCCTCGATCATTTCATTGACTCCGCGCGGAAACTCCATGCCGGTCTTCGACATCGCCTCGCGCAGCGCGAAAATCGCGAAATTGCAGACGAACTCGCCGGTCTCCTCGACGAACGCGATCGTGTCCTTGTGCCCGCCGCTCGAGAACATCACCATCGGGGGCTCTTCGGAGACGGCGTTGAAGAAGGAGTAGGGCGCCAAGTTGATGTCGCCCTTTATGCTTATCGACGTGATCCAGCCGATGGGCCGCGGCGCCACGATCGCCTTGAAGGGATCGCGGGGCAGTCCGTGGTCGTTCTTGGCGGTCGCGTAGAACATTGCGGCTTCTCAGGTTGGGTTAAGCCGGCGCAAGCTACCTTGGTGGACCGGCATTCCTTCCCCGGGACTCGTGCTGATCAGGCCGGAAAGCGCGTCGCGATTTCGGCGAGCGCGGGGCGCGGCCGGTCCTCCGGTGGACCGGGCGGCCGTCCGATATGGATGAATCCGGCAATGCGCTCGTGCGCTTTCAGGCCGAGCGCATCGAGCACGCTGCGATCATAGGCGTACCACTCGGTGATCCAGCTTGCCCCGTACCCGAGCGCATAAGCGGCGAGGACGAGGTTCATCGCGGCCGCACCGGCGGAGAGCACCTGCTCCCATTCGGGAATCTTCACATGCGGCTCGGCGCGGCTGACGACGGCCACCACCAGCGGCGCCCGCGCAAGGCGCTCGCGCTCGGCTTCGACATGCTCTTCCTTGGCATCCGGATACTTGGCGCGGAACCCGGCCGCAATCGCGGCGCCGGCGGCGCGCCGTGCTTCGCCCTCGAAGACGATGAAGCGCCAGGGCGTAAGCTTGCCGTGATCGGGCACGCGCGAGGCGATGGTGAGGAGCGTATCGATCTCGGCCGCTGAAGGGGGAGGGCCGGAAAGCTCGATGGGTTTGAATGATCGCCGGGTGGTGAGAAGTTGTAGTGCGTCAGGCATGGTGGCCGGACGTAGCATAAGCAGCGTGCCGGTGACAAATTGCTGCAGCGCTCCCACGACCCGGAGGCTTCCACAACGGTGGCTTGAATTTGCCGTGATTTGGGGCAAGAAGGCGCTCCATGCATCGGGCGGGGATGAGTTACGGCCGCGGGAGCCTAATCGTCTTTGCGGTTGGCTTGTGCCTGCTCGCCGCAGCGCCTCCCGCGGCGGCTCAGTTTTTCGACGGCCCACGTCCGCCCGGCGAGGTGCCGACACCGCCACCGGCAGTCAATCTGGCTCCGCCTAACCCCACCGCGCGCGACCGCGTCCCGCCGCCGAGCGGGCCCGTGTTGCAATCGCTGCCGCCGGCACCGGCTGCACTCCCACCAAGCATACCGGCCGGGCAGGCTGGCTTGGCGCTCAGCGCACGCTTCGGCCACGACATGCCGGGGATCACCGGCGGGCTCGTCTGGCGCATTTACGGCAGCAAGCCGGACCAGACCGGTGCGTTTCGGCTCCTCAAGGAGGACCGGGCGCCCGCCCCGACCCTGAACCTGCCGCCGGGGGGCTACGTGATCCACGTCGGCTTCGGGCTCGCAAGCGCGACCCGCGCCGTGCAGTTGCGCGCCGGCGAAACCACGCGCGAAGTGTTCGAGATTCCCGCCGGCGGCTTGCGCATCGAGGGGCGCGTCGGCGATGCCCGCATCCCGCCGGGGCAGATTTCCTTCGATGTCTACAAGGGCAGCCAGTTCGAGCCGAGCGACAAGCGGCCGATCGCGCAATCGGTCATGACCGGCGATATGGTGCTGATGCCCGAGGGTATCTATCACATCGTATCCAATTATGGGGATGCCAATTCGGTAGTGCGCTCCGATATCCGCGTGCAGGCCGGCAAGCTCACCGACGCTACCGTCACCCATCGCGCCGCCATCATCACGCTCAAGCTGGTGAACGAAAAGGGCGGGGAGGCGATTGCCGATACCCAGTGGTCGGTGCTCAGCCCCAGCGGCGACGTAATCAAGGAATCGATAGGCGCATTCCCGCGGGTGATCCTGGCGGAGGGTGACTATCGCGTCATCGCCCGCAATGATAACAGGAGCTTTGAGCGCGAATTCAAGGTGATCACCGGGGTCGACGGCGAAGTCGAGGTCTTGACCCGCTGATCGGCTCGCGCCGATCGATTTCCGGTCGGCACGGAGTAGCCAACATGAAGGCCTTGCCGTACGCGGTCGCCGGCCTCCTGCTCGTGTTCGCCAGCCCGATTGCGCTGGCGGCGTCTCCGGTTCCCTCGAGCGAGATGCCCGGACGGGAGCGCGACCGCTTCACCCAATCCCCGGTGGAGCGGTTCATGCAGCCCGGTCCCTATCAGCCGCCGCCGGTGATAACGCCCTATACCGGGCCGGGCTGCCCTTCGCGCAAGTCGCTGCATTTGAAGTCACGATCGGGCCGCAAGGCCTGCTGAGCCTTGGTCATCCCGGCCGGGCGAGTGAGGCATAGCTTCATGCCGCGGCCCGGATTCGTCGCACGTCGGGCGGCACCGCCTCCGCGGCAAGCGCCGCGAGCGCTGCATCCAGGCCCATCACCTGCTGCTCTTCCTTGCCGAAGCGGCGGACCGAGACGGTGCGCTCGGCGGCCTCCTTGCGCCCGACCACAAGAAGCGCCGGCACCTTGGCGAGCGAATGCTCGCGCACCTTGTAGTTGATCTTTTCGTTGCGCAGGTCGCCCTCGACCCGGAGCCCCAGGCGGCGCGCCGCATCGATTGCCGAGCGTGCATAATCGTCGGCGTCGGAGGTGATCGTGGCGACGACGGCTTGCAGCGGCGAGAGCCACAGCGGCAAATGACCCGCATAGTGCTCGATCAGAATGCCGGTGAAGCGCTCGAGCGAGCCGAACATGGCACGATGCAGCATGACCGGTGTGACCTTGTTGGAATGCTCGTCGATATAGAAGGCGCCGAGCCGCCCCGGCAGGTTGAGGTCGACCTGAATGGTGCCGCACTGCCAGTCGCGGCCGATCGCGTCGCGCAGCACATATTCGAGCTTGGGGCCGTAAAAGGCGCCTTCGCCTTTGTTGAGACTCCAGGGCCGCTTGGAAGCTTCGAGCGCGTGCATCAAGGCGGCCTCCGCCTTATCCCAGACCGCATCGTCGCCGATCCGCTTGTCCGGACGATCGGAAAATTTGATATGCACGTCGGGGAAGCCGAAATCCTCGTAGATCGAAAGAATGAGATTGTTGATCTTGAGCACTTCCTCGGCGATCTGGCTTTCCGTGATGAAGACGTGCGCGTCGTCTTGCGTGAAGGCGCGCACGCGCATGAGCCCGTGCAACGCGCCGGACGGCTCGAAGCGATGCACTTTGCCGAATTCGGCAATTTTCAGAGGGAGGTCGCGGTAGGACTTGAGCCCATTCTTGAAGATCTGGATATGCCCCGGGCAGTTCATGGGCTTGACCGCGTAGACGCGTTCATCGTCTTCGCGCTTGGCGGTCAGGAACATGAGATCGCCATAGGCTTGCATGTGGCCGGAGGCGACCCACAGCTGTGAATCCATGAGCTGCGGGGAATTGACCTCGACATATCCGGCTTCCGCTTGGCGGCGGCGGATGTACTGCTCGAGCGACTGGAACAGGGTCCACCCCTTCGGGTGCCAGAACACCGATCCCGGCGCTTCTTCCTGGAAGTGGAACAAATCCATCTCGCGGCCGACCCGACGGTGGTCGCGCTTTTCCGCCTCCTCGAGCTGCTTCAAATAGGCGTCGAGCTCTTCCTGCTTGGCAAAGGCGGTGCCGTAGATTCGCGACAGCATCTCGCGGTTGGAATCGCCACGCCAATAGGCGCCGGCGACCTTCATCAGCTTGAACGCCTGGCCGATCTTGCCGGTCGAGGTCATGTGTGGCCCGCGGCAGAGATCGAACCAGTCGCCCTGGGCGTAGATCTTGATCTCATCGCCCGCTGGGATGGCGTCGACGAGCTCCACCTTGAACAGCTCGTTCTTGTCGCGGAACAGGCGCTTGGCCTCCTCGCGCGAGAGAACCTGCTTGGTGAACGGCTTGTCGCGGGCGATGATCTCCCGCATCTTCTTCTCGATCGCGGCGAAATCCTCCGGAGTGAACGGCTCATTGCGGAAGAAGTCGTAATAGAAGCCGTTCTCGATCACCGGGCCGATGGTGACCTGCGTTCCGGGCCAGAGCGTCTGCACCGCTTCGGCGAGCACATGGGCGCAGTCGTGGCGGATCAGCTCGAGCGCGCGCGGGTCTTCGCGGGTGAGGAATTCGATTCTGGCATCCTTCTCGATTCTATCGGCGAGGTCGGTGACGATGCCGTCGAGCGCCATCGCGACCGTGCGCTTGGCAAGCGATGGCGAGATGCCTTTGGCGATATCGAGACCGGTGGTGCCGTTGGGATAGTCCCGACGTGCGCCGTCGGGAAAGGTCAGCGCGACCATCATCATGCTCCTTTGCTCACTCGCTGCCTACGAATGCAGGTAAGCGTTATTCGGCAAGGTCGAGAAATATCAGAGGAATCCTACCTCATCCCGACCGCGCCGGGGGCCACTCGCATATACCAGCGCCGTGACGAGGTCAAAGGCCGGGATTGGTGCCGTGCCAGCGCGCGTAGCGCCAAGGCAGATACCAGCGCGCGCCGGGCGGGGCAGTATCAGGGACGAGATCAAGGCCGGACGTGCCCAGGGGATTGCAGCGACAAAGCCGTGCCAGCGTCATCCAGCCGCCCGCCCATAGCCCGAAACGGGCGAGCGCCTCGTCCGCATAGACCGAACATGTGGGCAGATGCCGGCACTCGTAGCCGATGAGAGGCGACAGCGTGAGGCGATAGAGGAGGACCAGACCGCGCGCGGCGCGGCGCGGCAAATCCATCAGGCGCCGGCGGATCGTCTGCTGCGCGGCCGGCACGTCACAAGCTGTGCTTGCAGCGCTTTCGGGTGAAGCGGGTCGCATAGTCGAGCCGAATTTTCTCCCAGTCGGAGGCAAATGGGGCGTAGCTTGAGGCCGGGCAATGCGCGACATGGCTCTTGAGACGGGCCGCGAACGCAATGATGGTCTCGAGCGTAATGCAGGTGATCGGTCGGTCCGCCGGCGAAGCCACCTCGAGGCGGGGCAGCTCGGCTTGGTCCCTGCTGAGCGTCGCCTCTTCGGCCGCGCAGTCAGCCGCAGCCGCGTTCCGCACAAGCGCGGCGCCGAAGGCGCACGCCGTCAGGAGCTTCGATACAGCGCTCGTGCCCGTCGCATGCATTCCGCTCTTCCTATTCGGCGGCGACTGCGCTGCGCTTGGCCTCGATCTGATTGATGGCATCGACCACCGCATCGAAGGTCAACAGCGTGGACGCGTGTCGCGCCTTGTAGTCGCGCACCGGCTCCAGCACCGCGATATCGCTCCACCTGCCCTCGGGTGGGGCGCCGTTTTCCTTGAGCATGCGGCGAACGGTCTCGCGCAGATCGCGCAACTCCTGGGCCCGCGCCCCGATGATGTTGCGCGC
Source organism: Xanthobacteraceae bacterium (assembly GCA_035293945.1). Classification (GTDB taxonomy): domain Bacteria; phylum Pseudomonadota; class Alphaproteobacteria; order Rhizobiales; family Xanthobacteraceae; genus VAZQ01. Next base: position 508,537 of record DATGLV010000011.1, on the reverse strand, counting down.
CATGATGGAGGACGAGGCCTGGCCGAGCGCGCAGGCCTTGACGTCATGGGCGAAGTCCGTCACCTCGTCGCCATGCATTTTGAGGTCGACCGTCACCGTCGACCCGCATAGCTTGGAATGCGCGGTGGCGCTGGCCTCGGCATCGGTGAGCCGCCCCAGGCGGGGGATATTTCCGGCGAGCTCCAGGATTCGGCGGTTGTAGACGTCGTTCAGCATGGGCTTCAGGTCATTATTGCCAGCAGCATTTGAACGAATATATAGGGACTGGTTCGCCCTTGCGAGCAGGTGAGGGAGGCCTGCCGGCTCCGCCGGTGCGGAGCCATGTAATTTTGGGAATGCGGCGTCCGGAGGTTGCGCTGGGCTCTGGGCCCGCGAGGTGCAGCCGGCCGATGCGGCCGCCCCGGTGACACACCCGGTCTCGTAGCGGGACCGGTCGAACGGAGAGACCGTCATGGACGCTGTCGTTAAGCCCTGGCCCAAGGCCACACCATCGGACGCGCTGTCAGATCATGTGCGGGCGGCACCCGAGCCGCCGGCGGAACGCCCTTCGCGCGAGGCGGCGGAGGCAGCGGTTCGTACGCTGATCGCCTATGCGGGCGATCGTCCCGAGCGCGAAGGCCTCATCGACACCCCGCGCCGGGTGGTCGACGCCTACGAGGAGCTCTATCGCGGTTACCGAGAATGCCCGGCCGAGCTGCTTGACCGCACCTTCGCGGAAATCGGCAAGTACGACGATTTCGTGCTGGTGCGTGACATCGGCTTCAACTCCCATTGTGAGCACCACATGATGCCGTTCCTCGGCAAGGCGCACATCGCCTATAAGCCGGTCGAGCGGGTGGTCGGCTTGTCAAAGCTCGCGCGGCTCGTCGACGTCTATGCGCGGCGGCTGCAGACCCAAGAGCACATGACCTCGCAGATCGCGACCGCGATCGAGGAAATCCTCAACCCGCGCGGGGTCGCCGTCATGCTCGAAGCCGAGCATATGTGCATGTCATTGCGCGGCGTGGAGAAGCCGGGCTCCTCGACCATTACCACGCAGTTCTCCGGCTCATTCCGCGACAATCCCGACCAGCAGGCGCGCTTCATCGCCCTGGTGCGCGAACGGTAAGCTTTGGGTGATCAACCCGCCTTTGCGTCACGCGGCTCGGCCGAGGAGATCGAGGAGGGCACAAGCTTTGCGCCCAAGTTCGACGCCGAAGGCCTGTTGACCTGCGTCGCCACCGACGCGAGCTCGGGCGAGGTGCTGATGGTGGCGCACATGAATGCCGAGGCGCTTGCCAAGACCATCGCCAGCGGGGAAGCCTGGTACTTCAGCCGTTCGCGCGGGCGCCTGTGGCGAAAGGGAGAATCCTCAGGCCACGTGCAACGCATCGTCGAGATGCGGGTCGACTGCGATCAAGATGCGCTTTGGATCAAGGTCGAGCAGCATGGCGAGGGCGCCTGTCACACGGGTCGCCGCTCCTGCTTCTATCGTGCCGTGCCGCTCAAAGGGGACGCCGGAGTCGCACTTGAATTTCGCGACGCCGAGAAAGCCTTCGATCCAGATAAAGTGTACGGCGCCAAGCCGGAGGGCTCGTAAGCGTCGGCGTAACCGCCTGCAGCGGAAAGCTGACGGCGCAAGGCGCGCAGCGATTTTGTCCGCACGGATTTCGGCGGCGCGTGCGCAACGCGCTGATGCGCCCGGAGCGCCCGGCTGTTCTCGCGCAGGCGCGTTGCCCACAATACAAATCTGCGCAAAAAGAACTGTTTGTTGACCAAGCATCGACAGCGCTTCGTAAGGTAAATTCTGCTCTTTTGTTGTTCGCCCTCACGCTGCCCGCTAGCATCGACGCGGTTCGGGCCGGTGCATTCGCGCCGCAGCTTTGTTTCAAGCCAGTGGGGTAAAAATCATATGTCGCGGATCAGAGTTTCGGCGCTTGTTGTTGCCGTGAGTGCTGTGCCGTTTCTCGTCGGCGCCGCCGAGGCCGGCTGCGGTTCCTGCGCGCCTCCGGTGATCGCTCCCTGCGGGGCCTGCGCCGCGCCGATCGTCAATCCTTGCAGTCCCTGCTACCGGCTCGAGACCGTGCCGGCGCAGTACCGCACGGTGTATGAGACGGTCGAGGTCGCGCCCGCGCGCGTGGTCATGCATCGCGTTCCTGCGCGCTACGGCACCATCAACGAGACCGTGATGGTTGCGCCGGCGACTCAAACCTGGCAGTCGGCCTGCAGCTGCGGTCGCGAGGCCTTGCAGGCGGTACAGGTTCCGGCGCAGTACGCGACGGTCGCGCGCACCGTCATGATCGAGCCGCCGCATCTGGTGCGTGAGGTCATCCCGCCCCAGTACGGCACGGTTGCCCGCACCGAGATGGTCGCCGCCGCCTACACGACCTGGGTGCCGGCGGATCAGTACTGATCTTGTCCCGGGCTTCGACCCGGGATCGTTCCAGACAAAAGCCGGAGTGTGCGACGGTCGCGGCTCAAGGCCCGGACAGGCCCTTTGCGCGTGCGATGAGACGTTGCGCGCGCAAGAGATGCGGGCGATCGTACATCACCCCATCGATGCCGACGACGCCGGCGCCCGGGCTTGCCGCGAAAGCGGCGATGATCGCCCGCGCGCGTGTGAGCGCGCTCTCCGTCGGCGTGAAAGCTTCATTGATGATCGGGACCTGGGCGGGATGGATCGCCAAGCGCCCGGCAAAGCCCTCGCGGCGTGCTTCCGCACAATCGCGGCGCAGGCCCTCGCTGTCGCGATAATCCATGTAGATGGTCTCGATCGGCAGAACCTCGGCGGCGGCGGCGGCCATCAGGCAGAGGTCGCGCGCCTGGCTGTAGGGTGACGTATAGCGTCCTGCGCTGTCGCGGTTGCTCTCCGCGCCAAGCTCGGCGGCCAGATCCTCGGCGCCCCAGGAGAGAGCGATCAGCCGCGCGCTTTGTCTGCGGATGGTGCCGGCGAGAAAGAACCCGGCCGCGCTCTCGATCGCCATGGCGATGATCTTGGTATGGCCGTCGGCAATTCCGTGCATCGCTTCCTGCGCGGCAAGCTTTGCGTCGGCGTGCAGGATCGACGCCGCCCCTTCTGCCTTCGGCAGCATGATGGCGTCGGGTTGCGCCGCCACAATCGCGGCGAGGTCGGCGTCGATAAGACCGGATGCGAGCCCGTTCACGCGCACGCAGACGAAGGGCCGCTCCGGCACTGCGACTGCGTCGCGCACGAAGGCGGCACTGCTCGCGCGCGCCTCCGCCTTGGCGCCGGGCGCGATCGAATCTTCGAGGTCGACGATGATCGCGTCGGCGTTCGAGCCGAGCGCCTTGGCGAGCTTGCGGGGGCTATCGGCCGGAACAAACAGGAGCGAACGCATTAGCGCATGTCCCGGAAGAAACCTGCCCCCGACCCGATCGGGGGTGGACCCCGGTTTTCCGAAAAGGACATGCGCAGACGAAAATATTTACACCGCATTTTGTTCCCATCCGGGGGAATGCCTATCTACCGCGCCCGCATCCGCATCAAGGCTTGGCGGCGACATTCGGCCACCAGCTCATCGTTCTGATTAAAGGCCTTGTGCTCGAACTCGACGATGCCGGTGCCGGGGCGCGATCTTGATTCGCGTTTGCTCACGATTGTGGTCGAGCAATGCACGGAATCGCCTTCGAACAGCGGGTGTGGAAACCTGACCTCGGTCATCCCGAGATTGGCTACGGTCGTTCCGACCGTCAGATCGTTGACCGATATGCCGATCATGAGGCCGAGGGTGAATAGCGAGTTCATCAGCGGCTGCCCCCACTCGGTCTCGCGTTCGCAGAAATGACGGTCGATGTGCAGCGGCTGCGGGTTGAGCGTCATGTTGGAGAACAGCATATTGTCCATCTGCGTGACGGTGCGGGTGAGGCGGTGCTCGTAGCGGCGGCCGACGATGAAGTCCTCAAAATAGATGCCGCCGCGCTTGTGGCGCGCGGCCATCTGGTCGACCTCGCCGGCGTCGGCATGGTTGTTGTTGGGGCTATCGGCCATCGCTGCCTCCCGCCATCAGTTTTCCCAGATTAACGATGCGTTTACCACAATTGCGCAGACTTAAGCGAATTCCTCGGTCCCGCAGATGCGCGGGCGCAAGGCATTTGTCCAGGACTGTTTGTCTATGGCTGTCGAAGCCAGCACGACCGCCTACGGCCGGGCTGCGCCGGCCGTCACCGGCGCCATCCGCAATGCCGCGAGCACGACCGGCACGAGCTTTTCCTATCTGCTCGCCACCGCCAAGATCGAGTCGGACCTCAATCCGACCCTGACGATGAAATCCTCCTCTGCGGCTGGCCTGTTCCAATTCATCGATCAGACCTGGCTCGGCACCTTGAAGCAGGCCGGTCCCGCCTTCGGCTATGGCAACTATGCCAATGCAATCACGCGCACATCCTCGGGACGCTATGTCGTGGCGGACCCGCAGATGCGCAAAGCGATCCAGCAGCTCAAGAACGATCCGACCGCCAACGCCATAATGGCGGGCGTGCTGACGCAGCAGAATGCGGCGGCCTTGAGCCGCCGCATCGGTCGCGCGCCGACGGAGAACGAGCTTTATATCGCGCATTTCCTCGGCGCCGGCGGTGCCGGCGAGCTGATCAGGCTCACCGGCAGCGAGCCGCAAGCGAGCGCTGCCGCAGCCTTCCCGGCCGCCGCGCAGGCCAATCATTCGATCTTCTACGACCGCGCCGGCAATGCACGGAGCGTATCCGGCGTCTATGCGGAGATTTCCCGCCGCTTCAAGGTCGCCGGCGATGCCGCCGGAGCAAGCGTGGCGGGGGGCGTGGTGCCGCCCATGCTTGCGCTGACCTCCCCACCGAGCATCGCCAAGTCTTTGGCGCCGGTCACTGATGTTGCGGGCACCGCGCGTGTCTTTGCCGCAGCGTCGGCGGCCTCTTCGGCGGCATCGCCTGCCGCGGCTCAGGCTGATTCAGCCGTGCCCGCCGCAGCATCCGCGCCACGCTTCAGCTCACTGTTCAGCGATGCCGGCAGGCGCAGCGCCATCGATCCAACCGTCGTGGCGCTCTGGAGCGACGCTGCAAGCCGGCAGGCCGCGATCGGCGGAGCCACCGCCGATGACAACACCGGTGGCTTCGACCTGTTCAGCGATCCGCGCGCGGCCGCTGTGCGCGCCGGCGGCAACTCTTGAGCCTGCTCGGCTTCCGGTCTCTTAAGCTTCCATCAATCAATCCTAAAATTCATGGTGAACGGTTTATTAAGGCTCGCGTTCTAGCCTTGATCATGCCGGGCCTCGATCGAGGCCCTTCAATCGTAGCCTCGAGCCATGATCGTCCGTCAATTCCTGCAATGGCAGCGTACGGCAACCGCCGCCGACCGCGCCGATGCAACGAGCGCGCTTGCCCGCGCTTATCTCTATTCCGATCTTACGCCGGACGACCGCGCCGCCGCCGAAGGCGCGTTGTTGATGCTGCTGGACGATCCGTCGCCGCTGGTGCGCATGGCGCTCGCGCAGGCGCTCGCAGACAGCGAATGGGCGCCGCCGAACATCATCGTTGCGCTTCTCGCCGATCAGCCGGAGATTGCCGCCTGCGTGCTGGCGCATTCGCCGCTGCTGCTCGACGCCGATTTGGTCGATGCGGCGGCGACCTTGGGCGCGCGAGCGCAAATCGCCATTGCCAGCCGGAGGAATCTTCCGGCTGCAGTCTCAGCCGCTATCGCCGAGGTCGGCTCGGCCGAAGCCTGTCTGGTGCTTGTCGAGAATGCGGGCGCTGACATTGCGCCGTTCTCGCTCGATCGCATCGTCGAGCGCTTCGGCCACCTCGGGGCCATCCGCGAAGCCATGCTGGCGCGCGAGGATCTGCCGGCGCAGACCCGGCAAGGATTGGTCGCCAAGCTCGCCGAGACGCTCGCCGGTTTCGTGACCGCGCGCGCCTGGCTCGAGGAGGAACGCGCCCAGCGGCTCGCCAAAGATGCGTGCGAGAAGGCGACCGTCATCCTCGCCGCAGCGGCGCCGGGGCGCGAGATCATCCCGCTGGTGCGACACTTGCGCGAAAGCGGCCAGCTCAACGCCGGCCTTATTCTGCGGGCGCTGTTATCAGGGAATATCGAGTTGTTCGTGGCCGCGCTCGCCGATCTCGCTGAGATGCCGCCGATGCGCGTGAGCGCCCTGGTGCACGACCCTCGCGGCACCGCTTTCCGCGCGCTTTATCGCAAGGCCGGCCTGCCGGATTCGGCCTATCCGGCCTTCAGCGAGGCGGTCGAGGCGCTGCGCGAAGGCGGCCTCGTCGGCTCAACGCGCGGAGCCGTGAGCCTCAAGCGGCGGATGGTCGAACGGGTGATCACCCGCTGCGCCGATGAGCCGGTCGGCGACGTCGAGCCGCTCTTGACACTGCTGCGCCGCTTTGCCGCCGAAGCGGCGCGCGAGGAAGCACGGCTGTTCTGCGACGATCTCATCTCCGGTGCTGCGGTCAGCCCGCCTTACGAGCCGGACCGCGCCGCGGCTTGACGCACACTCAGTGTCGTCCCGGCCGACGAGTCGGGACCCATAATCTTCGGCGGATCTGCAAGAACACAGCTGTATGGGCTCCTGCTTTCGCAGGAGCGACCCATTGTTGTTTTGGGAGCCTTTCAGAACAACGTGTCGCCCGGCGCCACCGGTGGCGAGAGGATGTCCTCGAGCTCTTCCGGATGGTCGCGGTTTTCGCTTGCCAGGAATTCCTCGGTGACCTCGGTAAGCCGCGCGGTCAAGGCCGCCACTGTTTGCTCGGCGTCGGGCCTTCTGTGCTCGCGAACGATGGCACGTATCGCATCGACATGCTGGTCGAGCAGCGTCATCGGAATTCGCCGCATGTCGGGCGTGTGCTCGATCAGCCGGCAGAGGCTCGCGGCCGGAACTGCAAGCCCGGGATAACCAAGCGTCCGCGCGCCGCCCTTTATGTCGTGCGCGGCAAAGAACAGCGCATCACGCGTCGACACCGTGAAGCCCTCGGTTTTCACTCTGTTGCGCGCGCGGTCGAGCCGTTCGCCTTCCTGCTCCATCCAGCTCGGGAACTCCTGGGCCAAGCGCTTGAGCGCCTGCTCGGCCCGTGCCACCGGATCATCATCTCCCGACGCCGGCCCTTTCGATATGGCCCGGCTGAGGCGATGCGGGGGCGAGATGACCTCGTGGTCCGCATACGTGGCGACCGAGGGCTCATCCTTGCGGGACTTTGACATTTCGAGCCGCTCCCGATCAGGCGTCGAAGCGATGCAGGCGATCAAAATCGACGCGCGCGCCGCGCCGTCGTTCCGGTCCGGTGTAGCCGGAGGAATTGTTGCGGCGGCGGTCCGGGCCGAAATAGCTTTTTGTCCGGATGAAGCGTCGTGGATTGGCGATCACGTTGACGATGCGGTGGTGCAGCGCGGCGGCCGAGATCGGCTTCACCATGAACTCGGTCACGCCCGCATCCCGCGCAGCCGTCACGCGCCGGCGCTCGGAATGGGCGGTGAGCATGATGATCGGCGTGAAGGGGCTCGCGTTTCCGTCCGGCTGACGGATCATCTGCGCCAGCTCCAGGCCGTCGAACAGGGGCATGGCCCAGTCCAGGATCACGATGTCGGGCGTGTAGGCGTTGAACGCCTGGAGTCCCGTCGCGCCGTCCTCGGCCTCGTGCACCTCGCGCACTCCAAAACCGAGCAGCAGCGTCCGCAAGATGCGACGCATGTGCACGCTGTCGTCGATCACGAGGAAGCGAAGCTTGTCGAATTCGATCCGAATCATGTCGTGATCAACGTAGGGCGAAGGTTTCCAACATCGCGGCGCCTAGTGTCCCGGTTCCGACGTTCGTATCAGTTTGCGGCACTCGCGTTTACGAACGTCGGAACCAAAGGGACACTGGCAAGTATTTGATTTCTAGTGCGGCTTTGGTTCTGACGTTCTGACGTTCCTACGAAAGACTCGCCGCAATGGTGGTAGGAACATCAGAACCGCCGCACTAGCCTACGGGCTTGCTGTTAAGCAAAGATTAAGCATCACGCTGACCGCAGCCCCTGCCGCAGCGCAATCCGCCTGGGGGAATCAAGAAAATTCACGCTCGGGCGGTATGCCGATGTGGGCGCGAACGAATCCAGCACTCGGGATGCCGGCGGAATGACCACTACGACTGCCTCGACAGCGCTTTCCAAGAACCCAGGGAAGGGGGCTCGTGCCGCCGGCGCCCTCATCGTCGGCGGTGCGCATGGGGCGCTCGCGCTGGCGCGCAGCCTCGGCCGGCACGGCATTCCGGTTTGCTACCTCACCGACGATCATCCGATCGCGAGCTATTCGCGTTATACCGAGCGCAGCTTTGCTTGGCCTGGCCCCGACCATGTGGGCGCTGTCGACTTCCTCAAAGGCCTTGCCCGCGACCATCGTCTTGATGGCTGGGCGCTCATTGCCGCCGGCGATGCGGAGCTGCGCCTCATCTCGCAGCATCATGCGGAGCTCGCAAGCGTCTTTCGCCTCGCGGTTGCGCCCTGGGAGACGGTGCGTTTCACCCACGACAAGCGGGCAACCTATGAGCGGGCGGCGGAGCTGGGGATCGATTATCCGCGCTGCTACGATCCGCGCGATCTCCGCGAGCTTGCCGCGCTCGACTGCCGCTTCCCGGTGGTGCTCAAGCCGACCGTGCGCGAGCAGAGAAACGCCTTCACGCGCGCCAAGGCCTGGCGCGTCGACGACCGGGCCGCCCTCCAGGCGCGCTACCAGGAGGCGGCGGCGCTGGTCGGAGAGCGCGGCATCGTGCTGCAGGAATTGATCCCGGGCGATGGCTCGACTCAGTTCTCTTACGCCGCGGTTTGGTGGGCCGGCGCGCCCGTCGCCTCGCTCACGGCGCGGCGCAGCCGGCAATATCCGCTTGAATTCGGTTATACGAGCACCTTCGTAGAGACGGTTGATGCGCCCGAGATCGAGCAGGCGGCCTGCCGTTTCCTGAAGTCGATCAGCTATAGCGGGCTGGTCGAGGTCGAGTTCAAGCGTGATCCGCGCGACGGTCAGCCCAAGATTCTCGACGTCAATGCCCGCGCCTGGACCTGGAATGCGCTGGGCTCAATTGCCGGCGTCGATTTCGGCCATGTGCTGTGGCGCCTGATCATGGGCGAGGCGGTGTCGCCGGTCCGCGCAACGGCTCGCGTCGCCTGGATGCACGCTTCGCGCGATTTGCCGGCCGCCGTCCTTGGCATCGTGGCCGGACGCCTCAAGGCGGCCGACTATCTACGCTCATGGTGCAAGCCGCTGGTATTCGCTGGTTTCGCCAAGGATGATCCGATCCCGGGCCTCATCGACGTGCCGCTGCAGGCGGCGCGCCTGCTCAACCGCTACCTCCCGCAACCCCTGCCTCCAACGCCTCGGCCGGACGGCTCGCTGCGGCCGAGTCATTAGTCCGGCTCTCTCTCTCTCGGGCTTGACCCGGATCGTTCCAGGCTACCACGATTGGGTTTGTACGGTCCCGGCTCAAGGCGGGGATAAGCCCTTGGCGGCTAGGGGAGGAACCCGCGTGCTCATCGATTGGCACACCCACATCCATAGTCCGGCCAATCAGGCCAAGCCCTATTGGCAAGGGCGCTGCCCGATGACGCTGGAGAACGTGCTGGCCGCGCATGCACTTGCCGGGCTCGACAAGTCCGTCATCAGCAATGCCGGGCATTTCCTGCGCTTCTGCAAGACGGTCGCCGAAACGGTTGCGGGCCTCGAGGATTCCAACCGATATCTCGCCAAGTGTCGCGATCAGCATCCCGACAAGCTGGTCGCCATGGCGACCTGCGTCCCGGGCGGGGGAGACGAATGTTTGAAGGAGCTCGAGCGCGCCGTACGCGAAGACGATTGCCGCGCAGTGCTTATCGGGGCAAGCCATCAAGGCCAGTATCCGGATGCCGACGCCGCCAAGCCCTTCTTCAAGCTGGTGACCGACCTCGATATTCCGGTGTTCGTCCACCCGGGCGATTCGACGACGCCCGCCACCGCCGATTATCGCCTGGCGTCGAGCATCAGCCGGCCCGCCGACAATTGCCTGTCGCTGGCGCGCCTGATCGTGCGCGGCATTTTCGAGGACTTCCCGACGCTCAAGCTGGTCGGCAGCCACTTGGGCGGCGGCATCTGCGAAGTCATCGGCCGGATGGACTATGCCTACACGCTCGGCGATTTCGCCTTTTTCCTCGGCCCTTACGATCCGGTGCTGATCAAGCATCCGCCGAGCCATTATCTGCGCATGATGTATCTGGAATCGACGAGCTACACGCCGCTTGCCGCCGCGATGTGCCTCAGAAGCGTGGGCGCCGATCATTTCATCTTCGGCACGGACTCTCCGCCGCTCATTCCGCTCAAGCGCCAAGGGCTCGAGATGATGGATAAGATCGGCATGACGGCAGGCGAGCGGGAGAAAGTCACGGGCGGCAATGCGGCGCGCCTGCTTAAGCTCTCAAGCTGAATTCCTCGACACGCTCGCTGCTCGCGCCTTGAAACCCTCAAGCGACCGACCGTAGAATTCGCCGATGAAACGTGGAGGAACCCAGACATGAAACCGCCTGTGAAATACCTATTGCCAATCGCAGCATTGGCTTGCACCACGTGCTTCACGCCGCTTGCGTTCGCGCAGAACAATCCGGGCGATCTCATCCGGCAGGCCGTGGCTGCGGAAGGGGGCGCCGACGCGTTGCGCTCGTTGAAGGGACTCGCCATCAAGGGCGATGCCAAATTCTGGGAGCCGGGCCAATCCTACGCGGCCGGCGGCGAGCCGCGCTTCCTCGGCGATGCCACTTTCGCCATCACCTGGGACGTCGCCAAGGGCATTTCCAAGACCGATTGGGACCGCGACCAGAAATATCCCGAACCCGTCAGGCTCAAATATACCGAGACCGTTTTCCCGTCCTTCGGCGTGGTGACGGATGAGAAGGGCGCCCAGCCGATGTCGCGCATTCGCGTGGCCGCGCTCTTACGCGAGCTCGAGCGCGCCTCCCCGCAGCTCCTGCTCGACGCCATGAATGATCCGAGCAACGTGCTTCCGCTCGATCCGCAGCCGCTCGGCAAAGTCTCGCTGCCCGCGGTCTCGTTCACTGACAAGGGCACCAAGTTCACGATCCTGTTCGATCGCGACACGCATCTGCCGGCCGCCATCCGCACGCGCGATGACGACAATATCCACGGCGATTCGAACTACGATCTGGTGCTCGCTGATTGGAAGACGGTGGGCAGCGCCAAGCTCGCCGAGACATTGTCCTATCAGATTAACGGCGTCGAGGTGGCCAAGCTCAACTATCGCGATGTCGCCGCCAACCCGACGATCGGAGATGAGGCCTTCGCGGTGCCGGACGCCGTGAAAGCGGTCGCGCCGCCGCCCGCCACCGGCAACGTGCCCTATCAATGGGTGCTGCGCCGCTTGTTCCTGACGCGCTTCCTCGACAGCGACAACGTCATCTATCCGAATGGCGGCGGCCTCAAGCTCGTCGAGCTCGCCCCCAATGTGCAGCACGTGGAAGGCGGCACCGCCAATAACCTGATCGTCGCCATGAAGGACTATCTGGTGATCTTCGATGCGCCCTACGGCGAGCTGCAGTCGCGCTGGACCATTGATGCCGCCAAGGCCAAATATCCGGGCAAGCCGATCAAGTACCTGGTGCTGACTCATCACCACATGGACCATACCGGCGGCATGCGCACCTTTGTGGCGGAGGGCGCGTCGATCATCGTGCCGGCTCCCGACAAGGCCTATTTCGAGCAGGACGTGGCGGCCCAGCGCACGCTCGTTCCCGACGAACTGCAGAAGAAGCCCGCGGCCGCCAACATTATCGAGGTCAAGGACGAGGTCACCCTGAAGGACGAGACTGACGAGATTCGCCTCTACAATATCGTCAATCCGCACGTCCAAGGCTTCATCCTCGGCTATGTGGTCAAGCCGAACGTGCTTTATGTCACCGACCTGATCTCACCGCGTGGGGAGATCGAGCGCTCGGCCGCGACCATCGCGGTGGGTGATGCGATACGCAAGTTCGGCATCAGGCCCACTATCGTTGCCGGCGGCCACGGCACCACCGCCAAGATCGCCGACATCACCAAGGCGCTGGCGGCGAATTGAGACGAGGTAGGGTAGAGTAGGGCGGGTTGCGCGTCAGCGAGGCGGTTCCACCCAAAGGCCTCGCGTGGCGCGTAACCCGGCCGCGCCCACGCGGCATCGGCGGATTACGGCGCGCATACCTCGCCATATGCGGAGAGATTGTCGAGCGCGCCTAATCCGCCCTACCGCGCTGATCCGCCCTACGTTCCGGGACTCAAAACCCGAACTGCTCGCGCACGATCCGCTCGTCGAGGCTGTGGCCCGGATCGAACAAGAGGTTCATGGCGAAGCCATGGTCCATCTTGATATCGACCGCGAGCACGTTGCGCACCTCATCGTGGTCGGCGACCGCCGCCACGGGGCGCTTGGCCGCCTCCTTGATCTCGACCCGCACCCCTGCGGCGTCCGGCAACAGGGCGCCGTGCCAACGCCGCGGCCGGAACGGACTGATCGGGGTCAGCGCCAGCAATTGTGCGTTGATCGGAATGATCGGTCCCTGGGCGGAGAGATTGTAGGCGGTCGAGCCCGCCGGCGTCGCCAAGAGCACCCCGTCGGCGACGAGCTCGGCCAGACGTTCCTCGCCGTCGACCAGGATGCGCAGACGTGCCGCCTGGTAGGTCTGACGGAACAGCGACACCTCGTTGAAGGCATGAAATTCGCGGGCGGTACCATCGCTGGCGTATGCATGCATCAACAGCGGGTGGATGGCGGTCGACTGCGCGGCCGCCAGCCGCTCGCGCAGGCGCTCCTCGTGGTATTCGTTCATCAGGAAGCCGACCGTGCCGCGATGCATGCCGTAGATCGGCTTGCCGGCGCGCATGAAGCGGTGCAGGGTCTGCAGCATGAAGCCGTCGCCGCCGAGCGCGACGATGACGTCGGCCACCTCGGGCGCTACATTGCCGTAGCTCTTGGCGAGCCGCGCCTCCGCCTCCTCTGCCTCGGCGATCGGGCTCGCCACAAAAGCGATGCGCTCGAACGTCTGGCGGAGAGGGGCTACTCGCTTCACGATGGATCTCCCGCCGGGCGATCGGCTCGGGACTGAGGCAAGGCCGAATGGAACGCGGCGAAATGGAACGCGCGGTACTCGTGTATACGACCTATCCCTCGATTGTCGAGGCGGAGCGGGCAGGGCGCGCGATCGTCGAAGCGCGGCTCGCAGCCTGCGTCAATATCGTGCCGCATATGGTCTCGCATTATTGGTGGCAAGGCGCCATCGAGCGCGGCGAAGAAGTGGTGATGATCATCAAGACGCGCGCCTCGCTTGCCGAGCGCGTCTCTGGGGCCGTCAAGGCAAGCCACCCCTATACGGTGCCGGCACTGCTGGTGCTGCCGGTCTTGCATGTCGATCCAGCGTATAACGCTTGGCTGATGGCAGAGACCGAGGCGGCGGCGACAGCAACCGCGAACGCTCCGGGGGCGACCTGAAGCTCACCTGAACGACGGATAACGAGCGCCGACAGCGCGCGTTCATCGCGATGAACGGCGCGTGTCGCGGCATTTCAGAGCCGGTTCAGCGCGCTTCCCGCACAATCCGCTCCACGATCGGCGTTGGGCCGGTCATCCAAATCCGTCCGCACTGGATCGCGCGGACCCTTCCAAAGGAAACATCCATGACTGCGAAACTCGCCATCGCGTTGATCGCGACCACCATGTTCGCGGCCCCGGCGCTGGCCGCTGATGCTGCGAGCTCCACCCCGGCCGCGCCGGCCAATAGCGCAGCCGCGCCCGCGGCCGCCACCGCTTCCACGCCGGGAGCGTCGACCACCAGCATCAGCAAGCCTGCGGCGGGCACTTCCAGCAAGAGCAAGAAGGCCGAGGTCGTGCACCGCCACGCGCCTCACGTGATCGCTCACAACGGCAAGAGCCGTGTGAGGACGGTGAAGGTGGTGAAGTCCCATGAGCAGGCTTGGCCATTCGGGCCGTTCACCTGGACGCATCCTGAGAAGACCGCGAGCAGTGCCAAGGTCATGCATCATCATGGTCACCACACCATCGTGGCGCACAACGGCAGACCGATCCTCGGGACCAAGACGGTGCCCACCACAAAGCCGGTCAAGACCGAAGCCAACGTCGTTGGCACCGAGCCTGCCGCACCGGCTTCGACCTCCGCGAAGTCGGATGTGAAGGTGGTCAAGGCCGACAAGGACCTGAAGAACGGCGCCAAGGCGGCCAAACCTGCGGGCACAAGCGCTACGGGCCAATCCGCGCAAACCTCAGGAGCTCCTGCCGACAAGAGCAACAAGGACACCGGCAAGGCGAACTGATCCTGCGATTGCGATCGGCCGGGACTGCCCTGCCGCCGATAGTGGTGCCTCAGTAATCGGCGACGGATAATCCACGCGGCCAAGCCCGGCCTGCGGTTCCAATGAGCCGCAGGCCGGTCGGTTTATGTGGTGGCGGAGCAGGAGCTATCAGAAGCGAGTTTCTGTCTTCCTTGAAGATTTTGCCGTCTGCCAGCGCTGAGGCGCGCCTCACACCCGCTTCAAGCGCCGGCGCAACGCCTCGGTGTCAATCCGATATTCCCAATAATCGAGCAGCACTTCGCGATTCGCGTCGATGAAGCGCCGCGCTTGCGCGAGGAGGTCGGGCGGAACATCGCCGGCCGCGACCGTGCCGTCGGCAATGGCGATCGACGCCGTCTTGCCCCGAGGGTCGACGCTCTGCGGTGGGTCGATCGCCAGCCTGATGCGAGCTGCGTGCCGCGTGTTGCCCTTGGGCGAGATGAATATAGTGTGAGCGAGGCCGGTGACGTCCTTGCGATAGGACAGCGTCTCTTCAAGCGATGTCTCGTCTGCGATCTCGGCGAGCATTGAGGTTGCCCCCCCTTTCTCAAAGCAGCATAGCACGCAACAGATTTTACATCCCCCTCCGGTCCCGCTAGCTTGCTCAGCCGGAGGGTCCTTGCATGAAGCCCGCGCCCAACAGCCCGTTTTCGCTGCGTATCCGCCTCGGGCGATGGCTGCGCACGCTCGCGTTGCTGGCCGTGATCGGCCCGCTCGCCGCACCCGCACAGGCCGAGACCATCACCATCGGTCTGGTCGGCGCGGTGTCCGCCACCCATTGGCCGATCTATGTGGGCTTGAAGCAAGGCTTCTACGCGGCGCAGGACATCAAGCTTTCGACGGTTTTCACGCTGTCCTCCAACGCGCTGGTGCAGCAGCTCGCCGCGGGCTCGCTTGATGCTGCGCTGTCGACCGGCATCGTCGATCCGATCTACGCGATCGACAAAGGAGCGCCGATCGCGGTGCTGCGGCTCGAGATGGTCTCGCCGCCTTATGCGCTCATCGCCAAGCCCACCATCGCGAGCATCAAGGACCTAAAGGGCAAATCCATCATGGTGGATGGGCCGAAGGGGATCACGCGCCTCTATGTCGAGCGGATGCTCACCGCCAATGGGCTCAAAATGGCGGACGCGCAGATCTTGTTTGCGGGCGCCACATCGGCCCGCTTCTCAGCGCTCGAGGCCGGCGCGGTCGATGCCACGATCCTGCTGCCACCATTCAGCTTCTTCGCCGATTCCGCGGGCTTTCGTACGCTTGGCCTGAGCATCGACTACACCCCCGAGCTGCCGTTCACCGGGGCGGTCGTCAACCGAACCTGGGCGCAGGCGCATAGAGGCCTTCTCGATCGGCTGATCGCGGTGCACAATCGGACCATGGCTTGGCTTCTCGATCCGCATAACCGTCAGGGCGCGATCGATCTCATGGTAGAGGCGACGCACCAGAAACTTGAGGACGTCGCCAAGGCCTACGACTTCCTGATGGGCCGCAACTTCTTCGATGCGGATGGCAAGGTGTCGCGGCAAAGGATGAACGCGACGCTCGCGGCATTGCAGGAGTTGGGCGACGTCTCGCCGGGGCTTGACGTCGATCGCCTGATCTTGCCGGGCGTGACGCAAGTAACGGATTGAATGATGGGCGAACGCGCAGGAGCGTAGACGGAATGCCGGAGAAGTGCCGATGAGCTTGTCCTTCACCCGCCGGGCTTTTACGCAAGCCGTGCTCGCGTCGGGAGTGGCCCCGCTTGCGTTCAGACCGGCGCGCGCGCAGGCGAATTATCCGGCCCGGCCGGTTCGGGTGATCCTGCCGTTTGCGGCGGGCGGGCAGGCCGATATCACCGCGCGGCTGGTGGCGGAGCGATTGAGCGAGAAGTTCGGCCAACGCTTCATCGTGGAAAATCAACCGGGTCCTGGCGGCATCATCGCGGCGCGCACTGTGCTTTCGGCGGCGCCGGACGGCTATACGCTCGGGCTTGCCACCAATGGCACCTCGATCAGTGTTGCGCTCTATAATGCGCTGCCGTTCGATCCGGTGAAGGACTTCGAGACCATCTCGACCATCGGCTATTTCAACGTGCTGCTCGCCACCAACAACGACTCCGAGCTCCGCACCCTCGGCGACTTCATCAAGGCCGCCAAGGCTGCGCCCGGCAAGCTCAACATCGGCACGATCGCGGTCGGCAGCACCCAGGAGCTCGCCGCCGAGCTGTTCAAGGCCTCCGCCAAGCTCGATGTGCAGATCGTGCCGTACCGCACCACGCCTGATGTCATCGTCGGCCTCATCCGCAATGACGTGCAGCTCATGGTCGATTTCTATGCGCCGATGGAATCGGCGTTGGAGCAGAATCGCATCCGCGCGGTGGGCACCTCAGGCACGGACCGCACTGAATATCTCCCGGCCGTGCCGACCGTCGCCGAGGCCGGTGTCCCGGGCTACGAGGTCACCGCCTGGAATGGTTTGTTTGCGCCCAAGGGAACGTCGGCTGCGATCGTCGATAAGCTCAACAAAACGGTGCGGGAGATCGTGGGCCTGAGCGACATCAAGGACCGCTTCGCGAGCCTCGGCATCGAAGCGAAAGCTTCGAGCCCCGAGGAGTTCAAGGCGCGCATGAAAGCAGACATCGGCAAATGGGCAGCGGTGATCGAGCACGCCGGCATCGCCAAGCAATAACATTCCCAAGCAATGGCAACATTCGCAAGCCAATAGCGTCCGCAAGCCCCCAAGGCCTCGAGCGACAACAGAAACGCCATGACCGTCATCATGCGCCTCTACGAAGACGTGCTCGCAAACGCGGCAGGCTCGCGTCTGCGGCTGCCGCCATTGCCGCGCATGATCTTTGTGGTGCACGGCACTGCCACGATCGAAGGCAGGAGCTTCAGCGACGGCGAGGCCTGGAGTGGAGAGGAGGGGGTGAGCCTTTCACCCGGCGGCGCCGGCTTGACCTGCTGGCGCTTCGAGCTGGCGGCGACTGGTGCCGCCGACGCCGCGGAGGAGGGCGCGGTCTCTTCGCGATTGAAGCTTGCGGCCGCGGTCGAAACTCTCCCACCGGGCGAGCTCTTGCTGCGCGGCGACAGCGTCGCCTTTCCGCCCGGTGGCTGCGCTTATCTGCATCGGCATCAGGGCCCGGGCATTCGCTGCCTGATCGAAGGCGGCATTCGCATTGACACGCATGGCGCGTCCACCAGCTATGGCCCGGGCGGCGCCTGGTACGAGTCTGGACCCGAGCCGGTTTTCGCGCAGGCGGCCGCCGACCGCGCCACCCGCTTCATCCGCATGATGATCCTGCCGCGGGCCCTCATCGGCAAGAGCTCGATCGCGTATCTCAAGGCGGAAGACAAGGAGCGCCCCAAATCGCAATCCTATAAAGGCTACGCCGATCTGCCGATCCGCTTTACGCGGCCGTACCACTGAATGCCCGCAAAGTGCTGTAGGGGCGCACCTGGGGCGCACCTTGTGGGCGCCCGACTTCTCGGGATCGTGGGAGTCCGGCCTGCGAAGACGGCGCAAATGCTCCTGATCAGGGGTTCGTTTTCGGGCGGCCACAAGGGCCGCCCTACGAACCTAGGATGTGACGGAGATAACAAAGTTACGGAGGAGGAACACGATGGATTCACCAATATCCCGCCGCGCGCTCATTTCCGGCGTGAGTGCAGCGCTGGCCGCAGGTGCGGCGCGTGCCGACTGGCAACCGAGCCAGCGCTATCCGGATCCGTCGATCGAGATCCTCGATCCGAAGTTCGAGCGTCTGCGCATCTTCAGCGCCGGCGTCGAGCGAATAGCGACCGGCATGCGCTGGTCAGAGGGGCCGGTCTGGTTCGGTGACGGCCGCTATCTCTTGTGGAGCGACATTCCCAACAACCGGATCATGAAATGGGACGAGACGACCGGGCGGGTGAGCGTGTTCCGTGAGCCTTCCAACAACGCCAACGGCAACTGCCGCGATCGCGAGGGGCGGCTCATCACCTGCGAGCATCTCACCCGGCGCGTGACCCGCACCGAATATGACGGGACCATCACGGTGGTGTGCGACCGCTATGACGGCAAGCGGCTTAATTCGCCCAACGACGTGACCACCCATTCCGACGGCTCTGTCTGGTTCACCGATCCGCCGTTCGGCATCGCCGGCAACTATATCGGCGACGAGCAGGCACAAGAGCTGCCCCCTTATGTGTATCGGGTCGATGCTGCGACCGGAAAGGCGACCGTGGTGGCCGACGACCTGGTGCGCCCGAATGGCATCTGCTTCTCGCCCGACGAGAAGCGCATCTATATCGTGGAATCGCGCGGAAACCCGAACCGGCTGATCAAGGTCTATGACGTGATCGAGAACGGCACCAAGCTCGCCAACGGCCGCGTGTTTGTCGATGCTGGCCCCGGTACGCCGGACGGCTTCCGCTGCGATGTCGCCGGCAATCTGTGGTGCGGCTGGGGCACCGGGCGCGCGGAGCTCGACGGGGTGATGGTGTTCTCGCCCGAGGGCAAGCCGGTGCTGCGGATCAACCTGCCGGAGGTCTGCGCGAATCTTTGCTTCGGCGGGCAAAAGCGCAACCGGCTGTTCATGGCCGCCGGCCATTCGCTTTATTCGTTGTATGTGCAGACGCAGGGCGCCCGCCACTGGTGAGATCGCAAAGGAGAGATCATGTCGTTTCGTTATCGGCTGCTCATCGTCTGGCTCGTCGGCGCAGCGCTCGGCGCCAAGACGGCTCTCGCGCAAGTGCCGGAGGCGATTGCGGCTCCCGGCGAAACGACGGTCGTGACGTTTCATGCCGAAGGCGCCCAGGTCTATGAATGCAAGGCCGACCCCGGCGGCAAGCTCGCTTGGGCCTTCCGCGAGCCGATCGCGACGCTTTTGCGCGATGGCGCAACTGTCGGCCGCCACTATGCGGGGCCCACCTGGGAGGCAAGCGACGGCAGCGCAGTGACCGGCAAAGCGGTCGCCAATGTGCCGGGCTCGAGCCCGAGCGATATTCCGTGGCTGAAGCTCGATGTCATCGCCCGCCGCGGCTCCGGCACGCTCGCAGGAGTGACGACGGTGCAGCGGACCAACACCCGTGGTGGTGTGGCGAATGGCGTATGCGACAGGGCGGGCAGCTTCTACAGCGTACCCTATTCGGCGGACTATGTGTTCCTGAAGAAGTGATGGTGAGCCGCCTCACCGCGGCTGCGAGCCTTCCTTCTGCCAGCGCCGGCGGCTTTGACTGAGACCCAGCGAGGCAAGGAGTGCCGCCATCCGGATCGGCGCGCCGATGCCTTCCACCACCGGCACGCCGAGCTCGTTCGCGAGCCACTGCGGCTTCATCTGCACCGGGCATTGGGTGATGCCTTGCGGGATGATGACGTCGGCGCCGTCTTCCTCGATCAGCGCACGCCCAGCTTTCAGAAAGGCCTCGATCATTTGCGCGCGGTTGGCCGCGATGTGCTGCAGATAGAAGCCGCTTGCGCGCCGGCCGGCGATGAAGGATTCCATTCCGTAGGCGCGCGTCTGCGCTCGGTGCCGCGGAATGGCGGACGCGTGATAGCAGACAACGCCGAAATGCTCGCCCACCTGCGCTGCCACATGCAGCGCCGCTTGCAGCGGCGCGATAACCGGGATATCGACCGCCGAGCGCCCGCCGTCGACCCCGAGATCGAGCATGCCGAGCGGCACCACCGCGTCGTAGCCCTCGCGTTCGGCGCGGCGGAATGCATCGTGGAAGAGCGGCGCAGCGGCTTGAATCTCCGCCGGCGTCAGTCCGTCGAACGGGCGCGCCGCGACCGACACGATGCCGACCTCGACTTCCGCGGAGGAATAGCTCTTCGCCACCTCCTCGCGCAGCCGCCGCTCCTCGGCCGGATAGTCGCCGACCACGAATGCGACACGGATCATGCTGGGCCCTCCTTCGCCCGGCAAGTTACCGAGATGCCGCGGAAACGCCAATATTGAAGGTCCGGCGTCGTGCTAAGCGCATCCTTGCAGATGGAATCCGTTCTTTTGCGTGTCGGGAAACGACTATGTGGATCGTTCCTTGGGTCGATGCCCTTGGAGACCAACCCGCCTCGGCGCCTATATGTATCTTTCCATAAGGAGAAAACGACGATGCCCAATACTGTTCGCTTGCACCGCGTTCTGACGACGCGGCCGGAGAAGGTTTATCGCGCCTTCGTCGAGTCGGACGCGCTGGCGAAATGGCTTCCGCCCAACGGCTTTGCCTGCACGGTGCATCACCTGGAGCCGAAAGTCGGCGGTTCGTTCAAGATGTCCTTCCGCAACTTCACGACCGGCCAGGGCCATTCGTTCGGCGGTAAATATCTCGAGCTCGTTCCGAACGAGCGCTTGCGCTACACGGACAAGTTCGACGATCCCAATCTGCCCGGCGACATTCAGGTGACCGTGACCTTGAAGAAGGTATCGGTCGGGACCGAGGTCAATATCGTGCAGGAAGGCTTGCCGGACGTCATTCCGCTGGAGGCCTGTTATCTGGGTTGGCAGGAATCGTTGCGAAACCTGGCGCGGCTCGTCGAGCCCGAAATAAATCAATAGCATGCTCCCTGGCACCACGTCGGGAGATGAATCGTCGCCACCCTTGCGTGCTGTCTTCTATCGCTTCACCTCGGGCGACGATATTGGTCAGCAAAAAGAGAGAGGCCGCCTCGCGGCGGCCCCTCCATGTCCCCGGGTTTTGTTTGTTCAGACGACCACTTGCGCCTTCCGCTTCCTGCGCCAGCCGAACAGGCCCATCGCCCCCAGGCCAGAGGCGAACAGCGGCAGAGCGGCGGGCAGCGGAGTTGCGGACAAGGGCGAGTTACCAATGCCTTGGCTGATGTCGAGCGTGTATCCGGCCGGCGTAATGAAGAACGGGTCTATGAATGCACTCCCCGTCAATGCATCAGAGCCAATATTTCCAATGCTCGCTATCATTTCGACCTTGTACTCGTCACCCACAATAAAAGGCAGGATTTTGTTCAAGGAAAGAGAGGCTTTCCCGGAAGGACAAGACGTGAAGTCGCAGAAGGCCGCCACCGCAGGCAGGGGAACGTCGGCACCGTCCAGATTGGAAATGGAAAGCTGGGCGTTTGCGAAAGAAAGAAGGTCGATCGTCGATGCAAACGAAAGCGATGCTGAACCCGCGCCGTGTACCGGTACGTCTACTGTACCGGCCTTGCCGTTGAAGCGGATGAAATATGTCAAATTCGATTGTACGTCGCCGCCGAGTCCAACGATGCTTGGGACCGATGCGTATGCGGATAATGATGGCGCGGCATAATTGTTGGTGTTGTGCGCACTGATGCCCATCCCGGTGAAGCTCAGGTCTGCGGGGGCGGGGGGCGGCTGCTGAACCGGTCCCACCTGACCCGGACCAACAAAGCTGGAGCCGACCTCAAAGCTTATTGCTTGGGAATAGATCGGAAGATCGACAGTGGCGGCATGCAGCGGTGAGACATCCAGCGCGAGCGTCAGTCCCAGGCCGGCGACGATCAGATTTTTCAGGCGTGACATGGGTCATCCCTCCGATTGTCTGAGCTTGCTTTCGAACTAAGCACGCCGGAGGCTGGATTTCTTCGATTCCAGCGCACAAGCTCGGTGCTGGTGAGTGCGCGAAACCCCAATGCCGCCCCGTGATGAAAGTGATGGCGCGCGTCGGATACCAGTAGCGGCTTTCAGGCCTTGCCGGTGCGAGAGCTTGCAGCAACCCCCTTTGGGGTATCGCCGAAGCGTGACTTGAAATGCCTGTAGAAGTTGGTCAAGTCCGAATACCCGACCTCGAACGCAATATCAGCGACGCGCTTATCGGCGCCCAAAGTGGTAAGCAGCGAAAAAGCGCGATCCAAGCGCAATTCATTGACATGCTCGGTGAACGTCTTGCCGGTCGCTTCTAAAAGCCTTTGTAGATAGCGCTGCGAAATTCCAAGCTTTTCAGCAAGGCTTGGGCCGCTGAGATTTGGATTGCAGAAATGCGACGCGATGTAATCAAGCATGGCTGCGCGGCGCGCGGCGACCACACAAGCAATCTGGCTTTCCCCAGGGGTCGGTTCCGTCACGGCGAGAATGACCAAATCGATGAGATGGCGGGAAACGAGGTGACGCGTTTTCGCCGCCGACGGCATTCCGTTCTTTGCAAGAGCGCGGATGTACCCCAGCAGAAGAGCGAGCGTTTGCGAGTTGCGACTGACGACCTTCATGAGCGCGTCGCCTGGGCGTGTGTTGCGCGACTCCCACTCTCGCTGAGCAATGCTGACCTCGAGAATAGCAAACCCCTGCCTCGTCCCGGCGCTTCCGGGAGCGTCGGCTTGCATGATGATCGCCTCATTCCGAGCGAGGCAGGCTTCGCGCTTCCGGTGATTGATCGTGAGCCCACGGCCAAGTGCGACAAGTAGACTGACGTTGTCATCGCCGTCTCGGACCATTTTTCTGTCACGAAACAGCAGGCCTGGAGAAAGTGTGCTGCGAGCGACGCGCGGGGAATCACAGATCGGTTCAACTGATGAATAAAACGGTGCATCAGTCTCGGGCTTGAAGCCCACTTGCGTGCCGCAACGGGCATACCGTTCCTGCCATTCGCGAAGCGGATCGTAGGTCATGCGTCCAATTGCAAAGGCTGCGGCCCCAAATACCCTGGTCCCGGTGGTTGAATCTGTCAACGCCTGCGCGCAGTTTGGACGCAATATCCGGTCTGTGCTCCGCGATCCTGATCGCTCCAGCGGCCGCTTCTAGTCACTTTCAGCGGTTTCATTGTACCGAGCGTGACGGTCGGTTTGCTGCCGGTTGGCAAGGGCTTGATAGCCGCGAAGGCGATGTGCTGGTTGTGCACAGGAGACGATCTCTCGCGGGGGCAACATCAATAAATCAAAGGACCCCGGAGAGCCGGGGTCCTCGATTTTGGTGCTAGGCAGGTCAAAAATGGCTTACCGGGGCTTTGAGTTGTTGGAGGCCATGCTGTTGTTGTTGGCCGAGGCCTTGTATATCCAGTTGAGTGCCTCCATGGCCGCCGCCGGCGGGGTCAGCACCTGCTGCATCGCGCACTTATCCGCAAACCACACGCTTCCCGCGGTTGCATCCTGCTCCATCAAGCAGGCGTTTCCACCGGGCGGAACCGCGATCTGTTGATTGGTGCATGTATCGATAAGCACGATCTTGTCGTCCAGGTAGATCTTGTGGAAGCAAGACGGCGCCGGGTTATATGGCCCTGCAACCGGCGTGTAGACAGGCGCAGGTGCGACGTAAGTCGGAGCCGCAACGTAGGTCGGAGCCGCGCTTCCGTCCGAGCCGCCCTGGTACGCCTGACCGGCCGAGCCGCCCTGGTTGGCTTGGTTTCCCGGGCCGCCTTGGCTCGGCGGATACCCTCCGCCACCTTGGCCGGACGGGTTGCCGCTCCCTTGGCTGGGTGGGGTGCCGGCACCGCCTTGACTGGGCGGGGTGCCGGCGCTGTTGCCTGAGCTGCCTTGGCTGGCCGGGGTTCCCGCGCTGCCTTGACTTGGCGGGATCCCGGGGCTCGTGCTCGAGCTGCCCTGACTGGCCGGGGTGCCGGGCGGGATGCCGGCGCTCGTGCCCGCGCTGCCTTGGCTCGCCGGGATGCCCGCGCTGCCCTGGTTCGCCGGATTGCTCGCGCCGGCTTGGTTGGCCGGGTTGCTCGCGCCGGCTTGGTTGGGCCCGGCGACCACGCCCCCGAGCCAGCTTCCGAGACTCTGCAAGGACCCGTTTGGCCCAGTTCCGTTATGGCCGTTCCCGGCAACCGCGCCAGCGATCACGCTTCCGAGATTCTGGAGGGACCCGCTTTGTCCAGTCCCGTTATGCCCGTTCCCGGCGACCGCGCCGGCGATCACGCCTCCGAGATTCTGCAGGGTCCCGTTTTGCCCGTCCTGGCTGTCCTTGCGGTCCCGGTGGAGTTGGTCGGATGAGCCGATGTGGAGGCCCGCCAACGGGCCCTCGTGAAACTCGGGTGTTGTTGAGAAGTTGGACGGCACATGACTCGCCATCGAATGGCTCGTAGTCGCCGGCGTGACGCTGCGGTTGGCGAGATGGAAGCTTTGATTCACGAAGCTATGGCTAGCGGTAACAACGATTCGGGGAGCGACACTGCTGGGACCGAGGCGGTGCGCCACGAGGCTGCGGTTCGCAGACCCTTCGCCTTGGCTGCCCCCAATCGCGGGGTGGAAGGCGCAAAAGGTGCACATCGCGAAGGCATTGGTGGACGTGAGTGCTGTGGCGCCCAAGGCAGCGATCGCCAGGAGCACATGGATCGAAGAACGGTTCGACATGGGGGGCTCCTTCCAGGCTCGGCTTCAAAATTGGTGAATCCATCTGCTGATTGGTCGCTTGGGCTGGAGGAAACGTTCACGCGTCCAAAGGCTGCCGACGGCCGGTTTCCAGCTGAGGCTCACTTGCTCGCAGCTTGATGGCGGGCATGTAAGGATGCATCGCCAGTTTCTGCTCGACCTGTAGGGGTAGGCTGCGTCGATCCCCATGGCGGCCAGTTGAGGACCTGCGGCGCCCGAAAACGACAATCCGAACTGTCACAACGGATCAGATCGGTCCGCTAAAGCGGTTCCCGGTCGAATTGATCCACTTCAGCGTCATTGCCGGGCTTGTCCAGGCTTGACCCGGCAATCCATCTTCTTGCGAAAAGATGGACCCGCGGGTCATCAGGGCGTCTTACGCCCGTCTTCGACGGGCTATGCCCGCGGGTGACGACTGGAGTGAGTCTTTTCGATCGGAACATGCGCTAGGCTCGCCGCGGCAGAACCTGCAAACAATATTTCGAAATGTTGATTTGTGTTCGCCTTGTTCGCCATGAAGCCATGAAGCCCAGGGTATGTTGAAGCGATGCATGCCGATGACGATGGTAGGTTTCTACCCGGAAGTTCCGTCGGATGGTTGCCGATGAGGAAGAACCCGTTTGAGCACTTCGAAACCGTGCCGCCGATCATCGCGTTCATCTGGCGCACCGAGGGGGCAGAAGGGGTCGAGGGACTGCTCGCCCTTCTCAAGGATGTTCTCGCGCGCGAGGACCTCGACGAGGCGACCGTCGAGTTCCGGCAGCTTGGCCTCCTCAACTTGGCCAAGATCACCAAGCGCTGGGCCCGACGCGCAAAGCCTCGGCCGTCGCTCGATCCGCCAACGCGGTGGCTTGTGAAAGGCGGCGGACAAAAGCGATCAAACAAAAACGGGTCATAGCCCGCGTCTGCGCAAAACGTTGTGGCGGCAAATTCGTCTCGCCCGGAGCGCGCAATCTTGGATCGCGCATGCAGGCGGTCCTTCCCGGTATGGCGTACGGCTTTACCCGAGACTTGAAGCCCCGTTGCCCCGGCGCGGGGCTTTTTCTACAGGTCCGACGTCGCGATTGTCATGGGCGAACGCCGGCGCGCTGCAGTCGCAGAATCCATCGGCATCCATCAGCGCCACATCGCTGATGCTTACGAGTACACCGACGAAAAAACTACGACGAGACGGGGAACCGCGGCGCAGGCAAGGCGTTTGAAGCGTTTAGTGGGGAGCCGGAACGATGGGGGCGCGGCGAATGTTCGCAACAGCACCTAGCCTTCGCATCCCGCCTCTCGCCTTCGAGTCTCGTAAGACCACCTAAACACCAAGACCACGCGGGAACGCGATCAGGGGGATCAACAGATGCCGCTATTCGCTTGCACCAGGTGCAATTGCGTCGAGGATACGGCGCTCAGCCACTATTGGTCGGCGCGCCTATGGGAGAAGTCCCCGCTGTGCTCGGCCTGTGATCCGACGCTGGGCAAGTGGCACGACGAATTTCCACGCGAATCTGCGCAAGGCTGGATCACCGATGGCGATGGATTTTTGTTGGACAAGCGATCGGTCGAAAGCTGGCTCGGACAGCCGGTCGCGTTATTCGGCAAGGAATTATTCTGCAAGGACTTGTTCGGCAGGCAAGAGCAGGAGACGCCCGAGGGAAGCGCAGCCGTCAGAGCCCACATTCTGTCGCTCAACCACTCTTCGCTGGCGGTACGCGACCAGCCGCCAGCCTGATCGCTGCTCGATCGCAACTGGATCCTCGACGTGTCGGGCCGCTATCGCCCGCTTGCCAGTGGGCCCTCTCCCTTAGAGGTAGCAACCCGGCGACCAGGGGACCGATTTAATTGTCGGATCGGCGGCGGCCTTTTTGTTGTCCCCGAGCTGTGGTCTTCGTTCCGCTCCCCGCCCGCCGCCGCCTTGCGAGGTGCCGGGCGGGCGAGATCCGATCGTGTTCCCATGCCGCTCGAACATTACCACCTTGCCGGCAGCCCATCCGAGCTCTTGGAGTGGATCGCTCTCATTCCCTAGGACAGCGCCAGGCGGAAATGGCTGCCGCGCTTGATCGCATGGCCCACACAAAACGTCGGGTCATCCGAGTCTCATGCCGCGCACGACGCACGCTCGTCCGCTTGAGAATTGCACGGTCTTATCTTCCGCTGGTCCGATTCATTCCTTGCGCGCCAAGCTCGACGCACTGCCGACGGACAAGCTCGCCCGTCGATTTGACTGAGCGGGGGCGGGGACCTTCATAAATTATGATTTAGGCTTCTGACTCGTAATTTAATGGCGCTGGTCAAGGGGCGGCATATCTCCGTACTGGGCGACGTCACTTGGAGATACGACGATGAAAAAGCTGAGCATAATTGCCGCCGCGTTCTTCATTGGCCTGAGCGGCGTTGCCATGGCCGGCCAAGACAGCCAGCAAGGCGACACAAATTCGACGGGTCCCAATCCTTACATGCCTGAGTTCAGCACGCCCGTGACTCATGGCGACGCCGACCTCGTGAGCGGAAATGCGCGATCGGCATTCGGATATTCAATTCCGCATCAGGCCCCGCATCGCCAGATCAAAAGGTAAACCCGGTGTTCGGTCACGGACAGTCCGGCTCAATTATGGAGCCGGCTGTCCTGCCCGAAATATTCGTGATCTGCGGATCCGGCTCGAGCAGCTTACGGTCGGTAAGTATCAGCGGATCATGGGTGGAAAGTGCCCATCTTACTATTTCCTGCAGAAATAACCATCAAGACCCGCAGTCAGCCGCGCAGGATTGGCTTTCACCTTCACATCCTCAATATCGACTATCTCGTTTGAGGTAACCCGACCGGAGCGACACGGCTGTCGCAAGGCGCCACGGCGTTACAGGCGAAGTGGAGCGGGTCTATCATCACCTGTCGAGCCGACGTTGTGTTGAGAAGCGGACCACATTGCTCCGAGCCTGATGTCACACGATCTGACCTTTCTGCACACCAATTTGTCTCATTTCCAGACGATACCTTCTGGGAGATAGCAAGGGGCTAGGAGGCGCTCGGTGGAGTCTCCTATGAGAGCACCTTTAGCTTCAGCAGCAACTCTTACCTCGATCTTCGGCACGCGCATCGACCCGGCTACTACGCTTCCAACACGCATGGGGAGCGTTATGGGCCGCCTCGTGAAGTCTTTAGCTGCTCTGGGCGCGCTGCTGATGGCTGGGGCCGTCTCCTCTCAGGCGAATACGTTGTTCCCGAGCGGTGGCAATCTGGGGAGCGATACGGGATTGGGCGCGTCAATCGGGGCCGACGTTACCCAGAAGTCTTTCGCTGATGACTTTACGTCCACCCTAACGCCCGGAGTCTGGGACCCCTACGTGTCGCTCACGGACCCCTTCAAGTTGGGCGCCGACCATGCGGTCAGGAATTGGGCCGCGGAGAGCTTCGAGGGCACAACCCTCCTTAGGACTGGGCACCCGGGATTTAACGGCTTCGGTCGAGAAAGAAACGGCCTGATGCTCAATGACCTCAAGACGGGTGGTTATGCGCTCGTCACCATGGATACGATGCCTTCTCTCAAGTCTGCGTATTCCGGCCCGTTCTCGGTTGGCAACATCGTTCCGATCTCGGACACGCTTCCCCTCTTCGCCAGCGGCCTTGCTGTGCTGACTGGTTTGATCATCTGGCATCGTAAAAGGCGGCGTGTTCAACCTGTCGCCTGAATAGAACAACAATCAGGAAACCTGGCCGCCGCGGCGCGGCCAATCCATTTACTGCATCTGCCAACGTCTGTTGTTGTGAACGGTTTCGGATGACGCCCAATCGGCCCTGATCGACGAAGGCATGGCTCTTGTGGAAGGCCCATATCGCTAACGGACCAAGCAATGCGCCGGGCGGGTAATGCTCGCCCCGAGCTTGGAACCAACGGACCTTATGCGGCGTTTATTTGTTGGTGACCAAGGGGCAGGCAAAGCTTGCCTATTTTCTCGGCTGTCCACTTGCCCCGCGACCTACCCGGTTACGAGGCATTTTATTTGTTTGCTGATTATTTGTTTGATTGCCGCCACATCTTGGCCGCATGCGGGGTATTTTCGTGATCCTCGGAACGGGAGCGCTGATGCGGACTTTATGGCCACGCATGCCGGCATGGGCATGCCTGCCGGCGTAGCGGTTTCCCTCCGTACAGCCGCTGCGCTGGCTCGGGGCCCCGTCCCCTAGACACCCGGGGACGGGGCCTTTTTGTCGGCAGGAACCCGATACCCGGTCGCTCTGTTGAACCCCCGGACTGGCGATGGCCTTCCCCAATCCCCCCCGATGGGCTATTGCCGCGTCCCGGGCCCCGTCGCAAATGGCGGGGCTGCCGGTCGAGCAGCTTACCGGTGGGTCGCTCGAAACTCTGGCTCCATGGGATACCCGTCCATGATCCAGGCCCTGAAGGCTGCGGGGGAGGCGAAACCACTCACCGTTCAGCGAAGGCGCCTCAACTGGTCGTGCAGAGAGCGCTCCTGTTGCGGCGTGGTCACTGGGAGTTATTTTATAGAGCACGATCGGCTCAAGAGCGTGCTTGCCGGTACAGAACAATTGACGTTACCCTGGCGAGCAGACTGGTTGATTTTATTGGTGCCGGGTGAGAGGATTGAACTCCCGACCAACGGTTTACAAAACCGCTGCTCTACCGCTGAGCTAACCCGGCGAACGCTGGCCTACACATAGCGCATCGGCAAACGGCCCGGCAACCTGTGGCTCCTCGGAGAGGCGATAGATCTGTGAATGTTCGGCCCTCCCGGTGAGGTTCGCGCCGTTAAATCCGCCCCGCTGCGGTCCGCCTCGCTGATATCCGCCGCGCTGAGAAAAGCCGTTTGCGCGGCAGCAAGTCGCAGCCCTCTCGAGAGCCGGCGACACCGGACGTGATACGGATCCTCATAGGCCCGACAAGCTTCTGAGGCGCCTTACCAGACGTTGAAACGACCCTTTCAACCTTCGGCTGTCGCGGTGATGCTTGGTCGCTTCCGCCCTCGTCTGCCGCTCGATGGCCGAAGCCATGGGACGAAGCGCTTTTCCCAAGGCGATCAGCGAGGCCTGCGGATCGGTCGGGGAGTTCGACTCGTCCTTAAGCATGGCCGCGTAGATCGCTTCCAACCGATCGATATAGCCGTTCAGGGAACAGCGCTCACGCACGAACCGTGATACCCGCAGTGCATCCGCAGCGTCGTACTTGCGGATCTCGCTTGCGAGGGTCGTCACCGACAGCGGCTGACGCAATAGCAGGAGACCAAGATTGTAGTCGCGCCAAGTCGGGATCACCTCTTCGGTGACCATTCCGGCGATTCCACCACTATCCGCCACCACCACCGCGCAGCCAACCGCCAGTGCTTCCAGCGCCATCCGACCGGTCGCAAAAACAAGATCATAGTCCACTAGCCGTGCGGGGAGGTCCGCGACTTCGTTCCCGGCACCCTTTCCGAGCGCGTCAACTTCCACCCCAAGGCTATCGCAGGCCTTGCGCACCGCATGCATGTGAGCGTCGTGGTGACTCAGGATGAGTGCACGCCTTGGCTTTTTTGGCAGCGGGCCGCGCGCTCGAAATGCTTCCAGATCGACCGCGTTATGCAAAAGCTCGACCCCATTGGCCAAGCGCGGGATACTTTTCACGATGCGGTCCCGAGAGGCGACGCTCACTGCCGCATGCCTGCGAATGCTGGGCAGGTCGATCGGTTCGTTGAACCAGGCCATAGGGTCGTGACAGATCGAAAGCACGGGAACTTGTGGGAAACGGACGATCACCTCCATCAGCGGGAAAGTCTGGTTGGCTTGGATTACCGTCGGAGTCCAGGGAAGAGCCGCGATGTCGTCGACAACGGTGAACCCTTCGCTGGTTAGTAAGTGTGCAAGCGGCCCAGTATACTGGGCGAAGATCGCAACTTCGTGGCCGCGCGCGCGCAATGCACGAGCAGTTTCCAGGGTTACGACCTCGGTGCCGGTGCGGCCGACGAGGATAATCGTTGCGATAAGGATGCGGCTCATCTCGCTCCTGTGGGCCGTTCAGACGGCAGGGTGGCTCGTAGACATTCTGGTGGAAATTGGCGGTTTTCAAAAGATTGAAACAGGCGCAACGTACCGGTCACAGTTGCGACAGGGCAGCAGCTTCGACTTTAGGGGGCCGGGTAAAAGGAAATGACGATAGCGGGTGGCCACCTTAGCCGCGTTGGCTGCCAGTTCGTGCAGCGCGGCCGCAATCGCCTGCGCCACAACGGATCTCACCGTGGTTTTGATCGCAGCGCCATAAGCTGTTTAATGCGCTCATGTACTATGTGTGGCTCGTAGGGGTTGGCGAGCTTCGGGCCCGACTCGCACAATTTTCCGGCAGCGGTTGCAGCCCGTGCATGCGTGCCGGCAAGGATGCTATCGGTGTCCGCCTGATGGGTGCGGACCCATTGCGCGAGCGCGAATCCAGCTGCCGCGTCCGGCTGGCTTACGCCGCATAGGACCACGTCAACGTGCAGCCCCGCGTGTTCCAAGACCGTGAGAGCCTCAGCGGTGTCGGCCGCTTCGATGACCTTGTAGCCGCAATCACGCAGATATTCGGAAATGACCATTCGGGCGATGACTTCGTCATCCACCACAAGGATAGTCTCGATCGCCGTGGACGAAGGCTCCTGCACTTGGGTCACGCCTGTGCATCGGCGAGGAGGGTCTCGATGAGGTCAATCACGTGCGTCAGTGCATAAGGCTTGTGGAAGAACGTTTCCGCCAAACCCGCCCGATCTTCGACATCGACGTTGCCCGAAGTGATGATGACTTTCAGTTCCGGTCGTGTCCGCCGCACGAACTGAGCGAGCCCGAAGCCGTCCATGGAACCCGGCAGCTGCACATCGGTGAAGAGAAGCCCGATCGGTGTCTGTGATTGCAGGACTGCCACTGCCTCGCCCGCATTTTGCGCTTCGACGACGTTAAAGCCATGCCGCCGTAATTCATCCGCGAGCATCATGCGCGTGAGAACTTCGTCTTCGACTATGAGAATAGCCCGCTTAGCTGCCTGTCCGGCCTTCTCGTCGGCGGGATCAGTTTTCAACTGGACGACATTGTTTGGCATGTGCTCCCAACGTCGATATCCGATCGAAGTTCCAGCCTGGGTTCCGCGCGAAAATACTGCAACCTAAACGCTCTCAAATCCGGTGAAGCCGGGCCCGTTCCGTGTCCAGGCCGCCGCTCTTGCCGTACGGGTCAGAGAAAGCGGCCCTGGCCGACCGCCTCGCGGCGTGAGAACAGACATTCCGCCATGTGTTGCGAGGTACGGTGATCGTGCACTCCAAATTCTCCATCCCGCAAAAGGTGATGTTCGGGCGCGGCAAGGGCCTTCGATTCGCATACACGCGCCCCGGACAAGAGATCGCGATACAGAAGGGAAAGGCCCGCCGCGCGGGCCCTCTCAATTCATTGGAGCGGTCCCTCAGCGGATCCAGGCTCCCGGCTTTTGGTAGGCTCCGCTACACGCTGGCGCTGATCGAGAGCGGCACATTTTCTCCATCTCTCCGCCATGCGTTTCCACAAAGCCTTGTTGGCATGGTCGCGCGTAAATCGGGACATGCGCTCGCACTCGTCAGCTTCCGTCAAGTATCGTTCCGCTGGAGTCATGGTCAGGTCCCTTCGGCTCTCTGGGATTCAGTTCAGGTGGAGCATTAAGACCCGATCTTCATTGTCGGGTTGCCGACGAAACCAGGAGTCCTGAGCGGTGGTTCCCTTCACTCTGCAATTTCTTCAGACCAAATTGTGCTTATCTGACATAATCAACAACAAATATATTGTTCCCGTTTGGAACGATGCCGTAGTCGGACTGGTCGCTGGGCCATGAGTGACCGCTGGGTCATGAGTGACCAACAAAATCGATTTGTTGGTGACTCGCTTCTGCGATTGCCATGACCTATTCGGGTTCGCAATCATGCTGCGGGAGACAACGGAGGCAAATCATTCCGTAGACTGGTCGGGCGCGTGGGTCCGCTGACGTGGACGAATGAGCACATCGACCAGGGGTCAGACGGACCGCTCGCAAGCGTTCCGATTCAGTAGAAATACGGGCTCGCAATTCTTTCCTTGATGAAGTTACGAAAAAATTATATCGCTGTTTACGCGGGTATGATGCTTCGCCGAACGGCTCTGATCTTACAGCACTTTCCCTCGGCAAAAGTAAAGATTGGTCATAAACAATGGCTTCTTCGTGGGCACCTACGCGGCTGCGGATCGTCGACACTGCGGGCGAGGCCGACAATCGCGAAGAGTTTCGTCACCGAATGAAGATAAATCTTCTTGCTGCCGCTGCTGTGGCTGTGCTGCTGGCCATTGGCGTTTGGCTGGCCGGCGAGATGATGCAGTCGCAACGGGCACAGGGCTGCTACGCCTCCGGCTCACACACCTGTTCGCTGCTCTGATCCATTCGCTTCAAAGCTGCAAACAGACTTTCAGCGCCGTGCCCTTCAATACGGCGGGTGCCGTAAGCATCCGCGCGGGTCCTGGACGGAGATCGACGGCCGGGTGAGGACCGCGCGCCATCACATGCCACGTCAGAAACGCGGAAGCTCGGTCCCGACTTCATGGCGAGCCGAAGCGCGCGGGAGAGCTTGGGTTCGGCGCTGATAATCAATAAGACAGCCGGGGAGGCCAGGATCGAGGCGTTGCACGACATCCGCAAGCGGCCGACCGGGGCTCGAGGATCGCCTTTTCACCGGCGCGCCGACACCAACGCGCTTCGATTTCAGCCGGCAAGTATCCCCAGACTTCGCGGGCCATCATTCCTTTTGCGGTGGCGCGCAGCTTGACGTCCTTGCGTCGTGCGCGACGACCCGGCTGCGTCACGGGCTGTCCTGCACAATGTAGCCTCATCCGATCATGCCGTTGAGATTTGTCTTGGCACCAGCCAATGCCTGCAACTCGCCAACCGACATTTCGCCTTCGTCGACGGAGCGTTTGTTCGGCTGCGGTTCAGGTGCGGTGGCGCATGATGCGGCGGCAAAGGGGGGCCACGCGCATGAATAGCTTGAGCCGCCGGCGCGTGATCGAGCTTGCCACTTCGTTTGCGGCCGCGGCGCCATGGCTTTCGCCGGCGCGGAGCCGGGCGCAACCGAAGCCTGCGACGGTGCTCGACATGGCCTCATTCGTCGGGGCCGGCCTCGATGCCGACGCCGCATTCGCCAAGGTCATCGCCGCCGTCGCAAAGGCCACCGCCGAGGCCGGTGAGGCGACCGCTCCGGTCCCGATTCTCCTCAACCTCGAAAAGAACGCGGTGTACAGGATCAAGCGACCGCTCGCGCTCAAGCAGCTCAACGGCTTCACGCTCAACGGCAACGGCGCCGCGCTCATCAACACGACGCGCGGATCGACCCTGCTGATCTCCGGCTCGAAGCAGGTCACGGTGCGCGATCTTTCGATCGATTACGATCCGCTGCCCTTCACGCAAGGAACCGTCACCGGCTTCGACCATGCGGCCCTGGAGATCATGATCAAGGTTGACGCGGGCTACCCGGACGAGCCTGATTTCCTTGCGACCATCACCGACGGCTTCTTCAAGGTCATGAACCGCGCTACGCGCGCTCTCAAGCCGGGTGCACGGGATTTTCTGAGCCCCAAGAAGGTCGAGCGCGTCGGCGCGGGAGTGATCCGTGTCACGCTGCAGTGGAGTGCGAACGAGACTTTCCCGAGCCAGCTGCCACTCGCGGTGGGCGACGTGGTGGCGATCAGCAACAGCTATGCCGACGCGATCGTGGTCGACGGCAGTAGTGCGACGAGCTTCAGCGGGCTCAAGCTCCTTGCCTCGCCCGCCATGGGGATACTCGAAAACGGCGGTCCCGGCGGGATGCGGCTGCAGCACGTGACCATTGCGCCGGGGCCGCGCCCCAAGGGGGCGTCGACCGATCGGCTCGTGTCCACCAATTCGGACGGCAGCCACTTCATCACCGTCGAGCGCGGTCCCACGATCGAGGACTGCACCTTCGCCAATACCTCCGACGATGCGGTCAATGTGCACGGATTCTATTATTACGTCGTGCGTCAGACCGGACCGCAGCGATACCTCCTCAGCCCCAAATGGGATATCGGTCTTGCGGCCGGCGACGAGATCGAAACCTGCCAGCAGGGAACGTTCCGCTCGCTCGGCCGCACCAAGATCGTCGAGCTGACAAAACGGAAGGTACCCGAGCTCAAGGCCGAGATCGCCAAGCTCTGGAAGGGCAGGAGCCCCACGACGCAGCCGGATCTGGTTTACGAGATCGTGTTGCAGCAGAACACGCCCTTGAAGGTCGCCGATGCGGTCACCTCGCTTGCCCGCATCGGGGCTGGCACGGCGATCAGGCGCTGCAGCTTTCATGCCTGCGGCCGCGTCCTTGTCAAATCGCCAAACTCGATGGTCGAGGACTGCCAGTTCACCTATTCGTCCGGTGTTGCGCTGCAGGCGGGAAGCGACATCGGCTTCTGGTCGGAATCCGGCTTTGCCGAGAACCTAATTTTCAGAAACAACCATCTGGCGCACAGCATCTTGGGCGCGAACGAGCTGACTCTGGGCAGCGGCGCGCTCGGCGCCATCTATGTCGGGATGGTGGCGCCCGAGGGCGCCAAAGGATTCCAGAACAATTTCCAGAATCGAAACGTCACCATTCAGGGCAACCATATCGACGATTCCTACATCTACGCGATCTTCGTCAGTAACGCCGACGGCATCAAGATCATCGGCAACGCGATCGGCCAGACCTTCATTCGCGGGGCTGCGTTCGGAGCCGGCGGGATTTACGGCCTCATTCCCAACAGCGGCATCGCCATCGGCCGGTCGCGGAACGCTGAGATCAGCAACAACACCGTCGCCCGCGGGCGCCTTGCCAAGGCCGCGGTGGCGGTCGATCGCACCTGTGATGCGGCTTCGGTCCATGTGGGGAACAACACGCTGGTATAAGGCCGACGGGGCGGGCAGGGCGCGAGCCCACCGCATCGGACATCGACAGGCTCAGACCTCGGGCCGGCCTTCGAACCGAAAGGTAATATTGTACCATCGCTTTTGACAATTCGAACCCGAAATACTTCAAGGAAATCAGCGTCAGCCCAACTGCCGGCCGGTGAGGCTCTCCGGTTCCGCGCGCTCGCTCCAGTTCGGGCGGACGTCCGCCCCAATGATCCCGCAGCCAGTACAGACCATGCGCGGGCCGAACGCCGGCACCGGCACCGAATCATCGAACCGATCGACGTTCAGCAGGGCGGCATGGCCACAGATCGTGCAGCTCACGGCGAGCGCGCGCACGCCGTTCCGCCGCATATTGGCAAGCGTCATGGGGGGCCCGCGGTAGCGTTGCGGGACCGATTGCACCTCGCGTGGATGCCAACTGCCCATCCGTTCTGCTTCCGATGTGGTGCGGTCTGATGCCGCAGCCTCCGTTCCGTGTGTGCCCGCGCTCTGCAAGCTTATGCCACCGCGAGACAATCGTCAGCTTGCTGTCAGCAAACAGGTCTATCGCCTTTGTAGCAGATGTTCGTGTAGTGATGTTCGCGCGGCGTCCCGTTGCAGCCGGGACACCGCGGACCTTTGGGGATCCGGTCTTTGGCGCGGATATTAAGCCGCCGCCGATGCCTCCTTATTCCCTGCAGCTGCGGCTTGTTGTTTGATCGGTCAGCGGTCGGGAACGGACGCAGCGGACATGAAGGTGCTTGAGCCTCAAGACGTGATTGCCTTGCTGCGCTCGGAGGTGCATCGCGCTGGGGGACAGGCTGCCTGGGCAAGCAAGGCGGGCGTGAGCCGGATCATCGTCAACAAGATCCTCAACGGGCACGGCCTGCCGACCAAGAAGATCATCAAGGCGCTGAAGCTGCGCACCGTCTTTGTGCGGGAACCGCGTCCAGCGAGCTCGCGGCGGCGGCGCGCGCGCGAGCCATAGGCTTCGCCGCGCAGCGAGGCTGCCTCGGCGCGATGAGCCTGCGGTCCATCCGTGGCGGCTCCGCGGGGCATTTGTTGATGCGATTGCAGAAATATTGAACGAGCGTTTTGCTCGCGGGGGAGATCGAATAAGGAGCCTGCGAGGAGAAGGCGCGCTGCCCTCGCAAGGGTCAGGTCGTCGGAGCCTCAGCGGTGTTGTGCGCTCCTGCGCACAGTGCGCACACGTTTTCGTGAGCCCCATGGCAGAAGCAGCACCGCAACATAGATCAACAACAGCAGGACGGCGTGCGATGTGAGTAAGCGTTGCGCAGTCGTCCAGCGTTGAAGCCCCGGCCTTCCCCCGTCCCCCCGACGCCCCTCGGCCGGGGCTTCTCATTTTCTCGGCCTCCCTTTAGGGCGCCCGATTGATCGGCACCCGGCGCAACCGCCACAAGGCGCTGTTCTTGCCCGGAGCGCTGGTGCAGGGGGCAAAGACCTGCAGCGATCCGCCGCCGCTTGGTGCCGGCGTCGGAGCCCGTCCAGGCGAGACAACCGTCCTGCGGCTCCCACAGCATGTTCAAGTCTTCATCGAGCCGCGCAATGTTGGCTGCTGGTGGGAACGCGTCGAGCGTGGCCTTGAGGCTCAAGAGCTGATTGCGCAGCATCTGGACATCGGCCTTGAGGCCGGCGATTTCCCGGCTCGACTGCGTCCGTTCGGTCTCCAATTGCTGGTTGAGACAGGACACCCGCTCGGGAAGGATTCCGGCCGAGCAGTCCGCCCACGCGCGCGAAGACCAGGCGAGAGGAACCAGCATGCAAGCCAAAACGATCACAGCCCAGGCCTTCGCCACCACACAATCCTCCTCGATCCATGCGTCATGAGGGCAAAAGCTAGCGCCGGAGAATGACCTGCCAAAGTCACTCGGCGGTGACGCCTGTCGCCTCGATCATGCCGCGCCATTTCTCGATCGATGTCTTGAGCACGGCCGCAGTATCGGTGAGGGCAAAGGCGCTCGGCTCGTAGCCGGTTTCGCGGAGCCGCTTGTCGATGTCAGGCCGCGCCACGACCGCATTGACGTCGGCATTGATCTTGGCGGAAACATCCGGCGCCGTCTTGGCCGGAGCGAGCAGGCCGACCCAGCCGTTGATCTCGAGACCCGGAAAGCCGATTTCGGCAAGGGTCGGAACCTGCGGAAACGCCTGCGCGCGGCGCGGCCCGGTCACCGCGAGCGCTCTCATCGCACCTTGCTGGACCTGCGGGTAGATTTCCGCGACCGGCCCGGCAACGATATCCACGTGATTGCCGAGCAATGCATTGATCGCGGGCAGGCCGCTCTGAAATGGAACTCCGACGGCCTGCGTCTTGGCCAGCACCTTGAAGACATACTCGGCTATGATGTGCGCGGATGATCCGCCGTAGCTGAAAGTGAAGGACTTGCCGCGGAAGGCGTCGAGAAATCCGTCGAGCGTGCGATAAGGCTGACCGGCATTGACCGCAAATCCATGACTGTCGATCGCCACGATCGCGACCGCCTTGAGATCATCGATCGAATAGTTGAGATTCTTATAGAAGGTCTGATTGATCGCCAAGCTGTTGCCGGTGAACAGGAACGTGTAGCCGTCGGCTGCCGCGCTCGCGACCGCCTTGGCGGCGATGTTGGAGGCGGCTCCAGGGCGATTCTCCACAACGATCTGATAGCCGAACTGCTCGCTGAGGCCCTGCGCCACGATGCGTGCCATGGTGTCGATGCCGCCTCCGGGCGCAAAGCCGACCACGAAGGTCAGCCGGTGTGCCGGATAGTCCGTCGCCTGAGCACATACGCGGCTTGGCAAAGCCGAAGACAGCGCAATGACGGTGCCGACCGCCAGCACAGTGGAACGGCGCCTCCTGTTCATGATCACCTCCGGCTGAGGAAGGATTGATGATTTTTCCCGCTCGCCCGCGTTAAGGCTACGCAAACCATATTCGCGCACTATGCGGCTCCTCCGGAGATTGCCATGAACGAAACGGGGTTTCGCAAGGGATTTGAGGCCCGCCTGGGGAATTTTGGCCTTGACGAGCAGGCGCGCGAGATTCTGCGGGAGACCTGGCCGGTAATCGCGCCGAGCCTGGATACCGCGATCGAGGAGGTCTTGACCGCCGCCGGCAAGCTACCGCACATCGCCCAAGTGATTGCCGGTAAGCGGGCGCTGCTCCAAGAGCTCGAAGCCTCCCATTTCGAGGCCTTGTTGGCCGGTGGCCTCGATGAAGGCTATATCGAGTCCTGCCGCCGCACGGTGGAGCGGGAAGCTGCGATCGGGATCGACGGCCGCATGCGCAGCACCGCCGGGAGTCACGTGTTCCGCGTCGCCGTGAAGGTACTTGCACGTAAATATTGGTACTCGCCGCGCCGGCTCGCCGAGCGGGCGGTCGCTGTATCCCAGGCTATCGCGCTCGATGTCACCAATGCGATGGCACTGCACCGGGAATCTGCCGAGCGGGCGGCCAGCGCGCGGCGGCAGGCCATTGACTCGGCGATTGCGGATTTTGCTGCCGCGATCGGCGCCGTCGTGGATGCGATCAAGGAGGCCTCCGCCTCGCTGTCGAGCGCTTGCGGAACCATGAAGCAGGTCGCGCTGGATGCGTCCGGTCGCATGACGTTGGCCTCGACGGCGGCAGCCGACACGGCGCAGCGCGTGGACGGAGCGGGAGCGGCAACCGAGGAGCTCTCGCGCTCGATCGAGCACATCGGCCAGGAGGCGAGCCGCGGCCTCAAGATGGCGCGCTCCGCCGTCGACGACACCCGCCGCACCCAGACCGCCATTCGCACGCTGGAGGAGGCGGCCGAGCGCATCGGCTCGGTTGTCGGCCTTATCTCCACGATCGCCTCGCAGACCAACCTCCTGGCGCTCAACGCAACCATCGAGGCTTCGCGCGCGGGCGATGCCGGCAAGGGTTTTGCGGTTGTTGCCTCCGAGGTGAAAGTGCTTGCCAACCAGACCTCGCGCGCGACCGAAGACATTTCCAAGCAGGTCAGCGCGATTCAGGATGCAACCAAGCATTCAGTCAACGAAATCTCCTCGATCGCACGCGCGATCGAGGAGCTTGCCGCAGTCGCGAGCACGATCGCGGCGGCGGTGGAGGAGCAGGGTGCGACCACCCGCGACATCGCCGGCAGCATGCAGACCGCGGCCGGCGGCACCGCACGCGCCTCCAACGCGATCCAGTCGATCGAGCGGTCGGCTAGCCGCAGCACGGCCGCCATCGACCAAATCGCCGGCTGGACCGAGCGCCTGTCCGCGCGCGCAAGCGAGCTCGAGACCAAGGTCGCGGGCTTCTTCGCCCAAGTCCGCGCGGCTTAGTGTGCGTGCTGCTTAGTATGTATGCGCGACGCTTAATGCACGTGAAGGGGGCAAAGTCCCGGCAGGGCGTGCCCACCGGGCCTTGTTCAGCTCACCGTGATGTCGACATCCTTGGTCTCCGGCAAGAACAGCGCGCCAACCACCAGGCTCATGCTCGCGATCACGATCGGATACCAGAGACCGGAATAGATGTCTCCGGTCGCGGCCACGATCGCGAACACAGTGGCGGGCAAGAAGCCGCCGAACCACCCGTTGCCGATATGATAGGGCAGCGACATGCCGCTATATCTGATGCGCGTCGGGAACAGCTCGACCAACCATGCGGCAATCGGCGCGTAAACCAAGGTCACATAGACCACCAGCACCGTGAGCAGGAAAACGGTTGGCACATAGGATATCTGGCTCGGATCGGCGGCGGCCGGGTAGCCGTGCTGCACGATCGCCTGCCCGAGCACGGTCGCGAAGCTTGGTACGTTGGCGGCGATCAGCTGATCGCCGATCCTGACCTGCGCGATTGAGCCCGCGGGGGCTTCTTGGTTCTGATAGTTGACCGAACGCGCGACCAGTGCCGATTTCGCAATGTCGCACGACGTCGTGTATTGCTCGACTCCAGTCAGCTTCAGCTGGAAAGAGCACTCCTTCGGGTCGGCGATGACGGTGACGGGCGCGGAATTGAGCGCCGTCTCCAACGCCGGATTGGCGAAGTGGGTGAGCCCCTTAAAGATCGGGAAGTAGGTCAGTGCCGCCAACAAGAAGCCGGCGAGGATGATAGGCTTGCGTCCTATATGGTCGGAAAGCCAGCCGAACAGGACGAAGAAGGGCGTTCCGAACAGGAGCCCGAGTGCGATCAGGATTTGCGCCGTCACCGCCGGCACTTTCAAGGTCTGGGTGAGGAAGAACAGCGCATAGAACTGCCCACCGTACCAGACGACGGCCTCTCCGGCGGTCGCGCCGAGCAGCGCCAGGATTGCGATCTTGGCGTTCTTCCACTGTCCGAACGCCTCCGATAGCGGCCGGGTCGAATGCCGGCCCTCTTCCTTCATGCGCAGGAAGACCGGTGACTCGTTGAGCTTCAGACGGATCCAGATCGAAACTGCCAGCAGGATGGCCGAGAGCAGGAACGGGATGCGCCAGCCGTCGGAGAGACTGCCGTTGCCGGCGAAGGCCGTCTCACCCATGCTGGTGCGAATTCCCAGCACGATGAGCAGCGCCATGAACAGGCCGACGGTTGCGGTGGTCTGGATCCATGAAGTGTAGAAGCCGCGCTGATTCTTCGGCGCGTGCTCCGCCACATAGATCGCGGCGCCACCATATTCCCCGCCAAGCGCGAGCCCCTGGAACAAGCGCAATGCGATCAACGTGATCGGGGCGGCAATTCCCCAGGTCGCATAGTTCGGCAAGAGGCCGATACAGAAGGTTCCGAGACCCATCAACGTCATGGTGATGAGGAAGGTGTACTTGCGGCCGATGAGATCACCGAGGCGTCCGAAGAACAGCGCTCCGAACGGCCGCACGGCGAATCCGGCCGCGAAGGCGAGCAGGGTGAAGATGAACGCCGCCGAAGGATTGACCCCGGCGAAGTATTGCGCCGCCAGGATGGGGGCGAGCGTTCCATAAATATAAAAGTCGTACCATTCGAACACGGTGCCGAGCGAGGAGGCGAAAATGACGAGCCGTTCATCGGCCGTCATGGTTCCGCGCTCTCGATCCATCGCGGCGGTCATAGCGGTCATTGGCGTTTCCCCTGATTTGATCGTTGTTGGAACGGCACTCGGCCCGCTCTTTTGGGAGTTAGGCCGCCGCCCCTCGTCTTGAGTTTTTAAAGTTAGTGTCCCCCGTGGCTAAACCCGAAGCAAGCCATCTTAACCTTGCGGCATGCAAGTCCATCAGTTTTTTTGCGCGAGCCTGTCCCGGGAGGG
The DNA here is from genome assembly GCA_035293945.1 of Xanthobacteraceae bacterium. GTDB lineage: Bacteria > Pseudomonadota > Alphaproteobacteria > Rhizobiales > Xanthobacteraceae > VAZQ01. Next base: position 466,888 of record DATGLV010000011.1, on the reverse strand, counting down.
GCGGAAACACTAAGCCGGCTGAGGGATTTGTTGCGATGCGCGGGTGTGGCGGGCGCGGTGCTCGCGCAGACCCGAGTCATTAAGATTACCCACGGATTAACCATGGGTGGTGACCTTCGATTCTCTCCTTTCGCTTAAGAGCCGGACCGTGCGCTCATCTTGGGCCGGCGGGTGCTGCATGCGTCGCGCAAACATCCTCATTCTCATCGTAGGCGGCCTCGCTCTCGGCGATGTGGCGGCGCGCGCGGCCGACAGTGGTCCGGTCATCGTGCTTCCTGGGCGGAACCATCTTCCGGTGATCGTCAATGGGGTCGACATTACGGGTGCGGTGGTCGAGGGCGACTGGGGGCTCTACAGCCCGCACATGGTCCACCTCACAATCATTCCGGCGCCGCTGAATTTTTTCACCTTCCACGGCGGTTATTACGGCAGCTATGTCCGCGGCACTTACTTTCCGGCATTGGGACGCGAGCCCGGCTATGGGCGCCGCGAGATCGAGCCGCTGCCAAATCGGATCCTGCCGCCGCCGGCGCCGAGCTTTCATCGATCCTGGTCGAGCCAATCGGAGCCCCTGCCGCCCGACCTCACGCCGCCGGTGCAAGCGCCATTTATGGTCGCGCCGCAAATCTATCCGGATGTGCGCCGCCGCCCTAAGGGGCCGTAGCGCATGTGTAATCATCCAGCCCAATCGGACTTTTCGAGCTGAGGCCTTCTCACCACGGGGGAGTAGACATGTTCACGAGTCGACCCATGCTCTTTGCTTTGGCGGTGTTCGTCGCTGCAACGGCCGCAAACACGGCCTCGGCCCGGCCGTGCTGCACCTGCGCATACGGGTGTGCGCTCCCCGCACCGCCGCCAATTCAGATTTGGGGACTGACCCCCTCCTACGGGGTGATCCAGGGACCGGTCTACACGGGGCCCGGCTACTACACGGGTCCAACCTACCAAACCGAAGTCTCGACCGCCGAATATCCGTATTCCGGCTCCAGTGACTTCTTCGACGCCGGACCCAATGTCGACCCCTTCCGCAACGACCTCTATCATCCATATTGGCCGATGCTGCTGGGTCTGTCGCCGCGTCGATACCATTCGCACGATGCCGGCATGATCTATCGGCGCGGCGCCGGAGCGCGCGCCCTGAGCCCGTCCGCCGTCGCGCATGTGCCCGGCCATGGGGAGGAAGGCGCGGAGCGGTAAGCCCTCAGGCCTTGAGCCGCTTACTCGCGAGATAAAGGGCCACAGCGGCCGCGTTGGAAACGTTGAGGCTCTTTATCCGGCCGGGCACGTCGAGCCGCACCACCTGATCGCAAGTTTGCAACGTGAGCTGCCGTAGGCCCTTGCCTTCGGCGCCGAGCACCAGCGCGAGCGGCGCGGACAGCGGTGCGGCGGTAAAATCGAGGCTGCCGGCGCTATCGAGCCCAACCACCAGAAAGCCGCGCTCCTTGAGCGCGGCGAGTGCGCGGGCGAGATTCTGGACGCTCACCAGCGGCACATATTCGAGTGCCCCGGAGGCGGATTTGGCGAGGACGCCGGTCGCCTCCGGACTGTGTCGCGCAGTGGTGACGATGGCGGACACCGCAAAGGCGGCGGCGGAACGCGCAATCGCACCGACATTATGCGGATCCGTGATCTGATCTAGGACCAACGTGATGCCTTGGGGCGCGATCTCCTCGAGCGCGGGCGAGGGCAGGGGGTCGGCTTCGACCAGCAAGCCCTGATGCAACGCATCGGCCGAGAGGCGATCGGCGATGACCTGCGGCCGAACGAGCTCGGGCGCGAACGGCAACGGCACTTGTTCCTCGGCGAGCCTGCGTGCGGCGTTCTCGGTGGCGAGCAGACGGCGAATGTGGCGCGCTGGGTTCTCAAGCGCTGCCTTGACCGGGTGCCATCCATACAGGATCACCGGTCCGTCGGTGATGTGTCCCTGCGATCGAGGCGGACGCGCGCGATGGGCTCGCTGCTCGCCGCCACCCCTGCGGGCTTGCGGCTTCCAATCAGGTTTACGGTGCTTGCTCATGCTCGCTCTTCTCACGCACGTGCGAGCTTGGCAATCGCACCCCTGAACGCGGCCGATCTTGGCACAAAGAAAAGGCCGCCCGGTTTTCCCGGGCGACCGCTATCGATCCTCAGGAGAAAGAGAGACTCATCCCCATCTGATCGCAATCGCGCCGCCGATCGAGCGGGCGCGACTCCGAATCTGGTGACCGTCGTTGCCGGACTCGATCACCCAGTTTCCGTTCTCACGTCCGACGATCTTGCCGACATGGTGCGACCAGACCACGACCGCGCCGATGCCGGCAGGCCCGGCATGACCCCAGTGCGCCCAATTGCGCGCGAGGTTGTAAGACGGCCCGGGATCCTGAGATACCAGGTGCCGCATCTCCCAGCCGCACCAGGCCGCCGGTCGTGGCCCATAACCGCTGCCATAACCGCCGCTCTGGCTATCGCTGCTGGGCGCGAGCGCATACGCGCGCGCGCCGCTCCTGTAGGTAGGTTGGACAGTGTTGCTGCCGTCGGCATGGCGATGCTCATAGCCGTAATGGCGAGCCGCAAAGGTGCGTTGAGCCTTATGCTCCGTAGCCCGATGAATCGCACCAGTCGTGTTGCTTTCCTCCTGATAATGCGCAACGCGAAATGACTGGCGTCCATGATGATGTTGATGGGCCGACGCGGGCTCCGCAAAAAACGCGAGAGCGGCGATCGCGGCTGTCATAGTCATCAGTTTCATTTCTAATTGTCTCCTACTCACTACGTCTCACTGTTTGACCATCCGCCAAACAAAACGCCCGCCATAACGCATGGCGGGCGTTGCAGATGGCACGTTGCCTCGTACTCATGAGGCACGTCGCCGTGTTTATCAGCTGCTCAGCACTGCGGGAGGCCCGCTCCGCGCATGGCAAGTATTGGCTGGCGTGGCGCGCGCGGCCTCATTATCGCCGCGTTTCCCGGGGTGCGCCTGCGGGCATATTTGGTTGTTGATGTCGAAATTACGACGTAATCGCGGTTCGATCTCGATCGCGAAAAGATTGCGTAAACCGCGTTAACCTTTGACTCGGCCGCCGGCGGTATCGCAATGGCTGATCCGAAAGCTGAGCCGGCGAGACCGTGCGCGCTGCCCGCTCCGTACGTTACCGCCAGTGGGCCCACCGATTGCTGAACCGGTCCGGGGGACGATCGCCAGGCCGGCTACGGGCCGCAGCGTTCGGCCGGCATTAAATCTCATCGATTACTGCTTCTGGCGTGAACGGCCGGGAGCCGTGCCGCAACTAATCTGGCGAAGGCTCGCATCTGGCGCGCCGGTCAATCCGAGGAGAATGAATCATGTTGCGCACCAAGTGGATTTTCGTCCCGGCGATCGCCGCTCTGGCGCTCGCGTTCGGCACGCCGGCCATGGCCTTGAACCCACAGCCGCTGCCGCCCGGTCTCAAGCACAGCCCGGTCTTCCGGACCAGCCAGGCGCAGATATTTTGCAAGGGGACGCATCTCCCGAGGGTTACGTCTGCGCGTTTCGGTCGACAATGACGCGTGAGAAGCGAGGCAGCGTCGGCCCTGCCTCGGCGCTCTTGCCCCAATTCTGGCATCACTTAGCGGCCGACTTGAAGTACTTGAGGTCGGGCGGCGGCTGACCTTCCCGCGTGGGCATCAATTTCCCATCAGCGCTCATGAAGTAGCTCTCCTTGCCGATGGTGACCCGGTTGTTTCCTTCAACGCAGGAAGACTCGCGCCATTTAGGTCGCGGGTTGGGGTCGTGTCGAAAGGTCTTGTCCACGCTCCAGGGCCGTGTCAGCGCGTGATCAATCACCGTGATGTCGTCATGCAGGATACCGGGGTTGCCGGCATCGAGATGGAATCGCTCCTTGAACACGGACTGATTGTCGAACGCGAGTGGCAGGCCGGATGAATCATAGGCGCGCGGCCCCTTGAAGCCGCGCGTCTCCACCTCGAGCAGCGTGTAGCGCCCATCCGCATCGGGGTTGCGCCACTCGCCGATCGCGTAGCCCTGATAGCTCGGATCGATGTCGTCAGGCCAATCGCGGCCGTCGGTATAGATGCGGCGAAGCGGATCCTGGCTGCCGTCGAGCAGGATGTAGGTGGTTTCCGGAGTGATGATGTATTCCTGCGCCCGCGTCGCCATCATGCGCGGCATGCCGCCAGGCAGGCAGCGGGCAGTCGGGTAGTTGCCGAGCCCGCCCTGGGCCTGATCGGCGAGGCTGTCGGCGAGCACCTTCTGATATTCCGCCGTCAACGGGGCTCCTTGCCCGCGCCCGCGCGCCTTGGTCGGATCGAACTTGAACTGCGTTCCCTCGAGGCCCGGGGTCACGATTGCGATCCATTGGCCCTTCCAATCGGGGTACTTGGGTTCCTCGGCGGCCTGTGCGGCGACCGAGATCGCGGTCACTGCGAGCGCAGCTATGGCTCCGGGCCGACTGGAACCTCGGCAGATGCCGTACATGGTGGGCCTCCCTGCGGGCCGCCGTGGCTTTCTATCGCGCTTTCGCTGGACGCGGCCTCACTCCGCCATCCTATATCGTCTTTTGGTTGCGCGTTAAGGCCTGGCCCGCCAGCAGGTGCTCCTAGAGACGGTCAGCGATGGCTGAAGTTCCCGCGGAAACCGAAGCGGGGGGCGGCGGTTTTGCGAAGATCGCGACGCCGCTATTGCCTAAGTCCTTGCGGATGTTTAGGTACGCGCGCGGCGGGGGAGTGTCCCGAGCGGCAAAGGGGGCGGACTGTAAATCCGCTGGCTTACGCCTTCGTAGGTTCGAGTCCTACCTCCCCCACCATCGCCAGAGGACGGTGTTTCCCGGATCGAACGCCGGCGCGTCGGCGTTAGATTCCGATCAGGAGGCTGTCCTCTGAAATTTCGGCGCGGGTGTAGCTCAATGGTAGAGCAACAGCCTTCCAAGCTGATGACGAGGGTTCGATTCCCTTCACCCGCTCCAGACATCATCATCCGAACTAAAGTCTTGTGGCTGTTCCTGGGGAAGTGCCGGCCCTCGCGGCATGTATCGTTCGCTCAGGTCGGCGTGAATGGGTTGAGGTCGAAGATGCCGAGCGCCTTCTCGATGCTCGCGGTCTTCGCCACCATCATCTCGAAACCGTCCCCGCCGAATTGCTGATGCTCCTTCTTTTCGAAGTCGTCCGCCATGGCGTCGTATTCATTTGGTGAAACCACATTCTTCAATTTCGGAAACAGCACAGTGTCCTCACGCGCGGCATGCGGCCGATACATCGTGGCGAATGCCTGCAGGGACCCGACGATCTGCGTGCGGCCCCCTGCGTCCAGTCGGCTCGTAGGCGCGAGAGCAAGGATACGCTCCGTGACACGCCGTCCGGCCTGATGTTGTCGCAGCAGCGTGTCGACGAGGTCGACCAATTGCCCGCGCTGCTTGAAGCGCGGGAACACCTGTTCCTCCTCGGATTTCTCGTGGTAATCGTGGATGAAGTCGCGCATGATGCCGGCAGCATCGTGCAGGAGCGACGGATCAAAATCCTGGCCGTCCGAGAGCTTGCGAATAGCACTCTCATAGATCAGCAGTAGCCGGTCGAGCACACCATGCTCGCGCATCAAGTCCTCCGGCGGTGTGACCTTTGGCTCGCCTTGCTCGCCCTGATCGGCGCCGTAAGCCGTCGCTATCGGTTTGCCGCAGGAGGCGGCGGCGACCAAGAGTCCTCCGCCGAGCACAAGCCCGCTGGCTCCCATGAACTTGCGTCTTGAACGGTCGGGATGACGCAACATCGATGCCTCCTTCGCTCAGCAACGGCGGACCAATGGGTAACAGCGGCTGCGCGGGATCGGTTCCGGCCAAAGCGCGCGGCGGCGAGTTGCAAGGCGGCAATCCGTCGACGGACCCCGAGCGTCAATGCGCTCTCGGCCCGGTATGCTGTTCGACCGGACGCAGCAACAGCGCAAGCGGGACGATGCTAAAGGCGATGATGGCCAGCACGAAGTACACGTCGATGTAGGACAGAAGCTCCGATTGGGTCTGTATCATCTGACCGATGAGTGCGTATGCCTGGTGCTGTGCATCGGCGCGCGAGGCGCCAAGATTCACGAAGTGCTCGCTGGCTTGCTGCACAGAGGCCTGCCATTCCAGCGAGGAGGGCGTCGCGTGCTCAGTCAAACGCGCCTGATGAAACTGCTCGCGTTGGGCGAGAAGCGTTGTGGCGAGTGAAACTCCGATGCTGCCGCCCTCATTGCGTGCGACATTGATGAGTGACGCCGCCTCGTTGGTCTTCTCAGACGGCAACCCGGCGTAGGACGCCGTCGTGATGGGAATGAACAGGAACGGGAGGCCCACCATCTGATAGACTCGCGCGCGGGCGAAGAAGCCGAAGTCCGAATCCGGCGACAATGACGTCATGTACAAAAGGCCCAGCCCGGTCACTACTGTTCCGCCGGCGATCAGGTACTTCGGCCGGATGTAATTCGTCAGCCGTCCGGCGATCGGCATAAGAAAAAGCATCACCAGGCCGCCGGGCATCAGGACCAGGCCCGAGAGCTCCGCGGTGTAGGCGAAATCGCTCTGCAGCAGCTGTGGCACCAGCTGAATCGTGCTGAACAGAATGGCGCCGACGGCAAGCATCACGAGAAACGAAGTTCCAAACTGCCGACGCAGAAGCAGTCGGATGTCGACGATCGGGTCCCTGCGCGTCAGCTCCCAGGGCACGAACGCGACCAAGGCAAGGACGGAGATCGTGGCGAAAAAATTGATGAAGTTCGATTGGAACCAGTCCTCGCGCTGGCCCTTGTCGAGCACGACTTCCATGCAGCCGAGCCAGAGAGCGACGAGGATGAATCCGGTCCAATCCACGTGCAGGCCGCCGGCAAGCCGCTCGGCGCGTTCCCGGCGCAGCGCCTCGGGTTCGACCAGCAGCCACTGCACGAGCACCAGCGAGACGATGCCGACCGGCACGTTGATGAAGAAGATCCAGTTCCAAGACCAGTTGTCGGTGATCCAGCCGCCGAGCGCCGGGCCCACCGTCGGCGCCACAACCACGGCGACGCCGTAGAGGGCGAACGCCTGTGCGCGCCGTTCCGGTGGGAAGGTATCGGCCAGTATCGCCTGTTCGCTCGGCGCCATGCCGCCACCGCCGAGGCCCTGCAACACGCGGAAGAAGATCAGTGCATAGAGATTGGGAGCAAGACCGCACAGAAAGGAGCTCACGGTAAACAGGGCGACGCAGAGCATGTAGAAGCGTTTGCGTCCGATGACGCCCGCGAGCCAACCGCTGACCGGGAGGACAACGGCGTTCGCGACCAGATAGCTGGTGATGACCCAGGTGCTCTCGTCGACGCCAGCCGCCAGGCTTCCGGCAATATAGCGCAGCGCCACGTTGGCGATCGAAGTATCGAGGACGAGCATGAAAGTGGCGAGCGAGACCACCAGCGCGATCAGCCACGGATTGCGGCCCCCCGCCGCCGATCGGCTGCCGTCGAACTCGGTGTGCTCTGCGCTCATCGGCCGGCGCCCAACGGCCTGAGCCGGGTGCGGCCCGGATGACGGAACTCAGGACGGTCAGCGATAGTAAGCATCGCGCTCCAACACTTGGAAGCCGAACCATCCCCAGTAGACGCAGTGGCGCTGGATCAGCCCGGCATCGTTGAGGTCCATCACCTCGGTGAAGTCCATTTCTCACCTTTGCCGGCGTCGCGCGGGTATTCCCAGATCAGCCGCTTTCCGTCGGTCAGGTAGCCGGTTCGCGCGGATTGCCGCACCGCAGGCTTTCGCTCGGCCAGTTTCTCGAACAGCGGGCGAAGCTCGGCATGGCCGCGCGGCACGCCGCTCTGAGTTCCAAGCAGGTGAGGAACGAGCGGGCTCTCGAAATGCGCATCGGGTGCATAGAGCGCCAGCAGCGCTTCCGCATCATTGGGCGAGAGCGCATCATTCCAGGCAAAATACATGCGTTCGACGGGTGTGCTGCGCTCGCGTGCAGCGGCTGTCTTTAGTGCATGTTCCATTTGTTTCTCCCGTGTGCGCCTTGGAATCCAAGCGCTTTGCAAGCTGTCGACGGGGCCACTTGCATCTCTGCTCTGCGGCAGGCAGCACCTCCAACGGCGTGCGTGTTGAGCACATGAGAGTGCAGAATGAGCGTGCTCGTGCTCGCAGCCGGCGGAGAGATCATCGATCGCTCGGCTCGTCCACCTCCGACTCCCTCAAGGCTGTGATGAGGTCGACCAACCGTGATGTGCGCCCTTGCGCCAGCGGCTTCCCGATGTTCATGAGGGCCTCGTTGTTTGTGACCCAGGCATAGGCTTCCGTCAGATCCTCCGTGGTCGCACCCATTTCGATGATCTCAGCCACGACCACGTCGTCCACCGGTCCCAGCAATGCGATGATGTCTTCGCGTCGTGCGGCGGCCATGTTCCGCCTCCTCGAATTATCTGCCGCAGCGGTTCCTCCAGAAGCGCAATTACCTCGCGCAGGCAATTCCTCGCCCGCGCGCGCTAGTCCTAATTCGCGAACGCCATTGAAGCTGCGCGGTTCCGCCCGCCGGAATCCTCAGCTGGCACTTCGCCGACTGGCTGCGGCGGATCGATGGAGGGTCGGCCGGTGATCTACGCCCGTGTCCGCGCCGTCAATGCGCCAACGGATTGGGCCGTAGCTGGAAATTCACCACCAGCGGGCTCGAATAGGTGGCGGGCGTGCGACCAGGAGCACCTGGCGCACGCGCATCGATACCTTCGATGTGGAACGGGGTGCGGTTGCCCGAAGTCACCCACAGGCCACGCCCCTTCCAACCTCCGTCGGCATCGTCAATGCGGCCATCGATCGATTTTGCGAAAAAGCCCATCGGGTAGGGGACACGCAATTCGATGACCCTTCCGCCGACCAGGGCGTGTAGCGAATCCGACTGGTTGCCGGTGGCGATCGGCGTATTGGCGCCGAGACCCAGGGTGTCGTGCTGATCAACCCAGACGTAGTAAGGATTCTCGGCGGCGCCTGATTGGCCCTGGAAGGGTGGGCCAGGGAGCGGGTAAAAGGTCCAGCCCTCCGGACATTTATTGCCCTGTTCGGCGCCGGGCCCATTGAGCGGACCCGTGCATTTGCGGCGGTCGAAGCTCGCAATGTGCCCACTATCGAGCGGCACCCAGACGACGCCGTTGCGGTCCACGTCCATGCCGCGGATTCCGTAACCCGGCATCGGAACCTTGTAGACCTCGGTCAGCGCAGTGTCGGGTGGGTTGGGGCCCGGATCGATGCGGATGATGTAGCCCGGGTGCGGCAGGCTGGAGCCCCAGACCGCGCCGTCCGTTGGGCTGACTGAGATGCCGTAGAGTCCGTAGGGAACGCGCGTATCCTTGTGCGGATCGATCGGCTGGCCGGGCTCGTTGTAGGTCGCGGTGCGCTTCCCGTCGCCGACCGTATCGACGATCAGGGGCGTCCAGCCTTGCGAAGCCGCCGCATCACCGGTTTGCCAGAACTTGCGCGTGTTCACCCATCCGACCACGGCTAGGCGGCCCTGGGTGTTGGTGCTGAACCAAAGAGTGTCGTCGGCATCCTCGGCGAAGTTCAGATGTTGCGTGCCGAAGCACGTATCGATGAAGGAAAATTTCCTCGTCTTGGGATCATAGACGGTTACCTGACGCGCGTTCTGGACGAAGCCTTCTGCCTTCTGCATCAATGGATAGAGCTGGGCGGACCGCAGGCTCGAATCCTTGCCGCAATAGGCCGGCGGATTCTCAGGAGAGCGCACCTGCGCCGTGAAATAGATGCGGCCCTCCTGATCCATCACCAGCGAATGGGCATTCGCCTGACTGTCCCACGCTTGCGCATTGCCGTTATAGGGCGAGGGCGCAAACACCGGATTGGCCAGAGCCGAGCTTGGCGTGTCCTCGGGGTCGCGCACCGGCATGTGAATCGTCGCCTTGATGTTATTCACCGGATCGAGCGTGGGAATCTCACTGATGCTGAGCTCGGTCGAGCCATAGAGCAGACCATGAGCGTTCACCGTCGGGTGGCGCTTATCGGTCGCGGTCAGGTCGTGCAGGTAGTGCTGGGGATCGAGCCAGTCTCGTACCGTGACGACGAGGTTACGCTCGATGCCACTCGGCCGCGGCGGACTTGCGGTGGGCAGTTCGCCTTTCTTGATACGATCGGACCAATCGGCGAGCGCCGCCAAGTGCCCGCCGTCCGGCGTCAGCAGTCGCCCCATCGTTCGCACCATGGAAGTGCCGCCGGGGCCGGACTGCAGGCGACGCGCCCAAGCCGCTATCCCGCTGTCGAAGTGGCCAAGCGCCTCGGGAATTGTCCGCGTCGCATAATTGCCGATCTGGTGGCAATTGCCGCAGCCGTTGGTCTTGATGACATCAAGCCATTGATCCTGCGTCTTGAACGAGGTCGGTATGCCGTTTCCATTGGGCCCGGTGCCCGGAAACTGGCTCTTGTCCGGAACGCGGAGCATAGAGAACCAGTAGATGGCGGGATAATATTGGGCTGCCGCTGCGAGATTGGGCGCGACCTCGGCAGTGAGGACCATCTGCTGGCCGGGCTCACCGGCCGACTTGTGCGAATCCACCAATCCGTAGCCGCGCACCCATACCTGGTAGTGTGCCCTGGGAAGATCCGGTAGCACGAAGCGGCCGAAATCATCGGTAACTACCATCTTGGCGAAGCGGGTGCCGAGCTCTCTTGTCTCAGCGATGACCCATACTCCTGCCTCCGGACCAAACCGGCTGGTCACTACACCGCCGATCGCATTTGCATCGATCTCCGGAGCAGGCTGAGCAGGTGCCCGCGCTTGCGCCGCCGCCTGAAACGCGGAACCTAGTGCCATGGTCGCGGTGGCGGCAATTGCCGAAAGAAGGCGTGTAAGCCATTTGCGCTGAGACAGTTTCATGATCGAGCTCATGCGATTTTATTTTTGCGCCGCCATGTAGGCGAGGATGTCATCCTTGTCGCGCTCGGCCACACCCTGAAACACGCCCATGGGCGAGCCCGGCACCATGTCGCGCGGCGCCGATATCCAGGCGCCAAGCAGCGCCGGACTCCAGGTCCAAGATGCCGCGGCCTTGAATGCCGGAGAGTAGTTGAATCCCGGCACGGAACCGGCTTGACGATCGACCATGCCGAACAGATTCGGCCCGTAGCGATTAGGCTCGTCCTTGCCGATGGTGTGACAAAGCGCGCATTGGCGGACAAATGCCCGCTGACCAGCGCCGGCATCAGCCGCCAGCAACGGTCCGGCGCCGAACATCAACGCTCCAGAAGCGAGCATAGAAGGAATCATCAGAGCAAGGCCGGCCTCCCGTGCGCTGCGCCGGTTTTCATGCCGCCGCCACATACGCTGCCGCCATTGCATGGCTCGCCTCCAAGCATGGTGTGATGTTGGCGCAACGTTGAGCTTTACGTCCGGTTCCGAAGTGGAGAGGTGTCGAGGCCGGTTCCTGGGATCAGGCGGTCCCCGTCATCAAGTGTCGACTCCTGCAATATTCGCTATTCGCTCGCCGAAATGGTCACCGCCCTTCTATCCGCGTACCCGCCCGGGAACCGATGCAACCAACGCTGCGTTGCGCCGGCAGGGGAGCAACATCGCAAATGGGGACTCCATATCGCGAGACAGTGAGCGAGGATCGCGAAATGTTGACTGAGACCGCAATGCAACATTGGACCGCTCCTGGCGCCGAACACCTTCCGAGCTTGGCTGAAGATTTGACCGACAAGGGATTCCTGCTGACGACGGCCGACGGTTTGATCCGCTGGGCGCGCACCGGATCGCTGATGTGGATGACTTTCGGGCTTGCTTGCTGCGCCATCGAGATGATGCAGATGTCCATGCCGCGCTACGATGCGGAGCGCTTCGGTTTCGCGCCTCGCGCCAGCCCGCGCCAATCCGACGTGATGATCGTTGCGGGTACGCTCTGCAACAAAATGGCCCCCGCACTGCGGAAGGTCTACGACCAGATGCCGGAGCCGCGCTATGTCATTTCCATGGGCTCGTGTGCGAATGGCGGGGGCTACTACCACTATTCCTACTCGGTGGTGCGGGGCTGTGACCGCATAGTTCCGGTCGATATTTACGTTCCGGGATGTCCGCCGACGGCGGAAGCGCTCCTCTACGGGGTGCTGCTGCTGCAGCGAAAGATCCGACGGACAGGAACGATCGAGCGCTGAACGCGCCCGCCCGATGCCCAAGAGCAGGTCCCGACGAGCTTCGCCTAAAGAGCTTGCTCTTCGATGGCGGAAAACCGGTCGGAGATGAGCGATGACCGAGGCCCGTGCTTTGGCAGAGTTCGTGGACCGTGCCCATTTCCGCGACTTGAGCGGCCGGGCACTGGAGCAGCTCAAGATCCGTGTGCTCGATTCACTTGGCGTCGCCATCGGGGCGCTCTCCGCGGAGCCGATCGCCGCCATTGGCAGGCTGACTGCCGAGCTCGGCGGGCAGCCTCTCGCAACCCTGATCGGTGGCGGCAAGACGGCGCCGGATCGCGCCGCCTTCTTCAACGGAGCTCTGGTCCGCTACCTCGACTTCATGGACAGCTACCTGGCCAAGGCCGAGACCAATCACCCGTCCGACAATCTGGGCGCCGTGCTGGCGGCAGCCGATCTGCGGGGCGCGCATGGGACCGACTTTCTCGTCGCTCTTGCGGCCGCATATCAGATACAGACGCGGCTGAGCGATGTCGCGCCGGTGCGGAGCAAGGGCTTCGATCACACGGTTCATGGCGCCTATTCGGCAGCTGCCGGCGTCGCCAAGGTGCTGGCGCTATCGGTGGATCAGATTGCAAATGCGGTGGCGATCAGCGGTACGGCCAATAATGCGCTCCGGGTAACGCGTACCGGCGCCCTTTCCAATTGGAAGGCGCTTGCTTTTCCCAACACCGCAATGGCGGCCACTCACGCCGCGCTGCTCGCCGCCCACGGTATCACCGGGCCGGAGGCCGTGTTCGAAGGCAACAAGGGTTTCAAGGAGACCATCGCCGGGCAATTCGACATCGATTGGTCGAAGGAAGACCTGGAGCGGGTACGGTTTACGATCGTGAAAAAGCATAACGCGGAGATTCACGCGCAATCGGCGCTCGACGCGGCGCTCGATATCCGCCTTCGCCCCGGTTTCTCCGCAGCCGCAGTCCGAGAGGTGCGACTGACGACCTTCGATGTCGCCTACCACATCATCGGCGGCGGCGAAGAGGGCGGCAAGTACAAGGTCATCAGCAAGGAAGATGCCGATCACAGCCTACCGTATATGCTGGCGGTAGCGCTGCTCGATGGTGAAGTCGAGCCGCAGCAGTATTCGGCTCGACGTATCGCGGCGGCGGACGTGCAAGCCCTGCTGCGTCGTGTGAGAATCGCGCCTGACCCGGCCCTGTCTGCCAAGTTCCCGGAGCGGATGCCGGCGGCGCTGGAGGTTGAGCTCGAGAACGGGCAGATCTTCCGGGCGAAACGCGAGGATTATCACGGGTTCCACACCGATCCGTTCGACTGGCGCGCCACGCGGGCGAAATTCGACCGCCTCGCCGCCGACAGCTGCGCGGCCGGCGAGCGCGATGCGATCGCTGGGGCCGTCGAGAATCTGGAAGAGCGTCCAGTCCGCGATTTGACGGAGCTTTTGGGACGCATTCGCGGGCCGGCCTACGACCGGGCCGCCGGCAAGCGATCAAATGCACCAGCAAGGGATATCGTTCATGAGTGAGCAAGCCTTCTCGTTCATTCCGCGTGCCGCCCGCTCGACCAAGCCGCGGCGCGTCGGCCTCACCGAGATCCGTGGACCCTATTACAGCGCCTTCGGCCTGCATCATCTGGCCGATCTGCTGGAGACCATGGGGAATTGGATTGATGGAATCAAGTTCGCCGGCGGGTCCTTCGCCCTCATGCCTCCTCACGTAGTGAAGAAGATCAACAATCTGACACACAATCATGCGGCCTATGTTTCGACCGGAGGATGGATCGAGAACGTGCTGCGCTTCGGTCCGGAAGCGGTCGATCGCTACATCGAGGAGGTCAAGAGACTCGAGTTCGATGTCGTCGAGATATCGAGCGGCTTCATCAGCTTGCCCGCTGACGCCTTGCTGCGTCTGATCGAGAAGGTGCAGCGAGCGGGACTGCGGCCAAAACCTGAGCTCGGCATTCAGTTCGGCGCCGGCGGAGCGAGTGCAGCGGAAGAGCTCGAGGCCGAAGGCACCAAGGATGTCGACTGGCTGATCGCCCAGGCCGAGCGCGTCATCGCAGCCGGCGCCGAGGTCATCATGATCGAGAGCGAAGGCATCACGGAAAACGTCAAGACTTGGCGTACAGACGTCGTCGCCCGCATCATTAATAGGCTGGGGCTTGAACGAGTGATGTTCGAGGGAGCCGATCCGGCCGTCTTCGAATGGTACGTGAAGAGCTATGGCAATGAGGTTAACTTGTTCGTCGACCACAGTCAGATAGTCCAGCTCGAAGCGCTGCGCTCCGGCATTTGGGGAACCAAGAGCACCTGGGGTCGCATTCACAACCTTCCATCTGATACCGCCGAAGGGCAGCCGTAAAGGTGACTGACTCGGGTCGAGTCTCGCGGCCATGGCTCCAGCTCCGGGTGCAATCCGGAGCGCAAGGGAACCTGACCTTCTGTGAGAGGTTGGAAAAGGCTCGGACTCCAGAAGGGGCCGACCGTCGAGAAAATTGGCGCGTATTGGGGGGGGCCGGGACTGGAAGTGAGTGGGGGATAGCGCCTGCACCCCGGCAGGCCTGCCGGGGTAACGAGCGATGTATCTGACCTATCTGGCGAGGAGGAATCATGTCGGTGCGGACCATGAATGTCGTCCGAATCGAGGCATTTGGGAGCCCCAACGTTCTTAAGTTCGAGAAGATACCGATTCCGCGGCCGCAGCGCGCGGAAGTGCTGTTGAAGGTCTGTGCTGCGGGTGTGAACCCCGTCGACTACAAGATTCGGGAAGGCAAATACCCGGCGGTGAAACCCAACCAATTGCCTTACGTGATGGGCCGCGAGGTCTCGGGAATTGTCGAAGCGGTCGGCGAGGGCGCGGGCGAGTGGAAGGTGGGAGACAATATCTATGCCATGCTCGGCATCGATCGCGGCGGCTATGCGGAGCACGCCATCGTGAAGGACACGGAAGCCGCCGCCAAGCCGAGCTCGCTCGATCATGTTACGGCTGCCGCGGTGCCGCTCGCCGGCCTGACGGCTTGGCAAGGCCTGTTCCGGCACGGCGGATTGGCTGCAGGCCAGAAGGTGCTTATTCACGGCGGCGCCGGCGGCGTTGGGCATTTCGCCGTTCAGTTCGCCAAGGTCAAGGGCGGTCATGTTGCCACGACTGTGTCCGAGAAGCATGTCCAATTCGTGCGCGATCTCGGCGCCGACCAAATCATCGATTATCAAAAGCAGCGGTTCGAAGATGTGGTCAGAGACGTGGACCTTGTCTTCGATCTCATAGGCGGAGAGACGCAGACGCGATCATGGAAAGTTCTGCGAAATGGAGGAGTCCTGGTATCGACCGTGATGGAGCCGCCCGCGATCGTTGCGCAGGCGCACGGCGCACGGGGCCTGCGTTACAGGGTGCAGGAAAGTGGGCTTGAGCTTGGCGAGATTGGGCGGCTGATCGACGCCGGAAAGGTGAAACCGACGGTCAGCAAGAGGTTTGCATTGGCACAGGCCGTGGAAGCGCAGCGTCAGCTCGAGGACGGCCACACGGAAGGCAAGATCGTTCTTGCAATCGCTGCGTAAGTCCACCATCCATCAGGCAACACCCGGGATGAGCGCCACGATCCGGCGAGAGCTGGGATCGACTATGACCAGCTGATCCCGCACGAGCAAGTATTGATCGCCGCTGTAGCCGTTCAGTGTATCGGCGATTTTTGCCGGCAGGTCGTCAAGGCTGACCTCGCGCGGCACGCTGCCGCCGATCACGAGGGAGAAATCCACATGATCGATACTCTTCGCTTTGGAATCGGCCAAGTAATCTCGGACCTGCTGCCGCTGCGAATCCGATACTTGATCCGGCTTTTCGGTCTGCACAATCTCGCGGGAGCGCTCACCCTCGGATTTGGAATTGCCCGGCGCGGTGCGCCCCGCGGTGCTTTCGCCGGCAGGCTGTTGCGAGCGCGGGGCCGTTGGCGACTGGGTGGCTCCCTCGTTCGGCTCGCCCGACAGGTGCCAGAAGTAGGCGACCGCGCCGCCACATAGGAGCAATCCGACGATGGCGACCATCAGGGGGCGGATTTTCAGGCGTGACACCAACAAAAGCAGCGCGACGATCAGGATCGCTATGCCGATTGTCCACGCCACGTTGTAGGCGGAACTCCAATCCATATTCGATGCCTTCAGCGAGAGGAATCCGCTTCCCACAATGGAGATTACAGAGGAATATTCTGCTGCTCCTGTCCGCTTCTGCTAAAGAAAGAACGCCGGCCCAAGAAGAATGTTCGAGAAGGCCGACGCGATGCGAGGCGCCGCGCCACACCCCCACATCAGATCGAGTGGGCCGACAGCACAGATACACGTGGTGCAAACCGCACATCCCGAGTCCACCCAGACCGCCTATTTCGCGATTTAGGCCGGAGGGTGTGCCGGCCTGTCCGAAGGAACCCCCGGCTCTGCCCGGCGTTCGCTTTGCAGATGCCCGTTTTGTCTGGTCAAGCCGGAGCCGGCGGCTGCCGGTCTGGCTTGCGCCCGGCACGAGGGGCCAGGAGCCCTCTCCTTCAGGAGGTCTCAGCGCAAATTTGGGGTCGCACTCTTAGGAGGGCGGCCCCGCCTTTTCGTAAAGGCCCAATTTGCAATAGGTTCAGGGGAAAGCCGCCGGTGCCGACAAATTCCAGGCTCGACAATCTCGCCGCCTGGGTGGCGGCCTCTGTGGTCGTAACGGCCGGTGTCATTTTCGCGCTCAAACAGGACGATAGCCGGGGCTTCACCAAGCCGGTCAAGCAGGGCGGCGTGATACCCCGCGCGACGCCGGCGCAGGAGCCCCTTCGCCTCCAGGAGATCCGCGCCGCCGAACGAGGGCGCGGCCGAAAGGCGCGCTCACCGTCTCAGATTCCTTGGCGTGGTTGGAAGGACATCATCCTGCGAACCTTTCAGGAGTCTCAGGATGACCGGTTGCTCGCGCTCGCTGCGGAGGTGGTATTCTACTCGCTGCTGGCACTGTTTCCAGCGATTGCGGCCGGCGTGTCGTTCTATGCGCTGTTCACCGATGCCGGCACGATCGCCAGGCATCTTTCGCTCCTGGCCGGTGTTGTTCCTGCAGACGTGCTCGATGTGCTGCGGGACGAAATTACCCTGATTGCCGCGAAGAGCGACGGTCGGCTGACGTTTGGATTCCTCGTTGGCTTCTGCATCGCTCTGTGGAGCGCCAATGCCGGGATGAAGTCGATGTTCGACGCGCTCAACGTCATCTACGATGAGCAAGAGGCGCGCGGGCTCATTCGGCTCAACCTTATTTCACTCTTCTTCACTGTATGCGGCATCGGCGCCGTGCTCCTAGCAGTCAGCGCCGTCGTGGTCTTTCCTCTGTTGTGGGCGTGGTTCGGCTTGGCCGCCCATGCCGAGCTGCTTGGCTATCTGCGGTGGCCTCTGATGTGCATATTGATTATGGCGGCGACCGCTGTGCTCTATCGTTATGGCCCGAGTCGCAGGCCGGCAAAGTGGCGCTGGATCAGCTTGGGCAGCGTTTTTGCGGCGGTGGCGTGGCTGACGATTTCATCGCTCTTTTCGTGGTATCTCGCCAATTTTGCCAATTATAACGCGACCTACGGTGCTCTTGGCGCCATCGTCGGCTTGATGATGTGGATGTGGCTTTCGGCCATCGTGATACTGGTCGGTGCCGAGCTGAATTCCGAGATCGAGCATCAAACCGCGCGTGATTCCACCGTCGGTGTCGAAAAGCCGTTGGGCCGGCGCGGCGCCGTAATGGCCGATACGGTAGGAGCCGCCAAGAGCGGCGCGGCCGAGGGCGGAGAAATATCCAAAATAGGGGAGGGTTCTTCGTATCCGCTGCCGCTCGAGGCCGATCTCGAATAAATTAAGCCCCTTCCGGCCGACGAATCTCGCCTTCCACCGGCCACCGAGCCAACTTCGGAATCAAAACGGACACTAGCAAGTATGCGAGGCTAGTGTGGTTTGGGATGTGAAGTGCCTTTGAAAAACTTGCGGCAAGAATGAGAGGTGCTTCAAGTCCGCCACGCTAGCTGGAGCCGGTTCGACATATCGTAATTTAAAGGAACTGTCGGTGGCCTTGGCGCGTTCAAAGTCGGCTTTAGCCGAGGCTCGATCGCGATGCAGCGCGAATCAAAGGAAATATCTTTGGCGCTTGGTGGGCACCTCACGATCGGGCTGGTGCTGGGTGCTTTGTTCGCGCTGGTACTGCCGTTGTGCAGCGATCTAACCATCTTTGCATTGATCAGATCAGGCCCGTCACCGCGTTTGGTCATGGCGATGTACATCGGGGTGTTCGCGATGACATTCGGGATAGGTGCGACGCTCACCGGGCTTGTCCTGGAGATGACAGAAGAGCACGGCGAGTAAAACGAATGGAGCCCACGATCGCGGACCGCGGACTCCATAGGCGGAAGTGAACAGGGAGGCACATTCTCTTCCGTCCATTTTCCTAATCGACCAGGAGCGCCAACGTTCCTGTGTGCTGCACCCGACATTGATGTCGCATAGGTGCCGTGCACATAACCACCTTGGGCGCGACTCTGCCTCCGGATTTCGTGGCGCTGCGCGGCAACCGTTACCGGCGTTGCGGAAGCTCAGCTCAGGTCTTCACTTCGGCTGCACGGTGGGATCGCCGCCAGGGCTGCCGGGCGGAGGAATGACGGGCGTGGTGGCGGCGTTGGGTGGCGGCGCCTTGACGCCAGGATCGACCTCAGGGGGCGGGCAGAGGACTCCATTTGAGTTGCTGAGCTTGTCGCTAAGCGTCTCGTTCGTCTGCTTCGAAGAACTGTCTCCTTGTTTGCTCCGCTCGCTCGGGCTGCTGTTGCGATGGGCTTCTGTCGCGGGGTCGGAGCAGGGCTTCGGATCGACGGCACGTGGCGGAACCGCGGGCGCCTCCGTTCCCGGACCGGAAGGCGTTTGAGCGCCCGCTGGCGCGGCTGCCGAAAAGAGTATGCCCATTGCGGTTCCACATAGGCCAAAGAGGAGCCAACGATTCATGGTTATCATTGTTCAACCTCCGTGGTTTGCTCCTACATCTCTGAGAGTAAGGGCTGGCCGTCCGACAAGTTCCCTTTCTCGTGGGATCGAACCGCGGAACAGATGAAATGCTTTCCTCGTTAGAATAGAGAATGCCGCGCATCTGACATGCCGCGCATGCGTGCTCAATTCGTAAACAAGAAGGATATGCCGATGGGCCTGTTCTCGAAGGACATAAAATCATTGAACGATCTTTTCGTTCATACCTTGCAAGACATCTTCTACGCCGAGAAGAAGATCACAAAATCGCTGCCGGAAATGATCGGAAAATCGACAAATCCGCAGCTGAAGCAGGCTCTGCAATCGCATTTTCGAGAAACCGAAGGGCATGTACAAAGACTCGAGCAGGTCTTCAAGATGTGCGGTGTCGAGCCAAAGGGGATCGACTGTCCGGCCATCGACGGGATCATCGAAGAAGCCGACGATGTGGTGAGCGAAGCCAGCGACAAGGATTTGATCGATGCCGCGGTCATCGCTGCCGCCCAGGCCGTGGAGCACTATGAGATCACGCGCTACGGGTCGCTGATTGCGTGGGCAAGGCAGCTTGGCCGCGCCGACTGCGCACAAACCCTGCAGCTCACGCTCGACGAGGAGAAGGCCGCGGACAAGAAGCTCACGACCATCGCCGAGTCGGCGGTCAATCGCAAAGCCGCCTGACCGAGGCAGGCGGCCAAGGCCAAGCGGCGCCCGGGACCGTGCCCCGCCGGCGCGGCCTGCGGAAACGTCCCGAGCACTCGCAAGTTATCGCAGGCGGTGCCACCTCCCATGATAGTAGTATCGGGGAGCGTAGCCATAACCGTAACCGCCGTAGCCATATCTGCGCGCGCCATATCCTTGATCGTCTCCGCCCTGATCGCAATCGGGCGGGGCAAAACACTGTCCCAGCGGGCCAATATCGTAGCCTCCCCGGTCCCTTGATTGGTTGTCATTGGCCGCCTGGGCGACCGATACTGCGCCGGCGAGGAAGATCGCTGCGGCGAGCGCCGAGATAGCTTTCGACATCGTTATATCTCCTGTGCTGTCCGTTATGGGTGAACCAACCGGCGGTGCGGTCGTTCCGGGGTTACGGATTTGTATGGCTATCGGCTTGCAGTGCCGCGGTCTGCCGACCCACCGGAACTGCGGAATACCCCTTGCCATTGTTAAGTTAGGAGCGTGCGACATCAAAGCAGGAGCGTGCGACAAAGGGCGCAAAGAGCACTAAGACACATACTAAGACACATAGAGCTGAGACTTGGGCGATGAGCGAATCGACCATTGTGGATGATCTCGAAGTGATCGGGAGCGATGAGCCCAGAGCCCCGTCGCCATTTTCCTGGAGCGCTGCGATTGCGGGTGCGATTGGTGCGATTGCGGTTATGTTCATCGTTGTCGCGCTCGGCTCCGGCATTGGGCTCTCGCTGGCTTCGCCCATCGGAGGCCGCGCTTCCACGACGCTTGCCGCCATCGGGGCTGTGTGGCTGGTCCTGGCGCAAGCGATGGGTTTCGCCTGCGGCGGCTTTCTCTCCGGCCGATTGCGCGCTCATTTCGGCGCCGGTATCAGCAGGGAGGAGACCCGATTTCGGGACGGTGCACAGGGATTCCTGGTGTGGGCGCTGGCCGTATTCCTGGCCGCGGTCGTTTCCATCGCCAGCGGCGCGGTCACGCTCGGCATGTTGCGGCAGACCGGCAGCCAGGAGACGGCAGCTGCGGCTCCGACCGCAGCGGCTCTAGGCGTCGGGCAGAACGGCCGTGCCGCCGCCGCCGACCCGGTCGACTACTACGTGGACATGTTGTTCCGGACCGCGCCGCGCGCCGGTTCAAGCAATGCATCGGCGGGCGGCGGCACCACCGGTGAAGCTGGGCAGGCCGGATCGGCGGCCACCGCCGAGCAGCGCGCGGAGGCATCTCGCATCTTGCAACACAGCCTCGGGCAGGGGCGGATCGCCGATGAGGATCGCAATTATCTGGCCGAGCTCGTTGCCGAACATACGGGGCTTTCCCAGCCTGACGCGATGACACGCGTGAATAGTGTAGAGGCGAAAGCGCGCGAAGACTTCCAGCGCACCGCCGATACCATCGCCACGGGCGGCGCTTATTTGTCCTTTTGGATTTTCATGTCACTCTTATTTGGGGCGGTCGTGGCGATTCTTGCCGGAATCCTGGGAGGCGAATTGCGCGATGCCGAGACCCAGGTTGTCGGAAGCTAATCCCGGCTGCCACCCTCTCGAGAGATTGCGATGCTTAATCTGGTCGTGACCCTCCTGATCCTCGCGCTCATTGCAGCCGTGCTCGGCTTTGGCGGGATCGCGGGAGCAGCGGTCGGCATGGCCAAGATCATCTTCTTCATCGTCTTGTTGTTGTTCTTGATCAGTGCGGTCATGGGCCTGTCGCGACGTGGAGGCTTGAATCGACGTGGAGGCTTGAATCCTTGAGGCGTATCGGAATTCTGATGGGGGTCTGACGAATGCTTGCACGCCTGCGGCACTGCTTGGCCGGCGATCGCCACTGTCGCGTTGTGCGGCGCAAACGGTAGGTTCATCTCGTCGGCGCCGCGTAGGTGATTTCATGTCCTGACCGGTCCAGCGTCAGCAGCGTCAGACCAGCCGACCGTGCGGTCCGGATCGCAAACGCGGTCGGCGCCGACACCGCGACAAGCGTGCTGATACCGGCTGCAAGTGTCTTCTGCACCATCTCAAACGAGCAGCGGCTCGTGATCAAACAGAAACCCGCGCGCAAATCCTGGCCGCTGCGCAACGCCGCGCCGATGAGCTTATCCAGCGCATTGTGGCGTCCGACGTCCTCTCGCACCAGCAGAGGAATCCCGGCATTTGAAACCCAGGCGGCCGCGTGCGCTCCGTGGGTGCGGCGGCTCAATGGTTGGGCGTCGCGCAGCCGCTGCAGCACGCCGCCAAGCGCCGGTCTGGCAGTCGGTCCCGCGCCGACGGACGGAAGCGGAAGCGCGTCAACCTGTTGCAAGTCTTCCGCCCCGCACACCCCGCAACCCGTATGGCCCCGCAGGGCGCGTACCCGTCGGCGGGACAGGAAGCGATGCAGGGCGTGTGCGCGGAGTGTGAGGCAAATCCGGATGCCGTCGTTGTGAGGTGCGTAGTCGAGGGCACGAATGTCGTCGATCTGTCGGATGATGCCTTCGGTAATAGAAAAGCCGATCGCAAAATCTTCGAGATCCGCGGGCGTGCCCATCATCACCGCATAGGGAAGGCCCCCGTATTCGAGCGCCAGCGGCGTTTCTTCGGCCACCTCACGCCCACAGGTCTGCTCGTCCTGGAGCGCAGTGACCGAGCACCACGGGACTGCAAGCAATTTCAGTCCAGGACCTGAATTGTTGGTGGAGAGCATGTCCTCTGCCGGTTGCACGGACGCATTCACGTCGCCAATTTGGATTCGTGGCCCGCAGTTATCGGGCTCCCAAAGCCGGTTCGCCGGTTTCGTCCGCGCCCGGCACGGTAATTGTTATTCCGTGGCCTTCCTTGATCGCATTGCTGGCCGCAATCGCCGCTGCCTCGAACGCGGCCTCCTTAGTCGCATAAACCCCAGTCATGGCGCCATCGTGCTCAATGCTCCAATCATCCCTCGCATGCACGATCCTGTACGTTGCGCTTCCCATCTTCATCACCCGTCATGCAGCTGAGGGCTCAAAACATTGGATGAATCTGCAAATCAACGTGTCGACCATTTGCTTGGTTCCTGGCCTGCGGCCGAAACGACAACTGAGATCGCGGCGCCATCTGCCCCTGATCCCTGCGATGAAGACGCGCCGATATCATTCGGATCCGACGGAAGGCCGGGCCCGGTGTGACGATTGGTCGGTTCAAATACGGAGGCTCCGCAGCCGGGCCTATCCCAGCCGGAGGGTCACTTTCCGGTTCTCGCCCAAGTTTGGCCTGCGCCCCGTGAGCCTTGCCTTAGCGAATTCAAAGGCGACGACTGCCCGACTCGAAGGGCCATCCCACAGCTCCGCAATGGTGGGCGTGACGCGCAACACCAGCACGTTGGGATCGTCCGGTCCACCCGGCCACCAGACGGTGTCGGTACCCTTCCAGATGCCTTGTACTTCAGAGCGGTCACGCACCAGCTCGGCACGCCCGGTAACCGACAGGTAGGCCTTCGCGTTCGCGTCGATGAACGCCAAACCCACCTCCGGTGCGGCCAGGATCTCGCGGTCCTTGCCGCTGCGCCTGTCGGTGAGAAAACGGATCAAGTTGCCCGCACGGTCGGGCCGCGCTTCCAGCGGGCGTGCGCGCATGCCGCCGCTGAATCGCGTCGTCAGCATGGCAATGCCGACGTGCTCGATGATTTCCCATACACGGTCGTTCTGGGTGGACTGATCCGATGACACAGAGCTGGCGAACATGACAATTGCCTGACAGGGTTCAGAGCGTATGAAACAAGAAATTTTGCCGCCGCCCCAAGTTCCAGGAGCCGGTGAACCTGGAATGAAACCTTGGGACTGGATTCTTGTTGTATGGCAGGGGCGGGACGTGGCGGCACCACGAAAAGTTGATCCGGAAATGGCTGGCCTAAGTCGGATTGCGGACCGAGACAGCCGCAAATCCCGGCTAGCTTGATAATGTGGCGTGCTGGGTTTTCGGGAGGCAGATGTGGGCGTCTTGTTGTTTAAGTGTCCGGTCACCGATCGGGAGTTTTCGACCGGAATTCAGTTGGATACAGAGAGCTTCGCCAGGCTTCCCAACACAGTGACGAAATTGCCCTGTCCGCGCTGCGGGCGCCTTCATTCTTGGTGGACCCGCGATGGGCGTGTGGCCGCGGCAAATTACGCGACCGTGGCGCGTTACACTTCTTCCGATCGGCGCCGACCTAGTCCCCCCCAGCAGCCCCAACCCCGCTAGGTCTCGTGCCGTGGGCCCCGGCCATGCACTGGCCGGGGCCCTTTGCGTTCCCGGAGTAACGATTGGCCGCGAAGCTCGCTGTGCATCCGCCGGTCCCGCCCATGGAGGCGCAGACGGTCGGCCATGTGCCCGCCGGGCCTGGCTGGTTGTATGAGCCCAAATGGGATGGCTTTCGCTGTCTCGTCTTTCGTGACCTAGGCAAAGTGGAGTTACAGTCCAAATCCTGTCGCTCATTGACGCGCTACTTTCCGGAGCTCGTGCAGGCTGCGCTGGCGCTACCAGTGCGCCGTTTCGTGCTCGATGGCGAGATCATGGTACCGCAGGCCGGAGTGTTCTCGTTCGATGCCCTTTTGCAGCGTATCCATCCGGCGGAAAGCCGGGTAAAGCGGCTCGCCGCCGAAACGCCGGCGCAGCTGCTCGCTTTTGATCTCCTGGCGGATGCACAAGGCCGATCGCTCATCGAAGTCCCGCTGCGCGAGCGCCGCGCCCAGCTAGAATCCTTTGCGGGCAAATATCTCCAAAACAGCGCCAGCATCCGCCTGTCACCCGCAACGACGAATCTCGCCGAAGCCAAGGCTTGGCTCGAGGGCATCGGGAGAGGGCTCGACGGCATTATCGCCAAGCCTTGCGCGATGACCTACCGGTCTGGCGAGCGCAGCGGCATGCAAAAGATCAAGCTGCATCGCACCGCTGACTGTGTGGTCGGCGGCTTTCGTTACAACGAGGGAAGGCCGGTCGCAGGCTCGTTGCTGCTCGGCCTCTATGATGATCAGGGGCTGCTGAACCACGTGGGCTTTGCCGCCAATATTGCGGCCAGCGACAAGCCGGCGCTGACCGCCCGCTTGAAGAAGCTGATCGCGCCTCCCGGTTTCACCGGCCGCGCCCCCGGCGGTCCCAGCCGCTGGTCGAGCGCGCGCTCCAACGATTGGGAGCCGCTCAAGCCGAAGCTTGTGGTGGAGGTGAGCTACGATCACGTTAGCGGAGGCAGGTTCCGCCATGGCACCAAGTTGCTGCGCTGGCGGCCGGACAAGTCACCGCGGCTATGCACGATGGAGCAGCTTCGACAGCCGCGTGCCGGCTTGAGCAAGCTCCTGCAGTACTACCTCGCCCGGGTTGCCTCAGTAAGCAGATAATGCATCGAGCGCGGCAGTAGCGCTTTCCCGCCTGTCAAGCTAATCCGGTCTCTACCCGGGCAGCCCTCGTCTCGATCGGCCTGCTACCGGCGGCAGTCGGCGCGGTCACCTCTTGGTCGATTTCGGTGAGCTTTCCCAAATAGCCTTTGAGCTGCGCATAGCATTCGCAGCTCCGCTGCTCGAGCTTTTCGCGGTTCTGAATCTGCATGAAGCCGCGCCGACAAGTGAGCACACCCGCGGTCTCCAGGCGCCCGGCCACGAGCGTAACAGTGGTCCGACGAACGCCCAGCATCTGCGCCAGCGTATTCTGAGTCAGCGGAACCTTGTTGCTGCCGCTGCGATCATGAATTTCGAGCAGCCAGCGGCAGACGCGCCCCTCGACCGGATGAGACGCGTTGCAGAGGGCGGTCTGTTGCGCCTGCGCCAACATGTAATGATCAAACCTGGCCGCCAGCCGCCGCATATGCGGGCTCTCGTTTAGAGCATGACGAAAGATGGAAGCGGGTACGCGGGAGGCCTCGCCACCGATTTGAACCTCCGCATCGCAGGTGGGAGGCGCGGATGCCGCGGCCGCGAGGCCGCCGATGACCCCATCCCGGCCCACCATCAGCACCGCCGCGCCGCCACCCTCCCGTAACGGCGTCGTCAAGACCACCACGCCGGAATTTGGGAAGATCACGTCCTCGATCTCGTCACCGCCGTGATGCAGTCGCTTGCCGACGCGCAGATCGCACGACAACAGATGGGGCGCCAGAAGGTCATATTCCGCGGCCCTCAAGGCCGTCAGAAACAGGTTGCGGCTGCGCAAGTCATTTGAATGGATAAGCATGTTGACACCCGAACGTTGCTAAAAGTTATCCCTTGGGTTTGGTCTCTCTTATTGTTCGTTCACCGAGATAAGCGGCGAGATAAGGCTTCCCACGCAGCCTTGCCATCAGTGCGCGGGACTCAGCTACCGTTGCGCGAACCGCTTCAATCGCTTCCATTAGTGATCGGCGGCGCTCTCCCAACTCCACTACCAGGCGTCGTAAATCCGGCAGCAAATGGTCGAGCGTGTGGTCGATGCTCGCGAACGGAATCTTGAAGACCGCCTCACTATAGTTCTCATGAACATCTAATCGCCAGGTGCGAGTCTCCGGCTCGCGCGCTCGCATCAATTCCTGCGCCACCTCCTGGGCGTATTCGATCGCCTGCTCACGATCGGGGAGACGGACTCCGACGTCGTCCTCGATCCCGCGACCGCCATCTCTCAGCGCGAAAGTGTAGTGCGGCAATATGCGCGCTCCTTCCGGTGACCCATCCCCGCGCCACTCAGGTCCAAGCGCTGGGCCTCGGATTCTGGTCCACAGGACGTCCCTTGAATTCGCGTCAGCGGGTTACCGCTCATGAATTCTGAAGCCTTTGCAGGGAATGCTTTATTGGACGGCATTGGACGGCGCCCGATTTCCCCCGGCGTTTCGCGGGCAAGGCCACCTCAACCACACACACCAATCCCTCAGTTCGAAACTCGCGCCTCACCTCCGCATTCGGGATTGCTGCTTCGATCAGAGTGTTGCCAAAACCCTGCCGGAAAGGCCGCTCAACCGCCGGTTCGCCCCTTTCCTTCCATTCAAACGTGAGAGGACGGCCATCGTTCCGCGAAACAGTTGCCCAACTGACCGAAATTTGGCCGATCTTGGCCGAAAGCCTCCGGCCGGGGGGGCACGGTTCCCCGTCGAGCTCGGGTCGTTCTGGCGGCAGGGAGGACCGGATGCCGTGCCCGGATAGCATCCTCGGAACCGGACGGTGGTCGAATCGTTGTGTCGGCGACATCCGGCAGCCGAAACTCCGATCGAGGACGTTCGCCATGGGCAATCGCGACGTTCTCGCCATCGGCGCCTCGGCAGGAGGTATCGAGGCGCTGGTAGGTCTGGTAAAGAACTTTCCGAGCGATTTTCCCGCTTCCATTTTCCTGACGATCCATCTGTCGAACCGCGCCCGTTCAGAGCTCGGCGAGCTGCTGACGCGCGCCGGCCCGCTTCGGGCGGCGTTTGCGCAAGATGGCGAGGTCATAACGAAGAGCCGGATCTACATCGCGCCGCCCAACAAGCATCTTCTGCTCGACGGCGAGTGGGTCTCGTTGGGGGTTGGGCCGCGTGAGAACAATGCGCGTCCGGCGATTGATCCGATGCTGCGATCGGCTGCGCTATGCTGTGGGCCGCGCTCTGTCGGTGTAGTCTTGACCGGTATGCTGGACGACGGAGCGGCCGGGCTCTGGGCCGTGGGCCAGTCGGGCGGCATCACCGTGGTTCAAGACCCGAAAGATGCCGCGTTCTCCGACATGCCACGCGCTGCATCGGAGCGCGCCCGGCCCGACCATGTAGTGCCCTTGGCGGGGATGTCGGCCTTGCTCGACCGCCTGGTGCGGCTGCCGGCCGGACCACCGAAGCCGCTGCCGCCGACGCTGAAATACGAAGTCGAACTTGCCAAGGGCAGGGCGGGAGAGATGGAGGAAATGGACAAGCTCGGGCGGCGCTCGGTTTTGACCTGCCCGGACTGTGGCGGCGTGATGTGGGAGATCGATGAAGGTGAGCTGCGACGCTATCGTTGTCATGTAGGCCACACCTATACGGGCGAGGGGATGGGCGTCGCGCTCGACGAAAGCCTGCGCGGGGCGCTGGCGAGCGCTCTGCGTGCCTTGGACGAGCGGGTAGCCTTGGCTCGCAAGCTGAGGAACGACGCGTCCCGCCGCGGGCACGTGCTCCTCGCCGAGAATTGGGCCGACCGATGCCGGGAAGCACAACGGGAGGCCGAGGTAATCCGCGAGTCGCTCCGACGCATGGATGGGGTGAGTGGTGCCGCGCGCGAGACCGCAGGCTAGGGCCGCCGACTTGAGATTCCTGCTACACGACAGCACGTATACGCGCGCCTTCGACGCGCTATGCCGCAAGCTCAGAAGCTTCAAATCGAAAAGCGGCAGTGGAATGATAGATTTGCCAGCGCTCTCTTCGTCTCCGAAGTTCTCATCAAAGCAGCCGCAACGGATCACGAACTTCGCAAACAGGGCACTAGTGGAGAGCCGCGATCGGACGGCGAATTTGCACGTGGTGCTGCGCCAAATTCGGGCGCCTGTGTCGATCGCGACCGCTGAGCGTCTGCGGAGCGTTTGCCCGGGAGCGTGCGGTCGGTTGCTTGAGCCGCCTCGGCGCTCCACCGCCCCGCCTCAGCCGCTTTCGTAAGAATGCGAGCAGCGCAGCCTCTTCGGCCGTCAGTCGCGGGTGCTTGTGTGGTTCGCGTCTCGCTCGTCGTTCAATGTCGAGCCGCAGCGTCCCGTCGAGGTAGCCATCGATAAGCTCTGGATGGATGTAGCACTTGCGGCAGATTGCCGGCGTGTTCCCCAGTCCCGCAGCCACCAATGCGACCGCAGCCCGGATATTGCGCTTCGCCTGTGTGATGCTGGAGAAGGGCTCCATCCGGATCAACGCTGAGGCCGCCAGCACCGTCCCGCCGAAGGTGCGAAAATCCTTGGCCGTGATGTTGGGACCGCCGATCTCGCGCAGGTAGTCGTTGACATCGCCGGAGGTCACGCTCCGGCGGCGACCCGCCTCGTCGAGATACTGTAAGAGCTCCTGTCCGGGCAGATCCTGGCAGGCCTTGATTAGCTTGGCGGCCCGCCTGTCGGTTACGGCCACCGACCATTGCTTTCCGCTTTTGCCGACGAAATCGAACTTGAGCTGCGCCCCATTCACGGCCACATGGCGGCTCTTGAGCGTGGTCAGCCCGAAGCTTCCATTCGTCCTCGCATAATCCACGTTGCCGACCCGGATGAGGGTTGTTTCGAGCAGGTGGATGACGGTTGCCAATACCTTCTCGCGCGGCAGGCCGCGCAGGCGCATGTGCTTTTCCACGGTGGCGCGAATCCGCGGCAGGGCCGCGGCGAATGTCATCATGTGTTGGTATTTGTTGCTTTCGCGAAACGCGCGAAAAAGCGGATGATATTTATACTGTTTGCGTCCACGAGCGTCGCGACCGCTTGCCTGGACGTGGCCGTCACTGAAGCGGCTGATCCACACATCCGTCCAAGCTGGCGGAATTACGATCCTGCGAATGCGCGCAAGGATCACCGGATCGCGTATAATCTTGCGATCGGTATCGAGATAAACAAAACGCCCGCCAGCCCGCTTGCGGCTGAAGCCCGCATGCTCATCGCCGGCATAGCGCAGGCCAGCAGCGTGCGCGACCTCCCGCGGCTCGGCTTCGTGCCTGACCGGGATCCGGGCGAGATCGCTCTCCAAAGCAAGAAATCCTTCAATGTTCCAGGCCGTCAACGGAGTTGAGCCGTTTCCGTTCCGCTGTCGTAGGAGGATGAGGCGACGCAGCAGGCTATCGGGCGGCGGCGACGGGAAGCTCTGGAGCGGTCGGCTCGCTTCCGGCGATGCTGATGCCGATACGGATACCGAACTGCGTTCCGCATCTACACAGCAGATTTTCAAAATGGGAAGGCGACATTGGTTTCGGAAGCCCGTATGGCAATCCCAGTCGGGTCAACGCGTCATGAAATCGGGTGAAGATGCTTCAAATCGGGTGAAGATGCTTCACGCTAATCCCGCCGGCGTTGCGAGCAGTTACTGACAGCAAACCCGAACGGGCCTTTCGCTTTCTGCGTCCCGAGGAGTGCGGGCGTCGTGTTGCCCGCGCTCATCGTCATGCTTCAACTGCCATTTCAACTGGCCATGCGCGATGACAGGTCAGCAGCCGCCGCTGGCCGAGGCGTTAGGATTTGTTGAAGGGGCGGATGGGTTTGAATTCGGGTTTGACGGATTGGCTGATGACGTTGAGTTGCCCGACAGGCCAGCCGATCCACTGGAGGAGCGGCAACCCGGGTTGGTCGTCGAGTTGGGATTGGTGGAGGGGGCCATCCCGCTGGTCGTGCCCGGCGATCGGGCCGAGGGATTGGTCGTGCCGGAGGTTCCAGGCGTTCCGGTTCCGAGGCCGGCTCCGCCTCCCGCCGCTCCGCCGCCGGCCGCACCGGCTCCGCCACCGCCAGCTCCGCCACCGCCACCTCCGCCACCTCCGCCGCCGCCTTGCGCCGAAGCGGCCACGACACTCGCGGCCAGCGCAAGCGCACTGATGATCGAAACACAAGCTTTGCTTCGCATTGTTGATCTCTCTGCTTTCTGTTGTTGATTTACGTGCTTCTCGCTTACGGCGGGCTAACGTCAGCAAATCGAGGCGGTTCCGGTTGCCGCGAAACTTCACACCTGAGCGATCGTCCACAGCAAAGCTTCGGCGATCAGGATCAGCTGAGCTACCGAGCGCAAGCTGATCGGCGCGGCGGCGCTTGTCGGAAATGTGACGCAAGCGCCGGCGGGACCCAGATTCGAGATCCGCGTGTATGGGAACCGGACAAGATATTGGAACGTTCGCGATACATAGCTCAGTGCCGCAAGGGGGTCTCGTGAGAGTGGAGGCTGACGCGCTAAGTACGGATCAGCGTACAGATCGGCGGCGTGCGCGTCGCAGGCCGACGATGGCGGCTGCGATCCTCACCGGGCCCGGACGGCTCTACATTGACGAGGTTGCAATTCCCGAGCCTGCGGCCGGCCAAGTCCGAGTGCGCCTCGATGGCTGCGGCGTGTGCGCTTCGAACCTCGTGCCCTGGTCTGGACCGGAGTGGATGAAATTTCCAACCGAGCCTGGGGCTCTCGGGCACGAAGGCTGGGGCGTGGTGGACTCGTTGGGGACAGGAGTTGAGGGTCTGAAGGTAGGCGACAGGGTCGCCGCGCTCTCCTACAAAAGCTATGCCGAATATGACATCGCTGAAGCGCAGGCGGTCGTGAAGATACCGGCGGCGCTGTATGGCCAGCCGTTCCCGGGCGAGCCGCTCGGCTGCGCGATGAACATCTTTAGGCGCAGCCGCATCGCGCCCGGCCAGAACGTGGCGATCGTGGGGATTGGGTTCCTCGGCGCCGTGCTGACCCGACTTGCGACCGATGCCGGCGCCCGGGTGATTGCGGTGTCGCGTCGCCCGTTCGCGCTCGATGTGGCGCGCCGCATGGGAGCGGCCGAGATCATTCCCATGAATGATCACGCCGGTACCATCGAGCGCGTGAAGGAATTGACGGGCGGGTTCTTATGCGAGCGGGTCATCGAGGCGGTCGGCAAGCAAGCCCCGCTCGATCTCGCGGCGGAGCTAACCTGCGTGCGCGGCCGACTGATCATCGCGGGTTATCACCAGGATGGGGCCAGACAGGTTAACATGTGGCTTTGGAACTGGCGGGGACTCGACGTGATCAACGCTCACGAACGCGAGTCTGAAGCCTACATTCGCGGAATCCGTGAGGCCGTCGATGCGGTCGCATCGGGTCGGCTCGACCCACGCCCGCTTTACACGCACTTCTATCCGCTAGACAGATTGGATGAGGCCCTCAACGCCGTGCGCGACCGCCCGGACGGATTCCTCAAAGCGTTGGTGGCATGCGCATGACCGAGCTGGCCGGCGTCGTGCGTCCGACGCAGCTTCGGCGGCCACGCCTTGGATTTCTGGGTGTGGGCTGGATTGGCCGTCATCGCATGGAGGCGATCGTCAGCGCGGACACCTGCGATGTCGTCGCAATTGTCGACCCCTCAGATCAGATGGCGGCCGAAGCGCGCCGTCTCGCTCCCAATGCGCCGTTGCTGCACACGCTCGATGATCTGTTGAGCATCGACCTCGACGGCATCGTCATCGCTACCCCGAGCGCGCTGCACGCTGAGCAGTCGATCCGCGCACTCGATCAGGGCGTCGCCGTGTTTTGCCAGAAGCCGCTAGGGCGGACCAAAGCCGAGGTGGAGGCCGTGCTTGCGGCCGCGCGCCGCGCCGACCGATTGGTCAGCGTCGATTTTTCCTACCGGTTCACCGAAAGCATGCGCCGCATCCACGAGATCGTCAGTTCGGGCGAGCTCGGCCTGATCTATGCAGCAGATCTGGTTTTTCACAACGCCTACGGACCCGACAAGCCCTGGTTCTACATGCCAGCGCTCGCCGGCGGCGGCTGCCTCATGGACTTGGGGGTGCATTTGGTCGATCTGGCGCTTTGGACGTTAGATTTTCCGCCGATCGAGCGGGTCGGTGGAGAGCTGTTTGCAGGTGGATCACGTCTCGGAGCGAGGCCGGATCAGGTCGAGGATTATGCGGTCGCCACGCTCGATCTCGCGGGAGATACGGTCGTGCGGCTTGCCTGCTCGTGGCGACTCCACGCGGGCTGCGATGCGGTGATCGCCGCCGCCTTCCATGGTACCGAGGGCGGTGTCGCTATGCGCAATGTCGATGGTTCATTCTACGATTTCGTAGCCGAGCGCTATCGCGGCACCGCTTGCGAAGTTCTCGCCACACCTCCCGATCAATGGGGCGGGCGTGCTGCGGCCGATTGGGCGGCTCGCCTCGCCGCAGGCGGAGGTTATGATCCGTCCATTGCGCCGGTCGTCGACGTGGCAGCGGCCATCGATCGCATATACGGACGCTGATTCCGCGTGCGTCCCGTGCTCTCGTGCTGGCCCGAGATCAGGCGATGGCAGCGACGCCGTCGGTTGCCGCTGCTCCGCCGTTGGCTTCGCGATAGTAACGTTCGAGCTCGAGCGCGCGGTGGTGCGCCGTGTGGGATTCCAGGATGCGCTTGCGGGCCGCGCCGGCGATCATGCGACGCAACCGTTCAGGCAGCTCAGCGAGCACGTGCAACACGTCGTCAGTCGTGTCACCAAGCAGAATCTCCTTGCCGGGTGCAAGAAACTTATCGATGCCCGGCCATCGGTCGCTGATCACCGGCACGCCGCAAGCCGCGGCCTCGAATATGCGCACGCTGGGGGAAAAACCGATCGCCGCCATGTCGCATCGGGTGAGGTTCAGCGTGTAGCTCTGGGCGCAATAGAATGCGCGGTGCGATGCCGGAGGCAGATGTTCGATGCGTTCGACATTGGCGGGCCAATTGATGTTGTTTGGATATTGCGCGCCGGCAACGACGAAGCGCCGGTCCGGAAGGCGGCGCGCCGGCTCAAGCAACAGGCGCTCCAACGCCGCTTGTCGGTCTTCGCTATAGGTGCCCAGGAACCCGAGTGCCCAGCGGCGGGCGGCTTGGACGGGAAAGTGCTGCTCCGGGTCCACCGCGCAGTATAATGCGCGCGCGCGCCGTCCGCCGAACAGCTCTTCGATCAGTTCCAGGGCGGGGCCGCCGGTGAAAGATAAATAGAGATCAAAGCGCGGAATGATGGAGGTGGCGATGTAGTCTGCCTCCCCGCGCTCCAGATTCTTCAGCGTCACCGGAGTGTCAATGTCGTAGAAAGCCGTTATGCCGCGGGCGGTAGTCGTGATCCATTCGCCGAGCATCGCGCCGTCCGGCACATAGGAGCCGAGAATGACCAAATCGGCCTTGCGGACCATATCGCCGAAGCGGCGTGGCACGACCTTGAGCTGATCGTAGAGCTCGATCCGGCAATAGGGCAGGGCGCGCGCGTCGCGATGCTCGCGATACCAGGGGACGTCTCGTTCGACGAAGGTGATGCGATGTCCGCGTGCGGCGAGCGCGCGCAGCAGCGCCCGATAGGTCGTGGCGTGGCCGTTGCCCCACGATGACG
This sequence comes from Xanthobacteraceae bacterium, assembly GCA_035293945.1. Lineage (GTDB taxonomy): Bacteria > Pseudomonadota > Alphaproteobacteria > Rhizobiales > Xanthobacteraceae > VAZQ01. The sequence goes on along the minus strand of DATGLV010000011.1, from coordinate 433,194 downwards.
TGATCGACAGCCCGAAAACCACGATGTCGAGCTTCATTAGGCCGCCTCGCTGTGGGTCATCATATCGAGGACCCGGATGACCTCGCGAGCGCGATGCGCATACGTGTGCTCCGACAGAACCCGCGCCCGCGCGGCCGCTCCGATCCTGGCCGCATCACCATTGCTCAGACGCCGCAGTATCGCTGCCACCGCGTCGCCATTCTGCGCGACAAGAATCTCCCGCCCAGGCTCGAGGAATTGCTCAATGCCCGCCCAAGCGTCGGTGATGATGCAGGCGGTCGCGCCAGCGGCCTCGAAGATCCTGGTCGGCGGCGAGTAGCCGAACTCGGCCATGCTCTTGCGATTTATATTGAGCGTGGCGAGTCCCGAGCAGAAGAATGCGTTGTGCCGTACGGTACCGACATGACCGATGCAGCGCACGTTGGAGGGGAGGCGCTTGTCGTCCCATCCGGCGCCGCCGAGGAGGAATTCGCAATCCGGTAGTAGGCGCGCCGGGCGTAGGAGGAACTCCTCGACGCGCGGTTCGCGGTCCGGCAGCCGGTTGCCGAGAAACCCCAGGTCACAGCGGAATTCCGGACACGCCAAAACCGGGAAATGCGTGCTGGGATCGAGTGCGTTGTAGATCGGTATGCAACGGCGGGCGCCAAATGCCAGATAGCGCGAGACTACGGGGCTCGCCCCGCCGTAGGTGAACACACAGTCGTAATGCGGGATGACAGCGCGCAGGTGGTGCCGCGGATCCTGTGTCATGCTTTGTAGCGTTGCCGGGGCATCGACGTCCCAATAGACGATAATGCGTCGCGGCCCTGCGAGATCAGGAATCGCGGTGGCGAGCTCTTCGTCGAACACCCCGATTCCGCTCGCCTTGGCGATCAGATCGGCGCTGCAGGCAGCCTCATCGAGCGCCGAGTGGCAACCATCCAATGTCGCCGGATACACCACGACGCGCGCCCAGGGGGGATCGGCAATGTCTCGGTGCTGCTGCCGCTCGAAAGCATCGGGCTCATAGAATGTAATGTCATGCCCGAACGCTGCGAGCGCCTTGAGCAGTCCGCGGTAGTAGGTTGCTGCGCCGTTCCAATACGACGAAACCAGGCTCGAGCCGAAGAATGCGATTTTCATGACACCACCGCAGATTCGATGACGTCGCGCGGCTTCCTCTGCCGGTTTGGCAATTGCCGGGACAGAAGTGCCAGCAGCTCGTCGGCGCGATGTGTGCAGCTGTGGCGGCTCGCAATGACGGCGCGGCCTCGGCGGACCATTTCGGCGGTCAAGTCGCCGTCGTGCATTACGATGCGCATGGCACGAAGCATCGCGGCGCCGTCTTTTACCTTGAGATAGCAGCCCTCGGGGAACAGACCCTCGACGTCCGGCCAGGGTGCACATATCAGGGGAGTACCGCAGGCGAGCGCCTCGAACACGCGAATGGTCGGAATCCCCGGAAGCGCTTCCACATAGGGCCGCCGCGGCACATGCACCGTGAAGCGCGCGGCCGCAAAAGCGCGCGGAGCGCGGTGATTGGGGAGCCATCCCCGATAATCGAGACCGATATACGGCAGCCGCGCCAACACCGGCAGCGGATAGCGCACGCCGTAGAGTCGGCCCTGAAGCCCGGACGCAGCGACCGGCCTGGCGAGAAATTCCGTGAGCTCGCGATCCCGCTCGTCGTCGCCCCAATTGCCAATCCAGACCAGATCGGCCTCGCGAGTCACGTTGGGCTGTGGGGAAAACAGGTCAGTATCGGCCGCTTCGTGCCAGGTCGCGACCTTGCGGCCCCACCCATTTGCCAAGTATCGCTGACGGAGGACCTCGCCGAAGACCAGCACCAAATCGCAGGCGTCCAGTCGCAGCCGATTGAGTTCGTGCGGTCCGGAGGCCGCGCGGTGATGCGTATCGTGGAAAAGGAGGAGAAATCGCCCGCCGCGAACGCGACGATCGGCAATGCGGCGCAATAACATTGGGTCGTTCCATTCATGAACGATCACAACGTCCGCGCCGTCGAGCGCGCGATCCAGATCGATGGTTGAAAGCGTATAGGAGCGAATGTCGGCGCCCGGAACCAGTTGCGCGCATTCTTCGAGGATCGCCGCGCCGTGCGGCTCCCGCAGAGCATTCACCCGACTCCAGCTGTCGGCCGGCTCGTAAATGGTAACTTGATGACCGCGTGCAATGAGCGCGCGGGTCACTCCACGCAGGAAATGCACGTTGCCGTGGTTCCAGCACGAGGTGAAGGAGTGATAGAACAGCACGAACCTCATGGCCGGACCTCATGTCTGGCCTGATGAGCGGTTTGTCTTGGCCTTGCGGGGCGCCGCTCTAGCATTGCGGCGTAGAGCTTCCGATAGGCGCGTCCGGAGTTGTTGAGCGTGTATCTTGCGGCCCGCGACGCGGCGCGCTGTTGCAGCTCGTGGCGGAGGTCGCCGTCGTTCGCAAGCCGGGTCAGGATATCCTGCCAGGCTGTCGGGTCTCGCGGGTCGACGAACAATGCAGCACCGTCCCAGAGCTCGCGAAAGGAGTCGATATCGGACAATACGAGCGCACAGCCGCAAGCGGCGGCTTCCAGCACGCTCAGGCCGAACGGCTCGTAGAGCGCGGGTGCGGCAAAAACCGCCGCGCACCGCATCTCGGTCATCAGATCGCCGCGTGTAAGCTCGCCGAGGAAGGAAATGTTGTCCGTACGCGGAAGCCAGGCCGAATGAGCCTCGGGCGCCCGCATGGGACCCGCCATCCGCATGGGCCACGGAAGCTCCGGCGCGATGCCGGCAAGCAGTGATACGTTCTTGGCCTCGTCCCAAAGGCGGCCGCTGGCCAGGATGATGGGCTCCTTCTCCGCATCGCGGCAGACGGCGTCGATCTCGAGCCCGTTTGGAATGACCTGGCCGGGCGTTGGCGGACGATAGAGCTGTTGAATGACATCACGGAACGATTTGGTCGGGGCTACCCATCGATCGGCGGCGCTGAGCCCAGCCCTCGCATTGGCGACGTATCGAGACCATCTTGGCTCATCGGGGTCGGTGGACCGGCAAGCGCGCCACCAAGAGCGGACGCAGGAATGGGCTGCGATCAACACCGGCGCGCGCCAGACCCCGAGCGCCTCGCGATAGCTGTTGAGATGGATGAGCTCGGGGCGAGCGCGGTCTTCGATGCGGTGGAGCTCTGCGATTGCACGCGCGAGGTCCCGTCCCTCAGGGTCCATCCATTCCAGTGCGAGGTCCGTGACCGTGAGATCGAGCCCGCGGATCGTGGCAAGGGCGCGGATCGCCGCGTCGCGCGGCGCCGGACCGAGCGTTACCAAGCTGACTTCGCATCCTTCGCGGCACAGTCGACGGGCAAGGGAAGTCGCATATGTCCAGACGCCGCCGATCGTATCGGTGGTCATCAGGATGCGTCCGGGTCGCGACCAATTCATGCCCGCACCTGCTCGAGCGGGATGCTCGGCGTGCTGTTGGAGAATCGCGCCTCGAGCCAGCGCTCGAGCGATCTCAACCCATTCATCACAGCGGTCGCCGGCGCCCAATCAAGCGCCGCGGAAATCGCCCGAATATCCGAAACGTACCACGGCTGATCGCCCGGTCGCCAATCGGCAAAGCGAACGACTGGCCGCCCCCCTCGTAGCGTTGACATCAAGCCCAAGAGCTCGCGCAGACTGACGGTGTTGGTGGCGCCGCCACCCAAATTAAAGACCCGACCCGCCACGCGGTCGATCTGGTCCAGCGCCTTTATCCAGGCTTTGACCGCGTCGTCGACGTAGAGCGTGTCACGCACTTGATATCCGTCGCCGTAGATCGTTATCGCGCGACCGCGCATTGCCTGAATAAGAAAATGCGCAATCCAGCCCTGGTCTTCGGTGCCAAACTGCCGCGGGCCGTAGATGCAGCTCATCCGCAGCACGACGGTGCGCAAGCCGAAGACACGCGCATAGTCCCGCACGTATTGGTCGGCCGCTCCTTTTGAGCATCCATATGGGCTGTAGAAATCGAGAGGGGTGCTCTCGGCGACCCCGGATGAGAAGCGCTCGTTTGCGAGCGCGTAACGGCCTTCTGTGCGCCTCAGATTTGCGTCGTGCAGAAGCCTTCCATAGACCTTGTTGGTGGATGCGAAGATGACGGGCGCTCCGGGGTTATGGCACCGGACCGCTTCGAGCACGTTGAGAGTGCCGCCGACATTGATCTCGAAATCCTGTAGCGGCTCCTGCAGGCTGGTGGTAACAGCAACCTGGCCTGCGAGGTGCATGATCGCAGCGGCGTTTTCCACCGCCGCTCGTACCGCCTGTGCATCCCGCACATCCGCCCGTTCGATAAGGACGCGATCGCCATGTCGCGCCTTGAGCCATTCGGCGTTCTCGCGCGAGCCGACACGTTCCATGCTGTCAAGAATCCTCACCTGGCGGCCGTCGGCAGCGAGCTTGTCGGCGATGTTCGAGCCCAGGAAGCCGCATCCGCCCGTCACGAGCACATCAGGTCTGGCGGTAGGTTGTGCGATCGAAGTAATGCTCATGCGACCAGTCCTCGGCTTTCGAGCTCGGCGGTCGCCGCCTCCACCGAATCCTCGGCGACCTGACCGGTCAGCCATTCGGCAAGCTCCTCCAGCTTGTCCTGAAAGTTGGCCTGCGGGGCGAAGCCCAGCTGAGCCTTGCTGCGGCTGATATCGGCAACGCAGTGACGGATGTCGCCCTGCCGATATTTGCCCGTAACCTGCGGGGCCAGGGCGGGGCGGCCGACCACCAGCGCAAGCTCGTTCGCGATCGACAAAATCGTGCGACTTTCGCCCGAGCCGATATTGAAGACTTCGCCGATGCCGCGCCTCGTTTGCAAGGCGAGCAGGCACGCCTGCGCGACATCGCGCACGTGCACGAAGTCGCGTTGCTGGCGACCATCCTCGAACACCAGCGGCGGTCGGCGGTTGATCAGCCGAGAAGCGAAGATCGCAAGCACGCCGGTGTACGGATTTGAAAGCGCCTGCCGCGGCCCGTACACATTGAAAAACCGCAACGCCACGGTCGGCATGCCGTACGCCTTGCCGAGAAGCAGGCAAAGGCGTTCCTGTGAGTATTTGTTCAATGCGTAGACGGAGCTCAGCGAGGGGCGCTTGCTCTCGGGAGTCGGCACCGGGGTGAGCAATGCGCCGTCGGAATCCTGCAGGTCCCATGCGCCGCGGCGCAGCTGCGCCATCGATCGCTCCTGCGGCTCGACCAAGGTGCCGTCGCTGCGGCGGGCCATCCCCTCTCCATAGACGCTCATCGACGACGCACAGACGAGTCGGTCAACCGGCCGGCGCGCCAATGCCTCAAGCAGGTTGGCGGTTCCGAGCTCGTTGACTTCGGTATATCGAACGATCTCGTACATGCTCTGGCCGACACCGACCGCAGAGGCCAAATGCACGACGGCGTCGATCCCGCCGAGAGCGCGTTCAACCGTCTCGCGGTGTCGTATATCACCGACGATGAGCTCAGCATCCGGATTCAAATAGCCCGGAACGCGCCCGCCCGGATGCACTTGCGGAGACAAACAATCAAGGATTCGGACTGCACATCCGGCATCGAGGAGAAGGTCCGTAAGATGGGAACCGATGAAGCCGGCTCCTCCCGTGATCAATACGTGCAAATGTTTCATCGTGATCTCGGAACCGGACATCTACCACGCCTTTGCAAACGTCGGCGCAAAAGGTTTGTTCCTCAATTTCGCGTTTCACTTCAAATGCTCAGCTCGCGTTGATCAAAGCGATGGCGCGCGGCCAGCGCTTAAGTCGCGCACGTTACTTTTGGTTCCCGCCAGCTCGGCCAGAGGCGCACGCGAGCTGTTGGCGGCGAAATCATTGACCTATCAGGAGCAGATCAGAAAGCCGCGCCGTAAGACTGCGACGGGATACCGATGTGTTCGGCGGCGGTCGCCGCAATATCGGCATAGGTCGTGCGACGACCAATGGACGCCGGTGAAACGCGTGGGCCGAAGCCAAGGACTGGCACCTGCTCGCGCGTGTGATCGGTGCCGCGCCAAGTCGGGTCGCAGCCGTGATCGGCCGTGATGAGCACCAGGTCATCAGTGCGCAGAAGAGCATGGAGCTCTGGAAGGCGCGCATCAAACGCCTCGAGCGCGCGCGCATAGCCGACCGTGTCGCGACGATGGCCATGCACGGTATCGAAGTCGATAAAATTGGCGAACAGGAGTCCGCCATCGGCTAGCTCTCGTGCTCCTTCGAGCGTTCGATCGAAAAGGGCGGCGTTTCCGTTTGCCTTGAGCACGCGTCCGGTTCCTGAATGCGCGAAGATGTCGGCAATCTTGCCAACTGTGATCACATCCCGGCGCATGGCCGTCGCATGATCAAGCAGGGTGGGCGAAGGTGGAGGCACCGAATAGTCGCGACGATTCCCAGTTCTCTCGAAAGTTTTCGGATCCGCGCCGACGAACGGGCGGGCTATGACGCGGCCAATTCGCAACGGATCGACCAGCTTGCGCGCCGTCGCGCATACGGCATAGAGCCGCTCCAAGCCGAACGTTTGTTCGTGCGCTGCAATTTGGAACACACTGTCGGCGGACGTGTAGCAGATCGGCTTACCGGTGCGCATGTGCATTTCGCCAAGCTGAGCGATGATCTCGGTGCCGGACGCGTGGCGGTTCCCGAGAATTCCGGGCAAATTTGCTTCGCGGCACAGCGCCTCGACGAGATCTTGCGGAAAGCAGGGAATTGCTCGCGGGAAATAGCCCCAGTCGAAGCGCACTGGTACCCCGGCAATCTCCCAATGCCCGGAGGGCGTATCCTTGCCCTTTGACTGCTCGATCGCGGAGCCATAGCGGCCGATCGGTGGCGTGGCGGTTTCAAGCCCTGGCGGAACGCGGCCGCTCGCAGTGCGGCAGGCTTCGCCGAGCCCGATTTGGATCAGGTTGGGTAACCGCAAAGGGCAGGCGCGCAGCTCGCCGTCGACATTGCCGCGCGCGCAGGCCTCGGCGATGTGCCCGATGGTGTCGGCGCCCTCATCACCGTAGAGTGCTGCATCCGGCGCCGAGCCGATGCCGACAGAGTCGAGCACAAGAATGAAGGCGCGCGCCATCGAATCATCCCCGGTTGATGCGCCGCGGTGCTGCGCCATGCGAGAAGGCGCGGGTCAGATTTTTCTGCAGCAGGAATGTCAGCCCGTCCCACAAATTGAATTCGCGCGTTCCATTGCAAGGCAATCCGAAACCCGCCGCTTTGGCCAACTCGGCAACCTCAGCGCGGTCCGCAGCGTTCGACCCGCGGTAGGAGTAATTAAAGATTATCAGATGACCGCCCGGCTTGAGCACGCGCGCCGCCTCGTGAAAATGTGGTTGCGACAGGCCTGACGCAAAAAGATAAGGAAACACATCGACGGCGCAGATAACATCAAAGCTGGTGGATGCAAATAGCGCCAGGTCGCGGCCCGAGGAGCGGATGAGATCGGCGGATGCCGGACAGCGTCGTCGCGCCGAATCGAGCATGCGGGAGGACACATCGATGCCGACCGCCAGGCGTGTCATGGGGGCGACAACCTCCAGGACGCGGCCGTTGCCGCAGCCCAGGTCCAACAGGTTGCTTTTGCGGCTCAGGAGATTCCATCGACGCATGAGATCGATCAGCTCACCAGTGATGGCGGCGAGCAAGTCGGTGCGACCAAGCGAATAGAGCGCGACGCCGCCGGCCGCGGAGATATCGACCGTTCGGTCGAAGGCTTGGGCCCAATGTGCGGTGTTGTTTCCTCGTTCTTCGTCATCGTGGTCTACTGCGGCAGTGATCGCCTTCACGGTTGCGAACGCGCCTGGCGTAGCCCGCCAAAGGTCACGCACCGATCGCAGCCGCGCGGCCCCCGCCGGATGTCGGGTCGCGATATAGTCGAGCATATGTGCCAGCATGCCTTCGGCCTCGACCAGGTCGCCTGCCGACATGAACAACTGAGCGAGCGCCACGTTAGGCGGAAGGTCACCTTCGGCGCAGCGGGCCAACGCAAGTTCGCCTGCCGAAATCGGTGGGAGTAGGGAAGAGTCACGATGCCCGCGCATAGGGATCGAGCCTGGTGAAGATGCGGCGCTCGTTCCAGCGATTTTCCACACCCCACTTATATTTATAGGCTTCATCTCCGCGCAGAAAATGAAACTCGCAGGCTCCCTCGCGGATGGCCTCCTCCATGGCGTGGGCGAGCAGCGCAACCCCGGGGCTTTCGAACGCGTAGTCAGGGTCGAAGCCCATCAGGTAAGCGTAGGCGCGCTTGCGGTGCACGAAGCCGTAATAGACCGCCACCGTCTTGCCAGCGATGCGCAACTCGTAGAGTCGCAGGAAACCCGCGGCCAGCAAGCCGAGGAGGGCTTGGCGATGAAAGGTCTGCACCCGGGCATCAGCCATAACGCCTGGCTCACCGCGCATAGCCCATCGCAGCGCATGCAAGCGCAAGAGCGTCTCCAGAATCTCGGGGGCCGTCGCCGCATCGGCCGATACGACTTCGCTCTGGCCGCGGCGTCCTATCCGATTGCGCGCCATGCGCACAACTCGGCGCTGCCGAATCGGGAGCGCGCGCGGAAGGTGCTCCACCTGGTGCGGCAGGTGCAAGACCGTGCATAGGCTCGCACGCGAGTTGGACGTTTCGCACCCGCGCGGCGCCGGCAGTCGCAGCGCTTGTGCGTCGTCGCGTAGCTCGGCCAGCTCCCAAACCCGCCAATCGGGCGCACAGCGCGCCATGGCGGACGCGAGGGCCTCCCGCGCTGTTTCCGCGCAATCCGGATCGATCAGCACGTCGTGATAGTCGCTGATTGAAGCTCCCAGCGGCAACATGCGATCGGCTTTGCGGCGCTCCCGATAGAACAGCGCCAGCGCTATGATGCTGCCGTTCAGGCGGACGGCGATAGTGAAAATCTGTCCCGGTGCAAAGGCGTGCCACCACGGCAGCAACCAAGCGGGTGATTGGAACGGGGTTGCCGATGGTGCGCGCCGCCAAAGCGTCCACCACTCGGGCTCGATTGCACCTAGCGCTTTCGGATCAGAAATGAGTTGCCAGTTCGCTTCGCTGTCCATGGCGCATCCGTTACACGCCCGGCTGCCTTCGGCATCGGAGCGATTCGTAGAGGGCAAAGTAGCGCGCGGTCATTTGCTCGAGCGAAAAGCGGGCGCTGGCGCATTTTCGGCATATCTTCGGATCGATCTTCGATATCTGGCCGATGGCCTGCGCCATGCCAATTTCGTCCTGGACCAGAAAGCCAGTGCGTCCGTGCTCGATCGTCTCCACGAGCGCGCCGCGAGCGAAAGCGATGACAGGGGTTCCGGAGGCAATGGCCTCGCGCGCTACCAGCGAGCTCGTCTCCGGCGCGAGGGACGGCACCAATAGGCAGCGAGCCTCCGCCAGCAGGCGCCGCTTGCGCTGCGGTCCGGCGATGCCGATGAAGCGTCGCCAGCGATCGAGCCGCGGCGCGACTTCTCGCCGGAAGTAGCGCTGGTGCGACTCGTACGGGAACACTTGCCCGGCAATCAAAAGTGGGATGTCGGCGCGCTTGGCTGCTTCAATCGCGAGATGGACGCCCTTTTCCGGGCAGATCCGTGCCAGCATCAGCGCAAAGCGGCCCTTTGCGCGTTGGGCTCTGAAAGAGTTGAGCGCGACGCCGTTTTCAATAGGCGCCAACACCCGCGGGTGGCCGCGGCAGGCGGCGTGCTGTGTGGCCGAGACGCAGTTGAGCCAGGTGTCCGGTCGCGTAGGATTGAGGGCTTCGGCTGTGTACCAGTCGATCGGCAGGTGCAGCGTGGCCAAGGTCGGGACGCCGACGGGCGGCAGATAGCTCGCGAAATCGATTCCGTGTAGATGAACGACGTCAATCGGCCAAAAGTCTAGCGCGGCCTTGATGGTACGAGAATGCCGGGCGCGGGCGGCGGTCATTGGCCGATCATTAAGCGTTCCGCTCACCCGCGGCACATCCAGCAGCGTGTCGGCGGTGCGCGAGCCTTTACAAGCAATGACGATCGACCTGTGTCCGGCGCGGACCAGCGCTGCATCGAGCGCGCTCAAGACCTGCTCGGCCCCGCCCACGGACGCGGCGCCGACTGGAGCAAACGGATAAGCAACATTGAGCACCGTTAGTGACATGGCTCGCTCGCGAACCCGAGCTCCCGCAGCGCGTCTCGAGACAGCGCCAACCAGCGAGCTCCCGTCATGCCCCAGTCGTAGCGCTCGTAGAGCAGCGCGCCCCCGTTGGGAAGCACGGTGAAATCGTAGCTAGGAGCGCGGCGAAAGGACTCCACGTCGGTTGCGAATGGCGATAATGTTGCGCGCTGGCTTTCGTAAATGTCGAGCATGCGTTGCTTGCGCTCCCGCGCTTCTGCGCTCAGCCGAACGCTGCGTTGGCTCAGGGTAGCGTCAGGCGCGAATGTCTGTCTGAGCCAAGTTCCTTTGCCTGCCCGATAGAGCGGCATTTCCAGTATCTGTGTCGGCTCGCCATTGAGGCGGCGCAGCGTGGCAGCCAAGTGCACCGCAAAACATGTCGCATCATGATCGGGATGTCCTCCCTCATAAGCGTGGGTCAGCAGCAGGTGGAGGTCCCGGGCTGCGGCCAGCCGATAGAGCGTGCGCGTCAAGTCGGCTAGGTGCAGCGCCGCGCTCTGATCCGAGAAGCCGAGCATGACGATGTTGCGATCCGCCACCTCCGCCTTCGCCAAGGCGCGTCTGAGCTCGTACGCACGCTCGCCTGCATAGGCCGCATTGCCCTCGGGCCCGCTGAAGTTGACATTTCGCGGGGCGCCGTCGGTCACCACCACGATCGTTGCGCCCTCCAGCCGGTTCAGCTGCCCGCCGCAACCGATTGTCTCATCGTCAGGATGCGCCACCACGATGGCGAGGTCGCGTGCCGCAATGGTGCGGCGATCGGTGGCAGCGAGCGCATCCAGAAATTCTTCGACGCTTCGGTTCGCGGCTGCTGCGGGGTAAAGCATGGCGCAGCTCCCGATCAGGCCCGCAGGGCAACCCGCGCCGGCACCACTGTCGCGGTTCCGGCATAACGGCGGACCATGTTGGCGCAGAATTCTGCGAATTCTTCGTTGACCATGGGTGCACTAGTGTGATGCGGGGCAATTCCGCGATGTTCCGGGGTGAAGCAGAACGTCAGCGTCACCGCGAAATCCTCCAGTGCCTCCATTTGGCGATCGAACCACGCAAGCGCATTGGGGCGAAAGCTGTCGGCCCAAGAGAGACCGGTGCGCAGATATCTGACGCCCAACCGCCTGAGCCAAGCGGCCGCATCATCGAGGCGCGGGTCTTCGAAGTGAAACCACTGGCAAATGCCGAGCTGTGGCGTATAGGCGGCGAAGCGTGCCGCCGCGCGCTTCGGCGTTCCATCCTCGCGTAGAAGGCCCATGGCAAAGTGCCGGTAGTAGGCCGAGCCTTCCGCCTCCTTGTGACGCGTAGTGGCCGGCCATTCGCGCGGAAGATCGTAGAGGCTGTACCAATGGATGCGCGGTGTCTTGCCGATCAGCAGCGCCGCCGTTCTCTCGAGACCCCAAGCCTGCACCTCTTCGGCGCCGAAGCTTGAAACCCCGACTTCAGCGACCCAGATGGGAAGATGAGTGATGGCGCGAATCTCTTCGATCTTGGCGGGCCATTCGTCGATCGCCCATAGATTCCAGTCGAGCGGAAAGCCGTGCACCGCTACCACGTCAAGTTGATCGAGCACGCCGCGGGCCTTGAGGTTGGCGATGAAAAGAGGATCGATCGGCGAAATTCCGCCCAGCACCCGCGGCAACGCGGGGTTGGCCGCCTTGATCGCCTTGCCAGCCGCGATCGTCATCTCGGCAAAGCGCGACCAATCGGGATCGATTTCGGGATCCCAGTGCGACTTGTTGTTCGGTTCATTCCAGATCATCGCGGCTTCGATCATGTCATCGGCTCCGTGCCGGATAGGTCGCGCCGGCGCCCCTAGGCACCTCTGCTCTGCGGCAAATGTAGACCTCGTCCTCCGGATGAGCGGTAATCTCAAAGCCGGCGCTGCGCAGCATGGCTTCTGCGCAGGCGCGGTTAGGAACCCACCAGTTCGTTGGGTCGCCGGCATAGCGGTGCTCGATGAAATGCAGCTTGGGTGATCCGCGCTGTTCAAACGGTTCCATTTCCCAAAAGTCGTAGTCCTCGCGCAGCTCGGCAATCTCGTGCCCGCCACGCAGCATCGATTGAAACACCAAAACGTCGCGCGCGACGTGCTCACGGATGAGATCGAGTGCGAGCAACGGATGGCGCAGGTGATAAAGCACACCCAGGAACAGAACGATGTCGAATTGCTCGCCGAGCAAGCCGACATCGTAGACCGAGAGGTAGCGAAACTCGATTTCGAGCGCGTTGACCTCGGCGGCGAAGCGCGCTTGGCGTAGATAGTCCTCGTCGGCATCGATACCGAGCACGCGTGCAGCCCCCCGGCGCTTCATTTCCATTGCGTAGAAGCCGGCGTTGCAGCCGATATCGAGGACGCTCTTCCCGGCCACGTTGGCGGCGACGGCATCGGCGAAGCGACGCCATTTCACCGCCGGGTAATCGCCGAGATAGTGCCCCGGCGCCGTGGGCACGCCGTTGAGATCGAGATTGTGGAACCACGGTCCCAGCGCTTCGATCCTGTGGCGTATGTCCTCCCGCGAAAATTGGCCGGCGTTCATCGCGCCTCCTTGGCGATGTGCGCCGGTGTTCTCGGATTAGTGATCGGAAGCGGTTGAGGGCCTGCCTGCGCCGCGGAGCTCGATGATTCGTTCGCGTGGATATCGGCGAGGAGACCCATGGCGGCCCGATAGCCATGCAGCGTCCCGACGTCCACATAGGCGTGGCCGGCCTTGACGCCGACCGCCTGGCCACCCGCTGCCAGGTGGGCGTTCACCAGGGTGCCGAAATATTCGTCCCTGCCGTCGCGGGCGAGCCACAGGTCGCGCAATTCACCGAACACCGCGCCTGACATCTTGAAGGCGCCCCAAATCCACTGCGATTTGGGATCCGCCTGCTTGACCTGGATTTCACGTACCCTACCGACGCTGTCGAGAACAACGGCATCGAAGAATTCCGGATGCTCGACCGGAAACAGCAGGAAAGAGAGGACGTCGTCGGGCAGCTGGGCCAGCGCCGTCTCGGGAAACCAGATGGTATCCGGAAGGCCGACGGCGACGGCTTCGTCGCGACCGACCACCGCTTGCGCCCTGAATACGGCATCGCAGAGCCCGCTTGGCCGTGGTTGCAGGACGTAGGCGATCGGCCGCGATCGGTAGCTGGCTCCAAAATATTCCATTATGTCGGACTTGCCCGGAGCAATGACGAAACAAATGCGGTCGACGCCGCCGAGGACCAAGCGCTCGAGCAGATACTCGCTCACCGCGCAGGGGCGCTCGCCGCCGCCTTCGCTGCGACTCCCGACCGGCAGCAGCTCCTTGGAGAAGGCCAAGGGCTGGATGCGGCTCCCTCGTCCGGCGGCCGGCACAATCCCCCACATGCCTCACGCTCCGGCCAGTTGTGGTTGCGCGCTTCGCGCCTTCTCCAGCGCGGCGACGAGCTCGAACGATCGCCGCTCAGAAGTATGTTCGCTCAGCGTTCGTTCGCGGGCGGCCTCGCCGACCCGTTTAATCTCGGCTTCGTCGAGATCGAGCGCGGCGATCACATCGTCGCTGCCGCGCGTCGCGAATATTTCCTCGCCGGGAAGGAAGAACGTTTCCAAGCCTTCCCAGGTGTCGCTCAAAATCGCGGTGCCGCATGCGGCGGCTTCGAACAGTCGACCGGAGGGGCACCACCCCATTCTGGCCATAGGCTCGCGTGTAACGTTGAGCGTAAGCCGCGAGGAGGAGAAGAACGCCCGATGCTCGGAGGGCGGCAGATGACGCACAAAGAAAATATTCGGGGCCCAAGGAAAATCCTGAGGATACTGAGCTCCGCCGATCAGGAAGCGGTGCTGGGGGCAGCGCCGGGCCGGCTCGATCAGCAGCTCTGAAAGCGCCGCCTGCCGATCGACCGAATGGGTCCCGAGATAGGAGAGATCCGCATGATAATGGGCGACGCTCGCGACCCGCCGGTGCACCTCCGGATCGACATGTCCATAAAGCGGCATCACCGTACGGGCACCAAGACGATGTTGCAGCTCGTCGAGAGCCGCCCCGCCCGTAAAGCTGAGGACCAGGTCGAAGTCCGCAAGGCCGCGCACTCCGAGATATGCCACACGCTCCCCACGCGATAACCTCGAGAGCGTGACGGGAGAATCAAGGTCATAGAAGACGCGCACTGCCCGCGTTGCGCCCGATACCAGCTCGGTCGCCGCCACTCCGTCGGGGCAGTAGGAAGTTACGATCGAGGCATCAGCATCGGTGATTTCGTCCTGCGCCTTGGCGCGGATTTCCGCCCACTCACTATAAAGTATGAGCTCTCCGCCTGGGACTGCGAACAGATCGCGATTCATTGCGTAATACGGGACGTCTCGCTCGAAAAACACCACCCGATGGCCATGACGGGCGAGCGCGCGGCAAAGTCCGCGCCAGAGCGTCGCATGGCCGTTCCCCCAGGACGAACTGATGGTCAGGCCGAAGACGACGATCTTCATGCTGTCACCGCTTCGTTGAGCGAAAGCAAGCTCCACGTCTGCTCGCCGACCGCGATCGTAGTGACGCTTGCGGGAGCGATCTCAATTCTGGCGAAATCGCTCAGCGGCATTCCAAAGCAATGAAGCGCCAGCGCGCGAATGGGCTCTGCGTGGCTGACCAAAACGATGCGCGCACCGGGGTGGGCGGACCGCATATCGTTGAGGTGATGAACCGTTCGGCGCTGCAATTCCAGCATGCTTTCGCCGTTCGGCGGCCGCACCTCCGCGCGTCGCGCATTCCATAACTGCCAGTCGGGGTCGCTGCGCAGGGCTGCGAACGAGCGGCCGGTCCATTCGCCCATATCGATCTCGTCAATGGCGTCTGCGACGTCGAGCGGCCGATTACTCATGCGAGCTATGGGGGCAGCGGTCTCCATCGCGCGCTCACGTGGGCTCGATTGAATTGCCGCGATCTGCTGGCCGCTGAAGTGACGCGCCAAGCTGCACGCCTGCCGATGGCCTTCCTCCGCGAGCGTCACGCCCGGCATGCGGCCGAGCAGCACCTTTCCCAGGCAGCCGTGGGTGGCATGTCGCACCAGATGAAATAGCGTGGTCACGACCACAACATGCGTCCTGTGGGCCCTAGGTATCGCCGGCGATAAACTGCAGAGTTCGCGCGCGGGCTTCATGATCGGTGAACTGCTGCGGCGGCGACTTCATGAAGTAGCTCGAAGGCCCGGCCAGGGCGCCGGCGATGCCGCGATCGAGCGCTAGCTTGGCGCAGCGCACCGCATCTATGACTACGCCGGCCGAGTTGGGCGAATCCCAGACTTCAAGCTTGAGCTCGAGATTGAGCGGGACGCCCCCAAAGGTGGTGCCTTCCATTCGAATATAGGCCCACTTGCGATCTGTGAGCCATGGCACGTGGTCGCTCGGACCGACGTGAATATTTCCTGGCGCGAGTGGCATGACGAGCTGACTCTCTACCGATTTTGTCTTTGATATGCGTTTCGATTCCAGGCGTTCGCGCTCCAGCATGTTCTTGAAATCGGTGTTGCCGCCGAAGTTGAGCTGGTAGGTTCGGTCGAGCCGAACACCGCGTTCGCGGAATAAGTTCGCCAGCATGCGATGCACGATCGTGGCGCCCACCTGGCTCTTGACATCGTCCCCCACGATAGGCAGGCCGCGTCGCTCGAATTTCCTCCGCCAATCGGGATTGGAGGCGATGAAGACAGGAATGCAGTTCACGAACGCGCAGCCGGCTTCAATCGCGCACGACGCATACCATTCCGTCGCCTTCTGCGATCCGACCGGCAGATAGGAGACGAGCACATCGGTGCGCGTCGCAGCGAGTCGTTCGCTCACGCAAACTGCGGGCGAGTCAGATTCCTCGATGTCATCGCGCAGATAGCGGCCGAGCCCGTCGAGGGTCGGCCCGCGCTCGACAGTGATCCCCGTCGGCTTCACCTCGGCAAACTTGTAGGTATTGTTAGGTGGTGCGTAAATTGCGTCAGCGATGTCGCGCCCGACCTTGGTGGCGTTCACGTCAAATGCCGACGCGATCTCAATGTCGTCGACATGGTAACCGCCGACGTCCGCGCTCATGAGGCCCGGTTTCGGCTCATTGCCTACTCCGTTGGAATAGTAGGTGAGTCCTTGGACCAAGGAAGACGCACAGTTGCCAACCCCGACAATTCCAACGCGGACTCTACGGCCGGCGGCGGCTTTCATCATCGGCACGACCTCCTTCGACGCCTGACATGCGCCGGGGGTGAAGAATTGTCTGCTGTTTCAGCTTGGCGTCACTTCCGCTGCTGCGTGCAATCAATCGAACGCCACGTCCAAACAATAGTTCCTGGACGGCAAACGATGCGACGATAAGAGATCAGTCGCGGGCAAGAACAAGAAGAAGATGATGATGATGATGATGAAGTAGATGCTGATGAGGACTTAAGCGCGGGCAATCCTGCAAGCGTGCGGCGGTTGTGCAGCCAAGACGATTCTCTTGGAGAGGCTGCCTGTTGAGGAGGATATGGCGAGGTTGTGTCAGCGACGCGACACTAAGCGCATGGACATGCTCTGGCCTGGTCGGCGGGTGCGGAACCCGACAGCCGCTCACCCATTGTCAGATCAACAGGTAATCCTGCTCTTTCATGCAAAGTTCAGGCTGCTCGGCTGGGAGCGCATAGCGGGATGATCGGAACTGGCAATCAGTGTGTGGAAGGCAAAGGAGCAAGGAAAGTCGACCATGAGCGAGGGAAAAATCACCACAGATCACAAGCAGATTCGGCGATGGGCGGAGGAACGCGGCGGGGCACCCGCAACCGTCAAGGCCACGATGGAACATGAGGAGCCCGGCGTCCTGCGCCTGGATTTCGAGCCGCGGGACGAGGCTTTGGAGCCTTTATCCTGGGAGGATTTCTGCGAACATAGCCTATGGGCGCGCCGACGCGAGTGAGGACGAGATCGAGACCGCGGCGAAAGCGGCGCAGGCCCACGAGTTCATAATGCGTCTGCCGGACGGCTACGATACGATAGCCGGCGAACGCGGAAACCTGCTTTCGGTGGGCGAGCGACAACGCATCACTATCGCTCGGGCGCTGTTGAAGTATCCTCCGGTTCTGGTGCTCGACGAAGCCACCTCCGCGCTCGACGCCGAGTCCGAGGAAGCCGTGCAGAAGGCGTTCAAGTTCTTGCTCAAGGGCCGAACCACCTTCGTCATCGCCCACCGCCTCGCCACCGTGGTCGATGCGGACAGCATTGTTGTATTGAGGCAGGGTCGAATTATCGAGCATGGACTGCACGCCGAGCTGCTGCAGCTGCGCGGCTCCTATGCGTCCTTGGTCGCGCGGCAGAGCCGCGGTCTGATTGACAACGACACTGAGCAATTCACCAAAGAGCGAAGTTGATTGCGCGGCTCGGCGACGGGCCGAGCAGTCCGGGGCGTTTGACGTCCCATCCGACGAGCAACCTTTCTCGACTTACTTCAGCCGCAATGCCCGCTGATCCGTTCTAGGGGGGCAATTCCCGGGATTTCGATGCTTTGGTGGTCGCTCGCCCGCACGGCCAGGTGCGGCATTATTCCTAGTTTCGCAGCCGCTGCATTCCTCGCCGGTGCAGTTCCCGGTGCAGGTGTCGAGACCCCAGTGGCATTCATCACCACCGGCGGTGATGCATGGGCCTTCCAAAAAACGGTGGACGTCTCGGTCGCGGACAAAGCGTGCGACGAGGTGGTCTTTACGACCGTGCGTGGCGCTTCGGTGGCACGTCCGAAGAGCGGTCGTGCCAGCGCGCGCATTCTGCTGGCGGCCGGGCGCAATCGGGTTGAGGCCGAGTGCCGCAGAGACGGTCTCCGCGACGGAAGACCCGCGTGGCAAGATTGGCTGGTCCGCCTCCGAGATGCGCCGACCGCGCGACCACGGCTGCAAGCAGGGCAGGCTGGCATCGTGCTCGATGCGTCAGGCAGCGAGGAAGCACCGGCGCATTCGGAACGGATCGTGAGCTATGTCTGGCAGGCGCGTCCCGGCAATCCAGCGCCGCTTGCCGGGATGCCGGCGCAAGGTAAGCGTATTGTGCTCGGTTTGCCGGCGCTGGATGGCCTGTATTTCGTCAAGCTGCGCGTGGTCGATGCTTCAGGCGCCGCCGATAATGCCACCACAGCATTCCGCGTTCGCGCGGGCCACGCGGAGCCCGTCACGGCCGATGCCGCTCCCGACTGGATCGATGATGCGGTGGTCTATGGGGTCGTCCCGAGCTTTTTCGGCCGCCGTGGCTTCGCCGACGTTACGGCCCGGCTCGACAAGCTTGTCGCTCTCGGAGTGAATGCGCTTTGGCTGTCACCGTTCACGGCGGCGCCGCCGGGGAACTTCGGCTATGCGGTGACCGATTATTTCAACCTGCGTCCGGATTTCGGCGACGCCGATGATTTGCATACGCTCATCGGGGCGGCCCACGCCCGTGGCATGCACGTGATCATGGACTTCGTCGCCAACCATCTTTCGGAGCGGCACCCGTACTTCGTCGACGTGGCGGCGCATGCGCGCGCATCGCCATATTACGATTTCTTCGTTCACACACATACCGGCGATGCCGCTTACTATTTCAATTGGCGCGATTTGAAGAACCTGAATTACGACGACCCGGAGGTTCAGCGCTTCATCATCGAGGCGTCCGCCTACTGGGTGCGCGAATTCGATATCGACGGGTTTCGGGTCGACGCGGCCTGGGGACCGCGCGAGCGCGCGCCACAATTCTGGCCCCGCTGGCGCGCCGAGCTCAAGCGGATCAAGCCCGATCTCTTGCTGCTTGCCGAAGCTTCGGCGCGCGATCCCTACTATTTTCGGAATGGTTTCGACGCCGCTTATGACTGGTCCGACGAGCTCGGGCAGTGGGCGTGGCATGACGCATTCGATGTTCCGGCACTGACCGCGTCGCGCCTGCGTGCCGCTATCGGCGCGTCCCGCTCTCAGGACGAAGTATTCAGGTTCTTAGAGAATAACGACACCGGGTCTCGCTTTGTGATCCGGCACGGTCTCCCACGTACGCGCGTCGCCGCCGCGATGCTGCTCACGCTTCCGGGCCTGCCGGGTCTCTTTACAGGCGAGGAGATCGGCGCCGCATATGACCCCTATTCGCCGGCACATCCGATTGCATGGGACGACGACCCGAACGGTCTGCGGTCCTGGTTCGCCAAGTGCATCGCGCTGCGACATGCGTATCCGGCTTTGCGCTCGCGGGCACTCCGCTTCATCGAAATTCCCGGAGCCGAGCAGGTTCTCGCTTATGTGCGTCCGGGAGCAGACCCCGCCGACAGCATTGTGGTTATCCTGAACTACGGCTCCCGAGCGGTTGACGTTGCGCTTCCAGCCGACGTGCTGGCAGGTCTTGGCGCGCCGTCGGGCCTGTCCGACGTCGTGGAGGACCCCCCGCTCACTTTTCCCGCAGGTGCGGCTCTTCCGCTCCCTGGTTTCGGCGTCCGCATATTGAAGGTAGCGCGCTGACCTGCAGCCGCGAGAGCGACCCGCGACCGTTTCCGAGCGGCGGAATTGCGCACGGCAAAGGCAAGGGCCTTGTCACCGCCAGCGCAGTTGCTTGACTTCGTAGGTCTTTGGCCCTTTCGGTGTGATGACCTCGACGCTGGTACCCTTCTCTTGTCCAATGAGAGAGCGTCCGATGGGAGAGCGGCACGAGATCTTTCCCGCCCGAAGGTCGGCTTCCGGCTCGCCGACGATCTGAAAAGCCTTCTTCTCCCCGGTGTCCGCGTCGACGAGCATGACCGTAGCACCGAACTTTATCGTGCTGCCCGAGAGTCGCGCCGGATCGATGACTTCGGCGCGGGCGAGTTGGTCCTCGAGCTCGGCGATGCGGGTCTCATTGTCCTTTTGAGCATCGAGAGCGGATTGGAGCTCTGCGCTTTCCAGCGGATTTGATTCGACTCTGCGGGCGACTGCGACTTGCTCAACCAAGCGCGGCCGTTCCACCTTGAGCTTATGCTCAAGCTCTTGCTTTAGGGCCGCGTATCCGCGGGTGGTTATCGGGATCGATTTCATGGCTTTGTACTCAATATCTTTTCATCTTTTCGATGTCGTCCAACTCGGCCTGTGCAGATTAGTTCCCTTGGGGCTGCGCTACCGTCATCAGCCCATCGGCGTCCGAATTCGGGGCTGAGATCCGCGACCGCCGAGTGCCGGTCCCAGAGCCGCAATCGGGGCCAAATCCTCGAAAGTCGGCCAGAGCTTTTTGACCGTCAAATGATTTCGCGCACGGTATCCGACGCGATGGTCAGAGCGATCTTGCTAGCCGCCGGGGTGCCTCGCGCCAGCGATTCTGCCAGATGCGCCGTCTGCTTGAGGGTCACCATAGGGGGCATGGGGGGTTCATTTGGATCGACGATCGCCTCGACCAGCGCGGGCCCCGGCGTGGCCAGCGCTTCCCGCAGAACTTCCCCGCAATGTGCGGGATCATCCACCGAAAAAGCGTGAATGCCAAAGCCCCGCGCGATGGCGGCAAAGTCTATGGGCTGCAGGTCGCAGACATATTCCGGGTTCCCCAGAAATACCATCTGCTCCCATTTGATCTGGCCGAGCGAATTATTCTTGATGACCACCACCTTGACGTCGAGCCCGTATTTCACGCAGGTCGCAAGCTCGCCGATCAGCATGGTCAACCCGCCGTCGCCGACGAAGGCAACGACTTGGCGGCCCGGATAGGCGACAGCCGCAGCGACCGCGTAGGGGAGGCCGCAGGCCATGGTGGCCAGATTGCCGGAGCAGGAAAACATCATGTCGCCGCGAATCGTCAGATGGCGCGCAATCCAAGTCGTGATGGTTCCGGAATCGGTTGCCACGATTGCGTCGTCGGATAGGAGCTTGTTGAGCTCGTGCGCGACGACCTGCGGTTTCATAGGTTTATCTTTGCGCGTACCTCGCTCGTTCATCAGCTCGGTCCATTCCCGCATACCGGATTGCGCCTTGTCGAGGAACGACCGGTCTTGGCGATGGCGAAGGCTAGGAATGAGCGCGCGCAATATCACCGCAGCGTCTCCGACCAAACCGGCACTGATCGGATAGCGAAGGCCGATCCGCTTGGGGTCGAGCTCAATCTGAACCGCTTTTGCGCTGCCCGGCTTGGGATAGAACTCGATGTAGGGGAACGTGCTGCCGACGATCAGCAGCGAATCACAATTCTCCAGAGCCTGTTGCGCTGGCTTGGTGCCCAAGAGACCTACTCCGCCCAAGCAATAGGGGCTGTCATCGGGAACGGCCGCCTTTCCGAGCAGGGGCTTGACTATGGGCGCCGCAAGCCGCTCGGCAGTCGCGATCAGCTCGCGCCCCGCACCGATTGCGCCGCGACCGGCCATGATGACAGTCTTGCTTCCGGAATTCAGAACATCGGCCGCGCGTGATAGTTCATCTTCGCTGGGGACGCGGCTTGATGACCCCATCACCGCCGAGACATGGCCAGCGATGTTGCGCTCGGATCGTTTGTCGGAGCCGACTTCAGCCGACTGCATGTCTACCGGGATCGTCACGTGTGCAACGCCCCGGTAGGCGAGCGCAGTACGGCAGGCGAGCTCGACGACATTCTCGACGTGGCTCGCGCCCATTACGCGCGCGTTGTAGACGCAGACATCCATGAAGAGCTTGTCGAGCTCCACGTCCTGCTGCGTGAACGTCTCGAGCAAGTCGTGGAATTGGAGACCGGTGATCGCCAGGACCGGTTGACCGTCGAGCTTGGCGTCATAGAGCCCATTGAGGAGGTGAATGCCGCCGGGTCCGGAGGTGGCGACGCAGACGCCCAGCCGACCGGTCCATTTGGCGTAGGCGCAAGCGTTGAACGCCGCCGCTTCCTCATGCCGAACTTGAATGAACCGGATTCGATCCTTGTGGGTGCGCAACGCCTCAATCACGCCGTTGATGCCGTCACCCGGAAGGCCGAAAACCGTATCGACGCCCCAATCGATCAGCGTCTCAACAAGAGCAACAGATGCGGTACGAGAGGCCATAGCGCTTATGCCTGCGTAGGAAATGACGTCTGGCTAATGGACCCCGCACGCGAAAGTTCCTCGCACTATGCCGTCTCACGGAACCGTTACCCAATGATCTCGTTGCTCTTTTGAAACAAGCCATAGGGCCAGAGGCGCAGGATGCAGCGCACACGCCTACATGAAAGCGCCGGGCAGCGTACCTACGCGGTGGTGCTGGAAACCGGGGAAGAAGTCATGGATTGCCTTGGGCGGTTCGTGGCGGAAGAGCGCATTTTTGCGGCGCAATTTACCGCCATCGGGGCGTTCAGCAGTGTGATCCTCGGGTATTTCGATTGGGATCGCAAAGACTACCTGCGGAATCCTGTTCGCGAGCAGGTCGAGGTCGCGGCAATGATCGGGGACGTCGCTCAAGATCCCGCGGGGAGTGCCGCTCTACACGTTCATCTCGTGGTCGGCAGACGTGATGGAACGGCTATGGCCGGACACCTGGTCGAAGGGCATGTGAGGCCTACTCTCGAAGTGATCATGACTGAGAGCCCTGCGCACCTGCACAAGATCAAGGACCCCGTGAGCGGCCTCGCGCTGATTCGACCGAATGCGTGATGCTCTCTCTCTCTGTGCTCCGTCTAGGGGCGGCGATGAGGCACCCGCGGGCTATTTCGTCCCCCGAAGTTGGATTTTCAATTTCAAGGCGCCGGTCAAGGTGGCTCATGACGCAGGGGTGGTCTTTTCGATGCGCACCGGAATGCCTTTCGATCCCGGCACGAAACTGTTTTTCGCGTAGTGCCAAACCGGGATCAAAGGATTGCATTCCGGGTAATAACCACCGAGACATCCTTCCGGAATGTTGTAGGCGTGCACAATGAGGCCGTCGACGCGGCGAGATGCGTCATCGCCGATCGCAGTCTTGAGACTGACGATATCGCCCTCGCGCAATCCAAGGCGTGCGACATCGTTTTCGTTGATGAATACAACCATGCGCGTACCGTGCACGCCGCGGAAACGGTCGCGATCGGAGTATACGGTAGTGTTGAATTGTCCCTGGCTTCGGAAGGTGGTGAGCTGGAAAATGTCGTTGCGCGGGGAGCTCACCTGGGCGTCGCCCGCGACACTCTTGGGGACGACCAAATCGGGGACGATAAAGTTGGCTTTTCCAGTCTTGGTTTTCCACTCCCGATGACAGGCTGCCAAGGGGCGATGGAAGCCCCCTGGCTGCCACATCCGCTTGTTGAAGTCTTCGAAAATCTGCGGATAGGTGAGCTCGATCGAATCACGAATGCGACTGTAATCGGCAACCCAGCCGTCCCAATCGACTTTCGGATTCGGCGGAAGCACGGCCTTGGCGAGCGCGGCCACGATCCATGGCTCGGAACGCAGTTCTGCACTTGCCGGCTCCGCGTAACCGCGGGAGCCATGTATGCAGGCGGTGCTGTCCTCTACGCTGACGGCCTGAGGCTTTCCATTTTGTCGATCGATTTCAATCCGACCAAGACAAGGCAGAATGTAAGAGGCATCGCCGTGTACCAGACAGGATTTGTTCAACTTGGTCTCAATCTGGACGGTCAACGGAAGCTGGCGCCAGGCGGGGAGCAGTCGATCGTGGTCCGGCAGCGATCGCACCAAGTTCCCACCGAGCTGGAAGACCGCATTGATCTCACTCTTAAGAATCGCTTCGGCCATTTCAGTACAGTTGAGACCTTTCTCCTTTGGAGTGTCGAAGCCGTAGAGCTCCTTCAGCTTGTCGTTCGGCACGAGGTCGGGTTTCTCGGTGATCCCGACGGTGCGCTGACCCTGAACATTTGAATGGCCGCGTATCGGCAGGACTCCGGCACCCGGCCTTCCGATGTTTCCGCGCATCAGGAGGAGATTGACCACCATCTGCACGTTCTCGACCCCGTCGACCTGCTGGGTGAGGCCCATGCCGTATCCTACGATCGAGGCATTTGCGCGGGAGTAGACGGCGGCCGCCGCCTCCATGGCGGTGCGGCTGAGTCCTGAGGCATGCTCCAGTTCGGGCCATGGATGCCCGCGCATGGAAGCCTCGAATTCCTCAAACCCGGAGGTGTGCTCGGCGATGAAGTCGCGATCGAGCACTCCTTTGTGCTGCTCCATTCTCGCCGCGTCGTCGAGCTCGAATAATGCCTTGCACATGCCCATCAAGGTCGCTTTGTCGCCGCCGACACGAATCTGATGATACTGCGAGCTGATTGGCGTTGATCTGCCGGACAGCATTTCGATCGGGTTTTGCGGATTGGTGAACCGTTCAAATCCGCGCTCCCGAAGCGGATTGAAGATGATGATCGGTACTCCCCGTTTGGCACAGTCTTGAAGGGAGTGCAGCATCCGCGGCGCGTTGGTTCCGGTATTGTGACCGATCAGGATCAAGCAATCCGTTTTCTCGAAGTCCGGCAGTGTTACGGTGCCGACCGGCACGCCGATGCTCGGAGGCAACCCGACTGATGTGCTCTCGTGGCACATGTTTGAACTGTCGGGCAGATTGTTGTTGCCGTAGAGCCGAGCGAACAAAGCATAGAGGTAAGAAGCTTCAAGCGAGGCGCGCCCCGAACTGTAGAAGACGACGCTCTTCGGATCGAACCGCTTCATCTCGGAGGCGATTTCCGCGATTGCGGTCTGCCACGTCACGGGCACGTATTTATCGCTCCTGGGGTCATACCGCAGCGGGTGGGTGAGGCGCCCTTGCTCCTCGAGCGCATGGTCGCTCCAGGATTCCAGCGCGCTGACCGTATGTTGGGCAAAGAAGTCCGGCCCGCAGCGACGGCTCGTAATCTCCCAGGTCGTCGCTTTGGCGCCCTCTTCGCAGAATTCAAAGGGATGCGGCTTAGCGGGTTTTGCCCACGAGCAGCTTACGCAGGCAAAGCCGTTCGGCCTGTTCTGATGCATGAGGATCCGCGGGCCACTGAGCGGGACGCGCTCCTGCGTGAGACTACGCCTCAGTGATTGGACGGATCCCCAGCCACCGGCAGGATGTTTGTATTGAATGAATTTTGTCCGGCTGGCCATGGCTGGGACGCCTTCTATGAGAAAGCCACACTGCGTTGGGACAATCCGCGGAGCTTTTTCGAGTTCCCGCGACGAACGGGTTCGAGCTCGAGCCCCTTCAGTCGCCGGTCGACGTCGGACAATGTTCGTAGGAGAACAATGTTCGCACGGCGCAGACTCCCCGGCTGCCTACGCCCCTTTATGCCGGTCGGGCGACGGCTGGCAGTCGGATAGGAACCAAGCGCCTACGGGCAAGGCCCCCATTGCGGGTTTCCCAAATTAGTGGGCACCCAGCATTCACCGTCGCTCCGGAGCGGTGTCGGACGCTCGTCCGGTGTCACGTTGAAAGGATAAAGTCCTGCATTCCAGCCGAACGCTTTCTTGGCATAATTGTAAGATGAAGAAGATGCCCCTGAAGCATAATCATAGGCCGAGTAGGCGCCGGTGGCATGGTGCTGCCGCTTGCTTGCGGCATTGGCCGCAGGCGCGATTTGGAGCAAAAGAAGCGCCATCAGAACAAGCTTTATCTTCGCCATCGCAGAATCTCGTTGCTGTCCGAGCTGAGACGTAGTGCCGACGATGGCCAGTTAAACACTTGTGCGTCGATCAGACGCTGATGAGACAGGAGTGACGTTAGGCGCGACGCCAACCGGCAAATGCCGCTGCCAGCGCTCCCGCTGCGATCAGGCCGCCAGCAATGCCGGCACGCAACAGAATCGGATTGAACCCGATCACCTCGTTGCGCGCACGATCTTTAAAGCGGCCGCGCGCGCCGGCATCGATCGCGACCGGCTCGAAGAGATTGTCTTTCCGACCCGGTGGTGCCGCCTCGTCCGACATCTGGCCCACGTAGCCTTTGCTGGCGAGCAGGCGGTCCCCAAGCCGGGGCAGCAGTAAGGTCCCGATGATCGCCTTCACGGTCGGTCGCCCGATCCAAAGCTCGCGCGGCGCGTCGTGTGCGGCATGCACAATCTGTTCCGCGATTGCCTCTGGTTGGTAGATCGGGGGCAGCGGCTGTAGTGCCGTAGGCAGGCGGCTGCGGGCCCAGTCGAATTGAGGAGTGTTGACCGCCGGGAGTTGCACCATGGTGAGGCGAACACGACTTCTTTCGTGCCTGAGCTCGCTGCGCAGAGAATCGGTGAAGCCGCGAATCGCGAACTTGGCAGCGCAATAGGCCGATTGTAGCGGGATCGCACGATAGCTCAGCGCCGAGCCAACCTGGATTATGGTTCCTTGATTGCGAGGCCGCATGTGACGCAGTGCAGCGAGGGTCCCGTGGACCTGTCCTAGGTAGGTGACCTCGGTCACACGGCGAAATTCCTCGGGCCGAATATCCGTGACCGGAGCAAAGATCGTCGCCATCGCATTGTTGATCCAGACGTCGATCCCGCCCCATTCCGCGACAACCCGGTCGGCCGCCCGCGACACGGCGTCCGCGTCCGCTACGTCGAGCGGCATTGTGAGCGCGCTCCCGCCGGCGGCCTGCACGTTCATGCGCGCGCCTTCCAACCCTTCCTTGCCGCGGGCGATCAATCCGACATTCCAGCCGCGTCGCGCGAATGCGATCGCGGTTGCACGCCCGACGCCCGCCGACGCGCCGGTGATCACGACGGTTCGGGGAAATCCGCGCTGGCGCACCTTACTCATATGGGCACAGGTCGGCCGCGCCCGCTCCCTCTTTGAGGTTGCTTGAAATTCGGCCGCGATCTTGTGGCGGATCCGCTTGCGCTAGTCCGAGTGCCGTACGTACGACCGTGAGGTGGCTCAAGGCTTGGGGAAAATTGCCGCTCAACCGCCGGCTCCTCAGGTCGTATTCTTCCGAAAGAAGGCCAACGTCATTCTGCAAGGCGAGCACGCGGTCCAGCAATGCTTTCGCTTCAGGGGTGCGGCCCTGCATCCGCCGGCAGTCGGCGAGCCAGCAGCTGCAGGCCAAAAAAGCTCCCTGACGGTCGCGGCGGGCCCGCGTTGTTCGATAGAGCAGACCGTCCTCCATCAGATCGTGCTCGATGCGCTGGATTGTTGAGGTGACCCGAGCATCCTCGACAGGCAGAAAATCGACCAAGGGCATGAGGAGGAGCGAAGCGTCGAGCTCCTGGCCGCCGTAGTATCCGATGAAGGCGTTGATCCCCGTGTCGAAGCCGCGCCGGCAAACGTCCCGGTGGATTTCTGCCTTCAGAGATTCCATACGCTGGACAAAAGCGGCATCGGCCTCCGGCTGCTGGGCGCAACGGCGCAGGAAACGATCGGCCGCAACCCAGGCCATAAGCTTTCCATAGACATAATGTCGCGGCGGGCCCCGCTGCTCCCAGATCCCATGCCCTGCCTCCAGCCAAGCGGTCTCAAGGTGCTCCAGAATGGAGCGCTCGACTAGCCTGCCTTGCCGGCCCAGCTCGATTCCTGCATCGGCCGCCAAGTTGAGGACATGCACCAAGTCGCCCAGTGCATCGATCTGTCTCTGTCCCGCCGCGGCATTGCCGATCCGCACCGGTTCAGACCAAGAGTAGCCGGAGAGCCAGGGAACCTTCCATTCCGTCAGGTAGCGGCCGCCGTCGCACCGATACATGATCTGTATATGTTCGGGCGAGCCGGCGATCGCGCGCAACGCCCAGTCGCGCCACGCGGCAGCCTCTTGGTGATAGCCGGCGCTCAGCAGTGTCGCGATCGCGAAGCTTGAATCTCGCAGCCAGCAATAGCGATAGTCCCAATTCATCTCGCCGCCCGGCACTTCCGGCAGCGAGGTTGTGGGCGCCGCGACCATACCGCCGGTCGTGCGGCTGATCATGGCCTTGAGCACGATGAGAGAGCGCCGAACCGCATCCGGCCAATTAGTCGGCCGGTCGAATTGGCGGATCCAGGTATGCCAGAAGCTTTCAGTATCGATTAGAGCACGTGCAACGTCAATCGGGCCCGGCATTCTACCCGTCGGGGAGGCGAGCTGCAGCACGAATGCGCGGCGTTCGCCCTGCTCGACAACGAATTCAGAACAAATGTCATGCATGCGACGCGCAAGCGGGGCATCCGTATGCAAAACCATCATGTCGGGCCCCACCGTGGCGATCGCCCTGCGCTTGCTGCATTCTACCCATGGCGGAACAGCCCCATAGCCGAAGCGCAGCTTCAACACCGATCGCATGGCAACCGAGCCTTCCAGTCCGCTGGCCACACGGATCAAAGCCGGCGTCCGTTTGCGCAGCGGCATGAAGTCGGTCACCCGAACGGTCCCGCCCGGCGCGACAAAGTCCGTCTCCAGGATCAACGTGTCACGACGATAGGCGCGCCTGATGCGCGCGCACCCCTCGCTCGGGGACATGCTCCAGTGGCCGTTCTCCTCGCTCCCGAGCAAGGCCGCAAAGCAAGCGTCGGAATCAAACCGCGGCCAGCACATCCAGTCGATCGAGCCGGTGTTGCGGACGAGCGCAGCTGATTCCCCGTCACCGAGCAGCGCGTAGTCCTCGAGCACGGCCTGATCCATTCCGAAGTTTTGGCTATTCCTTCCGAGCTGCACGGCCTCGCTCGCAATTTTCCGAAGCAATGGCCGGCTTCCGTGAGTTCCAGTTTCGCTCAGGCTCATCGATAACTCTGGGCGATTGCCCCGGTTCCGGTTTCCTGCCGGTCGCTGCGGCGGCGAATGATCACGGAGGAGCTTTGCAACGTTCCGAAGCGGTCAACGTTGCGGATGTGGGGTAACGAGATTTTTTTCGATGAACATGAAGCCGGAGGTTCCCATCGAAAAGCTGAAGGCACGGGCGTTCACGTTGCCGACGGACAAGCCCGAGGCTGACGGAACCCTGGCGTGGGATTCGACCACGGTCGTCGTGGTGGAGGTTGCGGCCGCGAACAATGTCGGCACCGGCTATACCTACACGGATGCGTCGATCACGCGGCTGATCACGGGGAAGCTGGCCGAGACGGTGGTCAATCTCGATGCGATGCAGCCGCACGCCGCCTGGCAGGCGATGCAGCGCGCAGTGCGCAACCTCGGTCGCGAGGGGCTTGTCGCGACGGCGATCTCTGCAATCGACTGCGCACTCTACGACCTGAAGGCGCGTCTCCTCCATCTCCCGCTCGCCAGCATGCTCGGGGCCTGTCGTGACACGGTGCCGATCTACGGCAGCGGCGGTTTCACCAGCTATACCGATGACGAACTGCGGTCGCAGCTGGAGGGTTGGGTTGCGCGCGAGGGCTGCGCCTTCGTCAAGATGAAGATCGGAACCGATCCGAAGGACGATCCTCGGCGCGTCGCAGTGGCCAAAAAGGCGATCGGAGCGGCTACGCTTTTCGTTGATGCGAATGGTGCGTACACAGCGAAGCAAGCGCTGGCGCTTGCGGCACGCTTCGCAGATCAAGAGGTCGGCTGGTTCGAGGAGCCGGTCTCGTCTGATGATCTTGCGGGGCTATGTTTTGTCCGCGATCGCGCTCCCGCCGGGATGGATGTCGCCGCCGGGGAATACGGCTACAGCCTTGATTATTTCCGCAGAATGCTTGCCGGCCCTGCCATCGACGTGATGCAGGCCGATATCACGCGTTGCGGCGGGCTCACCGCCTTCTTGCAGATCGCCGGGTTGTGCGAAGCGCATCATATCGATCTTTCCGGCCATTGCGCGCCATCAATGCATGTTCAGGCGGCCTGCGCGGCGCCGCGCTTGCGACACCTCGAGTGGTTCCACGACCACGTTCGCATTGAGCAGATGCTGTTCGACGGCGCCCCGATCGCGAAGGGTGGGGTGCTCCGCATCGATAATTCCCGGCCTGGCAACGGACTCACTTTCAAGCACCAGGATGCGATGCGTTACGCCGCTTAGGAGTCTTTGACATTGTCCCGGTCTCGAAACCAAATTTTCCCTGTCGCACTCGCTCTGCTAGGGGTCGCGACGGCCGCTTTGGCCTCCGCGCCGCGCAGGCGGCCCGCGACAAGCGGAGCGCTGCTTCCAACGCCAGCGAATGTGCCGGCTGTGCGGCCACGCAAGCTCGCGACCGTGACCGCGGCACGCCGCCTCAATGGCGCGGCAGGGACGCTCGCGGCATCTGTGCTCGCCGATAGCGCAATCGAGCATTACCGCGGCTCGTTCAAGAACAAGGCAATGATTACGCCACTAATCGTGTCCTCCCTAGCGCTCGCGACCAGTCTGCATGGAACCGCTGATTCCCGGCCCGCGGCGCATACGTTGCGGGATTCGATCTATGCCTTGGCGGCGGCTACCGGCCTTACTGGGACCGGCTTTCACCTCTACAATATTGGCAAGCGGCCGGGCCGCTTCTCCTGGCAGAATTTGTTTTATGGAGCCCCAATCGGCGCCCCGTTTGCGATCCTGCTTTCCGGTCTCGCGGGCTTTTGTGCCGAACGCGTGCGTAATACCAAGGGCTCGGCGACGCCGCGAATTTTCCGCCTGCCGGCCGGACGAACTATGGCGGCGGTGACGAGCGCAGGCCTTCTGGGAACAACGGCGGAAGCGGGCCTCCTGCACTTTCGTGGCGCTTTTCACAATCCCCTGATGCTGCTTCCGGTGAGCTTACCGCCGGTGGGCGCGGCATTGATGGCGTCGGCAGCCCTTGGCCCACGCGGACGCGATCTCAAGGCCACGCGTTGGTGGATGCGTTTGTTGACCGCAATGGGGCTCTCGGGCGCCGCGCTACATGCCTACGGCGTGTCGCGCAATATGGGCGGGTGGCGGAACTGGACGCAGAATTTGCTGAACGGGCCGCCCATCCCGGCTCCGCCCAGTTTCGCCGGCTTGGCGCTTGCCGGGCTCGCGGCGCTCGGCCTAATGAACGACCATCCGGATGCATGAACAATGCTGAAGCGAACAAGCATGCCGCTGCAGGAATCGACCGACGGGCGAGTTCCCGCGAGCGAGGGACGTTTTCCCGGATATGATGTCCTGTCGAAGCAACTCGGCCCTTCCTGGAATGAAAAGACCCGCGAGGTCATCGCGCGCCGGCTTTCGGTCGGCGGAAAGCCCAGGTTCTTCACCGCCGAAGAATTTCAGACGGTCCGCGCCATCGCGGGCCGGATCGTGCCGCAGCCGAGAGCGCGCGTGCCGATTCCAGTCGCGTGGCTCGTCGACGAGAAGCTGCACCAAGGTCAATCGGACGGATACCGTTCGGCGGAGACACCGCGCGAGGGAGATGCGTGGCGGCAGGGGCTTGCTGCGCTCGACGCGGAAGCCGATCAAGCTTTCGGCGCCCGCTTCCACAACTTGAGCGAAAGAGACCAGGACGAACTGATTGCCCGCATGCAGAACGGCGAGCTCAATGGCGCGGCTTGGAAGGGCATGCCCGCGAAGGACTTCTTCAAGAAGCGGATGGCACGCGACATCGTGCTTGCCTATTACGCCCATCCGAGCGCCTGGAGCGAGATCGGTTGGGGCGGTCCGGCGAGCCCACGCGGCTATGTCCGCATGGGCTTCAATGAGCGAGATCCTTGGGAGGCGGCGGAAGCAAGCAATAGCAATGTCGAAGCGGCGCGCCGAAAGAACCGGCGTGTCTGATCCTTTCGCGGCCCCGCGCGCGAGCAACGGCCGTGCGCCCGACGTGTTTCGGCCCGGCGCCTGGGTGCCGATGCGGCAATACCGCGAAGTGGAAGAGGTCGACTTCGCGGTGATCGGCACCGGCGCGGGCGGAGGGACGCTCGCATGCAAGCTCGCCGAGCATGGCTTCTCTGTTGTCGCGCTCGACGCCGGCCCCTATTTCCGGCCGTTGGAGGATTTCGCATCGGATGAATCCGAGCAGAGCAAAGTGTATTGGACCGACGACCGCATCGTTGACGGCGCAAATCCGCTGCAGATGGGCAGCAACAATAGCGGCAAGTCGGTCGGCGGCTCGACCGTGCACTTTGCCATGGTGTCGCTGCGCTTCCGTCCGGAATGGTTCAAATCGCGCAGTCTCCTCGGCTACGGCGTCGACTGGCCGCTCGATTGGCGCGAGATGTGGAGTTATTACGCAGAAGTCGAGCAGGCCCTGAAAATTTCCGGTCCGGTTTCTTACCCTTGGGGCCCATCGCGTCCGCGCTATCCGTATCGCGCGCATGAGCTCAACGCGGCCGCATTGGCGCTCGCTAAGAGCTGCGAGGCGCTGGGAATCAAATGGACGGAAACGCCTCTGGCGACGCTCTCAGCGCCGCGCGGGCTCGCGCATCCTTGCGTCTATCGGGGCTTTTGTGTGACCGGCTGCTCGACCAACGCCAAGCAAAGCGCGCTTGTCACCTGGATCCCGCGGGCACTGGCGGCCGGAGCCGAGATTCGCGATCTCGCCATGGTTGGCAAGATCGAGATCGGCTCGGACGGGCGCGCCGCCGGGGTCCACTATCATCGCGAGGGACGTTGGCGATTCCAGCGCGCCCGCAACGTCGTGGTGGCAGGTTATGCCATCGAGACGCCGCGCCTGTTGCTCGCCTCGGCAACCGATCGCTATCCCGACGGTCTTGCCAACAGTTCCGGGCTCGTCGGCAAGAACCTGATGGCCCAAGCGAACCAGGCGGTGTGGGGATTGATGCAGGATGAGGTCCGCTCCTATAAGGGGCCGCCTTCTCTCGCACTCACCGAGCACTGGAACTATGAGGACGAAGGCAAGGACTTCTTTGGCGGCTATTGCTACATGAGCCAAGGGCCCTTACCGCAGTTGTGGGCTCATACTCTGCTCAGCGCACGCGGGCTGTGGGGAACTCGCCTGATCAGCGAAATGGAAAAATACAACCACGTCGTTGGGTTCAAAATCGTGGGCGAGATGCTGCCGAACGAAGAAAACCGCGTCACGCTCGCCGAAGACAGGGACCAATACGGCTTGCGCATTCCGCGCATCACTTATTCGTGGTGCGACAACGACAAGCGTCTGATCCAGCATTCGTTGCGTTTCATGACGCAGGCGCTCCAAGCCATAGATGCCCAGGATATCTGGATCCAGGACGACGACACCTGCCATCTCAACGGCACTGCGAGAATGGGCGACGATCCGCGGACGAGCGTAGTCAATGCCGATTGCCGAAGCTGGGATATCCACAATTTGTGGATCTGCGATGGTTCCGTATTTCCGACGGTCGGCGGCGTGAACCCGTCGTTGACCATCCAGGCCATCGCCTGCAGGACCGGAGATCGCATTCGCGAATTGTCGCGGCGCGGCGAGCTATGAGGAGACCTCCGTTACGGAATTCCGGTGCTCGCTTCACTGCTCCGGGCCGCGCATTATGGGCTGCCATTTTCATGCGACTGGAAGGCGCCCGCACTGGGAACATAAACCGGCGGCCACCCTCGGCGATTGGCATAATCCGTCATGCTCAATCCATACAGAAACATGAGCCAGACGAAGCCGCTGATCGCGAAGACCCATTTCAACGGAGGGCCTCGTTTCAGCCGCATGAACAGAATGAACAAGATAGAGGTTTGTACCGCAGCTATCCCAAATTGCGCTACAGAGGCCCAGAGGCCGATGCCCATGAAGGCCGTCAATGCGCTCAATGCAGCGAGCAGGAGCAGGATGAACAGCGCCAATACGAATGGCAGGGGCCTCGCGCGCCTTGGATCGATTTCCGGCCCGATCATGATCGTCCCACTAGGTAGATGGCGGGAAAAAGAAAAAGCCACACGGTGTCGACAAAGCTCCAATAAATTCCCACCACTTCCAGCGGTGCGTAATAGGTGGGCGTTATCTCGCCGCGGCGGATTCGCCAAAGGAGCATGTAGAGGACGAGGCCAATGCCGGTCATCAAGTGAATGGCGTGCAAGCCCGTGCCAACCCAGTAAAAGGACCAGAACAGCTCTCCTACACGGCCCTCACCGGGCTTGGGCTCGAAATCAATGACCGGCACGACCTTGTCTTGAAAATCGAGGTAGTACTCATATCCCTTGAGGCCCAAAAAGGCGCACCCAAGCGCCGCAGTTGCAATCAGCCACAGGATCATAGCGCGCCGATTGCCCTGCGCGGCTGAGTTGATCGCAAGCACTATTGTCAAGCTGCTTACCAACAGCAGCACCAGATTGGTGCTGCCGCACCACAACACCGCGTCCTTGGCCGCCGCAGCGAACTCCTGGGGGTAAGAAATGCGGTACACGAAATATGTAAAAATCAAAGCTCCAAAGAATATCGTTTCGTTTACAAGAAAGACCCACATCCCCAGCTCGGCCGTGTCGCCCTGCTGAGCGAGGTTCGCGTATTGGATTTCGAGCAGGCGTTTGCTATCGGACATTGGACCTGCCTTCCTGACTTACAAAGGTGCCGCGCTCAGGATCGTAGGAGTAAGGCCCGAGAACCACGGTCGGCGTACGATCGAAATTGTGCTCAGGAGGCGGTGAGGGGACGGACCATTCGAGACCGGTTGCGCCCCAGGGATCGGGCCCGGCCCTACGTCCCCAAAGGAGAGACCATCCCAGATAAAGCAGGGGCAATGCGTAGGCGATCGCAAGAATCGACGCGCCTGCGGAGGACAGCAAGTTCCACGACTGCCATTCCGGCGGGTAGGTATACCAGCGCCGCGGCATTCCCAGATAGCCTAGAACGAATTGTGGAAAGAAGGTGAGATTGAAACCCACGTAGGTAAGTATGGCGGCGAATCGTGCCCAGGCTTCCGGATAGAGACGCCCGGTTATCTTTGGCCACCAGTAATGCAACGCACCGAAATATGCGCTGACAGTAGCCCCGACCATTATGTAGTGAAAATGAGCAATTACGAAATAGGTATCATGCAGGTGTACATCCAGGCCGAGCGTAGCGACCATGAGACCTGTAACTCCGCCGACCGTAAATAACAAGACAAAACCTAGCGCATATAGCATAGGCGCTTCGAAACTAATGTCTCCCTTGTGAAGACTGACAGTCCAGTTGAATACTTTGATCGCAGAGGGGACGGCGACAAAGAACGTCAAAAGGGAAAACATGACCCCAGAGTAAATTGAAATCCCGGCCGTGAACATGTGGTGGGCCCACACGAAGAAGCTCAGAATCGCAATGGCCATCAGGGCCATGATCATTCCCGCATAGCCGAACACCGGTCGTCGCGCGTAGCATGGGATCAGCTCGCTGACCACGCCCATTGCGGGTAATATCATTATGTATACGGCGGGATGCGAATAGAACCAGAACATGTGCTGCCACAAGATCGGGTCGCCGCCGCGCGTCGGGTCGAAGACTCCCACTCCGAGGAGGCGCTCGAATGCGAGCAGGAACGTGTCCATTGCCAAGACCGGCGTGGCTGTCAGCATCACGATGCTGACAGCGTAAATTGCCCACACGAACAGAGGAAGTCGCATCCAGGTCATTCCCGGAGCCCGCAGCCGGTGTATGGTCACGACGAAATTCAGCGCCGTCATGATCGATGAAAATCCGTTTATGAAAACAGCCATCGCGGCGGCAAATACGTAACCGTCGGCATAAGCTGTTGAAAGCGGCGTGTAGAACGTCCACCCCGTGTCGGCGCCGCCCATCACCAATGCGTAAAGCACCACGAGGCCGGAGAGGTTGAACACGTACCAGCTCAGGAGGTTTACTCGCGGGAACGCCAGATCGCGTGCCCCGATCATGAGTGGAATAAAAAAATTGCCGAATGTTGTCGGGATGGAGGGAATGAGGAAGAACCACACCATGATGATGCCATGCATCGTGAACATGCGGTTGTACACAGCGGGTTGGAGCAGCCCGCCGGGTGTGGCCAGGTTCAGCCGCATCAGGGTCGCTGCCATACCTCCGACTAAGAAGAAGAAGGTGATCGAGGCGAAGAACAGGAGCGCAATGCGCTTGTGGTCGCGCGTCAGCAGCCAGGAGGCGATCGAATCGCCGGAAGTGAGATAGGTCGGCTCGGTTGCAGCGGCCGGTTCGAGCCCTGCAGCCCGCTCTACGGTGACGCTCATTGGCCGACCTCCTGTTTGGGGGTGAGGGATTTGATATACGCAATAATTTTGATCAAATCGTCTTCCCCGAGCTGTCCGGAAAAATCCGGCATGATCGGCGGGTAGCCGGCGACGGTAAAACTACGCGGGTTGAGTATGCAGTCGCGGATATAGGCTTCGTCGGCCCTCCGCAGCGATCCGTCCTGCAGATGGACGAGCGTGCCGTAGAGGCCGGCCAGAGATGGAGCGTGGACGGTGCTGTTCTCGCCATGGCAACCGCTGCATCCGTGCGCCCGGAACACTGCTTCGCCTTGCTCGGCCATTGATTGGGAGACGCCTTCTTCCGTCAGCCAACGCGCATAATCGGACCCGGTCATCACCACGACATCGCCGACCATGCTCGCGTGCTGAAGCCCGCAGAATTGCGTGCACTCGAGCTTGAATGTGCCTGTCTTGTCCGGCTTGAACCAAACTGTTTCGAGCGTGCCCGGCACGACGTCGCGCTTGACCCGGAATGCCGGGACGAAGAAGCTGTGAATGACGTCCTCGGACGCCATTACCAAGCGAATCGTCTTGTTGACCGGAATGTGAAGTGCATTGATTTCGCGCTGGCCGCCGGGATGCTCGGTCTTCCACATCCATTGCTTCCCGACGACGTAGACTTCCTCATCGACGGGAGGGGTCTGGTAAAGCCAGATGTATATTTGCGCACCCCAGACGAAGAGGATCAAGAAGGCGCCGAGAGTGCCGGCCGTCCACACAACCTCCCAGTGCCATGTGGTTTGCACAAGATCGGCGCGCGATGCAGGACTACCGCGACGATAGCGCACGCAAAATGTCAGCATCATCACGAGCACGGTGAAGATGATGAGGAGCGCAACTCCGAGCTCGGCTATATAGAGATTGTTGACGACGATTGCGTTTACGGCTGCCGTATCAGGCCAGAATGGGATCCAGTGATACATGGGCTCAGCCATTACGCCGTCGACCGATGGCGATGAAAGCGGCCAAGGCGGTCAAACCAGCCGCAAGGTCGGCGATAATGAATGTTACGAGTATGGGCGCGGTGAATCGCCCGAGCGGCGTACCTTGGATATGGCAGAGCAGTAATAGGCGCGTCAGCGGGCCTTGAGAGTTGCCCAGCTCCGCAGAGCCCAAAGCGTCGAGCAGCTCGGGTGGGGAAATCGCCACACCCTCGATATAGCGGCTGATCGCGCCATCCGGCGCGGCAATCACGAACCCGGCCGGATGGATGTATGCGTCAAGGAAGCGGTCGTAGCGATAGGGGAAGCCGACGATGTCGGCTACCGCCTGCGCGGCACGCCGCGTACCGGTTAGGAAGTGTATGCCGGTTTCGCGGCCGGGGTGATCGAGCAGCCCGGCGTATTTCGCTCGAGCAGCGGCCGCATCGGCCGGTGTGTCGCGTGGATCGATGCTGATCGACACGAGCTGGTAATCACGTCCCGGCTCGAGCGACAGCGGATCGAGCGCTTTTGCGACCAGGTTTCGTAGGGTGACGCCGCACAGGGAGGTGCACCGCAGATAATCGAGCAGCAGGACAACGGGTGATCTCGTGAAATAATCTCCCAGCGCCACAGTATTTCCCTCTTCATCGAGGAATTGCGTCGCCAAGGGTAGCCGCACGCCCGGATGCGGGTGAAAGGCAAGCTCCATGTCGCTCGTGCTTGCAGTGGACGAGCGAGAGGGGAGCGGCAATACGGCGGCGACCGTAACGGCGATCAGAGTACCGGCGCAAAGCGCAAAAAGAATTGTCAAAGCCCAAGCTGCTCGTCTCATTGCTCTGCCTTGGGAAAGCCGGGAACGCCTGCCTTCGCAAGCTTCTTCATCTCCTGCTCGATTGGGATGTGCACGACGCCGTTTTGCCTGTCGATCCAGTAGTAGGTATTGAGGCGCCGATCTTCTTCGGCGCGAAGCTTTTGCAAATCGGTTGCCGAGTCGGTCTCGAGGCGAGGGCCGGGAGGTGCGATGTGCAGCGTGCGATCTACGTCGGGCAGGGCGCTGGGATAAGCCGCCATCAGCACCAGAGCCGAGGTGACGAGCAAGACGAGCGCCGCCAGATAGGTCAGGACCACGGGCCGGAGCGGCCAGTCACTCGGCTCATAAGCGGTTTCCAGCTCTCCGTGCTGAGGAGGATCGAGGGGACGTTCGTGGCCGGCCGGGCTCGGGCGTATTGCTTTCCGGCGTTCGCGCGG
Source organism: Xanthobacteraceae bacterium (assembly GCA_035293945.1). Lineage (GTDB taxonomy): Bacteria > Pseudomonadota > Alphaproteobacteria > Rhizobiales > Xanthobacteraceae > VAZQ01. The sequence continues at coordinate 395,165 of DATGLV010000011.1, read as the reverse complement.
GGTGAGGAGCTGCCAGGCAATCACGGCAAAGGATGCGCCAAGTGCCGCGAGCCACAAGGGCCGCTGCCTGGAGCGGATTCGTTGAAAGAAACCTGGTTTAGCCATGATCCGCCGTCCAGATCGGTTGCCCGCCCGCGCTGCGCTGACGCTGTGACCGCAAGGCCCAGGCAAATAACAGGGCGATGGCGCCCCCGAGCGCGAAAATCGCCGCAACATCGAGCCAGGCCGGAGTCGGCTCCTTCAGCTCGGGCATGACTAGCAGCCAGGTATTGGCAAGCCGACTGATCAATATGAGGACGCACATCGCCCCGACCACGGTGCGATTGCGCTTGCTCGGCGTCCACAGCAGCGTGAAGAATGGCACAACAAATCCCAATCCCGCGGATATGTAGATCGCCGGGTGCCATACGGAATTCAGACGGTTCAAGTACCAGGGGATCTCGGTTTTGAGATTTTCCTCCCAGATTATCAGGAACTGCATGAACTCGACGTAGGCCCAGAAGATCGTTGTGGCGAGCAGGATGCGCGCCAAGTCGGCCATATGCTCGCGGCGTTGGTCAGCTGGCCAGCCGACTAGCGCCACCGTCAGCAGCACAGCGGACATTCCGGTGTTGAACCAGCTCGCTGCCTGTGTGTAGGGAAAAATCGAAGACCAAAACGTCGGCTCGAGTGATAGAATCCAATCGATGGCGGCAAAGCTGGTCGAGAGCGCGAGTGCTACCAGACCGATGCCGCTGATCCACGACAGACCGGGCTGAATGGGCAACTTGCCCTCGCGAGGACCCCATAGGGCAAAGGCCGCCAGAAGGTTCCACACCAGCACGTAAGCGCCATAGCGGATGTAGAAGTCGGTCGCATTGAGATAGAACACGTTTCCAAGGCTGGGCGGCGGGTCGGTCCAGCCATAGAGCGTGTTGATGCCGACAAAAGCGGGGATCCCGGCGAGGCTCGCCAGGGGCATTGTCGTGATGGCGGCGTCCAATGTAGGCCGCGCCGTCTCCATCCAGTCACCACCGCTGAGATCGTGCACCAGTACAAGGGTTACACCGGCCAGCGGCAATCCAAGCCAAAACAGGTAACTGCACAGCCACGCGCCGAAGAAACCCGCCGGGTTGATGAGCCATCCCGCAATAGAGCCGATGATCCCAAGGGTGCAGAGCGAACCGAGGGCAAGCCAATGTTGGTTCCGCCTCATTGCAATGCGCCCCGCTGGTCAGGGGGAACATCGGACAGCGTGGCGCTGGCGCTGGCTTGCAAGGCGCGGATGTACGCTACAATATTCCACCGGTCGGAAGGCTCGACTCGATCCGCATACGAGGACATAACGCCGTAGCCATGGGTGATCACGTCATAGAAATGTTGATTGGTGGCGTCCCTGAGCCTCTCGATGTAATATGAGGGGGGATGCGGAAATCCGCGCTGCACGATCATTCCGTTGCCGTCCCCGTCACGGCCGTGGCACGGCGAGCAATTGATGTCGAATCGCTGCTTGCCCCGCTCGAGCAGCTCCAGCGTGATAGGCGGAGGAGACGGCGGGGTCACAGGGTCGTCGCGCGCGACCGTGTTCGCAGGCGGCTCCACGGGCCACGTCAGGTCCGATCCGTACGGCAACTCGTAAGGATTGAGCTTCGCCTGATTAGCCATGTTGTCACAAGCCGTCAGTAGCATCGTCAGGCCCAGAACGCCGATGGCTGGCTTTTTCACGCCCAGACCTCCTCGATAGATTCGGCACCAAGGCGCTGGAATAGTCCGTGCACGGAATCTGTGTCGAAGCTCGGATCGCTCGCTTCAATACAAATGATGAATCGATCGCGCGATGCGCGCTGAAATGCATTGGCCTCGAAGAGCGGATGGTAAAGCCTGGGTAAGCCAGACGCAGCCAATAGGCCCACAAACCCGGCGAAAACCGCCAGCAACAACATGAATTCAAAGGTCCCGACCGTGAATGCCGGCCAACTATTGTGTGGGCGGCCTCCGACGTTGAGCGGATAATTCACAGCCTCGTCCCAATACTGAATCCAATACCCGGCCGCCGCGCCGACGATTGCGGCGATGAACATCAAGATGGGCAGGAACCATCTCGGTCCGGGATGAATGATCCGGTCCAATCCTTCGATCGGATAGGGAGTATAGGCCTCCAACGCGCGAAACCCCAGGCGCCGTAGAGAGGTCCCAGCGCTTCGCACCGCTTCCGGAGTGTTGAATACCCCGATGATACCGAAGAGGCTGCTCACTTCGATCTCTCCGCTTCTATCACCTCGCGGACTTCCGCAATCGAAACGATTGGCGCAAAGCGCAAGAACAGAAAAAACATTGTGAGGAATAACCCGATCGTGCCTGCGAGCGCGAGCCAATCCCAGGATGTAGGGTAAAACACGCCCCAATAGGACGGCATGTAGTTGTGCTCGAGACTCGCAGTTGTGAACATGAAGCGCTCCTGCCACATGCCGACGATGACGCCGGCCGAAATGATGAAGAGCAGAAGCTGGTTTCGGCGAATGGTCGGGATCCACAGTAATTGCGGGATGACGACCGTAAGGATCTTTTCAGACCAGAACACCGGAGCGGTGAATCCGAACATACGATTGAACAATTCTGTTTTCTCGGCAACGTCGCTTCCGTAGATCGGTCCGAACGATTCCCATATGTACGCATAGGCAAGCAGCAGGCTGCCAACCAGCATGACCTTGGCCATCGCATTGAGATGATACTCGGTCAATACCTCATGGAGGCGGTAGCCCCAGCGCACCATGATGGTCAGCATTATGATGACGGCAGTGCCGGAAATGACCGCGCCGAAAAAGAAATAGGGAGGAAACTGAGTATCGTGCCACCCGGGGGTGAGCCCGCCCGCATAGTCCAGCCCGACCACGCTGTGCACGGAGATGACCATCGGCGCCATGATCGCCGACATGATCGCGTAGACTATTCGCTGGTTCTGCCATTCCCGAGCCGATCCGCGCCAGCCGAGCGCCAGAATTCCGTAGAGGATTTGCTTGGTTCTGGTCTTGGCAAGATCGCGCACTGTCGCGAGATCGGGGAGAATGCCGGTATAGTAGTACATAATGGACATGAGGATGTAGCAAATCAGGCAGATGAAATCCCACCACAACGGGCTGCGCGCCTGAGGCCACACCCCCATTGCCGATGAGTAAGGAAACAGCCAGTAAAACAGGCCCGGTCGACCCAGGTGCATGATCGGCATCAGCCCAGCGCACGGAGCGGCCGACAGCAGCATGCTTTCGGCGATGCGGTTCGTGGCCGAGCGCCACGGGGACCGTGTCAGAAAGAACAACGCGGACACGATCGTTCCGCCACTCGCGAGCGCAATCCACCAGACGTATTCGGCGATGGCCAGCCCCCAGGCGACCGGAATGTTGACTCCCCACACCCCGATGCCATTGATGAACAGCCATGCCATCTGAATGATAAGGCCCATCAGAAGCGCCAACGAAAATAGAAATCCCAGCCACCACCACAGCGGTGCGCGATCCATCAGCACACGACTGCTGATCGCCTCGCTCAATGAGGTCAGCGTGACATCAGGCTCGACGACCGGTGCCTCGGCGGGCAATTCATTTGCCAAGGTCATCGCCATGAATTCATGCCTCGACTTCTATGCTTGGTTGCCTTTGATCGCGGGATTGGGGTTGCGGACCAGCGCGCTGTAGCTCGTGCGCGGCCGAGTGTTCAGCTCCTCAAGCAGGACATAGTCGATCGGCGCACTCTTGCGCTTCGAAACGGCGCTCTCCGGATCGTTTCGATCGCCGAAGATGATCGCTTGCGTGGGGCAGCTTTGCTGGCACGCGGTAACCACATCGCCGTCATGCAGCTTACGATTGTCCCGACTGGCAGCGATTTGAGTCGTTCGAATCCGCTGGATGCAATAGGTGCACTTTTCCATGACGCCGCGGCCACGAACGGAGACCTGCGGGTTCCACGACTCGGGGGCGCGATCCATCTCGTAAGCGTAGGCGTAGAAATTGAAGCGACGGACCTTGTACGGGCAATTGTTGGAGCAAAATCGCGTCCCGACACAGCGGTTGTAGACCATAAGGTTGAGACCCTCATGATCATGGACAGTGGCATGTACGGGACAAACCACTTCGCACGGCGCGTTCTCGCAATGCATGCACGGCATCGGTTCGAACGCAGTATCCGGCGCATCGGCGGAGCCCGAATAGTATCGATCGATCCTCAGCCAATGCATCACGCGTTGTTCGAGGACTTGATCCTTGCCGACCACGGGCACATTGTTCTCTGCCTGGCAGGCGACCACGCAGGCTTGGCATCCGATGCATGAGTTCAAATCGATCGCCATTCCCCACGCGCGGTCGGGATAGTCGTATGGCGGATAAAGCGATCCTGGTTTCTCTGTAGTAACCAGTGCTCTCGGATCACTATTGAACTGCTCTAGGGTTCCCTCGCGAATGAGATCGCGGCCCAGCACGTGATCCTGATCCTGGGTGGTCGCGAGCCGGTAGGTGTCTCCTGTTTTCGTCAAAGAATCGATGTCGGCACTCCAGGGATCGGTCGCGCGCCTCAGCCGATATGCATCAAAGCCGGAGCCGGCACCGAGGCCGCCCGCGTCGCGTCCCCAACCGAGCGGCAGAGTAACGCAGTCCGGCGCCTGGCCAGGCAGGACGTATACCGGCGCTCTCACCTTTGCTTGATGGATTGAGATTTCGACCACGTCAGTGGTCGTGAGACCGAAGCGTTTCGCCGTGCTCGGCGCAATGATGGCGGCATTGTCCCAGGTCAACCTGGTCAGCGGACGCGGCATCTCCAGGAGCCATGCGTTGTCGGCGTAGCGCCCGCCCCAGGTTCCTTCATCCGGCCGGAATAGTGCAACCAGACCTCCTTCTTTGCCGGCCGATTGCGCCGGAATTTGAGAAACCGCCTCGTCGCGCGAGGTGAGTGACAGCGACGGTGACGCAGTCCCGGAGACGATTCCGGCCCGCAAGGCCTCATGCCAAAACGTTTCGAAATCGCCACGGTTTTCCTGTTCCGCACGCCCGCGCCAGTAATCGCGCAACATGCCGTAGTCATCGGACGCAAAGTCTCCGAGCAGCAATGCGAGAACCTCTTGGGCCGAATGTCCGCCGTATAGAGGTCGTGCCTGCGGTTGCTGGATAGTTATCGTGCCGTTGAAGGCACGCGCATCGCCCCAAGACTCGTATTCGTGGGCCGCGGGCAGACGCCATGTGCAGGCCTGCGCCGTTTCGTTGTCATAGAGCGCAAGGCAGGCCGAGAAGGGCACCCGCTGCAAGCCTGCGGCAAATTCCAGTTCGGCGGGCGCGTCATAGACCGGGTTGGTGCCGAGTATAAGCAAAGTATCCACTTTGCCCGCGATCATATCGGTGGCGAGGTCGGAGATGGATTGACGCTTTGAGCCGTTGCCGGCGTCGACAGGGGCGATCAGGTGCACCGTATTGCCGAACGCTCCGAGAGCCCTGTTAATGGCGTCCGCCAACAGATGAATGTCTACAGGCTGCTCGCGTCCGGCGTGCACAAGCGAGCTTCCTTTATGCTGCGCCAGATCATCCGCGGCAGCTTTCAGCCAAGCCGCATGAGGACCAGCTTGCTGCGACCATTCCTGTGGTCCTACGCCAAGAAGAGCGGCCAAGTAGCGCATCGATGCTGCGATCCCGGCCGGCTGCATGGGAATACGGTGATCGGCCTTTGCTCCGAGCAGCGTGGGCGTGCTCTCGATCGCATAGACGCGGCTCATCTTTCCGCCGGACTCCGCCGGGCGTCGACCCGCCGCAAACTGGCGCGCATACGCCAGCCATCCCGGGCAACCGGAGACGAGATCGCTTTCGATCCCAAAAACTCTCTCGGCCTTGCTGATATCGAATATTCGGTCGACCGGCTGACCGAAGCTGGTCATCGCAGCGCCGAGCTCATTATCGCGATGGACCGGCTCCCATTGGTGCCATCGCATTTCAGGAAACTGCTGCTGCAATTTTGCGAGCTGAGCGGTAAGGAAGGGCGAGCTGATTGCGCCGGTCAATATCCGCAGGCCATCGCCGTTACGCGCGAGCAGGGCATTGCGACGATCATGCACCGCGCTGATGAAGGTCTCCCAGGCTGAGATTTGTCCGTTGCCGATAATGGTTTGGGCGCGGTGGGGATCATAGAGCTCGAGAATACTCGCCTGCATGATGGCACTCGCAGCGCCAAGGCTCGCCGGGTGATCGGGGTTGCCTTCTACTTTGAGCGGTCGCGCCATCTGGTGGGTCACCAGTACACCTGTGGCGTAACCGTCCTGGGTCAGAGCGGTTGCGTAATATCTGTTGCGGCCCGGTATCACGTTCTCCGGCTGCTGCACGTACGGTAGGAGCTGTCGCGGGCCCGCCTCGGGGCCGCAGCCTGACAAGCCGCCAAGCGCCATCGATGCCGCCATGAGCTGCAGGAAGCGCCTGCGGTCGGACCCGACGACCACATCCCGGAAGCGCGGCAGCTCGCGTTGAACCAAAGCGGCAAACTCCGGGGTTTCGGCCAATTCTTCGAGAGTGCGCCAGTAGGTACGTGCGGCCCCGCTCATCGGTGACATATCCCACAATCAGACAATCTCTCCGTGTTGATGCCGTACATCGCCATCAACTCGTGACCAGAAGGCGTATCCGGCGTGCGCCGCCAATTAACGTTGAAAACTTCGCTGGCCGGGCGCAGGTGAGGCGCAGGATCGCGATGGCAGGAGAGACACCAGCTCATGTAGAGCGTCTGTGCCTTCCAGGTCAGCGACATCTCACCGATCGGACCATGACATTCGGTGCATCCGACGCCCTTGGCGACATGGATGCTGTGGTCGAAAAAGACGTAATCCGGTAGCGTGTTGACGCGTGTCCAGCGCAACGGAATGCCCTCGGCAAGACTTCGACGGTCGGGCGCCAACATGGCAGCGTTCGTCCAGATCTGGGAATGGCATGTCATGCAAATGCCGGTCGACGGCATCCCGGCACTGGACGACTTCTCGACCATGGTGTGACAGTAGCGGCAGTCGATCCCGAGCCCGCTCACATGGTGCTTGTGGCTGAAGGGGATCGGTTGCTCCGGAGCGAAGCGCTCCTGGGTATTGTAGCCGATCACCGGAACGACCCAGATGGCTAGCAACAAAAACGCGAGCAAGAACACCGTCCCTGCCAGCGCTGCGTTCATGAGCAGGTTTGCCCGGCGCGTGAAGATCGCCATCGATACGCTCGCGGCCCCGACTCATGGGCCTCAACCCGATACGCTTTCCATGGTTCCCGCGGAACTTCCGTGCCGCTCGTGTGTTAGATTGTGGACTCCGCCGATCGGAATTCATCGAAACGGGTTGGAAACCGCCGCCACCACCAAGATGGAAGCACGCTGCTGACTGAGCGACACGGATTACGCGCGAGCATCGCTTCGGCACTGAGGTTAGGAGCGCAGATCTGCAGCCGAATTGGCGCTGCGAGTTCGAAGGACACAGTCCTCCTACCCGCGATTCCAGAAAGAGACCGGCACCCGGACGAGAGGAGCATGCGTTGCGTCGGCGAGTGAAGAACGGTCTCGCTCAGACGCCGGCACTTATTCAGGTTCGGGATTGATGCTTTGGCCGGGCGAAGCGCTATACCGGGATCAGCGCGTAAGGCCGGCGAGTTGGCTTTTCGATCGTCAGTGCGACATTATATACCGGTGTTCCACCGGGTGTGCGGCCTTCGTACCGACCATGATGTGCGTGACCATGCACCACTGCGCTTACCTTGAAACGATCGATCGTCTCGGCGAGCCGCGAGCAACCCAGGAAAGGGAGAATCTCCAGCGGCTCGCCTTGGACAGTGTCCGGCACGGGAGCGTAGTGTAAAATCACAACGGTGCGTTCGGAGCGGATGGCCCGCATGGCGTTTTCGAGCCGCATTGCTTGACTCACCGATTCGGCAACCAGTGCTTTGACAGGAGGCTCTCCGAAGGAGGCAAGCATGCGCGGGCCAAAGCCGCCCATGAATCCCTTCACCCCCACAAATGCGACGCCGCTGACCTCGCAGCTCTGGCCATCGAGCAGATACATCCCGGCGCCCTTGAGAATCCCTTGAACCTCTTCGGCGCGACCGGATTCGCAGTCGTGGTTGCCGAGCACTCCAACCACCGGAATGGAACAGGCACGCAGGTCCTCGGCAAGGAGCTCCGCCTCGCGCGGCTTACCGACGTCGGTCAGATCTCCGCAGAGCACCAGCACGTCCGCCCTGTGCGAGATATCCGCAAATAATCCGCGGCAGGAATCTGCTCGGTCCTCCTTAACGTGCAGATCGCCCAAAGCCGCAATGGTGATCTTGGGGAGTTCTTCGGGCATCTCACTCCTCGCAGTTCGGTACGTCGTCGATTTCGCCGAAACCCCATTCTCGCACGGCAATTTCATAGTCTGATTGCGAGAGCATGCGGCCACGGCAGATTTTGATCCGCGGCGGGGGAAGGTCGAGCTGACGCTGTAGGCGATCTATGAGCTCGTCCATGAGCCAACGTGGGATACAGTCGCGCTCGCTCGGATAGACCCAACGGAAGTTGATGAGATGCACAAGCAGGATCTCCCAGTGCAGATCCATGTGTTTGAGCAAACGCTTCCAATCGATCCGGTCCCGCTGCCGCAGGATGACATTCGCGATGTCGGCGCCGTCGTAGCGATGGCGCACCTGCACAAAGGCCTTCGACCAGATGAGCTCGGTCGGCGCGATCAGCCGCACGGAGACGCCGAGGACCTCACCGACTGTAGCGTGCTCGAACCACTCGTCGCCGATCGGCATCACGCCGTGTCGGGAGGCGAAGATCAGATCGAAGAAGTGCTCGCCCTTCGAGACCTTGCCGAGCCAGCGCTCGTCTTCAATCTGAACCTTGTAACCGAGAGTCTTGAAGCGTTCGAGTATTCGTACGCTATCTCCCGGCTTGCAGAAAATATCCAAATCCTTGGTGGGGCGCACAATACCCGTATACGCGCTGACCGCATATGTCCCCGCCACCAGATGCGGGATGTTGAATTTTGCAGCTCCTGCAGCGCTTCGACGTAGAAGTGCTCTGCCTCGACAGATGGTGGAGTGGGGGCGGCGGCCGCGTCCATCGTTGACAGTCTACGTTGCGTCCTTGCTGGCTTGTTGGCGCGGTCCCGAAAATGCCTCGTTTGGGAAGGCAAGCGGCTTGCGAACGGTTTGCCTCGCAAGAGCAGCCAACAACAAGCGAATCGAGCCGGAGCGCACCCGGTTGCGGGACTCTCTTGAGGAAACGCGGATCGCGCCATTTTGATCCGGTGGCCAAGCGCGGCCGCGGACTTGGTGAGTTACCGGAGATACCTCAAGGCTTGGGAGATCGTCGTCCCGTGCTTCGGCTCAGATCGTTCGTTCGGGACGGCCCTGGAATGTGGGACGCCCTCGCGCCAAACCCGGTGCGTCGGTTGTAGGGCCCCGCCGGCGGCCGTCGCAGCCCTTCCGGAAGGTCCACGTGCCCGTGCTCCGGCGATTGCATTTGTTGTTCCGCGTCACGGTCTCGGTGCGTGCCGGCGTCATCGCAGGCTCCGCTGCGCACGTCGCGCAGTTGTCCTTGCGTCTTGTCGCGCCCGCGCAGGCCTTTGCCCTTTTCTGTGACCATCCGGTTCCTCTTGCGCAGCACGCTCATTGAAGGATTCAGCAAGGCAATCGTTCCGGGAGACAACTGCGTCCTTTGGTCCGCTGCACGGGCAGGCGCCATCAAGATGGATAGAATCTGCGAATCAACAGAATTTTCCTGTCGGTGAGCGCTCTGCTTGGAACCCTTCGGACGGAGCAATGTCCCGGTAGGGAGGGTCCCTCTTCTCATGTGGCACGAGGCAAGCGCTTGATGCGAAGAGCTCAATGCGTTTCAAATACTGTGCTGCTCCGGATGCCGTGACAGCGTCCAGGGCTTTAACGCCTCTTTGTCTCCGAAGCTCGTGTCAAAGGGCTGCCAAGATGTTTCACGGGCTTCAGCAGCGGGGACACCCGGGATAGCAACATGACAAATCGAAGCGGTATCACTTCACTTGTGATTGCTGGCGTGCTCGGCGCCATGATGGCTGCGGCATCAGCGCAAGAACAAGGCCAATATCCCGATTGGTCGGGCCAATGGACCTGGCTGCCCGATGGCGGACAGCCGCGCTACGATATGAGCAAGCCGATTCGCCAACAGCAGGCTCCGCTCAAGCCCGAGTACCAGGCACGGTTCGAGGCTAGCATCAAGGATCAGGATGAAGGCGGCATGGGCCTGGACATGGCTTATAGCTGCCGGCCGCCCGGCATGCCGCGGATGATGTCCGGCGTCGCCCGCATGGAATTCCTGATCACACCGGGCGTGACCCACATCCTGTTCGACCGCAACGACTATGCGCCACGCCGCATCTATACCGACGGACGCGCCTGGCCCGCGTTCACGCCCGATGACACGACGTTCCCGGGTTACTCGATCGGCCGATGGATCGATCGGGCCGGCACCGGCCGCTATGACGAGCTTCTGATCGAGACCCGCCATGTGCGCAACCCGCGCACCTGGGACCAAAGCGGCATGCCCATGGCCGACGACGACGAGGGCGTCATCAATGAGCGCCTGTTCCTCGATAAAGAGAAGCCCGGACTCCTCCACGATGAGATGACCACCATCGACAACTCTCTGACGCGGCCTTGGACGGTCATGAAGACGTATCGCCACCTGCCGAACGTCGTTTGGGGCGAGAATAATTGTATTGAAGGTCAGACCTGGGTCACGATCGGCAGCCAAGTCTATTACCTGAGCGCCGACGGCACGATCATGCCGATCAAGAAGGACCAACCGCCGCCCGATTTGAAGTATTTCAATCGGGGCAAATAGCGACCGCTATCGCCGGAGCATTCGAGAGGCTGAACGGGGGGGACGCGCCGCCGCGATTAGCGGCTGTCCCGATCCTCTCGCCGCCTTCAGTTTCCAGCCAAAGCGCGCGCCTCCTTGGGGAGAGCGTCGCGCACGTTCCCCGCCTGACTAGGGTCAATATAGTGGTTGACGACCTGGAACACTGCGCGTGCGGCATCCTTGGCGTCAACCGGTCGCAGAGAGCTTCACCGACTAGAGTTCACGCCAATCTGCTGCCCGGCGGCCGGCAGCACCTGTTTGCGGCGCTGCGGCATTCAAACCGCCTCCTCGCTGAGGCATCTGCCGCGCCGCCACAGTTTGTTAGCGGAGTCCCGCCGCGTGGGCGCAATCGCCGCCAGAGGCCTTGCGCCTGACCTGCGAGTGCGGCATGTCTACGCGGCCTCAGCGGCGATCCCGGGACCGCTGGCTTCGAACAACGGTGTGCAAACCATGGTCAACAAGCACGTTTCGCGTATTTTTGGCGCTCTCATCATCACTGCGGCGCTCGGCGCCCCGGCCCTCGCCCAAGACGCCCTCGAGGCAAAATTGCAGGTCTGCGGTTCATGCCACGGTCAAACCGGCCAGCCAATGGATCCGAAGACCATGCCGATCATCTGGGGCCAATTTGAGAATTACCTGACGAAGCAGCTACACGACTATCGGGCGGGCGATCGTCCGAGCCCAATCATGGCGTCGATGGCCAAGACCCTGTCCCAGGATGAGCTACGGCCGGCGGCGCATTATTTCGCGAGCAAGATGTGGCCGGCGCGAACCGGCCCGGCTCCAGCTGCACCTGCCAGCGTGCCGAATGTCGCCCAATGCGTTGCCTGTCATCAGCAGGGATTTGTTGGTGGCGCGCCCGCGCCGCGGCTCGCCGGTCAGACTTACGAATATCTGATCAAGCAGATGAACGCGTTCGCCGATGGCACCCGCACCAACAATATGGACATGGTCAAGATCATGCAGGAGATGTCGCCTGCCGATCGCGAAACGATCGCTCATTACATAGCGAGCCTCTGATCGACTTGGCGCCACGGGGCGAGTCGGGTTGCGGGAGGGCAAAAGCCCTCCCGCCTGATTCTCATGGCCAGGTTTTGTGCTAGATTGGTCAGTGGCGGCAGACGGGAAGGAACGTGCGCGATGAGTGGCTTCAAGGACCCGAGCTATCTCGAACGCAAGAGCGCGGCGACCGATGCCAAAAAGGCTGCGTTGGAGCGGTTCCGCGCGCGCCGGTCGGCCGATGAACCGGTGGCCGAAATTGCTGCCAAAACGGCCTCCGTGGGCGAGGCGCCGGAGACCAAGCCTGCCAATACGCGAAGCCCCAAGGCTCGTGAGAGCAATTCGGCAAAAGGCAGGGGCAAGCAGTCTTAAGCGATCTTTGCCAGCCAATGGCGCGGCCTCCCATGAACGCGGTGCTGCAGAATCCTCTCGAGCTGCCAGCGGACTTGCCCGTGCCGGTCGATGACGGCGCGGCGCGCCATCTTGTCGGCCGAACCTGGCCCGATCTCGCGCTGCCGGCAACCGATGGCACCTCCGTCAATCTGTTGCCGGCGACCGGGCGAAGCCTTGTCTACGCCTATCCGCGCACCGGGAGGCCGGGCGAGGCCTTGCCGACAGGGTGGGATGCGATTCCCGGGGCGCGCGGCTGCACGCCGCAGGCTTGCGGCTTTCGCGACCACTTGGGCGAGCTCCGCGCGCTTGGGGTTGCCCGCGTCTACGGGCTCTCGGCCCAGGCCCGCGAAGATCAGCGCGAGGTAGTGGAGCGGTTGCGGTTGCCCTTTGCGCTTCTCTCCGATGCCCGGCTCGAGCTGAAGCGAGCGCTAGATCTGCCGACCTTCACGGTCGACGGGATGGTGCTCTTGCGCCGCCTCACCATGGTGCTCGACGACGGTGTCATCAGCAAAGTGTTCTATCCGGTCTTCCCGCCTGATCGCAGCGCTACGGACGTGATCGCTTGGCTGCGATCGCCGGATTAATCGCGTGCTTGGCCTCGCGGGACCGATCGGGCTTGCATTGCGGCCCTCGATCATGCATTTAACAGGCTGCGGCGGACCCGAGGGTTGATCCTGGGAGCCGCCGCAATCGCTTCCGGAGGAGTGTAGCTCAATGGCTAGAGCACCGGTCTCCAAAACCGGGGGTTGGGGGTTCGAGTCCCTCCACTCCTGCCAGGCTTAAGACGGGCTGCACTGGACACCCGACGACATATATAGAGACGCGTTATAGAGGCACGTTTGCACGCGAATCGGTAATAAGGCGGGCGCAGTGCGCTCACGCCGCCCCGGGGCGGCACAAGGAATCATGGCAAAAATCAACCCATTCAAGTTCCTGCAGGAGGTGCGCGCGGAAGCCGAGAAAGTCACTTGGCCGACGCGGCGCGAGACTGCCATCACCACCGCGATGGTGTTCGTGATGGTTGCAGTCGCCTCCGTGTTCTTTCTCGTTGCTGACCAAGTGATGCGTCTGGTCGTGACTTATCTTCTCGGCATCGGCAGCTGACAGGCGGACGGACTTTGCGGCCATGAGCATGCGCTGGTACATCGTGCAGGCCTATTCCAACTTCGAGCGGAAGGTGGCGGAGTCCATCCGTGAGCAGGCCAAGCAGCGGCATCTCGAGCACCTCTTCGAGGAGATCATGGTGCCGACCGAAAAGGTCGTCGAAGTGCGCCGCGGCCAGAAGGTGGATGCCGAGCGCAAATTCTTTCCCGGCTATGTGCTGGTGAAGATGGACCTGACCGACGAGGCCTATCACCTGATCAAGAACACCCCGAAAGTGACGGGCTTTCTGGGTGCCGACAACAAGCCCATGCCGATCTCGGACGCCGAAGCCGCGCGCATCATGCATCAGGTTCAGGAAGGCATTGAGCGGCCCAAGCCCTCGATCTCCTTCGAGGTTGGTGAGCAGGTGCGCGTGTCGGATGGACCATTTGCCTCGTTCAACGGCACGGTCGAGGAAGTCGACGACGGCCGCTCGCGGCTCAAGGTCGCGGTCTCGATCTTCGGCCGCGCGACCCCGGTCGAGCTGGAGTTCGGGCAAGTGGAGAAGCTTTAGGGTTTGTAGTTGTCGGAGCGGGCGCGAGCCGGCATGACGAATGCGGAGGGCAGGAAGCAAGCCTTCCGTTAGCGAGCGTGGAAGGTGAGGGCGGCCGCCTACCGCTCAAAATCCGAACCACGACCCCTGAACCGGCGGCCGCGAGCAAAGCGCGTGGTCGTCCTTGAGTAGCAAGCGTCAGGAGCACGCTTCAGGAGCAAGGCAATGGCGAAGAAAATCACCGGATATCTTAAATTGCAGGTGCCGGCGGGGTCCGCCAATCCATCCCCGCCGATCGGGCCCGCGCTCGGCCAGCGCGGTCTCAACATCATGGAGTTCTGCAAGGCCTTCAATGCACAGACCCAGGGCATGGAAAAGGGCATGCCGATCCCCGTGATCATCACGGCCTACCAGGATCGGTCATTCACCTTCGAAATGAAGACCCCCCCGGTCTCTTACTTCATTAAGAAGGCCGCCAAGCTCGACAGCGGATCGAAGACGCCCGGCCGCGAGAAGGCTGGCGCCGTGACCAAGGCGCAGGTCGAGGAAATTGCGCAGAAGAAGATGAAAGATCTCAACTGCGATACGATCGAGGCGGCCATGCGCATGATCGAGGGATCGGCCCGCTCGATGGGCATCGAGGTCAAGGAGTAAGGACCATGGTGCAGCACGGAAAAAGAACGCAAAAGTCGCGCGAAGGCATTGATCGCATGAAGCTTTACCCGATTGATGCGGCGATCAAGATGATCAAGGAGCGCGCCACCGCCAAGTTCGACGAGACGATCGAGGTGGCGATGAATCTCGGGGTCGACCCGCGCCACTCCGACCAAATGGTGCGCGGCGTGGTCAACCTTCCCAACGGCTCCGGCCGGGCGGTCAGGGTCGGGGTATTTGCCCGTGGCGCGAAGGCCGACGAGGCGCGGGCCGCTGGTGCCGATGTGGTGGGCGCCGAAGACCTAGTGGAAAAAGTGCAGGGAGGGACGATCGATTTCGACCGCTGCATTGCGACTCCTGACCTTATGGGACTGGTTGGCCGCCTCGGGAAGGTGCTCGGCCCGCGCGGCCTGATGCCCAATCCTCGGGTCGGCACCGTGACCATGGATGTTGCCGGCGCCGTCAAAGGCGCCAAAGGCGGCTCAGTCGAATTCCGCGTGGAAAAAGCCGGCATTGTGCAGGCCGGCGTTGGTAAGGCTTCGTTCTCAGCCGACAAGCTCGTTGAGAATGTGAAGGCCTTTGCGGATGCGGTTCAAAAGGCAAAGCCTTCGGGCGCCAAGGGCACATATATCCAGCGCGTGGCGGTCTCCTCGACCATGGGGCCGGGGGTCAAGGTCGAGCCGTCCTCGCTGTTTGCGGCGACGACCGCGAGCTGAGGTGGCCGGTCGGGGCCCTGAGGCGATCGGCCGCTGCGCGTAAGCGTATTGGAAATTATGGGGTTTTTATGCGCTGGCGGCGACATTAAGGGCTTGGCAAGGACCCGCCGATCCACTAAATAGGCGATGGGCGCGCCGGCCCAAGTTGTCGGCGCGCCTTCATGCGTCCTTCAAAATAGGTGGGCTTCGACCTCTTGGAACAATTCCTGCGGGATTTATTCTGGGAGGGGGAACACCTGTCGCGTTTTTTGAAGGCACCCGCAGCTGCGGCATCGATCCGGTATCAAGCGCGATTGACAACGTCGAGCACGATATCAATTCGATTTCGAAGCAGCGGTTCCTGTCCAAGACTGCAGGTGCCGGGCGTGCCCGGCTTAATTTCCTGCATAGACGGGTCGAGACCGTAAAGGGCCGCCGGCTTGGCTTGGCTCGCGACCGGTTCGAACCAACTTGTGCGCGGGCTTGCCCGCACGCGAGGGGCAGGATCACCAGGAGCGCCGCTTGGAAGAGCGGCTGGTCGCAACCGGCGGTCTCGTGAAGGATCTGGAGATCAATTCGGGCCGCCAAACCGGAAAGAGCTTGCCAAGTGGATCGAGCTGCTAAGAAAGAGCTCGTCGCGGAGCTGAACGGTGTCTTCAAGGACACCAATGTCGTGGTCGTGGCTCATTATGCCGGCCTCACCGTTGCCCAGATGCAAACTCTGCGCAAGCAGATGAAACAGGCTGGCGCTGCCGTGAAGGTCGCGAAGAACCGTCTCGCCAAGATTGCGCTGGAGGGTACCGGCGCGGCAGTGGTCATGCCTCTGCTTAAGGGACCAACCGTGATTGCGTATTCGCGCGATCCGGTGGCTGCGCCCAAGGTCGCCAACGACTTCGCTAAGAATAACGAGAAATTCGTGATTCTCGGCGGGGCGATGGGCAAGACCGCGCTCAACCCGGATGGCATCAAGGTTCTTGCCTCGTTGCCTTCGCTGGATGAGTTGCGTGGGAAGATCGTCGGCCTGTTGCAGGCTCCGGCGACCAAGGTTGCTCAGCTGGTCAATGCTCCGGCCGCAAAGCTTGCGCGCGTGGTGCAGGCCCACGCCACTAAAGGCGAAGCGGCCTGAGGCCACTTTGCAAGCTCGGAAAGGTTCAAATTGATAGGGAAAGAAAATGGCTGATCTGCAGAAAATCGTTGATGATCTTTCGAGCCTGACCGTGCTCGAAGCGGCTGATCTCGCGCGGATGCTTGAAGAGAAGTGGGGGGTCTCAGCGGCTGCCGCGGTTGCAGTGGCGGCGGGACCGGGCGCTGGAGCGGCTGCCGCTCCGGCCGAGGAGAAGACCGAGTTCACGGTCGTGCTCGCCGCGGCCGGCGAGAAGAAGATCGAGGTGATCAAGGAGGTCCGCGCGCTCACCGGGCTCGGCCTCAAGGAGGCCAAGGACTTGGTTGAAGGCGCGCCCAAGCCAGTCAAGGAAGGCGTGAACAAAGAAGAAGCCGATAAGATCAAGGCCACCCTGGAAAAGGTCGGCGCCAAGGTCGAGCTGAAATAGTACATCCGTTTCGCGCTGGCCCCCGGGCCGCCGACGGCGGTCCCGGGGTCAGGATCGGAAGGGGAGGGCGTGTCGATCGATCCGTACGGCGATCGGGCGCCGAGTTGGCAAGCGTACGGAACCGCGTGCAGATTGACGCGTAGGTAGAGTTGCGACAGCCGGGCCTGAGCAAATCTAAACGAAACAGCGGTTTCGGGTCGCCCCGGAATTGCCCCAAATGGCCGCTTGCGGTGGTTAGTGGCGGTTGGTTGCGAATAACTCGATTAACTCAATTGGCCGATCCGGCCTCGAAGCCGGATCATAAACGCATGAACGGTGCGGGTTCGACGCCTGTCCCGATGGTCGCGATGGATTGCGGCTTTCTGGAGAGTCGTCCCGGTCCCGCCGGTTCGACGAGGTGAGAAAAAAGCATGGCGCAGACGTTCACAGGTCGCAAGCGCGTTCGTAAGTTTTTCGGAAAAATACAGGAAGTGGCGGAGATGCCGAACCTCATCGAGGTTCAGAAGGCATCCTATGACCAATTCCTGCTGGTGCAGGAGCCGCACGGCGGCCGGCCCGACGAGGGTTTGCAGGCCGTGTTCAAATCCGTGTTCCCGATCTCGGATTTTTCCAATACATCGATGCTGGAATTCGTCAAATACGAGTTCGAGCCGCCGAAGTACGATGTCGATGAGTGCCGGCAACGCGGGATGACCTTCGCGGCCCCGCTCAAGGTGACGTTGCGCCTCATCGTGTTCGATATCGATCAGGAGACCGGTGCGAAGTCCGTCAAGGACATCAAGGAGCAGGATGTCTACATGGGCGACATCCCGCTGATGACCATGAACGGCACCTTCGTGGTCAACGGCACCGAGCGCGTGATCGTCTCGCAGATGCACCGCTCGCCGGGCGTTTTCTTCGACCACGACAAGGGCAAGACGCACTCTTCCGGCAAGCTTCTGTTCGCTGCCCGCATCATTCCCTATCGCGGCTCATGGCTCGACATCGAGTTCGACGCCAAGGACATCGTTCATGCCCGCATTGACCGTCGGCGGAAGATTCCGGTGACGTCGCTGTTGCTCGCGCTCGGCATGGACGGCGAGGAGATCCTCAACACGTTCTACCGTCAGGTCCACTACAAGCGCCACAAGGACGGCTGGCGCGTTCCCTTCGATGCCAACCGTTTCCGCGGCTACAAGGCTGTGGCTGATCTGGTCGACGCCGACAGCGGCAAAGTCGTGCTCGAGGCAGGCAAGAAACTCACTGTGCGTCAGGCCCGTCAGCTCGCCGAGAAGGGCCTCAAGGCGCTGCGCCTGACCGACCAGGAGCTCATCGGCCACTACCTCGCCGAGGACCAGGTCAACATGAAGACGGGCGAGATCTACGCCGAGGCGGGCGAGGAGCTGACCGAGAAGAACCTGAAGCTCTTGGTGGAGGCCGGCTACAAGGAGCTGCCGCTCCTCGACATCGACCACATCAATGTTGGCGCCTATATCCGCAACACCCTCAACGTCGACAAGAACATGACGCGCGAGGATGCCCTGTTCGACATCTATCGCGTGATGCGTCCGGGTGAGCCGCCGACGCTCGATACCGCTCAGGCCATGTTCCAGTCGCTGTTCTTCGACCCCGAGCGCTACGACCTCTCGGCGGTTGGCCGGGTGAAGATGAACATGCGCCTCGACCTCGATGCGCCCGACACCATGCGCATCCTCCGCAAGGAGGACATTGTGGCGGTCATCCGCACCTTGGTCGATCTGCGCGACGGCAAGGGCGAGATCGACGATATCGACCACCTAGGCAATCGCCGCGTGCGCTCGGTCGGCGAGCTCATGGAGAACCAGTACCGGGTCGGCCTCCTGCGCATGGAGCGCGCCATCAAGGAGCGCATGTCCTCGGTCGACATCGACACCGTGATGCCGCAGGATCTGATCAACGCCAAGCCGGCGGCAGCGGCAGTGCGCGAGTTCTTCGGCTCCTCGCAGCTCTCGCAGTTCATGGACCAGACCAATCCGCTGTCGGAGATCACGCACAAGCGGCGGCTTTCGGCGCTCGGCCCGGGCGGCCTCACCCGCGAGCGCGCCGGCTTCGAAGTGCGCGATGTGCATCCGACGCATTACGGCCGCATCTGCCCGATCGAGACGCCGGAAGGGCCGAATATCGGTCTCATCAATTCGCTGGCGACGTTTGCGCGTGTCAACAAATACGGGTTCGTGGAGACGCCCTACCGAAAGGTGAAGGACGGCCGCGTCACTGATGAGGTCATTTACCTCTCCGCCATGGAGGAATCGCGTTACACGGTCGCCCAGGCCAACGCTGCAATCGATACGCGTGGACGCTTTACCGAGGACATGATCGTGTGCCGGCATGCCGGCGACGTGCTGATGGTGCCGGCCGCCAAGGTCGACTTCATGGACGTTTCGCCCAAGCAGCTGGTCTCGGTCGCGGCGGCGCTGATCCCGTTCCTGGAGAACGACGACGCCAACCGCGCCCTCATGGGCTCCAACATGCAGCGTCAGGCGGTGCCGCTCGTGCGCGCCGAAGCGCCGTTCGTCGGCACCGGCATGGAGGGCGTGGTGGCGCGGGACTCTGGGGCTTCGATCGCCGCACGCCGCACCGGCGTGGTCGATCAGGTCGATGCCACCCGTATCGTCATCCGGGCGACCGGCGAGACCGATCCCTCGAAGTCCGGCGTCGATATCTATCGGCTGCAGAAGTTCCAGCGCTCCAACCAGAACACCTGCATCAACCAGCGCCCGCTGGTGAAAGTGGGCGACCAAGTCAAGAAGGGCGACATCATCGCGGACGGCCCGTCGACCGATCTCGGCGAGCTTGCGCTCGGCCGCAACGTGCTGGTCGCGTTCATGCCCTGGAACGGATACAACTTCGAGGACTCGATCCTGTTGTCGGAGCGCATCGTCAAGGACGACGTCTTCACTTCGATCCATATCGAGGAATTCGAGGTGATGGCCCGCGACACCAAGTTGGGGCCTGAGGAAATCACCCGCGACATTCCCAATGTCTCGGAGGAGGCGCTCAAGAACCTCGACGAAGCCGGCATCGTCTATATCGGCGCGGAGGTGCGCGCCGGCGACATCCTGGTGGGCAAGATCACGCCCAAGGGCGAGTCGCCGATGACTCCGGAAGAGAAGCTGCTGCGCGCAATCTTCGGCGAGAAGGCGTCGGATGTGCGCGACACCTCGCTGCGCGTGCCGCCGGGCGTGCAGGGCACGGTCGTCGAGGTGCGCGTGTTCAATCGGCACGGCGTCGAGAAGGACGAGCGCGCGCTGGCGATCGAGCGCGAGGAGATCGAGCGGCTTGCCAAGGACCGCGACGACGAGCAGGCGATCCTCGACCGCAACGTCTATGGCCGTCTGGCGGAAATGCTGGAAGGCCGACAGGGCATTGCGGGACCGAAGGGCTTCAAGAAGGATTCCAAGATCACCCGGGCGGTGCTCGAGGAATATCCGCGCTCGCAGTGGTGGCAATTCGCATCACCCAACGACAAGCTGATGGCGGAGATCGAAGCCATCCGCAAGCAGTATGACGAGTCGAAGAAGCGGCTGGAGCAGCGGTTCCTCGACAAGGTCGAGAAGCTGCAGCGGGGCGATGAGCTGCCGCCCGGCGTGATGAAAATGGTCAAGGTCTTCGTTGCCGTGAAGCGCAAGATTCAGCCCGGCGACAAGATGGCCGGTCGCCACGGCAACAAGGGTGTGGTGTCGAAGATCGTGCCGATCGAGGACATGCCGTTCCTGGAGGACGGCACGCAGGTCGACATCGTGCTCAATCCGCTCGGTGTGCCGAGCCGGATGAATGTCGGGCAGATCCTCGAAACACATCTCGGTTGGGCTTGCGCCGGCATGGGGTTGCGCATCGGCCAAGCGGTCGATCTCTACAACAGCAAGCACGACACAAAGGCCCTCAAGGAGCTCTTGAAGAAGATCTATGGCGAGGACGAGACCATCAAGTCGCTGGGCGAGAAGGACTTGGTGGAGCTCGGCACCAATCTGCGCCACGGCGTTCCGATCGCGACGCCGGTGTTCGACGGCGCCAAGGAGGCCGACATCGAGCATATGCTCGATCTGGCCGGGCTCGACCATTCCGGCCAGGTGACCCTCTACGACGGACGCACCGGCGATGCATTCGATCGCAAGGTGACGGTCGGCTACATCTACATGCTGAAGCTGCATCATCTTGTCGACGACAAGATCCATGCTCGTTCCATCGGTCCGTACAGCTTGGTCACTCAACAGCCGTTGGGCGGCAAGGCGCAGTTCGGTGGCCAACGTTTCGGCGAAATGGAGGTGTGGGCGCTCGAAGCCTACGGTGCCGCCTACACGCTGCAGGAGATGCTGACTGTGAAATCGGACGACGTGGCCGGCCGCACCAAGGTGTACGAGGCGATCGTCCGCGGCGACGACACGTTCGAGGCCGGCATCCCCGAATCGTTTAACGTGCTTGTCAAGGAAATGCGCTCGCTCGGCCTCAATGTCGACCTGCACAATTCCAAGCAGCAGCGCACAGGTCCCGCTGAAGGGACCGCCGAGGCGGCCGAGTAGCAGGCCGACGGCGCGTGTTCCGGAAAATCAGGAATGCGCCTACGCAACAGAAGCGGAGCGTATTGCGATCTTTCAGATCGGAGCACGCTCCAAAATGATGAAAGGACGGCGGGCGACAGATCGTCGAGCGCGACCGATGCGGGGCAGAGGGTCCCACTTGGCGTGCTTCATCTGCCGGCGGCTTCCGAAAAACGATAGCTCCCTACGGAGAACACAATGAACCAAGAGATCATGAATCTTTTTAGCCCGCAGGTGCCGGCTCAGGTCTTCGACCAAATCCGGATATCGATCGCGAGCCCGGAGAAGATTCTTTCCTGGTCCTACGGCGAGATCAAGAAGCCGGAGACCATCAACTATCGCACCTTCAAGCCGGAGCGCGATGGCCTGTTCTGCGCCCGCATCTTCGGGCCGATCAAGGATTACGAGTGCTTGTGCGGCAAGTACAAGCGCATGAAGTACAAGGGCATCATCTGCGAGAAATGCTCGGTCGAGGTCACTCTGTCGCGGGTGCGGCGCGAGCGCATGGGGCATATCGAGCTCGCCGCGCCGGTCGCCCATATCTGGTTCCTGAAGTCGCTGCCTTCGCGCATCGGGCTCCTGCTCGACATGACGCTGAAGGAGCTCGAGCGCATCCTTTACTTCGAGAGCTACGTGGTGATCGAGCCCGGCCTCACCGCGCTCGAGGATCGGCAACTTCTGTCCGAGGATGAATACCTCAAGGCGCAGGAGCTCTATGGCGCGGACAGCTTCACCGCGCTCATCGGCGCCGAGGCGATCCGCGAGATGCTCAAGGCGCTCGACCTGGAGAAGATGGCGGCCGACCTGCGCCAGGAGATCGCCGAATCGACCTCCGAGCTCAAGCCCAAGAAGCTCGCGAAGCGGCTCAAGCTGATCGAGGCTTTCGTTCAGTCGGGCAACAAGCCGGAATGGATGATCCTCAAGGTCGTGCCGGTCATTCCGCCCGACCTGCGTCCGCTGGTGCCTCTCGACGGCGGACGGTTCGCCACCTCCGACCTCAACGATCTCTATCGCCGGGTGATCAACCGCAACAATCGCCTGAAGCGGCTGATCGAGCTCAGGGCGCCCGACATCATTATCCGCAACGAGAAGCGGATGTTGCAGGAAGCCGTCGACGCTCTGTTCGACAACGGGCGGCGCGGGCGAGTCATCACCGGCGCCAACAAGCGGCCGCTGAAGTCGCTCGCCGACATGCTCAAGGGCAAGCAAGGTCGCTTCCGGCAGAACTTGCTCGGCAAGCGCGTCGACTATTCCGGCCGCTCGGTGATCGTGGTCGGCCCGGAGCTGAAGCTGCATCAGTGCGGGCTGCCCAAGAAGATGGCGCTCGAGCTGTTCAAGCCGTTCATCTATTCGCGGCTGGACGCCAAGGGGCTCTCCACCACGGTTAAGCAGGCGAAGAAGCTGGTCGAGAAGGAGAAGCCCGAGGTCTGGGATATCCTTGACGAGGTCATTCGCGAGCATCCGGTCCTGCTCAACCGCGCGCCGACATTGCATCGTCTCGGCATTCAGGCTTTCGAGCCGGTGTTGATCGAGGGCAAGGCGATCCAGTTGCATCCGCTGGTCTGCGCCGCCTTCAACGCCGACTTCGACGGCGACCAGATGGCGGTGCACGTCCCGCTGTCGCTGGAAGCGCAGCTCGAGGCGCGCGTGCTGATGATGTCGACCAACAACATCCTGCATCCGGCGAACGGCCAGCCGATCATCGTGCCGTCGCAGGACATCGTGCTAGGCCTCTATTACCTGTCGATTGTCCGTGACGGCGAGCCGGGAGAGTGGAAGCTCGAGCTGCACACCGAGGAGGAGCTCAAGAAGGACCCGAAGAAGGCGAACATCGTCCGGGGTTTCTACCACTCGATGAACGAGGTCGAGCACGCCCTGCACGAGAGGTCGATTACGCTGCACACCAAGATCAAGTACCGGTGGAGCGGCATCGGCCCGGACGGCAAGCCGCTGCAGAAGTGGTATGAGACGACCCCGGGTCGCATCATGCTCGGCAACGTGTTGCCGAAGAACCCGAAGGTGCCCTTCGACGTCGTGAACAAGCTCATGACGAAGAAGGAAATCTCCAACATGATCGACCAGGTCTACCGTCACTGCGGCCAAAAGGAGACGGTGATCTTCTGCGACCGCGTGATGGCGCTTGGCTTCTACAACGCCTTCAAGGCGGGCATTTCGTTCGGCAAGGACGACATGGTGGTGCCTGCTTCCAAGTGGAAGATCATCGAGAAGACGCGCGAGGAGGCCAAGGATTTCGAGCAGCAGTACAACGATGGCCTGATTACTCAGGGCGAAAAGTACAACAAGGTCATCGATGCCTGGTCGAAGACGACCGACAAGATCGCCGAAGAGATGATGAAGGAAATCTCTGCGGTGAGGAAGGTGAACGGCCGCGACGCTCAGGTCAACTCGATCTACATGATGGCGCATTCCGGTGCGCGCGGCTCGCCCGCGCAGATGCGCCAGCTTGCCGGCATGCGCGGCCTGATGGCCAAGCCTTCCGGTGAAATTATCGAGAGCCCGATCATCTCGAACTTCAAGGAAGGTCTCTCGGTGCTCGAGTACTTCAACTCGACGCACGGCGCCCGCAAGGGTCTGGCCGATACCGCGCTCAAGACCGCGAACTCGGGCTACCTGACTCGTCGTCTGGTCGACGTGGCGCAGGATTCGATCATCACCACCGAGGACTGTGGCACCTCGGGCGGCATCAACGTGCGCGCCATCATCGATGCCGGGCAGGTTGTTGCCTCGCTCGGCACCCGTATTCTCGGCCGCACCACCGCCGAGGACGTTCGCGATCCGTCGAGTCACAAGGTTATCGTCAAGAAGGATACCCTGCTCGAGGAGCCGCAGGTCGAAGCGATCGTGTCTGCGGGCGTGCAGGAGCTGCGCATCCGTTCGGTGCTCACCTGCGAGACGGTGACCGGGGTCTGCGGCAAGTGCTACGGGCGCGATCTCGCTCGCGGCACGCCGGTCAATATCGGCGAGGCGGTCGGCGTCATTGCGGCGCAGTCGATTGGCGAGCCGGGGACGCAGCTCACCATGCGCACGTTCCACATCGGCGGTGCGGCTCAGATCTCCGAGCAATCTTTCATCGAGTCGAACTTCGACGGCAAGATCAAGATCAAGAACCGGAACATCGTGAAGAACTCCGATGGCGAGATGATCGCCATGGCGCGCAACATGGTGGTTGCGGTGCTTGATCCGGACGGGACCGAACGTGCTGTTCACCGTATCCAGTACGGCGCCCGCATGCGGGTCGAAGATGGTGACAAGGTGACGCGCGGGCAGCGCATTGCCGAATGGGATCCGTATACGCGTCCGATCATGACCGAAGTCGAGGGCGTGGTGGGCTTCGAGGACTTGGTCGAGGGTCAATCCATGTCGGAGACGCTCGACGAGTCGACGGGCATTGCCAAGCGGGTGGTCACTGACTGGCGTACCGGATCTGGGCGCAGCCAGCAGGACCTGCGTCCCGCGATGGTGATCAAGGACAAGGCCGGCAAGGTCCACAAGCTCAGCCGGGGCGGCGATGCACGTTATCAGCTCGCGGTCGACGCCATCATCTCGGTCGATCCGGGCGCCAGCGTCAAAGCCGGCGACGTGATCGCACGTATTCCGACCGAGAGCGCCAAGACGCGCGACATCACCGGCGGCTTGCCGCGGGTGGCGGAGCTGTTCGAGGCGCGGCGTCCGAAGGAATCGGCGATCATTGCCGAGGCCTCGGGCACGATCCGCTTCGGCAAGGACTACAAGAACAAGCGGCGCGTCATCATCGAATCGAACAACAAGGATGAAGAGCCGAAGGAGTATCTGATCCCGAAAGGCAAGCACATCCACCTTCAGGACGGCGACGTGGTGGAGAAGGGCGACTTCATCGTCGAAGGAAACCCGGCGCCGCACGACATCCTGGCGATCAAGGGCGTCGAAGACCTCGCCGCCTATCTGGTCAACGAGATCCAGGAGGTCTATCGACTGCAGGGCGTCAGCATCAACGACAAGCACATCGAGGTGATCGTGCGCCAGATGCTGCAGAAGGTCGAGGTCACCGAGCAGGGCGAGACCGAGCTGATCACCGGCGAGCAGGTCGATAAGATCGAGTTCGATGCGATCAACGAACGGGCGCGCGCCGAGGGCAAGAAGGAAGCCGTCGCTCACCCGGTTCTGCTCGGCATCACCAAGGCGTCACTGCAGACCCGCTCGTTCATCTCGGCCGCGTCGTTCCAGGAGACCACGCGGGTGCTCACCGAGGCGGCCGTCAATGGCAAGGTCGACACTCTCGAAGGTCTCAAGGAGAACGTCATCGTCGGCCGGCTGATCCCGGCCGGTACCGGTGCCATGATGAACAGCCTGCGGGAAGTCGCCGGCAAGCGCGACGCGCTCATTCTCGAGGAGCGCGAGAAAGAAGCCGCCGCCAAGGCGGCTGCCGCCGCGGCCGAGCAGCCGGCGCAGCTTCCGGCGGCCGAATAGACTGGGTCGCGCACAGCCCTCGACAAATCTGCCGCCCGCCGTCGGGTAGATCCCGATTGGCGGGCGGTCCTTTTGGCTTGCCTATTCGGTCAGGGCCTCGGCCATCTCTAATGGTATGGGAGGGGCGGCATGGAGCCAGCGCCGCCTCTCTTTACTTTCATGAAATTTATTTAATCTATGAGCGTTTAGCGAGGAACCGGGATCGCCAAAAAGCCGTTTTATTGTGACTACACTCTCGCCATCTCGTCACCGGTCGGTTGCGTCGTCCAGATGGATTCTCTCCTCGTCAAGATTTTCGCGACCGCTCTGACTCTCAGTCAGGTCACGACCGCACCCGACAAGCTCAAAACCCAGTTTGATCCGGTCCAGGATCAGGGCCAAGTGGTGCAGCTCCTGCAGGCGGGCTGCGCGCATATGCGCAAGGCCTTCGATATCGAAGATTTGAATCTCGATGATCTGATCTCGACCGCCATGGACGATCCGCAGGCGATGACGGGCGGAATTGCTGCCTTCCGCGGCATCAATTTCAGCGACCTGTACACGGCCTACAAGCAGTTTTGCAAGAACGAGACGGTCGACAAGCCGGCCGTCGACCTCGCGTCAGTCATCAATTTCTATAACAAGGCGGCGGCTGACCTGCCGGATCCCGAAAAGCTGAAGCATCCGAAGCTGCCGGGAGCGACCGTGGTGCTCGACGGCAAAGGCGCGCGCTTTACCGAACTGTTCGAATCCGATCAGCGCCGCGTCTGGGTCGCGCTGAGCGATATTCCGAAAATGGTGCAACAGGCCTTCATCTCCGCCGAGGATAAACGCTTCTATGAGCACAACGGAATCGACGAGCGCTCGCTGATCCGCGCCTTCATCGGCAACATAGCGCAGTCCGGCCGGCCGCAAGGTGGTTCGACGATCACCCAGCAGGTTGTGAAGAACCTGCTCGTCGGCGAGGACCTCACGTATGAGCGTAAGATACGGGAGATGATCCTGACGGCGCGCGTGGAGCGTTTGCTATCGAAGCAGGAAATCCTCGAGCTCTATCTCAACTCGACCTATCTCGGTCGCGGCTCCTGGGGCGTTGAGATGGCGGCGCGCAGCTACTTCGGCAAGTCGGTAAAGGCATTGAGCTTGGGGGAAGGCGCTTTGCTGGCAGCGCTGACCAAAGGGCCGACTTATTTCAGCCCTGACCATCACGCTGATCGCGCGCAGGAGCGGGTTGCCTATGTGCTGGGCCGAATGCAGGAGGACGGCGCCATCACGGCGGCCGAGGCCAAGCAGGCCGCCAACCCGATGGCCGACATGGTCGCCTACGTCAATCCGCGGCGGGACACCGGTTTCTACTATGTGGACAATCTCGCGCACGAGGCCAAGGCGGTTGCCGGGATCGACGCGCTGACCTCGGATTCCTACACGGTTCACTCGACCATCCTGCCCGACCTGCAGCGCTCCACCGAGGCGGCCCTGCAGGAGGGGCTCGCTCGCTTTGAGATCGACAGCGGGCGTGTTTCTTTCGTAGGCGCCGAGACCAATCTCGCCGACGCCATCAAGCACCTGCCGCAGGACCCCAAGACAGATCCCAAGACAGACCCCAAGACAGGCCCGAAAGCGGACGCGAAGGTTGCCGCCCAGCAGAAGCCTGCCTGGGTCCAGGCGCTCGCACAGGCGCGATTACCGCTCTATGACGTGCATTGGCCGGTCGCCGTGGTGCTGGACAAGGGCAGGAATGTCGACGGCGGCATCCATGTGGGACTGGCGGACGGGCGCATCGTGCCGCTCGCGGGTGTCTCGCCCACAATCCAGCGCACGCTCAAGCTCTATGACGTCATCTTCGTCCACCTCAGCGATGCGAAGACCAAGACGCCGCGGGTGGAGATCCGTGTGCGGCCGACCGTGCAGGGCGCAGCCCTGGTCCTCGACAACAAGACCGGCCGCATCCTCGCTATGGTGGGCGGCTTTTCCTATCCGCTCAGCCAGCTCAATCGCACCACGCAATCACAGCGGCAGCCGGGATCGGCGCTGAAGCCACTGACCTATCTGGCGGCTCTGCAGACGGGCCTGCAGCCCAACACCATCGTGCGCGACCAGGAAATCACATTGCCCCCGATCGGCGGTGGCGCGCGCGAGCAGGATTACTGGACGCCGCGGAACTATGATCGCAGCGAATGGGGGGTGGTGACGCTCCGGCGTGCGCTGGAGAATTCGCGCAATCTGGCGACTGCCAATCTGCTCGACGGCGGCATCGCCAGCGATCCGCATCGTAGCCTGGACCGCATCTGCGATCTGGCCGTGGAGGCGCAGATCTATCGCGAATGCATCCCGTACTATCCGTTCGTGCTAGGCGCACAGCCGGTGCGGCCGATTGATCTTGCGCCGTTCTACGCGGCGATCGCAAATGAGGGGTTGCGGCCATCGCCCTACGCGATCGACTCGATCGAGCGCAACGGGCTCGTCGTCTATCGGCACGACCCGGCTGCCTCCGGTGCTATCGCCTCGGTGGATCGGGCATCTTTCTATCAGCTGAAAACGATGCTGCAGGGCGTGCTGCAGCGAGGGACCGCGCACGCGGTCGCCAGCCTTTCGCCTTACGTGGCGGGCAAGACCGGCACCACCGAAGGCGAGAACGATGCCTGGTTCGTCGGCTTTACCAACGACGTCACGGTGGCGGTCTGGGTCGGTTACGACAATGCCGACGGCAAGCGGCGCACGCTGGGCGGTGGGCAGACTGGTGCGAGCGTCGCCATCCCTATTTTCGAGCCGATCATCGAGTCGGTCTGGGCCCAGTATGCCCCCAAGAGCCCGCTCAACCCCCCGTCGGCCGAGGCGCGAAAGCAGCTCGTGGCGCGCACCATCGACCTCGCCTCGGGTGACATCATCGGCAACGGCAGCATCGGCAACGGCAGCGCGAGCGGCAGAGGCTTTGTCGAGTACTTCCGCCGCGATGCGCACGGCCAGCCTTACGACACCCAATACCAGCTGGTCGACCGCGAGGAAGCCTATGAGTCGCGTGAATATCGTGACGGCGAGGCGTCCGGATACCCGCCTCCATATGACGGTGACGGACGCAACTCCGGCCCCTTTGGGGGGGATTGGCGTTGGCCATGGCAGCAGCAGCCACAGCAGGCGCAGCAGCCACCGCAGCAGCGTCGTGATGCCTATGGCCAGCCCTATTACGGCCAACAACAGGGGCAGTACGGCCAATCCTACGGTCAGACCTATGGCCAGCCACCGCGCGGCAGCGACCCGCGTTCGATGCCGCAGCCGCGTGGCAACGGCTTTTTTCTCTTCGACTGGCGCTGAAGGCAGCGAGACATCGCCATGTGGATGATGCGGCTCACAATAATCCTGGTCAGCTTTGCCGTTTTAGTGCCGCTCGCGAAGGCGCAGCTCTCCAAGGCTCCGGAGCCGAAGGCGCAGAACTCCGAGGCCCGAGCTCCTGACACCAAGACCCCGGACGGCAAGCCGCCCGAATTCCGCGTGCAAGACGTCAGCTCGCTGGCCGATACGCCGGTCGCGCAGCTGAAACCGAAGACGATCCTGTTTGCCGACCATCCGCCCGAGAATTTGGTGGATCCGGGAACCGGATTCATGCGCTACGAGGATTGGGCCAAGGGCCGCCCGGTCGAGCAGCAGTTTTTGGTGCTCTATCCCGGCTATATGGAGCCCAACACAGACATCATCGTCGACGGCGTGAAGAAGCGCTTCAAGGAGAAGCTGCACATGTATGTGGCTTCGGCGCGCTTTTCGCTGTCTCGTCCGCCGGGCTCGCTTGACCTCTCCCGGCTCATCGCGCTGCCGTTCGTCGAGCAGATCGATCCGGCGATCAAGGACACCCAGATCAGCGCGAACGAAGTGATCGCTGCGCAAGAGCCAAAGATCATTTACAATCAAAATCCGAAGCGGCGATGGTGCGACGGGCGGCCGATCGTCATCTGCGTGCGTTCCCACTATGCCTTGGAAGGGAAGCTCCCGCTCGGCATCCAGCTCGCCAATAAGATCAGAGATGCTTCAAAGGCGGTATCGCCGTTCCTCGATTTCGAGAGCGAGTTCACGCTGCGCAGCCCGGCCGAGGTCACGCAAATGGGATTGACTCGGCTGACCGGGATCGACACAGCCTCGATCGGAGCTGTCGAGCAGAGCATTTTCTACGTCAACCAGGTATTGCAGTTTGGCAAGCTCTTGGCCGTGTTCCAGGAATTCCCGGGCGACCCCAATCGGACGGTAGCGACGGTGTTCATGGCAATCGCTATCGAGTCGAACGTCCTCGACAAGAGGAAGGAATTCGCCATGGTGCCGGTGTTGCGAAATCTGGTGCCTGCACAGGTCCTTGCCGGCAAGAGCTCATTCAATACCGGACACTCGCTCAGCGCCGGCTTGCCGGTCTATGCACGTAGCAGCGTCACCGCGATTGCGTCCCTGATAGAGCACCAGTAAAATGGTGTGATCGTCGGGGCGCGGCATTCGCAGCTGTTTGCGGCTTTTCGCGCTCTTTGCGCCTTGACTTCGCCCGGTCCCGCCGATACATACCCCGGACTTTTGCGGCAGGCGGTGAGCTTCGCTTGCTCGGAACGGCGTACCCGAACCCTGCTAAACCATTGGGATTGCGATTATATCGTGGTCTCCCGCGGCTGCAGGTGGGCATCACCAGCCTCGAGGAATGAAGCTCAAACGCTGCCTCTGACATCGACGGTCAGACTTTGAAGCGATGGTCGCGGCAGCGCGCTTGACGCACCGCGATCCTCTTACAACGGGTGAGCGCCCACCGCACCGGGAGCGGACGGCGTTCTTCCGTTTTGCGCGTTTGGCGCGATTGAACCGGGAACCGACTGAGACCGGCGCCGGTTCGAATGCGGGAAGGCTTCGGAAGGAAGGACGAACAAAGGCGATGCCGACGATCAATCAATTGATCCGCAAGCCGCGGATGCCGGTTAAGGCGCGCAACACCGTGCCCGCACTGCAGTCCTCGCCGCAGAAGCGCGGCGTCTGCACGCGCGTCTATACGACGACACCGAAGAAGCCCAATTCAGCGCTGCGTAAGGTCGCGAAGGTGCGCCTGACCAACGGCTTCGAGGTCATCGGCTACATTCCGGGTGAGGGCCACAATCTGCAAGAACACTCGGTGGTGATGATCCGCGGTGGCCGCGTCAAAGACCTTCCGGGCGTGCGCTACCACATCCTGCGTGGCGTGCTCGACACGCAAGGTGTGAAGAATCGCAAGCAGCGCCGCTCCAAGTACGGGGCCAAGCGACCAAAGTAAGAGACCAAAACGGTTGGGCCGAAATAAGCGGCCGGAAATACCAAGAACTACAAGGCCATCAGACTAAGAGACAGCACCAAGGACCGATCCGATGTCCCGTCGCCACAGTGCCGACAAGCGCGAAATTCAGCCCGATCCGAAGTTCGGGAACTTCGTCGTCTCGAAGTTCATGAACTCGATCATGCGACAGGGAAAGAAGTCGGTCGCCGAGAACATCGTTTACGGCGCCTTCGATATTATCGAGGGCAAGACTAAGCAGAATCCGATCTCGGTTTTCGAGCAGGCGCTCGACAATGTGATGCCATCGATCGAGGTGCGCTCGCGCCGGGTCGGCGGCGCCACCTACCAGGTGCCCGTCGAGGTACGCTCGGTGCGCCGCCAAGCGCTGGGCATCCGTTGGATCATTTCGGCCGCGCGCGATCGCAATGAGAAGACGATGACGGAGCGGCTCTCGGCCGAGCTGCTTGACGCATCCAATAACAGGGGGAACGCCGTCAAGAAGCGCGAGGACACGCATCGGATGGCGGAAGCCAACCGGGCCTTCTCGCACTACCGCTGGTGATCGGAACCCGGACCCTCAAGGACGTTTCATGCCCCGCAGCCACCCAATCGAGGACTATCGCAATTTCGGCATCATGGCCCACATCGATGCCGGGAAGACGACCACGACCGAGCGGATCCTGTATTATACCGGCAAGAGCCACAAGATCGGCGAGGTGCACGAAGGCGCCGCGACGATGGACTGGATGGTGCAGGAGCAAGAGCGCGGCATCACCATCACCTCGGCCGCAACGACCGCGTTCTGGAAGAACAAGCGGCTCAACATCATCGACACGCCCGGGCACGTCGACTTCACCATCGAGGTGGAGCGCTCGTTGCGCGTGCTTGATGGCGCCGTCTGTGTGCTGGATTCGAACCAGGGCGTGGAGCCGCAGACCGAGACGGTCTGGCGGCAGGGCGACAAGTACAAAGTTCCGCGCATCGTCTTCGCCAACAAGATGGACAAGATCGGCGCTGATTTCTTCAAGTGCCTCGACGACATCAAGACGCGTCTTGGCGCCAAGCCCGTTGCCATTCAGCTGCCGATCGGCGCCGAGAACCAGTTCCGCGGCGTCATCGATCTCATCCGGATGAAGGGCGTAGTCTGGGAAGAGGAGGGCCTCGGTGCCAAGTACCACGACATTGACATCCCCGAGGATATGCTCGGGCAGGCGAAGGAATATCGCGAGAAGATGGTGGAGGCTGCCGTCGAGCTCGATGACGCCGCCATGACGGCTTATCTCGAGGGGCACGAGCCCGATGAAGCGACGCTCAAGCGGCTGATCCGCAAGGCGACGATCTCGAGTGCGTTCTTTCCGGTCTTTTGCGGTTCGGCCTTCAAGAACAAGGGCGTGCAGCCGCTGCTCGACGCCGTGGTCGACTTCCTGCCGTCGCCGCTCGACGTCCCGCCGATCAAGGGCGTGGACAGCAAGGGCGAGGAAATCGTGCGCAAGGCCGACGACAAAGAGCCGCTGGCCGCGCTCGCATTCAAGATCATGGACGATCCCTTCGTCGGCACGATCACCTTCTGCCGTATCTATTCGGGCACGATGTCGTCCGGCACCGGCGTGATCAATTCCACTAAGGATCGCAAAGAGCGCATCGGCCGCATGCTGCTCATGCACGCCAACGACCGCGAGGACATCAAGGAAGCCTTCGCGGGCGACATCGTCGCGCTCGCCGGCCTCAAGGAGGTGCGTACCGGCGACACCCTGTGCGATGCGCAGAAGCAGGTCATCCTCGAGAAGATGGAGTTCCCCGATCCGGTGATCGAGATCGCTATCGAACCGAAGTCGAAGGCGGATCAGGAAAAGCTCGGTGTGGCGTTGGCGAAGCTCGCGGCCGAGGATCCCTCGTTCCGCGTCTCGACCGATCAGGAGTCCGGGCAGACCATTCTCAAGGGGATGGGCGAGCTCCATCTCGATATCAAGGTCGACATCCTCAAGCGCACCTTCAAGGTCGAGGCCAATATTGGGGCGCCGCAAGTCGCCTATCGGGAGAAGATCACCCGGCAGGTCACCAAGGACTATACCCACAAGAAGCAGACCGGCGGCTCCGGGCAGTTCGCGCGGGTGAAGATCGTGCTCGATCCGTTGCCGCCGGGCGGCGGCTTCGTGTTCGAGAACGAGGTAGTCGGTGGCAACGTGCCGAAGGAATACGTTCCGGGTGTCGAGAAGGGGTTGGAATCGGTGCTGGGCTCCGGGGTTCTGGCGGGCTTTCCGGTCGTCGACCTGAAGGTGACCCTGGTCGATGGCGCTTACCACGACGTCGATTCATCGGCGCTCGCGTTCGAGATCGCCGCGCGCGCGGCGCTCCGGGAGGCGCTGCGCGAAGCCTCGCCGGTGCTGCTCGAGCCGATCATGAAGGTCGAGGTGGTGACGCCGGAGGACTATACCGGCGCGGTCATCGGTGACCTCAATTCCCGACGCGGCCAGATCCAGGGCCAGGACATGCGCGGCAACGCCAACGTGGTCAACGCCATGGTGCCGCTCGCCAACATGTTCGGCTACGTCAACAATCTTCGCTCCATGAGTCAGGGGCGCGCCACTTTCACCATGCAGTTCGATCACTATGCCGATGTGCCTAGGGCGATCGCAGATGAAATTCAGGCGAAGTTCGCCTGAAACCTAAGTTAGAGCAATCACCGGAGGACGAACGGAGAGTCCCATGGCCAAAGAAAAGTTCAACCGTACGAAGCCGCATTGCAACGTGGGCACGATTGGACACGTCGACCACGGCAAGACGTCGCTGACCGCAGCGATCACCAAGATTTTGGCGGAGACTGGCGGCGCTACCTACACGGCCTACGATCAGATCGACAAGGCGCCGGAGGAAAAGGCGCGCGGCATCACCATCGCGACCGCCCACGTCGAATATCAGACCGAAAAGCGCCATTACGCGCATGTCGATTGCCCCGGGCATGCGGACTATGTGAAGAACATGATCACCGGCGCCGCGCAGATGGATGGCGCCATCCTGGTGGTGAGCGCGGCCGACGGCCCGATGCCGCAGACGCGCGAGCACATTCTGCTCGCCCGCCAAGTCGGCGTTCCGGCGCTGGTCGTGTTCCTCAACAAGGTTGATATGGTCGACGATCCGGAGCTCCTCGAACTGGTGGAGCTCGAGGTGCGTGAGCTCTTGTCCAAATACAATTTCCCGGGCGACAAGATCCCGGTGATCAAGGGCTCGGCCTTGATGGCGCTGGAAGGTAAGGAGCCCAAGCTCGGCCATGATGCCATCCTCGAGCTGATGAAGGCGGTGGACAGCTATATCCCGCAGCCGGAGCGTCCGAAGGACCAGCCGTTCCTGATGCCGGTGGAAGACGTTTTCTCGATCTCCGGACGCGGCACCGTCGTGACCGGCCGTATCGAGCGCGGCATCATTAAGGTCGGCGAGGAAGTGGAGATCGTTGGCATCAAGGCAACGACCAAGACCACGGTCACCGGCGTCGAAATGTTCCGCAAGCTCCTCGACCAGGGCGAGGCGGGCGACAACGTGGGCTGCCTCCTGCGCGGTACCAAGCGCGAGGAAGTGGAGCGCGGGCAGGTTCTGTGCAAGCCCGGCAGCGTGAAGCCGCACACCAAATTCAAGGCCGAGGCCTACATCCTGACCAAGGAGGAGGGCGGCCGGCATACCCCGTTCTTCACCAATTACCGGCCGCAGTTCTATTTCCGCACCACCGACGTGACCGGGGTGGTGACCCTGCCGGAAGGTACCGAGATGGTGATGCCGGGTGACAACATCTCCATGGAGGTCAC
The DNA here is from genome assembly GCA_035293945.1 of Xanthobacteraceae bacterium. GTDB lineage: Bacteria > Pseudomonadota > Alphaproteobacteria > Rhizobiales > Xanthobacteraceae > VAZQ01. The sequence goes on along the minus strand of DATGLV010000011.1, from coordinate 360,322 downwards.
CCTGATCGTTCCGATCGCAATGGAAGAGAAGCTGCGCTTCGCCATTCGCGAGGGGGGCCGCACCGTCGGTGCCGGCGTGGTGGCGAGCATCCTCGAGTGAAGGTCGAGAGACGGACGACGAGAGGACCAAAGAAAGGGATGGCGGATAGGCTTTAAGACGAGGCGTGCGTGACAGTCATTCCGTCCCGCACCTCGCGAGTCTGTCATCCGATGTCGGAGACAACAATGAACGGCCAGAATATCCGCATCCGGCTCAAGGCGTTCGATCATCGGATTCTCGATGCGTCCACGCGCGAGATCGTGGCGACCGCCAAGCGCACCGGCGCGCAGGTGCGCGGGCCGATCCCGCTGCCGACCAAGATCGAGAAGTTCACGGTCAACCGGTCGCCGCACGTCGACAAGAAGAGTCGCGAGCAGTTCGAGATGCGCACGCATAAGCGATTGCTCGATATCGTCGATCCGACGCCGCAGACGGTGGACGCGCTCATGAAGCTCGACCTCGCTGCCGGTGTCGATGTCGAGATCAAGCTCTAGTTCACGGCGAAGGAATTCGAACGATGCGCTCCGGCGTGATTGCACAGAAGATCGGAATGATGCGGATCTTCACCGACGCGGGCGAACATGTGCCAGCGACAGTGCTGCGGCTCGCCAACTGCCAGGTGATCGCGCACCGCACGAAGGACAAGGATGGCTATGTCGCGCTCCAGCTTGGGGCTGGCGCGCGCAAGGCTGGCAACGTGAGCAAGGCCGAGCGTGGTCACTTTGCGGCCGCCAAGGTCGAGCCCAAGCGCAAGCTGGCTGAGTTCCGCGTGACTGAGAGCGATCTCATTCCGGTCGGCGCGGAGATCACGGCGGACCATTTCGTGGTCGGTCAGTTCGTGGACGTGACCGGCACCTCGATCGGCAAGGGCTTCGCCGGTCCGATGAAGCGGTGGAATTTCGGCGGTTTACGCGCTTCTCACGGCGTGTCCATCTCGCACCGTTCGCACGGTTCGACCGGCGGCCGCCAGGACCCCGGCAAGACCTTCAAGAACAAGAAGATGGCCGGGCACATGGGCGTCGAGCGTGTCACCACGCTCAATCTGAAAGTGGTGAAGACCGACGTCGAGCGCGGCCTGGTGCTGGTCGAGGGCGCGGTGCCTGGCCACAAAGGCGGTTGGATCATGCTGCGCGACGCGATCAAGAAAGCACTGCCCAAGGAGGCGCCGAAGCCGGGCAAATTTCGATTGCCGGAAGCTTCCTCCGGGCAAGGGGAGGCCGCGGCCAATGCCGGCGCGGGCGAGGGGGCGTGACATGGAAATGACAGTCACCATGCTGGATGGCACCGCGGCCGGATCGGTCGAGCTGCCGGACGCCATTTTCGGTCTCGAGGCGCGTCCCGACATCGTGCAGCGCTGCGTGTTGTGGCAGCTCGCCAAGCGGCGCGCCGGGACCCACGCGGTCAAGCAACGGGCCGAGATCGCCCGCACCGGCAAGAAGATGTATCGGCAGAAGGGCACCGGATCGGCACGGCATGGATCGGCGCGGGTGAACCTATTCCGCGGGGGCGGACGTTCGTTCGGGCCGGTCGTGCGCAGCCATGCCATCGACCTGCCCAAGAAGGTGCGTGCGCTGGCGCTCAAGCATGCGCTGTCGGCCAAGGCCAAGGATGGGGGTATCGTCGTTCTGGATGCCGCGGCCGCGCAGGATGCCAAGACCAAGGCACTGCAGCAGCAGTTCGCCAAGCTAGGCCTGACCAATGCGCTGATTATCGACGGGGCTGCGCTCGACGCGAATTTCGCACGCGCTGCCCGCAACATCCCGGACATCGATGTGCTGCCGGTTCAAGGCATCAATGTGTACGACATTTTGCGGCGACATAAGCTGGTGCTGACCCGGGCCGCTCTCACGGCGCTGGAGGCGCGTTTCGCATGACCACCACCGATCCGCGCCACTACGACGTCATACTTTCGCCGGCCATCACCGAAAAGGCGACGGTCGTGTCGGAATACAATCAGGTCGTCTTCAAGGTCGCGAGAACCGCTACCAAGCCGCAGATCAAGGAAGCGGTCGAAAAGCTCTTTGACGTCAAGGTCAGGAGCGTCAACACCCATATCCGCAAGGGCAAGGTCAAGGCGCTGCGTGGCAGCATCGGTGAGCAGTCGCCGGTGAAGCGCGCGATCGTGACCCTTGAGGAGGGTCACAAGATCGACGTGACGACGGGCCTGTAGGGGACGCGAAATGGCACTCAAGACCTATAACCCCGTTACGCCTGGCCAGCGTCAGCTGGTACAGGTCGACCGCTCCGGTCTCTATCGCGGCAAGCCGCTGAAGATGCTGACCGAGGGTAAGCGCTCGACAGGTGGCCGCAACAACAACGGGCGCGTCACGGTGCGGTTCCGTGGCGGCGGCCATAAGCAGGCCTACCGCAGCATCGATTTCAAGCGGCGCAAGTTCGATGTCCCGGCTCAGGTCGAGCGCATCGAATACGATCCCAATCGCACCGCCTTTATTGCGCTGATCAAGTACCAGGACGGCGAGCTCGCCTATATCCTGGCTCCGCAGCGCCTCGCCGCCGGCGACACGATCGTTTCCGGCGAGCACGTGGACGTGAAGCCAGGCAATGCCATGCCGCTCGGCAACATCCCGATCGGCACCATCGTGCACAATATCGAGCTCAAGATGGGCAAGGGCGGGCAGATCGCCCGCTCGGCCGGGACCTATGCGCAGATCGTCGGGCGCGACCAGGACTACGTGATCATGCGCCTGAACTCGGCCGAGCAGCGCCTGGTGCACGGTCGCTGCATGGCCACGATCGGTGCGGTGTCCAATCCGGACAACATGAACATCTCGATCGGCAAGGCGGGCCGCAAGCGTTGGATGGGCCGCATGCCCCACAACCGCGGCGTGGCGATGAACCCGATCGATCACCCGCACGGCGGCGGCGAAGGCCGTACCTCGGGCGGCCGCCATCCGGTGACGCCGTGGGGCTTCCCTACCAAGGGCAAGAAGACCCGCACCAACAAGTCCACGAGCAAATTCATCATTTCCAGCCGCCACGCGCGGAAGAAGAAGTAGGAACGAGAGATCATGGCGCGATCGGTTTGGAAGGGTCCATTCGTCGACGGCTATCTGTTGAAAAAGGCCGAAAAGGCGCGTGCGTCGGGCCGGCACGAGTTGATCAAGATATGGAGCAGGCGCTCGACCATCCTGCCGCAATTCGTCGGGCTGACCTTCGGCGTCTACAACGGGCAGAAGCACATCCCGGTAATAGTCACGGAAGAGATGGTCGGTCACAAATTCGGCGAGTTCGCGCCGACGCGGACATTCTACGGCCATTCGTCCGATCGCAAGGCCAAGCGGACCGGCGGACCGGCGGCTGGCGCCGCGGCGCCGGCGGCGAGCTGAGACTGATGGGTTGAGGAGAGCAGTGATGAGCAAGAGAGCGCGCGAACGAAGCCTCGCCGATACCGAGGCCAAGGCTGTCGCCCGCATGCTGCGGGTCAGTCCGCAGAAGCTCAACCTGCTGGCGCAGCTCATTCGCGGCAAGAAGGTTGCGACCGCGCTCGCGGACCTCGAGTTCTCGCGCAAGCGCATCGCTCGCGACGTGCGCAAATGCCTGCAGTCGGCGATCGCCAACGCGGAGAACAATCACGACCTCGACGTGGACGACCTGGTCGTGGCCGAGGCGCATGTCGGCAAGGCACTGGTGATCAAGCGTTTCCATCCGCGCGGCCGCGGCCGCATGGGCAGGATTTTCAAGCCGTTCGCCAACCTCACGATCGTGGTGCGTGAGGTCGAGGCGAGGGCTTGAGGCAAGAGAGAGAGGACCGATGGGTCAGAAGGTCAATCCAATCGGGCTGCGGCTCGGCATTAATCGTACCTGGGATTCGCGCTGGTACGCCGGCAAGAGCGAATACGGCCGATTGTTGCTCGAAGACATCAAGATCCGTGAGGAGTTGATGAGTGAGCTCAAGCAGGCGGCGGTCTCCAAGATCGTCATCGAGCGCCCGCACAAGAAGTGCCGCGTTACAATTCAGTCGGCGCGGCCGGGGGTGGTGATCGGCAAGAAGGGCGCCGACATTGAAAAGTTGCGCAAGAAGGTTGCTGCGCTCACCGAATCCGATGTCGTCATCAACATCATCGAGATCAGGAAACCGGAGCTCGACGCGCAGCTGGTCGCTGAATCGATCGCCCAGCAGCTCGAGCGTCGTGTGGCCTTCCGTCGCGCCATGAAGCGGGCGGTGCAGTCGGCCATGCGGCTCGGCGCCGGCGGCATCCGCATCAACTGCTCCGGGCGCCTGGGCGGCGCCGAGATCGCGCGCATGGAGTGGTACCGCGAGGGCCGAGTGCCGCTGCATACGTTGCGTGCCGACGTCGATTACGGGGTCGCCACTGCCTTCACCACCTACGGGACCTGTGGGGTCAAGGTCTGGATCTTCAAGGGTGAGATCCTGGAGCATGATCCGATGGCGCAAGACAAAAAGCTGGCCGAAGGCGACGGCGGGCGTCCGCGTCGGGACGCGGCGTAAGCGTTGCCGGCCTGAGAATTTGAGAAAGGGCGAATTGCCATGCTGCAACCGATGCGCACGAAGTTTCGCAAGGCGCACAAGGGCCGTATCCACGGCGTTGCGACTTCGGGCGCCACGCTTGCATTTGGCCAGTATGGCCTCAAGGCCCTCGAGCCGGAGCGGGTGACCGCGCGCCAGATCGAGGCGGCGCGGCGCGCGCTCACGCGCCACATGAAGCGCTCGGGCCGGGTGTGGATCAGAGTCTATCCGGATGTGCCGGTCTCGAAGAAACCGCTCGAGGTGCGCATGGGATCTGGCAAAGGCGCGCCCGAACTGTGGGTGGTGCGCGTCAAGCCCGGCCGCGTACTGTTCGAGATCGACGGCGTTCCGATCACGCTCGCACGCGAGGCGCTGGCTCTCGCCGCCGCCAAGTTGCCCATCAAGACGCGCTTCATCGAGCGCATCGCCGAATAGCGTCGGGGAAAAGCCATGAAAGCCGAAGACATCAGGGCGATGACCATCGACCAGCTCGATGACGAGGTGCTCAAGCTGAAGAAGGAGCAGTTTAACCTGCGCTTTCAGCGAGCGACCGGGCAGCTCGAGAACACTTCGCGGGTGCGGCAGGTCCGCCGCGATATCGCCCGCATCAAGACCATCGCGGCGCAGAAGCGCCCGTCCCTGAAACCCAAGCGCGCCGCGCGCTCAAACGCGAAGTAGAGGACTTGAGATGCCGAAGCGCACGCTGCAGGGCGTCGTGGTCAGCGACAAGCAGGACAAGACCATCGTGGTCAGGGTCGAGCGCCGTTACACCCATCCGGTACTGAAGAAGACGGTGCGGAGCTCGAAGAAATATCATGCCCACGACGAGAAGAACGAATTCGCTGTGGGCGACATCGTCTGGATCGAGGAGCGGCGCCCGCTGTCGAAGCTCAAGCGCTGGGAAGTGATCCAGGGCGAGAAGAAGAAAAAGGCTGTTTGAGCGCGCTGTCGGGCCGGAAAATCATTGTGAGTGCACCAACATGATCCAGATGCAGACCAATCTCGACGTGGCCGACAATTCGGGCGCGCGCCGCGTCATGTGCATCAAGGTGCTGGGCGGCTCCAAGCGCAAATACGCCACCATTGGCGACGTGATCGTCGTCTCGGTGAAGGAGGCCATCCCGCGCGGCCGCGTCAAGAAGGGCGAGGTCATGAAGGCGGTGGTGGTGCGGGTACGCAAGGACATCCACCGGCCGGATGGCTCGGTCATCCGCTTCGATCGCAACGCCGCGGTGCTGATCAACCCGCAGATGGAGCCGGTCGGTACCCGCATCTTCGGGCCGGTTCCGCGCGAGTTGCGTGCCAAAAATCACATGAAGATCATCTCGCTTGCGCCGGAGGTGCTGTGATGGCGGCCAAGATCAAGAAAGGCGACACGGTGATCGTGCGTACCGGGCGCGACAAGGGGCGGCGCGGTGAAGTGATTGAGGTGCGCCCCGACGAGAACCGCGCACTGGTGCGCGGCATCAATATGGTCAAACGTCACCAGAAGCAGACCGCGGCGCAAGAGGGCGGGATTATCAGCAAGGAAGCGCCGGTGCACCTCTCCAACCTCTCGCTGGCCGACCCCAAGGACGGCAAGCCAACCCGGGTCGGATTCAGCATTCTGCCGGATGGCCGCAAGGTGCGCGTCGCCAAGCGTTCGGGAGTTGAGATCGATGGCTGACAAAAAGGAAAAGCCTGAAGCCAAGAAGTCGGACAAGCCGGGGAAGGCTCAGCGCGCTGCCAAGCCCGAGAAGGGCGAAAAGGGGCAGGCGCCGAAGGCTGCCAAAGGCCAGGCGCCCGCCGAGAAGGGTGAAGGCGCGGGAGCCGCAAAGGCGGCGAGGGCCGAGGCGGTGGCTCCGGCTCCGGAGGAGCACGTCACGCCCCGGCTCAAGACCTATTACGAAGAGGTGGTGCGGCCGAAGCTCACCAAGGAGTTTGGCTACAAGAATCCCATGGAGGTGCCGGTCCTGCAGAAGATCGTCATCAATATGGGGATCGGCGAGGGGGTCAACGATCGCAAGAAGGTGGAGCAGGCCGCCACCGATCTCGGGATGATCTCCGGGCAGAAGGCGGTGGTCACCAAGGCCCGCAAGTCGATCGCGACCTTCAAGGTGCGTGACGGACAGCCGATTGGTTGCAAGGTCACGCTGCGCAAGGCGCGCATGTACGAGTTCATGGATCGCCTGATCAATATCGGGCTGCCGCGGGTGCGCGACTTCCGCGGCCTCAACCCCAAGAGCTTCGATGGTGGCGGCAACTATACGCTGGGCATCAAGGAGCACATCATCTTCCCGGAGATCGATTACGACAAGGTGTCCGACGTCTGGGGCATGGACATCACGGTCTGCACGACGGCGAAAACCGATGCCGAAGCGCGTGCATTGCTGACCGCGTTCAACTTTCCCTTCCGGCAGTGAGGCGGCTTGCGCTTCAAACGCGGAAATTCAGGAGACCAGAATGGCGAAGAAGAGCTCGATCGAGAAGAACAACCGGCGCCGCCGGTTGACCAGGAAGTTCTCGAGCCGGCGGGCACGGCTTAAGGCGATCGCCCGCGACAAGAACCGGCCGACCGAGGACCGCTTCGCGGCCGCCCTCAAGCTTGCCGAGCTGCCGCGTAATTCTTCTCCCTCGCGCGTTCACAACCGCTGCGAGGTTACGGGCCGCCCGAAAGCCTTTTATCGCAAGCTGAAAATGAGCCGCATCGCGCTCCGGGAGCTTGGTTCCAAGGGCCTGATCCCGGGCTTGGTCAAGTCGAGCTGGTAAGGAGCGTCGCGCGATGGCATTGAATGATCCGCTCGGCGACATGATCGCACGCATTCACAATGCGCAGATGCGCAGCAAGTCGAAGGTTTCAACGCCTGCGTCCAAGCTGCGCAAGAGCGTATTAGATGTGCTCAAGAGCGAAGGCTTCATCCGCGGCTATGCCGCGGTCGAGCATTCCAATGGTCAGGCGGAGCTCGAGATCGAGCTCAAATATTTCGGCGGCGAGCCGGTGATCCGGGAAATCGCCCGTGTCTCCAAGCCGGGTCGTCGCGTCTACGCTTCAGTCAGGGCGCTGCCGCGGGTCAACAACGGCCTGGGCATCGCCATCCTGTCGACGCCCAAGGGCGTCATGGCGGATCACGACGCCCGCGACGCCAATGTCGGCGGCGAGATTCTTTGCACGGTGTTCTAAGGCAGGGCCGGACCAAACAGGTGCAGGCAGAACAAGTCGCAGACGGAACAGAGTCATGTCGCGAGTAGGAAAAAAGGCGGTCCCAATCCCGGCGGGGGTCACCGCCACCGTGGAGGGCCAGACCGTCAAGGTGAAAGGGCCCAAGGGCGCCTTACAGCTGGTGCTGCACGGCGATGTCGCCGTCAAGGTCGAGGCCGGCGGCATAAAGGTCGACCCGCGCACTGAGACCAAGGTCGCGCGCGCGCTGTGGGGCACCTCGCGCGCTCTGGTCGCCAATCTGATGACCGGCGTCACCAAGGGCTTCGAGCGGCGCTTGGAGATCACCGGCGTCGGTTACCGTGCCGCGGTGCAGGGCAAGAACCTGCAGATCGCGCTCGGCTACAGCCACGACATCGTGCATCCAATCCCGGACGGCATCACAATTGCGACCCCTAAGCCGACCGAGATCGTCGTGGCCGGCATCGACAAGCAGAAGGTCGGGCAGGTTGCCGCCAATATCCGCGACTACCGGCCACCAGAGCCGTACAAAGGCAAAGGCATCAAATATGTGGAGGAGTTCATCTTCCGCAAGCAAGGCAAGAAGAAGTAGACGGACTGGACAGGAATAGGCCATGGCGACAGTGAAAGATCGCGGTGAGCGACGGACGGGGCGGGTGCGCCGTACCATCAGACGCGCGGCCGGCGGCCGGGCGCGGCTATCGGTGTTCCGCTCGTCCAAGCACATTTATGCGCAGATCATCGATGACGAGAAAGGCGAGACGCTCGCCTCCGCGTCCTCGCTTGAGAAGGAGACGCGCGAAGGCCTAAAGACCGGCGCCGACATCAACGCTGCCAAAACCGTCGGCAAGCTTGTGGCTTCGCGCGCGGTCGGCAAAGGCATCACCGACGTGGTCTTCGACCGCGGCGGCTATCGCTATCATGGGCGCGTCAAGGCGCTGGCGGAAGCCGCACGCGAGGGCGGCCTGAAATTCTGACGGGATCGGCCGAAAGCGAACCGAGTCCGAAAGCAACAAGGCAACAGAGCAAAACCCGAAAAACTGTCTCGAACGGAAACCCGATCAATGGCACGTGAGCGCGAGCGCGAAGAGAGCGAATTCACCGACAAGCTGGTCCACATCAATCGCGTGGCCAAGGTGGTGAAGGGCGGCCGGCGGTTCGGGTTTGCCGCGCTCGTCATTGTTGGCGACGAGAAGGGGCGGGTCGGCTTCGGCCACGGCAAGGCGCGCGAGGTGCCGGAGGCGATCCGCAAGGCAACCGAGGCCGCCAAGCGCGCGCTCATTCGCGTCCCGCTGCGCGAAGGCCGCACGCTGCACCATGACGTGGCGGGCCGGCACGGCGCCGGCAAGGTGTATTTGCGGGCGGCGCCTCCCGGCACCGGCATCATTGCTGGCGGCCCAATGCGCGCGGTGTTCGAGACCCTTGGCATGCAGGACGTGGTGGCGAAGTCGATGGGCTCGTCAAACCCCTACAATATGGTGCGCGCGACGTTCGATGCGTTGAAGCGTCAGGATTCCCCGCGCTCGGTCGCGGCGCGGCGTAACATCAAAGTATCGACCCTGCAGGCGCGCCGCCGCGAAGGCGACACCGAGCAGGTCGCCGAGTAAGCCTTCCAGGACACTAAGAGGCCGAAATGAGCAGGTCCGACAAGACGATCAAGGTCAAACAGATCGGGAGCCCGATCCGCCGTCATCACACTCAGCGCGAAACGCTGGTTGGACTAAAGCTCAACCGGATTGGCCGCACCGCCGAGCTAGCTGACACGCCGGAGGTTCGCGGCATGATCGCCAAGGTCCAGCACCTCGTGTGTGTGGTCGGTGATGATTAGAGTTCGCACGCGCTGCAGCCCCTCGTGGGCGGGCCACGCTGCCGCATGACAAAACGACGGCCGTTGCGAGGACGGCCACACAAGGACGGCTATAATGAAGCTCCACGAGATTTCAGATCGCCCCGGCGCCCGCAAAAAGCGTGCGCGCATCGGTCGCGGCATCGGGTCCGGCACCGGCAAGACGGGCGGCCGTGGCGGCAAGGGGCAGACCGCGCGTTCTGGCGTGCGCATCAAGGGTTTCGAAGGCGGCCAGATGCCGCTGCATCGGCGGCTTCCCAAGCGCGGGTTCAAGAACTCCCCGTTTGCACGCAAGCTGAACGAGGTTAATCTGGGGCGTATCCAGGCGGCGATCGATGCAGGCAAGCTCGATCCGGCGGCGCTCATCGACGGCGCGGCTCTGGTCAAGGCAGGCGTTCTCAGGCGGCAGCTGGACGGCGTGCGGATCCTGGGATTGGGGGAACTCAAATCCAAGATCGCTCTGTCGGTCTGGGGAGCCTCCAAGCCGGCGATCGCGGCAGTGGAGAAGGCCGGCGGTTCGGTCACAATTCTGGCACCGGCGCGCGAGGCAGGCGAACAGGCAGCCTGATCCCTATATAGGTCGGGGAGTCTCATAAGGGCGGCGAGCGGAGCTTCAGGACCATGGCCTCAGCAGCGGAACAACTTGCAGCCAACCTAAATTTCTCGGCGCTGGCCAAGGCGGAGGAGCTGAAGAAGCGCATCTGGTTCACCTTGGGCGCGCTCTTGGTCTACCGGCTCGGCACTTACATACCGCTGCCTGGCATCGACCCTAACGTCTGGGATCAGGTGTTCCAAACCCAGGCTGGCGGCATCCTCGGCATGTTCAACATGTTCTCGGGCGGCGGCATCCAGCGCATGGCGATCTTCGCCCTGAACATCATGCCCTACATTTCCGCCTCGATCATCATCCAGCTGATGACGACGGTTTCACCTACGCTCGAGCAGCTGAAGAAGGAGGGGGAATCCGGCCGCAAGACCATGAACCAGTATACGCGGTATCTGACCGTGGTGCTGGCCGCCTTCCAGTCGTATGGAATTGCGGTAGGTCTCGAAGGCTCCGGAAATGTGGTGAGCCAACCAGGTCTCATGTTCGTGGTCTCGACCGTGATCACGCTGACCGGCGGCACCATCTTCCTTATGTGGCTCGGCGAGCAGGTCACCGCACGCGGCATCGGCAACGGCACCTCGCTTATCATCATGTCGGGTATCGTGGCTCGGCTACCCGCCGCACTGGCCCAGACGCTTGAACTCGGGCGTCAGGGCGCGTTGTCCGGCATGCTGATCCTTGCGGTGATGGTCATGGCGGTGGCCGTCATCACCTTTATCGTGTTCATGGAGCGGGCCCAACGGCGGCTGTTGATCCAATATCCGAAGCGGCAAGTGGGCAATCGCATGTTCGAGGGCCAGTCCTCGCATCTGCCGCTCAAGCTCAATACTTCCGGCGTCATTCCCCCGATCTTCGCGTCCTCGCTGCTGCTGCTGCCGGCCACGGTCGCGAATCTCAACTCCGGTTCCGGTCCTGATTGGTTCATCACACTCACCTCGCAGCTCGGCCACGGCCGGCCGCTGTTCCTGATCTTCTATATTGGTCTCATCGTCTTTTTCGCGTTTTTTTACACGGCGATCGTGTTCAATCCGACCGAGACGGCGGAGAACCTGAAGAAGCATGGCGGCTTCATCCCCGGCATCCGTCCCGGCGAGCGCACCGCCGAGTATATCGACTATGTGCTTTCACGCATCACGGTCATCGGCGCCGGATATCTTGCGCTGGTGTGCCTGTGCCCGGAGATCCTGACCTACTACCAGCCGGGTCTGTTCTACTTCGGGGGCACGTCGCTCCTGATCGTGGTCAGCGTGACCATGGACACGGTCGCGCAGATACAGGGGTATCTGCTCGCGCATCAATATGAAGGCCTGATCAAACGTTCAAAACTGAGGGGGCGTAGGAGATGAGGCTGATCCTGCTCGGCCCGCCGGGGGCGGGGAAGGGCACTCAAGCACAGCGTCTTGTCAAGAAATACGGGATCGTTCAGCTCTCCACCGGCGACATGTTGCGCGCCGCAGTGGGAGCCGGAACATCGATCGGCATCCGCGCCAAGGACATCATGGCCCGCGGCGAGCTGTGTCCGGACGATTTGGTGGTGGCGATTGTGGCCGATCGTATCGATCAGCCGGATGCGAGGAGGGGTTTCATCCTTGACGGATTTCCCCGGACCGTGCCGCAGGCGGTGGCGCTCGACCGTATGCTCAGCGCCAAAGGGCTGAAACTCGACGGCGTGATAGAGCTCAAGGTCGATCCGCAGATCCTGCACGATCGCATCGCCAATCGCGTGGCCGAAGCCAAAGCGCGCGGCGAGGCGATGCGCAATGACGACAATCCCGAAATTCTGCGAACGCGCATCGAGGCCTACCAGGAACAGACGGCGCCGTTAGTCGATTACTATCGCAGCCAGAATGCGCTGAAATCGGTTGACGGCATGGCGCCGATCCCTGAAGTGGCGAGCGCCATCGAGTCCGCGCTTCAAGCCCCTGTCGATAGGAAGGCAGCTTCCGGGAAGGCCGTTGCCAAGGCGGCCGCCAAGGCCGCTCCCGCAAAGGTGACCTTACCCTTGAAGGTTGCGCGAAAGAGCGTTGCGACTTCGCGCTCCGACCGCGCTGCGACGCGTAGCAGAACCGACCGTAAGCCCAGTGCCCGCGGCAAGACGACGCTGGGCAAAAGCAAGTCGCGCCGAGGTTGACGAGAGGCAATTGAATCCATTAAAAGCCAGCATCCAGTTTGAGAAGTTAAAACGATGCCGCGCCCCGGAAACCGGGGAGGGTGTCGTGTTATCGCTTGCGGTTAACCCCTTCCGCTAACTGGAAAATCATGATCCGCCGGCCCATATTCCATGCCGGCAGCAGGAGAAGCAATCGTGGCCCGCATCGCCGGCGTCAATATCCCCACTAACAAGCGCGTTGTTATTGCGCTGCAATATATCCACGGGATCGGCCCAAAAAAGGCCAATGAAATCATGACGAAAGTCGGGATTCCCGAGGCCCGGAGAGTGGCCCAGCTCACCGACCAGGAAGTGTTGCAGATTCGCGAAGTCATCGATCGTGACTATATCGTGGAAGGCGATCTGCGGCGCGAGACCGCCATGAACATAAAGCGGCTGATGGACCTCGGTTGCTACCGAGGATTGCGGCACCGCCGCGGTCTGCCGGTTCGCGGCCAGCGCACCCACACCAATGCTCGAACTCGCAAGGGCCCGGCCAAGGCCATTGCCGGCAAGAAGAAGTAGGGGCTCTAAAGCCCGCCTCCACCACGCGACCCAGCAGTTTGCCGAGGAGCGCGGCCAAGTGTCGATCTCGGACATAAGTACGAAGCTAAGCTTAAGGGCTCCGCCTTGAGAGGGCGCCGGGCCGCGAAAGGAAATCGAGAATGGGCAAGGAAGCTACCCGCGTCCGCAAACGCGAGCGCAAGAACATCGCCTCTGGAGTCGCGCACGTGAACGCGACCTTCAACAATACCATGATCACCATCACCGACGCGCAGGGCAATACTATCGCCTGGTCGTCCGCCGGCACGATGGGCTTCAAAGGGTCGCGAAAGTCGACGCCTTATGCGGCGCAGGTGGCAGCCGAGGACGCCGCCAAGAAGGCGCAGGAGCACGGCATGCGCACTCTCGAGGTCGAGGTGGCGGGCCCGGGCTCGGGGCGCGAGTCGGCGCTGCGCTCGCTGCAGTCATCCGGGTTCACAATCACTTCGATCCGCGACGTGACGCCGATCCCGCACAATGGCTGCCGCCCGCGCAAGAGGCGCCGGGTATGAACAACGATACCCTCGTCCGCCGGATCGGCGAGGAATCCGCCGCCGAATCGTCCCACCGGGCGGAGTGGGATGCGCGTGACAGAGCCGCGCCGCTCAAAGCGATGGGTGACAACGTGACTATCCAGAAGAATTGGCAGGAATTGATCAGACCCAACAAGTTGCAGGTTGCCGCTGGCGCCGATTCCAAGCGCGAGGCGACCGTTGTCGCCGAGCCGCTGGAGCGTGGCTTCGGCGTGACACTGGGCAATGCGCTCAGGCGCATCTTATTGTCATCGCTCCAGGGGGCAGCGGTTCAGTCGGTGCACATTGACGGCGTGCTGCACGAGTTCTCCTCGATCCCGGGCGTGCGCGAGGATGTGACTGATATCGTCCTCAACATCAAGGACATCGCCATACGGATGCAGGGCGAAGGCCCCAAGCGCATGGTGGTGAAAAAGCAGGGCCCGGGCACGGTGACGGCCGGCGACATTCAGACCGTCGGTGACATCGTCGTGCTCAATCCAGAGCTTGTGCTGTGCACCCTCGACGAGGGAGCCGAAATCAGGATGGAATTTACGGTCAATACCGGCAAGGGCTATGTGCCGACCGAGCGCAACCGACCCGAGGATGCGCCCATCGGTTTGATCCCCGTCGACAGCCTCTATTCGCCGGTGCGCAAGGTCTCCTACAAGGTCGAGAACACCCGCGAGGGCCAGATCCTCGATTACGACAAGCTTACGCTCACGATCGAAACAAACGGCGCTGTCACGCCGGAGGATGCCCTCGCTTACGCAGCACGCATTCTGCAGGATCAGCTCAACGTGTTCGTCAATTTCGAGGAGCCTCGCAAGGAGCAGGTGGCGGAGGTCATTCCCGACCTTGCCTTCAACCCGGCCTTCCTCAAGAAAGTCGACGAGCTCGAGCTGTCGGTGCGCTCGGCCAACTGTCTCAAGAACGACAACATCGTTTATATCGGCGACTTGGTGCAGAAGTCGGAAGCCGAGATGCTGCGCACGCCGAATTTTGGGCGCAAGTCGCTCAACGAGATCAAGGAAGTGCTGGCCCAGATGGGGCTGCATCTCGGCATGGAAGTGCCGGGCTGGCCTCCGGAAAACATCGAGGAGCTGGCCAAGCGCTTCGAGGATCATTACTGAGCGGGCTGCACTGAGCGGGCTGCGAACGGGCGACCGGGTTCGGCTCTGTGTGCCTGTCATCTGCTGTCGTTCGTCTTTAGGGGAATCGTCATGCGTCACGCCAAGGCCCATCGCAAGCTCAACCGCACGCCGGAGCACCGTCGCGCCATGTTCGCCAACATGGCGGCGGCACTGATCAAGCACGAGCAGATCGTGACCACGCTGCCCAAGGCGAAGGATCTACGACCGGTGGTGGAGAAGCTGATTACCCTGGGCAAGCGCGGTGATTTGCATGCTCGGCGGCAGGCGGTGGCGAAAATTCGCGACCTGGCGATGGTCAAGAAGCTCTTCGATGTGCTTGGTCCCCGCTACAAGGAGCGCAATGGCGGCTATACGCGCGTGCTCAAGGCGGGCTTTCGCTATGGCGATTCGGCGCCCGTGGCGGTGATCGAGCTCGTGGATCGCGATGTGAGTGCCAAGGGCTTGGAGTCAGGCCCAAATGCCCAGGGGAAGGTCGAACAGGAAGCGCCCGCCGCTGCCTGATAACGCCTCGGTCGCTTTGCCGTCGACCACGGCGGTTTGATGGGGCGGTTGGCGCGACAGCGAGGTGCTCTCCTTAGGGCCGCCATTCTATTGCCTTGGACTCGCCTCCATATGCGGCTTTTCGATCGAGGATTGGCCCCATGTTGCCCCGCCGCGATTCGCTCTTAGAGCGGAGCGTTGTTCTTTTCCGAGAGCCGGTACCCACTTTTCGCAATCGTGCTCTGGCGCTCGCGCTCATGCTGGCGCTGTTGCCCGCATGGCTGTCGGTTGCGACCGCACAGGAACGGCGGGTGCCGACCTCGCTCAACGACATTCGGTTGTCCTATGCGCCGGTCGTCCAGCGTGCGGCGCCGACGGTGGTCAACGTCTATGCGGCCAAGACGGTCGTGAACCAAAATCCCTTCCTCGATGATCCGATCTTTCGCCGATTCTTCGGTGCGCCGGGCGGCGGCGAGCAGATCCAGCGCTCGCTCGGATCCGGTGTGTTGGTCGATCCCAAAGGGTTGGTGGTCACCAACAACCACGTTATCGAGGGCGCCGACCAGGTCAAAGTCTCGCTCGCGGACAAGCGCGAATTCGAGGCCGAGATCGTGCTCAAGGACACGCGTGCCGACCTCGCAGTGCTTCGCATCAAAGCATCGGGCGAGCGCTTCCCCGCCATCGAGTTTGCCGACTCCGACACACTTCAGGTGGGTGACGTGGTGCTGGCGATCGGCAATCCCTTCGCGGTCGGGCAGACCGTAACCCACGGCATCGTCTCGGCGGTGGCGCGCACACAGGTTGGTATATCAGACTATCAGTTCTTCATTCAGACCGACGCCGCGATCAATCCCGGCAACTCCGGCGGGGCACTGGTCGATACTTCCGGCAAGCTCGTCGGCATCAACACCGCGATTTTCTCACGTTCGGGCGGATCGCAAGGGATCGGCTTTGCGATTCCCGCCAACATGGTCAAGGTGGTGGTGGCGTCGGCCGAGCATGGGGGCAACGCCGTCAAGCGGCCGTGGCTCGGCGCGCATCTGCAGGCGGTCACGCCGGAAATCGCCGACAGTCTTGGGCTGAAGCGGCCGACCGGGGCGCTGGTGGCGAGCCTCGCCGCCGGCAGCCCAGCTGCACGCGGCGGCCTCAAGACCGGCGACCTGATCACCTCGATCGACGGGCAGGAGATCGAGGACCCCAATGCCTTCGATTATCGTTTCGCCACCAAATCGCTTGGCGGGAGCGCTCGCCTCGGTATCATCCGTTCCGGCCGGGAGGCAACCGTCACGGTGGCGCTCGAGCCGCTGCCGGACACCCCGCACGATGAGTTGGTCATCGAGGGGCGCTCGCCGTTCCAGGGTGCCAAGGTCTCCAATCTGTCGCCGGCCTTGGCGGACGATATGCGGCTCGACCCATCGACCGATGGCGTCGTCATCACCGAGGTGGCCGAAGGCTCGACTGCACAGAGCCTCGGGTTTCACCGGGGTGACTTGGTAGTCTCGGTCAACAATCAGAAGATAGGCAAGACGCGCGATCTTGAGCGCGCAACGAGCCAGCCGAGCCGGGTGTGGCGCATCACTATCGTGCGCGGCGGCCAGCAGATGTCGGTGGTGTTGAGCGGATGAGCGCCAAGGCGAGACGCGGCGGGGCAAATCTCTTCTCAGCCGCTGGCCTTGAACGCAGCGCGCCCCGACCTCTCGCCGACAAATTGCGACCCCAAAGCCTGGACGATGTGGTCGGGCAGGAGCATTTACTCGGCCCGGATGGCGCGCTTGCCCGCATGCTGGCGACACACTCGCTCGGCTCGCTGGTGTTCTGGGGGCCACCCGGGACCGGCAAGACTACCGTGGCGCGCCTGCTCGCCGAAGCGACCGACCTCTACTTCGTCCAGATCTCAGCGATCTTTTCCGGCGTCGCCGACCTCAAGAAGGTGTTCGACGAGGCGCGGGCGCGGCGCGAGACCGGGTTAGGCACGCTTCTGTTCGTTGACGAGATCCACCGCTTCAACCGCGCCCAGCAGGATTCGTTTCTCCCGGTGATGGAGGACGGCACCATCGTGCTGGTCGGCGCCACGACCGAAAATCCCTCCTTCGAGCTCAACGCACCGCTGTTATCGCGAGCCCGCGTGCTCGTATTCAGGCCGCTCGCCGTGGAGGTGATCGAGCAGCTTCTGCGCCGCGCCGAGACGATCGAAGGCAAGGCCCTGCCACTCGATGCAGAAGCGCGTGCCGCACTCATCCGCATGGCCGACGGCGACGGGCGCGCGGCGTTGACGCTGGCCGAGGAGGTGTGGCGGGCAAGCCGAGAAGGTGAAGTCCTGGACGCGGCGCACCTACAGGAGGTGGTCCAGCGCCGTGCGCCGATTTACGACAAGCATCAGGACGGCCACTACAACCTGATCTCGGCGCTGCACAAGTCGGTGCGCGGATCGGATCCCGACGCTGCACTCTACTATTTCTGCCGCATGCTGGATGCGGGCGAAGACCCGCTCTATCTTGCTCGCCGCATCGTGCGCATGGCGGTCGAGGACGTCGGTCTCGCCGATCCGCAGGCACTGGTAGTCGCCAACGCTGCCAAAGAAGCTTATGACTTTCTCGGCTCTCCGGAAGGCGAATTGGCGATCGCGGAGGCCGTTGTCTACATTGCGACCGCGCCGAAATCGAATGCCGCTTACCTCGCCTACGGGGCGGCCATGCAGACTGCGCGCGAAGCCGGTTCGCTCCTGCCGCCCAAGCACATCCTCAATGCGCCCACCAAGCTGATGAAATCGGAAGGCTATGGCGAAGGCTACGCGTATGACCACGACGCGCCCGACGCCTTCTCGGGTCAGGATTACTTCCCCGAAGCGCTGGGGCGCCGGCAATTCTATGATCCACCCGAGCGTGGCTTCGAACGCGAGATCCGCAAGCGGCTTGATTATTGGGCAAAACTTCGCCGCGAGCGGGGGGCCAGTCGTGATTGATCTCGACGCCTATTTCCAGCGGATAGGCTTTACTGGCCCCGCGGCGGTGGACCGCGACACGCTTGCGGCGCTGCACCGGTTACATCCTCAGGCGATTCCGTTCGAGAATCTCGATCCGCTGCTCGGCGTACCCGTACAGCTGGACTCAGCTTCGCTCGAAGCGAAGCTCGTGCGTTCCGGCCGCGGCGGGTATTGCTATGAGCACAACCTTCTTTTCATGCATGTTCTGCAGGCGCTCGGGTTTGCGGTGCGTGGCCTCAGCGCCCGCGTTCTGCTCGGCGCCGCCGGGACCAGGGCCCGGGCGCATATGCTGCTCGCGATCGATCTCGGAGGCGAGCGTCACATTGCCGATGTGGGTTTCGGCGGGGCGACGCCGACCACGCCCCTCAGGCTCGATTTCGATGGCGAGCAGGCGAGCCCGCATGAGCCGTACCGGATCGTTTGCGCGCAAGGCGATTTTGTCCTGCAATCGAAGATCGGTGAGGCATGGAAATCGATCTATCAATTCGACCTGCAGGAGCAGCTCCTGGCCGATTATGATGTCGCGAACTGGTACAAGTCCACCTCGCCGAATTCCTACTTCACCAAGAACCTGATGGCGGCGCGAGCGGTCGAGGGGCGCCGCTTTGCGTTGCGCAATGCCGAGTTTTCCGTGCATCACCGCGACGGAATAACCGAGCGTCGGACCCTGCGCACGCCGCTCGAGTTACGCGAGATGCTCACCGGTGCGTTTGCCCTCAAATTGCCGGCCAGCGGTGCTCTTGATGCGGCGCTGGCCCGGTTGACGGCGGCAGCCGCATGAGCCACGCGCAAGGAAAATCGAAAGCAAGAGGCGAAAACGCCAACGATGGACCCTCGCGCGAGGCCCGCGTGCAGAACATTGCGGTTACGGCAGACGAATCCGGCATGCGGGTCGATCGCTTTCTCGAGGCGCGTTTCCCCGGACTGTCGTTCTCGCACATCCAGCGCATCATCCGAAAAGGTGAGCTTAGAGTGAACGGCCGGCGGGCGGAGCCGAAGGAGCGGCTGCAGGCCGGACAGTCGGTGCGCATCCCGCCACTGCGGCTGGACGAGCCGCCGCGTTCGGGCAAGCACACGGCAACCGATGAGACCCGTGCGTTCTTGAAATCCATCACGTTGCACGAGGATGACGATGTGATGGTCCTCAACAAGCCTATGGGCCTTGCGGTGCAAGGCGGCTCCGGCACGACACGCCATCTCGACTTGATGCTGGAGCAGATGCGCGACCCCAAAGGCCAGCGGCCACGCTTGGTGCATCGGCTCGACAAGGATACCGCTGGCTGCCTCGTGGTCGCCAAGACGCGCTTTGCTGCTGCCGCGCTCGCCAAGACTTTTCGCACCCGCGCGGCTCGCAAGATCTACTGGGCGCTGGTCGCCGGCGTCCCCAAGCCGCGGCAAGGACGCATCTCCACCTATCTCGCCAAGGACGAGCGCGAGGATGAAAGCATCATGCGCGTTGCCCGCCATGGCGAAGAGGGGGCGAGCCACGCAGTGACCTATTATGCGGTGGTCGAGACGGCGGCTCGCCAGCTCGCTTGGCTCTCGCTCAAGCCGGTGACCGGCCGCACTCACCAATTGCGCGCCCATATGGCGCATATCGGTCATCCGATCGTCGGCGATCCGAAATACTTCAGCAAGGAGAATTGGGAGCTGCCGGGTGGACTGCAGAACCGGCTGCACCTTTTGGCGCGCCGCATCATGCTGCCGCACCCGCGCGGCGGCACGATCGACGTCACCGCACCGCTGCCGCCGCACATGCAGCAATCATGGAATCTGCTGGGCTTCGATGCCGGGCGCTACGATCCGATTCTCGCCGCACCGGAAGAATGAGTCGCGTGGAGGAGAGTGCGAGAGCTTTCCCCTCCGAAATCCAGCGTTATCGCAGGCTCGCGTTGATCTTCTCAAGCGCCGCCGAGCCCGGGCACAACTCCTTCTCGCCGAGAGAATTGAGCGGCGCATCGACAGTATTGAAATTGTGGTGCAGGTCCTCGGGCTCGGCATCGACATAAAGCAAGCCGGTGACGATTTGCCCCTTGGCCGCGTGCTGCTGCAGGAAGCTCATCGCGCCCAGGCGATCGTGCGCATCATAGTCGGCGGCGATCTTCTTCAGCGCGATTTTGGAGCCGTCGTGCTGCTCGACGACTTCGACACTGCCCGGCTCATAGGCAACCTTGATAGGCGCGCGGCCGGTGATGAAGTCCAGTCGATTGACCGCCTCATTGTGCTCGCGCACATAATCGAAGCTCTTGGTCGAGCCGACATGGTTGTTGAAGGCGACGCACGGCGAGATCACGTCGATGAAGGCTGCGCCCCGGTGCTCGATCGCGGCCTTGATCAGCGGCACAAGCTGAGCCTTGTCGCCCGAAAAGGAGCGCGCCACAAACGTGGCGCCGAGCTGCAGCGCCATGGCGACGAGGTCGATCGCACTGTCGGTATTGGCCAGCCCGCGCTTGGATTTGGAGCCGCGGTCGGCGGTCGCCGAGAACTGCCCCTTGGTCAGGCCGTACACGCCGTTGTTCTCCACGATATAGGTCATGTTCACACCGCGGCGAACCGAATGGGCGAACTGCCCGAGCCCGATCGAAGCCGAGTCGCCATCCCCGGAGACCCCGAGATAGATGAGATCGCGATTGGCGAGATTGGCACCGGTCAGCACCGAAGGCATGCGCCCGTGCACCGAGTTGAAGCCGTGCGAGTTGCCGAGGAAATAGGTCGGGGTCTTCGACGAGCAGCCGATGCCGGAGAGCTTGGCTACCCGATGCGGCGCAATGTCGAGCTCGAAGCAGGCTTCGATAATGGCGCCGGAGATCGAGTCGTGGCCGCAGCCGGCACACAGGGTCGATATCGATCCTTCATAGTCCCGATGCGTGTAGCCGAGCGCATTCTTCGGCAGGCCGGGGTGGTGGAACTTGGGCTTGACGATATAGGTCATGACACCACCTTGCGCAGCGGCGTTACCTTGAGGGCGCCGAGCGCGTCGTTGATTTCGCGGGCGATGAAACGTGCCGTGATCGGAGAGCCGTCATAGTTCAGGATCGGCACCAACCGCACGGGATCGACCCCGCATTCGTTGACGATGAGCGAGCGCATCTGTGCGTCGCGGTTCTGCTCGACCACAAATACGAAGTCGTGGTCGGCGAGGAAGCTCGCGACGCTCGAATGGAACGGGAAGGCGCGCACGCGCAGGCGATCGAGCGCCTGGCCGCCGGCTTCGATCATCTCGATGGCCTCGTCCATGGCCGGCGCCGTCGAGCCGTAATAGATGACGCCGTATTTGGTCGGCTTTTCCGCATTGGCCTGTAGCGGACGCGGGACCAAGTCCTTAGCCGTTTCGAACTTGCGCAACAGCCGCTGCATGTTGTCGGCATAAGGACCGGGCTCTTCGGTGTAGCGCGCATAGCGGTCACGCGAAGTGCCGCGCGTAAAATAGGAGCCCTTCGACGGATGGGTGCCCGGATAGGTACGGTAGGGAATGCCGTCGCCGTCGACGTCCAGGTAGCGGCCAAAATCCTTGCCGGCATCGAGATCGGCCGC
Organism: Xanthobacteraceae bacterium; assembly: GCA_035293945.1. Lineage (GTDB taxonomy): Bacteria > Pseudomonadota > Alphaproteobacteria > Rhizobiales > Xanthobacteraceae > VAZQ01. Next base: position 338,828 of record DATGLV010000011.1, on the reverse strand, counting down.
GGTCATCACCTTGCCGCGATCGTATTTGCGGGCATCGTCCCACTTGAGCGGTCGACACAGGCGATGATTCATGCCGATGTCGAGATCGAGCATGACAAATATCGGGGTCTGCAGTCGGTCGGCAAGGTCGAAAGCCTGGGCACCGAACTCGAACGCTTCCGCCGGATCTTCCGGAAAGAGCAGCACGTGCTTGGTGTCGCCGTGGGACGCATAGGCGCAGGAGATGATGTCGCCCTGCTGGGTGCGCGTCGGCATGCCGGTCGAGGGGCCGGAGCGCTGCACGTCGAACACCACCGCGGGAATTTCCGCGAAATAGGCAAGTCCAAGAAACTCCTGCATCAAGGAGATGCCAGGCCCCGATGTGGCCGTGAAGGCCCGCGCCCCGTTCCAGGCGGCGCCGATCACCATGCCGATCGAGGACAGTTCATCCTCGGCCTGGATGATGGCGACCTTGCTCTTCTTGGTTTCCGGATCGATGCGAAGGCGCCGACAATAGCTGGTGAAGGCATCGGCGAGCGAAGAGGAGGGAGTGATCGGATACCAGGCACAGACAGTGGCGCCTCCGTAGACGGCCCCGAGAGCCGCGGCGCTGTTGCCTTCGATGAAGATGCGGTCACCGATTGCGTTCGCGCGCTGGAGGCGCAGCCCGATCGGGCATTGCAGGTTCTTCAGGGCCCAGTCGCGTCCGAGATGGAGCGCGTTTATGTTGGCGCCGATCAACTTTTCCTTCGCCTTGAACTGCTCGCCGATAAGCTTCTCGATCTCGCCCAAATCCATGTCGAGGAGCGCCGAGAGCGCGCCGACATAGAGAATGTTCTTGAACAGCTGGCGTTGCCGCGGGTCGGAATATTCACGATTGCAGATTTCCGTCAGCGGCACGCCGATGACGGTGATGTCGTCGCGAAACTTCGCCGCCGGCATGGGCTTGGTCGAGTCATAGAGCAAGTAGCCGCCGGGCTCGATGCCGGCGACGTCCTTGTCCCAGGTCTGCGGATTCATCGCCACCATGAGGTCGGTGCCGCCGCGCGCGCCCAGATGGCCGGCCTCGGAGATGCGCACCTCGTACCAGGTCGGCAGGCCCTGGATGTTGGAGGGAAAGATGTTGCGCGGCGCCACCGGCACGCCCATGCGCATCACCGCGCGGGCGAACAGCTCGTTGGCGCTGGCGGAACCGGAACCGTTGACGTTGGCAAAGCGGACGACGAAGTCGTTCACGCTGCAGATTGGGCTGCTACTCGGCATTGGTCATCCGCGTGAGTCATGTCGATCAGATACTTCTTCATATCCCAAGCGCCGGTCGGACAGCGCTCGGCACAAAGCCCGCAGTGCAGGCATACGTCCTCATCCTTGACCATTACGCGCCCGGTCTTGAGATCAGTGGATACATAAAGATCTTGGGTGAGATTGGACGCCGGGGCCTTCAGGCGCGTGCGCAGATCGGCTTCCTCGCCGTTCTGCGTGAATGAGATGCAATCCATCGGGCAGATGTCGACACAGGCGTCACATTCGATGCACGCAGACGCAGTGAAGACCGTCTGTACGTCGCAATTTAAGCAGCGATGTGCTTCCTTGAGCGCGAGCTCACGATCGAACCCGAGCTCGACCTCCGCCTTGATATCGCGCAATGCCACGACCTTCTCGCGCAGCGGTACCCGGTAGCGTTTGTCCGGCGCGATATCGTTGTCGTAGCTCCACTCGTGGATACCCATCTTCTGGCTGAAGACCTCGACCGCCGGCAGCGGGCGATCATTGATGTTCTCGCCGCGGCAGAGCTTGTCGATGGACAGTGCCGCCTCGTGGGCATGGGCAACCGCCCAGATGATGTTCTTCGGCCCGAAAGCCGCATCGCCTCCGAAGAAGACCTTCGGATGCGTGGACGCCATGGTCTTTGCATCGACCTTAGGCATGTCCCATTTGTCAAATTCGATACCGATGTCGCGCTCGATCCATGGAAATGCGTTCTCCTGGCCGATTGCGACCAACACGTCGTCGCAGGGGAAATGCTGATCCGGTTCGCCGCTTGGCACCAGATTACGCCGACCCTTGGCATCGTACTCAGCCTTGACCTTCTCGAACACAACGCCGGTCAGGCGGCCGTTCTCGTGGGTGAACTCCTTGGGCACGAGGAAATTATGGATCGGGATATCCTCGTGCATGGCATCTTCCTTTTCCCAGGGTGATGCCTTCATTTCCTCGAACCCGGAGCGGACGACGACCTTGACGTCCTCGCCACCGAGCCGGCGCGAAGAGCGGCAGCAGTCCATGGCGGTGTTGCCGCCGCCAAGCACGATGACGCGGCGGCCGATCTTGGTCGTGTGACCGAAGGATACGGAAGACAGCCAGTCGATGCCGATATGGATATTGGCGGCCGCTTCTTTGCGGCCCGGAATATCGAGCTCACGCCCGCGCGGTGCGCCGGAGCCGACGAAGACCGCGTCCCAGCTCTCCGCCAGCAGCGCCTTGAGACTGTCGATGCGTTTGCCGCCGATAAACTCGACGCCCAAGCCCAGGATGTAATCGCATTCTTCATCGATCACGGATTCCGGCAGCCGGAAGCGGGGAATCTGCGTGCGGATCATCCCGCCGGCTTTCGGATCCTGATCGAACACAGTGCATTGATAGCCGAGCGGGGCGAGATCGCGGGCAACCGCGAGTGATGCCGGGCCGCCGCCAACCAGGGCGATGCGCTTGCCGTTCTTGTGAAGGGCGGGACGCGGCAGTCGGCCGCGGATATCGTCCTTGTAGTCGGCGGCTACGCGCTTCAAGCGGCAGATCGCGACCGGATCCTTTTCCACGCGTCCGCGCCGGCAAGCTGGCTCGCATGGGCGGTCGCAAGTCCGGCCGAGCACGCCCGGGAAAACGTTTGAACGCCAGTTGATCATATAGGCGTCACTATAGCGGCCGGCCGCGATCAAGCGGATATATTCGGGCACCGGCGTGTGTGCCGGACAGGCCCATTGGCAATCCACAACCTTGTGGAAGTAATCAGGCGCAGCGATGTCGGTGGGCTTCATTGACTCCTCGTGCACTCACACGCCCGGTGAACCCGCGCGCGCAGGTGTCGGCCGGTCTCCCCCGGACTGCTCGGCTTATGAGCGCCGATTCCGTCGGATGTTAGTGGACGGACGCGTCAATTTCTACCGATACATTCTTCATAACAGGGGCACGGATTGTGCAAACTCATGGTCGGCGACTACCCGCTATCAGACGTGTCAACCAGGGCCTTAAGTTGTTTCTGGGGATATCTACATAAGTACCTGCTATAATTATATTTTTTCATTGTTTTCGCAGCTGCACCAGCAAGGCGGCCCGAAGTTTGCAAGTGCGAAATGAAATTGCCATACCGGTGGGCTGAACCGGGGCGGCAAAAGGAGGCAGCGCGGGACGCACGCTTTGGGCATGATCACGCCGATGGAAGGCCCCGATGCGCGACATCTTTGAAGACATCTTTGCCCAGCCGCCGATCGATCCCATCGAGACGGCGCGGCGTTCGGCGCGGCCGCAGTTGCGGCGCCGCTTTTACAAGAGCGCGCAGGTGGAAGATTCTGGTCGGGACGAGCACGGATTTGCGGTGCGCCTCGATGGGCGCGCGGTCAGGACGCCGGCGCGACACGTCCTCGAGGTTCCGGCGCGGGCGCTTGCCGAGGCGATCGCGGCGGAATGGAATGCCCAGGGGGACGTCATCGATCCGGCCAAGATGCCGCTCACGCGGCTCGCCAATTCGATCATCGATGGCGTCGCTGCGGCGCCCGCGGAAGTGGCGGCGGAGATCGCGAGATATCTGGCTTCGGATCTCCTTGTCTACCGTGCGACAGGCCCGCAGGAGTTGGTTGCCAGGCAAGCGCAAGCTTGGAATCCGCTGCTCGTCTGGGCGCGCGAGAAACTCGCCGCCGATTTCGTCACCACCCAGGGGGTCAATTTCATCGTGCAGCCCCCCGCCGCGATAAAGGCAGCGACTGAGGCCATACCGCGCGATCCGTGGCGCCTCGGCGCGCTGAGCACGATCACGACGCTTACCGGCTCGGCTCTCATCGCACTCGCCTTACTGTCGGGGCGGCTCTCGGCCGAAGAAGCATGGGCCGCTGCGCATATCGACGAAGATTGGAACATGGAGCTTTGGGGCCGTGATGCATTGGCGCTCGAGCGGCGCGCGGCGCAATTCGCCGAAGTCAAATCGGCGGCTCTGGTACTAGCAGCGCTCCGGCAGGAATCTTCGTAGAGTACGGCGGCGCATCGGACGAGGAGGCGGTCCAACCATGAAGGACATCGTTGAGAAGCTGTCTCATCGCCGCGCGGGCGCCCGCGCCGGCGGTGGTGCTGCTCGCATCGAGGCGCAGCACAAGCGTGGCAAGCTGACTGCCCGCGAGCGCATGGAGCTCTTGATGGATAAGGGCTCGTTTGAGGAATTCGACATGTTCGTCGAGCACCGCTCGGCCGAGTTCGGGATGGAGAAGACCAAGATCCCCGGCGACGGGGTGGTTACCGGCTGGGGCACTGTCAATGGCCGCACCGTCTTCGCCTTCGCCAAGGACTTCACGGTGTTCGGCGGGTCGCTGAGCGAGGCGCATGCGCAGAAAATCGTGAAAATCCAGGATCTGGCGATGAAAGCGCGGGCGCCGATCATCGGCCTGTTCGATGCTGGCGGCGCCCGCATCCAGGAAGGGGTGGCGGCGCTGGGCGGTTACGGCGAGGTGTTCAAACGCAATGTCATTGCTTCCGGCGTCATCCCGCAGATCTCGGTGATCATGGGTCCATGCGCCGGTGGAGACGTCTACTCGCCGGCCATGACCGATTTCATATTCATGGTGCGCGACACGAGCTATATGTTCGTGACCGGTCCGGATGTAGTGAAGACGGTGACCAACGAGGTTGTGACCGCCGAGGAACTGGGCGGCGCTGGCGTTCACACGATCAAATCCGGGGTCGCTGACGGCTCCTACGACAATGACGTCGAGTGCCTGCTGCAGATGCGCCGTCTGATCGACTTCCTTCCCTCCAACAGCGCTGCCGGAGTGCCGTACTGGCCATCATACGACGAGATGGAGCGCGAGGAAAAATCCCTCGACACGCTTGTTCCCGACAACCCGAACAAGCCCTACGACATGAAGGAGCTGATCCACAAGGTTGTGGACGAGGGCGATTTTTTCGAGATTCAGGCCGCGTTCGCGATGAACATCTTGACCGGCTTCGGCCGCATTGCCGGGCGTACGGTGGGCTTTGTCGCCAATCAGCCGATGATGCTCGCGGGCGTGCTCGATTCCGATGCCAGCCGCAAGGCGGCGCGGTTCGTGCGCTTCTGCGATGCCTTCGACATTCCGATCGTCACCTTCGTGGACGTTCCGGGGTTCCTGCCCGGCACCGATCAAGAATACGGTGGGCTGATCAAGCACGGGGCCAAGCTCCTGTTCGCCTATAGCCAATGCAGCGTGCCACTGGTGACCGTGATCACCCGCAAAGCGTTCGGGGGCGCTTACGACGTCATGGCGTCCAAACATGTCGGCGGCGATGTCAACTATGCTTGGCCGACTGCGCAAATCGCTGTGATGGGCGCCAAAGGTGCGGTCGAGATCATATTCCGTGCCGATATCGGCGAGGCGGCCAAGATCGCCGCCCGCACCAAGGAATATGAGGATCGCTTCCTCTCACCGTTTGCGGCTGCAGAACGCGGATATATCGACGATGTGATCATGCCGCGGGCGACGCGCCCGCGCATCGCGCGGGCATTGGCGATGTTGCGCGGAAAGAAGGTCGAAGTGCCGCCGAGGCGACATGACAACCTGCCGCTCTAGGGCATCAGGCTGTCAATGGATCGAATCGGATGCTCGGAACACAAAAGTGTTCATCTCCGAGCGATCTGATGGCGTCAGCCCGCCGATCGCTGCGATTCGGCCGCCGGGCCGTCGGGCGCCGGTGCGCGTTGGCGATCGACAATCTGCTCCGGTGCCAAGGCGACGCATTCGAGCTGATCCGCCTCGACTGCAGCATGCCCGGGCGCTGGCGCGATGCGCTCGGCGTGCTCCGCCAGCCGCAACCACGATTGCGCCATCGTCGCCCAAAGCGGCCGGTCGCGATCCTCCGCAGCGGCCTCGGCCATCCGCAGGCAGTCTTCGGCATTGGTACGGTAATCGTCGGCGGTACTCATGTTACCATCCCCTCACACGCGTTGACCCTGCAAAAGGCAAGCATCCGAGATGGGCAAAGTCGGGATGGCACTGCGGCGTGATCGGGGCCATTCTGCGACTGTTGAGCCTGCCTGGTGCGCTGGTGCCGTGTTGATTGGCGAATATTTTCACGAGATCGGAATGGACGCACAGAATATACCGCTCGGGCGCGACTTGGTCGTGGCTCACAGCTCAGACCTCCATGTCGATCATGATCACACGGCTCGCCTGCACGGCGGCGACGGCACGGCCGGGCTCGCGTGCGTGCTCGGGGCCGCGCGCCGCGCCGGTGCCGATGTTGCGATCCTGGCCGGCGACACCTTCGATAGTCACAGGGTCCCGCAGTCGCTGACCGATCGTGCCGCCGATGTCATCGCCGCGGCGGAGCTGCCGGTAGTGATCCTGCCGGGCAATCACGATCCCGCTGTTGCGGAAGCGGTCTATCACCGAGGCAAGTTGGCGAAGGTCGCAAACCTGCACGTGCTGGGTATCACGCATGACGAAGCGGTTCTCTTCCCCGGCCTCGGGCTCGAAATCTGGGGTCGCGCCCATCGCGATTATTCCGACATGAACCCGCTGGAGCGCAGTCGCCCACGCGTCACGCGTTGGCAGATCGCGGTTGCGCATGGTCATTACCAGCCTGCTCCCGATCGCAGCACGCGGTTGCGCCCGAGCTGGCTTATCGGCGACGACGAGATCGCGGCGACCGGCGCTGACTACGTGGCGCTCGGTCATTGGAACCGGGCTGCCAAGGTCAGTGGAGCGCCGTGCGCCTACTATTCCGGCTCGCCGGAATACGCAGGCACCATCAATCTGGTCCGCTTCGTGCCGTCAGGCGAAGTGCTTGTGTCACAGCTCGCGCTCGATATCGCCAGGGAACCGAGCGATTTTGCTGATTGAGCCGGGCCGAGAATCGGCAATGTGGCCTCGGGTCGGCGCCGATCGCCCTGTTTCGGATGCATGGGGCTCGGGATGTGACGCCGCCCGCGCCTCGCGGGCGCGGGCGGGCAACGGGTTGCGGCTGATCAATCGGTTGATTGAAGCAGATCCTGTGCCTGCTCGATCAATTCCTTCGCCGCGATCTGGTCGATGGCTTGGCCTCCGAATGCGGCGTCCTCCAGCATCGAGATCATCTTGCCGGCGATCTCGTTCCGTCGATTAGTGATGTCGACGATCTTGTCCTCGAGCGTGGCGTAGGTCGTGTCGTCCCCCTCGAGTGCTCGGGTCGAGAGCCCACTGAGCGTCCTGCGCCCGAGCTCTCCGCGTGGTGCATTGATCTGCTTGTAAGCCGCGGCAAGCTCCCGGAGAGTGTCCTGATGGGCGCGCAGGGACTGGGGCAGGGCATCTGATTTCAGCACCTCGAACAGAACACGCCCGTCGTGCGCATAGTCGTCCTTGAGATGCGCGAGGCTCAGGATAGTCGGACGAATATCTGTGTGGTCGCTGAAGATGACATCGGTCTGTCCCAGCGTTCTGACGCCGGGTCCCACCATGCCAAGCCAGGTGCGAGTGATCTGGTTCTGGAAGTCGCCATGGTTCCAGGCGAAGGCGCGCGATTGGATAAAGCAGCTTTTCGAGTTGATGGCCGGCGTGCATGCCGGCGAGGTATCGCCGAACGCTTCGAGAAAATAATCGGGATTGCCGAACAGGACGAAGCTCGGCGAGCGATTCGGATCATGGGTGATCATATGCAGGAGCGCAAGCTCCGCCCGATCAGCCAGAGCTTGCGTCACCGCGGTGTCGGCATTGATGATTGGATCAAAGCCCACGAGTGCGGCCGCCTGACGCTCAAGCGTGCGGGTCACCGAATCCGTCTGCGCGGGGTTGCCGTCGATGTGAACGCTTGGCGCATCGTCGAAGTGCACGCCGAAGGGCGTGGTGTTGCCAAATTCGGTCGCGAATACCAGGCTGAGGTCAGCATCGACCTCGCCTTTAGCGCCAACCGGATAGGTGCAGGGCGTCGTCACGCCGTCGCATCCGGGCGGCACCGCTTGTTGCACCGATCCGGCAAAATGGTCGTTCTCGTCGGCGGTGATGACGAACAGCGTGTTGTCCTTGGTGATCCCGTCGGCTGCGAGGCGGGCGAAGAACTTGCTGAAGGCTGCATCGTAGGCCTTGAGCTACGCCACATAGTTTGCCTCTCCGGGTCCGAACGTGCCGTCCGGGTAGTTCGCAATGGGTGCATTTGGATAATTGTGATTGTCGTGCGCATCTTCGATGTAGAAATAAACCACCGGCACGCCCGCCTCGAGCATTTGCGCCACATAGCCCAGCGCCTGTGACGGAGTTGGATCGAAGCCGGACGGGAAGCCATCGCTGCCATGGCTGTCGGTGACGTGATTGCCGTCGAGATCAAGGACAAAGCCGTTGCCGTGATTGATGGCTGGCGCCACGTATTTGTTGCCGAAGAGCGCCTGGAAGCCGACATAGCCGCCGGTTCCGGTGCCGTCCGGGTGCGGCTCATCGTTAAGGACATCGGGTCGGGCGTGCGTGGAACCACCGCAGAGCGGACTGCCCTGCGCGCAGTGGATGGCGATGCCTTCGAAGTCGGCAGCGGCCAAGGTCGGATTGCTGGCGCCCTCGGCAAGCTCGGCCGACGGGTTCCCGAACACGGTTGCGAGGTCGCCGGTTGGGCTGCCGTTGGCGTTCTCCAACTCGATGTCCGCAATCGAGAAGGCGCCGACGTCACAGCCGGCGCGGGTGAAGGGAACCCACGGCGCGGGGTGCACCTTGCCGCGCTGATCGTCCATCTCGGGGACGAGCATCGGGCTCGATGTGGTGCCCTCGTTGACCGAATCCGTCCAATAGGCAAATGAGCTCGGGAAATGCGGAACGCCGTTTGGATCAAAGAAGCCGAAGCTGTTGCCGACCGCGAATCCGAATTTCTCGCCGTACACGCCGGTCAGCGACGTCACGATATCCACAGAGGTGTGCGAGATCAGCGGCGTATGATGATTTGTCAGCAGCGTCCCCTGCTGCTGCATGAAATGCAGCAAGCTTGGAATCTGCTCGAGATCCGACGGTACATTCGGGTTGTCGCGGCGCAAATGAACGTTGTCGAACTGCAGATAGACGATGTGCTTGATTGCGCTGCCGTTCAGTCCAAGCTGGCAACCCGCGGCATTCGCCGGCACGACGCCGGCAGCCAAGAGCGCGAGCAGCGCGCCTGCGGAATAATGAGCAAGCCTGTTCATTTGAATCCCCCAAGAATCCGTTGCAGTGGTGCGCGCGCCAAGCGGAGCAACTCCGAATACGCGGGCGCACGGAACCCTAGGAATGAAATGTTACGGAGTAAGGTCGCGGTGTTTGCAGTTTCGTGACGTTTGCGACGTCAATCTGCTATGGAAACGGCCGTTTATTGGGAAGTTGCCAGCGCCGGCCGCGGATGTGACAAGGCAACATACGATTTGTGACACATCGGTGATCGCGACACCGGGCTCTTCGGTCGTTCCTCGACCCGGCAACCGGAGCGCGCGTCGATCTTGACCAGGACAACTGAGATTGGCTGATCGATATCAAAAATGAGCCCGTCCGCGCGTCGCGTGGACGGGCCTTGCAGTTTCTCGCCAGCGGCCCGCATCGCTGTTGTCAGGCTGCTACGCTCGGTAACGTCTTCGTTCTTCTGCCGTCTGATCCTGCGCAAGAGGGTGCGCTAGCATCAGCTCGCGTGTTTCGCGCAAGTTGCCGACGCAGCCCGCGATTTCACGTTCCATCCACTCGCGCGCAAGACGATCGAGGAAGACCTCGGCAAGGTGGGCATTCAGCTTCGCGCGCGTTTGACCGTCATGGCATCTCCGTCGGTCAAGCGGGAGCATCGAAGCAGTTGCGCGTGCTTGGACGGGGTCACAGCCGATCATGTCGGCGAGCTCAGCGTAGGTCAGCCAGATTTGTGGCACGATTGTCTCCTTCGTTCCCGGCTTGATAGGTGTACGGGCTTAAGGGCCGATTACTGCAGTCGCCTCGTTCTCAGTCATGGTAAATGAAGGTCGAGCGTGCAGCGGCGTTGGGAGCTGTTGCCACCACTGGACAGAGGAGGTCGCCCCGGCGAGGGTCGATCGTCGTCAACCATCGAGGGCGGCGTGCACCTTTCCGGTTTGCGGCCCGCATGACCTGCCGGGCGACCAGAGGGCCCCGCGGCCGCCTAACAACGGCGGGTTTGCTGCGTCCCAGCTGTCACACTTGCATTTTGTCTTCATGCTAGCCCCTGACCCTTTGGACCCCCGATGATGACGGGACAGTCAGGGAAATGCAGCGGATGTCGGTGGCTGGTGAAAGTGGCGCGCAGGACCTTGCTGAGCGGGCCTTGGCGGATGCATTCCGCGAGCATCAGGCCGGGAGGTTTGCGGCGGCGGTGGAGCATTATCGGCGCGCACTCGCGATCCGCCCTGGGTTCCCCGAAGCCTTGAACAACCTCGGAATCGCACTGAAGGATATGGGCCGATTCGAGGAGGCGATCCTCGCCTACCGCGAGGCCCTGCGGTTGCAGCCGAACCGGCCTGAAATCATCAACAATCTGGGCGACTCGCTACACTCGCTGGGCAACCGCGCAGAGGCCATCGAGCATTACCGGAAGGCGGTGGCCATACGCCCCGACTACGCCATCGCCTGGCGCAATCTCGGCGACGCGCTGGCGGAGGTCGGGAGGCACGACGAGGCGATGGACTGCGCTGCCAAAGCCGTCGCCCACGCGCCGCAGCTCGATGCTTCGCTCACGCCGGCCGAGATCGCGGTGCGCGAAACGCAGCGATTGTTCGCTAGCTACGTCGAAGGCATCGAGCTCGCAGCCAAGCGCGACCCGCTGCTCGCCGCGGCTTATTTGGAGTGCGGTTCGGGCAGGCCACTGCCAAAAGGAGCCGGGAAGCAGGCTGTCGAACGTTGGCGTCACGCAGCGCGTTTGCGCGACGGCTATGCCAGCCATCTATCCGGCCTGCTATTGGTGCTGCACTACGACCAAGCCGTGAATTCCTCATTCCTGTATGACGCGCATCGGGAAGTGCAGAGGTTCAGCGATAACCTGCCCCGCTTCACCACCTTCGCCAATACCCGCGATCCCGAGCGGCGCCTGCGCGTGGGCTACGTGTCTGCTGATTTTCGCATCCATTCCGTCGGGTATTTTCTCTCCGGTGTCTTCCGCGGACACGACCCGGCTGCGGTTGAAACGTATTGCTATTCGGGCGGAGCCGAGGAAGACGAATTGACATCGTTCTTCAAGTCGAAGTCCGCTGCGTGGCGTCCGACCGCGGGGATCGCCGATGATGACTTGGCGGCGGCGATGCGGTCGGATGGCATCGACATACTGGTCGATTTGTCCGGTCATACCGGCGGGAACCGACTTGCGGTCTTCGCCCGCCGATCGGCGCCCATACAGGTAACTTGGCTCGGGTATCCGGACACGACAGGCCTCTCCGCCGTGGATTTTCGGTTGACCGATGCGATAGTCGATCCACCCGGGCCGGCCGACAGTCTGTCAAGTGAGCGCCTTGTGCGGTTGCCCGGCGGCTTCAATTGCTACACTGCGCCGGACGGAGCACCGGATGTTGCTCCGCTGCCGGCGATTGAGCGCGGATTTATTACCTTCGGCTCCTTCAACAATCTCGCGAAGATAAACGCCGACGTTCTCGACCTCTGGGCTGCGGTCCTCAAGCAGGTTCAAGGGTCGAGGCTCATTCTCAAGCACCGTTGGCTGGCATTCCCGGAGATGCGCGCGCGCATGCGCCGTTTGCTCGAGCAACGTGGCATCGCCGGCGATCGCGTCGAGCTCCTGGGAAAGCTGAAATCTACGGCTGACCATCTGGCCGCTTACGGGAGCGTCGACATTGCACTCGACACTTTTCCTTACAATGGCGCAACGACGACTTGCGAGGCGTTGTGGATGGGCGTGCCGGTGGTTACGCTCGGGGGCGATCGCCATTCCGCGCGGATGGGTGCGAGCCTGCTCGCGCGCGCTGGCCTTGAACATTTGGTCGCGTCGACGCCACAAGCTTATGTCGATGTTGCGACGCGCCTGGCCGCGGATTTATCAGCCTTGGCGAGCCTGCGCGCAGACCTGCGCGGTCGCGTCGCCGCCTCTCCGCTATGTGACAGCGTCAAGTTCTGTCGGCAACTGGAAGCGGCCTACCGGACCATGTGGCGCGAGTGGTGCCGGAGTCCAAGCTCCCAACAACAAGTCTGATTATCAAAGTGTGACCGCATGGCGAGCAGGGCCATCCGAGCACGAAGAAAAAGCTGCGCAGCTCACGCTCTCGAACGTCGATTTGTTGCACGCGCATGTCGGTCTAATGACAATCAATAGGTTTTTGCGCGACAGTACCTACATACTGTCATAAAATTGTGGCTTCTCGTTACTAAAGTTTTTCCAGACGGGATGGGGCGTCTTGCGGGCCGGTGCCAGGGCGCCGCACTCATACTCCAGGTTTTGTTGGCTGGTTCGTGCCCGATCTTGGCGCGCGGTGCGTTCGCTTGTGGGCCGACAGGTGCGGAGCGGAATTGATGCGCATTCTCGTTTGCGGTATCAACTACGCTCCGGATCTGATCGGGGTTGCCAAATACACGACGGAGCTGTGCGAGAGCTTGCTCGCTTATGGTCATGAGCTGCAGGTGGTGACGGCGCCACCGTATTATCCGGATTGGCGAATTCCGGAATTGTATCGAAGCCGATGGCATAGCAGTGAGTTGTTGAACGGCGTATCGATTATTCGGTCGCCGATCTATGTGCCCGGACGTCCATCCGGTGTCAGGCGTCTTTTGCATCATGCGTCATTTGCCGTCTCCAGCGCCATGCCGATCTTAGCGACGGCGATAAGTTGGCGACCAGACGTAATCTTTTCAGTGGCCCCGTCGTTGCTGTCCGCACCGGTCGCCGCGTTGGCCGCACGTCTGATCGGCGTCAAATCTTGGTTGCACATTCAGGATCTCGAGGTGGACACCGCTTTCGAGCTTGGCCTGCTCAAAGGCCGCAGCCTGCATGCGCTGATGCTGTGGATCGAGCGGCGGGTTCTGCGCTCCTTCGACCGTGTATCAACAATCTCCCCCCAGATGCTGCGGCGCCTGGTGAGCAAGGGCGTCACGCCCGAGAGGCTGCGCGATGTGCACAACTGGGCCGACGTCAGCGCGATCGTTCCGGGCGACAATCGGACGCCGCTGCGAGCCCGGCTCGGCTTGGGGCCGGCCGATATCGTGGCGCTGTATTCCGGAGCGATGTCGAAGAAACAGGGCCTGGAGCTGATCATCGAGGCGGCAGCGGCGGTGCGAGACAGTCACCCGCGGATCCATTTCGTGCTCTGCGGGAATGGTCCGTACCGGGCGAAGTTGGCCGAGCTCGCCAGCGGTCTCCCCAATGTGCACACCTTGGAGATCCAGCCGGCGGAGCGGTTGCCCGAGTTGCTCAACACGGCCGACATTCATCTCATGCCGCAGAAAGCCCAGGCCTCCGACCTGGTCTTGCCGTCCAAGCTCTCGGGCATGTTTGCTTCGGGGCGGCCGATCGTTGCAATGGTCGAACCCGGCACCGGTATTGCTCAGGAGACGCAACGCGCCGGCCTGGTTGTGGCGCCCGGCGATGCTGCGGCGCTCGCGGCGGCGGTCGTCAAGCTGGCCGGGGACGAATCGTTGCGCAGGCGTCTCGGAGAGGCCGGGCGCCGGCGGGCGGAGCAATATTGGGATCGGGCGGCGATCATCCGCGCATTGGAGTGTGAGCTGTCGATGCTCGGCCAGCGGCCGCCGGCTATTTCCAAGCAGCTGGTGCCTTCCCTGCGGAAGCGGCAGGTTCTGGAAGAGGCGCTGCGTGAGAGCGCGATGTCGCTGCCGCCTTTGTGAGGACTGGGCGGTGATCGCCGCAACGTCACAGTCCTGCAATAAGGCTTTGTTACCTAAGTGTTTTCGCGAGGGCAAATTTGGGCTACAGGCTCGTCGGCTGCTGGGCCTGCGATAGGATTTGCCGTGGCGTTTTTCGGGGCGGAATAGAACAGAAAATGAGCGAGCAGCTCGAAGATGTCCTCCTTCCGGCTAAGGCGGCGGAGCCGGACGTTCTCGCCATCGTTTCAGAAATCTGGGCGCGCGCGCTGGGCCGCAAGGGCCGTGTTCCTAACGCCAATCTCGTTCGGATCGGCGTCGGCGGCAAGCGCATCATGCAGATCGTGGATGAGATCGAAAGCGCCCTCGGGGTGAGAATTCCGCTTGGCGTTGCGCTGAAGCTCGGCACCGCTGAGGCGATTGCCGAGGCGATCAAAACGCGTCGATGGCCGGCGCGCTCGCCTTTGCTTCTCATGAAGGACGGCGGGGATGATGGCCGCCTTTATCTTCTGGCTGGCGGGCACGGCATCATTATCGAGGTTTGTTACCTGGGCTCGGCGGTTGTGCATCCGGGCAAGACCTTTGGGCTGCAGCCGCCTGGCTTCGAAGGCGAGGTGCCGAAACTGGCTTCGGTGCAGGATCTGGCCGCTTACTATGTGGATCATCTACCCGGAAATCCGGATGAGCCGATAAATATCGTTGGCTTCTCGTTCGGAGGGCTGGTGGCACTGGAGATCGCGCGGATTCTCGATCGCCGCGGCCGCAAGCTCGGCCTGATCGGCATGATCGACACGCATCTTGCTGAGAGGCAATGGCCGGCCGCAACCCGCATCCGCTTTCTTTGGGGGCGCGTGATCGGCCGGCTGCGGGCCTTCGGCCAGGTCCCGCCGGGCCGACGCGTGGATGCGATCCGCAATTCGGCGCGGCCGTTGCTCAAGGTGTTCAAGCGGCTGTTCAGCGCCGTTTCCAGCAATCCGGCGCTTTCTCATTATTATCAGCCCTACATCGATGCGCGGATCAAGGCGGTCAAGGATCTCTCCATCGTGGCCTTTGAGAAATACGCGCCGGAGCCGGTCGCATTCCCGGTGGTCCTGTTCAAGTCGAAGCGCGACGCCCGAGATATCGTCGACACGGAGGAAATCTGGCGGCCGATCATTCCACAGCTCGAAGTGGTCGAGAACGACGGCAAGCACGCCAGCATGATCATGCCGCCGCTCGTGGACCAGGTGGCCGCGGAGATCGCTTCGCGGCTCGCCCGGTGAGCTAGTCAGCGTTTTCAGCGCCCGGAACCCGACGGAGACGCATAGGTGTCGGGCGCGCCTCGTTGTTAATAACAATCAAGTAACAATGGCTGCGCCTTGGAGTGGATCCGGAGCTATGCGTCAGGTGCAGGGCCTCATCCTGAGCAGGCCGGCATCCACAGTTCGGCGACGCGCGTCAATGCGCTGATGGCCGGGTGTCTCGAAGGATGGCCGCAAGCTCATGGCGTGCATCCATCGTTCGAGACGTCGCGCTTCGCGCGGCTCCTCAGGATGAGGTCCTCCAACAAAAAGCCCGGCACGTGGATTCTGTGCCGGGCGCAAATCATCAGTGTCAATTTCATCAATGCCCGAGCGCGCGCGTTCGGTCAAGCACGAACTTGCGCAAGACAGTGCTTTGATTGTGTTTTGATTCACCAGGTGCTTTGAAAACGCAAGCTGAGCGTTCCAAGCGCGCCCCCGAGACGATTTGCCCGCCCATCTCCTGACCCGTGGCCACGTCATCATCATCGAGATTGTTGTTTCGGCGCCGCGATATTGCATCCGGTAAGACATTCGAGCTTGAGGCGCGGTGGTTCGAAGGCGAGGCGCCGATGCTCGCGTCTGTCGAGGAGGAAATCGGAGCCGTCCCGTCTCGGCGCAGCGATCAGCCGGCAGCCCGCTGGTGTGCCATTCAGGCTGCGAGGCGGGGTAAATCTCCACCGTCACAAATCTTTCTTTCGTGCATCACACGAGCGTAATGGTCGCTTCGTTTAACTGCCCTACCGAACGCTTTCAAAGACGAGACCAAAGCGCCGAAGGCGAAGTCATCTGCGCGTGGGCATAGCCTGCGGCAGGGCTCCGCAAACGTGAAGCGCAATACAAAGTCTCGAGGCAGCGGGGCGATCTTTAGGGGTAAGAAGGGGCTGAAACAATGAAATTGCTGCCACTCGTTGGCGAGCGCGAACCCTCGCGCGTCCAGAACCTGCGCGCGCCATTGCGGGCCGTTGCGCTGTTAGGGGCGGTCACCGCCGCCGCCTTTCTGGGTGCCGCTCTGCCCGACCGTGCCGCGGCTCAGGACATCGAAAATCGCGTGACCGCGGTCGACCCGGAAATTGGTCCGCCGCCCGCCGACCCGCTTGTCGCCAAGGCCGAGGACGTGGAGATCCACCAGAGCGACGTTGCACTGGCGGAGGAATCCCTCGGTCGGACCTTGCCGGAGCCGGACAAGCTGCTCAAGCGCGAGAAGCTGATCGAATATCTGGTGGACAGCGTCATCCTGGCGAAAGCGGCGCTCAAGGATAATCTCGGCAGCGACGCCGAAGTTCAGCAGCGGGTGGAGTTCAGCCGCAACCAGGCATTGATGGAGCGGTTGCTGCAGGTGACCGGCCGGGCTGCCGCCACCGATGAAGCGGCGCGCAAGGCGTACGATGAAGCGATCGCAAAGGCCGGGAGCGAGCCGGAGCTGCATCTGCGGACGATCCTGTTCCGCTTCAAGGATGCGAAGGACGATGCGGAAGTGAAGGCGGCCGGGGAGAGGGCGGATGCTGCCTTCGAGCGGATCGCCGGCGGCGAGGATTTCGCCACGGTCGCCAAGGATGTGAGCGACAGCAACTCCAAGCAGTCGGGCGGCGATCTCGGCTACATGACCCGCGCGCAGATGGGGAAGGAATTCGCCGACGTTGCTTTTACCCTCGATGCCGGCGGCGTGTCGCATCCGTTCAAGTCGCAGTTCGGCTGGCATTTGCTCAAGGTCGAGGACAAGCGCACGCGTCAGCCGCCGGCCTTCGAAACCGTGCGCGACAAGTTCAAGGTTTTGATCGCGCGCCAGGCGCAATTGGGGCTCATTGCCGATCTTCGTTCGAAGGCCCGAGTCCAGATTTTCGAGCAGGCACACAAGGCGCAGGAGGAGGGATCGCAAACCGCAGCCGAGCCGGCGAAACCGGCGGCTCCCGCAGAACCCGGAAAGTAAGTCGCGGAATCATCGCCACGCCGGTGGCGTTGCTCACGTGCCTTTGCGTCGTCGATCCGTGCTTTGATTTTTTGAAATGGTGTGATGACGGTCGCCTCAGAAACCTCGCAGCTCCCAGGCTCGGCGCGCAGCACCCGGCGCCCGCAGTTGGGCATAGCGCTTGGCATCGTGGAGCCGCTTGTCGTCGCCGGTGACGCTGCCGTCATCACGCTTTCGAGCATGATCGGCGGGCTGACCTATCAGCTGGTGACCAACGCCACGGTAGGCGATTTCACCCCCTGGGCGGGATTCGGATTGATCGGCAGTCTTGCCTACGCGGTGGCCGCTCACCGTTGCGATCTCTCCCAGCCGCGGGAGATTCTGCGGTCCGGACGAGACCCGGCGCATTACATCAGGGTGTGCACGTGCTGGCTGTGGGCCGTGCTGCTCATCAATGTCTTGCTCTTCTTGCTGAAGCTCGGCGGCAATGTCTCGCGCGGTTCGATGATCTGTGCGGCTGCGCTCGCGAGCGTTTCTCTGCTGTCGTGGCACGCGCTGGTGCGGCATGCGCTGCAATCGGCCGTCGATCGCAAGGCGGTGCATGGACGGCCCGTGGTCATGCTCGGTTCGGCGGAAGAGCTCGCCGGCGTCCGCGCGAGCGACCTGATGACCCGCTACGGGCTTGAGGAGGTGGGCCGGATGATTTACCCGCCGCCGGGCCGCGGAGGGGAACGGCGGTCGCAGGCCGCAGCGGTGGGCAGGCTGCTTGCCTGCGCGCGCGATTCCGGCGCCGAGGAGATCATCCTGGCATTGCCTTGGTCGAATATCGCGGAGGTCGCATTTCTGCGCGACGAGCTGCGGCGCACCCCGCTGCCGGCTCGCTTGCTGCCGGACCGGGCGGTCCAGCGCCTGTTGAGCGACGGGAGCTCGAGCTCTCAGTTCTCGCCCTTGATCGAGATGACCCGTGCTCCGTTGAGCGCTTCGGAGCGCATCGCCAAGCGGACACTCGACGTCGTGATCGCGGCGTTTGCGCTGGCCGCCTTGGTGCCGTTGATGCTCATGGTGGCCGCGGCAATCCGGCTCGGATCGCGCGGGCCGGCGATCTTCCGACAGCGCCGCAAGGGCTTCAATGGCAAGGAATACGTCATCTACAAATTCCGCACCATGACCGTGATGGAGGATGGGCCTTCCATCGTCCAGGCCAGCAGGTCGGATTCGCGCGTCACCCGGATAGGACGTCTGTTGCGGCAGACCAGCATCGACGAGCTGCCGCAGCTTTTCAACGTGCTGCGCGGAGAGATGTCATTGGTGGGCCCAAGGCCGCACGCGCTTGCGCATGATGACGAATACGGAAGCGCCATCGCCAACTACGCCTTTCGCCACCACGTCAAGCCCGGCATCACCGGATGGGCCCAGGTCCACGGCCTGCGCGGCGGCACGCCCGAGCTCGAGCAGATGGCCAAGCGGATCGAGCTCGACCTCTGGTACATCAACAACTGGACGTTTGCTCTCGACCTGCGGATTCTGCTGCGGACATCGGTCGAGCTTGTTCGTGGCCGCAATGCCTACTGACAATCTTGCCTCGGTCCGGGGCTTTGCGGCGGCGCGGTTGCGCGTCCGCGGCAGGCCCGGTCGGGAAAGGGCGCGCGAAGAATGAAAAAGCCAACGGTGGCCGGCGGTTCTTGGTCTCGAGTTCTGAACGTTAGCTTGTTGATCGGCGGTTTCGGGATCGGCCAGGGGGCGATCTTCGCAGTGCAGACCTGGCTGGTGGCGCAAGGCGATTTTGCGCTTCTCGCGGCTTTCGGCACGCATTTCTCTTTCGCGGTCCTTGGCACGCTGTTTGTTGATGCCGGTTCCATCACGGTGTTGGCGCGCCATGTCGCTCATTCGTGGGGCAAGCCGGGCGCTCGCGAGGAGATTTCGCGGATCTTCTGGGAAACCAGCTTGTTCCGGATCACGCTTGCCGTCCTGCTCGTTGGCGGTGGCGCGATTTATTCCCTCGCGTTCAGGCCGGAAGGCTTCTCACGTGGCTACGTTCTCGCCGCTTCGCCCGGCTTTCTGCTGTGGGCGGGCAACGCGGCAGGGCTCCTCGACGGCCACCGCCGCAGCGGCCTTAGCGGGATCACCGGCTCGCTGACCTTCGTGTCCTCCGCGATCGCCTTGCTGCTGGCCCGACACCAGAGTCCCGCTGCAGCCGGTACCATCCTGGGCGGCGCTTTCTCGATCGGCAATCTGGTGACGGTCTTGACGCAGTGGCTGGCACTAGGGCGGCAGGGCTGGACGCCCGGCGCGCCGACGATCAGCCGGCATGGCTTGACCCAATCCTGCAAGGACGGCGTCGCCATGCTGTTTGGCCTCCTGCCCGGGCAGCTCTATTTTCGGTTTCAGATATTGCTGAGCGTGCACTATCTCGGTCCCGAGCTGACCGCGATGCTGCTCTACGCCAAGCAGATCGTCTCGGCGGCGACGCAGGTCATCGGCTTCGTGCTGCGCGTGGAGTTTCCCGGACTGGTGCAGCGCTTTCTCCGCTCCGGCGAGCAGAACTTGCGCACGGTGCTCGACGCCCAGAAGGCGGCGCTGTTCGTGGCGGTCGCCGCAACGGTTGGCGTCTTGGGCTTGGGAATGGTCATGAAATTCCTGCCTTATGTCAATTTCAACAAGGTGGCCTTGCTCGTAACCGCCTCCGCACCCACGATCCTGAGCTTGTCGATACTCTGGATAATGTCGCAGCCGCTCGCCGCCTTGAGCCGCTTCACGCTCCTGTCGATAATCATCGCCATCTTCGTAGCGGTCGGCATCGCGGCGAGCTATCTGCTGCTCTCGGTCTACGGCGTCTATGCCTTCATTGCGGGCGACATCATCTCGCACATGGCGGGCGCGGTGCTGGTCTATTACTTCCTGCGTGAATCGAAGGGCATAAATCCGGTAGTTCTGGCGTAGAGCTTGCTGATGCCGTTGCATCACGAATTCGTAGAGCCCGTGAGGCAATTCGTTGCTTCCGCTCATTCCCGCATAAGCGGGAATCCAGTTACTTCCAAAAGATGCTTGCAAGGGCGAATATCAAGGATGTTCTGCGAAGTGCACTCGGTTCCCGCATTCACGCTAGTTGATGCACAGAACGTTTCGAACGCGAGGGCCTCTGACCCCTTCTCCTCAATGGGGAGAAGGGGGATGAGGGGGCACCCAGTGGCGATACGGATGGGCCGGGCCCCCCTCACCCCACCCTCTCCCCAAAAGGGGAGAGGGGGTGAAACGCCTTTGCGAACGTGCTGATTTCCTCTGACCGTCTTGCGTGCATCAACTAGCGCTTTCGCGGGGACGAGCGGGCGTCAATTTAGTAGGACTGACGATGGCGACATACCTTC
Organism: Xanthobacteraceae bacterium; assembly: GCA_035293945.1. GTDB lineage: Bacteria > Pseudomonadota > Alphaproteobacteria > Rhizobiales > Xanthobacteraceae > VAZQ01. The sequence goes on along the minus strand of DATGLV010000011.1, from coordinate 318,322 downwards.
AAGGGCCGCAGATTGACCGGGCCGCGCCGCCGTTCGCGCCTGTCAACGACCTTGGTGTGTTCGTTGTCGTCAGGTTGGCTTTTTATGTCGGCTACTACGCATTGAACATCTGCTTCACCGCAGAGCTGTTCTCCGTGCTGCTGACATTGCCGGTCTTCATCATCTGCTGCATCAACATAATGAGGATCAAGAGCCGCTACGCGACCGCACAGGACATGATCTGGCTGGTGCTCTACATGTTCTTCGTCATCGAGCCGTGTCAGAGCCTGAGGGCCGGCTATTTCGACAATGGCGGCCCGGTAAGCGGGCTATATTTCGAACCATCGGAGCTCGTCACCGCGGACCTTATCGTAATCCTGTTTCTTGCCGTCGCCACGATCACGACATTCTTGGCGGCCGCGCTTCTTCCGGAACGGCCGCGAGAAATTTCCTTCAAGCTGAGCCACAAGCAACTGCCGTTGCTGGTTTCGATCAGCGCGCTAGCATTCCTGCTGTTTGTGTTTTCCTTGGGCGGATTGGGCAATGTCTTGGCCGACCGATATTCGAGAATAGAGCCGGAGGGCGTGGTTCCGATCGCCGCCGCATTTCTCGCCCTTCAGGCGGTTGCGTGCTTGCTGGCATTGGTCTGCATGAAATCGCGGCCAAAGAACGCGGCCGATGAGTGGGTTGCGGGCGCCGCTTGGTGCGCCTTAAGCCTGGTCCTGCTGCTCGTCGCGCAAAATCCCTTCAACACGGCGCGCTTCATGCTGTTGATGGCTTATGCGCCGATTTTCCTGGTCCTTTGCTCGGGCAGGATAGGGGTGCTGACATTCTATGTGGTCGCCATGATCGGGCTTCTGTTGGTCATGCCCATATTGAACTTCAGCGGCCGGTTTGGAATGTCGTTCGGAGAGGCGATCGAGCAGATAAACGTGTCAGACAATGTCCTGCGGGTGCCTTACATCGAGGTTTTCGACATGCTGGCGTACGAGGTGCGCTATCTGCAGACGACGGGGCTGTATTTCGGGGCAAAGACGCTCGGCATCGTGCTGTTCTTTATTCCGCGAGCAATTTGGACGGGTAAGGAGACATTGATCGCCAAGGACATGGGAGCCGAGTTGGTCGGGCTCAAAAGTGCCGGGACCGACAACCTTTCCCTATTCTTTGCCGGAGAGTTCTATGCCGATCTCGGGCTCATTGGCGTCATGATCGGCGCGGTGGCTGTCGCGCTGCTGCTGACGATCTTCGGTGTGCAGCGGAAAGTTACCGTCAATGGGCTTGATTTGCGTTCATATCTCGTCACCGCGGCCGCTCCGATCGTTATTCGCGGGCCGATCGCAGCTGCCATTCCGCTCCTGTTCATGCAAATGGTCTTTCTGGCGATATTCACGCGGTCGCTCTGTCAGCGCATCAGACCCGATCGCGGCCGAATCGCCTCATCGCCCCAACGTGCCGCTGGGCGGGCGACATGAGCAAACGGGAGAACGCGGACGAGATGTTCTTCAAGGAGCGCGGCGCCGGTGGGTTCACGCGGCTCGATGGAACGATTCAATTCTACACAAGGGTCAAGGCTCTGATCGAGCCGCAAATGACGGTGCTCGATCTTGGCGCCGGCCGCGGAGCGCTTGCCGAGGCGGACGCTAAGATCGCGCGTACGCTCAGCGATCTTCGCGGGGGAGGCGGCAAGAAGGTCATCGGCCTCGATGTCGATTCGGCAGTTCTGAAGAATCCTCGACTGGACGAGGCGCTCGTATACGATGGCCGGACGATGCCGCTGGTTGATCACAGCGTGGATCTTATTGTTGCGGACAACACGTTGGAGCACATCGATAGCCCCGTCGCATTTGCCGCCGAGGTCGGTCGCGTGTTAAAGCCGGGGGGCTGGCTGTGCGCGCGGACGCCGCATCTTTATTCCCTGCTGGCTCTCGCGGCCACCTTCGTTCCGAACCGGCTGCATGCCTCCGTACTAGGTCGGGTACAGCCAACCCGCGAGGCTCGAGATACATTTCCGACGGTCTACCGCCTCAACACAAGGAAAGCGCTGCGTGGTTCTTTCCGTCGAGTGCCTGGGAAAATCACAGCTACACATGGTCTCCGGAGCCAGCCTACCACTTCAACAGTGCGTTCGTTTGTGGCCTTCTTTTGCTCTACCAATACTTGAAATATCCGGCTCTCGGAGGAGAGGTGCTGATGATCTTCATTCGGAAGAAACCGATTTGAGCATGCTTTCGAGCATGCTTATGGCGCCGCGCGGGTCGTGGCTTGGCGCTGTCGGCGCGCGTTCGCGCCTGTGTGATTTAGACGATGGGCGCTAACACTTCTATCCGAATTGCCTTCGTGGTCGGCTCCGTATCCCGGGCCGGCGGTGGTGTGGCGCAATCGGCGCGGCTTTTGGCGCAGGCGGTCCGCGCGCAGGGAGCCGAGGTCGAGGTGCTCACGCTGCGGGACGCGTTCTATGAGGAGGATGTCGGCGCGTGGAGGCCGCTTGGCGTGCGGGCATTCGCGGCGTTCGGGACATTGCGCTATGGCTTTTCGCCGAGCCTTCTGTCAGCGCTGCTGCGATGCGATGCCGACATCGTCCATGTGCATGGCGTGTGGACGTTTCAATGTCTTGCGGTTCTGCTGTGGGCGCTCGCCAAGCGCAGGCCATATGTGGTCACCCCGCACGGCATGCTGGAGGCATGGATCCGCAGGCGCTCTCCGCTCCTCAAGCTGATGGTGTCTGCGCTCTATCAGGACCGGTTCCTGCGCGGCGCCGCTCTCCTGCATCTGCTGACCGAGAAGGAGCGCGACGATGTCGCCGGATTTGCTCCGCTCGACCGGGTCCGGGTGGTGCCGAATTGCGTCGAGCCCTTCGAGCCACCACGTGATCCACCGGATTGGTTGGGCCAGGGCTTTGTCGGGCGCGACGTCTACCTCTTCCTCGGCCGCATCCACGAGAAGAAGGGCTGCCTCGAGCTGTGCGCTGCTTGGGACGGACTTTGCGCGGATGATCTTGTTTTCCGGGATCGCTCGCTTCTGGTCTTTGCCGGCTGGATCGACGACCTGCCGGGTTTTGCCGAGCGGGTTAATGCGCTGCAGGCCCGGCACGGCAACGCCGTCTTCATCGGCCCGCAATACGGCGAGGAGAAGAGGCGCTGCCTCTCAACGGCGAGCTTTTTTGTCCTGCCATCCAAGAGCGAGGGCCTGCCCGTGAGTGTGCTCGAGGCATGGTCGGCCGGAAAGCCCGTCCTGATGAGCGCCGCTTGCAACCTGCCGATCGGCTTCGAGGCTGGTGCCGCCTCGGAAATCGGCACCGACGCACAAGGAATCCGTCACGGACTTTTGGCGGCTTGCTCGATGACGCAAGAGGAACGGTCGCAGATGGGCCGGGCGGCGGAGTCCCTGGTCGTTCAGCATTATAGCGGCGAGGCCGTTGCGGTCGCCATGATGGCGCTATACCGCGAGACGCTGGCGCCTTGCTTGGCGGCGCATTCGGGCCGCGTCGGACGTGATCGATTTCCTTCGGCCGGGAAGGTATGAAGCAAGGTGAAGCTATCAGTGCGGTGGGAGGCGGCAGCCCGATGGACATTCTCGATGCCCGCACGAACGACACCTGGCGCGGCGGCGCGAGCTTCACGCTGCGCAACCGCGTTTATCGTGTCGCGTGGAGCGTGGCCTGGTGCGTCTTGGCATCGTGGACACCGCCGCCGCTGCATGCTTGGCGCCGGCTCCTCTTGCGCCTGTTCGGGGCCAAGGTCGCGCCGACTGCCGGCATCTATCCGAGCGCCCGCATCTGGTCGCCGGCCAATCTCGAAATGGACGAATACGCATTCGTCGGACCAAAGGTGATCGTCTACTCGATAGCCAAGATCAGCTTTGCGCCTTATTCGCTCGCCTCGCAGGGAGCGCACATTTGCGCCGGCACCCACGATATCGAGGATGCCGGTTTTCAGCTGCATGCACGGCCGATCGTGGTCGGGTATCGGGCGTGGATTGCTGCGGAAGCATTTGTCGGCCCCGGTGTCACGATTGGCGACGGCGCGGTGCTGGGTGCGCGGGCTTGCGCGTTCCACGATCTCGATCCGTGGACCGTGTATGTCGGCAATCCGGCCCGCGCCATCAAGAAACGCAAAGTGCGTTTCCGCGACGATCTGCCGAAGGCCCGCCCGCAATGCTGATCGCATTTGGGAGACGGCCGGCATTGCCCGAGTGCGACATCTGCGTCGTGGGAGCCGGTCCGATCGGGATCGCGCTTGCGCTTGCGTGCGAGGAGCGCGGCCTATCCGTGCTTCTGCTCGAGTCCGGGAGCGAGCAGCCGGAAGGATTTTCAGCGGCACTGACCGCCGGTCATCGGGTCGATCCGACGCGGCACGCGATGCCCGCCATAGCGATATGCCGGGGCCTCGGAGGCACGTCGCGCTGGTGGGGCGGACGCTGCGTGCCGTTCGACGACATCGACTTTGCCAAGCGATCGCACGTCGAAGAGGCTGCATGGCCTGTCTCGCACGAGGAGATAAGCCGATGGTACCCGGGCTCGGCGGCATTCTTCGGCATCGGAGCGGCACGCTTTGTCGCTCAGGCGGCGGTGGATGCGGAAGGCGGTGACGTTCGATTCAACGAGCTCGAACGATGGACGCCCGAGATTAATGCTGCAAAGTGCCACCGGGCGCGGCTTGCCGCATCGACGCGGATCACCGTCGTGCTCGGCGCCACCGTCACGGACATCGGCCTCGCGCCTGATGGAGAGCGGGTCATAGCGCTGACCGTGGTCGATGCGGAGCGGACGGTACGGATCAAGCCGCGGCGAGTCGTGCTGGCCTGCGGAGGCCTGGAAACGACGCGGCTGTTGTTGCAGGCGCAACAGCAGCGACCCGAGGCGTTCGGCGGCCCCAACGGCTCGCTCGGACGCTACTATATGGGCCATATCTCCGGCAAAATCGCCGACATCGTGTTGACCGACCCGGCGACCGCGGCGGTCCATGATTTCTATCTTGATGAAGGCACTTTTGTGCGCCGGCGCTTCACCCTCACGGCGGCAGCGCAGTTGCGCGAGCGCCTGCTCAATACTGCCTTTTGGGCCGACAATCCTGTGTTCCACCGGCCGGAGCACCGGAGCGGCGTGCTTTCGCTGGTTTGGCTTGCTCTGGCGATTGCTCCGCTTGGACGCCTGTTGGCGTCCGAGGGAGTGCGCACGAGCCACGTGGGCCCGCGCCCGCGGCAATGGCGGCGGCATGTCCTGAACGTGCTCGGCTCGCCGCACTCGACACTGGCCGAGATCGTGGCGATCGTGCGCGCGCGGTTCCTGTCGTCACCGCGCAAGCCGGGGTTCTTGTTGCGCAATCGTGCCGGCCGCTACGCTCTCCACTATCACGCGGAGCACGCGCCGAACCGAGAGTCCCGGGTCAAGCTCGGGAATACTGCCGATGCCCTCGGTCTTCCGTTTCTGGACGTCGAGCTCAAGTTTGCGGAACGCGACGCTCAATCCGTGCTGCGGGCGCACGAGCTGCTCGACGATGCGCTGCGCTCAAGGGGCATTGGCCATCTGGAATACCATCAGCCGGCCGAGGCGCGGCTCGCAAGCATTCTCCAGCAGGCTAGTGACGGCTTTCATCAGATCGGTACCGCACGCATGGCTGATACCGCTGCACACGGCGTGGTCGACGCGAACTGCCGCGTCCATGGGGTCGAAAACCTGTTCGTCGCCTCGACCGCGATTTTTCCATCCTCCGGCCAAGCAAGCCCGACCTTCGTTGCGGCGGCGCTGGCATTGCGCCTGGCCGAGCATTTGTCGCAGACGGTCCGCACGAACGAGCCTGCGGCAGCGGCGGAGCGGGAAGTCGTATGAGGCAGGTCTATGCGGCGCCGCTCGGCCGGAACGTATCGGCCCTCGGGTTCGGGTGCGCGTCGCTTGGCTCACGCGTTTCCGCCGCTCGAGGCGCGCGCGCGATCGACCAGGCGCTCGATCTCGGCGTGACCTGGTTCGATGTTGCGCCGCCTTACGGCGACGGCATGGCTGAGGCCTATCTCGGCCGCTCCTTGCGCGGGCGGCGCGAGAAGGTCGTCATCTGCACCAAGTTCGGCATCGCCCGCCCGCGGCTCTCCCTCACGCAGCGGCTGCTCCGGCCGCTGGCGCGGCAGGCGGTTGCTGTGCTGCCGGGCATGCGCAGTCTGGCGCGCCGGGCGCGGCCGACAGGGCAGGCCGCCATTATCGATCCTGCCCTGATCGAAACATCGGTGACAGAGAGCCTCCGATCATTGCAAACCGATTATCTAGATGTCCTTGCCCTGCATGAACCGACGCCGCAGCAAGCCGCCGATCCACGGATATTCGAGGTTCTCGAGCGGTTGCGTGAGAAGGGCGTGGTGCGGGCTATCGGGATCGCCGGCGCGCCGGCCAGCGTTGAATCTGCCGCGTCGGCTGGTCGGCCCATAGGTATCGCGCAGTTCCCAGATTCGCCATTTTTGAACGCCGCCCCGAGCCTGCGAGCGCGGCTTCCGGAACCATCACCGATGTTCGTGACGCATGGCGTCTTTGGGAGTTTTGAAGCAGTGGCGAGGGAGTCACCACAACTTCACGCGGCGTGGGAAGTTGTGGCACAGCGGCACCGCTTCGATACCGGCGGCAGACTATCTGCCGTCTTGGAAGCATTTGCGTTCTCGAACAATCCCGACGGTGTGGTGATCACCTCGATGTTCTCGGTAGCGCATATTAAAGCTAACTGTGTAGCCGCGAGCAGGCTCCCAATATCCGGATTTTCGGACGAAATCCGGGAAAGTCATAGAAAATGTCATGGGTTGAGTAGGGCTTCATAGAAAGCGAGACCATAATCCTTTGCGCCCAAAGTGCCAGGATGAACTGCGTCGACGAATGGGAAGACTGGATTGATGTTTGCGTAGGAGATCCACCGCTTGCGCATGTCTAACACAGGCAAATTGTTCTGCTGCGCAATCTGGTACACGATGTAATCATAACTGGCATACAGTCCGCTGAGGAAGTTGGCAGCGTTTGCGAGCGGCCCGAGCACAAGAAGGACGTCGCCAGTTTGAGCATGCCCCGAGCACGAGGAAAAGCCGCATAACGCTGTATTGACTATCGCACTTAAATTAGTTTGGTAGGTTGTCAGCGAGGCATTGTTGACGACGTCTGCACCGTCCAAGCTGATTACGGTCAGTGTCGGTGCAAGCTTCGCGAGCGTGTTCAAAGAGTCCCACGGATCCACCGCAGTTGCGTAATTTACGAGACCGGGCGCAGGTGTTGGATACGCAGCGCCAGTTCCGAACATCGTTGCTTGGAACACGTCGACACCGGGCACCGTGCTATCATAGGCCCAAACGGCATCGACAAATGCGCCATCGGAGCCGCCACTGCTATTTGCTGTAACGGTTATATTCGTGTGAACGATATCCGGCACGTTGGCACAGGTGAGCAGTTGCAAGCTTTGTGTCGTGTTGTTCTCGTTGAGAGCGGTGCATGAACCTAACGGCGAGCCGTCGACGTTGATTGTGATGTCTGTTGTTCCTCCAGCATTATAGATGGGATAAAGAACATTCACCGTATCAAATTTCAGATTTTTCGGAACGAATGTTAACGGGCTGGCTCCGGTGCAACCGTTACATTGAAACATACCACCACCGAGCGAAGACGTACCGGTCTGCCAGCCGGTACCGAAGGTCACGCGGCTGTCAAATTGCGGATAGCATGTACGGGGAGCGGGGCTAGGACAGAGCACTCCCTCGACGAGCGAGGTTCCAAAAATCCCGTTGAAGTTGGCGTTCACTCCCGACGCTGCCGACGTTGCAGCAGCGAACGACGCCACAGGCCCTTGGGCATATGCGTTGCATGCGCCGCCAATTGCGCAGCCTGTGCTGGTGCCCGCCCCGAGGCCAGCCGTTTGGCTGTCGCCCAGAAATACTACGAGAGGCCGAGGTCCATACACGCCGGTTGAGCCGACTGTGCATGGTGACGATGAACAAGTTTGCGCTCGAGCAATTGCGAGCGCCCGGCGCCAGAATTTCAAATTGTTCGGGGTCAGGTTTGAGAGACTGCCGCCGTAGTAAGAATTTGAGCCACCTATAGATGGACCAACCGTCTGCCCCTTCGATGAAACCGTGGAGATGAAAAGCGCACTAGAGATTAAACAGACGAACGCGACAAGATATTTCATCGGTTGCTCCCATAGGGGTTGCCGATGCGCCGGCGAAGTGGAAATAGCCCCAGGGCGATACTATAGAATAGTCTCCACGACTGGTTGATGACGTAACGCGCCTATCAAATCGATTTCATAGCATAAAGTTGTGTCCAGCTGGACATCCGGCATCACGCGAGCTGGCTGTCATGACAGCGTCGCACTTCCGTCATTAATCTCGCGAAGCAGCGGTCGCTCATGTAATGTTTATAAATGTCGACAAAGAATTGCAACGCCCCACAGGATCAGCAGCCGCGCTTGACTGTGTACCCAGTCTCAATGTGGTAATCCTCACCTATAATGAAGAGCGGCATATCGCGCGTGCTTTGGACTCGGTAGCGGGCATCGCTCGCGAAGTGTTCGTGGTCGATAGCTTTTCCACGGACAAAACCGCAGAGTTGGCGAAAGCTCGCGGCGCGGCTGTCCTGCAAAGCCGATTTATCAACTACGCCAAGCAATTTCAGTGGGCGCTCGACAACGCGCCGATCACCGCCTCGTGGATTATGCGGCTGGATGCGGATGAGGTGATCGAGCCGGACCTGGCGGACAGGATACGCGACGAGCTGCCAAAGCTCCCTGACGACGTGGTCGGGATCAACCTGAAGCGCAAGCATATCTTCCTCGGCCGCTGGATCCGCCATGGCGGCCGCTATCCGCTGGTCCTCTTGCGCATCTGGCGGCGCGGCCACGGGCGCATCGAGGATCGCTGGATGGACGAACACATGATCGTCTCAGGCGGCCGCACTGTGACCTTCGAGGGCGGCTTTGCCGATCACAATCTCAATGATCTGACGTTCTTCACAGACAAGCACAACAAATACGCGACGCGCGAGGCGCTCGACGTGATCATCGCGCGCCGAAACTTGCTGGCGCGCGACGCCGGCCTGTCCGCCGAGGGAAGCTCCTTCCAGGCCGCCGTCAAGCGCTTGGTCAAGGAGAAGATCTACAACCGCATTCCCTATCAGATCGCGGCGCCGGCCTATTTTCTTTACCGGATGATCGTGCAACTCGGGTTTCTCGACGGCAAGGAAGGCCTCGTCTACCACGCGCTGCAGGGCCTCTGGTACCGCTTTCTCGTCGGCGCCAAGGTCGACGAACTGGAGCGGGCGATCGCGGGTCTCGATGATCCGGCAGAGATTCGCGCAGCGTTGCGCCGGCTCACCGGTTTTGCAATCGATCCATGAGGTGCTGCTCGGATGTGCTCTCGTGATATCTTGCTGATGCTGCGCGCCTGGATCATCACTGTTGCCTTGTCGCTGGCGGCGGCGGCCCACGCAGCGGCACGGCCGGTGATCTTCTGGTTCAACGATCCGGCTGGTCCCGACGAGACGGTGCTGGTGACCGGCTCGGGCCTCGACGCCGTGACCTCGGTGACGATCCAGCGCGTGCCGGACGATGGCAAAGGTGCCGGGCCTGAGGCGGAAAAGAGCGTGGCGGTCCTGCAGGGCGGAGCGCAGTCGCTCAAGTTCGTCATTCCGAAGGATTTCAGGCCGGGGGTCTACCGCTTCACGCTGTCGAGCCCGGAGGGCGCTGTCTCCGGCGAGCTCAACCGGCCGACGATCTATTGGGTGCAGGGCAGCCTGGGCGCGGCTGCGGCGCCCGGCGAATGGCTGCAGGTTTTTGGGCGCAACATCGTCCGCCGTGCGGAGCGCGCGCGATTGATGTTGATGCCGGAAGGGGCAGGGGCCCCGCTCAGCTTGGCATCAAGCGACGGCGGACTTTGGCGCGCCACCTTCCGCGTGCCCGAGGATGCGGCGCCCGGAACGTATCGCGGGCGGCTATCCAATGGCGACGGCGGTGAAGGCGAGTGGATCGACATCGGCAGCGTTGAGATCAGTGAGGCCGCTCCGGCCCCGAAGCTGACAGTCGACGTGCGTTCGCAGGGCGCGTTCGGGGACGGCAAGACGGACAGCACGCGCGCCATCAGGGCAGCCATGGATGCCGCCGCCCGCGGGGGAGGAGGCACGGTGTATTTTCCGCGCGGCCGGTATCTCCTCTCCGAGCCGCTCGTCATTCCGCCCGGCGTGACCCTCAAGGGCGAGCGCACCGACCTCGTCAATTTGCTGTGGCCGGATTTCCCCAGTCCCCCGGACACGCTCATTTCCGGCACGTCGCGTTTTGCGATCGAGGATCTGACTATCTACGCCGGCAACCACGGACACATCATCTCCGGCGGGTCTGCCGGCAAGGCGCAGGCGCCGGGCGCATCCGACATCGCGATCCGGCGCGTGCGCATTCGCGCCTCCGCCTTTCGCGGCCATATGACCCCGCAGGAGACGTTCCAGCGGATGGCGCTGCTCAAGATGCGCTTTCCGGAGTCGCCGGATAGCATTCGCTTGAGCGGCGAGCGCCTCACCGTAACTGATTGCGATGTCGTCGGCTCGGGGCGTTCGCTCTACCTGTTCAAGGCGAAGGACGCGGTGGTGAGCGGCAACACGCTGAGCAACGGCCGCTTCGGCTGGTATTCAATCACGGGCTCGCGCCACGTCATCTTCGAGAACAATACCGTGTCGTCGGCCGATCTGCAGGGGACCGGCGGCGGCATCAACAATCTATCGAGTGAAGTCGGAGCATCCGAGGACATCTTTTTCGGGCACAACACGTTCAAGGACTTCATCGGCTGGGATCGGGAAGCGATGACTACGGACGGCCCCGGCGGCTATTATTTCGGTCACGCCGAGAGCAGTGCTCCAGACCGCCTGTCGCTGCTCGGGCCGGTGAACGAACATATGGTCGGCCCGGATTGGCGGGGCGCTGCCGTCATGGTCGTCGACGGGCCGGGTGTCGGGCAGGTCGCGCGCGTCGCCAAAATCGAGCAGGCCGCCGGATCACCCAAGATGGAGCTTTCGCTCGACCAGCCCCTGCAGGTCGGCCTCACCGCCGGCTCGGTGATCACTGTCGTGCAGATGCAACAAAACTACCTGATCATCGACAACGTGTTCGAGGACACCGGCGTCGCCGCCCAGACCTACGGGACTGCGCTGAACCACGTCTTCGCCGGCAACCGATCGATCAGAACCGGAGGGTTCTTCGCCGTCGGCGGCATGTACTTCCATTTCCAACCCGGTTGGCAGCTGCAGCTGCTCGATAACCGGATCATCGAGGGCAATGTCTACCAGGGAGGACCGGACCGCGAGATATCGTCGGGCGAAGCCGTAGTTGGGGTCTACGGCCGGCAGACGGAGGATAAGCCAGGCCTTCCGGCGCTGATGCGGGCCATCATCGTGCGCGGCAACCGGCTGGAGCAGGATGCGCATATCGAGATCAAGGGAATGTCCGCGGCTTCGCCGGGCATTCGCGACATCGTGGTCGAGGAAAATACGATTGGGGCCTCGCGCGATGGCTTGTACGTCGACCGCGGTGTCGCTGGCCTCATCGAGCGGCGCAATGTCGTCAACCGCATCCCGCGGTAGCTTAGGGTCATGAAAAATGTTGATTACCCCGTCGGCCGCGCAAAAGCGCTGTGAAGAAATTGGTCTCCTGGTCCCCGCGCAAGCGGGGACCCAGTGTCTCTTCGTAAAATGCTCTTGATGCTCGCTCAAGTTTGGATTTTTCGAAGGGAATGGATTCCCGCTTTCGCGGGAATGACCGGTGGTTCCCTCTCGCGCGCGCCATAAGCCCATGCTGCAGGAAAATCAAAAACTCAAGCGTGCGCTGGCGCTGCACCAGGCCGGCCGGCTGACCCAGGCGGCAAAGATATATCGCCAGATTTCCAGCAAGAATCCCGACGACGTGCACGCGCTGCATTATCTCGGCATGATCGAGGCGGCCTCCGGAAACATTGCGGAGGCGAGAGCCCTCATGGCGCGCTCGCTCTCAGGCACGCCGCCCAATGTCAGATTTATCGAAAACTATGCGACCTTGCTGACCCAGGCCGGAGCCTTCACGCAGGCCCTCGAGGTGTGCCGGCAAGGGCTTGCGATCAGCGGTGCAAGCCTGCCGCTCCTGCTCGGTTCGGCGATCGCGCTGTTCAAGCTCGGCCGCCTGACCGAAGCGCTCGCCCAATTCGATCGGCTGCTGCTTCTCCACAAGGACCATGCGGAAGCCTTCAACGAGCGCGGTGGCGTCCTCCTGGCGATGAAGCAGCATGAGGCGGCCCTTGGAAGCTTCGAGCGGGCGCTGACGCTCGCCCCCGCCATGGTCGAGGCGCATATCAACCGGGGAACCGCGTGCCGGGAGCTCGAGCGCCACGAGGACGCGCTTGCCGCCTACGACAGGACGCTGGCGCTGCAGCCGGACGTCGCCGTCGCCTGGCTTGGGCGGGGCGCCGCCTTGAGCGCGCTCAAGCAGTACGACGAAGCGCTCAGCGCCTTTGACAAGGCGATCGGGCTCGCACCGAACCTGGCGGAGGCGTGGCTTGCTCGCGGCAATGCGCATTTTGCGCGCAGGTCTCATGCGGCGGCTTCGACGGACTATGATCAGGCGCTCGCCCTCGACTCCGGCCTTGCTGACGCATGGCTCGGGCGGGGCAATGTCCTTTTCGCCTTCAGGCACTACGACGAGGCCTTGCGCTCTTACGAGAAGGCGTGTGCCGCAATGCCGGAGTATGCGGAAGCCTGGCTGGGGCGGGGCAATGTCTTGAGCGGGCTCAAGCGCTTCGCGGCGGCAGCCTCGGCCTACGATCAGGCAAAACGATTGAAGCCGGCGCTGCCTGGCGTCCAGAGCGCGCTGCATCATGCGAAGCGGCAAATTTGCGATTGGAGCGATTATGAGGGCGAATACGCGCGGGTGCTTGCGTCAGTCCGAAACGGTGAGCTTGCGGCCTATCCGTTCGAATTTCTGAATCTTCCGTCTTCCTCCGCGGACCAGCTGCTTTGCGCACGCGCATGGGTCGCCAAAGAATTTCCCGCCGCCCCGGCGCCTGCTTGGCACGGCAGGCGCCACAATCATGGCCGAATCCATGTTGCTTATGTCTCGGCGGACTTCAATCCGCACCCGGTGGCTTACCTCATCGCCGGGATGTTCGAGCATCACGACAAAGCGCGGTTCGAAACGACCGGAATATCGATCGGCGCCGCGGGAAGCTCAGATATTCGCACGCGCATAGAAGCCTCGCTGGAGCGCTTCATCGACGCCCGCGCGCTCAGTGATGTTCAAATCGCAGACACCATCCGCCAGCTCGAGGTCGACATCCTGGTGGATCTGAACGGCTTCACCGGCGATGGGCGCACCGGCATCTTTGCGCAGCGGGCGGCGCCGATCCAGATCAATTACCTCGGTTATCCGGGGACATCCGGTGCGGACTTTATGGACTATATCATCGCCGACCGCACGGTGATCCCGGAGGATAAGCGCGGATGTTATTCCGAGGAAGTGATTTACTTGCCCGATTGCTACCTGGTCAACGACGACAGCCTGCCCATCTCCGAGACGGTGCCGAGCCGCGCCGACTTGTGCCTGCCACAGGAGGGCTTCGTCTTTTGCTGCTTCAACAACCACTTCAAGATCACGCCCGATGTCTTCGGCTCCTGGATGCGCATCCTTGCGGCGGTGGAAGGTAGCGTGCTTTGGCTCGCGGAAGGCGGCGCCGACGCATCCCGCAACCTGCGCGCGGAGGCGACGGCCAGAGGCATCGATTCGGCGCGCTTGATCTTCGCCGAGCGCGTGCCCGCGCTGCCGGATCACCTCGCGCGCCTGCGCGCAGCTGACCTGTTCCTCGACACGCTTCCCTATAACGCGCACGCGACCGCAAGCCACGCGTTGTGGGCGGGCGTTCCGGTGCTGACCCGCCTGGGCGAGACCTTCGCGGGTCGCGTGGGGGCAAGTCTTTTGCGCGCGGTGGGGATGCCGGAACTCGTGACCGAAGCGCCGGAAGCTTATGAGTGCGCCGCTATCGCGATCGCCAAAAGTCCCGAAAAGCAGGCTGAAACTAGGGACCGACTTGCCCGCAATCGTTTGAGCCGGCCATTGTTCGACACCAAGCTCCTCGTCACGCAGCTCGAATCTGCCTTTGCGCGCGTCCACGAGCGCCACTTGGCGGGCTTGCCTACAGATCATGTGCAGTTGTGAGGTTCAGGGGACTTGATCACGCAGTCACGAAAAGTCCTGCACCTGATTCGTACCTCGAATCCGGCCACCGGAGGGCCGGTGGAGGGAATTCGTCAGTTCATTTCGGGATACCAAAGACATGGCTGGACCCTGGAGGTCGCCTGTCTTGACGATCCATCTTCGGCGTGGCTCGCGCAAACTCCGGCAACCGTGCACGCCTTAGGTCCAGGCTCGGGAGCCTACGGCTTTCGCTTGGATGCAATTTGGCGGTTGCGCAGCATCATCGATCAGTATCGAGCGGTGATTGTCGACGGAATCTGGGACTTCGCCGGCCCCTTGGCGGATGCTGGCAACGGCTCGGTCCGACACTCCCTATTTTGTTTTCACTCATGGAATGCTCGATCCTTGGTTCAAACGCCAATATCCGCTCAAGCATGTGAAGAAATGGCTCTTCTGGCCCTGGTCGACATATTGGTTGCTGCGCAACGCCACTGGTGTCTTCTTCACCACCGAGCAGGAGCGGATCCTCGCAAGGGAGTCGTTCTGGCTTTACAAATGCCGCGAAATGGTTGTGGGCTACGGCACCAGCGTTCCGCCGGGAAATGACCGGCAACAGATTGCCTGTTTCCGTTCAGCTTTCGGCAAACAGCTTGGTGCGCGCAATCTCTTGTACGTAGGCCGGATCCACCCGAAGAAAGGATGCGATCTCCTTATCGAGGGATTCGCGCATGTTATGGGCGCAGATCCGAAGTGGCGACTTGTGATTGCCGGTCCAGACCCAACCGGTTGGCGCTCGCAGTTGGAGGCGCTCGCGCAACGCCTTGGCATCGCCGACCGAATTGTCTGGACCGGTCAGATAGAGGGGAATTTGAAGTGGGGCGCGTTCAAGGTGGCCGATGCGTTCGTTTTGCCGTCGCACCAGGAAAATTTCAGCGTCGTCGTTGCGGAAGCCCTCGCATGTTCGCTGCCGGCGCTGATTTCGGACAAGGTCAACATTTGGCGAGAAATTGAAACCACAGGGGCGGGCCTTGTGGCCCCGGACACCCTTGAGGGCGTGATCTCGCTTCTGGCGCGATGGGAGGCAAGACCGCCTGATGCGGTCGCAACGATGCGCGCCGCGGCTTTGAGGTGCTTTAACGCCCAATTTGAGATTGGTGCTGCGTCGCAGCGAATCATCAATGTCCTTACGAATCCGGCCGAGCGGACCGGGTGAGCATCCCGCCGCCGCCGGCGGTTTTAAGAGCGATTGTCACCCCCGCAAGGTCGCCGTCCCCAATACGCGGTTTTGGCGGGCCGGCACTCCGTCTCGGCATCGCGCCTAACTACCCTTCATAAAACCCCAGTCAAACCATCACAAATCTCACGTCAAAGCATCATCAACCGCAGCTAGCGTCCCGCCACCCCGCATTGCCGAGTCCGACAGTGCAGGGGGGCGCATATGTGAACCACAGAAGGAGATTTTCACATGCGAAGCTTGAAGTCTTGCCTGCTGGCGGGGGTTGCCTTGGGATGCTTTGGCATCGCCAGCGGCGCCAATGCACAGCAAGTCTTCGGCGGCGGCTCGACCTTTGCCGCTCCGACCTATCGTTTGCTGATGGATTGCTGGGGCATCCCGGATGACGGCGTCGGCGCCGACCACACCATCGATTCCGGGATAGTCGTGCCCGCGATCGCCAGCGCTTGCTCAAGCGGCACGGGCGACAAGAGCGGCCTGACGGCGCAGATCCTGTTCGCTCCGACCGGTTCGGGCGGCGGCAAGCAGGCGATGGCCAACCACGACCCCAGCACCAACACCAGCACCGGCCTCAAGACGCCGAGCGCAAGCAACACCGTTCCGTTCACCTCGAGCTTCTACTCGGCCTATCCCTACATCACGCTGCAGTTTGCCGGCAGCGATGATCCATGGCTGTCCTCCGACGCGGCGGTCTACACCTCGATCAGCGGCCCGTCGAAGTACGGCAAGATCCTGCAGTTCCCGGCGTGGGCGGGTGCGGCGACGATCGCCTTCAATGGCAAGGACGGCACCGGCGCCGCCCTCAATATCGCTAATTCTACCCCGACCGGCGGCAGCAGCGGCCTCAATCTCTCGCGCCAGGCCGTCTGCGGCATCTTCTCGGGCCACATCACCAAGTGGAACAACGCGATCCTGACCGCGCTGAACGCGGGCACGGTGCTCGGCACCGGTCAGATCACCGTTGTGCATCGCTCCGACGGCAGCGGCACGACCTTCATCACCACCAACGGTCTCGCCGCCCAGTGCCAGAACCAGTTCGGCCCCAACAACGAGACCGATTCGACGCTGGTTCTGTATGAGCTCCCGTGGAGCGATCGCGTGGTGTCGACGAGCCAATGCCCGGCCCTTCCGTTCGAGGGCAGCGACCTGCTGAACTGGCCGGACCTCACCAATGACCAGTGCGGCCACGCCATCACCAACCCGACCGGTGCGGTTTTCACCAGCGGCAACGGCAATTCGGGTGTCGTGTCCAAGATCCAGTCGACCAATGGGGCGATCGGCTATTCGACCACCGACTATACCCAGCCGGTGGTCCCGACCGGCCCGAAGAACGCGAACCTGCAGAACCAGTACGATTACGACAACGGCACGAGCAACTTCTATCCGCCGACGGCAGCGACCGTGCAAGCGGCGATGGATTCGGTGTTTCCGCTCTTCCCGCCAACGGTGAGCGAGGCCGAGGACATCACCAATGCGCTCAACTGGAGCCGGTTGATGCCCAATGGAAATCCGCCTTTGGCGGGGGCGTACCCGCTCGCCGGGTTCACCTATATGGACTTCTATCAGTGCTTCAAGACAACCAACACGACCGGTCTTGCCGACTCCAACAACCTGAACATCATCTTCAGCTATCTGACGTTCCAGTACACCGATGCGAACGCCGCCGCCATCATCTCGGCGAACGGCTTTGCACCGATCAGCCCGTCCAGCCTGTCGATCTGGTACAACGCCATCGTCCAGCTGTTGAGCTCCGGCTCTTCGGCGATGAACAACGCCGGCGTAGGGGCCTGCAGCGGCGTGTCGCCCGGCGCCTGATTGCACGATTGCAATCAAGCTGAAGGCGATACTCGCCTAACCAAACCTGTGTGCACCCGGCCTTGCCGGGTGCACTTTTTTGTTTGCCGGCGGCGGCCGGCGGGCGATGATGCGTGGTGCATACAACGACGCCTGATAAACCGAGCGCGGTCCGCGATCCAATCCTGATGATCAAATTCGATGCGCGGATCGTCGTGCCCGGTGCGGTTGCGGCTGCGGCGAGCATCGCGCTGGTGGGGGGAGTTGCCGGCTGGCTTGGGGCCGGCCTTGCGCTCATAATGTTTGCCATCGCGGCGGTCGACGCGCGCGCCTTCATCATCCCTGATCCGCTCAATGCCGCCGGACTGGTGCTGGGCCTGCTGCAAGCGGCTGTCCTGGCGGAAGAGGGGGTTTCGAGCGCGCTGGCTCAGGCGACGCTGCGGTCCGCCGTGCTCGCGCTCACGTTCTTCCTGTTGCGCGTCTTCTACTTTTGGCTGCGCGGCCGACAGGGCATCGGCCTTGGTGACGTGAAGCTCGCGGCCGTGGCGGGGGCTTGGCTTGATTGGACCGCGATCCCGGTTGCGATCGAGCTCGCGGCCGTTTCCGCCTTGCTCGCGTTTGCCGCACGCCACTTTGTGCTGCGGCGACCCCTCCGGGCGACCAGCCGCCTGCCGTTCGGCTTGTTCTTGGCGCCATCGATCTGGGTCGGCTGGGCCCTGCAGGCGACCGTGCTGCAGCCCTATGCGTGGCAACCCGGTGTATTCTATCCCTATTGAGCCGGAGGGTCGGCTTCTGCCACGGATCGCCGGATCGGCACCCACGCCTGCGCCCGCCATTGCGCCTCGGCGATCTGGGCGGGCGTCATCTTGGTCGCCACCGCGTCGCGCAGGCGCACATAATAGTCGCGGTTGCGCGGCGGTGCGTGAGCGGCGGCGAGATTGAGCCACATGTGCGCTGCGACCTCGTCCAGCGGAACCCCGAAGCCCTTATCGTACATCAGGCCAAGCAAGTACTGCGCCGTAGTATCGCCCTGGTCGGCGGCGAGCCGGTACCAAAAGGTTGCGACCCCGTAGCCCTGCGGAACGCCCCGCCCATTGGCGTACATGAAGCCCAAGAGCGCCTGTGCGGCGGCATTGCCCTGCTCGGCGAGCGGGATCAGCAGGCGCGCGGCGGCGACATAATCGGCGCGCGCATAGGCGGCGCGCCCGGCGCTGAGCCCATCGGCGTGCGCAAGCGCTGATCCGCCGAGCGCGAGAGCCGCAGAAACAAAAAGGCTTTTCGATAATCTGTGCATGCCTGCCGCTCCGCCGATCTAGCGCAGCCTGGCGGGAGCCGACTGATCAGACGATCCGACCGCTCCGATGGTGCCGCGCAGCTTGGTCCGAAGCTCCTCGGCCACAAAGTGCGCATCGACGCTGTCGCGGATGATCTGCGGTCGAATGAAGATGATGAGCTCGGTTCGCGTGATCGCCTTGTTGGTGTTGGAGAAGGCTATGCCCAGCCCCGGGATGTTGTCCAGAATTGGGATGCCGGATTTGCCGCCGGATTGCTGCTCGCTGATCAGGCCGGCAAGCAATACGGTCTGACCGCTCGCAACCGAGATCGAGCTTTGCACCTTGCGCTCGGAGATGGTCGGAGTCAGCGAGTTGGCCGAGGTTGGCGGCACATCGCTGATCTCCTGCTCGATATCGAGCCGGACATTGCCGTTGGCGTTGATGCGGGGGATCACGCTCAGGATGATGCCGGTGTTGCGGTAGTCGATGGTGTTGACCACGGTGTTGTTGGTGGTGAGCACGGTCGCGCTGCCGGTCGAGATCGGCACCTGGTCGCCCACCTGAAGGGTTGCAACCTGATTGTCGACCACCACCAGCGACGGATTGGAGAGGACCTTGACGTCGGTCACCGCGTGCAGGGCATCGAGAATGACGTTGGGCTGTGCCTCCGGCCCGACCAGAAAGTTGAAGCCCGGAAATGCGCGATTGATGAAGGTCCCCGCAACGCTGCCGGCAGTGCCTGCGGCTGCAGCTGCCGCTGACGGAGATTGTGTGGCGGTGGTGTTGAGGATCGAGCCCTTATCCGCGGGCAGTCCGAGATTTTGGCTCTGGAGGAAGAATTGTACCCCGTAATTGAGATTATCGTTGAGGGTCACTTCAGCGACGGTCGCCTCGATGGCGACCTGCAGCTGCGGCCGGTCGATCTGCTGCAGCGTCCGCTCGATGATGGTGTAGTTCTCCTGGCTCGCATAAATCAGCAGGGTGTTGTTGACCGCATCGGGCGTGATCCGCACGCCCGGCAGGATCGGCGTGCCTGACCCGCCGGACCCGCCGCCATTGCCCAGACCGCCGATGCTGTTGCGCGTGTCGGTCAGGCTCGAGCCGGATTGGGCATTGCCAGCGAGGCCAAGCCCGCTTTGCGGCTGGGCGCCGCCGAGGCCGCCGCCGGTTGATTGACTGCCCAATCCGCCGGTCGTCGAGGTCGCGGACAGGCGGCTCATGCTCGAGCCGGAATTCGAGCTTGAGCTCGTAAGCCCGGAGCCCGGTGCGAGCTGGTTGGAGGCGTTATCGAGCGAGGAGTCGGTCGGGCCGCCGGCGCCGGTACCGAACATGTTGTTGAGCACGCTGGCGACTTGGCGGGCCTCGCCATATTTGAGGCTGTAGACGTGGACTCTGGAGCGGCCCGTATCGGCGTTATCAAGCCGGCGGATCCAAGTCTCCACGGTCTTCAACAGCGCGGGCTTGCGGGTGACGACGAGAACCGCATTCATGCGTGCGATCGGCTGAAACTTGACGACATCGTGGGCCAAGCCGTTCTCGCCGGAGTCCGTGATCTTCTCAAGCTCGGTAATCACAGGCTCGGGAGTGCTGTTTTGAACCGGAAAGATCCCGACCGACTGACCGCGCATCCAGTCGGCGTCGAAGGTCAGCGCAAGATCCACGGCGTTGCGGCGCTCGCTGCTCGACCCCTGAATCAAGATCATGTTGCGGGCTGGATCGGCGCGCACCATGCCGGGCTTGCTGACAAAGCTGTCCATCAGCTTCAGCAGTGTCGTCGCCGACACGTATTGCAACGGCACTACCGAGATGCCGTAGCCAGGCTCCAGTCGCGCAACCGTATCCACTCCGCCCGCGCCGACCGCCTCGGCTTGCGGGATCAGCCGATAACCGTTGTTGTCGCGAATGAGCGCAACCCCGCTCATCCGCAATGCGTTTTCCAGCGCGAAAATAATGTTCGACTTCGCGACCGAGCGCCCGGAGGCCAGGCTGACGGTTCCCTGGACGCGTGGGTCGATGGTGTAGCCGACGCCGAGAATATCGCCCAGGACGACCTTGGCGACCGAGGCGACCGGAGTAGCCTCGAAATTGAGGTCGTAGCCGTCAACGCTTTGGGTCGCTCCGGACGGGGCGGCCGGGACCGTCAGCGTCGGATCGCTGCCCATATAGACGGCCGGCTTGACCCGTTTGCCGGTCGTCGTGTCTGCGGTTTTATCCTGGGTTGGATAGCGCGGCGTGAGGTCGATCGACCTGATCTTATCGAACACGTCGAGCGTGTCGCCGTCGCTTTTGCCTGCGGAAGCAGGGACCTCAGGTAAGACGTTGCAAGCCGCCAACAGAGCGGCCGCTAGCACCAGACCGGCGACGGATCGCCCCCGGAAATGCACCGCGCCCCGGCGCACTGACTGTCCCACTTGCACCACACACGGCGCCCCACACGGCCGCGCCCCCAACACCGAGCACCTTGCAGACCGCCGGTTTATAGCGATCGCGTATGACAGAAATAATTAGGTCGCGTCGGGCTGGAGCGACCGTGTCGGGCGAGACCTTTGTCGAATAGCCGGTTGAAGACAAACATTGAATCAACCCGGCGCTCGGCCAACTGACTGATGTTGCAAACAAACCACAAGGTGCGAAGGGATCGCGTGTCACATTTTCAATATGAAGGCGGTCATAATATCCGAAGACATTCGTGCCGTATGCCGCCGCCTGGACCGCTCGATGTCTGCTCCCACACCCGATGAATTCGCAGCTGATCTCCTCCGGAGCAGAACCGCGCCCGCTGCGTCGCACGCCGGGCAGGCAAAGCCTAACCTCGAAGAGATATGGGAAATCAGCGGGCTTGCGGATGAATTTGCAGCTCATTTGCGAAGACAAACCGGTCTCCCCGGTGAGGACAGCGCGGGTAAGGAGGCCGAGGGCGGGCGCGGGGGACGGAATTTTCGCAAGCTGTGGGAGCTGAGCGAGCTCTCGGCGAGCGATTTCGCGGACGAGGTAGCGCGATTTTACCGGTTGCCATGCGTCGGCTTGGCCGAGCTACTGGCCGCGCGGCCGCTGCTGCAACTGTTTTCGCGCCGCTTCCTGCGCGAGATGACGATCTTTCCGTTTGAAGATGCGGCAGGCGGTGCGGTGGTCGCGGTTGCCGACCCAAGTGATGCCGCGGCCATCCAGGCAGCGAAAATCGTTCTTGGAGAAAAGTTTTCAGTTCAGGTTGCCTCCTTCGAGGATATCGCCACCGCGCTCGACCGCCGGCTCGGCGAGGATGCGGTGACGTCTGCTGAAAGCATCGATGAGCCGGCGGCGGCCGGCGACGACGACATCGACAATTTGCGGGATCTCGCCAGCGGGGCTCCCGTCGTGCGGGCGGTCAACGACCTGTTCGAAACGGCTTCCGAGTTGCGGGCAAGCGACATCCATATCGAGCCGTTCCGCACCGGGCTCGTCGTGCGCATGCGTGTCGACGGCTTGCTGCGGACGGTGCCGACTCCGCCTGGCGCGCCGCCGCAGGCGGTCATCTCGCGCATCAAGATCCTTGCCGGCCTCAACATCGCCGAACGTCGCCTGCCGCAGGACGGCGCTGCGCGTATCCGCATTGGTCGCTCCGAGATCGACATGCGCATCGCGATCATGCCGACCCAGCACGGCGAGTCCGCGGTCATCCGTCTCCTGTCCAAGGATCGCGGCCTGCTGGACATCGAGCGCCTCGGTTTCATGCCGCAAGACGAGCAGAAATTGCGCCGCCTGCTCGCCCTGCCGCACGGAATGATCGTCGTGACGGGCCCGACCGGAAGCGGCAAGACCACGACGCTCGCGACCGCGCTCTCGATCCTCAATGAGCCGATCCGCAAGATCCTCACCGTCGAGGATCCGGTCGAGTACGAGATCGCGGGCATCAATCAGACGCAGACCAGAGCCTCGATCGGGCTGACCTTTGCGGCGGCGTTGCGCGCCTTCGTGCGTCAAGACCCCGATGTGATCATGGTGGGTGAGGTGCGCGACCCGGAGACGGCCCACATCGCCATTCATGCCGCGCTGACCGGCCATCTGGTGCTGACGACGCTGCACACCGAGTCGGCCGCGGCGGCGATCCCCCGCCTGCTCGACCTTGGTGTCGAGGCGTTCCTGCTGCGCTCGACGCTGCGGGCCGTGATGGCACAACGGCTGGTCCGTCAGCTGTGCGATCGTTGCAAGAAGAGCCGGAAGCTCACCGCGGCCGACCTCGCCGAGGATCCGCGCTACGAGGCGCTTCAGTTGCGCATCGGCGAGGTCATCTACGAGGCCGGTGGCTGCGATCGCTGTGGCGGCACCGGCTATCGGGGCCGCTGCGGTGTATTCGAAATCCTCGAGCTGACCGAAGACGTCCGCAAGCTGGTGGAAGCGCATTCCGACTGGAGCGCGATCGATCGGCTGGCGAGGCACCAGGGGATGACCACCATGATCGACGACGGGCTCGCCAAGTGCCGCAACGGCACGACCTCTGTGGCCGAGCTGTTGCGCGTTACGACGATGCGGTGACGCATGCCGAACTATCGCTACTGCGCCATGACCCAGAAGGGCGAGGTCGTCACCGGATCGATCGCAGCGCCGACGGCGGGCGAGGTCGGGCAGCGCATCGAATATCTCGGGCTGGTGCTGATCGAGACGGCGCTCGAAGGCGGGAACGCCGCGATTTCATCTTTCTCGTTGACGGGGATTCTGTCGCGGCCAAGGCC
The DNA here is from genome assembly GCA_035293945.1 of Xanthobacteraceae bacterium. GTDB lineage: Bacteria > Pseudomonadota > Alphaproteobacteria > Rhizobiales > Xanthobacteraceae > VAZQ01. The sequence continues at coordinate 295,176 of DATGLV010000011.1, read as the reverse complement.
CGAGGATGTGACCATTTTCACGCGCGATCTCGCTTTGTTGTTGCGGGCCGGCGCACGGCTCGACGATGCGCTGGAGCTCCTCGCCAACGACTCTGATGTCGGCCGGCTGCGCGCGACCGTGGTCAAGATCAAGTCGGCGATTCTTGCCGGCGAAAGCTTTGCGGAAGCCATCGGCCGCCACCCGCAGCTGTTTCCGCCCATGTATGTCGCGCTGGTGCGCGTTGGCGAGGTCTCCGGCACGCTCGATCAGATTCTGGAGATGCTGGGAAACGAGCGCGTGCGCGCCGAGGCGCTCAAACGCAAGTTCACGGACGCGCTGCATTATCCGGCGTTCGTGCTTCTGGCGGCCGGCGGCGTGCTTTTGTTCTTCATTCTGTTCGTGCTGCCGCAATTCTCCTCGGTGCTGCGGGACTTCAATGCCGCGCCCGACTCGATGATCGAGACTTTTCTCGAACTTTCGGATTTCCTGCGTGCGCACGGCGTGGAGATCAGCGTGCTGGCGTCGTCGGCAATCGCCGGAGCTTGGTATTTGTGGCGCCGGCCCGGCACACGGGCGGCTGTGGTCACGCAACTGTCGCGGCTGCCGCTCGTCTCCGCCGTGTTCGGCTTTCACCGTACCGCACTGTTCTGCCGCAACCTTGGCACGCTGCTCGCCAGCGGGGTCCCGCTGACCGCCGCGTTGCGCATTCTGGTCGACATCATGACAGTGACGGGCCGGGTTTCGGTCTGGACCGCGATGGCGGATCGGGTGCGCCACGGCGGCAAGCTTTCGGAGGCGCTGGGGCAATCCGCCATTCTGCCGGCCATGGCGGTTCGCATGCTGCGCCTGGGCGAGGAGACCGGACAGTTGCCGGTGCTTGCCGGAAGGGTCGCCGATTTTTACGAGGCCAAGCTGCAGCGCCACCTTGACCGCATCGTCGGCATTGTCGGTCCGCTCGCGATCATCACCATCAGCTTCGTGGTCGGCGGATTGATCGTCTCGGTCATGACAGCGCTCTTGTCGGTGAACCAGGTCGTCGGATGAAGCAGGGGAACGCAACATGAAAGCAGAAGCAACCCAATCCCTCGCGACCAAGTGTATCGCGACCGAGCTTGCTGCCACCGCGAATGCGGCGCCGGGAGGCGCGTACGCCGTGGTGCGGGCATATATAGGGACCAGGCGCCGGCGCGAGAGCGAACAGGGGTTCACCCTTATCGAAATGCTGGTGGTGATCACCATCATCGGCTTGATCATGGCCTTGGTTGGACCGCGCGTTCTCAATTACCTGACCGAATCGCGCATAAAGGCCGCCCATATCCAGATTCAGAGCTTCGGGAGTGCGCTCGATCTGTTCTACCTCGACGCCGGCCGTTACCCGACGAGCTCTGAAGGCCTGGATGCGCTGGTGCATCCGCCCGGTGGCATGACGAGTTGGAACGGACCGTATTTGAAGGGGGGCAGCGTCCCGAATGATCCGTGGGGGAATCCTTATGTCTACAGCGTGCCCGGAGAGCACGGTGCCGCTTACGAGGTTCGGTCGATCGGGCACGGGAAAGACCCGACGACCGGGGCGGCGGCCGACATCACCGCGTCGGGCGACTGAGCGGGATCGCGCGGACGCCGGCTTCACGTTGCTCGAGATGGTGTGCGCGGTCGCGATGGTGGCGCTGCTCGCGGGGATCCTGTTGCCGCGGCTTTCGCGCGGCACCTCACGACCGGGGCTCGAGTCCTATGCGGTGGAGATTGCAGCATTGCTCAAGTCCGATCGCAACGCCGCCATATTGAGCCGCAGCGCAGTCGCCGCTGAGGTGGATGCACCCGATCGAGCCGTGAGGTCGGGATCAACGGGGCGTGTCGTGCGTGTGCCGGAGGATGTGGCCTTCGACGCACTCCTGCCGGCGCGTTGCGGCGGCCGGCCGGCACTGTCCACAGTCAGCTTCTTTGCAAGCGGGATGTCATGCGGAGGAGCCATTCGCCTTACGCGGCTGGGAAGCTGGTTCGAGGTGCGGGTGAACTGGTTGACGGGAGGGGTCGACATTGTCGCGCGCGATGCCCTCTGATCGGCCCGGGGAGAGCGGCTTCACCATGATCGAGGCGCTCGTGGCGCTCGCGGTGACGACGGTCATGCTCACCGCAATCGGCTCACTCGTCGCTGCATCCGCGCAGGGCACCCGCACGCAAGAGCAGCACGTCGCGCTTGTGGAAACCACGCGCCTCATTGCCGCCAATGTGCCAATCAGCGGGGATCTGTCAGCCGGGGAGCTCCAGGGTGAGTTGCTCGGTCACCGCTGGCGCGCCGATGTATCTCCTTATTTTGGCGGTGGAAGTGCACCGATCACGGATTCGCCCTGGATTCCCGAGAGCGTGGTTTTGCGCGTGCAGGCGCCGTCCGGAGCGATCCTGAAGGTCGAATCCGTGCGGTTGCAGAAGCGGACCAGCAGATGAGAACGAAAGTCGCCCAGCACCCGCTTGCGATGGCGGCGTCTGTGATCCGGGCGGCGCGGCTTACGACGCGATGCTGCGAGGGCTTTACGCTGCTCGAAGCGCTGGTCGCTATGGCCTTGATGGGGATCATCATCGGGGCAATCGCGACCGTCACCGCTCAGTGGCTGCCGAATTGGAATCGCGGGATTGTTCGAGTCCAACGCAATGAGCAGGTTGCCATCGCGCTCGATCGGCTGGTCGGCGACGTATCCAACGCGATGTACGTAACGCCCAACCGGAACGCCAAGGAGTTGCTGTTTGTAGGAGCCGAGCTTGGCGTGGCCTTCGTGCGCGGCGCGCTTGGGCCCAATTCGCGGCCTGGCCTTGAAATTGTGAGGATCGCCGAGACAGCGGACCGCGACGGGCTTGCGCTCGTCCGCATGCGCGCCCCGTTCGCGCCGCTTTCTGCCTTCGATCCCTCGCTCAGCAAAGTTTTGTTTGCGGACCCGGTTGTTCTGTTGCGTGCGCCATTGCGAGTGACGTTCTCCTATGCGGGCCCCGATGGGGTCTGGAAGCCTGCCTGGCAGGGTTCCGAGCTGCCGGCGGCGGTCCGATTCATCGTTCGCGATGCGACGGCCGAGCGGGTGCTGGCTGTTTCGAGTGCGACTCAGATCCACGTCAACATGATGCCGCCGCAACCTGAGCAGGCGGCGGATGCGAATGACCCGACCAATGCGGCGCCCGCACGTGGGCGGCGAGAGTATTGAGCATGCGCCCTCGCCCTCATCTCCGCCCAGCCTTGCTGCTTCGCCCCATCGGCACGGTGTTGCGTGCCGTTCGCCGCGGCCTGCGCGGGGAACAGATGGGCGGCGAGGGGTTCATCGTCGTCGCCGTGCTTTGGATATTGGGCGCGCTTGCCGCGCTCTGTGTCGTTTATTCCGGCTATGTGAGACAGTCGGCGATCGCGTTGCGCGTGAACGACGATGCGCTGGCGCGGGAGGCCCTGGTGACATCGAGCTTGCAGCTCGTTGCTTATCAGTTGTCCTCGCCGGCCGCCGAGCGGCGACCGACGCGCGGGGCGTTTCGTTTCCAGCTTGACGGCGCCGATGTTGCGGTCGAGTTCATCTCCGAGGCCGCGCGCATCGATCTCAACTCGGCACCGAAGGAACTGATCGCCGGGCTGTTTGCCGTCCTGGGCGGCGGGTCGGGGGCCGCGCAATATGCCGATCGCGTGCTGGGTTGGCGCACGCCGCCCAAGCCCAATGCCCCGAACGATGAGGAATCTCTCTATCGCACCGCGGGGCTGAGCTATTCTCCACGCCAAGCTCCGTTCAACGATGTCAATGAGCTTTGGCTGGTGCAGGGCTTGCCGCCGGCACTCGTGGAACGGTCTTTGCCGTTCCTCACTATCTACAGCCGGATGGCCGAGATCAATGTGCTCGATGCCGCCCCGGAGGTGATCGCGGCGCTTCCCGGCATGACGCCGGACCGGCTCAATGCCTTCCTGGGGGAGCGCGAAAGCTTGGCGGCCAACCCGCAATTCGTCGCCGACGCGCTCGGCACCGACCAGAAGGGGATCACCGTCAAGGGCAGTGACGCGGTCCGTGTCCGCACCCGCATGACCCTGGCGGATGGGCGACCGGCGGCGGCCGATGTCGTTATCATGCGCGGCAGCACCGATGATCCTTATCGGGTGCTGTCGTGGAGCGGCGACAGCGAGATAACGACAGCCACAACATTGGCAGGTGGCGGATGAGCGGCTTGAACGACATTGCGACCGCCTTTGCTCTCTGGATGGAGTCGGTCGCCCAGACACTAGGTTCCCTGTCGGAGCGCCTCAAGTCGCGATCGCAGTTGCAACTTGTTCAGGATGAGGACGGGTTCACGGTTAGGTTGCTGCAGCAGGGCGGGGATTGGCGCAGGGCCGGGAAGGGCAATCGCAAGGGGAGGGCCACGCCCGCGCAGCTGTCGCCGTACCGACTGCGCATTGTGGGCGAGGCTGCGGCGGATCCGTTGCCGCCCGAATGGTCGGCCCTGTTTCGCGGCAGCCGGGCCGAGATTGTGCTGCCAGCCTCGAGCTTCCTCTTTCGTCCGCTCGAGCTGCCGAAGCGCGCCGGCGAATTCCTGGAGGGCATCGTCCGTTCGCAGATCGATCGGCTGACACCATGGAATGCGGCCGAGGCCGTCTATCATTGGACCAGCCCGAGCGACGCTCTCAATGAACGCATCGCGCTCACGGTGGTGGCGACCGCGCGTGCCATGGTGATGCCGCTCGTGCGCGCGGTCGCGGGTCTCGGCGCCGCCAGCATCGCGGTATCGACGACCACGCCCGGTGCGGAGCCCGCTCGCGTGACCCTGCTCGAGCAGAGCGCCCACAGCGCGATCGAGCTCAGGCGTGTTCGCATGATATTGCTCGGCCTGTTTGTGGCAACCGGCCTCGCCGCAACGGCGTCGCTCGTCGCTTCCGGATTTCTCGACGACTATTACGACCAGCAAACCCAGGACATCCAGCACCGCATCGCCACGCGCCGTGCCGCGATCCGCGCCGGCCAAGAGGGCGATTCAGGCTTTGCGCTGCTGGCGAAGCGGAAGCAATCCACGCCGGCGAGCGTGATGGTGCTCGAGGAGCTGTCCGCGATCCTCCCGGACAATACTTATGCGACTGAGCTGCACATCGACGGTGACAAGCTGCAGATTGTGGGTATCACCCAGGATGCGCCGGCACTGATCGAGATTTTGGAGAAATCACCGCATTTCACGCGCGCCACCTTCTTTGCACCGACCACGCGCGCCGCTACCGATCCCGGCGAGCGCTTCCACATCGAGGCCCATATCCGGCCGCACTTCGCGATCGGCACATGATTCCCATCGCCCATATCGAAAAAATCCTCGCCCGCTTCCCGCTTGCGGCCGTCGCGCTGTACGCAGCCATCGTCCTTGTTTTCCTGTCGACCGCGGTCACCACGCTGCTGGATCTCGTGGATCGCCACAATCAGGCCGCCGCCGCTGCCGACCTGCTCGCGCAGCTTGAGGGGCGCGGCCCGGTTCGATCCGGATCACTTGCCGCGGCGCCGAGTGGCTCGCCGTTCCTCGAGGGCGCGACGGTCACGGTTGCGGGGGCGGCCTTGCTCCAACGCATGGCCGGCGCGATCTCCCGGGTTGGTGGCAACCTCTTGTCGTCGCAGATTGATCTTAAGGGCGATCAAGCGAAGGCCGGGTTCGTTACCGCCACGGCGAGCTGCGAAATCGAGGCGGCCTCGCTGCAGCCTTTGCTCTATGATCTCGAGGCCGGAATGCCATTCCTGTTTGTGGATCAACTGATCGTGCAGGCGCCCTCCGGCACGGCCAACGCACCGGGCGGCAAGCTGCGTCTTCTGCTCTCGATCTCGGGCCAATGGCAAGGCGCCAAATAGGGTGCGCGACGGGGTGCCGATGTGATGACACGGAAAGCAGTCGTTCTGGCATTCGGGTTGCTGTCCGCCGCCGCTGCTGCGTTGGGGGCGACGCCGCCGATTGAGGTCGTCCCACATGACGAGGCACAGGGCTCCGGACGCGTTGGGACCATGCCGTCATCTGCGCCTGCGCGCTCACCCGTGCTCACCGAAAGCGTTCCGAGCGGCAATCCACTTTGGGCCATTCCGGTCCGAAGCCTGTCGGCAACGCGGGAGCGTCCGCTGTTTGCGCCCACCCGACGTCCGCCGCCGCCTGTGGTGGCCTATCAACCGGTCTCGGCGCCGCCGCCTCCGCCAAAGCCGGCAGAGCCCGAGACGCCTCGCTTGTCGTTGGTTGGCACCATAGCGGCCGGCGCCGAGGGGATCGGCCTCTTCCTCGATCCCGCCAATGGCAGCGCCGTGCTGCGCCTCAAGACCGGTGAGGCACACAATGGCTGGGTCCTGCGTGAGGTGCGACGGCGCGAGGCTACGCTGCAGAAGGGGTTTCAGATTGCGGTCCTGAAATTACCGCGGCCCGACCTGAGCAAGCCGACACTGCCAACCCTCCAGTCGGCGCCGGCAAGCACGCCGCAGCCACTCAAGCCGCAGGCCAACCTTGTGGAGGAGGCGGGTGATAAATCTTCAGCCGCGCCGCCTTCCGCTCCCCCAGTCAACGCTCCATTGGCTTTGCCCATCGCCAATGAAAGCCTGTCGGCAGCCCGCGCAGCGGCACCAGCTGCTTTTCCGGCTCCGGTCTTCCCAATCGGAGGAGTGGATAACTCATTGATGGATAGGCGGCGCGGACACTGAGCCGGCGGCGGACTCTCTCTGGTTAATGCGATGATCGGGCTCTGCACTCAGCGGATGTCTGAGCACGCTTGTCAGCGGCGGGCCCTCCCCAGCCTTCGGCTGCTGATACAAGCCTGACACACTGCTGTCAGTAAACAATTGGTAAGCATTAAGGCGCCCGGAGACAGGGCGAATTGCGCGCGCCCGGCTTGGCCGCGCCCCGAATGCAACTGCGAACCAAACGGACAAAAATGGAACAGATCCGTCTGCGGGATCATGCAAGGCATCGATCCCTGGCCAGCATCATGCTTGGCGGCGTGAGCGTTTCCGCCCTGTTTCTGGCGGGGAGCCCGGTGCAGGCGCGTAATATAATGAGTGGCAGTGTGGCCCCGACCGCAGCCGCAATGACGGCGCTGTTGAACCAGAACAGCCAAGCCTCGATCGCAGGAAGGCAGTCCGCCGCCTCGCTCGCCCAGTCTGCAGCAGCGCTACTGGCCGCGAGGACCGCTCAGCAGGCCGCGCAAGCGCTTGCTGCCAAGGCGGGTTCCATGGTCCCCAACGGCCTTCAAGCCGGCGGGCTGCAGCTGGACACCTCGCAGAGCCTTGTCGGCGTGCAAGCGCCGACTGAGACCGATGCGAACGGTCACGCCACGGTCAACATCAATCAATTTCAGCAGAAGGCGATCATCAACTGGACGACGTTCAATGTCGGCTCCAATACAACGGTCAATTTCAATCAAGCGGCGTCCGACTGGATCGTGCTCAACCGGGTCACTGATCCGAACGCGGCGCCAAGCCAGATTTTCGGACAGATCAATGCGATCGGCGGCGTCTACATCATCAACCACAACGGCATCATTTTCGGTGGCGGCTCCCAGGTCAATGTTCACACCCTGATCGCCTCCGACCTCGATGTCGGCACGCTCGGCATGACGCAGTCGCAGCGCGACAGCTTCTTCCTGAACACCGGCATCGGCAGCGCCGCCACCAGCTTGAGCGGGCAAACGAGCCTGACCCAGAGCTTTTCCACGACAGGCGGCCTGACCGACAAGCCGGACGCGACCGGCATCGTCGTGCAAGCAGGCGCGTCGATCACCACCAGCGTGATCAGCCCGGATTCGCCGGGCTTGATCGGCCTGTTCGGCGCCAATGTCACAAATTCCGGCGATCTTTCGTCGCCGGCCGGCCAGGTCGCGATGGTGGCCGCGCAGGCCATCACGCTTCTGCCCGCCGACTACGCGGCAGCGAGCTTCCCGAATGCCGTCTTGTCAGGAAATGGATTCCGCGGCATCGGCTTTCAGATTCAGCAATATGCGCAAACCTACACCGTCCAGGGCGGGATCCCCATAGGCGGGTACATTCAAGGCACCGGTCAGGTCACCAACGACGGCCTGATCGAGACCCCGCGCGGTATCGTCGTGATGAACGGCGACATGATCAATATCGGCCCGCAGGGTGTGATCTCGGCCGATACCAGCATCACCCGCAACAGCATGATCCTGCTCGACGCCGCCACCAGCGTCGACATGGAAGGCACCATCAGCATCCTGCCGGATGAGAACGGCGACACCTTGCCGCTCGCCAACGGCAGTGGAGCGACCGGCAGCAGCACCTCGCAAAGCTTCAATCCTGCTTATGTCGAGATGAGCGGGCAGCAAAGGGTCACGCTTGGATCGGGCGCGCTCATCTCTGCTCCTTCGGCCTCGGTATCGCTGAACGCCGTCACCAATTCGAGTGGGCTGTCCGGCACCGGCGTTGGCACTTTTCTGGATGTGGCAGCGACGACTGGGCCTGCGCTCCCGCAGCGCGTCCTGCTGGAGCCGGGGGCCACGATCGACGTCTCCGGCCTGCAGGATGTGCAGCTTCCGGCGACCTACAACTTCATTTCCTTCCAGCCCCGCGGCACGGAGTTTGCCGATATGCCGCTGCAGCGCGGTGGCCCGCTGTTCGGTCAGACCTTGTGGATCGACATTCGCGATTCCGGCACGCGCGCCGACGGCACGACCTGGGTCGGCACGCCAGTCGCCGACGCGAGCGGCTTTGTGGACAACGTCCCTCAGAGCATCAGCCAATTGATGACTATCGGCGGGTCGGTGAGCCTCAGAACCGACACCTCCGGAAACGCTGCAGGCAATGATGTCGTGCTGCAGGCTGGCTCGGTGATCAACGTGGCCGGCGGCAGCGTGCAGTTCCTGCCCGGCATGGTGCCGACCACCAGGCTGATCGGAAGCAACGGCCATCTCTACAGCATGGCCGATGCCGATCCCAACATCACCTATGTGGGCATTGCCGGCTCGTTTGCCGTCGACCACTCCCATTGGGGCGTCACCGAGAGCTGGAGCAATTTCACCGAAACCTTCCAGCCGGGCTACACGGAAGGCCATGACGCCGGCGGCATCTCGATCACGACCGTCAATCCAGTGATGGACGGCACCATGCTGTTTGGCGCGGTCGCCGGAGAGCGCCAGCTCGCGGCTGGAATCGCGCCCGCCGGCTCGAATGGCATCGCGCCCGAGCAGACGAGCAACAACCAACTTCCTTCGCAGGGGTACCTTTCGCTCACCACGCCATCCTCGGTGGTGATCGGGACGGCCGGCACAGCCCCGCTGGCGGCTGATTTCACCCCCGACACGATCCTGAGCCCGCCGTCGAGCCCGGCGCCCGGACCTTCGGGCAATTTCACGGCGCAAAGCGCCTTCCAGACACTCCTCTCAGCTGACCAGCTCTCCGGTTATGGGCTGAGCGCGCTCGCCGTTTCGGCGAATGACCTGGTGGTGCAGTCGGGCAGCAACCTGAACCTCGCGGCTGGCGGGCGCTTCTCAGTCGACGTGGGCGGCGCGATCGATATTGCGGGCTCGGTGACCGCCCACGGCGGGCAGATCTCGCTGGTGACGGATCGCCACAGCTTTCAAGCCAATCCGTTGTTTGTTCCATCCATTACACAGTCAGGCGCCTCCGACGTTTTCGTGGAGGGTACGCTCGACGTCAGTGGACGCTGGGTCAACGACACCGGCGCGGTCGGCAATCAAGCGCTGGGACCTGGCTACATCAATGGCGGCAGTATCTCCATCGCGACCGACAACAGCAGCGCCAATATTGCGGCTAACAGCCCAGACACGACAGGGAGCATACTGCTGGCAACAGGGAGCGTGCTTGATGCATCGAGCGGCGGGTATATTTCCCCGCTAGGCGCACCCAAGACCGTCACGCCGGATGTCATGGCGGGCCGCGGAGGAAGCATTTCCCTCGCGCTTTATCAGGGCAAGAACTTCGATCCCCAGGGGAATGGTGGGGCGCCGTACAGCCCCTCGGGTGGCACGGTAGCTCACATCGAACTTGACGGAAGCCTACGCAGCTTTGGGTTCCAGAGCGGCGGCAGCCTGACTATCGCTGCGCCGAACCTGATCCAGATCGGCGGGCAACCGATAGCGGCCGGCAGCGGAACGCAGCTGCCTGTTTCACTATTCCATGATGGCGGCTTTGGCAGCTTCACGATCGAATCGACGCCGGACGGTTTCGGCGACCCGGTGCAGATCACGCTCGCGGCCGGTGTGAACCTGACCCTGCAGCAGCAGAACCTCTCAGGCATTGCCGATTATGGTGCGGTGCCGACCGGTACGAACATCGCCAGCATCGCGCCGTTGGTGACGCTGCCCAACGATGAGCGCGCACCCGTCAACCTCACACTCAAATCGGCTACCATTCTGCTCGACGCCGCATCGTCAATCGCGGCCGATCCGCGGGCGCAGATCTCACTGGTCGGAGTTCCAAGCTACGCCAACAATAACGCGGCGAATGCGGCGCAGGATGTCCTCTTGCTTGGCACGATCATCGACCACGGCGGCGCGGTCACGATCAATTCCAGCAACACTTGGCTCGGTCCGCAGGCGCTGGTTGATCTCTCCGGGACCCTCATTGCCAATTCGCGCTTCGGGGACCCGGGAGGGCCCGCTACCAGCGGGACATTGCTGTCTGGCGGCACCTTCACGATCGATTCAGCCTCGTCCGCCTCGACAATCGACAACCCCGGGCTGGCGTCTTCCGTCATTGCTCAAAGCGGGGCGGTGCTGGATGTTTCAGGCGCCGCGGCAACAATCCAAGCGCTGAACACGAACACTCAGAGCAGCGCCGCGACCGTGGCGGTCCCGTCCTGGTCCGATGCGGGGACTGTCCGCATTAATACGGGCGCTTTCCTATGGGGCGGAGAGTTCCGGGCGAGCGCGGTCGATGCGCGCGCGAATGGCGGAACCCTCATGCTCGGCGGCTCCACGATAGCGCTGTTGCAGACCTCGGATATCGTGACCAGCTCGCTGGCCCCGATTGCCGCGCCGACGACACCGAGCGAATTGGCAACCGCGCTTGGTCAACTGGGCTTTTTCGCCGGCCTGGACGTCGTGGCGGTTGATCGCCTCACGCCGTTCTACAATGTGTTTCTCTACGCAGGCAGCGCGAGCGGCGGCGCCAACCGAATTTTCACCGACTTGTCCGACAACACATACGGGGTCACTGCACCGCAGCTCACAAATTTCTATGTTGTCGGCAATGTCGCCTTGAACATTGCTGATCGGCTGCAGATCGCGGCCAGCACGATCACCTCGGTCGACGGGTTCAACTCCAACGGCCCGATCGCGGCGTCCGCACCTTACACGGTGACTTTGTCTGCACCCTACGTCGATCTTACGTCCTCCTATGACCCGCGAGGGAGCGGGACGCTCGGGCTTTCGGCGCCCGCACCTGGTCCCAGCAGCCTAACCGTCACGGCGCAGACAATCGATATCGAGAGCGCGTCCTTCTCGGGGTTCGCGCAGGCGAGCTTGATCAGCAGCGGGGACATTCGTCTCAGCACCCCGAAGGGCGAGAATGGATTCCAGCTATCGGCGTTCAACCCGACGATCGTCAATCAATCGGTTTTTCCCGGCATGTTGGAATCCGCCGGCAATCTCGTTCTGTCGGCGCAGCGGATCTATCCGGTTTCGGCCGTCAATTTCACAATCGAGACGCCGGGCAGCGTGAGCTTCGAAGCGCCGGCGGGCGCGAGCACGAACGTTCCTCTTTCGGCGGGCGGCAGTATTACGGTGTCGGCTGCGGTGATCCAGCAGGACGGCAATCTGTTTGCGCCGCTCGGCCAGATCACGCTTGGCGGCAGCGGGACTCAGCAGGTCACACTCGGCGCCGGCAGCCTCACCTCCGTCTCGCTGGGCAACGCGCTGATGCCGTTCGGCCAGACTGAGGATGGCATCAACTGGTTCTACAACAACGATGCGCAGCCGCTGACGGCGCCTTCGGCCAAGTCGCTGGTTCTCAACGGGGTTAACGTCGACGTCGCGGCCGGTTCAACCGTCGATGTAAGCGGCGGCGGTGACTTGCAGGCGATGGAGTTCATCGCCGGCAAGGGCGGGTCGCGCGATGTGCTCGACACCACCCCGGCCGGGCAAACCGTTTATGCGCTATTGCCTTCGAGCGCTGATCCGGTCGGTGCGTTCGATATCAACATGACGACGGCGAAGGGGGCGAGCTCTGCGGGCGATGCCTATCCGCTCGCCGGAACGCAAATTTACCTTTCCGGCGGCAACGGCATCGCAGCCGGATATTACACGCTTTATTCGGGCCACTATGCGACACTTCCCGGGGCACTGTGGCTCGTCGACGGCGGGAGCAATCTCGGCCGCAACATCGCCTCCGGGACCACGCTGCCGGACCGCGGGACGTACATTTCCGGTTACTACACGCAGTCGACATTGCCGCAGACGCGCACGTCGGGCAGCGAGCTGTTCGAGGTGCGCACGACGCCGGTGTGGAGCAGCTACAGCCAATATTCCTATAGCTCGGCCAATAGCTATTTCGCCCAGCAGGCGCAGCAAAAGAATATCAGTGTTCCTTCCCTGCCCATGGACGCCGGGCGGCTTGCGGTGGTTGCCCAGCAGGCCATCGTGCTTGCCGGCACGGCATTGACGCAGCCTGCGTCCGGCGGCCGCGGCGGACAGCTGGATATTTCCGGCAATGCGCTCGACGTCGTGAGCAGCCAGCAGCTGGCAAACGGCCTGGTTCCGAGCGGCTATATCGGGATCGATGTCAGCCAGCTCGATAGTTTCGGCTTCGAGAGCGTGCTGATCGGCGGCCTGCGCACCGATCAAAGCAACGGCAGCGGCACCCTGATCACCCCTACGGCCACCAGCGTTGTGGTCGACACTGAGGGCGTGGCTTTCACCGGGCCCGAGATCCTCTTGGTGGCGCAACCAGCGACCACGGGCTTGCAGACGAGCGCGACCAACGTATCGAACGGAGGAAGTAATTTTCAAATCCAGGCTTTGATCGCGACGGATGCGGGAACCGGCGCGGTGACGATCAAGTCCGGAAGCATTATCGAAACCACGGGCCAATTACAGAGCACGTTCGCTCGCAATTACTTCTTCCCCAGTCAGGGCGTGTCGAATAGCAGAGCTGCAGCCCAAGCCATTGCGGCCGAGTTGGGAGGAACACTCGACTCCACCGGCACCGTGATCAATGGTGCCAACGTGCTGACGCTGCCGATTTATCAAAACGGCTCGCTAATCAATCCCGGCACATTCGGCACGCCTTCGACGCCGCTGGCGTATCCGACGAGTGCCAGTGGCGGGGCGCTGTTCGTTGCCACGACTGATCCGAATCTCAAGATAAGCGGACCGACTGGCGGCTCAGCTCCGAGCTTGACCATCAATTTCCAGAACTTCAACGGCAATCCCGTGATCGGCAGCCTGAACCTGCCCGGGTCGAGCGGCGGCACCGTCTCCATCGCGGCCAGCGCGACCATCTCCACGCAGGTCATGACGGTGCAGGCGACCGCGCAAAATAACGCCATCGCGATCGATCCTGCGGCCACCATCAACGCCAAGCAGATCAACCTTACGGCCAACACAATCGGTATCGGCGCAAGCTCGACTGACAGCGTTTCGTTGTCGAGCGCCAGCCTCGCGCAATTGGCGACTGCGGAAGGCGTGTCGCTCAAGGCATTGACGGGCGGGATCACGTTCTATGGCCCGGTCAATTTTGACCCCGGCGCGGGTTTCCAGCATCTGACACTCGACGCCGGCTCGATCAACGGAACCGGCGGCGACGTTGCGCTCGCCTTGGGCGGAGGCACGCTAACCCTCGTTAACAGTGGAGCCGCCAACGCGGGAACTCCGAGCACAGCTTCTGCCGGTGGCACTTTCCAGGTCGGCGCCGCTGAGATCGACCTTGGGGGCGGGAGCCAGACCATAGGCGGGTTCTCTCAAGTGAACTGGAGTGCCGCCAAGCAGATCTTCGTGCAAAATTCCGGCGGACTCACGTTTGGAGCGGGCGGTGCTGCGGTCAACGTTTCCCTGAGCACCCCCGACATCCTAGTGGGCGGTGCGACATCGAGCGGTGCCGGATCGCAATTCGTTCTCTCCACGCTCGGCAACGTGACAATAAATACTCCTTCGGGGAGCCGAACTGTCCCCACGGCGAGCAGCCAGATCGGCGGCAGCCTAGGGATCACGGCCGGCAGCATCTTCGATAACGGCACGATCCAGGCCCAGGCCGGAACGCTCTCCCTTGATGCAACCGGCAGCTGTGGCCTGATGCTGGGCGCCGACGCTTTCGTCGAGGCCGGCGGCTATAAGGTCAGCTTGCGCGACGTGGATACGTTTGTGGCGGGCGGCAAGGTCGTGTTGCAGGCCGATACGGGCAACGTGATCACTGCATCGAGCAGCATCATCGACCTGTCGCAACCCTCCGGCGGCCTCGGCTACGGGGGCGAGCTCGACGTGTCGGCGGGCGGCAGCGCGCAGTTGAACGGAACGATCCAAGCGCAGGGCGCGGCGGGTCTCGGCGGCTCCTTCAAGCTCGATACCGCGGGCGCAATTGGGCTCGATCCCTTGGCAGATCAGCTTCTAGCCGGCGGGTTCTTAGGCACGATCGATATCCACACGCTGCAGGGAAATCTGGCCCTGTCGCAAGGCCACACCTTGAAGGCCAACAGCATCACGCTCACCGCCGACGACCAAAGCTCGGGCAATGGGCAGGTGACGATCGCGGGCCTCATTGATGCGCGCGGCTACGCCGGCACGACGGCGAACGGCTCTGGCGAGGCTGGCGGCACGGTCGCGCTTTATGGGGCCAATGCGGTTGTCCTTTCCAGTGCCGGGGTGATCGATGCGTCCACGACCCACGCCGACAAGCGCGGTGGCGATGTCACGCTGGGCATCGGCACCAACGCGACCGGTTATGTCGACCTGCAAGGCGGGGTCATCGATGTTTCGGGCGGCACCGAAGGAGGACTGAGTGGCGGCACCGTTCTGTTGCGCGCCCCCCTGATCCCCGGAGCCACCGTACCCGGCAGCGGCGATGTTCGCGTTCTTATCGCGGGCTCGCTGGCCACGGGCGCGCCGAATGTGACCATCACCGGTGCGCGATCGGTAACGGTGGAAGACTACGTGACGATCTCCACTGATGGCAGCATCGGCTACCCTGGGTTACCGGCCTGCAACACTTGTGCGGGCTGGGACGGCATCATCGATCCCGGTAACACGACAGGAGATCTCTCAAGCTATCTCTTCTTCAACTCCACGCTGCAGTCCTTTGTGCAGGGCACGTTGGTGGGGAACGTGAGCTTTGGCTTCAACGATGCCATCACCAAGCTGACGCCGCTTGCGGAGAAGTTGGGCGCGGGGGTGCTCCAGCTCCAGCCGGGGGTCGAGCTCGTCAACACTGATCCGCAGGTTAATAATGGCAACATCACGATTGCCAGCAACTGGAATCTGGCTGCGGGTGCGGCCGGCAACTTGGCCGGCGACGGCACCTACGGCAGCAACAGCTATGTGAGTTTCAACTATCGCCTGGTCGAGCAGTTCGGAAACCTGCCTGTCCAGGTCGTGCCTGGCGCCCTCACCCTGCGGGCCGGGGGCAATATCATTTTCGACGCTTCGATCTCGGACGGCTTCTACCAGTTCCATGATTATACGAACCCGACCTACATCAACAATGTCGCGAGCTATTTGCGTGCGGCCGCGACGCAGGCCCGTGGGATAGATGGAACAAGTCTGAACTCTTATCTCTATGATCTCAATACGTTCAATACCGCGCTGACCAGCTTTCAGCCGGGCCTGCAACCAGTTCCGGTCGCCCCATATAATCCGGCAGCGAATGGGGTAAGCCCGACCTCTCAGGCGCTCGCCGCCGCCGACCTCTTTCCGAGCACCTTGAATGTTTGCACCGCGAGCTGCGGGACCAACAATGCCACGGTCAGCACAATCACCGATCCGGGCTCTTGGTCCTATCGCTTCACTGCCGGGGCCAGCGCCACCAGCGCGAACCCGAACGCAATGATGTCTCCTTCGGCCCTCGCGAGCGGATTTTTCGCCGGCGCCGGCGACGTGATACTCGCCAATCATACTTCCTATAGCCAGACGCTGTATCCGAACGGCTCCGCCACGGTCTTCTTGTCGACCATGGTGCGCACTGGGACCGCCAATATCAGCATTGCGGCTGCGCAAGACGTCTGGCTGCAGGATCGAACAGCTCCGGGAGTGATCTATACGGCCGGCATCAACACGCCGAAATTGCCGGACGCCGGCTACCAGGCCACGACGACCCCAACCGGGATCGTCGTCAGTCCCACCAATCCGGACGGATTCCTGGAGCCCCAATTGCTCATGTATGGCAACTCGGGCTTAGTCCAGGTGTTCGGCCCCCCGACTGCGGCCGCATTCCCGGAGATGGCCGGCGATATCGATATCGTGGCCCAGCGCGATATCGTCGGTGTCGGCAATCCCACTGTAAACGGTCAAGGTACCGGCCAGTCCACGCGTCAGTTCTTCGCTCCGTGGCTGTTGTCCGATGCCGGCCTGGCGCAGATCATCCAGGGAGCTTCCGTCGGCTTGCTGGGAGCAGGCGTGTTCGATCCGTTCGGGCCGAATATCGCCTCACAGTCGGCGTGGTGGATCCAGTTTGGCAGCTTCCAGCAGGGCATGCTCAGCGCCGGCGGCAATGTGCGCGCCATCGCCGGCCGTGATATGATCGATGTCTCGATTTCCTTGCCGACCACCGGCCGGGTGAGCGGGGGCCTGACCTCGACCAGCACGCCGGTCCCGCACGTTTACGGCAGTGGCGACATGACGGTCCAGGTCGGGCGCAATCTGCTTGGCGGCTCGTTCTATGAGGGCTCGGGCAGTGCCAACATTGTGGTGCGCGGTTCCGTCGGCCCCAATGGAACGCTGACCACAAAGTCCGGCGCGGTGCCCGACGTGCCCGTGCTTGCTGTTGACTCCGGGCAGATCCAGATGACCGCTGGCGGATCGATCGCGATCGGCGGCGTCATCAACCCGGCCGAACTGCACGCGCAGACGCCGAGCCTGGCTGATCCTACCAATCCATCCGGCAGCACGTCGCTCTACATGGACACCTACGGTCAAACCAGCGCCGTAAGCCTGCTCGCGATCGCCGGCAACCTCAACATCAGCAGCAGCCCGACCGCCAGCATCTATAACGGCACCCCGACGATCTATCCGGCGAGCTTCGACGCGGTGGCGCTCAGCGGCAACCTGACGACCACCGGGCTCACACTTGGCAAGACCCCCGGAATCGTGCTGAGCGGGTCACCCGATGGAACATTCGAGCTGCTGGCGGAAGGCAGCATTGATCTGACCGGTGGGCTCCCGGCACAAAGCACGACTCCTTACCCGATCTATTCCGCCGGCCCGGCGCTGCTTGACGCTGCTTTCAATCCGTTCCAGCCCAATGATGGGTTCGATGGCTCGTCGAGCGCACCGGTCCTGGCGCAACAGGTAAACACCCAAGATTCCAGGATTTACGCGATCACCGGCACGATCACCGGCGCCGGGGACATTCAGATCAACCGCCCCGCAACCATCTCTGCGGGGCTGGACATTGTCGACCTCAACGTGACGGTTGAGAACATCGCGACGATTGACGTGAGCACGATCGAGGCCGGCCGCGATATCTACTACACCGGCCAGCACAATCTCGGCGGATTGGCGGTTGCCGGTCCCGGCTATTTCGTGGTTCAAGCCGGACACGATATCGGTCCGTTCCTGCCTGCGGCCTTCGACACCACCAAGCTCGCGACCGTGCAGGAAGGCATCACCTCGGTCGGCAATGCCAGCGCGGTTCCGGTCGGCAACCAATTCTTCATCACCGCGTCAATCGGCATGTATGATCCGGCTCTGCTCGGCCCCTATAAGGCGCCGACGGCGTCGAACCCGACACCCGCGGAAAAGCGCAACAGCCTCCTGCCGTCCACCGGAGCCAGCATCATTGCGCTGGCCGGCGTCGCCAATGGGATCGATTATGCGGCAGTGATCAGCACCTACATCGATCCGGCCAATGCGGCGAACGTGCCGCATAATTACCTTCCCGAGCTCGAGACCTTCCTGGCGGGCATCGGCATAGCAACCAGCGGTCTGGATGACGCGTGGGCGGCGTTCAACAAATTGCCCGCTACGCTACAGGAAGTATTCGTCGATCAAGTCTTCATGGACGAGCTCAAGAGCGTCGGCATCTCGACCAGCAGCTCCTTCCAGAAGAACCAAGTCGGCTATCAGATGGTGAACACCCTGTTCCCGGCGAGCTATGGCTACACCGCGAACGCGCTTAACGGCGGTACTAATGGTGCATCCACGCTCGTCCAGACCGGCGACATCAACCTGCTGCATGCAACCATCCAGACGGATCAGGGCGGGGGCATCTCGCTTTTCGCGCCGGGTGGAAATGTTCTGGTCGGCTCGCTTGCTACCGAGCCGAACACCAACCTCAAGCTCAACAACCTCGGCATCCTCACGCTCGCCGGCGGGGCGGTCGACACGTTCACGGACGGGAGCGTGTTGGTGAACTCGAGTCGCGTTTTCACTGAGCAGGGCGGCGACATCCTGATGTGGAGCTCGAACGGTGACCTCGATGCTGGCCGCGGCGCCAGGACCACGCTTTCGTTGCCGCCGCTCGATGTCATCTATAACGGTGACGCGTATCAGTCGATCGACCTTACCGGGCTGGTGACCGGTGCGGGAATTGGCGTGCTGAAGAGCTCGAGCGAGGCAGCCACCTCCAACCTCTACCTGCTGGCGCCGCACGGCACCATCGACGCCGGCGACGCCGGCATCCGGGTCTCAGGCAATATCGTGCTGGTGGCGCCCACGGTCCTCAACGCCAGTAACATTCAGATCGGCGGGAGCTCGACCGGCGTCCCGACTGTTTCGGCGCCCAACGTCGGTGCACTCACTGCAGCATCGAGCACTGCCGGTACCGCCGCCAAGACCACCGAGCTGCCCACCAATTCGGTCGGTGCTCAAGGCCCGGACTCGATCATCATCTTTGAGGTGCTGGGCCATGGAGGGGCAGGCGATAGCGGCCAGGACCAACCCTCGTCTGACCAGAACGATCAGAACGATAAAAACAAGTCCAAGCCAGAACAATAGATTGGAAACAATCGTTGAGCTATCCGAGATGAAGTGTTTGCAGCCAGCCGAAACGGAAGATTTATGATTATTCTATTAGCTGAGAACGGTTGCTTGAGCGCATAGTCTTGGGACCGGAGGTTTCATGCCAGGCAGGTTTGGAGTCATCAAGAGTTGGAGATTTCCGGCCTTGTGCGCGTTGAGCGCTGTTATCTTTTTCAGCTTCGAGCTGGCGGCCTTCCCGAGATCGGCGGCCGCCCAATCGAACGCACAAGCCGACAAACGGTCGGCAGGGTCCAATGATGCCATCATCGGCGGACAGCGGCCGGCGTCGAATGCTCAGCAGTGTGTGGAAGTTGAGATCGGCGGGGATCGCGCATTCGACTGTCTCAATCAGCAGCTTGAGCGGGAAGTCGACCGGCTAAACCCCTCGGTCAATCGGCCGCCGCTTACTGCGCGCTCACCGGACGTGCAAGTCGGGAATGTCAATGAAGCTGCAATCAAGCAGCAGTATGGTCCGAACTATGGACGATCGGTTGTCCCATTCCGGCCCCCGCAACCAAACTTTGCGGCTCCTCCCCACCACTGATGCTGCCCATCGGCTACATGTTTTCCGTGTCGCACGCACAGGCGCCGGCTCATCGACGCTCCGGCATGCGAATTCGATGCTTCATCCCGATCTTGGGGCTTTCGCTGGCGTTAGGCGCCGGCCCCGGGATCGCCGGCGGCTCTGATACGGCGGAAAAACCGGCAACCACGTCGGCGATGGTTGATGATGAGCCGGCCGAGCAGGGTTGGACGACTACAATGGCGGTTGTTGCTCAGCCGCCCAGGCCTATCGATTTGCCTCCGCCTAGCGTGTTCACGCCGCAACGCACTGCCAGGCCGATCACGACCGGCGGCTCCGCCCCGCATGGCGACGGTGCCTCCTATCGGGCAATCGTTGAGCGCGAGGCGGCGGCCCTTGGCATCCCGCCCGAATTGGTCGATGCCATCATGGCGGTCGAAAGCAGCTACAATCCCAATACTCAGGGCGTGGACGGCGAAGTGGGGCTCATGCAGGTGATGCCATCCACTGCCGCTCTGCTTGGCTTCACCGGAAGCCCGGCCGAGCTGGCTGTTCCGGAGACCAACATTCATTATGGTGTCATGTATCTCGCTGCGGCGTGGCGATTGGCCGGACAAGATATCTGCACCACCACAATGAAATATCGTGCCGGTCACGGCGAGACGCGGTTCTCGTTCCGTTCAGTCGATTATTGCACCAGGGTTCGCGCCCATCTTGCAGCCCACGGATATCCGGTCACCGGGATCGTGCCGACGCCCACTTTTGGGCAGCCTTCTGTCGCCGGCGGGCGCGCGCGGCTGCAGCTTGCGCGTGGTCCGGGTGCGATCAATCTCGATGCATTGAATACGCAATTGCGGGAAATGACCGATCGCATTGCAACACCGGTGTTTCATTGAAGCGCGAATGTTTGAAACTGCCCCCTCTAAGGGTTTTGCTTTCTGTATCTGTTCGAAGACGACATTAATCCTTCATATTGGATTGCTAATGGTTTTGCCTCGGGACGGCGCTTTTTGGGGCGTTCGGAGCAAGTTTCAGACGTTCGAATAGTCGAGCGCGGCTTGCGGCGGGCGGCTTTGGGTTCATCTAATTAGGCCTGGCACGCCTGCGACAGCAGGCGGAGCGTACGCGTGTGGCTGTGGTCTGTGGGAGATGATGCGCGAGAGCGGGTCGCCGGGTCGGCATCCTCGGTGCGAGCGATCAACCCGGGCGCAGCCGATCGGAAGGGGGAATGGGGACTGGCGGGAGCTCACTCGCTTGCCCGCGATATTCGCAGTCTCTTGCGAGCGCTGGCGCGAGAGATTGCGGTTACAGCGACAGAATCGAGGAGCGAGTGAACCTGGTCATCATTAATAGCCGAGTTGGCAGCCGGGTGGTCTTGCGAGGCGGTTCGCTCGCGAATGGGGCGATCGCAAATCCGCAAGTGCGGCGCGGACGCAACAATGCACGCCCGATGTTTATAGGGGTCGCTCTGCTCACTCTCCTGGTTGCGGGCACGGCGCCGGCGGTCGCGACGCCCAACAGCCAGGCGGCGCGAGAGGTTTCGACTGGCGACAGCGTGAATCCGGTGGGCGATACAGCCAATTCGGATAAGGCGAAAAACGGCGGCAGCAACTCTCCTGGCGAGGCGGAAAGGTCCGATGTGGTCAAGCCGGACGGGGATCCCGCCAAAACCGGGACCGCTAAACCGGACAACGCAAAGAAGGATGCCAAACCAGAAGCCGGCAAAGCAGCCGCGAAGGAAGCGATCCCGCCTTTCGATATCTACGAGTATAGGGTGGAAGGCGCGGATTCGCTGCCTCAGATTGAGGTGGAGGAGGCGGTTTATCCATTCCTTGGGCCCAAGCGTACTTCCGGTGATGTGGAGAAGGCGCGCGCCGCGCTCGAGCAGGCCTATCACGACAAGGGCTACCAGACCGTCAGCGTCGAAATCCCGCAACAGAGGACGAACCGCGGTTTTGTCGTCTTGAAGGTCACCGAGAACCGCGTCGGTCGGCTGCGCGTCAAAGGGGCGCGTTACTTTGATCTCGACACGATCAAGCGCAAGGCTGCTTCCCTACAAGAGGGTAAGCTGCCGAATTTCGACGCGGTTACCAAGGACATCGTTGCACTCAATCAGTGGCCTGATCGGCGCGTGACGCCGGCGCTGCGCGCCGGGGCCACGCCGGGCACTGTCGATGTCGATCTCAATGTCGAGGATACGCCGCCGATCCACGCCAGCGCCGAGCTCAACAACCGGCAGAGCCCAAGCACCACTGCGTTGCGCTTCACTGCTTCGGCATACTACGACAATCTCTGGCAGCTCGGTCATTCGTTGACCGCCAGTTATCAGGTGGCGCCGGAGCGACGTAAAGACGCCGAGGTTTATTCGATTTCGTACCTGGCGCGGACTAATCTCGACTGGCTGAACATCCTGGTCTACGGGCTGGACTCGGCGAGCTCGGTCGCCACGATAGGGGGCGCCAATGTGGTCGGTCCCGGCACCGTCGTCGGCACCCGCGGCGTGATCTCGCTCCCCAGCAGCGGACAATTGGTCCAAACACTGTCGCTGGGGGTGGACTACAAGAACTTTGGAGAAATCGTCGCGCAGGGCTCCGACTCGTTTTCGACCCCGGTCACGTATGTTCCGGCGGTCGCAAGCTACGGAGCAGTCTGGCGCGGCGATAAGGAGCTGATCCAGCTCAATGCCACTATTACGGCCGGCCTGCGTGGCTTCGGCAGCGACCCGACCGAGTTCGACAACAAGCGCTTCAAGGCGATGGAGAACTTCATCACCTTGCGCTCGGATTTGTCATACACCTACGATCTCCCCCAGGGCGCGCAACTCTTCCTCAAGGCGCAGGGGCAGGTAGCCGATCAGCCGCTGGTGTCGAGCGAGCAGCTCAGCATGGGCGGTTTGGATACGGTGCGCGGTTATCTCGAATCCGAGACCTTGGGTGATTTCGGCGGCGCCGCAACGGTCGAGCTGCGCAGCCCGAGCTTCGGGCCCGCTTTCACGCAAACCGTGAAGGATCCTGCTAAGGGCGAGCCTGAGAAATTCAGCCCGGTCGACGACTGGAGAGTGTTCTGCTTTGCCGACATAGGGCGGGTGCAGATCTTTGATCCGCTGGCCGAGCAGCAGAGCGTGTTCGATCTGGCGAGCTTCGGCATGGGGACGAACTTCAAGATCATGAAGTATTCGAACGGAATGGTCTTGGTCGCCGTGCCGCTGATCAGCCAGCAAGTGACACTCGCCAACCAGCCGCGCGTGAGCTTTCGCCTCTGGGGTGAATTCTGATGCGAACGGGCCGTAGGAGCCGATTGCGCTCGCTCAGGCGCGGACTTCCGGCCGGCGCGCTGCTCATGCTCGCCGCCATCATCATTTTGTGGCCCGCGCCCGCGGCGGCGTGGTGGAACGACCAGTGGACCCTGCGCAAGAAGATCACCATCGACACCGGAGCCTCGGGCGCCGGCATCAACGAGCCGATCGGTACGACGCCGGTTCTGGTGCGCTTGCATCTCGGCAACTTCCGCTTCGATGCTGCCAAGGAAGACGGTGGCGATCTGCGCTTCGTCAATTCCGACGACAAGACCCCGCTCAAATTCCACATCGAGAAATTCGATTCGCTGCTGGGCGAGGCGCTCTTGTGGGTCAGCGTTCCGGACCTGAAGCCCGGAGCCAGGACGGAGATCTGGCTCTATTACGGCAACCTCAAGGCGCCGGCCGCGGCCGATGCCAAGGGCACCTACGACTCTGACACGCTGCTCATCTACCATTTCGCCGAGCGCGGGACGCCAGCCCAGGATTCATCCGCCTGGGCCAACAGCGCGCAGAGTGTCGTGCCCTCCGACGATGCCGCGATCATCGGCGGAGGCGCGCGCTTCGACGGACAGACAACGCTGATGCTTCCGGGCTCGTTCTCCCTGACTATGCCGGAAGGTGGGCCGCTGACCTGGTCCGCGTGGGTGCAGATGGCGGCGCCCCAGCCACGCGCCGTTCTCTATGCGCGCCACGAAGGTGCGAACGGCTTTGTCATCGGCCTCGATAACGGCGTTCCGTTTGTTGAGGTCGCTAATGCCGGCGCTGTGCAGCGGAGCGGCGACACGGCGCCGATCTCGGCGGCTGCCTGGCACCATCTCGCTGTGACGGCGGGTGATGGTCACATTATAATGTATGTCGACGGCGCCCCGATCGCGACGCTCGATGCGGGCTTGCCGGCGATGACGGGAGGAGCATCGGTTGGCGCCGATACGGCAGGCGCGCCGGCTGCTTCTGCTTCGGCCCCCGACGCCAGTCAGCCGACCGGCGGGGCCGGTGATGCCGCCGCCGCGCCGGCGACCGGCGCCCCCGCGACTACCGCTCCTGCGGCACAGGCTGCGGCCGGATTCACGGGCGAGCTCGACGAGCTCGAGATCTCGAAGGTCGTACGTTCCCCCGGTTACATAAAGCTGGCGGCGATCGGGCAGGGCCCGGACGAGGCGAAGCTCATCTCGTTCAGCGTCGACGAGGAGAACTCGAGGTGGTTCAGCAGCGGCTATTTCGGCGTCATTTTGCGTTCGGTCACCCCCGACGGCTGGGTCGTCATCACGCTGCTGGCCATCATGGCAATCGTCAGCTGGACAGTGATGATCGGGAAAGCCCGTTATCTGAACCGGATCGCCAAGGCCAATGCAGTGTTCCTGCGGTACTTCAGCGATCCGACCCTCGATTTCGAGGGTCTGCTGCTACTGGACGAAGGCGAGGAACGCCTGCCGGGATTGGGCGATCCAGGCCCGCTCACGTCCACAGCACGGCTCGGCATGAAGGACCGCAAGATTATCCGCAATTCATCGCTAAATCGCTTGTTTCATCGCGGCATGCAGGAGATCCGCCGCCGCTTCGGCGACGATGGCCGCCCGCGTGCACTCTCGGTGCAATCTATCCAGGCAATCCGCGCCGCGCTGGACAGCGGCTATGTGCGCGAAACCCAGCGCCTCAACCGCTTGATGGTGATGTTGACCATCGCGATCTCCGGCGGCCCGTTCCTCGGCCTGCTCGGCACCGTGGTTGGCGTCATGATCACCTTTGCGGCCATCGCCGCAACCGGTGACGTCAACATCAACGCGATCGCACCGGGAATTTCCGCCGCCCTGGTCGCGACCGTCGCGGGCCTTGGCGTCGCGATCCCGGCGCTGTTTGGCTACAACTACCTGATCACCCGCATCAAGGATACGACGAGCGAGATGCACGTCTTCATCGACGAGTTCGTCACTCGCATGGCCGAATCCTACCACGCGCTTCCAGGCGACCAGCAGAAGATCGCGGCGGAGTGAGCCATGCAGGTCCAGGCCGAAGATAAGCCGTATGACGACATCAACATCACGCCGATGCTCGACCTCGCTTACGTGCTGCTGGTGATCTTCATCATCATGACCACCGCGACCGTGCAGGGCTTGAAGGTGAACCTGCCGAAGGCGAGCGCGGCGCCGAGTCTTGCCAAGCAGACCACCAGGGCGATCACAGTCACCAACGACGGCAAGATATTCCTCGACACCATACCGGTGACGCTCGCCGAGCTCGAGCAGCGGCTGGTGCAGGCGCGGGCGGTGACGCCCGACTTTCCGGTGGTGCTGCGGGGCGACAGCCAGACCCAGTACCAGAACGTGATGGATGTCCTCGATCTTTTGGGACGCCTCAGCATCACCCAGGTTGGCCTCGCGACCAAGCCGCTGGTGAAGTGATCATGGTGAAGCGCCGCGAAGACGAAGAGGAAGCGAGCGGCCGTTTG
Organism: Xanthobacteraceae bacterium; assembly: GCA_035293945.1. Taxonomy (GTDB): domain Bacteria; phylum Pseudomonadota; class Alphaproteobacteria; order Rhizobiales; family Xanthobacteraceae; genus VAZQ01. Next base: position 269,830 of record DATGLV010000011.1, on the reverse strand, counting down.
CGATTGCGCCGCCTCCTCCTCGCGATCGGTTCAGGTGCGCTGGTGCTGGCCCTGCTGGTTGGCGGTGTGTTGATGCTCTTGAGCGGCGCCAAGGAGCCGGTGCGCAAGGTGCAGCTCACCGTCGTCAATATTCTTCCTCCCCCTCCGCCGCCCCCGCCGCCTCCAACACCGCCGCCTCCACCGCCGGAGCAGAAGGTGATGGAGGAGCCGATCAAGAAAGAGATAATTGAGGAAAAGCCGCAGGATGAGAAGCCCGAAGAGCCGCCGCCCGGACCTTTGGCTCTAGACGCCAAGGGGGAGGGGCCCGGCGACGCGTTCAACCTCGGCGGCAAGCCGGGTGGGAAGGTGCTTGGTACTGGTGGCGGCGGTGGCGGCGGCAGCCGCTGGGGCTGGTACGACAGCCAAGTGATATCGCAGGTCGAGGCGGCGCTGCGCGCGAATGAAAAGACTCGCCGCGCCGTAGTGCGCGCCGACATTTTACTTTGGGCGGACCCCTCCGGCCGTGTCACTCGCGTGAAGCTCACTTCGTCCACGGGAGATGCGGATTTGGACGCTGCCGTTCGCGATCAACTGGGTGGAATGACGCTGCATCCGTCGCCCCCGAAAGATATGCCGATGCCGTTTATCACGCGCCTGACCGAGCACAAACCAAGCTGAAACGAATCTGCCAAGGCCCAGGCGCAGTCCGACGCAAGAACGATCGACGTGAACGGCACAAGTTGAGTGTGGTGTAACGGGAGTTGGTTATGGCGTGCGACAGGACGGGGAGGAGAGAGCTGGCGCGGTTCGCCGCCGCCGCGCTGTGCGGAGTGATGCTCGCTTTTCCAGCGATGGCGCAACAGGATGGTGGCAGCTCGAACGCTGCCACCAATACGAACACCGGCGCCAGTACCAGCACGGGCGCTAACGCAAACGCCGGGACCAATACGAAGGCGAGCTCTGACGCGACCCCCGGCACGAACGCCAAGGCCGCGCGCCCCACCGTGTCTCACACAGCGCCGCCGTCTCCCAATGCGAACGTCAACCTCATCAACATATTGATGCAGCAAGGCGTGCTGACCGAAGAGCAGGGTGCGGCGCTGATCAAGCAGGCCGAGGACGAGGCTTATGTGGCGCGCCAGGCGGTGCACGACGCCGCCGCCAAGGCCGACGATGCCGACAAGACCGCAAAGGATGCGGCCGACGCGACATCCCCGCCCGGCACCAAGCACGTGGTCTATGTGCCGGAGGTGGTCAAGAAGGAGCTGCGTGACGAGATCAAAGGCGAGGTGATGACCAAGGCGCAGAAGGAAGGATGGGCCGCGCCGGGCAAGTTCCCGGATTGGGCCTCCCGCATCCATTTTTACGGCGACGTGCGCGTTCGCTCCGAGTGGGACTTCTTCCCCAAGGGCAACGATCCGCAGGCGGCGGTGAACTACAATGCCATCAACACCGGCAGTCCATACGACACATCGCTAAGTAACCCGGTTCTATGGCCGACCTACGATACCGACCAGGATCGCTACCGGGCCCGTCTACGCGCGCGCCTCGGCATGGACGCCGACCTTTCGGATGGCTTCTGGGCCGGGTTGAAGATCGGCACCGGCGACGGCAATGCGCCCGTTACCTTTAATCAAACGCTCGGAGGCTCCGGCGGCAATTTCAGCAATTATGCCATCTGGCTCGATCGTGCCTACATTAAGTATGCCCGCTGGACAGATTTCGTCGTCGACATCGGCCGTTTTGACAATCCGTTCTTTACGCCGACCGACCTGGTCTACAACAGAGATCTTGGGTTTGATGGCTTTGCCGTCCAGGCCACACCCGAGGTGAGGCCAGGCTTTGTACCGTTCGTGGTGGCCGGAGCCTTCCCGATCTACGATACCGATTTCAACGTCGGCTCGCTTCAAACGGTCAAGCTTCCGAGCCACGACAAGTGGATGTTCGGCGGCCAGATAGGCACCATTTACAACTTGGTCCCTGAGGTTGAGCAAAAGTTTGGGATCGCTTTATATGATTTCACAAATGTGCAAGGCGAGCTGTCCAGCCCTTGTGCTGTGTCGCTTACGACCGATGTGTGCGACACTGACCTAACACGCCCTTCATTCGCCCAAAGGGGCAATACCTATATGGCGTTGCGTGACATTCTACCCGAGGCCGCCAACGGTTTCGGAACGCTAGACCAGTTCCAATATTTTGGCCTTGCGAGCAAGTTCCGACCACTCGTTTTCAGCGGCCAGATTGATTTCACTCATTTCAATCCGTATCACGTCATACTCGACGGCGATTTTGTGTGGAACACAGCCTTCAACCGCGCGGACGTGGCCGCAAAGGCAGCCGCGAATCCGCTCCCCGCCGGCGCCGCTGGAGCGTCGTCGAGCAGCAACAGCCCATTTGTCGGCGGGGATCTGGGCTGGCTTGCGCGCATGACCGTGGGCAACCGAGAGCTCAAGCAACTGGGCGATTGGAACGTCCATGTCGGCTACAAGTGGCTCGAATCCGACGCGGTGATCGATGCCTTCACGGACTCCGATTTCGGCCTCGGCGGCACAAATCTGAAGGGTTATTTCTTCGGCGCCAATCTCGCGGTCAGTGCAAATGTCTGGCTGTCGGCACGCTGGATGAGCGCCAACCAAGTGGCCGGCCCGCCCTATGCGGTCGATGTCGCCCAAGTTGACCTCAATGCGAAGTTCTGATCATGCGCCGTTCAGCCATCCTCATCCTGATCGTGCTCGCGGTCGCCCTGCCGGCGGCAGCCAATGCACAGTCCGAGACCGACCGGTTGCGAGAAGCTCTCCGCAGCGCGACCGCGCAGCTGCGCTCCCTCGAAGATCAGCGTGCGACCTTGCAGGCCAAGGAGGCCGAAGCCGAACGTCAGCGTGATCTCTTGCAGAAGCAGATCGATGGGTACAAGGCACAAGTCAAGGATGCCGAGCAGGCCTATCAGAAGGCGGTCGAGGATTTCAATCGGCGCCTCGCCGACCGCGATGACGCACTGGAGAAATGGAAGGCCGCTTACGAGGATGCCGCAAACGTTGCTCGCACCAAGGATGCCGAACGGGCCAAGCTTGAGAGCGAAGCGACGGCACTCAAGATGAGCAACAAGAGCTGCGAAGCCAAGAACGTGCAGCTGGCCAAGGTCGGCGAAGAAATGCTGACCAAGCTGAACTCGACCACGCTGCTGGATTTCTTTGCGGCGCGTGAGCCTGTGGTCGGGATCAAGCGGGTCGAGCTGCAGAACATGCTGCAGGACTACCGGGACAAGATCCAGGATCAGAAGGTCAAGCCATGACGAAAAAGACCGCCATGCAAAAGAGGCGTGCAGCTTGCGGTGCGGCGGTCGCGTTGGCGGAAATCCTGACGGTCCTGTGCCATCCGGCCGCCGCACAGGCGCCGCGCACGCCGTCGTCGCCGGCCACGGTGACACCCGCACCGACCTCGCGTCCTGCCGAAGCTGTCAAGAGCAGTGAGGTGATCGCGCGACTGGGGACCAGCGACGTCACCGCCGAGGAACTGCGCGCCGTCATCGCAACCCTCGAGCCGCGCCAGCAGGCCGCCCTCGCGCACGACCCGACGCTGCTGAGCCAAGCGGTGCGGACCATTTTGGGCGACCGCCTTGTCCTGAAGGAGGCGTTGGCGAAAAAGTGGGAGCAGCAACCCTCAGTGGCTGCGCAAATTGAGCGGGCACGCGAGAACGTGATCATCGAGAGCTATCTTCGTTCGGTGACAACACCTCCCGAGGGCTACCCGACCGACGAGGAAATCAAAGCAGTATACGACGCCAACGCCACCGCTTTTCTCATTCCGCGCCGATTTGAGCTGGCGCAAATCACCGTGGCGCTGCCAAAGGGGGCGGACAAAGCCACCGATGAGAAAGCGCGCAGGAAGCTCGACGAGCTGATGCGAAAGCTCAAGCTGCCGGGGGCGAACTTCGCGGCGCTTGCCAAGGCCGAATCGGACGACAGTGAGAGCGCCGAAAAGGGTGGAGAGATCGGCTGGCTGACCGAGGCCCAGCTGCGGCCGGAGATTCGTAACCAGGTGACAGGGCTCGCCAAGGCCGCGATAACCGACCCTATTCGGCTTGACGACGGTTGGCACATTCTCAAGCTGCTCGATACGGAAGCCGCGCACGCGCGGCCCCTGGGGGAGGTCCGTGACGCGTTGGCGCAGCGCATGCGGGCAGAACGGGCGGACGCCAGCCGGCGCGCATATGTGGCTGATCTGCTTAAGCAAAGTCCGCCAATAGTCAACGAGCTAGCGCTTTCCAAGCTGCTCGCGGCACCTGCACCGGAACCGGCGCGCTGAAGCCGACCATGCCGCCTCGCATAGAGAGGGATGAAGACTGTCGCGGCTCCCCCAGCACAGAATTTCGCAAGCAATATGGATGAGCAGTCGAAAATGGAGGAGGGTTATTTTAACCGGTTTCGGCGGCCCGACTCTTATGCAGAGTTGCTGGAGCAATGCGCCGGATTTTTTCGCCGGCAGTATCGAATTTTTATCATTGCGATGTCGTGCTCAATCGGATTGGGAGCCGTTTACCTAATCACGACTCCCCCAAGATATACCGCGAGGGCGGAGCTCTTGATCGACAGCAACAAGGTGCATGTCCTGCAGCCGCATCAACAGGCCCTGGGCGATGTGCCGTTGGACAGCGATCAGGTTGAAACACAGGTCGAAGTCCTCAAATCTGAAAAGATCGCGCTCGCTGTTATCAACGACCAGAACCTGACGGAGGATCCCGAATTCCTGCGGGCGGAAAAAGGCGTATTCGGGCGCGTTCTCGGTTATCTGGGACTTGGCTCCTCGCACAAGGAATCTGCGGCGGAGCGCACGCGCGACGCAGTGCAGACATTTTTGGACCTGCGCACGGTCACCCGCATCGGTAGGACCTATGCGCTGGCATTAACGTATACCGCGTTCAGCCCGGAGCGTGCCGCGGCGGTGGTCAATGCCATCGGCGACGCTTACATCCGAGATCAGATCGAGGCGAAGTCCGAGGCGACGCGGCGCGCCAGCGACTGGCTGCAGGACAGGATCAAGGAGCTGGAAACACGCGCCGTCGCGGCGGACCGGGCCGTCCTCCAATTCAAAGAGGCCAACAACATTGTCGATGTCGGCGATGCCGCCGGCGCCGCCGGTCGTTCCAGCCGGCTCATCGCGGATCAACAGCTCGCAGAGATCAGCACGCAATTGGTGAATGCGCGAGTGGCGACTAGCGAGGCACAGGCTCGTTTGGAGCGTATCAATGAGATCATGAGCCATGATGTCGGCGACGGGACGGTTGCGGATTCTCTGAAGGATGAAGTCATCGTTCGCCTGCGGAATCAGTATCTCGACTTGGCGACACAAGAGGGCACCTGGTCTACGCGCTATGGACCGGACCATGAAGCAACAGTCAATCTTCGGAGAGAGATGCAGGAGGTCCGCCGGTCGATCAGCAATGAACTCGGCAGGATCGCGGCGAGCTACAAGAGCGATTATGAAATAGCCAAATCGCGCGAGGATGGCCTGGAGCAGAAGTTCGAAACCCTGGTCGCCATCGGCCAGACGACCAATCGGGATCGGCTTGGGCTGGATGAGCTGGAAAGCAGTGCAAAAGTCTATCACACGATTTATGGCAACTTTTTGCAACTTTACAGGGAGGCTATCCAGCAGCAGTCCTTCCCCATTACCGAGGCGCGCATGCTTAGCCCCGCCTCTCCGCCCCGCAGCAAGAGTAGTCCGCTCGGTTCCGCAGTTCTCTCAGGTGCAGCCGTCCTTGGTGCCCTTGTGGCGCTCGGCCTCGCAATACTGAGGGAAGTATCTGACGCCGCATTTCGTACGGCCCGGCAAGTCGAAGACGCGTTGCGCGCGCCGTGCTTGGCGCGGCTGCCTTCCATCGGCCCGACCGGGCCCCTTAGCGCGGAACAACACCGAAATTCGTCGGACGTCGGGCCAAGGCTCGGTCATCGGGTATCGATGGATGCGCTGGCCGTCTCGCAAGAGCATGCCGTTTCGCTCAGCGATGGCTTGTTGCGATATGTTATCGAGCAACCTGTTTCAGCATTTGCCCAAGGATTGCGTGCCGTAAAGATCGCGGCTGAGCTGTCGGGAGCTGTGAGGCAGAACAAAGTCATCGGCATCACGTCGGCGACACCCAATGAAGGAAAATCAACTATTGCATGTAATATAGCTGAGTTGATGGCGGATGCGGGCAAGCGGGTGATACTTATTGATGCGGACTTGCGTAAGCCGACCCTCGTTAAGTTCATCGCCCCAAGGCCTGATATCGGATTGTCGGATGTGCTTGAGGGGAAGGCGGACCTCGAGCGGGTCATTAGAATTGACGCGGAAACCGGTCTCTCGCTGCTTCCCTCCATACTTGATTCGGGATTGATCCACTCTGACGAAGTACTTTCATCGGCTGCCTTCAAGCGGCTCATCGAGCAGCTTCGCGGGCAATTCGATTACGTGATCATCGACCTTCCCCCGCTGGGTCCCGTTGTTGATGTTCGTGCTGCCGCTCCGTCGCTTGACACTTTCGTCTTCGTAGTTGAGTGGGGACATACTCCCATTAAGTTGGCCCAGGGCGTTCTGAACGCGGCCCCGGAGGTCAGTGACCGACTTCTCGGCATTGTGCTCAACAAAGTCGATATCAAGGCGGTGGCGCGGTACGAACACCCCTACACGAGCCTTTATGGCAACAATTCGTATTACGAGCGCTATAGGCCGGAAGCTTGAGCGTTGCCCCTGTAAACGGCCTGAGTGACCCAAAGCTTGAGTGATAGCGCCCCCCAATATTGCGGGGCCGCATTAGCGGCCCCGACCGCCGGTTTGAGCGGATCAAATCCGAAAGTCCCGGCGCTTTGCCGCGGATTGTCACCGTCATCGACGGACGTCGCGCGGCTACCTGCATGTCGAATTTATGACAGTCTTGTGACTGGATCGGCCGCTGGGGTTCAGGTGTTGGCATTGTTAAAGAGAGTGCTCTTGCGTTTGGGAAACTTCACTGGGTTGTCATGACCATCAGGTATCCTCCTTGGGTAACGATTCAGAACGGGTCGAACTTGATGAGCGGGGAAAGTCTCTACTTCGAGGAAGAGAGCTTCCGGGCGACGCGGAGGCAAAAGCAGCTTAGCCGTCGAGACATCGTAGCGAAGAATATCAAAGCAATAGGAGCGATCGTGGCATGCGCGATCGCGGACTCGCTGACTAGGCCGGCTCGGGCTCGGACTCCCTGTTTCTTGAAGGGGACAAAAATCCTCACAGCGAGCGGTGAGCGGCCCGTAGAAAGTCTTCAGGTGGGAGACCTCGTATCAACCGTATTCGGTCGGGAACGACCGATCGAATGGATAACACGATACCGGAGCGGCAGCCGAGGGCGGAGCCCCTGGGCGCGTGCTGACGGCCCAGTTTGTATTCAAAGGTCGGCCCTTGCTGACAATATTCCACACGCCGACCTCTATGTGACGGCTGGGCACGCAGTTCTCGTTGACGGGCTCCTAGTCCCGGCTGGCAGCTTGATCAATGGGATCACGATCTTCAATTGCGGCGCAGAAGGGTCCGATGACCTGGAGTTCTTCCAGGTCAAGCTGGTGACGCACGACGTGATCTACGCCGAAGGAGCTCCCTGCGAGACCATGCTCCGCATCGGTAAGTCCGACGAGGCTTTTGAGGCGTATAGTCGTAGACACGAACAGAGGCGCGACAATCACTGTGCGCCGATTGTCTGCAATGGGATGCGAGCAGAGCTCAGGTCGCGGGCGCGCAGCGCGCTATCGCCTTGGCTGGGGCCGCAAAAGCTCGATATCGTTCGCGAGCGTTTGGAGCTGCGCGCGCTCCACGTGCAATCTGTCGCAAAAGTGAACGCAGCAGTGACGCTTGGCGCTCGTGAGTTGGAGCTTCGTGCTAGCTGATGGATCAGAGGTCCCGAATGGGAAACCACCCGTTCCTTGCCATCTCAATTTTGCTGGTATCAGGTTTATTCATGTCTGCGGGGCCCGCGGGTGCGAGCACTGTTTTCGATTTTTCCTACAAGGCGCTTGATGGGTCGTTCTCCGGCGAAGGGGAGTTCATCGCTGCCGGAAAATCTCCCACCTTTCAAGTTATAGATGTAAAGGGCACTGCCCTTAATGGAAGTGTGGGAAGCAAAATCGATGGCATATCCACTTTTGCTTCCGCCGATAATTTGTTGACGTTTCCGAAACAGCCGTACACGGATTTTTTTGGAATATCGTTTCACACCGTGAGCGACGGTGATTTTAACATTTATTTCAACAATGTGGAATTCTTTGGTTATGGCGTTATCCGGCAGTCGATTGATCCAACCGGGATGGGCCCAGGCACAGCGGTAGCTCTGACCATCGCGGCAACCCCGGTTCCCGATACATTATCGCTGCTGCTGAGCTCGCTTGTTGCGATGTTTTCCTTGGCGCGGTTGGGAGGGCGGAGAATAATCGGCGTATAAGATGGCTGGCTGTCGGTTCATTGCGTCCGACGCGGCGAGCTGCCTATTTGTTTGCTCGTTCGTCGCGGTCGGAAGATGCTGACAATTATCTGATTGTTGCAGAGCGTTAAAGTATTATTTGGACCTTGTAAGCGGCGCTGATACGTTTATAAACAGTCGGATTGAAGCCGAGCGGTTGAGTGATAGGCATAAAGGGTCGACCGATCCGTGTAAGTTGGGGGAGGGGGCCCGCTGTAATATGCGCGTGCGGCTGTTGGTGGTCGCGGTCTTGGTTCTACTCAGCGGCTGCGCAGGGTTTACGCCGGAGGACGCGCCAAACTCTGTCTCTGTGTACAGCAACGCTGCAGTGACCGCACCGGCGTCGGAGCCGGTGCCCTACGCGTTGGTGCCGATTAATGCAGAGGTTCTTCGCGCCGCCAACACCTTAACTGATGATCCCGGCGGTGCTTTTGCAAACATTCGTGGTGGGCGATATCGCGAGGCACCGATTGCGGTCGGGGATATCGTCGCCGTAACCATTTTTGAAGCACAATCGGGCGGCCTTTTCATACCGCGGGAGGCCGCAGCGCGTTCGGGTAACTTCGTGGATCTCCCACACCAGCAGGTGGACGAGTCCGGCAATATCACCGTGCCGTACGCCGGTGCAATCAAAGTGGCAGGACTGTCCGCACGTGCGGTCTCTGACGTCATTCGCGAACGAATAAAGGATCGAGCCATCGACCCGCAGGCAGTGGTTTCGGTTGTGGATCAGCGCGGTGGGCAGGTGAGTGTGCTTGGAGAAGTCAACGCCGCGCTTCGGTTCGGCGTAGATCCTGGCGGAATCCACCTACTCGGGGCCATTGCCCGTGCCGGCGGCCCGAAGTACCCGACTTACGAGACGCAAGTGATGCTCAAGCGCGCGGGGCACATCTACAGAGAGACGATGAGCGCCATAATACATCGTCCGAGTGATGACGTGCTGCTTGCTCCTGGCGATGTGGTCTACTTGGCACGAGAGCCACGCTTTTTCCTTGTGCTGGGATCTACTCCGTCACCCGGAGCGATCGGGGGGACGAATGACCGCCGATTCACCTTCGAAGATGAGGAAATGACTTTGGCCGAAGCATTGGCTAAGGCCGGCGGTCTTGATGGGACTCGTGCCGATTCCAAGTCACTCTTTGTGCTGCGATTCGAGCCTAAATCTTTGCTTGAAAGATCGGCCATCTCGGTTGACGGTTTTTCAAGTGAAACGGTCCCAACAGCTTATCAATTCGATATGAGCAAGATGGATGGAGTGTTCTTCGCCAACGGTTTCAAGATCCGCAACCGGGATGTGATCGTCGTCGCCGAGTCGCCGTCCACAGAAATTATTAAATTCATGGCCACGTTGAACTCCGTGACCGCCAACACGAGCAATATCGCGACCACAGTGTCGAGCATCAATTCGACCTTGCCGTGAGCGGGCATGCGCGATTCGCAACGCAAGGATCGGCGGACCGATCGAGCGTGCTGAGGCGTGGCAGATTTGTGCGTCGGCAAAGGCTTGCTAGGGCGCGAGGGTAGAATGTCGGTTAGTCAAGGCTGGGGGGAATCCGATTCAACGTCTGCAAGGAGACTCGGGTCTGGAACTTGTTATCGGGGGGTGCGCTTGCGCCGCCCGGGGCCCTCCATCAGGAAATATTTGAGCACGAAGTTGCCGTCACGGGCCTGCAACGGCGCGCCACATCGGACGCAGACGATGTCCTGTTCCACCGAGGCAGGTGGCGCTTCCACCCGGACGACCTTGTAGCCGGCCTTGCACTGCGGGCACTCAAAGCGCGTCACGTCGGCCATGCGGCCATCTTAGCCGGCTTTATGACAGTAATAGGACAGGGCCGCACGTATCAAATCGGTGAGGTGCATCTATCCGCAGTGGGCGCTGCAGCCGATGCCGGAAGATGCTTTGCTGGCCAGCCCGTGGCCAATATCGCGGGCCATCGAGCTTCGCAGCGAGCCTGCATCTAGTCCCCGATCGCGTCAGAACATCAGAACACGACCACGCTGCGGATGCTCTTGCCGGCGCGCATCAGGTCGAATGCCCCGTTGATCTCATTAAGCGGCATCGTGTGCGTGATCATCGGATCGATCTCGATCTTGCCTTCCATGTACCAGTCCACGATCTTGGGCACGTCCGTGCGTCCTCGCGCACCCCCGAAGGCGGTGCCGCGCCAGACCCGCCCGGTAACGAGCTGGAACGGCCGGGTGGCAATCTCCTGTCCGGCGCCCGCAACCCCGATGATGATGCTCTCGCCCCAGCCGCGGTGGCAGGCTTCCAGCGCTTGGCGCATCACCGTCACGTTGCCGGTGCAATCGAATGTATAGTCGGCGCCGCCGATCTGGTCGGCACCGCGTTTGGTCATGTCGACCAGATAGGGGACGAGCTCGCCACCGATCTCCTGCGGGTTGACGAAATGGGTCATCCCGAAGCGTTCGCCCCACGCCTTGCGCTCCGGATTGATGTCGACCCCGATGATCATGTCGGCGGCGGCGAGCCGAAGCCCCTGGATGACATTGAGGCCGATGCCGCCAAGGCCGAACACGATGCTGGTGGCGCCAGCTTCAACTTTGGCTGTGTTGAGGACGGCGCCGATCCCGGTCGTCACCCCGCAGCCGATGTAGCAGACCTTGTCAAACGGTGCGTCGGGGCGGATTTTCGCGACCGCAATCTCGGGTAACACCGTGAAATTGGCGAATGTCGAGCATCCCATATAATGATGCAGGGGCTTGCCATGCAGCGAGAAGCGCGAGGTGCCGTCCGGCATCAGGCCCTTGCCCTGGGTGGCGCGGATCGCGGTGCATAGGTTCGTCTTACGCGACAAGCACGACGGGCATTGCCGGCATTCGGGCGTGTAGAGCGGAATGACGTGGTCGCCGGCTTTGACGGAAGTCACGCCCGCGCCGACCTCGACCACGATGCCGGCGCCTTCGTGACCGAGGATTGCTGGAAACAATCCTTCGGGATCGGCGCCCGACAGCGTGTACTCGTCGGTATGGCAGATGCCGGTCGCCTTGATTTCGATCATCACCTCGCCGGCCTTGGGGCCGTCGAGTTGCACGGTCTCGATCTGAAGCGGCTTGCCCGCTTGAAACGCCACCGCCGCCCGCACATCCATTTCCGTTCTCCGTGTTTGCGCAAGCCGTCAGCCTGCTCAGCGCGCCGATGCTGCGGCGCCGCCGGGTATGATAAAGTGTGCTGCGAACACAATAGTCGAAGAAGCGTTGGCGGAAACCTCGAAAAGCAGGCGCTTCAGTCTGGCAACGCCATTCAGGGAGGGGATCATGAGCTCGTTGTCATTGCGACCGCACGGGCTGACCGTGCCGAGACGAGCCTTTCTGGCGATCGGCACCATCCTGGTTGCACTTTCGTTTGTTCTTCCGGCGCAATCCCAGGCTGTCGGGCCTGGAACCTGGACCCTGAAGGCGCCGATGCCGGCGCCGCGCGGCGAGGTCGCGGCAGTGGTCTTAAACAACAAGCTCTATGCGATCGGCGGCAATGTGGGCGGGAATGCCGTGCCGCGCAACGAGGTCTATGACCCGGCGACCGACAGCTGGCGCACGCTCGCGCCGATGCCATTCGCGCGCGATCACCTTGGCCTGGCTCTGGTGAATGGCAAGATCTACACGTTCGGCGGCTTTGTAAAGACGGTGCATGAGGGCGCGGGCACGGACGTGTTTGAGTACCATCCGGCAGCCGACACTTGGCGGGCGCGTGCGCCGCTCAAGACGCCGCTCGGCTCGGTCGGGGTTGCGGCTGTCGACAACAAGATTCATGTTTTCGGCGGCCGCGGGCTCGACAAGGTGACCACGACCACGCACCTGGTCTACGATCCCGCAGCCGACAAGTGGACAGATGCGGCGCCGCTCTCCAAAGGGCGCGACCACATGGCGGTAGTGGCGGTGGAGGGGAAGATCCACGTCATCGGCGGCCGCTTCGCCAATCCGGTCGATCGCACCGACATGCATGAAGTCTATGATCCCGCAACCGACACCTGGAGCACCGCGGCGCCGCTCAAGACCCCGCGCAGCGCAGTTGCGGCGGCTCTCTATCACGGCATGATCGTTGTCGACGGCGGGGAATGGCCGCCGGAGAAGCGCACCTTTCGCGAGAACGAAGGTTATGACCTCAAGACCGGCAGCTGGGTCTCGCTCGCCCCGATGCCGATGACCGGCAGCCATGGTTTCGGCGCCGGTGTCATCGGAGGAAACCTCTATTTCGTTGGCGGCTCGACTTTGCCCGGCGGCGCCGGCATCACCGACAGGTTGCTCATGTTCACGCTGCCATAGCCGATCGCCATGACGCCGGTGGGAAAGGCGGACGCGTCGCCCACCCGCACGGTCGGCCAAACCACGCTCACGTTGTGGGCGAGCTCGATGTCTGCTTGGGCAGCACGATCTGGGTCTGCGTCACAATAGCGGCGAGCTTGCCATCGCCGCGGGTGATGTTGGTCTGCAGCACGATTGTGGTGCGGCCGCTGTGCAAAGGCGTGCAGACCGCGTGCGCAGTATCGCCCTTGGGAATGGGGGCGAAGAAATTGGTCTTGCTCTCGATGGTAGCGGTGCTCTGATCGTCGTTCAGCGCCGCGCTCGCCGTCATTCCGCCCAAGGTGTCGCCCCAAGCCATTACTGCGCCGCCATGCATCACGCCGCGGCGATTGCACAGGTCCTCTCGGACGATGACCTGCGACTCGGTACGCTCGGCCGTCCAACTGATGATCTTGATCCCCAGCAACCGGGTGAATGGGGACGGTTCCCTCTGCGTCATTTACCCCTCTTCGCTGCTACCTCACCCACGGCGAGGGGCTATAGCACGCTTGGGAATCGTGCGTCAGGCGAGTCAAAAGGGAGCGAGAGGATTCCAGGAAGAACGGCGGCGGCTCTTCCAAATCGGTGGCCAATCTGTATGCTGCACCTCGCGCCATTCGTTTCCGGACGGCACTCAGCGCTCGTAGCTCAGCTGGATAGAGCACCAGACTTCGAATCTGGGGGTCGGGAGTTCGAATCTCTCCGAGCGCGCCACTCTACATCTTGCGCCAGATCACGCAGCGGCAGCCTGGGCTTAGCCGAAGGCGCGCCAATGTTCGCTCGCAGGCGCGGTCATTCGCCCTCGTTTGACGTCGCGCGCAAATCTGGCTATAATCTGGCCAGAATGGCTTTCGAGATCGTTCTTGCTCCCGAAGCTGTCGAAGACCTCGGGAGGCTCACGGCAAATGTTCGGGCGACCGTCCGGACTGCGCTCGAAACGCACCTGAGGCACGACCCTGAAAAGATGAGCCGCAGTCGCATCAAGCGACTGCGGGGATTGCTCCGCCCACAGTATCGGCTGCGGGTGGACGAAGTCCGCATTTTCTACGATGTATCCGGCACGACCGTCCAGGTTCTGGCAATCGTGCGCAAAGCGGAGGCCGAGTCATGGCTCGCACAATTCGGAAATCCGGAGTGAAGGAAGTCCCTCTTTCGGAGATCAAGGATGATCTGTCTCGATTTCTTCGAGAGGCAGAGACACAGGAGATCGTCATCACACGTCATGGCAAGCCCGCGGGCGTGCTGATCGGATTCGAATCTGAAGAAGACTGGTTCGAATACCGTCTCGAACATGACCCACGGTTCCTGCGCCGTATCGAACAGGCGCGAAACAGCCTGCGCGCGGGACGTGGGACCAAGCTCGAGGACATCGAAAGCGAATAGCGGCATTAGTGACTGCTGTCGAGGCGTACGCGCAAGAATAGGCAACGGGTCGGCTAGGATAGCGTCGACCTGCGCACGCCATCATAGCGCCACGGCGAACGCGTAGTGCCCATCTTCATCGACCGCGGCGCGCCATTTCGGCCTGGGTCCATTCCGGACACATGGGTTACGGTTTATTCCGAGCAGCTTCGCTTTCACATTGTCAGGGCCGTTTCACTGGTCGCTCGCCCATGGCCTATCGCCGGTTTGCACCCAGGCGCTGGGCCGCTGCACCATAGCGCCACGGCGAATGAATAGTGCCCATCTTCGTCGGCCGTGGCGCGCCATTTTCAGCATTCAGAATCAAACTACGAATATCAGCCAACTCGTTCACCGCCTCAGTTCGTTGACCCGAGTTCCGTTTCAATGGCTTGGCAAGGGGTGGAAGCCGGCTTTCACGGTGCGTGAGGTCCTCGCTAACGGTGTTTGTCGGCGGGCGTGGTGCGTGTCTCCGAGAGCTCGGTTACTTTGGTGAAGCCTGGACCGCGATCGAAACCGTCGTGACCGGCCGCCCGCGATGAAGACGGATTTGCCGTTGGCATCGCAGCCTGTGACGACGCGTCGGATCGGTCTCATCGAGCTTCCCCTTGTCCGTACAAGCTTAGTACGCATGCCTTCAATTTCCCGGCGACGCGGCCGCGCGGGCAGACCTGGACGACGCTCGCGGGCTTGCGCGGCACTCACACCAATACGTTCCGACGGCATTATCGGCATCGGGGCGGCAAGGCGCGCGTGCAAATCTGCGGGCACCGGACATCTCTCGTGTGATGATCCGTGGTCCTTGAACCAAGCCACATGTAGATTGGCATGACCTGTTGATTCGTCCAGGACTCGGCAGGGCGATCGATATGCGCACTCCATCGTGGATTTTTGTGACTGCGGCGGTGATCGTCGCCTTCCCCTTCGGTTGGAGGCTCGGTCTCGTTCTAGCCTCGTTGATCGCAGGCCGCGATTTCGGCCAGCTGCCGGTTCTGACCGTGATCATCGGCCTCGCAGCCTCCATCGCATTCGCCGTGGCCCCGATCCTCACACCCGGCATCCGACTAACGATCATGCTGCTTGGAACCGCTATATTCGTGTTGGCCGCATACGCTTTTTAATCAATGCAATCCTCCGCAACGCGTCGGCGGGACCGCTCCATCATAGCGCAAGGCGGCGCTCTTCCTCCCAAAGGCAGCGCGAAATGCAATATTCCATACCGCAGAGCGCATTCCGACTCCGTGAAATCGAAATGCGCTTGGGCGGTTGCTCGGCGCGAGCCTCTGGGCGCGCGCTTCGCATTCAGGCGGCCTTGATCTCGATCTTCTTCGCAGCCTTTTGCGCCGCCGGCGTCTTTGCCAGCGTCACCGTCAGCACACCATTCTTGAAGTTGGCGTCGACCTTCTCCGGATCGATTCCGTCCGGCACATGAAAGGAGCGCTCAAAAGAGCCGTGCTGGCGTTCGCGCAGGTAATAATCCTTCCGCTTCTCTTCCTTTTCCTCATGCTTCTCGCCTCTGATGGTCAAAACGTCGTTGGCGAGCTTTACCTCGATATCCTTTTCCGTCATGCCCGGCAGGTCTGCCTTGATCTCGAAGGCCTTATCGGTCTCGGTGACGTCGACGGCCAATCCATTGCTCCCATTGCCAAAGGAGGGGAAGCGCCCCCAGAACGGCTCGATCGAGCGGCGGAATGGCGTGGTCCAGAAACTCTGACCGAAGTCGTCAAAGATGCGATCGATCTCGTGGCGCAGGCTTTCGAAAGCACCCGACGCCGGGCCGGTGGAGGTTCCGGATTTCACCGGAACTTTGCTAGGTGTCTCAGCCATTTCAGGATCCTCCAGTAAACTGACGCGGTCCCCTCAGTTTAATCCAGCCGGCTTTGACCTATATTGATCCAGGTCAATATCAAGGGTCAGCGTCGGCCGGCCGCGCCGGTGGCCCGCAAATTGCGATGGGTGGACGTCATGACCGCAATATTGAAGGTGCGGGACGCAGACGTATTCCTGGTAGTCGACGTGCAGAATGACTTCTGCCCCGGCGGTCGGCTTGCAGTCCCGCGGGGGGTCGAGGTGGTGCCGCTTATCAATGGCTTGTCGCGGCATTTTGCGCACATCATCCTCACGCAGGACTGGCATCCAGCCGACCACCTCTCGTTTGCCTCCCAGCACCCAGGTCGCAAGCCTTACGAGAGCATCGTGGTTGATTACGGGGAGCAGACCCTTTGGCCCGATCACTGCGTGCAGGGAACAGCCGGCGCCGAGCTGCACAGCGGGCTGCAGCTCCCCTCTGCGGAGCTCGTCCTGCGCAAGGGCTACAATCGCGGCATCGACTCCTATTCTGCCTTTTACGAGAACGACCGGGCGACCCATACGGGGCTCGCCGGCTATCTGCGCGAGCGCGGCTTTGCCCGCGTTTTCCTGGCTGGGCTCGCGCTCGACTATTGTGTCCGCTTTTCCGCGGAAGATGCACGACGTGAGGGCTTCGAGGTCTTTGTGATCGAGGAGGCTTGCCGGGGCATCGATCTCAACGGCTCGGTCGCCACGGCTCGCGCGAGCTTTATGGCGAACGGGGTAAGCTGCGTTCGCGCGGACGCTATTACGCCGACCTCGCAGGTCAGGTGAGGGCGTGTGAAGAGATGCCCGCCTCCGCTCACGCCGGTGGAAGCGGGGGTCCGGTTCTTGCGACAAAGTACTAGGTCCCTGCTTCCGCGCGCTTCCGCGGGGACGAGCGGGAAATTGCAGCCGCGATTTGTTCACAAACTCTGAGGTGGACCGCTGCTTCGATCTGCCAATTTGGCAAAGCAACCGTGGCTACGCTAAATTGTCCCGCCAAGAGCGGTTAAAATTGGAAACGAGCAGTGCCCGTCAGTGATGCGCGGTCCGTGGCCGCGATACACCGGAAGCTCCGCGCCCTTGCCGCCATCCTCGCTGATCCGGCGACGACGGAGAACGAGCGGGCCAATGCGCGCGCGCTCAAGCAGCGGCTGCTGCGGCAGCTGCCCCAGAATGCTCGCGCCGGCGGCACTTGGTCGGGCCTCATGTTTCGACTGGGTCGCGGGGTCCGGCAAGTGCAGGAGCTCAAAAACGCGACCGACCCGCCGGCCGCAAAGGGCGACTGGACGGATCATGCCTATCGGCTCGGTAAATTGCTACGCAAGGGGCTCAAGACGAAGAAGCCCTGAGCTTGCGGATCGCCACGCAGAGTAGGCGGAGCGCGGTCCATGGGCGGGCGCAGCTTCCTGGTCCGACCAGGACCTATGATGCGAGACCGCCGTCAGCGGCTCCGTCACTGTGACAAGACCGGCATACAGAATTGGCGGATTGAGCACGAACTGCCTCAGCGCCGCACCGACTCTCGAGACGGTCACCATTGTGTGTCGAGCCTCCAGCGCATCTGGATCCGCTAACGCAGGGGATGAGTGCTCGGCCGCTCCCGGAGGCACGGAGGGGTCTAGGCGCGGGTAAGCCGCCGCTCGCAGCACCCGCTTGACACGCAGAATCTGCATTCTTGGCGGCCGATTCCGCTGAATCACGCTGGATTCCGCTGGAAATCAGGTGTGAGTCGGTGCTTGTTGTTTCTTGCACGCCGAGATTCGACTCGCTTTAATCTCCGCGTGATTCGAGAAAGGTCACCAGCATGAAGCAAATGTCTAAATCCGAACTTATTCAAGCGATCGCCGACCAACATTCCGGGACCGTGTCCCGAAAGGATGTGAAGGGCGTGATCGAGTCGCTTGCGACCGTCGGCCACAAGGAGCTCAAGAAATCGGGAACCTTCGTGCTGCCAGGTTTTGCCAAATTTGTCGTGATCAAGAAGCCCGCCACCAAGGCGCGCAAGGGGATCAACCCGTTCACGAAAGAGCCGACCATCTTCAAGGCCAAGCCGGCCAGGAAGTTGATCAAGGCGCGCCCGGTCAAGGCCATCAAGGACGCAGTCTAAGGCCATCGCCGCACGGACGAACCTGGCGGAGCTTTGAAGCCTCCGCCAGGTGGCCGACCGCAAGGGCCCGGTTCCGGCCGCATTATCGCGTCCGCCGAGCCGATTTTCGTGATCGATTTTTCACGACGGGGCATTTCCTCTCCGGCACCAGGTACGACGGCGGCGCGATCGCGGCCGGCGGGCGCGACTTCTTTTCTCGCCCGAAATCGTCTGCTCCATCGCGGCCGACATCGGGCAGGCGATCCGATGGTCATGCTTTGCGTCTCCAGCGCGCGGCAGATCGTCTCCCGCGATTTTTTGCTCCTTGGACGAGTAGCTGATGAAGATCGGTACGTTCACCGCGTCTCCGGTCGGGCTCAACCAAGTAGCAACCATCGCGGCAGCCACCGGATCGGCCAATCAACAAATCCCGGGGCGACCCGACGACAAGCATTGGACCCCGGGTTTGGTTGAAACGGCGCGCTATGGCTTGATCCTTTGGGGCGGGCAAGCCCGGCAGGCAACCTGCCGGAAGAGCCGGAAGGCGCCCTAACGCCGCATCC
Organism: Xanthobacteraceae bacterium; assembly: GCA_035293945.1. Taxonomy (GTDB): domain Bacteria; phylum Pseudomonadota; class Alphaproteobacteria; order Rhizobiales; family Xanthobacteraceae; genus VAZQ01. The sequence continues at coordinate 251,202 of DATGLV010000011.1, read as the reverse complement.
CGGAGCCCAATCTGGCCGTGTCCTGTACGCCGGAAAAATGCTAAAGGCAGCGCAAATCGAACAGGGATCGAGCGCTTAGCAAAAGATCAGCCGTGGCCATGGTCCCTGAACCGTCCCCGCCGAAACCGCTGTCCTCCGGCCAGCCGGACATGCCTTTCGTTGCCGCCGTCGGCGCGCCGCTGTCGCGCCGGCTGGGGCAATTCGTGCTCATTTCCGCGTTGTTGGCGATCGGAACGTGGATCGTTTGGGACTTTCTGCCGGCGCTGCTCTGGGCGGTGGTGGTGGCGATCGCCATTTGGCCGTGGTTCGAGCGAAGCCGCTTACGACGTTGGAGCCGGACTGCTGCGGCTGCGGAGACCACGATCCTGATCATTCTGGTCCTGATCGTGCCGCTCATCGTTCTCGGCGTCGAGATCGGACGCGAGGCGGTGGCGACCGTCCAGTGGATCCGGGAGGCGGAGCGGCAAGGCATCCCGACGCCGGAATGGCTGGCGCAGCTTCCCGTCGCGGGGAGCTACATATCCGATTGGTGGTCCAGCAACCTCGGCGATCCGACCGCAGCGGCGAATTTTCTTGGCCGCATCGACCGCACCTGGCTCATCGAATGGACCCGTATCCTGGGTGTCCAGCTCGTCCATCGGCTGACGATCCTGGTCTTCACGTTTCTCACGCTGTTCTTCCTGTTCCGCGACGGCGATACTCTGATGCGGCAGACTTCGGTCGTCGTAGACCGCTTTTTTGGAGCGACCGGGACCAGGCTCGGCCCGCAAGTGCTCACCGCCGTGCGCGCAACGCTCAATGGCCTGGTGCTAGTCGGGTTCGGGGAAGGTCTCCTGCTCGGAGGCGTTTACGCGATCGTCGGGCTGCCGCGCGCTGTCCTGCTCGGCGCGGTTACTGGTGTGCTCGCCACGGTGCCGTTCGGCGCACCCATCGTCTTTTGCCTGGGGGCGCTGTTCCTGTTCAGCCAATCGCAGACCGGAGCTGCGATTACGGTGCTGGTTTCGGGTACGCTCGTCGTATTCGTGGCCGACCATTTTCTGCGACCGATCCTGATTGGCGGCGCGGCCAGGTTGCCGTTCCTTTGGGTCCTGCTCGGTATATTCGGCGGCATCGAATCGTTCGGGCTGCTCGGTCTGTTTCTCGGTCCCACCATAATGGCTGTGCTGCTTGCACTGTGGCGCGAATGGGCGAAGGCGGAATCCTCAAAGCTTGAAGGAATCGTATGAAGCTCGGCCCCCTGCCGACTACAAGTGTGGGCAGCCTGCCACGGCCGGTGTGGCTGGCGGCGACCGAGCGCAGCCGTGTCACCTTTCGCCTGCGTGGCGAGACGCTCACGGAGGCCCAAGATGATGCCACCCTGCTGGCGCTGCGTGAGCAGGAGCGCATCGGGCTCGACATCCTGACGGACGGCGAGCTGCGCCGCGAAAGCTTCGTCTACCACGCCGCGAGGACGTGGGATGGTGTCGACCTCATCAATCAAGGTGAGAAGAAGACCTATCGCAATCGTGTGAGTCCGCATACGGTTCCGCGCATCACCGGAAAGGTGGTGCGGCGTGCGGCTGCTTGCGTGAGCGAAGTACGTTTCGCCAAGTCGCACACACGGCACCCGGTGAAGGTGGCGGTCGCCGGCCCGATGACGGTGATCGACTCTACACTTAACGAGTCCTATTCCGATGAAGCCGAGCTCGCGATGGACATCGCGGCGGCCATCAATGCCGAGTTGCTCGATCTGCAGATGGCCGGATGTGACGTGCTGCAAATCGACGAACCGGCAATGACGCGCTACCACGACAAGGTCTTTGCCTACGGGGCCAAAGCGCTCGACCGCTGTGTCGAAGGCGTACGCGTGCCCACTTTCGTGCATCTGTGCTTTGGTTATCCGGGCGGCCTTTCACTGCAGCACCAGTTCACCTACCCGGATTTGCTTGCGGCGCTGCTCGAGACCCGCATCGGCGGCATGACGGTGGAGTTCGCGCGCAGCGACTTTGACCCCGCCGTGCTCAAGGTCTGCCGTGATCGCCTCGTGATGTTCGGCTGCATTGACCCGGGCAATACGCCGGCGCCAAGCACGGACGCAGTCAAGCAGCGGGTGCGGCAGGCTCTCCGATATCTCGATCCGAGCCGCTTGTTGCTTGCGCCGGACTGCGGACTGATGACGATCAGTCGCTCATTGGCTCATGAGAAATTGCGCGTCATGGTGGAGGCGGCGCGGCAATTGCGTCAGGAGCTGTAACACGCGAAGCGCGCCCGACCTGCCGGTGCTGGCCCACATCCAAGCGAAAATCGGTCATACAAAAGCGCAGGCTGATCCTCGATCGATCTTCGGAAGTGTTCTGAAAGAAGCCACCGACTCAAAACGCCACATGCGTCGACATAACGCGCGACAGGCATGATCTATGTTTCGCCTGCTAAATCAACCGATTGAGCTTGTACTCGTGAGAGTGCGGCGTTTTAGCAGGCCACCCATGCATGATACCTGTCACGGGCTCGCCAAGGTTCAGCGGCTAGCTGTGAGCAGCAACAGAGGAAAGCGATCATGGGCATCATCATGATCAACTGCCCGGCCACCGGTCGCAGCGTATCCACCGGTATCGAAGTGTGGGCCACCGATCAGCTTCCGATTGTGACCGCTTCGACGATGTGCCCCGCCTGCGGCCGCGTGCATCACTGGACGAAAATGGAGGCTTGGCTCGCCAGTGGCGGAGAAGAGTATCGCCGCGAAGAGCCGCACAAGCCTGCGGCGGGCTGAGCAGGTGTCAACGATAGGGCGGGATCGCAGAGTTGGCTATCCCGCCCAATTTGTTGACCGCGGCTTGCTGGTGATCGCCGTGAGCGTAAGTCACGACCGCGGTTGCGGTACGATACGGATATAAGGCTTCGGCGCCTTCCAGCCGTTCGGATAGGTTTTCTTTGCGTCCTCGTCACTCACCGATCCGGAGATGATCACGTCCTCGCCTTGCTTCCAGTTCACCGGCGTCGCAACCTTGTGTTTTGCGGTCAGCTGCAGCGAGTCGATGACACGCAGCACCTCGTCAAAGTTGCGGCCGGTCGTCATCGGATAGACCAGGATGAGCTTGATCTTCTTGTCCGGGCCGATGACAAAAACGTTGCGCACCGTCTGGTTATCCGCGGCGGTGCGCTTGGCCGGGTCGCCCGAGGTCGCGGCAGGAAGCATGCCGTAGAGCTTCGACACGTTGAAATCCGTATCGCCGATCATCGGATAGTTCGGCGCGAAGCCCTGCGTGTCCTTGATGTCAGTCGCCCACTTGGTGTGGTTGTCCACCGGATCGACCGAGAGACCGATGATCTTCACTCCGCGCTTGTCGAACTCGGGCTTGATCTTCGCCATGTAACCCAGTTCGGTGGTGCAGATGGGCGTGAAGTCTTTGGGATGCGAGAACAAGACGGCCCACGAATTTCCGATCCAATCGTGAAAGTGGATCTTGCCTTCGGTGGTCTGGGCCTCGAAGTCAGGGGCAGTATCACCGATCGATAGCGCCATGGCTCTCCTCCATTCCTTTGAGGGTATTTAACACATTGAATTCGCTGTTTATATAGGCGCTTGCCGCCGCCGCAACAGGTATCGCGGCGACACAGCACGGCGAAGACGGGCACGGCGCTTAAGTCGAGGGGCGTCGAGGGGCGGTCAGCTGCCAATTTGTCGGAAATCCAATTTGAGAGAAATACTGTCCGGCAAAGATCGGACTCCCGGCGTTCGCGTGCGCAAGGCAAACCGCGAAGACACAATGCCTTATCGGTCGGCATGGCTTATCAGTCCGCGCGATGGCCTACGGATATCATTCTGCTGCCGCAACTTCGCCATCACGGCGCCCCGGCACAGCCTTGCTCGGAGGCCAATGTTCCGGCTCGAAGGTTCGCGTTTCGGTAGGCCCGGCCGGGCCCATTTGAACCAAACTGCGTCTTCCTTCGTCCAAGGGAGAAGGGGCGTTGGCCCCAAACACGTCAACACCTGCTGGGGCAGGTGGAAGAACAGTCCCCGATGGGCGGGCGAGCCCGGGAAGGGACGAGAGATTGGAACAGTCATGAGCCGCAAACATGGGAGCCGCGAGTACGGCATCGGGAAGGGTCGTCCTCGGGCAGAACTGTCGACCCTGCTGGCACTGGTCGCGCGCTCGGCCATCGTGACGGTGGGCACGCAACCGCATGCTCTGTGGTCGGACTGGGAGGAGCAGCGGAAGTCGGCCGATGTTGACGCGCTTGTGCTTGCCTGGATCGTCGGACATGTTCAGGGTCCGCTGCATCGAGGCCGTCTCAACTGATCTGCCCCGATTTCTTCGAGCTTGACCGTTTATCCGGAACCCGGCCGGCCGAATGTCGGGTCGATCCAGCTTTCCGGCATCGCCGCGCGATGTGGACGCCCATTCGGGCTCGCGACTGGGCTCGATTGACTTTTCCGCGGTAACGCCGCACATCCATAGGGCCGGCCTGGATTGGGGGCCCTTTCGGGCATGTTCAAGCGAATCTTGATCGCCAATCGCGGCGAGATTGCCTGTCGGATCATCAAGACCGCGCGGCGGATGGGCATCGAAACGGTTGCGGTATATTCCGAGCCGGACCGCGACGCGTTGCACGTGGAAATGGCCGATCAGGCGGTCCCGATCGGTCCGGCACCCTCCGCTGACAGCTATCTCTCCATAGAGAAAATCGTTGCGGCTTGCCGCGCGACCAGCGCCGAGGCCGTGCATCCGGGTTATGGGTTTCTGTCGGAGCGCGAGGGCTTCGCCAAGGCCCTCACTGAGGCCGGCATCGTGTTCGTCGGCCCCAACGCCGGTGCGATCGCCGCCATGGGGGACAAGATCGCCGCCAAGAAGGCGGCCGCACGCGCGAAGGTCTCCACCGTTCCGGGCCACCTCGGCGTCATCGCCGATGAGAAGCAGGCGCTCCAGATCGCCGAAGACATCGGTTATCCGGTGATGATCAAGGCTTCCGCCGGCGGTGGCGGCAAGGGAATGCGCATTGCCCACGGACCCGCCGAGGTGGTGGAGGGGTTTGTCCGCGCTCGCTCGGAGGCCAAGTCATCATTCGGGGACGACCGGGTCTTTATTGAGAAATTCATCACCGATCCGCGACACATCGAGATCCAGGTGCTCGGCGACAAGCACGGCAATGTCGTCTATCTCGGAGAGCGCGAATGCTCGATCCAGCGGCGCAATCAGAAAGTGGTGGAGGAGGCGCCGAGCCCGCTGCTCGATGCCGCGACCCGTGCGGCCATGGGCGAGCAGGCGGTCGCTCTCGCCAAGGCGGTGGGCTACGATTCCGCCGGTACCGTCGAGTTTGTCGCCGGACAGGACAAGAGCTTCTATTTCCTCGAAATGAACACCCGGCTCCAGGTCGAGCATCCGGTGACAGAACTCATCACCGGCATCGATCTGGTCGAGCAGATGATCCGCGTGGCGGCTGGCGAGCCGCTGTCGATCAAGCAGAGTGACGTCAAGCTCGATGGCTGGGCAGTCGAGGCCCGCGTCTATGCCGAAGATCCTTATCGCAATTTCCTCCCCTCCATTGGCAGGCTCATTCGCTATCGCCCGCCGGCCGAGACGTGTGCCGGCGGCGTTACGGTCCGGAACGATACCGGGGTGACCGAGGGCAGCGAAATCTCGCTCTATTACGACCCGATGATCGCCAAGCTCGTGACTCATGCTCCGACCCGCGAGGCGGCGATCGCGGCGCAAGCCGATGCGCTCGATGCTTTCGTGATCGAGGGCATTCGCCACAACATTCCTTTTCTTTCAGCCCTGATGCAAAATCCGCGCTGGCGGGCGGGCCGCCTGTCCACGGGCTTTATCGCTGAGGAGTTTCCTGCCGGCTTTCAACCCATTGTGCCGAGCGAGCAGACCGCCCAGCCGTTGGCGATAGTTGCTGCGGCCGTCGATCACGTCTTGGGTGAGCGTAAGCGGCGCATTTCCGGGCAGGCGGCGGGCCGTGCCGTCAATCGTGAGCGACGGCGCGCCGTTCGCATCGGTGATCGTGAGATTTCTCTCGAGATCGTGCGATCCGACTCGCCGGGTGCGGCTGCTTCCGCGGACGATGTGCTCACAGTCGACATCCTGGGCAACGACGCAGCCCGCTGCGTGGTCGCTTCGAGCTGGCGGCCCGGTGAGGCCGTCTGGCGCGGCACGATCGATGGTGAAGGGATTGTGGTGCAGGTGCGACCGGTATTGAACGGCTTCGACCTCGCGCATCGCGGTATGGAGGTGCGCGCCTATGTGTATACCGAATGCGAGGCTGCGGCCGCGCGGCTCATGCCGGTGAAGAAGGTTGCCGACAGCGGCAAGGCGTTACGCTGCCCAATGCCGGGCTTGGTGAAGTCGGTAGCGGTCACCGAGGGCCAGCAAGTCAAGGCGGGCGACGCGTTGGCCGTGGTGGAAGCCATGAAGATGGAGAACGTCCTGCGCGCCGAGCGCGACGCCGTTGTGAAGAGTGTGAAGGCAAAGCCTGGCGACACTCTGGCGGTCGATGCCGTGATCGTAGAGTTTGCGTAGTCCCCGTTTCCAAGGGGCGTGTTGTCGCCCGTTCTGCCACGACCGAACGCAAAGAGGCGCCGGCAAGCATATGAAGGGCTCAACCGGTTCAAGATTCGAAACGGCGCCATGACACTCCATTTCGCCTACGGATCAAACATGTGTCGCGCCCAGATGCGGGCCCGCTGCCCGACCGCGCAGCCGCTCGGAATCGCGACGCTAAAGGATTGGCGCTTCGTCATCGGGGTGGAAGGCCACGGCTCGATTGAGCCGCATCCGGGGGCGATCGTGCGCGGGGTGCTGTGGCAGGTCGGTACCCGCGATCTTGCCGCGATCAACGCCTACGAAAACGTCGACAGCGGTCTCTACGTCCGCCGTATTCTGCCGGTTCGCTACCGGGCCGACCTGGTTCCAGCGCTGCTTTACGTTTTACGCCGGCGCGGCCGAGCCAGGCCGCGGCCGGGCTATGTCCACCTTGTGGCCGATGCGGCGCGTGGGTGGGGCTTGCCGGAGGCTTATGTCGCTTCACTTCGTCGTTGGTCGCCATCGGGCTGGCGCGGGACGCGTCCCAGAGACACCGGAGAGATCCGATGAATGCCGCTCAGATCGTGCGTCGGATCGTCATTCGCGGTCGCGTGCAGGGAGTGGGTTATCGGGCTTGGACCGAGCATTCAGCACTGCAGCGGGGCCTCGAAGGCTGGGTGCGCAACCGCCGCGATGGAACGGTTGAGGCGGTGCTAATCGGCCCCCGGCCGATGGTAGAGGCAATGATCAAAGCCTGTCGGCGTGGTCCGCCGGGCGCGCAAGTCGATGCGCTGGATCAACAGGAATGCGTTCTCGCCGACGTCGACCTGCGCCGCCGCGGCGAGATGTTTTCGGTCTTGCCGACCGCGTAGACCGGCTACTCATTGCTGAAGCGCCGGCAATCTGTGCGCTGTGGCGCCAAACAACTGCTCGAATTGACACCGCAGCACCTCATCCACCTCGGACCTCCTCGTCGCTACGCCGAGGTCGCGCAAGCTGGTGACGCCGTAGCGGGGATCGGCAATGCCGCACGGCACGATGCCGGCGAAATGCGACAGATTGCAATCGACGTTGAGCGCAATGCCGTGCAGACTGACCCAGCGCTTCACCCGGATGCCGATGGCGGCGATCTTGTCCTCGCGCCCAACTCCTTTTTCAGGCCGGCGCACCCATACGCCGATGCGATCCTCGCGCCGCTCGCCCATGATACCAAATGACGCCAGACTGCGGATGATCCACTCCTCGAGTGTGGCAACATACCGCCTGAGGTCAGGACCACGTCGTCGCAAGTCCAGCATCACGTAGACGACCCTTTGCCCGGGCCCGTGATAGGTGAGCTGGCCACCGCGCCCGGCTGCATATACCGGAAAGCGTGCGAGCTTGATGTCAGATTGCTTGGCGCTTGTTCCGGCCGTGTAAAGGGGCGGGTGCTCGAGAAGCCAAACGAGCTCGGGCGCGGAGGCATCCGCAATGGCGGCAACGCGCGCCTCCATGACGGCGAGCGCTTGCGGATAGGGGATGCACTCCTTTTCCACCCGCCACTCGGCAGGGGCCTGTTCGGCGGCCGGCTTGATTTCGAGCGTCTGGCTGCCGCGGGTCCGGCACGGGTCCTGCTCGGTACAACTCAACGGGCGATTCCCTAGTCGCGGGGCCGGCGTGAAGTCGCGCCCGCACTCAGTTCGGATATGTAGGAGCGCACGCCAGTCAACCAGCATTATACATAGGCAAGGATACCACGCGTTCGAGGTCCCGGGGCTCGGCTGCGCAATGTGAACGGCTGGCGCGATAAAAATGGCATGAAAAGAGACGCGGGAGGGATCCCCGCGTCTGTGACGAAAGACAAATCCTTGGGCCAGCTCCTTGTGCGGGAAACCCGCCTCGGATCAGCGAAAGGAAGCCGGTCGCTTCGCCCGTTCAGGCGCGCGAGTTCAAAGAGACGCCCAATGCGAGGGCCTTTTGGCGGGTGGCGCCGACGGTTCGCTTGAGTGCGCGGGCAATCTTCGGCGCAGGGGTCTTCTTCTTGGCCATCGCCTTCAGTTCCTTGACGTCATCTTTGGTCCACTCGCGTCGCTTTGCCTTCTTGGCCATCTCTCTCTCCATTCTGTTCAATGAGCACTACACTGATACAAACCGTGCTGATGTTGCACAAACGGTGCTGATGATCGACTCAAGACTTCCAAAGGTGCTCTACAACCGCATGGGAGGTGCGCGTGGTGGAAGAGCGCATCAGGCGAGCGTATTGGAGGAGCGTATTGGATGATTGATTGTTGAGCCGTCCTCTCCCTTATGCAATGTCGTGAGCGCAATTGCAACCCGAGATTCATCCGCAGTGCGATCTCGGCCGCGGAAGGCTCCCATTCTCCCCCTATTTGTTGTTTGTTGCCCTGCCGACCAACCGATCGAGGCGCACGAGGCGACCCCTTCGACCATGACACAGCATTTATGATGATAATCGTGCTTGCCAAGCCGGCAGTAGACCTCCGGCGTCCACTATGCTCGTGCTCGCTTTGAGCCGAGGCGCAGGTAAGGAGCAAAAAGTGCGGAGACGCCGAGCCCGCCGCAATCCGCCTCCAATCTTGCGCGTGCCGCAATGCTGAAGCGATGTTTGTGCCTTCTTTGGGGGCATCGCGATATCCACTGCGTCCATTGATCAAGAATTTGTATGTGTGTTTTGAAACTCTGCCATGTCTCTCGGTAATGGAATGGTGCTGTCTGCCGTCCAACTCGCCTGCTCCACCTGCCAAACTCGGAGCGGGTCGTGGGAAGCTCGCTTGCCCAATATTCGCCGATGGATGAATTGAGAATGTTTGCCGAATTTTGTTGCCCCAGTGCTGCCGCTCTCTGATCGGAGATCGGGTCGGCAGGCCACCTGCGGTGGGCCGAATTGGCGCTGCGGAAGCTCCCGGCCGAGGTTGGGAGGTGGCGTTAACTTTCCGGTAACCAAAGCGTGATGACTCTCCCGATCATTCGGGACACCAAATCGGGGAAGCAAATTGTCCACGCTCGACAAAGTTTCGCTCGACATACAAGTCGTGCTCGGCACCACCATCATGCCGGTCCACCAAGTCTTGCGGCTGGGCCGCGGCGCCATCATTGAGCTCGAAGCCTCCGAGGACGACGAGGTCGAGATCATGGCGAACAACTTTCCGGTTGCGACCGGCACCGTGGTAGTGAGCGGCAATCGGATTGCGGTCGAGGTCAAGGAATTGCTGCCGTTGCTCGCCGAGATGCGCTGAAGCGACCTATTGGCGACCCGCAGAGGCCGTGCCGGTGCGAAAGCAAGGCCGTCGCGGCTTGGCGGACCGGCTTGCGGGCCGAAGTGGGATACCCGCTGACGGACGAAGCAAGCGGCTCTTGTCCCTGCAGAACCGATTTGTTACATCGAGCGCCTCCAACGCCGGACCGCGTGCCCGGCGCCAAGCGTATATGCGGTCGTGGCGGAATTGGTAGACGCACTAGCTTGAGGTGCTAGCGGGGCAACCCGTGGAGGTTCGAGTCCTCTCGACCGCACCATCCTTTGATGATCGGCGAGACGTGCCGTGTGCGCGTGCATTGTGGGGGGATGCCGCGCGCCCGGTGTAAATCAGTCCGCCGGGAGCATCGTTCGTTTGCGGCGCCAAAGCGGGGGCGCTTGGCGCCCGGTCAATTCGCGAAGGCTCGCAAGCCGACGGTCTTGAGCACTGCCGACCTTGGATCTTCGCTGTTGCTGGCGGTCGGCTTCGTGACCGTCAACTGATGTCCAATCGGATGGCTGTGAGCGGCTGCACCGCCCTGATCCTTGCCGCCAACAGGAAATCCAGGAATTCGGTTAGGCGGTCGAGGGGTGAGCTTGGAGGTCGCGACCAAGCCCTGTCGCGCCGTCTTGCGCTCGGGAGGCGGACCGAAAGCGAGTGAGGTCTTCCGTGTGTAGTAGAGGAAGTCCTGTGCGGCGGGCGAGGGCAGGAGTGCGTTATCCGTCGGCACCGCAAATCTGGTCTCGCTTGGCCAGGGAGCGTTGCGCGGCAGCGGCGGCGAGCCGGTGCTCTTTTCCGCGGCGGCGGCCCCGAGCGCAACCACTTCTCCGGTTGAGGGGCTTACGCCGAAATTGGCAGGGCTCGGTGCATCAAGAGTGGGCTGAGCCGCGGCGGTCCCGACTTCCAGCACCCGCGGCCACGACGGGCGGGGTCGGTGCCGTTGCACCCAATCGTCATTATTGGCGACCGTCGCCGGCCGGTCCGGAGTCGTGGGCACCACATGCACGATCTTGTATCCGCGCGCCTTGAGCTCGGCGATGATTGTCGGCAGAGCCAGTGCGGTCGCGGGCTGGATGTCATGCAGCAGCAAAATGCCGCGGCCGCGCGCCTCAATCCGCTGCAAGGCGCGGCGTGTGATTTCCTTGGCGCTGATGTGAGTCCAATCATCGGCGAGGAAATCGAGGCTCCAAGTGGCATAACCATGCGCCTGCAGATATTGCTCAACGGAATCCTGGCGGAGCAGCCCGGGAATGCGGAAGAAGGGCGCGACCGCCTTGGGATCACCCAGCACGGTGCGCAGCGACGCAAAGCCGTCCTCGATCTCCTTGGCGGCATCATCAACGGACATCTTGGCGAAGGTGAAGGGATGGTTCTGGCTGTGCCCGGCGATCGTATGGCCTTCGTTGTACTCGCGCCGCACCACTTGCGGATAGCCGAGCGCCATGCGGCCCACCAGGAAGAAGGTAGCCTTGATGCATTCCGCGGCCAGCGTGTCGAGCACGCGGTTGGTGTAGGGCGGCAAAGGCCCATCATCGAAGGTGAGGACCACCTCGTGATCTTTCAAAGGCAGCGATTCGTCATATTGGAGCGTGCCGAGCCGCGGATGCTCGGCCGGATCGAGGACGATCGTGCGGCTTACGCCCATGGCGCCTGGATGGCCCGGACAGTCCTCGGCCGCCTGCGCCCAGCTGACGGCGAACAGGAAGGGAAGCGAAAAGACTGCGGCAGAAAAGGCAGTGTTGAGAATGCGGCGCAAGCCAGTTTGCAAACCCACTTTGGCGCGACCTTTGTTCTATGAGCTTCAGGTTCTTCTCAGGTTCTTCTATGAGCTTCAGGTTCTCCTGCGTCCTTCTTTAACGCTCCTTCCGCTCCTTTGAAGATTCAGCTCTTTGACGAGCTACGCAAATCGATTCTTGGTCGGTAATGTACCGACACGGTTGTAGCGAAACACTATCGAGGGCCAAATTAACGGCGCCTTAACCGACCTTGGCAGGCTGAATAATTGATCAGTGTGGCGAGAATGTCGCAGGTGGGCCCGATTCTGCCCTTTTTCCAGGTACTTGCTCGGCCGCTATGAGGCCGACCGCCTTTGCCCGGCTCCGCGGCAAGGCGCCGCGCAGCCGCTTCCCGCCAAAGGGTCTGGCGGGGGATTTTTCATGCTGCTCGCCAACGGGCGGGCCCCGCTGCACGCCGCCGTATGACTTTGCGCACGGGCGCACGCATCGCTTGGCCGATCGAAGGGAATCAATTACGCCTAACAGCGCCATGATGCGGGTGAGACTGAAAGCCGACGGCCGCTTGGTCGAGGTCCTCGCTGACGGAACCGAGCGAGCAATTGCGCGCGCGGTTGCGGGGTTGGCAGCTCCGTTGGCGGCTCCTCCAATCGCCCCCCCGACCATGGTAGTCCAGGATGCCGCAGGTCCCCGCGCCGGCCGCGGTCAGGCGAGCGATGCCGTCTATGCCAGGGGCATTCGCGCACGTGCCAAACTTACGCAGGCAGAGTTCGCCGCCCGCATTGGCGTGCCGATCGAGACCGTGCGCAATTGGGAGCAGGGCAAGCGCTCCCCGCGCGGGCCGGCACGCGCACTCTTGAAGGTGATCGATCAGGCGCCGCAAGTGGCCTTCGCGGTCCTCAACAGCGGCAAGACAGAACGTTAGGGTCCAAAGGCGAAATGCGGGTTCCAGTTCGGCTGGAAGCGCCGTAAGCTTGCAATCATGACTTCACCGGAACTGCCGACGCAGGCTGTCGAGGCGAAGGGCGCGCGCATCCCGCTTCTGGGTCTTGGTACTTGGGAGTTGCGCGGACGTGCCTGCGCGCGCGTGGTCGAGCAGGCGCTGCGGCTCGGCTATCGACACGTCGATACGGCGGAGATGTACGACAACGAACGCGAGGTCGGCCAGGGGCTGCGCGCATCTGCAGTGCCGCGCGACCAAGTCTTCGTCACCACCAAGGTGTGGCCTTCGCATTTTGCTCCGCACGAGCTTGAGCGTGCCGCCAAGGCCAGTCTTGCGCGCTTGCGCGTGACGGCGGTCGACTTGCTGCTGCTGCATTGGCCAAACCCCCAGATCCCGCTCGCCGAGACGCTGGGGGCGCTGTGCAAGGTCAAAGAAAGCGGTCTTGCGCGCCATATCGGCGTCTCCAACTTCACCGTGGCGCTGCTCGATGAGGCGAACCGGCTTGCCCGTGAGCCGCTCGTCTGCAACCAGATCGAGATGCATCCGTTCCTCGATCAATCGAAGGTCATTAGCTCCTGTCGAGCGCATGGCATGGCGGTCGTCGCCTATAGTCCGATCGCCCGCGGCAGCGCCAAGAACAACGAGGTGCTTACCCGCGTCGGAGCGGCCCACGGCAAGAGCGCCGCACAGGTTTCGCTGCGCTACCTGGTACAGCAAGGCATTGTGGTCATCCCGCGCTCCGGCAGTGTTCAGCACTTGTCGGAAAATTGCGAAATCTTCGATTTCGAGCTGTCGGCAGCTGAAATGGCCGAAATCCACGCGCTGGCGCACCGCGACGGCCGCATTGTCGACTACGCCTATTCCGGATCCCCAAAGTGGGATTAGTACCTGGACTGATAGCGGACGCCGCGATCGTGCTGTTCTCCGGCGGCCAGGACTCAACCGTCTGCCTTGCCTGGGCGCTCGCCCGCTTCGGCCGCGTCGAGACGATCGGGTTCGATTACGGGCAGCGCCATCGGGTCGAGCTTGATGCGCGCGTGCGCGTGCGCGGCCGCATCACGGCGCTGCGCCCGGAATGGTCCGAGCGCCTCGGTGAAGATCACCTGGTCGGACTCGAGGCGCTTTCCGCAATTTCCCATACGGCGCTCACGCGCGACATTGCGGTTGAGATTGCGGACAACCGGTTGCCCACCACTTTCGTGCCGGGCCGCAATCTCATTTTCTTCGCCTTTGCCGGGGCGGTGGCCTACCGGCGCGGCGCCAAGCATCTCGTCGCCGGCATGTGTGAGACCGATTATTCGGGTTACCCCGACTGCCGCGACGACACGATCAAGGCCATGCAGCTCGCGCTCAATCTCGGTATGGAGCGCCGATTCGTTATCCATACTCCCCTGATGTGGATCGACAAAGCCGCGACCTTTGCGCTGGCAAACGATCTCGGCGGGCAAGCCTTCATCGATTTGCTGGTCGAGGAGACACACACCTGCTATCTCGGCGACCGCTCGCAACGCCACGAATGGGGCTATGGCTGCGCTGCGTGCCCGGCCTGCCGGCTGCGGGCGGATGGATTTGCCAAATGGAAAACCGGGGGGGAGATCGTGCGATGACACAAGCGCTGTCGGAAGCACTTCGTCACATCACGACCGGCACAATCTGCACGATGCTCTTGAAGAAAGGCATCCGGCACAGCTGGATGAAAGGCCCGATGCCGCTGCAATCGGGCGAGCGCCTGGCCGGCCCTGCTTTCACGCTGCGTTTCGTGCCGGTGCGCGAGGACCTCGCCACGCCGGAAAGCTGGGCGAAGCCGATCTCCACTCGCGGCGCGATCGAGGAAATGCCTGCAGGCTGCATCGCGGTTGCGGACGCCATGGGGGTCACCACGGCCGGCATTTTCGGCGACATCCTCACCATGCGGATGGTGCGACGGGGTGTAACGGCTCTCGTCACCGACGGCGTGATCCGCGATAAGGCCGGAGTGCTCGCGAGCGCGTTGCCGGTCTGGTGCGCCGGCGTCGCCGCGCCCGCTTCGGTCCACGGCCTCACTTTCGTAGGATGGCAGGAGCCGATCGCCTGCGGCGGCTGCGCGATTTTTCCCGGCGATTTCATCGTTGCCGACCAGGACGGTGCCGTCGTCATTCCAGAGAATCTGTTGGAGTTCGTGGTGACCGAAGGCGTCGAGCACGAGCTCATGGAGAGCTACATCGTCAGCGAGGTCGAGAAGGGTGCAAAGCTTCCGGGCCTCTATCCGATGAACGAAGAGACCAAGACGCGCTACGAGGCTTGGAAGAAGCAACGGCTTTGACGCTCGTGCGGGGCGCTGGCCGCGATGTTCTTCGTCCTCTCAAAGCTATTCGGCTTCTTCGCCACCGCTTCCAATCTGGTCATCGTGCTCGGGTTTTTGGGCGTCCTGCTCATGGCAACGCGCTTGGCCCGCTTCGGCCGGCGTCTAGCGGTCGCAAGCCTGATCGGGCTTGCGCTGCTCGGACTCTCGCCGCTCGGCAATATGCTTATCCTTCCGCTCGAGCAGCGCTTTCCGGCTTGGAACGACGCGGGGCGTGCCCCCGATGGAATCGTCGTTTTAGGCGGCGCGATCATCCCCGACATATCGGTGGCGCGCGACACCGTCGCGCTCGACAAGGCAGCCGAGCGCGTCACTGCTGCGGCCGCCTTGGCGCGGCGCTATCCCCAGGCGCGCATCGTCTATTCGGGCGGCTCGAACGCATTGTTTTTTCGTAGTGGCAGCGAGGCGGTCTCGGCCGTACGCATTTTCGAAAGCCTGGGAGTTCGGCCAGAGCGCATCATCGCCGAGGAGCAGTCGCGCAACACCGTAGAGAACGCGGTCTTCTCCCGGCTTCTTGCTATGCCGCAACCAGGTGAGCGTTGGCTTCTGGTCACGTCCGCATACCACATGCCACGTGCAATCGGGGTCTTCCGCGCCGCCGGCTTTCCGGTCGAAGCCTATCCGGTAGATTGGCGCACGCGCGGCCCCGGTGATGCATTGCGCCCCTTCGAGTCGCTCGGCCGCGGTATCGAACGCAGCGACACCGCCGCACACGAGTGGGTTGGGCTGCTGATTTATTGGTTGACCGGGCGGATCGACACGATCTTCCCTGGGCCGGAGCCGCGATCCTAAAGAATTGTTAACCATACTGTCGCACCGATCGGGCCTACCCGGCTTGGCTGGAGGGTACTTTCGATGCGTGGCGATGACCGAGTGTCCCAATCCGATTCCACGGCTGCGGCCGCTCACGACAATCCGGCGGCTCACCGTCGGGCGAGATTGGCTGCCGCAGCCGTGACCTTGTTTGCCGCCGCTGCGGCGCTGCTGGCGTCGGGACTTGCAGTAGCGCTGAGCCTGTCCTGATGCAATCGAGCGCGCTTGACGCCGCTTGCACATCGCTTAATCGAGTCCGGTCAATCATCACAGGACCGACGCCATGGGTCTCTTTCTTCTCATCGGCAACAAGAGCTATTCGTCGTGGTCGTTCCGGCCATGGCTCGCCATGAAGGTCGCCGGCATCCCGTTCGCCGAGGAGGTGATCTCGCTCGACGCCGCGAACTTTCGCGAACGCGTCCGTGCGATCTCTCCCACCGGCAAGGTTCCGTGCTTGATCGACGGCGAGAACCACGTCTGGGAATCGCTTGCGATCCTCGAACATCTGGCCGAGAAACATCCGCAAGCGGGCCTGTGGCCGGCTGATGAGAGCGCACGCGCGCATGCGCGCTCGATTGCCGCCGAGATGCATGCCGGCTTCTCTCCGTTGCGCCAGCACTACCCGATGAACCTTCGCCGCGCGATCAGACATCGTAAGCCGACCGCGGAAGTCGTCGACAATATCAGTCGGATCGACGCGATGTGGTCCGACTGCAGGGCTCGCTTCGGTCGCGGAGGGCCGTTTCTGTTCGGAGCCTTCGGTGCTGCCGATGCGATGTACGCGCCTGTGGTCTCCCGTTTTCACACCTACGCCGTTGAAGTCGGGCGCGAGACGCGCGCCTACATGGACGCCATGATGGCGCTGCCGGCGTGGGGCGAATGGTGCGCGGCTGCTTTGCAGGAACCATGGATCCTGCCCCAGTACGACGTGGATTGAAGCCGTCTTCCCGCAGGTGTGACTATTTGTTCCTTCCCGAACCTCGCCAAGAGTGTCGGGGATGTGTATTGATTTCGCCGCGCGAACGAAAAAAAATGCGCGCGTCCCGCCACCCCGATCCCAGGGGGTCGCGAGGAGGGGAGTCATTCTAACCGCGGGAATTCTTCCTGCTGCCGGAGCTGTCGTCATGCGATATCGCGCTATCGCCCTATTTACGGTTGTTCTTTCTTTGCTTGCACCCTGCGGCTTTGTGAGTGCGCAGGACACGCCAAAGAATGACGTCAAAGGATTGTTTCTGCTGACGGATTACCCGGCTGTCAGCGTCCGTCCGGGCGCCACCTCGACGGTCAGCATTCGTCTGCAGAATTATGATTTGCCGCCGGAGCGGCTGGCGCTGTCCGTCGCCGGCGTGCCTTCTGGCTGGACTGCGACGCTCGTTGGTGGCGGCCAGCCGATTGCCGCCGCAATGCCGGGAACCAACGGCAGTGTCACTCTTGAGCTTCGCCTCGACGTGCCCAAGGACGCCCCGGTTGGCACCAGCAACTTGACCGTCACCGCCAAGGGCTCGAGCACCAGCATCGAACTGCCGATCGCGGTGACGCTGGCCAAGGATTTGCCCGCCAAGCTCACCATGACCCCGCAGCTTCCCGACCTGCGTGGGAACGCAAAATCGAGCTTCGAGTATCAGCTGTCGATCAAGAACGACAGCGGCAAGAAGCTAACCGTGGCGCTCGCCGCCGATGCGCCGGAGAACTTCGATACGAGCTTCACCGAGCAATACGGCAGCCAGGAGCTGAGCGCGGTTCCCATCGATGCCGGACAGTCGAAGGACGTGAAGCTGAAGGTGCGCCCGCCGAGCACGGTCGCGGCCGGCAAGTACAAGGTGACGGCGCGCGCGGTGGCCGAGGATGCCAACGTGACCGCCGATCTGGGTCTCGAAGTCGTCGGTCAGCCAAAGATCGATGTGGCCGGGCGCGAAGGCGTGCTGTCCGCACGGGCCACCGCTGGGCAGGACGCCGTCATTCCCATCGTGCTCACCAATTCGGGCGATGCAGTTGCGGAGGACATCTCGCTTTCCGGCACGGCGCCGACCGGGTGGAAGGTCACCTTCGATCCGAAGACCGTCGACAAGATCGCGCCGAACGACACAAAAGAGGTGCAGGCGACGATCACACCGCCCGCGCAGGCCATCGCCGGGGACTATCAGGCGACCCTGCGTGCCAATTGGCGCGGTGATTCGGCTTCCTCCACCTTCCGCGTCGCGGTTGCCACTTCGAGCACCTGGGGCATTGTCGGCGTCGGCATAATCGGCGTGGCCCTCCTTGTCATGGTGGGCGCCGTGGCGAGGTTCGGACGGCGATGACCGAAAATCTCATCGAGGCGCAAAACCTCATCAAGCGCTACAACGGGACCGCGGTCGTCAAGGGAATTTCCTTTTCGGTCGCCCAGGCTGAGATATTCGGTCTGCTCGGTCCCAACGGCGCCGGCAAGACCACGACCATCCTGATGTTGCTCGGTTTGAGCGATATCACCGAAGGGAAGGCGCGCGTGGTCGGCCACGATCCGGTACGCGAGCCGCTCGCCGTCAAGCGCCGGGTCGGCTATCTGCCGGACCAGGTCGGCTTCTACGACAACCTGACGGCGGCCGACAACATGCGCTACATGGCGCGTCTGATCGGCCTGACGACCGATCAACGCGAGCAGAAGATCAAGGAATCGCTGGAGCATGTCGGCCTGATCGGCGTCGCCGACAAGCGCGTCGCGACCTTCTCGCGCGGCATGCGCCAGCGGCTGGGGCTTGCCGAAATTCTGATGAAGGAGGCGCAGGTCGCGATCCTCGACGAGCCGACCTCCGGGCTCGATCCGCAGGCGACCCTGGAGCTGCTGGAGATCATCCGCAATCTCAAGCACCGGGGCGTGACGGTGCTCCTGTCGTCGCATCTGCTCGATCGCGTCCAGAGCGTTTGCGACCGTGTGGCATTGTTCAACCAAGGCAAGATCGTGCTCATGGGTACGGTCGCGGAGCTCGGCCGCCAGGTCATCGGCGGTGCGAGCTATGTGGAGATTGAGGCGGACGGTCACGGCTTGGCCGACCGGCTCGCCGCTGTGCCCGGGGTACGTAGTGTCGAGAGCACCAGCCCAACCACCTTTCGGCTGCTGGCCGAAGGCGACGTGCGGCCCGAAGCCGCCGCCGCCGTCGTCTCTGCGGGTGGTCGGCTGCGGCGCTTGTCCGTTGAGGAACCGAGCCTCGAGGTGATCTATACGCGTTATTTCCAGCAATCGTCATCGTCGAGCGAGGGAGCGCGCCATGCAGCGTGAAGGCTCGCCCTGGCAGGGCCTCGGGGTCGTAACCCTGAAGGAGCTGTCCGACCATCTCACCAGCTGGCGCATGCTGGTGCTCGAATGGCTCATCGCCATCACTGCGGTCGTCTCCGTTTACGGAGCGATACAGCAGATCAAAGATTCGACTGCGGAAGACCCGTTTCTCCTGCTGCGCCTGTTCACGCGCGGCACGCCTTTGCCGTTCGTGTCGCTCTTGTCGTTCCTGGTCCCGCTCGTCTCCATCGGTCTCGGCTTCGACCTGGTCAACAGCGAACATAATCAGCGCACGCTCAGTCGGGTCCTGTCGCAGCCGATCTATCGGGACGCGCTCCTATTCGGAAAGTTCCTTGCGGGACTGGGCACGATGGCGATTAGCCTCGTCGCACTGTGGCTGTTGTTGATCGGAATAGGCTTGTTCGCGCTCGGGATTCCGCCGGGCGGGGAGGAAATTGGCCGGGCGCTTGTGTTTCTTCTGGTCACGATCGCCTATGCGGGCGTGTGGCTTGCGCTCGCACTCTTCTTGTCGGTCGTGTTCCGTTCGGCCGCGACCGCCGCCCTGGTTGCGTTGGGACTGTGGCTGTTCCTGACCATCCTGTGGCCGCTGATGATGCCCCTAGTCGCGGGTGCTGTGAATCCTTCCGATGACGTTCTCTCTCTGCTCAATACGCAGGTAATCTTGGGCCGGATAGCGCCCAGCGCGCTGTTCAATGAGATCGTCTCGATCATCCTCGATCCGTCGCTGCGGTCGACGCAACAATCCATGTTCGCCCAGATGGGGTTCATGCTGCTCGATCGCGGTGCGATCCCGGGCGCGCCGATCCCCCTCCTGCAGAGCGTGTTGGTGGTGTGGGGCCAGATCGTGGGGCTGGTCGCCGGAACGATCCTCCTGTTTGTCGTGAGCTATATCGTGTTCCAACGTCAGGAGGTACGAGCCTAGCAGCCCGCCGGCGCGCAGTCGTGCACGCCAAGCCGGCGACTCACGATGCTGATTTCACGATGACTGATTGAAGCTGGATATAGATGCGGGCGGCCGTGCGGCCGCCCGCATCTTGTATTTGTTATGGGTCGGGTGCATGCGGCGATAATTGGAACCAGGTAGCTTGGCCCGGCGTTTGCCTCTGAACCAGGAACAAGACACGAGGCAATCATGCGGTATCGCGTTTATTCGGGTCCCCCCGGCGCCGAAAGACTTTCCGCGCTGGACAAAGACCGAATGCTGTTCAAGGAATTCGATACTCTCGACGCCGCCCTCGGATGGGCGCGACATTTGACGGCGAGTGGCCGAGTCCCGCTGCTAATCGAGGGGGATGACGGTACGCGCTTGGATAGGCGTGCCATTGCGGCCGCCCAGGTGGTCACCACCGGCCTCGCGCAGGATGCTCCCTCTCGCACCGGCAGCGACCGCTCCACCGCGTGATCGATCCAAACGGGGAGTATCGGGGCTAGCCAGGACAGGAGCTCCACGGTGGCAAGAGCGCGCGCCGACAAACCGCGCCGACGAAGCCGTGCGAGCAAAACTGAAACAAGGCGTATAGGAGGTAAGCCCCCTCAGCCGGTGATCTTTTTCCAGCCGTCACGGGCCATTTCGGTCAGGGTGGTCACGTTCTTCCCCACCACATCCCAATTGACCATGGGCTGAGCCCCCGCCGCCGCGGTCTTGTCCGCCACATAGGCGCCTCCGATCGTGAGCGCGCCGCCGATGATAATGCCGAGAATGAGACGCATGCCACGTTTCCCATAGCTCCCCGTGCCGGTATTAAGGCCGCCTGGCCACGGCACGAACATTGTCCCAAGTGGTGGTTCGGAGGAATTATATCCCGAACCGCACATCCTCCAGAAGACCGTTACAACGAATATGGGCCGATTTTGGTTTGCCTAGCCCGCCAAAGAGTGCCGGAAGGCGTCCCGCGGCGGCTAGATTGCCCCTGAGCCGAGAGCAGTAACTGCTTGAGCCAACAGCATAATGGAATGGCGCCGCAGCGTGCTGCAATACTGTACCTCAGGGCAACTTTTTTGCGCCCGCGGGAGAATTCGCTGCTATAGTGCAAGGGGCGCTGAATTCGGTCATGAGAATTCGGTCATGAATTGTCTGCAAGCAAGGTGATCGGGGTGTTCGAGTTCGAGAGTTCTATGTTGAAAACGCACAAGTTTCAGGTCGGGCAGACCGTATGCTTCATCTCGCGGCCGATCGGGCATATGACTGCAAACGACATCTACCAAATCGTGAAGCTGTTGCCTTCGGACGGCGACGATTATCAGTACCGCATCAAAAGCGAGAACGAGGCCTTTGAGCGCGTGGCGAGGGAAAGTCAACTGGACCGATGTTGATCGCGGGGGCGCTCGACAGGTGACGGCGCGACAGCGTTCCGTCTTTCTCTGCTAGCGGCGGGAATGGGACAGATGTCCGGTTATGCCCAACCGTGGGTTCCCGGTTTCGATTCTGCATCCGGAACGCTCGTCTTGCCGCTCTGGTCGGCCGCAATTGTCGCGGCGACCGTTGCGGCGTTCTGCGTATTCGTCCTCGCGCGCGCTGAGCGCGATGGAATCCTCGAGACCGCGACGCGCGCCGGACTGCTGTTAAGCGGTGCTGCTCTGGCGTGGATCGTCCTCGATACCACCTCGGCCGGGACCCTTTCGGCCGAGAGACGCGCACTCGACGCCCGTTGGTTGGAAATGACGACGCGTGCCGCCGCTCCTGGTTCGGCGCTCTCTTGCCTCGACGCTACGGCCGGCGATGTGGTCGAGACGGCGTGCGAGAAGGCGCTCTTCGCCAGTCCCGAAGCAGCGGCGGCCTCCGTTGCCTATGTGACAGCCCAGCTTTCGCTCCTTGTTGATGGCAGCGACTACGAACGGCGTACCGGCGCGAGCTTTGAGGCGGTCTTGGGTGGGCTGCGCCATGCGATCGAGGCCGACCGTTTCGGCATCGTGGCGCACGTCTTGGCTGATCGCGACGGCTGCACGCCTGATCGATGCGACGCCTTCTCGTTGCTGAGCGACACCAGCTCGGTCCGCGAAAACATGAGCGGACAAAAATACCACTCGATCGTTATGCATTATGCGCCTGATTGGCCGCGATCGGTGGCGTCGCCGGTGGCGGTGAACAGCGAGTCGCCACCGGCCGCTTCACCGCCGGCCGTGGGGCAAGCTGCCGCCGCGCCCGCGCCGAGCTCGGCCGCCGCGGTAGCGCCGAAGAGCGCAGCGAGCGGCCTCTACTTTCCCTCTTCGGCGTCGATACCCCCGGTCAGCATCATGAGTGCGGAGCCGACGGGACCGCCGTCGCAAGCGGGCCCGACCGAAGGAGCGCCGAAGCCTGCCGCGACTCGCGCCAAGCCGACCGCCTCCACCCAGCCGGCGCGCCGACCAGGCGGTACCGCTCCTTCGGGACAGAACGGCGACCAGTAATCCTCGATTTTCCTGGCCTCATTTCGTGGCGCTCCATCTCATCAAGCTCTGTGTCGGCTGCGACTCGGTGAAGGACCTCGAAGCCTGGATCCGCACGCGGCTCAAGTATCGAAAGCGCCGTGGGCTTGTCCGCGAGCATGTGCACACGACTCGCATGGTCCCCAAACGCACCGAGGAGCTCACCGATGGCGGCTCGCTTTATTGGGTGATCCGCGGCGAGGTCGCCTGCCGCCAGCGCCTCCTGGCGGTTCGCCCATTCGTGGACAAGGAGGGCATCGGCCGCTGCCGGCTGGTCCTCGAGCCAAAGGTGACGCTGGTCGAGCCGCGGCCCTGGCGTCCTTTTCAGGGCTGGCGCTATCTCACCGACAAGGAAGCGCCGCGTGACCTCGAGCGAGCCGCGCCGGGAGCCAAGGCGATGCCCGAGGCGCTGCGGCGCGAGTTGCGTGAGCTCGGGCTGCTGTAGCGGAGCTCACAGCTGCTGGTTCAGCTGTCCCCAGCTGGCGAGCGCTTCGTCGATGACGCGTTCGCCAGAGGCGCCCTTCTGGACGCTGAGCGTGTAAGCGGCACCGTTGCCGAATACCAGACTGAAGTCCAGCCAATCCTGTTTGCGTAAGCGCTGCAAATTCTGCTGGACGACGTCGGCCATTGCCAAGAGGCCGAACATGAATTGCCCTGAAGCGACGTTGATGCTGGTGCCGACCAGAGATTCGCTCTCGCTATCCGGGGTCGACCGCATCGAGATATTGGAAATCCGGGAAACACCTCCAAGCGGTGATTGCGCCGGGTTCTGGAAGCGCAGCTCGAGCAGATGGCTCATGCCTGAGCTCGAGTCGGTCACATGGCTGAGCGTCATTTCCAGCGCCACCGGTGGTTCGGCGATCTCGGCATCCAGCAGCACGACCAAGTCCTGTTTCCCCGGATCGCCGCGCGTTCGCCAAGTTGCCTTGCCTAGAGCTGGCGCTGACTTGCCCAAAGCCGGCGCTCCATCCTGCCCCGCCTGACCTTCGTCATAGAGGCGCGCCTGCTCGGTCGTGACGGTAGTTCCGGCCTGGCGCTGCAGCCGACTGAAGTCGACCCAGCCCATCACATAGGCGTAGCCCAGGGCCGCGGCGCCGAGCACGATGGCCGTGATCAGTACGTAGACGATGATGACCTTGAGGAAGGGGAGGCGCCGCTTGCCTTCGTCCGCGGGCCACTCAGGAGATGCATCCGCGCCACTATCGGGCTGGAAATCCAGATCTGGGCCGATCGGTCGGCGTGGACTTTCCTCAGGTTCAGGCTCGTTCGAATCCCAAAGCGGCTTTCGGCGCTGCCGTACGTCCACGCGCTCAGGTTCGATTACCGGCTCGGGTGCACTCGCGCGCCGCCCTTGCGGCCGGTCTCGTGCCGTGCTCGGCCAAGTGGTTTCTGCGGGCTCTCGACGCGCCGTGGGCGGCACACGCGCTGGATTATCGGGGAACTCGATCCGCCGCACTGCATCCCGGAAGGCCTCTTCCTCGCGGGCGATGTCGGCGTCCGAGCATGGCGCGCTCGATGAAATCAGTCGCTTCAAGAGCGCCTTGTGCTCGCGATCATAAATCGCGCCGCGGGCCGCGTAGGCATCGCGCTCGAGCGACTGGACGGCGCGCGACAGGACTGCGTAGTAGTCGACCCTCTGCACCATTGGACCGCAGACCCGATTTTCTGCTCACCAACCGCCAAGCGCCCCCGATCAAATATTATCAGATCGGGGGCGCCCGCACTAACGAAGTCCAACTCCCTCAGGTCGCTCCAGCGCCTGATATTCCGAGCAGCTGCCGCGCATCGGCAGGGGTCGCGACCGTATCGCCGAGAATCTCGATCACTCTCGCGGCTTTCTCCACCAGTGCCGCGTTGCTTGGTGCGAGCCTGCCCCGTTCGAGGTACAGGTTGTCCTCCAGCCCCACCCGCACGTGGCCACCGAGCAACACGGCCTGCGCCACCATCGGAAATTGGTGCAGCGAAATCCCGAACGCGAACCACGGCGAATTCGCCGGAAGCAAGTTGCGCATATAGGTCATGGCCTCGGGTGTGGCCGGCTGGCCCCAGGAGATGCCGAGGCAGATCTGGAACATGCCGGGCCCCCTGATATGGCCGGTCTCGATCATGCGCTTGGCAAGGAGCAGATGACCGGTCTCGAACACTTCAAGCTCGGGCAGGACGCCGGCATCACGGATCGCAACCGCCATGACCTCGAGGTGCGCGGGGGTGTTGATGAAAACGCGCCCGCCCATGTTCAAGCTGCCCATGTCGAGGCTACAGATTTCGGGGCGCAGCTCGAGCACGTGCTGCACGCGTTCCTCCGGCCGTTTGAGATTGGTGCCTGGGCCGGCGCGAAGCGGATCCTCGCTGCCGGGCACGAAACGCGCTCCCGGTCCGGTGGTGAGATTGATCAGAACATCGCAGCCGCTTCCCCGGATGCGTTCGACCACCTCGCGGTAGAGCGCGACATCCATGCTGGGGCGTGTAGTCTGCGGATCGCGGACATGTATATGCACGATTGCCGCGCCGGCTTTGGCGGCCTCGATCGATGAGCTGGCGATCTGCTCGGGCGTAACCGGCACCGCGGAATTCTTCGGCGGCGAGTCCGCCGAGCCGGTAACCGCGCACGAGATTATGACCTTGCGCTGCATGGTAGGCTCGCCTTCCCCTCGCGGCGGCGCGCCGCGGTATTGGTTGTTGCAGATATTTGAAGGGAATCCTTGTGCGGTCGCAAGCTGCCGAAGCCCGAACGATGCCGAGCAGGCCTTCGTTTTCCGCCTCTGGAATTGGTCATGCCATGCCGCATCTCATCGAGCGAAGTTCGGCTCGGGCATTAGACCGGCACGTTGTCGATCAGGCGGGTGCGCCCGAGCCGCGCCGCGACCAGGAGCCGCATCGGGCGCTCCTGCGGCGAGCCGGCTGCCATCAGCGTGTGTGCATTGCGCGCCTCGAGATAATCGAGAGCGAACCCGGCCCGCTCGATGGCCGCGCGCCCCTGTTCCAAGACCGGCTCGAGTGCCGCGCCGCGTGCAATCTCGGCGGCAGAGTCCGCGAGCACGCGATAGAGCATCGGGGCGGCGGCACGCTCGGCCGGCGACAAATACGCATTGCGCGACGATAAAGCGAGCCCGTCACTCTCGCGCACGATCCGGGCTGGGATGATCTTGATCGGCAAGTCGAGATCCCGCGCAAGTGCGCTGACGACTTTGAGCTGCTGGAAATCCTTCTCGCCGAAGACCGCAACGTCCGGGCGAACCTGCAGGAACAACTTGGCGACGACGGTCGCCACGCCAGCGAAAAAATGCGGTCGGAACTTGTCCTCGAGGCCGGCGAGGGCAGGGCCCTCCGGCACGATCCGCGTGCTGAAGCCTTCCGGATACATGGTTTCGTTCGCCGGCACCCAGGCGACGTCCGCGTGTACCGCAGCAAGCGCGGCCAAGTCCGCATCCAGGTTGCGTGGATATGAGGTAAGGTCTTCGGTCGGCGCGAATTGGGCCGGGTTGACGAAGATCGAAACGATCACGGTGCGTGCTTTGCTGGCCGCCAGGCGCACGAGCGCAAGATGACCTTGATGCAATGCCCCCATGGTCGGCACCAGCGCGATGGATCCATGTCGGTTCCGTAAGCGCGTGAGCGCGCGTTCCAGTGAGGACAGCGTGCGCGCGACATGCAGTTGACGGGCCATTTTTGCGGGCGTCTCTTTCAGTCGATGGGATGAGAACCTATCGCATATTCTGGAAGAAGCCTGAGTCCGGGAAGAAGCCTGCCCTTCGCGCTTCCGACGAGAAATTAGCGCCGATCCGTCCGCGGCCCGACCGTTCGGCCCAGGCATTGCGCCGGACCGCGAATGTCTCCACTTTAGCAGCGATTGACGGGCGGGTTTCCCCCGCCCGAAAGCCCTTAAGCATTCAAGCTCGGGTATCCCGTGCAGGCGCGATCGGCCATGCGATAATGCGGATCGAGCAGATGAGATGAGCGATGCCTGAAATCATCCTCGGCATCCTGGTGCTGGCGCTGCTATTGTGGGCGGCCAGCGCGTTCACCCGAATGGATCCGCGCCGGCTGGTGCGCGGGCGGAAATTTGCCGCGGTGCTAGGCGCAATCGCGCATAAAAGCCCGCGGCCGACCTCGCGGGTGCGGTCGGCTTTCGTCGAGATGGAGCTCGACCACGATACGGGCGCCATGCGCGGACGCATCCTTGCCGGCCGGCACGAGGGTGCTTCCCTGGACGCCCTCGACGTCCGGACGCTGGTCAGATTCCTGCCCAAGATCGACGAGGAGAGCCGCGCCTTACTGATTGCGTATCTTGACCGCCGGACGCCCGCTTGGCGTAAGCACGCGAAGGGCGATACGGCAGCGGGGCACGGGAGCCCGGGCTGGAGCGGCAAAGTGACTGAGGAGGAGGCCTATCAGATCCTTGGCCTGCAGCCGGGGGCGAGTGCCGCGGAAATTGGGCATGCGCACCGGACGCTCATGAAGGAACTCCATCCCGACCAAGGGGGCTCGACGTACCTCGCGGCTCGCGTCAATGAGGCCAAGGACGTTCTTCTCCGCCGCCATCGCTGATTACTCCTATACGCAACTAAGATGACCCACGGCGGCTCCTCAACTCCGTTCTGGTCGCGTGCCCTGTTGCCGACACATGCCATCAGTTCTTGATGGTCATGCATTCAACGTCATTATGCTTAAGATAGTTGCAAGCGGCTTCGGCCTGCTCTTTCGCCAGCCCGGCAAAGCGCGCGCGGTAAAGGACCGCGTCGCCCTTGGTCACAGTTTCGGTGAACGGATCGGCGCTCGCCAGATACCGTGACGCCCGCGTCTGCACCGAGGATAGACGCTGCTTGGCTTCGTCTTCCGCCGGAAAGGCCCCGACCTGGATCATCCAGCCGACATGGGCCGGCGGCGCGGCGGTCGGCGTCGTCTGTGGCGCCGGTTGGGAAGCCGCTGCTGGCGCCGAAGCCGGTGCGGCCGGATGGGAGATGGCTGCTTGCGCGGGCGGCTCGGCAATCGCCGATGACGGAGCCGCGGCTGCGGCGGCCGGAGAGGGCGGTGCCTCGGCAACGGGGCCGGTCGCATGCTGGCCTGTGCCAAGCCGGATGACCGGCGGGAAAGGCAGCGCTGCTGTCTTGAACGGAGTGGGTGCGGCGACTGCGGTCGTGGTGGGTGACTGAACGGTCGGCTCAGCGGTGACCGCCATTGGCTGCGGGGCGGGTGAAGCGGTTGGTGTGGCGCCGCCTGCGCGAACCATCACGGTCTTTACCGGAACCGGGCGGATCGGTTCTTCGGAGCCAACCAGCGGCGCCGCTGCATGCCCTGCCGGCACTGCATTGGTGGCAGTCCAACGCGGCACCTGGATCGTGGTCGTCACGTTCGGATCGGATTTCGAGGTCAAAGTCACCTGCACGCTCTCGGTCGACGCGAGCGCATAAGACTGCTGACCCGGCTTCATGTCCGCCTTTGCGTCGAAGCCCTTCGCCTCCTGCGCTTTCGCGTCCGACGACTTGGTGTCCGGCTTCGCCTCAGGCTTGGCCGATGGAAGCGAAAACGGCACCGTCCCGGCTGAAGCGAGCGCGAAATTCGGAGCCGACTTGGTCTCCGATCTGGCCGCGACTTTGCTGTCCGGCTTGCTGGAGATCACCGGCATCGGCGCGGTGGCGGACTTCGCCTCCAGCTTGCTCTCGGTCCTGCCATCGGCTTCCGCAATCGCCGGCGCCGTGTGTTGCACCGAGGCTTCCACGATGTTCTGGCGGATCAGCTCGCGCATCCGCTCGTCGCGGCTGGAGGCGCTGCTGCCACCGAACACGACCGCCACCAGAAAGCGATTGTCGCGATGCACAGAGGTGAGAAGGTTGAAGCCGGAAGCCGCGATGTAGCCGGTCTTGATGCCGTCCACTCCCTCGACACTGCCGAGGAGGCGGTTGTGATTGCCGATCTCCTCACCGCGAAATTCGAAGGATCGGGTAGAGAAGTACTTATAGTAATGCGGGAAGCGCTCTTGGATGGCGCGCCCGAGCAAGGCCTGGTCGCGTGCGGTGGTGATTTGTTCGTCGTTCGGCAGACCGGACGCGTTGCGATAGGTCGTATGGGTCATGCCGAGCGCCTGGGCTTTGCGCGTCATCAGCTTGGCGAACGTTTCTTCATCGCCAGCGATGTTCTCCGCCACCACCACCGCGGCGTCATTTGCCGAGCGGGTCACGATTCCTTTGATCGCGTCCTCGACCTTGATGGTCTGGCCCTCGCGCAATCCAAGCTTGGTAGGCGACTGGATGGCGGCGTGCTCCGAAACATCGAGCGGGCTGTCGAGCCTGAACCTGCCGGCCTCGAGCTGCTCGAACAGGAGATAGAGGGTCATGACTTTGGTGAGCGACGCCGGGTGCCGCGGGGCGTCCGGGTCAGAGGCGTGCAGGACGGCTCCCGAATTTCCGTCGACCACGATATCCGAGTAGCGCGGTCCTTCGCTGACGGTCTCGACCGGCTGGACCGACTCGACGTGCTTGCGGCGAGACCGGGCGTCCGATGTTTCGCTCGATATCGCTAGAACGGATATTACCGTGACTAGGCTGAATAATCCCCAGCGAAGCCCGAGGCGGGCTTCGGCTCCCCTAGGCAACATGCGTCCCCCGTCACTGTTTCTCGCTCGGGCTCCTGGCCGAGCACCGAACCCCTGTCCGCTTCCCTTACCTCGGCAACAGGACGAGCCAAAAAAGGCAAAATTCGGAATGCCTTGGGCGTCATCCAGCGGTCCGAGCCGGTAGCCTGTTCGTCCCGGCGCCGGATCTGGGTGTCGCGGCGCATCTGACCACGCTAGGGGAGCGCTCTTGCCAAAGAATTAATCCGCCCGCCCTCGCGGTTCGGGCGCTGAGTGCGCCGCACTGCAACCCTTGACTTTTGTGCGCTGCAATATAATCTAAGTGGCATAGCGGCGGGCATGGGCGTCGATGGCATCTTCCCAAACGGCTCGGCGCTGGGGGCACTTGTGATCCGGCTCGGCCGGGAAAGGCGACACATGATCAAGAGCTTCGAGGACATGCAGAAGTTTGGCAAGGACGGCGCGGACGCAACCATGAAATCCTGGGGCGCTCTCTCCAAGAGCGTTCAGGCGATTGCGGTCGAAATGGCCGATTATTCCAAGAAGGCTTTCGAGGAAGGCGCGGCGGCAACCGAGAAATTGTTCAGCGCAAAATCGCTTGAAAAGGCGATCGAGGTGCAGAGCGACTACTTCAAGACCGCCTATGAAGGATTTGTCTCGGAGACCACCAAGCTTGGTGAGCTCTATTCCGACATGGCTCAGGAGGTCTACAAGCCGTTCGAAGGTTATGTCGGCATGACAGCAGAATAGCCGCGCTCTGTGCCGCTTGGCGATCCAAGGCCCGACCCTCGGTCGGGCTTTTTTGCTCTGCAAGCATGTTGATTTTGAGCGCGTTGATAATAAGCGACGTTCATAGCCGGTTCATTTGCGACGATTCCGACATGCTGTGCGCGCAAGCGTAGCTGATCGGCAGCGGCGTTGACTTGCATGCATATGCTTGGGAGCATGTCGCACGTGTACGCGCGTGGCGGCGCAACAGCGCGCGAGCGGCGCTGATCCGGAATAGCTCTCGCGCGAGGAAGAACCTCCGCCCATTGAGGAACATGCGCAGGCGAGCCGCACACCTCGGCGATGCGACAAATCGGACACTCCGCGCGCCCTGCCGCGAATTGTCCGCAATGAGTCATGATTCTTGCGCCAGGCTGGATCGGCCAACCCCGGAAAAGATCGATTTGTGGGAGGAAGCCGAGCCATCTGGAACGGTGCGTCTGCGATCCCTATGATATCGGTATGCTGCAGCGAGATCAGGCGACGTGTCGACAAGGCCATGAGACCGAGAAATTGCCATAGGATCGCGGCGACAACCGAGGCGCCGCGGCAACGCCATATTCGAAATTGCTTGGCATCCCTCGTAAGCGGGCCAGGCGCCGATAGTGGCCCAAAGTGGGATCTCGGGCTTGGTGGGATCGGTGGCCGGGAAATCCGCCGGCGGGAGCATGGCGCGCACATGCCGGCCACGCGTATGGCGGACGACGAGCGCAAGCGACGGGGCGAAAGTGGCGCGCCCGGGACCTCGGTCATCAGCAAGACCAGGCCGCAGACCAAGCGGCCGAGCCTCTACCGTGTGCTCCTCCTCAACGACGACTACACCCCCATGGAGTTCGTCGTGCATGTGTTGGAGCGGTTTTTTAATAAGAACCAAGAGACCGCTTACCGGATTATGATGCATGTGCATCAGCACGGGATCGGAGAATGCGGCATCTACACCTATGAAGTGGCGGAGACAAAGGTGACACAGGTTATGGACTTTGCCCGAAAACACCAGCATCCTTTGCAATGCGTGATGGAGAAGAAGTAGCCTGATCACGATAAAGTGCGGGAAATTGGCAGCATGGTAGCGGCATAGTCGCCGTGGCATGATGGCAGCATAGTCGCGATGGCGGGGGAGCGGCATGGAAATTCCTGGCGCCGGGCCCATATAACGACGGCAAGACGAGAAACCGAGAATGCCCACCTTTTCGCGCAGCCTTGAGCAATCCCTCCACCGCGCCTTGGCGCTCGCCAACGAGCGGCACCACGAATATGCCACGCTTGAGCATCTGCTGTTGGCGCTGATCGATGATCAGGACGCCGCTGCGGTGATGCGGGCGTGCAACGTCGACCTCGACAAGCTGCGCCGCAGCCTGACAGCCTACCTCGAGTCCGAGCTGGAGAACTTGGTCAGTGACGGCAGTGAGGATTCCAAGCCCACCGCCGGGTTCCAGCGCGTCATTCAGCGCGCGGTGATCCATGTCCAGTCGTCGGGGCGTGAGGAGGTGACCGGGGCGAACGTGTTGGTGGCCATTTTCGCCGAGCGGGAAAGCCACGCCGCCTATTTCCTGCAAGAGCAGGACATGACCCGTTACGACGCGGTCAACTATATCAGCCACGGCATCGCCAAGCGGCCGGGCATGTCGGAGTCGCGGCCGGTGCGCGGCGTCGACGAGGAGGCCGATACCAAGACCGGCGACGAGCCGAAGAAGAAGGGCGACGCGCTCGATGCCTATTGCGTCAATCTCAACAAGAAGGCGCGGGAGGGCAAGATCGACCCGTTGATCGGGCGCGAAGCCGAGATCAGCCGCACGATTCAGGTGCTCTGCCGCCGGCAGAAGAACAATCCGCTGTTCGTCGGCGACGCCGGCGTCGGCAAGACCGCGATCGCGGAGGGTCTTGCGCGGCGGATCGTGCACGGAGAGGTGCCGGACGTGCTCAAGGGCGCGACCGTGTTCGCCCTCGACATGGGCACGCTGCTCGCCGGCACCCGCTACCGCGGCGACTTCGAGGAACGCTTGAAACAGGTGATCAAGGAGCTCGAAGCCTATCCGGGCGCGATCATGTTCATCGACGAGATCCATACGGTGATCGGCGCCGGTGCGACTTCTGGCGGCGCGATGGATGCCTCTAACCTGCTGAAGCCGGCGCTCGCCTCCGGGACCGTGCGCTGCATCGGCTCGACCACGTACAAGGAATACCGGCAGTACTTCGAGAAGGACCGCGCGCTGGTGCGCCGCTTCCAGAAGATCGATGTCAACGAGCCGTCGGTCGAGGACGCGGTGGAGATCTTGAAGGGTCTCAAGCCCTATTTCGAGGATTACCACAAGCTCAAATATACCGGCGAAGCGATCCGTGCGGCGGTGGAGCTATCCGCGCGCTACATCCATGACCGCAAGCTGCCCGACAAGGCAATCGATGTGATCGATGAATCCGGCGCCGCGCAGATGCTGTTGCCGGAGAGCCGTCGCAAGAAGACGATCGGGTTGAAGGAGATCGAGACCACCATCGCCACGATGGCGCGCATTCCGCCCAAGACCGTCTCCAAGGACGATGCAGCGGTGCTGCAGCATCTCGATCAGACGCTCAAGACTGTAGTCTACGGCCAGGACAAGGCGATCACGGCGCTTTCGGCGTCAATCAAGCTCGCCCGTGCGGGCTTGCGCGAGCCGGAGAAGCCGATCGGCTGCTATCTGTTCTCGGGCCCGACCGGCGTCGGCAAGACCGAGGTCGCCAAGCAGCTTGCGGCGACGCTCGGGGTCGAGCTGATCCGTTTCGACATGTCCGAATACATGGAGCGGCACACCGTGTCGCGGCTGATCGGCGCGCCGCCCGGATATGTGGGCTTCGACCAGGGCGGGCTGTTGACCGACGGCGTCGACCAGCATCCGCATTGCGTGCTGCTGCTCGACGAGATCGAGAAGGCCCATCCGGATCTGTTCAACGTGCTGTTGCAGATCATGGACCACGGCAAGCTCACCGATCATAACGGCAAGCAGGTCGATTTCCGCAACGTGATCCTGATCATGACCACGAACGCGGGCGCCGCAGATCTGGCGCGGCAGGCCTATGGCTTCACCCGCATCAAGCGTGAGGGTGACGACACCGAAGCGATCAACCGGATGTTTGCGCCGGAGTTCCGCAATCGCCTGGACGCCATCATCACCTTCGCGCATCTCTCGCCCGAGATCATCGCGCAGGTGGTGGAGAAGTTCGTATTGCAGCTTGAGGCGCAATTGAGCGACCGCGACGTCACCATCGAGCTTTCCGAAGAGGCCGCCAAGTGGCTGATCAAGCACGGCTACGACGAGCACATGGGGGCGCGGCCCATGGCCCGCACGATCCAGGAGAACATCAAGAAGCCGCTCGCCGACGAGGTGCTGTTCGGTCGCCTCAAGACCGGCGGGCACGTGCGCGTCATCGTCATCACGGAGCAAGAGACGGGCGCGACTAAGCTCGGCTTCGAATATCTGGACGGTCCGGTGACCCCTAAGCCGGAGAAGATTCCGCAGACCAAGCCCAAGCGCCGGCCCGGACCGCGGCGCAGCAAGCCGCCGGGCCCCAAAGGTGGCGGTGACGACCGGCCGCATCGCGGGTCGGTGCCGAAAGTGCCTTTGGTCAAGGTTTAATCGGCGGCAGGTCCGGCATCGTGATGGGCTGCGCTTTGCGCGCAGCCCGTATGCGCTTCTCGCCCAGTATTGCGTCCGGTTTGGGTCCGTGGCAGGGGGCGGGCCATGTTCGCTCCCGCCATCGATCCACAGCACAACTCCGCCGTCACCGATTTTCTCGCCGGCTGGCGCGCGGCATGGACTTCCGTCTTCGTGCTGGTGCTCGTCGGCACCTTCGTGGGTGTAGGCGCATTGGCGCACGAATATCGCTTCAGCGTCTGGTGGCTCCTCCTCTCGAATGTGCTGATCTGGGCTGCACCCGCGCAGGTGATCCTGCTGTCTGCGCTGGCAGCCGGCACACCGCCGCTCGCAGCCGCGGTCGCAGTCAGTCTGAGCGGGGTGCGGCTGCTGCCCATGGTGGTGACCCTGCTGGCGCTGATCAAGCGCGCGGATTCGCGGCCGCGCGATCTCATCCTGCCGGCCCATTTCACCGCGGTCAGCATGTGGGTCGAGGCGCTCCGCCTCGTGCCGACGCTCCCGCGGCAGCAGCGCATCGGCTTTTGCAACGGGCTGGGCCTGGGCTTCATGCTTGCCGCAAGCGCAGGCTCACTGGTCGGATACTATCTGGCGGCCTCGCTACCCTCCCTTCTCAACGCGGGCCTGTTGTTCCTCACGCCGATGTCGTTTTTGGTCTCGACTGCCCGCAATGCACGGATGCTGGCTGATCGCCTGGCGTTGGGGTTGGGCCTCCTCATCGGGCCCGCGCTCGCCTACGCGCAAGTGGGGCTCGACCTCCTGTGGACCGGGATCATCGCCGGCTCCTGCGCCTACGCGGCGCATCGCTTGCGCAGAGCGTGGCAATGAGCGCGCTGTCTGAGCTTGCACCCTACCTGGCACTGATTGCGGCCGGCTTCCTGCCCAACGAAGTCTGGCGCGTGCTCGGCGTCGTGGTCGCGCACGGGCTCGACGAGAGCTCTGAGCTCCTGATCTGGGTACGCGCGGTTGCGACCGCGCTCCTGGCCGGCGTTGTGGCCAAGATCATTCTGTTCCCGCCCGGAGGGCTCGCTCTGGTGCCGCTGACCGTCCGCCTCTCCGCAATGTCGATCGGATTTGTTGCTTTCGCGCTGGTCGGCCGATCGGTCTTTGTCGGCGTGCTGGCCGGGGAGGTCGCGCTGATGCTGGGTGCAGTATCGTTTGCGGGGTGATCGGCCCCGGTGATCGATCAATTGGGGCTCAACCGCGTCCTGCCTCTCTCCCGTTGCCTGCGCGAGCAGGTTGGATTAGTTTGGATCCAAAATTATCCAATTTTCTGAGCCAACCGACGCTCAGGGAGGTCGATGATGCAGCCGCGTGTGCTCGAACCGACTGTCGCCGAGGAGGTTGCGCGGATCGCGATTGCGCCGCGGCTTGCCGGACTCCACGGCAGGCGCATCGGCTTTGTCGACAACAGCAAGTGCAATGCCGACCTGTTCCTCGCGCGCATCATCGAACGGCTTTGCGAACGGTATGCCATTATTGAGGGCCCGATCCTGCGCAAGGGGGCACCGAAGGACCATTTGTCGTCGGCCGACCTGGACGTGCTCGCAGCTTGCGATGCCGTCGTGCAATGTTTCGGTGACTGCGGCACCTCGACCTCCATCAGCGTCGCCGATGCGGTCGAGATCGAACGGCGTGGCGTCCCGACCGTGACCGTCTTCAGCAGCGCTTTCGTTGCGGCCGGGCGTAAGCAGGCCGCCGGCCGGGGAATGGCGGATCTGCCCGCCGCGCAGATTCCGCACCCGATGCACACGGCCGGGCGCGATCTCGTCGCCGCCCGCGCGGACGCGGTCGTCGAGCTCTTGGTCGAGCGCCTCACGCGAGAGGACACTTCCACCGCAGCTGCCCCCAGTATTGCGAGTTTCGCCGGCGTGGACGATCTCGACGATCAGGAAATGCTCTTTGCGCGCGGCTGGACGGACGGATTGCCGGTTGTGGTCCCGACTGCCGCAAAGGTGGACGCGATGATCGCCGCCTCGGGCCGCGATCGGTCGGAGCCCGTCGGGCCCATTCCGCCGCGCTGGCGGACGGGGACGATCGAGAAAATTGCGGTCAATGCCGTGATGGCCGGTTGCCGAAGCGAATATTTCCCGGTGGTGCTGGCCGCCATCGACGCCTTGCTGGATGACGCCTGCCAGCTCTACGGCATCCAGACCGCGACCAACACGACGTCTCCGCTCTTGATCCTCAACGGGCCGGTCATCGACCGGCTGGGCATCAACGCCCGCGGTAACGTCTTCGGGCAAGGGGCGCGCCCCAATGCCACCATCGGCCGTGCCGTGCAGTTGGTTTTGCGCAATATCGGCGGCGATATTCCGGGCGAGACCGACATGGCGACGCATGGCCATGCCGGGAAGTTCACGGCTTGCATTGCCGAGGCGGAAGCCGACAGCCCTTGGCCGCCGTTTCATGTGGAGCGAGGTTTCGCGCCTGCGGACAGCACCATCACGGTGATCGGCGCGTCAGCGCCACAAAACATCTTCACCTATGGCTGCGAGACCGGTCAGGACATCCTCGAGCATTTCATCGGCGCCGCGCTGGGGCTCGGCCACAACAACATCATCTTTCCAACCGGGCCGCTGTTCGTGGTCAGCCCCGAGCACGCCGGAACGCTCGCGCGCGACGGCATCGGCAAGCGGGAGCTTCGCGATACGCTTTTCGAGCGTGCCCGGATTCCATTGACGCGATTTGCCGCCCGCAGCGTGAAGGGGCTCGAGCACCGGCGCGAGCGCTGGTTCGCCGAGGTCGGCGACAGAGATCATGTCGGGATCGCCGACCGGCCCGAGGACATTCACATCCTCGTTGCCGGCGGCGCCGGGATACACTCCCTTTTTGTTCCAACCGCCTTCAGCTACGGTCCGGTCACGCGGTCGATCGGCGCGCCAGGCGCATAGCGAGGCTGGTGCCGAAACGCGAGGAGTGAATGACATCGGAAGCATCTGGCGCCGCCCCGCTTGCCGCAGCGGCACCGCTATCGCCCGACAGAGCGAAGGCAGCGCCCTCTTTCCTCAAGCAGGCCGGATTGCTGGGAGCATCAGCAGCCCTTGCCGTCCTCATCCTGCTGCCGCAGCCGGAAGGCTTGTCGGTTGCGGGCCAGCGCATGCTGGGCATTTTCGCGTTTGCGGTGGTCGTCTGGATGACCGAAGCGCTCGATTATGCGGCAAGCTCGATTGTCCTGATGGCGCTGATGGCCTTCCTGCTTGGTACCGCGCCCGACCCGGTGCATCCCGATCATCTTCTCGGGACGCCGGCGGCATTGTCAGAGGCGCTCGCCGGCTTCACCAATTCCGCGGTTGCGCTTATTGCCGCCTCGCTGGTCATCGCTGCTGCGATGACCATCACCGGCCTCGACCGCCGCGTGGCGCTCAGGGTGGTCTCGCTCATCGGGACGAGCCGCGGCCGCATTCTCGGCGGCATC
Source organism: Xanthobacteraceae bacterium (assembly GCA_035293945.1). Lineage (GTDB taxonomy): Bacteria > Pseudomonadota > Alphaproteobacteria > Rhizobiales > Xanthobacteraceae > VAZQ01. Next base: position 214,571 of record DATGLV010000011.1, on the reverse strand, counting down.
GTGCTCGTAATGGCGGCGCTGGCCTTTTTCATTCCGACCGCGTCGGCGCGCGTGGCATGCTTGACGCCCATCGTGCTGGGCCTGACCTCTGCGCTTGGGATCGAGAGGAAGAGCCGGGTCGCCGGCATGCTGATGATGGCGATCCCTTATCTCTCCCTCATCTGGGCGATGGGGGTGGCTACCGGCGCGGCACAGAACGTCTACGCGAATGCGCTGATGCAGCGCACCATAGGCTTGAGCATTTCTTGGATCGACTGGCTTGCCGTCGGCGCGCCGTTCTCGGTTGCGATGAGCATCGCCGCTTACGTGGTGCTCATGCAGATGATGGCACCAGAGCCGGGCACCGCGGCTCGAGGCGCAAGCTCCAGCTCCGGGGCGCTGACCGACTTGGCCCGTCAGCTCGGACCAATGAGCGCGCGGGAAGGAAAGTTGCTTGGGCTTTCCGTCATGCTCCTTTGCGGCTGGGCAACGGAGGGCAAGCTGCATTTCCTCGATTCCTCGTCGCTGGCGATCGCAGCGGTGGCTTTGATGTTGCTGCCGGGGATCGGCGTTTTGGGCTGGAAGGACGTTCAGTCGCGCATTCCCTGGGGCATTCTTATCCAGCTCGGCGTCGGAGTCGGGCTCGGAACCGCAATGTTGAAGACCGGGGCAGCGGGTTGGCTCGCGACCTATGTGGTCGACGTCTTCGCGGTGCGTGAGCTTTCCCCGTTCGCCATTCTCGCCGTGCTGTGGCTGTTCCTGATTGTGCTCCATCTCGGCTTCTCGAGCGGCGCCGCTATGGCAACCACCATGATCCCGGTCATGATGAGTGTCCTGCAGCAGGCGCAGATCCCGAGCATGAAGATCGCGGGCATGACCATGCTACTGACATTCGTCACGAGCGTCGGCTGGATACTTCCGATCAACGGACCGCAGAACATGCTCGCCTTCGGCACCGAGACCTTTGCGGCGCGCGATTTCATCCGTGTCGGCACCGTGCTGACGGTGATCGCTTATGCGATGTTGTTGCTGTTCGCGGCGACCTATTGGCGCTGGCTCGGCTACGTCTGATCGAAGGATGTCCCGGCAAAGTGTCCCCCGGCGTTCCGACCGGCCTGCCTCCGCGAAGGCGGGGAGCGTGCGCAAGGTGGTGCGGCTGCGGGCGCTTCCGCGAGAGCACGGCGGAACCACCGCCGAGGCGGTCTATCGCACGTTGCGTCATGGCATCGTGCATGGCGTGCTCGCGCCCGGCGAGCGGTTGCGCAGTGACGCACTGGCAGGCGAGCTCAAGGTGAGCCGTACGCCGGTGCGCGAGGCGCTGCGCAAGCTCGAAGCCGAGGGACTGGTCACCCATTCCGGCTCTCGGCTGATCGTGCATGCGCCGAGCGAGCAGGACCTGACCGAGCTGTTCTACGTGCGCGAGGCCCTGGAGGGCATGGCGGCGCGGCTTGCGGCGGAGAATGCAATGCCGTCCGAGATCGCGGAAATGGGCGAGTTGTTGGACGACATGGAAGCCTTGATGCAGCGCGGCGATCTCGAGGCGGTGCGCAGCCTTACGGCTGAATTTCACCTATCGATATGCCGCGCCGCGCATAATCATCGCCTGCTGCAGCTGCTTGCCACGTTGCTCGACACGGCACGAAAGATCCAGACCAGCACTTTATTCGGCGAGGGCCGCGCGGCCGAAGCCCTGCGCGAGCATCGCGATCTCCTGACCGCCATCGCGGCCCGCAATGCCGAGCGCGCGGAGGGCGTCGCCAGGGCGCACCGGCGCAGGACGTTGGACCTGCGGAAGGACATGCTGCGCGCGCGGTTGCGGAAAAGCCGTACTACAGTCACGCAAGACGGCTCATAAGGGCCCATAACGAGAGCATCCTCGCCGCGCGGCTACCTGCGCGGGCTCTGCCATCTGCCAGTTATGCGTTTTGGGCGCTCTTTCGCTCCGCATATGGGCGACGATGCCCGGCACCGGCTTAAGATTTCGCCTGCTTGATTAAAAATTGTGCAGTCGCCGCGGTTCGTTGCGCGAGTGGCCCGACCTGGGTTTCAGGCCGGCACGAAAGTCCTTCATTTCCCGGCTTTTTTGGGCTCCGCGCCGAACATGGCACGGGGTTTGATTCTAGGAGCCGCGGCACAGCCCGCGCGGGGCAGTCTCCGGCGCGGTGAAGCTTTGTCGAATGCCGCTTGGCCCTGCACGCGCGTAGGGCCGGCCTAAGGGGGGATGAAAACCCATGAAGATCGTCATGGCCATCATCAAGCCATTCAAGCTCGACGAGGTCCGCGACGCTCTGACCGCGACCGGGGTGCACGGGATGACCGTCACCGAGGTCAAAGGTTACGGGCGCCAGAAGGGCCACACCGAGATCTACCGCGGCGCTGAATACGCTGTGAGCTTCCTACCGAAGATCAAGATCGAGGTGGCGGTCCCAACCGACCAGGTCGACAAGACCATCGACGCCATTACCGGGGCGGCAAAAACCGGTCAGATCGGGGATGGAAAGATCTTCGTTCTCGACCTCGAAAACGCCGTGCGCATCCGCACCGGCGAAACCGATGCTGCGGCAATCTGAAACCCGCGCCAGGGACAGGAGCAATATCATGACATTGAAGAAGCCTATACGTGCGGGGCTCGTGGCTCTCCTCTTCGGAGTCCTGCTCGGCATCTGCCTGAGCGTTTCCTCCTACACGCCATCCTATGCGCAGGACCAGGCGCCGGCCGCCGATCAGGCGCCCGCCGCCGATAGCGGACCGGCAGTCGAGACGCTGCCGTGCGACTCCAAGGTCTACAAGGAATGCTCGCCGAATTCCGGCGACACCGCCTGGATGCTCACCTCGATGGCCATCGTGCTGATGATGACCATCCCCGGGCTGGCATTGTTCTACGGCGGCATGGTGCGCAAGAAGAACGTCGGCGACACCATCATGACGAGTTTCGCCATCACCTGCCTGATCAGCATCCTGTGGCTGTTCTTTACTTACAGCCTGGCGTTCCGCGAGGGCGGTGATGTTTTTGGCACCGACATGGGCTGGTTCATCGGCGGGCTCGATCGCGCCGGCCTACAGGGCATCATGAGCGATATTGCCAATAACAAGGGCAATCCTAATACGCTCGCGCCGACGATCCCCGAGACTGTCTACTCGATGTTCCAGCTGACCTTCGCGATCATCACCGCGGCGCTGATCTTCGGGTCCACCGCGGAGCGCATGAAGTTCTCGGCCATGCTCTGGTTTACGGGCTTGTGGGCGATCTTCGTCTATTCGCCGATCGCGCACTGGGTGTGGGGTCCGGACGGCATGTTCAACAGCTCCAACCCGCACAGCTTTATCAATGTGCTGGACTTCGCGGGCGGCACTGTGGTGCACGTCAACTCCGGCACTGCCGGCCTGATGTGTGCGTTGATGCTCGGCAAGCGCAAGGAAGCCGGCCCCGCCCACAATATGATCCTCACCATGATCGGCGCCTCCCTGCTGTGGGTCGGCTGGTTCGGCTTCAATGCCGGCTCGGCCGTGACCGCGGGCCTGCAGGCCGGCATGGCGATGCTGGTGACCCACACCGCGACCGCGACTGCGGGCTTCACTTGGATGATCGTCGAGTGGCTGCTCAAGGGTAAGCCGACCGTGATCGGCATCTGCTCGGGTGCGGTCGCCGGCCTGGTGGCCATTACGCCGGCGTCGGGCTTCGTTGGTCCGCTCGGCTCGTTCTGGATCGGTGTGGCCGCCGGCATCATCTGCTACTGGGGCTGCACCGGTCTCAAGCACATGTTCGGTTACGATGATGCGCTCGATACATTCGGAGTGCATGGGGTCGGCGGCGCGAGCGGCGCGATCCTGACCGGCGTGTTCGCCGTCAACGAGTACGGCGGCACCCCCGGCCTTATCGAGGGCAACTGGATGCAGCCCGTCTATCAGGCGATCGGCGTTGTCACGGTGTTCGTCTACGACGTCATCGTGACGCTGATCCTGCTCAAGATCGTCGACATCTTCATCGGCCTGCGCGTGCCCGAAGAGGTGGAACGCGAGGGTCTGGACCTAGCGCTGCACGGCGAGACCGTGCAGTAGGTGTGGGGCGCGTGATCCTGAGCTTTTCGGAACGGATCATGCTTTCCTGATAGGCGCACAACGGTTGGGGCGGAGACCCGGCACCGCCCTTTCCGTCGAGAGGCCTCGGCTTAGGCTGGGGCCTCTCACTTTTTTTGCGCGATGATCCGGCGGCCAATCAGATGTTTGCCGAACATCATTGTTGGTAATCAACAACAAATGACGTCGCTGAGCCGGCAGGTGCGCGCAAATGCGGCCACGGTCCTTCCGGCGCCACATGGCAGCGCCACATGGTTATGCATCGATTTCGCGCAGCAGCCCGAAAAATATGCAGCGGCGGGCGGCGGCCAAACAAACTTTGAAGCTACTTACCGGCAATTGCCCATCGCAATCGTCCATCCCTCGGCGATTCAACATCAATTTGGACAGACTCCTCAGCCGGCGTAGCACCCGACAAAATGTCGCGGGGTGGCATGTCCATTGCAGTGGTGCGGTCGGAGTTCATGCAAGCCGACCTAGGGGGCAGCCCGTTTAATCTTGTCTTGATCCACGGATCGGAGAGGCCAACCCGTCGCCCTTCGGAACTCTTTTCCCGTAGTCCAACTCCAATGGGAGGACAGTGATGAAAGCTACCTTCAGTGCGATGTTCGTGTCGGCCATGCTGCTCGCCTCCACGGGCGCCTATGCGGCCGGTGGTTATATTCAGGCCTCGAGCGAGCAAGACCAGATTGTGGCCGCTGCCAACAAGCCGCAGCTGGTGACGATGAATTCGACCGATGCCGCCAAGGGTCTCAAGAACGCCAACGGCGTCGTGACCCTTGACCAATCCGGCACCTACTTCACCATCGTTGGCGTGCAGGTTGGCAGCCGCGGCGGGACGGGGCTGGTTCGCCTGTGGTTCCAGACCAATGGCAAGGATGCCGACAACAGCAACTGTGAGCAGCTGGTGCCGACGCCGGACTTCACGACCGTCATGATTTCGCAGGGCGTGGGCGAGTACAAGAAGGGCGACAAGGTCAACGCAATGATCTCGGGCTCCGCGACCGGCATCGGCCTCGTCTATAAGAAACCCGCTGGCGAGCCGGCGGTGCCCAGCGTGATCTTCTCGGCCTGGAAGATCGACTAAGCGCTACCGCAATCGTCGTTATCGCAACTAATGGGGGCGCCTGCACGGCGCCCCCATTTCACTTTGAGCTGTTGTCTCGAGCTCTTGGGCGAAGACGAAATCGTCTAACGCAGCGCCGCCGCCAGCTTCGCCGCCTGCTCCTTCAGCACGTCCGGGGCCTCCTTCTCGCTCGCGGGTGGCTTGAGAGGTACGCCTTCCTTGCGCGGGATGACGTGGACGTGCAGATGGAAGACGACCTGGCCGCCGGCGGTCTCGTTGAACTGCTGCATGGTGATCCCGTCGGCGGCAAAAACCTTCATGCTCGCAAGCGCGATCTTCTGCGCCACCTTCATCACATGGGCGAGATCTTCGGGCGCGACGTCGAGAATGTTGCGGGCCGCCGCCTTAGGCAGCACCAGGGTGTGACCGGGCGCGCGTGGCATGATGTCGAGGAACGCAAGCGCCCGTTCATCCTCGTAAACCCGGTAGCAGGGGAACTCGCCGCGCAGGATCTTGGCGAAGATGTTTTCGGGATCATAGGCCGGCATGGATTTCTCCCGGGGCAATGCTGTGGTCATTCCTTTCGAAACGGCGCCGCATCGGCGAACTCCTCGATCTCCTCAGCGATGTAGTCGCGCTCGGCTTTGAGGAAGTCGGCGATCGCGCGTCGCAGCGCCGGATCGGCGATGTAGTGCGCCGAGTAGGTCTCGGTAGGCAGATAACCGCGGGCGAGCTTGTGCTTGCCCTGCGCGCCCGCCTCGACGCGGGGAAGCCTGTGGGCAATGGCATATTCGATCGCCTGATAGTAGCAGACTTCGAAATGCAGGAACGGGTGGTGCTCGATCGCGCCCCAATGCCGGCCGAACAAGGTCCGCGATCCGATGAAATTGATGGCCCCGGCGATCCAACGTCGGTTGCGCTTGGCCATCACCAGGAGGATGCGGTCGCGCATGCTCTCGCCGATCATGGAATAGAAGGCGCGGGTCAGATAAGGATGGCCCCATTTGCGCGAACCCGTGTCCATATAGAACTCGAAAAAGGCATCCCACACGGCTTCCGTAAGATCGGATCCAGAAAGCCAGTGGATAGTGATGCCGTCGGCTAGCGCATCGGAGCGCTCGCGCCGGATGGTCTTGCGCTTGCGCGAGGCAAGCGCCCCCAGGAAAGCATCGAAGGATTCGTAGCCGGCATTCTGCCAATGGAACTGCCGGTGCGTGCGTAAAAGATAGTCATGCTGGCCGAGCAGCTTCCACTCCGCTTCGGTCGGGAAGGTGACGTGGACCGAAGAGGCTCTGGAGCGGCGGCAGACCTCTGCCAGTCCATCGGCGAGCAGTCCGCGAACGTATTGCGCGTGGGGACCTGGACGTACCAACAAGCGACGCCCGGTGGCGGGCGTAAACGGCACGCTCACTTGCAGCTTCGGATAGTAGCGGCCGCCGGCCCTTTCATAGGCATCTGCCCAGCTGTGATCGAACACATATTCCCCCTGGGAATGGGATTTGGCGTAGCAGGGGGCGACGCCGAGAACGGTGCCATCGGCCGCCTCGGCGACGGCATGCAGGGGCTGCCAACCGGTGCGGGTGCGGGCTGAGCCAGAGCGTTCCAGTGCCGAGAGAAAATCGTGCGTAATGAATGGGTTGTATTCGGTCTCTAAAGCCTCTTCACCGGCTCCCCACGGTGGCGTGGCCGCATCCTGAGCCTTGGCGTGGAGTCCATTGTCCATCGGTCTGCAGATATCGCCAGGTTGTTCCACCGGGAGCGGATTGGCGCAGGCATCCCAATCCTCGCGCGCGATGTCGGTCAGCGCGCTGATGGTGCGCAGCGTAATCTCGGCGGGAGCGGCGGTCGATCTGTTGGACAATGACGTCATCGATGAGAGCACAACCTTTCCGACCCAGGTTCCAATGTCGCGATATTAGGGCCTGAACCCCTCGAAAATCATCTGGTCGGCAAAACGTGCGGCGCGCGCGCGGTCCTCCGCCCCGCGCACCGTCCAGGTCAACAGCGGCATCCCACAGAGATGGCGCGCTGCTGTTGGCAACAAGGCCGGCAAGTCCTTGATCGAATACGCAACAAATTGCGGACGCGCCGCCAGCAAACCCCGCAGATAGGCGAGGGCGTGCGAATTTCCAGGATCGGCTCTGTCGCCCGACCAACGTTCGGCGACGATCCCGCGCGTCAGGCCGGGGGTCTTGGCGCGGACGGCAGCGATCTGGGCCGGGTCGAACGACATCAGCGCGCAAGGCCCCGCATAGGCGGAGAGGACCGACGCGGCCCGCACGGGAAGTCGCGTGTCTCCGCTACGCGCGCTCTTCAACTCGATCACCAATGTCACACGTCCGCCCACCAGGTCGCACAATTCGCCCAATGAGATCATCCGGTCGCCGGTGCCCTTGAAGGCGACGCGCCGCAGCTCGGCGCTCGTTATGGCGTCGAGCCGGGCGTTGCCCTCGTTGAGGCGCCCGAGCACGTCGTCGTGATGCACCATGGCTTCGCCGTCGGCGCTGATCTGCAGGTCGCATTCGATCGCATAGTTGGCTGCAACCGCGGCCGCAAAGGCTGTGGGCGTGTTCTCGATCGCGCCGGCGTTTGCGTCATGCAGGCCCCGATGCGCAACGGGTCGTGCGATCAGCCAGTCCGGGGCAAGTCTCATGCGACTTCGAACAAGCCTTCGACCTCAACGGCGGCATCCAGCGGCAAGGAGGCGACCCCCACGGTGGTACGGGCATGCCGGCCCTTTTCGCCCAGCACTTCGACCATCAAGTCCGAAGCCCCATTCATCACCTTCGGCCCGTCGACAAAAGCGGGGTCCGAATTAATAAAGCCGCCGAGCCGCACCACGCGCACGATCTTGTCGAGGTCACTCAGCGCGACCTTGGCCTGGGCGAGCAGGTTGATCGCGCAGGCGCGGGCCGCCTTCTGCCCATCCTCGTTCGAGACGTTCTGCCCAAGCTTGCCTTTGGCAACGAGCTTGCCGCCCGCTTCGAGGCAAAGCTGCCCGGATACGACCAACAAGGCGCCGGTGCGAACGAATCCCACATAGTTGGCGATCGGGGTAGCCGGGGTGGGCAGAGCAATACCGAGTTCCGCAAGTCGCTTCTCTACCACACCGGCCATGATGCTCTCCTGCAATGACTTTATCCCTGCAATGACTTTATCGTGCCTGGCTGCCGGACGGCAGGGCCGGTCCGCGCCTTGTCTTCGCCCATCGCCCGCGACCTTGCAAGCAGTGGAGAGGCGCGGTTGCGGGGCGGCTTTCATGTGCCTATGTTGCAGTGCTGGCCGGGCGATCAGGAGATCGGTTGCGATGACACCCAAAGCTAACGGGATCGGCGCCGCGGCCGCGGTGGTTTGCCTCCTCACGATTATCTGCAGCGCTGGGCCGGCGCCGCCCGCCCGTGCTTTGGCGACGACGGCAGTCGAGCTTGCCTCCCATCGCGCCGTTTACGAGCTGACGCTGGCGCAGGCGCACGGGAGCTCGCAAACGGTGTCGGCGCGAGGGCGCATCCTCTACGACTTCGCCGGCAGCGCGTGTGAAGGCTACAAGCTGGAGTTTCGCCAAGTCTCCGAGCTCGACAACGGCGAGGGCAAGGTCACCTTGAGCGACCTGCGCTCCAACACTTGGGAGGATGCCGAGGCGAATAACTACCACTTCAAGTCGGAAAACTACCTCAACAATCGGTTGACCGATCAGGTCGACGGCGAGGCGGTACGCCAAGCGGGCGATATCCAAGTTTCATTGACCAAGCCACGGCAGACCAAGATCAGCCTCGACCACGCGATTGTGTTCCCGACCGAGCATGTCCGCCGCATCATCGATGCGGCTCGCGCTGGCAAAACCATCTTGGAATTTCCGGTCTATGACGGGTCCGAGCGGGGCGACAAGATCTACAACACGCTTACGGTCATAGGTCGCGCCATACCGGGGAACGAACGCGTGCCGACCGATGCCGCAGCCGGTCAGCAGGCGCTCGCCGGAATGACGCGCTGGCCGGTCACAGTCAGCTATTTCGAGCGCAACAGCGGGGCCGGCGAGCAAACACCAATCTATTCGATCTCGTTCGAGCTCTATGAGAACGGCATCTCGCGCGCTCTTCTGCTCGACTACAACGACTTTGCGATCAGCGGCGAGCTCACCTCACTCGAGATCCGAGATGCCAAGCCCTGCCCGTGAGTCCCGTCGTCGTCGCTTGCGAGAGCATGCGGGAGCAGGGTCCTACTGCGATGGTTTCTCGGGAGCGCGCAGAAGCATAGATCCCGGCGCTTCGCTATTCCTCCTCCTCTCCAAACACCAAGCCGCGCACCACCGCATCCGCGCCGAAGCGTGCGCGCAAGCGGTCGATGGCGCGCTCGGCGTCGGCGGTGCGCCGGTCGATGAGGTCGAAGAAATCGCCGCCCTCTGCCGCAACCAGCGCGGAGACGCCGATACCGATCAGGCGGTAGCGTGTGCCGTCGGCCTCGTGCGCTAAGAGCTCGCGTCCGCAGGCAAATATTTTCGCCGCGAGCTGGGTCGGTTGCGCGAAAGAGTGCGCGCGCGTGCGCAGGCGAAAGTCTGCGGCCTTGAGCTTCAGCGTCACCGTGTGTCCGGCAAGCTCGCTCTTCTTCAGGCGTGCCGATACCTTCTCGGAAAGCCGCAACAAGCGAAGCTCGAGCTGGCGGCGGTCGGCGATATCCGCATCGAATGTTGTCTCGGCGGAGATGCTCTTGCTCTCGCGCGCGGCAGAAACCGGGCGATCGTCAATGCCGTGCGCGAGGCGTGAGAGGCGCGCCCCCTCGGCGCCGAAGCGGCGCGTCAATTCGGCTTCGCCCGCCCTCTGCAGATCGCCGATGGTGCGGAAGCCTTCGGCGGAGAGGCGCGCCTGCGCGACCTTGCCGACGCCGAATATCTGCGTGACTGGACGTGATGCGAGAAAGCGCGCGGCCTCTTCGCGGCCGATGACCGCGAAGCCGCGCGGCTTGTCGAGGTCGGAAGCAATCTTGGCGAGGAACTTGTTGCACGAGAGCCCGATCGACACCGTGACGCCGAGCTCGCGCTCGACCCGTGTGGCAAAGGAGGCGAGTGCCTTCGCGGGCCAGCTGCCGTGCAGCCGCTCTGTGCCGGTGAGGTCCATGAATGCCTCGTCGATTGAAACTGGCTCGACCATAGGCGTGAGCTCGAGCATCAGGCGGCGCACCTCTTGGCCGACGCGGGCGTATTTCGCCATGTCGGGCGGCACCACTTTTGCGGATGGACAGAGCCGCCGCGCCTCGAACATCGGCATCGCCGAACGCACCCCGAACGTGCGCGCCACGTAACAGGCGGTAAGGACGACACCGCGCCTGCGCCCGCCCACGATGACGGGCTGGTCGGCAAGCTTCGGATCATCGCGCTTCTCGATGGTGGCGTAGAAGGCATCGCAATCCACGTGCGCGACCGCGAGATGGTCAAGCTCTCCGTGGCGCAGCACTCTGGGCGAGCCGCAAGCTGTGCAGCGGCCGGGCGCTTCCGCCGCATCGTGAAGGCAATCTCGGCAGAAGGCCGGCATGGCCCGCCTTCACGCCGCGCCCGTATGCCCGGGACGATCGTCGAGCGCTTCGCGCGCCTGCGCCACCTCCTGCGGATCAAGCTCACGCTCTGCCGCGAACGCCAGCAACAAACTCTCGTCGCCTACCAGATATTCGAGCACGCCGAGCAGGAAACCCGGTTCGTGGGCGGCGGCGCGCAGCGATTGCGGCCCGATACCGGTTGCGGCGAGGAAACCTGCAAGCCTACCGGGTTCTTGCGCAAGAAACGAGAGCGCCGCGACCGCAATCTCGGTCGCAGCCTCCGCGCGGGTCTGCGCGGCCAGCTTGCGGTGCCGGCCAGAGGGCTTCTTCATGTCTCGACTCTCTCGCCCAACGATAGTTTGATCTCTTGGACAAGCAAAGCTAGGTTCCAGCTGAAAACACAAAGGCAAGATTGCGAGGCAGGGTCGCGTGCGAGGGCTTGTTGAGGCGGCTCTTTGTGCCGGCGGCTTGGCGGCCGCGTGCCTTGCCGGCAGCGGCGCCGCGCATGCGGTAGATCATCCGGACCTGTTCGAGGTTGCCTCGCCGGATTTCCCCGACAACGGCATGCTGAGCGAGGCCCATGCCGGTGTCGGCAAAAGCCTGCGCGGACCGTGGGCCTGCGGCGGGCAGAATCAATCGCCGGCGCTTTCCTGGTCGCATGCTCCGGCCGAAACCAAAAGCTTTGCCATCATCATGGATGATCCGGACGCGGCCAGCGGTCGCGGGGGCAATCATTGGATCATGTACGACATCCCACCCACGACCGTGGCGGTCGCTCGTGGGGAGGCCAATCAGCCGGGAAGATTTGTCAGCGGCAATTCCGGCAACAATGCCGCCTATCACGGCGCCTGCGCCGAGCCGGGTGCTAAAGCGCATCATTTCATTTTTCTGGTGTATGCCCTCGACATCCCGCTCGGGCAGCTAAAGCCGGGCCTGACCAAGGCCGAGTTCATGCGGGAGATCCAGGGCCACAATCTCGCCGAGGCGAGCATTGTGGCGCGCTACCAGCGCGCCGCCGACGGGAAGGCGCTCTTATCGTCTAAGTGAGGTGCGTTTTGGATGCAACTTTTGCGGCGGTCGGGCCGGCCGTGCCAGACCTTGGCTAAGTCATTCATGTATATGATAATAATGCGTTTCTTTGCGATATGTCGCGCGGCCAATGTGTGGGCAGGCGTTTGCCTTTCCGTAAGGAATTGCCGCTAGCTTTTTCTCGTCATTCCCCAACCTGCCACCGAGATGACGCCCGGCGGATTTGAGGGGGCCTGCCGGTAATTGCGGCTCGGATTCGACGCGGGGACGTTGAATTCAAAGCCCTGCTGAAATCGGCTAGTTTCGCATGAAGCCGGCGTCGGCGCACATGGGCGTGCCGCTGCGGGCCGCGGAGGTGGGGGGCGGGAAGGTGGGGGATGGCGAAGACCGTCATGATCGTGGAGGACAACGAGCTCAACATGAAGCTCTTCCACGACCTCTTGGAGGCGCACGGCTATCAGACCGTCGGCACCCGTAATGGCATCGAGGCGCTCGATCTCGCCCGCAGGCATCGCCCGGATCTCATCCTGATGGACATCCAGCTGCCTGAAGTATCTGGCCTGGAAGTGACGAAGTGGCTGAAGGAAGACCCTGAGCTGCAAGCGATCCCTGTCGTCGCCGTCACCGCCTTCGCGATGAAGGGTGACGAAGAGCGAATTCGTGAAGGCGGCTGCGAGGCCTACCTTTCGAAGCCGATCTCGGTCGGCAAATTCATGGAGACCATCCGCCGATTCCTGGTGATTCCGGAGGGAGATCGTCGATGACCGCCCGCGTTCTCGTCGTCGACGACGTGCCGGCAAACGTCAAGCTTCTGGAGGCTCGCCTCTCCGCCGAGTATTTCGATGTCGTCACGGCGGTCAGCGGCCTCGAGGCCTTGACGATCTGCGAACGGGCGGAATGCGACGTGGTGCTGCTCGACGTGATGATGCCCGACATGGACGGGTTTGAAGTCTGCCGCAGGCTTAAGAGCGGCCTGACCACCCATCATATTCCGGTCGTTATGGTGACCGCTCTCGATCAACCCTCCGATCGTGTCAAGGGGCTCGAATCCGGCGCCGACGACTTCCTTACCAAACCGGTTTCCGACGTGGCGCTGATCGCGCGGGTGCGCTCGCTCGCGCGCCTGAAGATGATGACCGACGAGCTGCGCATGCGGGCGGTCACCTCGCGCGAGATCGGCATCGAGAGCCCGGAGCGCGAGGCGCTGAGCGAGGCCGGCCGCAACGGCCGCATCCTCATGGTCGACGATCGTCCCGCGCTCTCCGACCGTATCCAGACGATGCTGGCAAGCGAGCACAAGGTCGACCTTGAACGAGATCCCAACGAAGCGCTGTTTCACGCCGCCGAAGGCAATTACGACCTGGTGATCGTCTCGCTCGACCTCGAGAATTTCGACGGTCTGAGGCTGTGCAGCCAGCTGCGCTCGCTCGAGCGCACGCGCAACGTTCCCTTGCTGGCCATCGCCGAGGCCGACAGCAATGCGCGGCTGGTGCGCGCACTCGAGATCGGCGTCAATGATTACCTGGTGCGGCCGTTCGACAAGAACGAACTGGCGGCGCGCGCCCGCACGCAGATCCGCAAGAAGCGATACACCGAGCGCTTGCGCGATAACATGCAGCTTTCGATCGAGATGGCGATCACCGATGCACTGACCGGGCTCTACAATCGGCGCTATATGGAGTCTCATGTGGGCACGCTGGTCGATCAGGCAGCCGCACGCGGCAAGCCGCTCTCGGTGCTCATCCTCGACATCGATTACTTCAAATCGATCAACGATACCCACGGCCACGATGCCGGCGACAGCGTGTTGCAGGATTTTGCCGTCCGCATTCGCAAGTCGATCCGCGGCATCGATCTCGCCTGCCGCTACGGCGGGGAGGAATTCGTGGTGGTGATGCCGGAGACCGACATGGCGGTTGCCACTATGGTCGCCGAGCGGTTGCGGCGTCGTATCGCCAGCGAGCCGTTCCCGATCCAGAAGGGGGCGCGCTCGATCGATGTCACCATCTCGATCGGCATTGCCGGGCTCAGCCCCGGCGATGATGCCGCAGCGGTCATCAAGCGCGCCGACCTGGCGCTCTATCGCGCCAAGCGCGACGGTCGCAATCGGGTGGTGCCGGACGCCGCCTGAGCTTGCGCGCCAAGAACTTCAATTCTCAACAGGATTCATTTCTCAAAGAAAGATTTGTCCATCAGGACGGTCAGCACTGCCCGAGGTGCAACTGCAATCGTCAACCTTAAGATTTCATGATGATTGAAGACTTAACGTTTTCCACACGGTAATTTATTGGAATCCCGATAACGTTGCGCTAACCTTCACTTGCGCGATGGCCTATAGCCTCTGATTATGGAGGAGAGGCGGCAGCTTGCTCTAACTTCTTGATTTCTTTGATAACCCTACGGAGTGCTCAGGTCCGCCGCATCTCCTGGGTCCGTGGGGTTCGGCCGGTTCGGGAGCGGTTACGAGTGGCCTCCTCAAGAAGCCGCTCCCGGCCGGCCACTCGCGCCGAAAGCCCGCAAAAGTAGAGATTTTTGACGCAACTACCAACAGGCCGCCTCCTGTTCAGGCTTCAATTGGCGTCCCCGTACGCGGGCCGGAGAGTGGCAGCAGGTAATTTTCCGCGGCTACTTGATCTTCCCTTCGCGGAACTCGACATGCTTGCGCGCCACGGGATCGTACTTCTTCTTCACGAGCTTATCGGTCTGGGTGCGGGAGTTCTTCTTGGTGACATAATAGAAGCCGGTATCCGCGCTCGAAACGAGCTTCACCTTGATGGTCGTGGACTTGGCCATGAACGAAACCTCACTTGCAATGACAGGTGTACCGGCACCGCGCTGCGGGCCAATTTGCCCGCGAAAGTAGCGGCTCAAGGCGCAATGTCAAGGAAGCGCCTTACAATAGCTCGCGTACGAAATGGCGATGCCGCATTTGGTAGAAGGGGACCGGCAGATCGTGCCCGAAGCCGTTTTCCATGCGGGCTTCTATCTCTTCCAGCACCACGGCGGTGATTGCAGCGATATCGAGCTGGCGCGCCTGCCGCATCGGCATCCATACGAGCTCGGTGAGCTCGGCGTCAGGACCGATCATGCCCTCGGTTCGGCCGGCGATGGCGCGGGCATCGACGGCGAAAAAACGCGTATCGAAGCGCTTGGGCCGGCGCGGCGGCGTGATCGCCCGTGCCACGAAATGGATCGCCGACAGGTCCGGAAGGATATGCGCCTGCGCGAAGGCAGTCCACGGTCCCGGCGGTGGCGCTGGCGTCTCGTCGACAAGTGCACCGATCATGATGCCGGTCTCCTCATAGGTCTCGCGGATCGCCGCCAAGGCAAGCGCGCGGGCTCTGAACGGGCTTGCCCGCTTGACCGCGCGGGTCAGACGCGCTTCGGCTGCCGGGTCGAGCGGCCGCATCGCGGTCATGCGCCGGTCGGCCGGCTCGATCCGACCACCCGGAAAGACGAATTTGCCGGGCATGAACTTGTGCCCGTTATGGCGCTTGCCCAGCAGCACCTTGAGGTCGGCGCCCGAGTGATCAATGACGATCAGGGTCGCGGCATCCCTGGCCCGCACGTTCGGCAGGCGGTAATAGCTCTCGTCTTCCAGGAGCTCTCTGGCGAGCGCATTCATGCGATCGAGGCCGTGTAGCGCTTGATCCACTGTTCCTTGATCCATCATCGCTGCCGCTTGCCGTCGCGTCGCTCCCGCGCGGGTCGCACGGCACGCCTGCGCTCCTTCCCGTCTCTGCCGCGCGAATGCCGGACTATCTCGCGCCGCCCCTCGGAGACAAGCTCGAAGCGTAGCGCGCCGGCGAGCGGGGCGGCCTCGACGAGCTTCACGGTGACAGGATCACCGAGCCGGTAACTCTCTCCGCTCGTGCTGCCGATGAGCGCGTGCCGGTCCTCATGATAACGGAAATACTCCGTTCCGATGGTCCGTGCGGGCACGAAACCGTCGGCACCGGTCTCGTCGAGCTTGACGAACAGGCCGGCACGCGTGACGCCGGAGATACGGCCGTCGAAGCTCGCGCCGACACGATCGGCGAGAAAATGCGCAAGCAAGCGGTCGAAGGTCTCGCGTTCCGCCTTCATGGCCCGCCGTTCAGCGGCCGAGATCGTGGCAGCGACCTCACCGAGCTGGCGCGGCTCGGTCTTTTCAGACAGCGCGCCATCGCCGAGCTTGCCGGCGCGGATGAGGCCACGGTGCACCACGAGGTCCGCGTAGCGGCGGATCGGCGAGGTGAAATGGGCGTATCGGCGCAGGTTGAGGCCGTAGTGGCCGTAGTTCTCGGCGGAGTATTCCGCCTGCGCCTGCGTGCGCAGCACCACCTCGTGGACCAGGTTCTCCACGTCGCGCCCCTTCACCAGTGCCAGGATGCGGTTGAAATGGGCGGGGCGAAGCTCGTTGCCCTTAGGCAGCGAAATATCGATGGTGCGCAGGAATTCGCGTAAGGCGTTGACGCGCTCCGGGTCCGGCTCGTCATGCACCCGGTAGATGAGCGGCACGCCCGCGCGTTCCAGCGTCTCGGCTGCAGCCACGTTGGCGAGGATCATGAACTCTTCGATCAATCGATGCGCCTCGAGCCGCGCCGGAGTCACGACACGGTCGACCGTGCCGTCGGATTTCAAGATGATCTTGCGCTCGGGCAGATCGAGATCGAGCGGCGCACGCTCTTCCCGGGCGCGCTGGACCGCCCGGTAGGCGGCGTAGAGCGGCTCGAGAACCGGCGCGACCAGCCACTGCGTATCCTCCTCGGGCCGTCCGCCGATCGCGGCCTGCGCCTGCGCGTAGGAGAGCCGTGCTGCCGAGCGCATAAGGATGCGATGAAAGCTGTGCGAGCGCTTGTGCCCGTCCGCGCCGACGATGATCCGCACCGCCAGCGCCGGGCGGTCCTGGTCCGGACGCAGCGAACAAAGGTCGTTGGAGATGCGTTCGGGCAGCATCGGCACGACCCGATCCGGGAAATAGACCGAATTGCCGCGCTGCAGCGCTTCGCGATCGAGTGCGGAGCCCGGATGCACATAATGGGCGACGTCGGCGATCGCGACCAACAACACGTGGCCGCCGGGATTCTTCGGGTCGGTGTCCGGGGCCGCGTGCACCGCATCGTCATGATCCTTGGCGTCGGGCGGATCGATGGTGACGAATTGCACCGCGCGCCAGTCCTCGCGTCCGCGCACGCTGACGGGCGCGGCCGCCTCGGCTTCGCGCAACGCCGGCGCAGGAAACACGTGCGGAATGCCGTGCGCATTGATGGCGATGAGACTGACGGCGCGCTCGCTCTTGAGCGAACCGAGCTTCTCGGTCACGCGCCCGACCTGCAGCCCGAAGCCGCTGCGGCGGGCGCCGAGCTCGACCGCGACCAGGTCGCCGTCCTGCGCGTCACCGGCGGCACCGGGCGGGATCGAAAGCTCGCGACCGAGCTGCTTCTTGTCGATCGGGGCAAGGCGGCCGCCGCCGCCAGGCAGCGCACGGAAAATCCCCAGCATGCGTTGCTTGGCCCGGTCGATGATCTTGATGACGCGTCCCGAGTGGCGGATTGCCTCATCGACATCGCCGCTTTCCTCGATGCGCAGAAGCGCACGGTCGCCGATGCCGGCGACTTCGTGGGGCTTAGCGCGACGCGGGATGTGCACGCGAATCTTGGGCGGCGGGCCGTGCGCCTCCTCGTCCCACTCGGTCGGAACCGCCAGAAATTCGCCGTCCTGGTCGCGGCTGCCAATGTCGGCCAGCACCACATGCGGTAGAGTGCCGGGGTGGTGGAGCTTTTTCCGCCGCCGCTCGACCCTTCCCTCATCGGCGAGCTCGCGCAGCATGCGCTTGAGCTCGGCGCGGTCGGCGTTCTTGAGCGAGAAAGCGCGGGCGATCTCACGCGTCCCGACACGCCCGCCGTGCTCGCCGATGAAGGCGAGGAGCTGCTGCTTGCTGGGCGGGGAGGGCGTGCGCGAGGGGCGTTTCACGAAGGAAGTTCCGCGAGGGATGCTCGCTCCGCTAATTTAATGGGGCGGGAGCACTTTCGCCATGGCCGGAGGTTGCAGGGGTGGCCCTTGTGGCCGCCCGCGATCCAGGCAACGCGCGCAAAACGGAAGAGGGCGGCCCTTGTGAGCCGCCCCTACAAACACGTCACCGCGCCGCCTTCTTGCGGCTCGGCTTCTTGGCGGCGCTCGCCGCTGCCGCCGGCGCCGCTGCAGACTTGGCGCGCGATTTCGCCTTGGTGGTCGCCGCGGCGCGCGCCGGCGGGCGGCGGCGCTCGGCTGGCTTGCGGCCATTGCCGGCGCGGGCGTCGATGAGCGACACCGCCTCCTCGAGCGTAACCTCATCCGGCGTCCTGTCGGAGGGAAGCGAGGCATTGACGCCGTCATGGCTCACATAAGGTCCATAACGGCCGGACTTCAGCACGATCGGCCCGCCCTTGTCGGGATGATCGCCGAGCGATCGGCCGGGTGAGGGCGCATAGCGACTCTTGCCCGGTCCCTTGGCGACTTTCTCGGCGATGAGCGTCACGGCGCGGTTCTGCCCGATGGTGAGCACGTCGTCGCCCGCTTCGAGATTGGCGTAGGTCTTGCCATGCTGCACATAGGGGCCGAAGCGGCCGATGCCGGCGAGAATCGGCTCGCCGTCGTCGGGGTGCTTGCCGACCTCGCGTGGCAGCGATAACAGGCCGAGCGCGCGCGTGAGATCGACATCGTCCGGCGACAGGCCCTTGGGCAGGCCGGCGCGCTTGGGCTTCTCGCCGTCGACGGTTTCGCCAAGCTGCACGTAAGGCCCGAAGCGGCCGCTGCGCAGCGTCACCTCAAGGCCGCTGGCCGGGTCCTCGCCGAGCCGCTTGGTGCCGCCATCGACACCGCCGACACCGGCGGTGAGCTGCCTAGTGTAGCGGCATTCCGGATAGTTGGTGCAGCCGATGAAGCCGCCGAACTTGCTGAGCTTGAGCGAGAGCTGCCCGCCGCAATTGGGGCATTGGCGCGGATCGATGCCGTCCGCGCGCGGCGGGAAGAGGTGCGGGCCCAGCATTTCGTTGAGCGCGTCGATCACCTGCGCGACGCCCAGGTCCTTGATCTCGCCGATGGCGGCGGCGAAATCGCGCCAGAAGTCGCGCAACAGATCGCGCCACTTGATCTCATTGTTGGAGACGCGGTCGAGCTGCTCCTCGAGATCGGCGGTAAATCCGTACTCGACATAACGGGCGAAGAAGCTCTCCAGGAACGAGGTCAGGACCCGACCCTTGTCCTCCGGAATGAGGCGCTTCTTGTCGATGCGCACATAGCCGCGGTCCTTGAGCACCTGCAGGATGGACGCATAGGTCGAAGGCCGGCCGATGCCGAGCTCCTCCATGCGCTTGACCAGCGAGGCCTCCGAATAGCGCGGCGGCGGCTCGGTGAAGTGCTGGCTCGCGTCGATAGCCCGTTTCTGCAGCGGCTCGCCGGCGCTCATCGCCGGCAGGCGCTTGTCATCGGCCTCCTCGGAAGCGTCATCCTCGCCCTCTTGATAGAGCGTAAGGAAGCCATCGAACTTCACCACCGTGCCGGTTGCGCGCAGCTCGATAATGCGGGCGCCGACCTTGGCGATGACGTCGACCGTGGTGCGCTCGATCTCGGCCGATTCCATCTGGCTCGCGACGGTGCGCCGCCAGATCAGGTCATAGAGCTTTGCCTGGTCGGCATCGAGGAACGACCTTGCTTCCTCGGGACGCAAAGTGAAGTCGGTCGGACGGATGGCCTCGTGCGCCTCCTGCGCATTCTTGGCCTTGGTTTGGTATTGGCGCGGCGATCCGGGGAGATAGCGCGCCCCATAGTCGGAGCCGATCAGCTTGCGGCTTGCCGCGATTGCCTCCTCGGCGATTTGCACGCCGTCGGTTCGCATATAGGTAATGAGACCAACGGTCTCGCCGCGCACCGTGACGCCTTCATAGAGGCGCTGGGCGATGCGCATCGTGTGCGCAGGCGCGAAGCCGAGCTTGCGGCTTGCCTCCTGCTGCAGCGTCGAGGTGGTGAACGGCGGCGGCGGATTGCGCTTGCCCGGTCGTGACTCGACATTGGCGACTGAGAACTTGGCGCTTTCCAGAGCTCGCTTGAACTCTTCGGCTTCGGTGCCGGTGCCGATATCGAGCCGCTGGATCTTCCGCCCGTCGGCGCCGACGAGCCGCGCCTCGAACGTCTCGTTGCGCGATGTCGCCAAGGTCGCCACCAGCGACCAGTACTCGCGCGCAACGAACCGCTCGATCTCGAGCTCGCGGTCGCAGACAAGCCGCAGCGCCACCGACTGCACGCGGCCAGCCGAGCGCGCCCCCGGCAGCTTGCGCCACAAGACCGGCGAGAGCGTGAAACCCACCAGATAGTCGAGCGCCCGGCGCGCCAGATAAGCGTCGACCAGCGCGCCATCGATGCTGCGCGGGTGCTTCATCGCGTCCAGCACCGACTGCTTGGTGATGGCATTGAACACCACCCGCTCAACCGGCTGCGACTTGATTGCCTTCTTTTCCTTGAGCACCTCCAGCACGTGCCAGGAGATCGCCTCCCCCTCGCGATCCGGGTCGGTCGCCAGGATCAGCTTGTTGGCGCCCTTGACCGCCTTGACGATGTCGCCGAGGTGCTTCTGCGACTTCGCATCGACCTCCCAGAGCATGCGGAAATTGTGCTCCGGATCGACCGAGCCGTCCTTGGGCGGCAGGTCGCGGACATGGCCAAAGGAGGCCAGCACCTCGTAGCCGCGGCCCAGATACTTGTTGATCGTCTTGGCCTTGGCGGGCGATTCGACAACGACGATATTCATGCAATTCCATATGGTTAGAAGCCGATCCTGCGAAACAGATGCGGAATCGGCCCGGCGTCATGCCGGGGGAAGATGGGGAGGCAAGGCCGCGCTGTCAAATCGCCGCACGCCTGCGCCGGCCTCCCGGATGCGGCGCGGGGGAGGCAAAGATCGGAAGCGCAAGGCTTTTCTGTGGCCGTGTTGAGGGCCGGCCGGGAGCGGTTCCTTTGCCTTTTTTTAAGGTAATATCATGCCATGGAGACAAGTCCGGCGCCGTGGCGCTGCAGGCGGCCCGCAATCTCAAGCTCGAGCAGGACGATCCGTACAGTGGCGGGAGAGCTTCGCCCAAGTCGCACCAGATCGTCGATGCCGACCGGCGTTGGCCCGAGCAATTCCACGATGCGGCTGCGCTCGTCCGCGCCAGGCTCGATCGCAGGTGGTGAGGGCGCAACGGGTGCTTCCTCCCGCATGTCGCGCTCGAGCGGGCGCCCGAGGATTGGGCGCAGCACCGCGAGCACATCCTCGGCTTCAGTCACCATTGTTGCGCCCTGCTTGAGGAGCGCGTTGCTGCCTTCCGCACGCGGATCGAGCGGCGAGCCCGGAACCGCGAACACCTCGCGCCCCTGTTCCAGCGCAAGGCGCGTCGTGATCAGCGAGCCGGAGCGGCGTGCCGCCTCGATCACCACGACGCCGAGCGCAAGCCCGGAGATCAGGCGGTTGCGGCGAGGAAAATCGTGCGCACGCGGCTCATGGTCGAGCGGCATCTCCGAAAGCTGCACGCCATGAGGGAGGATCGCCTCGGCGAGCTCGACATTCTCCGGTGGATAGATTCGGTTGTGCCCGCCAGCCAGCACCGCGATGGTGCCGCTCGCTAGACTCGCCCGATGCGCCGACGCATCGATGCCGCGGGCAAGGCCTGAGACCACGATGAGGCCCGCTTCGCCAAGCTCGCCGGCAAGACGCCCCGCGAGCTTGATCCCGGCCGCGGAAGCATTGCGTGCGCCGACCACCGCGATCATCGGCCGTTCCAGGGCCGAAAGCTCGCCGCGCATCGCAATGAGCGGTGGCGGATCGTCAATCATGCCCAAGCGAAACGGATAGTTTGGCTCTCTCAAGGCCACGAGACTGATACCAGCCGATCTTGCTTTGGCCATCTCGCGCTCGGCTTCCGCGCGCGACCAAATGCGCGCGCCGCCGCTCGCGCCGCCACGGCGGGCAAGTCCCGGCAGTGCTGCAAGCGCCGCCTGCGCGCTGCCGAACTGCTGCAACAGTGCGCGGAATGTTCGTGGGCCCACATTGTCGCTGCGGATCAGGCGCAGCCAATCGAGCCGCTCCTCCTCGCTCAGCCGCACGCCGGTATTTGCCGTGATGTTCAACACCACCCCCCCCCCGCTCGGCGCCAATCTAGCATGGGCTGAGGCCCGTCGCGGGGGCTGTTTGCTTCAGCGCCTGGCCGCAGGGGGCTTTTCGCCGATCTTGGGCTCCGTGCCGGCCATAAGGCGCGCAATGTTGCCGCGGTGCATGACCCAGACCAATGCGCTCAAGCAGACGAACAGAATCGCAATCTGCGGCTCGTCCATGAACCACAAGAACAGCGGCATCAGGCCGCTGGCGGTGAGACCAGCGAGTGACGAGTAGCGGCTGACGGACGCGACCGCGAGCCAGATGACGCAGAAAGCAATGGCGGCGGGCCACGCGAAGGCGATGAGGAGCCCGATATAGGTGGCGACCCCTTTGCCGCCCTTGAAGCTGAGCCAGACCGGGAAGATGTGGCCCAGCAGCGCCGCGGCTCCGCCGGCAAACGCGGCATTGTTGCCAAACGCATAGCGGCAGAGCGCCACCGCAGCCGTGCCTTTGAGCAAATCGCCCAAGAGCGTCGCCACCGCCAGCGCCTTGCGGCCGGTACGCAGCACGTTGGTGGCCCCGATATTGCCGGAGCCGATCGCGCGGATGTCCTCGGTGCCGGCGAGCCGCGTGATGAAAAGGCCGAACGGGATCGAGCCCAAGAGGTAGCCGATCGAAAGCGCTGCCGCATAGGCGAGGGCAGGCGGCCAATCCGTCAAGGAAGCCACCTCAATCGAGCCGGATGATCTGACGCGGGCGGAGCGGTCGCGCTCCCCTTGCCTCTCCCGGCTTTCGGGGAGTCGGCGTGGAGCGCCGGATGAGGGGACTTCGCCGCTGCCGCTGGCGGCAAAGCAACTCGCAAAAGCCCCTCACCCCGACCCTCTCCCCGCAAGCGGGGAGAGGGAGAAGGAACCCGCGTGCCGGATGACCACATGACGAACATCAGCTCCCGCGTTCACTTGCCGGCGGCGGCGCGCGCGGGTCGGGCGCCGAGCGACTGGCGGCGGAAATGAAAGCCGCTCTCGCGCGCGGCACTTTCATCGGCGAAAGCGATAAGCTCGCGCAAATGCTGCTCGCCCTCGCGCAAGAGGGCCGTGGTGTCCTTGCTGAACCACTTGTTCTTCTTGTGTGCGACCACGAAGTCCTCGATGTCGCTCTCGCAATAGACGCAGCGCAGCTTGGCCGCTTCAGCCGCCGCCGACTTCACCACATGGAAACGATTGCGGACGTAGAGCGCTTCCATCGGCTCGTGCGTGATGCAATTGCGGTTGGCACATTGCATGCCGACTTCGTGCGGCTGGTCGTAGAGCGGAAATTGCGGCACGTCGAAGCCGCCTTCGAACCGGTTGAGCGACCTGCCCTTGTTGAGGCCGAGCAACAGCGAGATAAGCGCCATGCGCACCGGCACCCCATAAGCCGCCTGCTGGAAGTAGACGGCGCGGCTGTCTGAGTCGAGCGCGACATCGAGCTCGCCCACACGCGGCAGCGGATGCAGCACGCTGGCGGCCGAATATTTCGGCTCCTTGAGGAAGTTGCGATCGATCTTCGGATAGGGCTGGTCGTGCTCGGCCCAGCGCTCCTTCTGGAAGCGAGTGACATAAACCGCATCGATCTTCTTATCGGCGACCGCGGCCGCGAGATCCGGGTTGATCTCAGGCCCGGAGAACAACGATTGCTGGTGCGGCTCGTCCGGCGTCACGTAGAGCGCGTCGATCGGCACCTCGTTGCCCTCCCGCTTGCTGCCGGACACGATCTGGCATCCGAATTCCTCGCGCAGCCGCCGGTCTACATGCGCCGGCAGGCCCATGCCCTTCGCCGGCATCGGCATGATGTTGGCGCCGAAGCGTGCCAGTGCATAAACGAACGAGTGGATCGTGCGGCTGCCCTTGAGATCGCCGGAGATGGCGATCTTGAGGTTCTTCAAGTGCTTGTTCCTTTTCTTCAGCGTGAACAAGTCGCACAGGGTCTGGGTCGGATGCTCGTGCGCCCCGTCGCCGCCGTTGATGACCGGCACCGGCGAATAATCCGCCGCGAGCCGCGCTGCGCCGTCGCGCGGATGGCGGATGACGATGAGATCCGCATAGTTGGCGATGACGCGCACGGAATCCGCCAAGCTTTCTCCTTTGGCAGCCGAGCTCGTCGCCGGATCGGCGCTGGTGATGGTGTCGCCGCCGAGCCGCAGCATGGCGCTCTCGAAGGAGAGGCGTGTGCGCGTGCTCGGCTCATAGAACAAGGTGGCCAGAATACAATTGGCTGCAATATTGGTGCTGCGGCCGATGCGATAGCTGAAATTGCGGTCCGGAAGCTCGTCGAGATAGGACTGCGCAATCTCGAAGACGGTCTCGATGTCCTTGTTCGAAAGGTCGTTGATTGAGACGATGTGGCGCGTCGGTTGAGCCTTCACGTCGACCTCCGCGTTTTATGGGTGCGATAATGCCGCCTATCGCGCCGCGATGGCGCCGATATTCGCGCTGGCGGCCGGTGCGGGACCGCGGGTCCCGCTGATGGATCCTCGACAATGTCCATTAAAGGCGCATCTATAGGGACAGTTGCCGCCTCCGGCAAGGCCGCCCTGACAAGTTCCACAGCACAGCGCGTATAGAGAGAGCGCCGTGGCGCCGAACCGCTTCGATACCCACGAGGTCACAAACCAGTCGCCGCCATTTGCGGATGTGGACCTGTTTGCGGTCGATCCTCCACTGCAGGATGCCGTGCGTGCCAATGGCGCGGGAGGCGATGCCAAGGCGCTCTCGGCCTTCGGCCAGCGCTGGGGCAGGGCCGAGATGTTCGATCTTGCGCGCCAGGCCAACGAAAATCCGCCCAAGCTCGAGGCCTTCGACCCGCATGGCGCCCGGCGGGATTTTGTCGAGTTCCATCCCGCCTATCACCTGTTCATGGCCGAGAGCTTTGCGGCGCGGCTGCAGTGCTCGACCTGGCGCACCGACGGCGGCGCGGCGCCGCCGCCGGCGCAGGTCGCCCGCGCCGCGCGCTTCTACATGGCGGCGCAGGTCGAGACCGGGCACCTCTGCCCGGTCACCATGACGCGCGCGGCGGTCGCGGCGCTTGGCCGCGAGCCCGCCATGCTGGCGCAGCTCATGCCCAAGATCACGGCGCGCGAATACGACCCGGTGTTGCGGCCGACAAACGAGAAGAAGAGCATCACGCTCGGCATGGGGATGACGGAGAAGCAGGGCGGCACCGATGTGCGCACCAATACGACGCGCGCGGTCGAGCTGGGCGATGCTTATGCGCTGACTGGCCACAAATGGTTCATGTCGGCGCCGATGTCGGATGCGTTTCTGGTGCTGGCGCAGGCGGACGGCGGGCTCACCTGCTTCCTCTTGCCGCGCTTTCGTCCCGACGGCACCCTGAATGGGCTGCGCTTCCAAAGGCTCAAGGACAAGCTCGGCAACCGCTCCAATGCCTCCTCCGAGGTCGAGTTCACCGAGGCCTTTGCGCTGAAAGTCGGCGAGGAAGGGGGCGGCGTCAGGACCATTCTGCAGATGGTGCAGCTGACGCGGCTTGATTGCGCCATCGCCTCGGCCGGCCTGATGCGCATGGCCCTGGCGCAAGCGCTCAATCACGTGCGCCATCGTGCCGTCTTCGACAGGAGGTTGGCGGAGCAGCCGTTGATGCAAGCCGTTGTGGCCGAGATGGCGCTCGAAGTCGAGGGTGCGATCGCGCTCGTCATGCGGCTCGCCCGCTCGTTCGACCTCGGCGCCACCGATCCGCGCGAGGCAGCCCGCGCCCGGCTGCTGACCCCGGTGGTCAAATATTGGGTGTGCAAGATCGCGCCGGCGCTGATCTATGAAGCGATGGAGTGCCTGGGCGGCAACGGCTATGTGGAAGAGAGCGTCCTGCCGCGGCTTTACCGCGAGGCGCCGGTCAATCCGATCTGGGAAGGCTCCGGCAACGTGATGTGCCTCGATGTGCTGCGCGTGTTCGCGCACGACCGGGAAGCGGCGCGGAGCGTGATCGCCGATCTGGCCGTGGAGGCGAGGGATCTGCCGGGTGCCGGTGCAGCGGCTGAGTTTCTTGATCGTGCGCTCGATGCCGCCGAGGCCGAAGGGCATGCGCGCGCTGTCGTGGAGCGGCTGGCAATACTCGCTGCCACCGCGGCCTTGAAGACGAGTGTCCCCGCGCGGATCGTCGAGCAATACGCACAGGCGAGGCTTACCGGAGCGCGCGGCGCCACTTACGGTGCGGGTTCTCTGGCTGACGCCGAGGCGATCCTTTCGCGGGCGCTTCCCCTCTAAAGTGATGCATTGGCCAGCCGGTCCAGTGCACCCTGCAGGATATAGACGGCGGCATGTTGATCGATCACGGCCGCGCGCTTGCGCCGGCTCGCATCGGCGGAGATGAGCTCACGCTCGACCGCGACGGTCGAAAGGCGCTCGTCCCAGAGCCCGATGGGCAGACCCGACAGGGTCGCGAACTGGCGCGCGAAGGTGCGAGCTGATTGCGCCCGTGGGCCTTCGCTGCCGTCCATGTTGATCGGCAGACCCAGCACCACGCCGACGGCCTTGCGCTCACGCGCGAGCGCAATGAGGCGTGCCGCATCGGCCGAGAACTTGGTCCGCCGCACGGTTTCGACTGTTGTGGCCAGCCGCCGGTCGGGATCGCTTGCAGCGACCCCGATGGTCTTGGTGCCGAGGTCGAGCCCGATCAGCGCGCCGCGCGCCGGCAAGAGCTGGGCCAACTCGGGCAAAGACAGGACGGTTGCGGACATGAAGGATGCTGCGTCACCCGCGGGCTTGACCCGCGGGTCCATTTCTTTCGAAAGATGGATCGCCGGGTCATAAGGCCCTTTACGGCCGTCTTCAACGGCCTATGCCCGGCGATGACCAAGGAGAGAAGAAATCATGCCGGTCAAAGCTCTCTTCTTCGACGTGTTCGGCACTCTGGTCGACTGGCGCTGGGGCGTTGCCCGCGAGGCGCAGCGGCGGCTGATGCCGCTCGGCCATTCGCTCGATTGGCTCGCCTTCGCGGATGCCTGGCGCGATGAATATCAGCCGTCCATGGAGGATGTACGGGAGGGTCGCGCTCCATTCTGCAAGCTCGATGTGCTGCATCGAAGGAATCTCGAGCGCATCTTGCCGCGCTTCGGCCTCTCAGGGCTTTCGGAAGAGGTTTTGCGCGAGCTCAATCTCGCCTGGCATCGGCTTGATGGCTGGCCGGATGCGACGCCTGGGCTCGCGCGCCTCAAGCAGCGCTTCATTATCGCCCCGGTCTCCAACGGCAATATCTCGCTGATGGTTGATCTTGCACGCCGCAATGCTTTTCCGTGGGACGCCATCCTCGGCGCAGAGACCGCCGGCGACTACAAGCCCAAGCCGCGGGTCTATCTCGCGGCCTGCGAAGCCGTGGACCTCGCGGCGTCGGATTGCGTGATGGTCGCCGCGCATAGCAACGATCTGGCGGCGGCCGCAGCCGCTGGGCTCAAGACAGCGCATATCGCGCGGCCGAACGAACGCGGCCCCGGCAAGGGCGAGGCGGAGCCGAAGGTGCCGGTCGACTACGCGGCGCTCAGCGTGCAGGATTTGGCCGCGGAGCTCGCGGGGGTCTAGTTGTTGGAGCGGAAGCGCATGTCACAGCCACAGCGCGCTCCCTCCCCCCTTGTGGGGGAGGGTTGGGGAGGGGGCTCTTCTTTTTGCGCGGAGCTTGGAGCGACCCCCACCCCTAACCCCTCCCCACAAGGGGGAGGGGAACAGCGCCTCGGCTGTGGCGCGTACCGTCACCTACAGCCCAAACACATACAGCATCACGGCGTTGGGCTGGTTCCGCATCTCCGGCGAGTGCGCGAGCTTGGCCTTGGCGACCGGGCCGATGCCCGAGGCGATCGCGATATATTGCTTGCCATCGACCGCATAGGTGATCGGCGGCGCCACAAAGCCGGTGCCCACATTGATGCGCCAGAGCTCCTCGAGCGTTGAATCGTCAAGCGCCATGATGGTGCCGTCGAGTGTCGCCGTGACCACGATCCCGCCCGCCGTCACCAGCACGCCGGCATGATCCGCATACGGGAAGTCCTTGCTCATTTTCATTTGGCCCGTCGCCGGGTCGACCACCGTCAACGCGCTGGTGATGCGCGCGTCGTTGACATAGCCGCCGCCGCCGAACTTGCCGCGTACATGCGCGGTCGGGTCCGGCTTGATGTCGGCGCAGCCTTCATTGCCGGCGATGTAGAGGAGCCTGGTCGCCGGGCTATAGGCGTGCGGCCAGAAATTGGTGCCGCCATGCACGTCCGGGCAGGCGTTCTTCATCACGTCCTCGCCGCCCTTCCAGTCCTGCGCATAGGTCTGCACGTCCTTTCCCGGATCATAGTCGAGCGGCTTGCCGCTCTTGGGGTCGATGCCCTTTGTCCAGGTCATCTTGTTGCTGTATTGCGTCGCCTTGAGGAACTGCCCGTTGACGCGGTCGAGCGTGTAGCTGAACCCGTCGCGGTCCGCGTGGGCGATCAGCTTGCGGTTTTCGCCGTTCACGTTGCCGTCGATGATGATCTGCGAGCCGCTCGCATCATAGTCGCGGTTGTCGTTCGGGCTGTACTGGAAGTACCACTGCATCTTGCCGGTCGCGGCATCGAACGCGACCGTGCTTTCGGTGAACAGGTTGTCGCCCGGCCGATAGGCGGAATCGTAGCGCGGCGCCGGATTGCCGGTGCCCCAATAGGTGAGATTGGTGGCCGGATCATAGGAGCCGGTGACATAGAGCGCGCCG
Source organism: Xanthobacteraceae bacterium (assembly GCA_035293945.1). GTDB lineage: Bacteria > Pseudomonadota > Alphaproteobacteria > Rhizobiales > Xanthobacteraceae > VAZQ01. Next base: position 186,087 of record DATGLV010000011.1, on the reverse strand, counting down.
CCGCCGGTGCGCCAGGCTTCCGCCTTGTCCTTCCAGGTCTCGCTGCCGGGCTCGCCCGGCGCCGGGACCATGAAAGTCTTCCATTTTGTCTCGCCGGTCTTGGGATCGAGGCCCGCGAGCCAGTCGCGCACGCCGTTGTCGCCCCCGGAGGCACCGATCAGGATCACGTCCTTGAGCGCCAGCGGCGCAGCGGTGAGCTCGAGATCGGGCTGGTCGCCGATCTTCTTGTCCCAGACGACCTGTCCGTTTTCCTTGTCGGTTGCGATCACCCGCCCGTCGTAGCCGGCAACCGAGATGACCAGATTGCCCCACAGCGCGACCCCGCGGTTGCGGTCCGGCTTGCCCTGGCCGGGGTCCATCTTCCAGAGGATGCGACCGCTCGTGCCGGAGCGTACATCGATCTTGTAGACCACGCCCCAGACGTCGGTGATGTACATCATGCCGTCGTCGACCAGTGGCGTCGCCTCGTTATATTCATTTCCGGAGGTGCCGCCGAGCGGCAGCGCGAAAGCGAGCTTCAGGTTCTTGACATTGGCCTTGTTGATCGTGCTGAGAGCAGAGAACCGCTGCGATGCGAAGTCGTGATGGTTCATCAGCCAATTCTGCGGCTCGGGATTGAGGAGGCGCTCGTAGGTGACGTCCGCGGCAAATACTGCAGCGGTGGTGGCGAGCAGGGTGGCCGCAGATAGGGCGAGGATGTGACGTGTTGATTGCAAGGTCATTGGAATCTCCATTGAAATTCGAGGCATTCATCGGCGTCGTCCCTGCGAAGGCAGGGACCCATACAACAGCGGACCATCGATAGCGCGGTGCAGTATGGGCCCCCGCTTTCGCGGGGGCGACCGTGAGAGAGTGGCTTAAAGTCGCCTCAATAAGGCTCGACACTGCCTTTCACCGTGGTGCGCAGCATCAGCCGCCGCTCAGTCGAGGGAAAATCGGTGCGCGCATGCGAGGAGCAGCGGTTGTCCCATAACAGCAGGTCGCCGACGCGCCAGACGTGCTCGTAGACGAATTCGCTCCGCTCGGCGTGATCGAACACCTTCTCCAATAACGGAGTGCTCTCCTCCACGGGCATGTCGAGAATGCCGACCGTCATCAGCCGGTTGACGTAGACCGCCTTGCGGCCGGTATCCTCGTGGGTGCGGAACGCCGGGTGCATGCATTCGCCGAAAACTTCGGTGCCCCTGCGGTCGCCGCGCTGGGTCGAGCCGTAATTGTAGTGATGCAATGCCTTGCGGCCTTCCAGGGCATTACGGACCGCAGGATCTAGCGTGTCGTAGGCCGCGTAGCCGGAGGCGAACAAGGTGTTGCCGCCCTGCGAGGGGATTTCCACCGAATAGAGCAAAGTCGCCTTGCTCGGCACCTTGGCGTGGATCATGTCGTGGTGGAACATCATCTCGCCGTCTGGCAGCGCGCCGATCGGCTCGCCGTTCTCGCGGATATTGGAGATGAGCATGATGCCTGGGAGCAGCTTCGAATAGCCCTTGGGAAAGTATTTGGGCGGCCGATGCAATTCGCCGATCTCGCCGAAATAACCGGTGACCCGTATGAGATCTTCCTGCGACAGCGTCTGTCCGGGGAACACGATGACGAGATGATCGAGCCAGGCTTGATAGATGGCGCGCACGGTCGCCTCGTCCGGCTGCTCGCGCAGGTCGATGCCCCGTATCTCCGCGCCGATATGCCGGGTGAGCGGAACGACCTCGAGTCGGGTTCTTGTATCCAAATTCATCGGCTTTCTCCGGCGCGGCAGGGCCTTGGTTGGTTATGCGTTATCGGGCTCTTGGCCGAGAGAGTAGGGCATTTCGATGGGAAGTGGAAACCGCTTTCCCGCAAGTCCTCGGCCCATGGATTGGTGCCAAGAATGTTGCCATGATTTAAGCCGATGTTGGTGATTTGCATTGCTTGCTCTCGCCTCAATTCAAGCGTCAGGGCGAACCGTGGTGACGCCAATGACCCAAGTCCGAGCGACGCAAAATGTGGCGACACTCTCCACCATCCCGGTTGCCGAAATCGAAGCCGGCGGCTGGGTGCGGCATGCGGTCGCCGAGGCGGCGCGCGCGCAGGCGCTGCGCGATGATTGCATCGCCTGGCTGCCGGCTGCTGGCCGCGCGCTGGTGCCGGCGGTCGATGCCGTAACCCGCGCTTGGCTCAAGCGCTCGGCCTCGCCCTATGTTCCCGAGATTGCCGCCATCGCGAAGGCGCTCGATTATTCCGGCATCTGGTTTCTCAACGGCTGCTATCAGTGGGGATGCACTGCCCACGCGCGCGACGAAGGGGATGGGCCGTGGCTTGCGCGGACGCTGGACTGGCCGTTTCACGGTCTCGGCCGCCACGTAATGGTGATGCGTACGGGTGGGGCCGCGGGTCCTTTCGACACCGTGACCTGGCCGGGCTTCGTCGGCGTGCTGACAGCGTCGGCGCCCGGGCGCTTCGCGGCCTCGATCAATCAGGCGCCGCTCAGGCGGCGCACGCGCCACCCCTGGCTGCGGCCGGCCGATGTTGCGTTGAATGCGCTCTCGACCACGCGCGTCCGCTTCATTCCGCCCGACCATCTCCTGCGCCAGGTGTTCGAGACCTGCACCAATTTTGCCGAGGCGCGGGCCCGCCTGGAAACGACACCGGTCGCCCGGCCGGTGATCTACACGGTTGCCGGCTGCCGGCGCGGCGAGTGCTGCGTGATCGAACGTACCGAGGAGGGCTTCGAAACCCGCGAGGAGGATACCGCGTCGGCCAATGACTGGCGGCGAAGCCATCCGGCCTGGGAGGCGCGCGTGTCGAGCCGCTACATGCTGACGCGCTCTTACGAAGAGGCGGCCAGCCGCAATCTTGATCGCAAGCAATATCTTGCGTCCTGGAACGGCGAGTTCGCGCGCGGCACGTTCGACTGGGTGGTGGCACCGGTGCTGAATGCGTTCACGCGCATTGCGGTCGAGATGTGCCCGGCCCAAGGCATGCTGCGCGCGGTCGGCTACGAGACGCCGCCGGGCGCTGATCTCGCTCAGCCCGTGACGCGGGTTTGCGAGGTGAGAGCCATGATGGCGGCGTGAGGCTATTCTGCCGGGACGGGCACGGCGGGGTGCGCACCGTGCTCGGCCTCGCCTTCTTCCAGCGCCGCCAAAATCTGCGCCACCAGCTCGCGCGCCGACTGCGCGCTGAGCTCGATCGCGACGCGCGCCTGGCCGCCGTCGGCCGCATTGACGAAATCAATGCCGAGCGCGTGGTCCAGGGGCGCATGATAGGGATGATCGAAATAGACATTTGCGGTGTCGATGCGCACCCACCCCTGCGGGCCCTTGGCGCTCCCGGTGAGGGCCGCCTTCCTGACGATATAAGAGCACATGCTCGAACTCCGCGGTTTGCCGCTGCCCGGCTTGCCGACATTCACAATGCGCCCGCCAATTTATCACGCCCGCGAGATGGCGGAAGCGCCGCGTGATCGGCCGCTTTGCCGGCGTGATGCGATTGAAGGCAGAATGCGCGAAAGCGCGGCGCTACTTGTTCCGCGCGGCGGTGCTGCCGCGGAAGCTGTCGCGGATTATATCGAGGCGCGTGCCGCCGGTCGGACGATAGTCGGCGCCGGCGCTCGCAGCCCTGGCGATGGCCTCGTCGCAGTCGATCCATCCTTGGTTGTGGATTTGCCAGGTGCTGTTATCGATAGTGCCCTGGGCGCAACGTGTGCCGCTCGGCGACACGACCAGCATGGACCCGGTGCTGAGATCGCCCTCCGTCGCAGCCGAAGATCGCGCCGTGGGCGGCGACGATGCGTGCACGAACAGCGCCGCGACGGCGGCGAGCCCACACACGCCGATCATGATGCCGCCGGCCCACAGGGCGCGCGAAATGTCGCCCGCAGCGGCGGCGGAAGTTTTCAGCTTGAGTGTCCCCGTGGCGCGCATAATGCACCATTTTGTCGCGGGGCGGACCGGGGAAGTCCGCTGGTCCACCCGATCCGCCATCTTGACGCGATTGTGCTGAAGAATCGTTAGCCGAGATGGTAAAGGAACCGTGTCCTCCCCGCCGCCAGGTCGGCTTCCAGGTCGGCTTCATGTCGGCTTCTGGGCGGCGGACGGGGCGTTATGCTATTTCGGGCTGCTTGCAATATTGGCTGGCGCGATATGTCGGGCGCAGTGTCGTCGATCGAGCTCTGGCGGGACAGTCGCGGACGCTTGTCCGTGCTGCGGATACTGACGCTCGCACTTATGCTCTGGCCGATCGCGCTCGCCGTCTACGCCTGGCAGACCGAGATCAGGTTCTCAGCCCGGCCGGTCAACGACCTCATTCACCGCGCCGGCTTCTGGATGCTGATGTTCCTGTTGTCGTCGCTCGCGATCACGCCGCTCAGGCGTATCGCGCGCTATGGCGGGCTCATCGACGTGCGGCGCATGCTCGGCGTCGGCGCCTTCTGCTATGGCGCGGCGCACCTTAGTCTCTATGCGCTCGACCAGATGTTCGATCTCGGCAAGGTCGCGAGCGAGATCGTCTTGCGCATCTACCTGACCGTCGGCTTCACGGCCCTCCTTGGCCTGGCTGTGCTGGCGGCGACCTCGACCGACGGCATGACGCGGGCGCTCGGCGGCTTGCGGTGGCGGCGGCTGCACCAGCTCGTCTATCCGATCACGGTGCTCGCGCTCATCCATTTCTTCCAGCAGACCAAGCTCGACGTCACCATGCCGACGCTGGTGACCGGCTTGTTCATTTGGCTCGTCGGCTACCGACTCATCGCCTGGCGCTGGAAGGGACCGCAAGAAATCCCCACCTGGCTGTTGCTGGCATTGAGCATTGCGGCGGCGGCGCTCACCTTTGCGGGCGAAGCGATCGGTATCGCTATTGCCTTCCATGTCTCGCCGCTCCTGGTGCTGCAGACCGCGTTCGATATCGACCTCGACAATCTCGATATGGTGCGCCCCGGCTGGTATGTGTTGCTCGTCGGCCTCGTGATTGTTCTCATCGATCTTGTGTGCGCGCGCTGGCGCGGACGCAGGCGGCGCAAGCCCGCGCCTGCCGCAGCGACGATTACGGCCTCGGTGCGCGAGCCGGTGTAGCTACGAGCAGGGCGCAGACCAGCCAATCTGAATTTTTCAGAAGCGTTTTTTCAGAAGCGCAATGTACAGAGGTGCGGGATTTACAGTCTATTTACTTGTGCCGCCTCGATACCTGCCACTACGGTTCAGCAGGGGCGGGGTTTCGGATAGCCGAATAATCCGAACAAGAAGAATAAGAAGGCGCGCGGTTGTCCGGCATCGCTGCAATCGATCCTCTGTGGACCTCGGAGCTTGGCTACTCCCCGAAGGCGAGCCGACCGGCCGCCGGTGAGCTGCCCGAGCAGCTCGTTGTGACCGTATCCGCACAGGAGAGGGCGCACGCGACGCTGGCGCCGAATACGGAGCGCGCGGCACGTGCCGCTTTCAGCGCGCACGGCTTTGTGCTTCTCCGCAATGTGTTCGCTCGCGCCTCGATCGAGGCGATGTACCGCGACTATCTCACCCGCTACGGGGCGATCAGCCTGCGCGAGATGCAGGAGCGGTCGAAACAACCTCCACCCAATCGCTTCGTCTGCCGCGGCGAGGCGCGCTATCAGATCACGCCGCCGATGAACAGCGCCTTCGGGGCGCCGGAGGTGTATGCGAATCCGCTGGTGCGGCAGGTCCTTGCCGCGCTGTTCGACAACGACCTGCAGCTCAACAGTTTCACGCTCGTGGTCTCGTATCCGGGATCGACCTTCCAGCCGGTGCACCGCGACCACGCCCATCTGTTCGCCAAGCCCGAGGTCGCCTCGGTCCTGCCGGTCTACGCCGTCAACGCGGTGGTGCCACTGATGGATACCGATCTCGTGGGCGGCCCCACAGGCGTCTGGCCCGGCTCGCATCTCTGGCCCGAAGCGGTGCAGCCGCGGCCGGAGAGTGTGGTCGCGGGCGCAGTGCGCCGCGGCGACTGCATGCTGCTCGATTATCGCACCCTGCATTCCGGCCTTGCCAACCGCGGCACCGTGGCCCGGCCGATCGCCTGCATGGTGTATGCGCGCAGCTGGTTCTTCGATGACGTCAACTATTTCGGCACCACCTCGCTCGATCTGCCGCTCGAGGAACAGGAGAAGGTGCCCGACTATGCGCGGCCGCTGCTCGCACGCGCGCGCTCGCAAACCATGCGCATCCGCGGCGGCGAGTGGAGCGGTGTGATCGCGGCACGCGTGGGCGATCCGTCAAGCTGGGGCAAGGTCGGACGCAACGATCCATGCCCGTGCGGCTCGGGGCGGAAATTCAAGCAGTGCCACGGCAGGTAGGATGTGCCCGGGTCGCCCCTGCGAAAGCACGGGCCCATACCGCTCTTCGATAGAACCTAGGAGTATGGATCCCTGCTTTCGCAGGGACGACGCCAAGTGGGTTGCGCCTTCGCAAACCGCGGCACGCAAGGTTACTTGCTGTCGCTTTGCTTGAAGTAGCGCAGATCCGGCGGCGCTTGGCCTTTCTTGGTCGGCATCAGATAGCCGTCGGAGCTCAGGAAGTAGTCGTCCTTGCCGATCGTCACCCATTCCTGCGCTTCGGCGCAGACCTCTTCCGGCCATCCGGTCGGCCCCGGCTTCATGTAACGGGGATAATTGCGCACGATCGTCCACGGACGCGTATAGGCGTGGTCGATCACCGTGATCTCGTTGCGCAGGACGTCGGGCTTTGCCTTGTCGAGAGACAGGCGCTCCTTGACGATTGTCTCGTTGTCAGTGGCGGTCGGCAGCAACCCGTCCAGCGTGCGCGGTCCCTTAAGATAGCGAGTCTCGACCTCGAGTACGTTGTACTTGCCGTCCCCGTTCTCATCGACCCAGTGGCCCAGCGAATAGCCCGTAAAGGTCGGCTCGATCTCTCCCTCGGGCCAGCCGCGGCCGTCGGTATAGATGCGGCGATCGTCGTGGATGTGATCGATCAGCATATAGGTGGTGCTGGGCGTGATCACCATCTCCATCGGCGAATACATCAACATCTCGCGCGGCATTCCCGGCGGCATGCAGCGATACATGATGTCGGTGCCGTGGCCGCCGACCGCGCGATCGGCGAGGTTGGCTTCGAAGATCTTTTGGTATTCCGGCGTCAGCGGCGGCTTCTCGCCGCGCGGCGCCCACCCATAGACTTCGCTTCTGCCCCATCCACCCGCCATCGGGTATTTGCTGAGGTCCATGATCTGTGAGCTTGCAGTCGGCGCGAGGCCGCAAAGCCCCACCGCAAGCGCGAATCCGCTGAGATGAAAGCTCGTGTTCCGCCGGCAATTCGTGACCATCTTCAACACTCCGATCGGTGACCGATTGGCCCAAATAAACGTCCCCGCAACGATCCTCGGTGTGCGCAGCGTGAGGGCGCGACGCCTATTGCTGCGATCTTCCGATCTTGGACGTTAGTAAGCAGCCTAACGATATCGGGCGCGACATGCAAGGGGAAGCGGGCTCGCCGCGCATGCGGGATTTTGCCGCAAATTCAGCGCGATATTGTTGCGCAGGGCGCCAGCGACGGCCACGCGGTCAGGAGGCGAGCTGCCGGTCGCGAAATTGCTGGCGATAGAGGCGCGCGTAGGCGCCACCGCGCGCGAGCAGCACCGCATGCGTTCCGCTCTCGACGATGCGGCCCGCTTCCACCACGAAGATCACGTCGGCCTTGAGGATGGTCGAGAGGCGGTGAGCGATGACGAGGCTGGTGCGGCCGCGCATCACCTGCTCCAGCGCCGACTGGATCAGTGCTTCATTGTGCGAGTCGAGCGAGCTCGTCGCTTCATCCAAGATGAGGATGCGCGGATCCTTGAGCAGCACGCGCGCGATCGCCAGCCGCTGCCGCTCGCCGCCGGAGAGCTTGTGGCCGCGCTCGCCGACCCTGGTCTCGTAGCCTGCGGGGAGCGCGGCGATGAAATCGTGGATGTTCGCGGCCTTGGCGGCCGCGACGAGCTCGGCGTCGGTCGCATCGAGCTTCCCGTAGCGCAGATTGGCCGCGATGGTGTCGTGGAACAGATACGTCTCCTGCGCCACGATGCCGATGTCACGTCGAAGCGAAGCGAGCGTGACGTTGCGCACGTCGATCCCGTCGACCAGCACCGCGCCGGCCTGTGGATCGTAGAAGCGCGGGACCAGGCTGGTGATCGTGCTCTTGCCGGCGCCGGAGGGACCAACGAACGCTGCCGTCTCCCCGGCTTTGACCGCAAAGCTCACCCCATCGAGCACGGTGCGGCTTGGCTCGTAGCCGAACGTCACCGCCGCAAACGCGATGTCGCCGCGCACACGCGGCAGCTCGATGGCGTCGCCACGCTGCGGCCCGCCTTCTACGGCCATGTCGAGGTAATCGAAGATGCGCTCGAATACGGCGAGCGCGCTGACGATCTGCACCTGCACACCGGCGAGCGCGGATGCGGGTGCATAGAGGCGGCCGAAATAGGCAACGAAGGCGACGATCGTGCCGACCGTGAGGCCGCCCTTGATGGCGAGCCACGCACCGCCGACCCATACCAGCGCCGGTCCGATGGTCACCATGGCGTTGAGCGCGCCCATGAACCAGCGGCCGACCATCACCAGGCGGATTTCCAGGTCCATGAGGCGGGTTGCGGCGGCAAAGAAGCGCGTGCGCTCGAATCCCTCACGCACGAACGACTTCATCAGCGTGATGCCGGAGATCGACAGCGTCTCTTGCGTCAGGCTCTCGATTTCGTCGCGGCGTTCGCGGGTCTGCTTGCGGATCGCATACATGCGGCGGCCGATCGGCGAGAGCGGCAAGATCATCAGCGGAATGACCACCACGGCGAGCAGGGCAAGCCGCCAATCGAGGATGAAGATCGTCACGACTGTGGTCACCATCACGGCCACGTTGGTGACAATGGTGACGAGCGTGCCGGTGACCACGTTGTCGACCGAGTCGACGTCGTTGGAGACGCGGTTCATGATCTCGCCGGTCTTGGTATTGGTGAAGAACGACAGCGACATCAGGTGAAGGTGCGCCACCATGCTGGTGCGGATGTCGCGCATGATGCCTTCGCCGACCAGCGAGTTGAGATATCCCTGATAGACGCCGACCAGCCCGGCGATCAGCGCCGAGCCGATCATGCCGCCGACATCGAGGAAGACCTGCTGCATCGAGCCCGATGGGATCGCTTTGTCGATAAGGTTGATGGAAAAGAGCGGCGGCAGGAGGCCAAGCGTCGCGCCCGCGATGATGCAGGCAAATGTGGCGAGCTGCGCGCGCCAATAGGGGAGGAAGAGCCTGGCGATGCGCGGCCAGTCGACCTTCTTGGCGATGCGCGGCCGCTCTGTGCTGAAGCGGCTCGACCACATCCAGGGGCCGCCGCCACCCATCATTGACATCGTGCTGGCTTCTCGCTGTTGCTGTTCATGCCGTTTAGGCTGCGCGAAGAAATCACCCCGCAAAAGCCGAGACCCGTGCGGCTATCCGCCATCGAGAAAGCCTTGGAGTACGGGTCCCGGCTCTCGCCGTCGGCGCTTTAGCGGCATCCTCGCCTCGCAGTGGCTCGGCCAGGACGACGTGCCGCCGCCCTCATTGCCGCTTTTGCGGGAATGACCGGCTCGGTGTGTGCTGCTATATTTCATGGAGCAAGGCCCGGTACAATTACAATGATGCAACGTGGGAGGAACGACATGGGAAGGAGCGGCATGAATTTCTCCGGCTTTGGACGAGCGGCGATCGGCGCCCTCTTGCTATTGGGCAGCACCGGTCTCGCTTCCGCGCAAGGACTCAACTACCACCTTATCAAAACGATCCCGCTGCCCCAGGCTCCAGGAAACCGAGAATATTTCGATTACGTGCGCGTGGATAACGATGCGCGCCGTGTCTACGTGACCCACGGCACGGAAGTGCTCGTGCTCAATGCCGATGACTATTCTCTGGTTGGCAAGATCGGCGGCCTGACGCTCTCCCATGACGTCCTGATCATGAAGGATCTGGGCAAGGGCTTCATCACCGACGGTGAGGCCAAGAAGGTCTACGTCTTCGATCCCAAGTCCTTGAAGGTGACGGGGGAAGTGGTCACAGGCCAGGAGGATACTGACGGACTGACCTATGATCCGGCCTCGAAATATTTGTTCTCCATCAATGGCAACAGCAAGAACCTGGCCGTGATCGATCCGGTGAAGCAGACCATTGTGAAGATGATGGATCTGGGCGGCGCCGCCGAGGCGGGCGTCGCGGATGGACAGGGTTTGCTGTTCGACAACAACGAGGAAAGGAACGACGTCGTTGTGATCGATACGCGTTCGCTCGAGATCAAGTCGCGCTGGCCGACCGCCCCGGCCGGAACCGTGACTGGGATCGCGTATGACCCCAAGAGCAAGCGGTTGTTCTCGGCCGGGCGCAATCCGCAGTTCCTGGTCATGATGGATGCGGCGAACGGAAAGGTCCTCCAATCATTTCCGATAACCGGCGGCGTGGACGCGGTTATCTTCGAGCCCGAGACGAACCTTGTCTTCGTCTCGACCCGCGACGGTCGGGTCCATATTTACCGCGAAGACTCGCCCGACAAGCTCACGCCGGTCCAGGCTCTCATGACCGAGTTCGGAGCGAAGACCATGGCGCTTGATCCGAAGACTCACAACATCCTGGTGAGCACGTCGGATTTCGATCAACCGGCGACGCCCACGGAGCGGCAGCCCAATCCGCTTCCCCGCGCGAAGCAGGGGAACTTCCGGGTGCTGGTCTACGCACCGTGATGCGCTGAGCTTGTATTGTTTGAAAGAGTACGGGACGACCCTTACCCTCGGGTCGTCCCGGCCGAAGAGGCGGGACCCATACTGCTGCGGACCATCGAGAGTGCGTCGCGGTATCGGTCCCTGCTTTCGCAGGGACGACCGAACGAACTTTTCTGTGTGACAATAAACACCAGCCAAAAGTCCCTAGGGAGGACGCAATGATTTCGGCAGCCAAGCGAACATTGTGCTTCGTTGTGCTGGCAATCCTAGCCGCCACCGGCATGGCTTTGGCGCAGCAACAGGCGCGCCAGCCGGCAGTGCCGCAGGCCGAGCCCGCCGAGCCTGCCAAGGACTACAATCAACGTGCGCTCCAGATCTTCGAGTTCCGGAAGGCCGCGCAGAGCGGTCCGGAGCGGGGCAAGGAAATCTACTATTACAAATGCTGGATGTGTCACAACGAGCTGGCTGAGGGCGGCGCGCCCAAGCTTGCCGGCCTGTTCAAGCGCTCAACGCTCGTTTCCGGCGAGCCGCTCAATGACGAGAGCGTCAGGAACCAGATTCGCAACGGCAGCCCCAATATGGGCGCGTACAAATATGTTCTCAGCGACGCCGATCTCAACGATCTGATGAGCTGGCTGCACGATGAGAGCTGCTGCTGGAATTCGGACGCACCTCCGCTCAATCCGCGCTACAAGGCCGCCGATGCCGCACCCGCGCAATCGCTGTATGGTGGACTTACCGGCGGACCCAAGGGTCTCGTCAAGAATGCGAAGGGCGAGCCGATCGAAGGCATCATGGTCCAGCTGATCTCGGACAAAAGCGCGATCCGCACCACCGTGTTCAGCCATGCCGACGGACACTACGAATTTCCCAAGGTCGCGCCCGGCACCTACACGTTGCGCATCGCCAAGCCGCTCGAGTTCTATCCGTGGGCGAAGGACAACGTGGAGATCAAGGGCGCCGACACGCTCGAGGACATTACGCTCTTGCGCGTGACGCAGGGCGAGTTCCTGCCGCCGTTCCCGGAGATCGAGGCGCAGCTGACCGGATCGGAATGGCTCGCGAACCTGCCCGGCACCGGGCAGGACAAGAAGACGCTCACCATCACTTGCAACTTCTGCCACGAATATCAGCAGATCTTCCGCAATCACTATGACGAGGCGACCTGGTCCAAGATCATCTATCGGATGACCCATGGGGCCGGCTCGACCCTCATCAATGTTCGCAATCCAGGCCGCCTGACTCCGGCGCAGGAAACCCAGTTCGCGCATTTCTTGGCGAGCGCGCGCGGTCCTGATTCCAAAGAGCCTAATTTCGTGGTGCAGCCACGCGCCCAGGGGAGATCGACGCGCGTGGTGATCACCGAATACGAATTGCCGCGGCTCGAGCTATCGGCCCACGACACGGCCGGCGACCCGCAGGGGCGGGTCTGGTACTCGACCCACCGGAGCTCTTATGTGGGCCGGCTCAATCCGGCGAATGGGCATGTGGACGAATTCCATATCCCGCTGCCGCAACCGGGCGCGCTGCCGGGCACGCACTGGATCAATGTCGACAGCCACGGCATCGCTTGGGGCTCGGAGAACTGGGCGCATAACATCTGGCGGCTCGATCCGGCGACCTTGGATTTCAAGCGCATTCCCTGGAGCGTGAAGGAGCCGCTCAACTCTCCGGCGACCGGCAATGTGGCCTTCGATCCGGAAGGCTCGCTCTGGCATACGCATGATGGAGCGGTGCTGCGAGTTGGCGCGCTCACCGGTCAGGTGCAGGAGAGCTACAGGACCAAGAAATTCGCCTCGACCTACGGCAGCGCCATCAGCGCCGACGGCCGCTACTTCGGTGGCGGCGCCTGGCCGCGCGACGGCATCGTGATATTCGACCGCAAGACCGGGGAGGTGATGGAGCCCGACACCAGCCCGGATTCAGGCCCGGCGCGCGGCGAGTTTGATTTGTCCGACAACTATTGGGCAGCCGGTCGCGGCGGCCAGCTGATCAAGTTCGACATCAAGGAGAAGCGCATCCACGAATATCCGCTGCCCACGCCCTACACCTCGCTCTATACCGCCAAGGCTGACAAGAACGGGGAGGTCTGGGCCGGCGAGCTCAACGGCGGGCATTATCTCCGCTTCAACCCCGAGACCGAGCAGTTCACGACCTACACGCTGCCGGAGCCGTTCGCGATGGATCGGGAGTCGTGGATCGATAACTCGACCGATCCGGTCTCGGTGTGGTTCGTCGACCATGACGGCTGGCTGATTCACATCCAGCCGCTGGATTGAGGAGGGGCACAAACCTTGGTCGTCCCTGCGAAAGCATGCGAAAGCAGGGACCCAGACCGCTGCGGACTATCGAGAGAAGGTGGCCTATGGATTCCCGCGTTCGCGGGAATGACCAGGCGTACGGCTCACCGCCATTTCGTGCGCTCGCGCACGCCCGCGAGCGCAGCACGCGCCTCCGCGATCACTCTGGGTGTGTCGATCGCGGTGAGCTTGCCGCCGCGCTTGAGAATGCGGCCGTCGACCACGACCGTGTCGACATTCTCCGGCCCCGTCGCTTCGAGCACCAGATGCACCGGGTCGGTGACCACCGCCATGTTGAGCGCGTTGGTGTTGATCGCGATCAGGTCGGCGCGCTTGCCTACCTTGAGCGACCCGATGCGGTCGTCGAGCCCCATCGAGCGCGCGCCCGCGATCGTGCCGAGCTCGAGCGCGGCACGTGCCGTCATCTTGAACTCGCTCTCGGCCTTGGCATTCTCGCTGTCGCGCGCGAGCTTGAGCACGCCGAACAGGCTTGCGCTTCCGGTCAGCGCTGCGGTGTCGACCGAGATGCCGAGCGGTATGCCTTTGTCGAGCATCTCGCTGATCTGCGGATAACCGTAGCCGATGCGTAGCTCGGAGCCGGGTGACACCGATACCGAGGAGCCTGACTCCTTGATCATGTCGAGCTCTTCGGCATTGGCCGATAGCGTGTGAATGAGCTGCACGTCCTTGCCCATGAGCCCGGCTCGGTAGAGCGGCGCGATCTGGCCGGCGGCCTTGCGCGCGCTCGCGACGTGCACCGTGATCGGCAGTCCGTGCTTGCGGGCATTGTCGAATTCCGGCTGATACACCTCGGGCTTGATCGGCCCAGCGCGGAACTGGCCGCGCCAGGCCATGCCGAGCGTAATGAGGCCCTCGTTCGACCAAACATTCCAATTCCGGGCGAGAGTTTCGAGCGGCGCCTGGTCGGCCGACTGGGTGTCGGGCAGTCCCTGGGGCCAGCCGCAGGAATGGCGGGCGCGGATGCCGACCTCCACAAGGGCGGCGACATCGGCCTCCGCATGGGCGATGCTGCGCACGTTGTGGCACCACGAGTGCACGAAGGTCATGCCGGAATTGATCGCCTCCGCGGCGGCAAGTCGGGTGCCTTGGAAGACGTCATCCGGGGTCATCTGCGCGCCGAAGCGCGCAACGGTCGGGAAATAGCCGTCCTCCGGCTTGTCGCCGGAGAAGCTGCGGAACAGCGTGTTCCACATGTGCCAATGCGTGTCGACGAGGCCCGGCATGACGATCATCCCGCGGCCGTCGATCCGCTCGCCACCGCCCGTGACGCCGCGGCCGACCGCGACGATCTCGCCGTTCCGCACGTGCAGGGAGGCGTCCTCGATGTCGCCGAGCACGGCATCCATCGTCATCACATGGGCGCCATCAATGGTGAATTCGCCACGCCCCGGTAGTCTCGCGTCGCCACCATCGCGCCGCGCCTGCGCGAGCAGGGGCGAGGAAAGTCCTCCGACCGAACCAACCGTGCCTAGTGCGGCGACGCCGCGCATGAAACTGCGTCTGCAGAATTCACACATGCGAGCCTCCCTTAACGCGCTGCGTATGTCGAAGATCCTTGCCGCCGACGGCGGCGTCGCCGGACCTTACTGCAACAAATCATTGAACTCGGGGTGCCGCGCCAAATAGGCGGCGACGAACGGGCACCGCGCCACGACTTTGAGATTGCGCGCACGCGCGGACTCGAGCGCGCCCTTGACCAGCGCCGAGCCGACGCCGTGCCCGGATAGCGCCTGCGGCACCTCCGTGTGAGTGAAGGTGATCACGCCCGGCGCGAGCTGATAATAGGCGACCGCCGTGCCGCCATCGGCGTTGAGCTCAAAGCGGTGCATGGCCGGGTTATCGCGGACGCTGTTTGTCACGAAAATCTCCCTTCGAGCGCAAGTGAGGCCCCAGATTTGTCGACAAACTGCGCGGCAATCACAGGCGCGCTCCCTCCCCCCTTGTGGGGGAAGGGTTGGGGAGGGGGTCTTGCACGCGCCTAGCAAATAAAACCCCCACCCCAACCCCTCCCCACAAGGGGGAGGGGAACCTGCTGACTGTGTGGCGCGCGCTTGGATCCACCTCACCGCCGCCCGTCTCACAGTTACTCCGTCGCCGCTTTCATCGCCGCCGCAATTCCCCCTGCTATTGCCCTCACGGCCTCCGCGCTAGCCGCGCCCAGCCCATGCCGGCGCGCGATCCAAGCCGCATCGTTACAAGTGAGCCACACCTTCCCGGCGGCATCCTCGTAGGCCAGCGCCTTGACGGGCAGGTCGATGCCGACGGTCTGCCGCTCGGCCATCAGCGGCGTGCCACCTTTGGCATGTCCGAAGATCAGCAATTCGGTTGGTCGGAGCGCAAGCCCCGCCTCGGCGGCGCCGTCGGCGTGATCGATGCGGGCAAACACCATGAGCCCGTGGGATTGCACGAAAGCAACGAAGCGGTCGATCGTCTCCCGCACCGAGAACGCGCTTTGAGCCTTGATCAGGCCGTCATCGGACATCGCTTGGCTCTTGTTGCGCGGAACGTCAGTAGCCGCGCTGAATGTTCATCTCTGTGTTGAAGCAGACAGGCTCGCGATACTCACGTGAGACCGTCACGATATTCGGGTTCTCATCTTTCATGGCCTCGAACAGGGGCTCGGTCGCGCGCCACTGCGCCACGTGTCCGGCGGTAACCGGAGCGTCGTGGTGCGCCGGCATGATCACGTCCGGCTTGTAGGCGCGCATGTGCTCGAGCGCCAGCTTGACCATTAGGGGGTTGATGTAATCGCCGGATACGGCCACGAGCGCGAGATCGACCCGGCCGACGCGCGCCATGGCGGCGCGTTCGTAATCGGTGACCATCCCGCCGCTGTCACGATAGAGGATGCGAAAGCCGTCATCGAGCGTGATCACGTAGGCGATGGTGCCTTCGTCGATCACGCGCGGGCTGTTGGTGCCGCGCGATCGGATGGTCGCCGATTCCGCCTTCTGATCGGCCGAGGGGGCGGGCATCACCGTGTCGAGCGCGCGGTCCATGATACTCGTCACTTCCTTTGAGGGCTCGCCATGGCGTCCAAGAATCGGCTCGACGCTGTAATGGTCGAGCTTCATGGTCTCGTCGCCGCGGCCGGTGACCGTCTTGATCTGTCCGATCGGGATCGGCTGGGTGCGCAGCTTGTCGGTGGTGACGGCGGCGCCGACCACCATCGCCTTGGTACGCGCGCCGATCGAGGCCGCATCCGACATGTGGTCGAAATGGCCGTGGCCGAGCAGGATCAGGTCCGCGCTCTTGATATCGGCGGCGGCGACGCCGAGCGGCGGATATTCACTGCCGCGGTCGTAGTAAGCGTCGAGCAGGATGATGCGGCCGTTATACACGAGCTCGAAATTGGAGAAGCCGATCCAGCGCACCGCCAGCGTATGCGGATTGCGCGGGAAGGCGCCGCCGGCCGACACCAACGTGCGTGCATGGCAGGCAGGGTCGCGCGGCTCGAGCGCAGCGGCCTGATCGATCGCGTCGCTCCTATCAGCGCGCGGATCGGTGAACGGCCGCGCTGATGCAATAGAGGATGCCGCGATTGCGCAAAGGGTGGCGAACACTGTGAGCTGAAGTTTCGTGGATCTCTGCCGCATCGCGGAACCCTCGGTGTCATCGCCAGGCATAGACCGTCGGAAAACGGGCGTGGACGCCCTTATGTCCCGGCGATCTCCGCGAGGTTAGCACAATCCGGGGTCGTGAGACGTTTTGTGCTTGTGGCTCAGCGCTTCCGCTCCTCATTGAGCACTTCGCGTATGACCTCGCCGACGATCTTGGGCAGGTTGCTGTTCAACGTGTCGACCTTGCGCTCCACGCCGTCTAGGCGATGCTCGACCCGGTCGAGCCGCGACTTGATGGCTGCGAGATCATCGCCATTGCGGCGGGTCTGCTCCAGAATGTGGCGGGTCACGAGCTTTTCGCCCGCGACCTCCTCCTGGAGCGCGGAGAGCTCTTCACGCGTCGGTTGGCCGCCCATCGATCCCGTCCCCGATCGCATGTTCCGGAAAAAGCCTTGCCCCGACGTGATCGCGGCTGGACTCCCGTTTTCCGATAAGACATGCGCCACTACGTCGCCAAGCTACCACAGCGCGAAGAATCGTCCAGGCGGAACTCGAAAATCGATCGAACCCTGGCGGGGCCATGATGGTTGCGCTAGAAGCGGCTACCATCGAAAGCTCGGAGGACTGCATGATCGATCGACGCCATGCCATCCGTCTCGCCTGTATGGCCGTGTGTGCCGCCGCGCTGCCGCTATCGGCGCGCGCGCAGCAAGGCGGTTATCAGCGCTTCGTGCCTTACCTGGTCGAGCTGCCGGGTTGGAAGGGCGCAAAGGCCGAAGGCATGGGCATGGAGATGGCGGGCTCGAGCATGCTCACCGCCACGCGCAACTACGAGCGCGGCGGCGCGCACGTCAATGTGTCGGTGCTGACGGGTCTTGCGGCGCAAGGCGCGCTCGCCGCCACCAATGCGGGCATCAAGCTCGAGACCCCGGACGTCCACATCACGAACGAGACCATCGACGGCATGCAGGTGAGCAAGACCTATACGGTCTCGAACAAGTCCGGCGCGATCGTGGTGACGCTCGGCCCCGCCGCGGTGCTCACGGTCGCCTATACGGGAATCCCCGAGGAGGAGGCGATGGGCCTTGCCCGCAGGTTCGACTGGAAGGCGATCCAGGGGCAGGTGAAGTAGGCCAGGGTCGGTAGGGCGCATTAGCTAATCCGCCCTACAAGCTTAAATCGAACCAAATTCTCGCCTGAGCGTCACGAGAACGTCGTCAAACACCTCGGAGAGGCGGCCCTTTCTGAATCTCAGCTGCGGAATGTCATCGAAACTGGATGCCAGCTCCACACCGTCTTCGACCAGCAAGACCGCGCGATCGAATCCGAGCCGTCCCTGGAACAGGCCGCATTCGTGAATGACATTTTCGCGCGCACGTAGGGCGCTTCCCGTGCTGCCCTCTTTCGTCAGGACAAGCAGCGCCATCGAAGATTTCCGCACGATTTTTTCGAGAACGTCGCGAATGGTGTGCCCTGCGCGCGCGCCGGTCTCATATGCAGTTACTTCCAAGCCAAGCTGGTCCTGCAAGTGCGCCTTCAATTTTTCCCACTGCCGGTCTTGGCCGTGGCCGATGAAGACGGATACATCCTTGATGCGCTTTGCCGACAGCGCCGCCTTGTCCTCGGCGGGAGCGTCCTCAAAAATCGAAAACACGGATTCGATTGATGCGCGAAGGTTGGTCTGGACCCCAATCTGCGTGCCGCGTGAATTTAGATAAAGCGAGAAGCTCTTGCTCCCCGCGTCCCATGAAGCGTCCAGTGTCGCTTCCTCGACTTCGTCGCTCGCATAGTGGCTGAGGAAGTCTTCGACGTTGTCGAGTTCCCATTTTTCACCGCTGAACGTGGCGGTGCTGCGCAGGCGGCCTTCCTTCCTTTCATTCGAAAGGCCAGTGCAAATGTCTATGCCACGTCGAACGATGCGGGAGCTAAATTTGATGTTCGCATAGCTCTTGGTCTTTTTCATTCGCGGGATCCGCAGCCATCACTCCGCCGCCTCGACGCGCTTCCGCTTGCCGGCATCTCGCTTCGCCAGCACCGGCTTGAGGAACTGCCCCGTATAGCTGCGCTTCTCGCGCAAGATGTCTTCGGGCGGACCAACCGCCACGATCTCGCCGCCGCCGTCGCCGCCTTCGGGGCCGAGATCGATGATCCAGTCCGCGGTCTTGATCACTTCGAGATTGTGCTCGATCACCACCACGGTATTGCCCTGGTCGGTAAGCTCGTGCAGCACGTCGAGCAGTTTCTTGACGTCGTGGAAATGCAAGCCGGTGGTGGGTTCATCCAGGATATAGAGCGTGCGGCCGGTCGCGCGCCGGCTTAGCTCCTTGGCGAGCTTCACGCGCTGCGCCTCGCCGCCGGAGAGGGTGGTGGCCTGCTGGCCTACATGCACGTAGTCGAGGCCGACGCGGTGCAGCGTCAACAGCGTGTCGCGCACGCGCGGCACCGCCTTGAAGAATTCGGCCGCTTCCTCGACCGTCATGTCGAGCACGTCGGCGATAGACTTGCCCTTGAAGGTCACCTCGAGGGTCTCGCGGTTGTAGCGCTTGCCCTTGCAGACGTCGCAGGTGACGTAGACATCCGGCAAGAAGTGCATCTCGATCTTGATGACGCCGTCGCCCTCGCAGGCTTCGCAGCGCCCGCCTTTGACGTTGAAGGAGAAGCGGCCGGGCTCGTAACCGCGGGCGCGCGCCTCGGGCAGGCCGGCGAACCATTCGCGGATCGGCGTAAAGGCGCCCGTATAGGTCGCCGGATTGGATCGTGGCGTGCGGCCGATCGGCGACTGGTCGATGTCGATCACCTTGTCGAGATGCTCGAGTCCTTCGATGCGGTCGTGCGGGGCAGGGGCGTCGGAGGCGCCGTTGAGCTTGCGGGCGATCGCCTTGTAAAGCGTGTCGATGAGCAGCGTCGACTTGCCGCCGCCGGAGACGCCGGTCACACAGGTGAACAGGCCAAGCGGAATCTCGGCGGTGACGTTCTTGAGATTGTTGCCGCGGGCATTGATCACCTTGAGCAGGCGGCGCGGATCGCGTGCGCGGCGCTCCGGAACCGGAACCGAGAGCTCGCCGGTGAGGTAGCGTCCGGTGATCGAGGCCGGATTGGCCATGATGTCGGCGGGCGTGCCTTCCGCCACGACCTCGCCGCCGTGGATGCCGGCGCCGGGCCCGATGTCGAGCACATGGTCGGCGGTCAGGATCGCGTCCTCGTCGTGCTCGACCACGATCACGGTGTTGCCGAGGTCGCGCAGGCGCTTGAGCGTCTCCAGGAGCCGTGCATTGTCGCGCTGGTGCAGCCCGATCGAAGGCTCGTCCAGCACATAGAGCACTCCGGTCAGCCCTGAGCCGATCTGCGAGGCAAGCCGAATGCGCTGGCTCTCGCCGCCGGAGAGCGTGCCGGACGCGCGCGCGAGCGTCAGATATTCGAGACCGACGTCGATCAGGAATTTCAGCCGGTCGCGGATCTCTTTCAGCACCCGCACCGCGATCTCGTTCTGCTTCGGCGTGAGCTGAGACGGTAGCTCGGAAAACCATTCGCCGGCGCGCTTGACCGATAGTTCCGAGATTTCGCCGATATGCTTCCCCGCAACCTTCACGCACAGGGCTTCGGGCTTGAGGCGATAGCCGTGGCAGGCCGCGCATGGAATGTCGGAGAAATACTTGCCGATCTCCTCGCGCGCCCATTCGCTCTCGGTCTCGCGGAAGCGCCGTTCCAGATTGGTGAGCACGCCCTCGAACGGCTTCTTGGTGTCGTAGGAGCGCATGCCGTCTTCATAGGTGAACTTGATTGCTTCCTCGCCCGAGCCGTTGAGGATCGCGTCCTGCACCTTCTTAGGGAGCTCTTTCCATTTGGCATCGAGCGAGAAGCGATAGTGCTTGGCGAGCGCCTGCAGGGTCTGCAGGTAATAAGGCGAGGAGGAGCGCGACCACGGCGCGATCGCGCCCTTGCGCAGGCTTGCCTCTTTGTCCGGAATGACGAGATCGGCGTCGACATGCTGCTCGACGCCGAGCCCGCCGCAGACCGGGCAGGCCCCGAATGGATTGTTGAAGGAGAAAAGGCGCGGCTCGATCTCCGGGATAGTGAAGCCCGACACCGGGCAGGCGAATTTCTCCGAGAAGATGATGCGCTGCGCATCCGATGCCGCCGCGGCCGCGAGCTTGGTCTTCTTTTCCGCTTCGCCGCCGGCGGAGGCAGGGTCGGCGAATTCCGCGACCGCAAGCCCGTCGGCAAGCTTGAGCGCGGTCTCGAGCGAATCCGCCAAGCGTGTCGCGAGATCAGGGCGCACCACCACGCGGTCCACCACCACGTCGATGTCGTGCTTGAACTTCTTGTCGAGCGCCGGCGCCTGCGCGATCTCGTAGAAGGTGCCGTCGATCTTCACCCGCTGGAAGCCGCGTTTCTGCCAATCGCTGAGCTCCTTGCGGTACTCGCCCTTGCGTCCGCGCACCACCGGGGCCAGCAGAAAGAGCCGCGTGCCCTCCGGCAGCGCCATGATCCGGTCGACCATCTGCGAGATGGTCTGGCTTTCGATCGGCAGGCCGGTGGCGGGCGAATAGGGCACGCCGATGCGCGCCCATAAGAGCCGCATATAGTCGTAGATCTCGGTGACGGTGCCGACCGTGGAGCGCGGATTGCGCGAGGTCGTCTTCTGCTCGATCGAGATGGCAGGCGAGAGGCCGTCGATCTGGTCGACGTCCGGCTTCTGCATCATCTCCAGGAACTGGCGCGCATAGGCCGAGAGGCTTTCCACATAACGGCGCTGGCCCTCGGCATAGATCGTGTCAAAGGCAAGCGAGGATTTGCCCGAGCCGGAGAGGCCGGTGAAGACCACGAGCTGATCGCGCGGGATCTCCATGTCGATATTCTTCAGATTGTGCTCGCGTGCGCCACGAATGGCGATCATGCGGCCGGCGCCGCCGCCCCGAGCAGGCGCGGTGGTCTCGCGGCGGCGGGGAGCGCGAGATTTCTCGAATAGATCGTTCATTGGCCGACGTCGTTCATTGGAATATCGTTCATTGAATTATCGTGTGGCTCTGCGGTCGAGCTATCGCAAGCATCTCGGAATCCCGCCCAAGTCGCGAACATAGGAAGAACAGGGTGGCCGCGCCAGCCCAAACCGCGCGCGCGGTGCATTCCCGCCTCGCAAGCCTGGGGACAATGCCGCGCTCCCCGCGATATGATCGGCAACATAAGCCTGGGAGGGACCGTTTCATGAAATTATGGCGCGTGCTTGCGTTCGCGGCCGCCGCGATGCTTGCGGCCCTGTCTGCTGCAAGAGCCGAATACGAGGTCATCGCCCTCGCCAACGTGGAATATGCACAGCACGACGGGGTGAAGCTCGTTGCCGATCTTTACCAGCCGAAGGGCTTGGCCAAGGCGCCGGCGGTGATCGCGGTGCATGGCGGCGGATGGCAGAACGGCAGTCGCGCGACCTATCGCTACTGGGGGCCATATCTTGCCAAGAATGGCTATGTGGTGCTCTCGATCGACTATCGCCTGGGCAAAGCTGGCGCCTATCCGAACTCGGTCTACGATGTGAAGGCCGCGATCCAGTTCGTCCGCGCCGGGGCGGACTCGCTCGGCGTCGATCCGGACCGGATCGGGCTGATGGGGGATTCCGCCGGCTCGCATTTGATTGCGCTGGTGGCGCTCGCCGGCAAAGAGCCGCAGTTCTCCTCCGCCTATCGGGACGATCCCAATGTCGCCGTGCCGGTCGGCGTGAAGGCAGTGGTCGCCTTCTACGGCGTCTACGACATGCTGGCGCAATGGAACCACGACCAGATAGCCCGTCCGCACGACCAGATCGCCGAGAAGTATCTGGGCGCGTCGCCGATGCAGAACCGGCGCATCTATTTCGAATCCTCGCCGATGAGCTACGCGACCGTGGACAAGAAGGGGCCGCGCTTCCTGCTGATCCACGGTACCGACGACGATATCGTCGATCCGGCCTCGCAGTCGTACGCGTTCTGGCTCGCGCTCAACCAGGCCGGCATCGGGGCGCGCCGCATCATTCTGCCAGGCGCCGGCCATTTCTGGGCGGCCGATCCGTTCGAGAACGAGCCGGGTGGGTTCGGTGCCCTGACCGCGCCACGTCTCCTGCGCTTCCTGGGCGAGAGCCTGTAGCCGCGGGACCGGCCTTGCACATAGGCCTCTCCATTCGCTCCCCGCTTGCGGGGAGGGTCGGCCTGGGGCAGGACGCCCATTGCACATCGCCTACTCACATGCTAGAACAAAAAGTGAACGCGCGTCAGGCTGTGGACCGGCGTTGGGAAACATGAGAACGCGCTTGCGAGGGCAGGGCCACGGTCTCAGGGTGGGATCAGTGCAAGGGATTTGCGGGACGCAAAGTCATTAGGCGAAGGCCAGTAGGAGAATGTTATGGCGGGCTCGGTGAACAAGGTCATTTTGGTCGGTAATCTCGGCGCTGATCCGGAAGTGCGGCGCACCCAGGACGGCAAGCCGATTGTGCATTTGCGTGTGGCCACATCCGAAACCTGGCGCGACAAGGCAACCGGCGAGCGCAAGGAGAAAACCGAGTGGCACCGTGTGGTCATCTTCAATGAAGGGCTCAGCAAGGTCGCCGAGCAGTATTTGAAGAAAGGCGCCAAGGTCTATATCGAGGGCGCCCTCCGCACCAACAAGTGGCAGGACCAGTCGGGACAGGACCGCTACACCACCGAGGTCGTGCTGCAGGGCTTCAATTCGCAGCTCACCATGCTCGACCGCGTTGGTGGCGGTGGCGGCAGTGACTTCGAGGGCTCTTCGTCGAGCGACTTCGGGGCTTCGGGTCCGAGCCCGGCGCGTAGACCCGCCATGGCGGGCGCCGTCGGCGGCCGGGGCGGCGACCTCGACGACGACATTCCGTTCTGACGCCACGCGCGCCCGCGCGGGCATTGATCACGCACCGAGCTTGCGTGGCGTTTGTCGCACCGGCTTTGCTGGCCGACGCACGCGGTTGGGATATTGGGCGCAACGAAAGGCTTGCCAGGCGCAATTGGCTTGCGCCCAGCCGCATACAGTCTTTGGTGTTATTTTACCGCCGTTTTGGCCGTTCGAACTGGAAATTCTTGAGTAAATTCAATAGTGAGCTTTCCAGGTTCCCCCAAGCGTGATGATCGGTCCTCTTCGGCGGCACACTGGTGATTGCGTCTTCGTGCTCGCTCCAGGCTGCATCATTAATGCAATGGTTGGGAACCGAGCGATCTCGCGCTCCATCTTGACCTGACCGGGCAAATCAGTGGATTGACGAATTTCAAATTCCCCGAGTGTGCCCTTTGCAAGATCCGCACTGAGATTTTCTGCGGAACGACCCAACCGCAAGGGGTCGTTCCTGCGTAAGCAGGACCTATACGGCTGCGCCCTCTCATAGCTGCCGAGCGCAACGGATCCCGGGTCGGGGACGACGAGCCGTACGCTACCCGCGCAGCGCCACCCGCACGCCGTCGATGACGAATTGCACGGCAAGTGCCGCGAGCAGCACGCCCAAAAGGCGCGACATCACCACGCTGCCGGTCGCGCCGAGCATGCGTTCGATGCGGTCGGCCGTGCAGAAGGCCGCGAAGCATGTCGTCATCACGATGACGATGACGCCGAGCAGGCCGATCAACAGGAGGGGGTGCTCGCGCGCCTGGCCAGCAAGCAGCAGCGTGGCGGTGATCGCACCTGGCCCGGCCATCAGTGGGATCGCCAGCGGAAAGGCTGCGACGTCGGCCACATGCTCTTCAGCGGCTTCTTCGGCTTGCTTGGATTGCCGCTCGATGCGCACGCCGTAGGCCATCTCGAAGGCGACTGCGAACAACAGGAGGCCGCCGGCGACGCGGAATGCCGGTATCGTGATGGCCAGCCGCTCGAGGAGCCAGTCGCCGGCGAGGGCCGTGCCGGCGAGGATCACGCTCGCGATCACGCAGGCCTTGAAGGCAGTCCGCCGGCGCTTCGGTGCGCTGGAACCTTGTGTGACGGCGAGAAATCCGGGCGTTAGCCCGACCGGATCGACCACTACCAGCAGGGTCACCAGCGCCGAGATCAGATAATCGAGCTGCATGGCGACCATTTAGCCGAAGCCGCAGGTCGCCCCAACCGCGTGCGGGCTCATTGGTTGCGACAGTCGCGCCTGCGATGGGCGAAATCGGGCCTTCCCAAGATGCTTTCGGCCACGTTCCGCACTTGAACCTAAGCATATGAATTGCCATATGAATTCGAGCGGGTGAAGCAGGCGATTATGGGTGGCATCGGGCCGCTGAATCAGCTAAGCCATCGCGGCATAATTCGAGCGGGAATTTCCTTTGGCCAATAATCAAGACCAGCCTCCGGGAGAGGGAGGGCCGACCGATATTCGCCCCATCTCCATCACCGAGGAGATGAAGCGTTCCTATCTGGCCTACGCCATGAGCGTGATCGTGGCGCGCGCGCTGCCGGATGTGCGCGACGGCCTCAAGCCGGTGCATCGACGCATCCTGTTTTCGATGCACGAGAACAATTACACGCCGGACCGGCCGTACAACAAATCGGCGCGCGTCACCGGCGACACCATGGGCAAGTATCATCCCCATGGCAACCAGGCGATCTACGACGCGCTGGTGAGGCTGGCGCAGGATTTTTCCATGCGGCTGCCGCTGATCGACGGCCAGGGCAATTTCGGCTCGGTCGACGGGGATCCTCCGGCGGCGGAACGCTATACCGAGGTTCGTCTCGCGCGGCCGGCGATCGAACTGCTCGACGATCTCGACAAGGACACTGTCGACTTCCAGCCGAACTACGACGGCCGGGAGCAAGAGCCGACGGTCATGCCGGCGCGCTTCCCCAATCTCCTGGTGAACGGGGCGGGCGGCATCGCGGTCGGCATGGCGACCAACATCCCGCCGCACAATCTCGGCGAGGTGGTCGACGCCACCATCGCGCTGATCGACAATCCGGCGCTCGGCATCGACGATCTGATCGGCATCATGCCGGGACCCGATTTCCCGACCGGCGGCATCATTCTCGGCCGCCAGGGCATCCGCGCGGCCTATCACCTCGGCCGTGGCTCGATCATCATGCGCGGCAAGGTCACCTTCGAGACGCTGCGCAAGGATCGCGAGGCGATCGTCATCACCGAGATTCCCTACCAGGTGAACAAGGCCGGCATGGTGGAGCGTATCGCCGAGCTGGTGCGCGAGAAGAAGATCGACGGTATCGCCGACTTGCGCGATGAGTCGGACCGCGACGGCTATCGGGTGGTGGTCGAGCTCAAGCGCGACGCGGCCCCCGAAGTGGTGCTCAACCAGCTCTACCGCTTCACGCCGCTGCAATCGACCTTCGGGGCCAACATGGTGGCGCTCGACGGCGGCCGTCCGTTGGTGATGAACCTGAAGGATCTGCTCACCTCTTTCATCGCCTTCCGCGAGGAGGTGATCTCGCGGCGGACCAAGTTCCTGCTCAACAAGGCCCGCGACCGGGCGCATGTCTTGGTTGGCTTGGCCATTGCGGTTGCCAATATCGACGAGATCATCCGTCTCATCCGCGCCTCGCGCGATGCGAACGAGGCGCGCGAGGCTTTGATGGCACGTGATTGGCCGGCGCGCGCGGTCGAGGCGATGATCACGCTGATCGACGATCCGCGCCACACCATTACACCGGAAGGCAACTACCGGCTTTCCGCCGAGCAGGCCAAGGCGATTCTCGATATCCGGTTGCAGCGATTGACGGCGCTTGGGCGCGAGGAGATCCAGGAAGAGCTCGACAAGCTCGCCGCTGAAATCAACGACTATCTCGCCATCCTGCGCTCGCGCGCCCGCATCCAGACCATCCTCAAGGACGAACTCACCGCGGTGAAGGACAAGTTCGCGACGCCGCGCCGCACGACGATCGTCGATCAGGAAGGCGAGATGGAGGACGAGGACCTGATCCAGCGCGAGGATATGGTCGTCACCGTTTCCCATCTCGGCTATGTCAAGCGCGTGCCGCTGTCGACTTACCGGGCGCAGAAGCGCGGCGGCAAGGGGCGTGCCGGCATGCAGACGCGGGAGGAGGATTTTGTCTCCCGTCTGTTCGTCGCCTCGACCCATACGCCGGTGCTGTTCTTCTCCTCGCGCGGGCAGGTCTACAAGGAAAAGGTCTGGCGGCTGCCGCTTGCAGCCCCGCAGGCGCGCGGCAAAGCGCTCATCAACATCCTGCCCCTCGAGCAGGGCGAGCTCATCACCACCATCATGCCGTTGCCCGAGGACGAGCGCACCTGGGGCGACCTCGACGTGATGTTCGCCACCACCCGCGGCACCGTCCGTCGCAACAAGCTCTCCGACTTCGTCGACGTGCGCCGCTCCGGCATTATCGCCATGAAGCTCGACGAAGGCGAAGCGATCGTCGACGTGCAGATCTGCACCGACCGTGACGACGTGCTGCTCACCAGCGCCAATGGCCAATGCATCCGCTTCCCAGTGGCCGACGTGCGCGTGTTCCAGGGCCGCACATCGATGGGGGTGCGCGGAATCGCGCTCGCCGAAGGCGACAAGCTGATCTCGTTGTCGATCCTGCGCCACGTCGACGCGACCGCTGAGGAGCGCGCCGCCTATTTGAAGCGCGCAACCGCCGTCCGGCGTGGCGGCAATGGAGAAACCGAGGAGGCGGCGGTCGACGCCGAGGAGGCGACGGGTGCGATCGAGCTTGGTGAGCGGCGCTATGTGGAGATGTCCGCGGCCGAGCAGTTCGTGCTTACAGTATCGGAGCGCGGCTTTGGCAAGCGCTCATCGTCCTACGAGTACCGCACCACCGGCCGCGGCGGCAAAGGCATCGTGGCAATGTCGATCACCTCAAAGAACGGGCCGCTGGTCGCGTCCTTCCCGGTCGAGGAGACGGACCAGATCATGCTGGTCACCAATGGCGGCCAGCTGATCCGCTGCCCGGTCGACGGAATCCGCATTGCCGGGCGCTCGACCCAGGGGGTGATCGTATTCTCCACCGCTGAGAGCGAGCGTGTGGTCTCGGTCGAGCGGGTGACCGAAGAAGGCGAGGAGAACGGCAATGGGGAGGGGTGAGGCTGCGGACCTTACCCCGGTTCCATCCCCTGCGCTTTCATCACCGTGAGCGCCTCGGGTCCTCTGAGGAACTTGATGAGCGCCCGCGCGGCGTCGGGCGCCTTCGCGCCGGTGCCGACCGCGCCCGCGAAGGTGATGTAGCTCTGCAGTTCCGGCGGCAACGGTCCGGCGAGCGTGACGCCGGGCGAGGTCATGATCTGGGTCACCACCACCATGCCGAGTTCGACCTCGCCCTTGGCGACCACCTCGGAGACGACGTCAGCGTCCGGCAGCGTGAGCTTGGGCTTCAGAGTTTCGGTCAGGCCGATCTTGTCGATTGCCTTGGCGACCGCGATGCCGCTCTGTCCCTCGCGCAGATAAGCGATGGATTTGGCCGCGATAAGCGCGCCCCTGAAGGCTTCGACCGTGCTGACATCGGGCTTGGCGGCGCCGGCCTTGACTTCCACGCCGATGCCGGACCGCACCAAATTGCTCGGCGTATCGGGCAGCAGCTTGCCGTCCTTGACCAGCCCATCGATCTGCGCGGGTGCCGCGACCAGTAAATCGAACGCCTCGCCCGCCTTGACCTTTCTGACGAGTGCGGCCGCCACATCGACGCTGACATCGATCTTGTTGCCGGTTGCGCGCTCGAACTGCGGCCCGATCGCGGCCAGCACGGTCGATACCGCGCGGGTAGTCAGCACCTTGATTTCGGCGGCACCGGCGCCGTCCGGCGCGGAAATCGCCAACGCAATGCCGATGAAGAACGCACGACGAATGATGGCTTGTTTCATGGCCCCCTCGACCCTGTGCCCTGAAAATCGTCCGCTCAGTCGGTCTGCAGATTGAGCGCTTGAATAATCGGCTGCCATTTGCCGATGTCGGACTGGATCACTTTGGTGAGCTCGGCGGGCGGGCCACCGAGCGGATCGCCGGCGAGACGGTCGAGCGCAGCCTTCATGTCGGCCGTTTGCAGCGCCGCGTTGACTGCGCCATTGAGCTTGGCGATCACCTCCGGCGGCGTGCCGGCCGGCGCCAATAGGCCGGTCCAGGCGCTGGTCGCGAAATCGGGGAAGCCGCTTTCGATCATAGTCGGCACGTCGGGCAGTAGCGGGCTGCGCTGCGCGCTTGTCACTGCGAGCGCCCGCAGTTGTCCGGTCTTGATCAGCGGCAGCAGCACCGAAATGCCTTCGAAAGTGTACTGCACGTGACCGGCGACCACATCCTGGATCGAGGGGCCGCCGCCCCGATAGGGCACGTGAATGACGTCGATGCCGGCATGCGACTTGAAATATTCGCCGATGAGATGCGGCAGGGTGCCGATGCCGCCCGAGGAGAAATTGACCTTGCCGGGGTTCGCCTTGGCGTAGGCGATGAGCTCCGCGACGGATTTCGCCGGCACTGAGGGGTTGACCACCAGGATGTTGGCGGTGGCGGCGACCACCGCCACCGGATCGAAGCTCTTGAGCGGATCGTAGCCGGCGCTCTTCTGCAGCATCGGGGCGATGACGAGCCCGCTCGAGCTCGAATAGAGCAAAGTGTAGCCATCGGGCGTGGCGCGCGCGGCTTCGGCCGAGCCGATGGTGTTGCCGGCGCCGCCGCGATTGTCGACGATCACGCTTTGCCCAAGCTTCGGCGCGATCTCATTGGCGACCAGGCGCGCCATCACGTCGATGGGACCGCCGGCGGGGGTGGGCACAATGATGTGCACGGTGCGACTCGGATACCTGTCCTGCGCCCCGGCGCTGCTCAAGCCCGCCAGCGCGAGGATCAGGACCATTGCAGCCACGTATCCTATGAGGCCCAAACCTCTGCGGCTGATGAGCGACATGTTTCCTCGCCAGTCTTGCAAATGCATCGTCCGTATCGGGAAAATCACGTGTGCCGGCCGACCGACTTTTCCAGGATCGGGACCATATCCGAATAGCCGCGCGCACGCGCGTAATCGAGCGCGGTGCGGCCGAGCGGATCCTTGATGTCGCCGTCGGCGTGGGCTGCGACCAGCGCTTCGACGATCGCGGTATGTGCCTTGTCGCCGCTGCCGAGCGTCACCGCGGTGATCAAGGCGGTCCAGCCCCGATTGTTGATGCGGTCGATATCCGCCTTGGCGTCGATCAGGGCATGCACGATGTCTACATACCCGAGCTGCGCGGCAATAATCAGCGCGCTGCCGTTGTCACGCCCCTCTACGGCGCGGGGGTTGCTGCCCGCGGCAAGCGCTGTCTTCAGCATTTCGAGATCGTTGTTGCTTGCCGCGATGGCCAAGATGCCGTAGCCGTCTTCATCATGGGCATTGGGATCGGCGCCGTGGCGCAGGAGCGCCTGCGCGGCCGCGAGCTGCTTGCGGAACGCGGCGACGATGAGCGGCGTGCGGCTGTTGGCATCCTGGATGTTCGGCTTCTCGCCCTCGGCGATGAGCTGCTCGATGGCGGCGACATCCCCATTGGCGGCGGCCGCATGCAACCCGGCATAGATGCGTAGCTCGCGCGCGCTCGGCGGCGTCTGTGCCATGAGCGAGGCCGGTGCTGCGATAAGCAGGACCAGGATCGCGACGGCAAGCAAAAGAGGAGGGCGGCAGTCGACGCGGCAAGCCATGGCCGTCTTCACTGAGGTCTCCATTGAGAAAGGGTGCGGGGGGAAACTGTAACACGTCTGGCTGTTCGCGTGATCGGCTTTGTCGACGAGCCTCGGGCCCCGGACAAAACGCCGCGCGGCCGCCGGAAGGCGACCGCCGCAAAGATCGGAAATGACGTGGGTTACCTTGGCAGTCGGTCGGTGGTGACCAGCCTGACCGTACGGACCTGTCCGGCGGTCGGGGTGTGATCTTGCAGGCAGGCTGCCGCATAGTATGGCCAAGCCTGCTCGCTGCAGGGAGTTGCCAGCGGGCGATCTTGGCCGACGGTCACCTGGGCTGCGGCCGCGGGGTCGACGGCCGGGGAGGTGCCGGCGCTCACGGGCGGGCTGAATCCCGGCAAAGCCATCATGACGGCGGCCCCGAGGGCGGCTGCGGCGACAGCTGAAAGAGCGCGATAGATCAACATGTTGAATTCCCCCTCTTCAGGCGCCGTGCAGGCTTGAGGCAGGCGTTACCACCCTCTGCCCTATTGGTTGCTCTGAGCTGCCAAAAGGTTCATCGCGACGGTTAATTTCTTCCGCGGCCGCCTTGCCTTTTGCATGTGAGGGCGCCCACGGTCTTGCGGGTTCCCGCTGCGGCGGGTTAGACCCCGAACCATGCCGCGTGTCGCACTCTTTCCCGGCTCGTTCGATCCGGTGACCAATGGTCACCTGGATCTGGTGCGCCAGTGCGCACGGTTGGCGGACCGCATTGTGCTGGCGATCGGGACGCACCCTGGCAAAGCGCCGCTGTTCACTGCACCGGAGCGACGCGCCATGCTCGAGGCGGTCTGTGCGCCGCTTGCCCGCGCGGCCGGCTGCGAGCTCTCCTGCATCACTTTCGCAGACTTGGTGGTGGAGGCGGCGCGGCGAGAGGGCGCGACCCTCCTCATCCGCGGTTTGCGGGGGGTGGCGGATTTCGACTACGAGATGGAGATGGCCGGCATGAATGCAATGCTGGCCCCCGATCTGCAGACGGTCTTCCTGCCGGCGTCACCGGCGGTCCGCCCGATAACCGGCACCCTGGTGCGGCAGATCGCATCCATGGGGGGCGACGTGACGCCTTTCGTGCCGCCCGTGGTCGTGGCACAGTTGAAGGCGAAATTCGCGAGCACAAAGACAAAATAGGTAAGGCCGAAGCGGAATATGCCGGATCGCTGAGCGACCTACCTGATCATATATTGGGGAAGGACGGCGATTTCCCCGGAAGCTAAGCAAGACCCAAATCACGCGATCCTTGATCATCCACCTCGGGAGCACCTATGACACGCCTTGTTCGCCTGTTCGCTGTGTTGACTGCGCTGATCTGCGCGATGCCTGCCGTGGCGCAAACCCTGCCGGCCGGCACCGATCCTCAGAACACGATTCTGATCGATACCAAATATGGCCGCATCGTTATCAAGCTGAGGCCCGATCTCGCGCCCAAGCATGCTGAACGAATCAAGCAGCTGGCCCGTGACAAGTTCTACGATAACGTGCCGTTCCATCGCGTCATTGCCGGGTTCATGGCGCAGACCGGCGACGGGCAGAACGGCGATGGCACCGGCGGCTCGAAATATCCGAATCTGCCGGCCGAGTTCACCAGCACCCCGTTCGTCCGCGGCGTGGTCGGCATGGCGCGCACAAGCGATCCGAACTCCGCGAACAGCCAATTCTTCATCATGTATGGCGACGGCTCGTTCCTTAACGGCAAGTACACGGTCGTTGGCCAGGTCGTGTCCGGGATGGACGTGGTCGACAAGATCAAGAAGGGGCCGGAAGCGCAGAATGGCGCTGTAACCGATCCCGACCGCATGCTCAGGGTTCAGGTCGCAGCCGACGCCAAATGAGTCATCGGGGAGACCGGCATGCGCCCGACCCGGCTCCTCGTTGTGCTCGCGGCCGTCGCCGGGTGGGCTTGCGCGCCGTGCGAGCCCGTACTGGCGCAGGTTGGCGGCCCCGGGCCTGATGCCAACGCGGCGCATAGTCGGCCGACGGCGCCGCTCAACACTATCAGGGAAGTCTTCAAAGCGCTCGAGGCGTGCTGGATTCCGCCCGACCTCGACGAGTCGCGCGCCGGCATGCAAATCACCGTGATGTTGAGCTTCAAACGTGATGGCGAGCTCTTGGGCGAGCCGCGTATCACCTATGAGACGCGGGAAGCGTCAGCCGAAGAGCGGATGATCTATCGGATTGCGGTCGCACAGGCGCTCGCCCGCTGTACCCCGCTGCCGTTCACCGAGGCGCTCGGCAACGCGCTCGCCGGGCGCCCTATGACAATGCGTTTCATCGACAACCGCAAGCTCAAGCAAGCAGGAGCACCTGATGGCAGACAATCCTGAAGACAAGCAGCTCGTCCTCGAAACCACCCAGGGCACCGTCCGGATCGAGATGCGACCAGATCTTGCACCGGTGCATGTGGCACGCATCAAGGAGTTGGTCGCCGACGGTTTCTATAACGGCGTCGCCTTTCACCGTGTGATCGACGGCTTCATGGCACAGACCGGTTGCCCGCATGGAACCGGCACCGGCGGTTCCGGACGAAAGCTCAAGGCCGAGTTCTCCAAGGAGAAGCACGTCCGCGGGACGGTTTCCATGGCGCGCGCGCAGAGCCCCGACTCCGGGGATAGCCAGTTCTTCATCTGCTTCGAGGATGCGCCCTGGCTCAATGGCCAATACACGGTCTGGGGCATGGTCGTCGAAGGGATGGAGAATGTGGATAAGATCAAGCGCGGTGAGCCAGTCTCAGACCCGGATCGGATCGTTTCCGCCCGCTTTGACTAAATTTGTAAAGCCATTTGCTGTTGCTGCATCGCACGCCGCATCCGACCCGCACTCAATTGGTATTAGGCAGCCTGCGGCGACTCGCACGGCTCGGCCTCGCAAACCCAGGCCTCCCTGGCGAACCATTCGTGCTCGGCCCGGCACATCGGACAGAAAACGCGCGCAAAGAAAACCGGCGTAGCGGCGAAGCTCGCGCGATCAGCAATGATGCCGGTTGAAATGTCGCGCCCGGTATTCGGACATTTCACCATCACAGTTCCCATCGAATGCTCCTGCAATGCGGTGCCGCTTCTTTGCCAGACGCTAACGCGTGCTTGCGAAGAGAATTTGACGTGATCGAGGTGAGATCGAGAATTGGATGACAATAAGACGACAGGGCTGCTGCAGCGCACACGAACAAGCAAAGGAATTCAATTGATTTTGATGCGATGAGCTTAACCCGGTCTGTTGGAACTCTAGTCTCGGTGAGCGAGTTAGAAATCCTTGCAGTCAAGCAGGCCAACAGGGGATGCGTGCGCGAGCATACGTTCGGACGCAGGGAGGTGAGATCATGCCGGGAACTCATATGCACATGGCGGGTCATGCCCGAAGGGCAGCCCCGCTCGAGCCGAAGCCGCGCGCCCATTATGTCGTGCTGCGCCGCGATGACGCTTGGTTCATTATTTTCACTAGGCAAGAATTTGGTCCATACAAGAGTGAGCGCGAGGCGAAGTTATTTGCCATCGATGCCGCTCATAAGCTTGCCGAGCAGGATGAGCCATCGGAAGTGTCGGTAATGGACGAAACCGGGGCGCTTTCATCAGTCTGGGTCGGCGATCGCGACCCCTATCCACCGCGCGAATAGTCCATAAGCGGCACGGCACACCGGGTGTAGCGAGAACCGCACTGCGGGGGCTCCTCCGGAAGTGTTGCGGGAATGCGCCGTTTGTGCGAACCGCCTGACCACCATTGTGCGCGGCCAGGCCTACATGCGGACTGATCTCTTCGATTTCGACCTGCCGGCGGAGCGGATCGCGCTGCGCCCGGCGGCCCCGCGCGACACTGCCCGGTTGCTGGTCGTGCGTCCGGGCGCCGGGCCCCTGCTCGAGGATCACATTGTGCGCGATCTGCCCGATATCCTCCGTCCGGGTGATGCGCTGGTGGTCAACGATACCAAGGTTGTTCCGGCGCGGCTGAGCGGACGGCGCATCGGGCGCGGGGAGGCCGAACCGGCCATCGAGGCGACCCTGCATCAGCGTCTGGATGGGGCGCGCTGGCGCGCATTCGTGAAGCCCGCCAAGCGGCTTGCGGTCGGCGATATTGTACGTTTCGGCAGCGAAGGCGAAGTATGCTTCCTGGACCAACTCGACGCCACGGTAGAGGAGAAGGCGGAGGGCGGCGAGGTGACGCTTGCTTTCGCATTCCATGGTGCCGTTCTCGATCAGGCGCTGGAGGAGCGCGGCACCATGCCGCTCCCTCCCTATATCGCTGCGCGGCGGGAGACGGATGCGCGCGATCGCGAGGACTATCAAACCATGTTCGCAGCCCGCGAAGGAGCTGTCGCGGCTCCGACTGCAGGGCTCCACTTCACGCCAACCCTGGTTGATGCGCTGCGACACAGAGGCATCGCGCTCCATCGCGTCACCCTCCACGTTGGTGCAGGCACGTTCCTTCCCGTGAAGGCGGCAGACACATCCGACCATCGGATGTTTTCGGAATGGGGCAGCGTAGGTCCCGAAACCGCCGCTGCGCTCAATGCCGCCCGCAGCAACGGCGGTCGGGTGGTAGCCGTGGGCTCGACCTCAATGCGGCTTATCGAGAGCGCGAGCGGCGAGGATGGGACCGTTCATCCGTTCACCGGCGAGACGGCGCTGTTCATTACGCCGGGATATCGCTTCCGCACCATCGACGTGATGCTGACCAATTTCCACCTGCCGCGATCAACTCTTTTCATGTTGGTCTCGGCCTTTTGCGGCCTGGAGGTGATGCGAGAAGCCTATTCACACGCCATTGCGATGGGTTATCGCTTCTATTCTTATGGAGATGCCTGCCTTTTGTTCCGCGTGCCCTGATTTGCGCCTGACTTACGACGATTGGAAGCAATGCCTGCCGAATTTCAGTTTCATCTCGTTGCCACTGACGGCGCGGCGCGCTGCGGCGAGATCACCGCCCCCCATGGGGCCGTGAAGACGCCCGCCTTCATGCCGGTGGGTACCCAGGCGACCGTGAAAGGCCTCCTGCCGGAGGCGGTGCGGGCGACCGGCGCCGACATCCTCCTGGGCAACACCTATCATCTGATGCTGCGCCCCGGCGCCGAGCGCATTGCTGCGCTCGGGGGCCTGCATCGCTTCATGAATTGGCCGCACGCGATTCTGACTGATTCCGGCGGCTTCCAGGTCATGTCCCTTGCCGGCTTGCGCAAGATCGACGAGCGCGGGGTGACTTTCCGCTCTCATCTTGATGGCGCCCTGGTTGAGCTCACGCCGGAGCGGGCGGTCGAAATTCAGTTGCTGCTCGGCTCCGATATCGCCATGCAGCTCGACGAGTGTGTGAAGCTGCCGGCGCCCCGGGCGGATCTTGATCGCGCCATGCGGCTATCGCTGCGCTGGGCCGAGCGCTCGAGAAATGCGTTTGGGGCCGCGCCAGCGGGACGCGCCCTGTTCGGCATCGTCCAAGGCGGCGACGACCCAGAGCTGCGGCTCAAGAGCGCCGCGGAACTCACCGCGATGGATTTTCATGGCTACGGGATCGGTGGGCTGGCGGTCGGCGAAGCGCCCGAAGTGATGCTCAAGACGATCGAGGTGGTGACGCCGGCGCTGCCGAGCGGACGGCCGCGATATCTCATGGGCGTCGGCACCCCCGCCGATCTCATCGAGGCGGTGGCACGCGGGGTCGACATGTTCGACTGCGTGCTGCCCACGCGCAATGGCCGGCATGGGCTTGCCTTCACGCGCCGCGGACCGGTGAACCTGAAGAACGCGCGGCATGCCGAGGATCCGCGGCCGCTCGATGAAGCAGGTTCCTGCCCGGCGGCGCGGGGCTATTCGCGCGCCTATCTGCACCACCTGGTCAAAGCGGAGGAAATGCTGGGCGCGATCCTGCTGACCTTGGTTAATCTTTCCTATTATCAGGAGCTCATGGAGACCGCGCGCGCGGCCATCATCTCCGGCCGGTTCGAAGAGTTCCGCGCCCGGACGCGGGCGCTGTGGGCAGAGGGCGACATTAGCCCACGGCAAAAATAGCCGGAGCGGGCCCTCGACGGCTGCATCGCCGCGACGCAATATGCCGCGAATGTTGGCGGAACTTGCCCGCAAGCTGCGCTTTCCAGGACTGTTACGCGGAATCTGTCATTCGAGGAACCGCTATGGCCATCAACCTGAAGGTCAACGGTGTCGTGCATTCGGTCGACGCCGCACCGGACACCCCGTTGCTTTACGTCCTGCGCAACGATCTCGAGCTCAACGGCGCAAAATTCGGCTGTGGTCTCGAGCAATGCGGCGCCTGCACCGTCCTGGTCGATGGCGTGCCGACGCGGTCGTGCGTACGGGCGATCAGTGAGATGGCCGATTCCGACATCGTCACGATCGAGGGCCTCGGCACGGTCGAGAGGCCGCATCCGTTACAAAAGGCCTTCATGGACGAGCAGGCGGCGCAATGCGGCTACTGCATCAACGGCATGATCATGACCGCCAAGGCGATGCTCGATCGCATCCCGCATCCGACCGAGGCCGACGTGCGGGCGACCCTTGCACCCAATCTGTGCCGCTGCGGCACCCACAATCGGATCATACGGGCGGTCCTGCGCGCCGCGCAGGCGGCGAACGGGAGGATCTGACCATGAACGCTCCCCGGCTTTCCCGTCGCGAGTTCACGGCCGCGCTCGGCGGCATCGCGCTTGCCTTCAGCCTCGAGCCGCGCCTCGCATTCGGCCAACAGCCGCCAGGGCTTCCCGGAAGCCTCGCCGGCAACCGCAGGCTGGACGCTTGGCTGCGCATAAATGCGGACGGCACCGCGACCGTATCCACCGGAAAGGTCGAGCTTGGCCAAGGCATCGTTACCGCGCTCGCCCAGATCGCAGCCGAGGAGCTGGACCTGCCGCTTGCCCGCATCACCATGATCTCCGGCGATACCGGGCGGACCCCCAACGAAGGACAGACGGCCGGCAGCCAGTCGATCGAAGCGAGCGGCACAGCGCTGCGGATGGCGGGGGCAGAAGTACGCTCGATGCTGATCGATCTGGCTGCCAGGCGCTTCGCGGTTTCTGCCGACACGCTGAGCACGAGCGACGGCGTCATCACCACGAGGGACGGTCGCAAAGTGAGCTATGGCGACCTTGCCGCTGAGGTCGATCTGCACCGCGAAGCGACCGCCAAGGTCGCCCCCAAGCCGCCGTCGGAGCACAAGATTGTCGGCAAGCCGGTTCCGCGCTTCGACATTCCGGCGAAAGTAACGGGCGGAGCCGCCTATGTGCAGGATCTGCGCCTGCCCGGCATGCTGCACGGGCGCGTGGTGCGGCCACCGCGCTATCGGGCGAAGCTCGAGAGCTTCGATGAGGCGGCGGTCAAGGCGATGCCCGGGGTCACAGCCATTGTCCGCGACGGCAGTTTTTTGGGCGTTGTCGCCACGCGGGAGGAGCAGGCGATCAATGCCCGCGACAAGCTCAAAAGCACGGCGCGGTGGAGCGGTGGGACCGAGTTGCCCGATCCGGCGAAGATCTACGAGTACCTTCTGTCGCAAACGATGGAAGACACGATCATCAGCGACAAGCAAGCGCCGCTGCCCGATGGGGCCAAGGTGATCGAGGCGACCTATCACCGGCCTTACATGGCCCATGCTTCGATTGGGCCCTCCTGCGCGGTCGCCCAGGTCCAGGATGGCAAGCTGACGGTCTGGACCCATACCCAGGGGGTGTTCCCGTTGCGCGGCACCATGGCCAAGGCGCTCGACATGCAGCCCTCCGCCATCCGCTGCATCCATGTCGAAGGCTCCGGCTGCTATGGGCAAAACGGCGCCGATGACGTGGCGCTCGACGCCGCATTGCTGGCCCGCGCGAGTGACGGGCGGCCGGTGCGGGTGCAATGGATGCGCGACGACGAGTTCATGTGGGAGCCGTACGGCGCCGCCATGATCATGCGCGCCCAGGCAGCCCTCAAGGATGGTCGCATCGTGGATTGGAACTACGATGTGTGGAGCAACACCCATAACATGCGGCCGGGCGCTCAGGATGGCGTCAATCTGCTCGCGAGCTGGTATCTGGAAAACCCGAAGCAGCCGGCACCGCCGCGCGGAGCGCCGCAACCGGCCGGCGCGGGCGATCGTAACGCCATTCCGCTCTACAACTTGCCGCGCCAGCGAATCACCAGCCATCTGATCAAGGAGATGCCGCTGCGGGTATCCGCGCTGCGCACGCTGGGCGCCTACGCCAATGTGTTCGCGATCGAATCCTTCATGGACGAGCTTGCCGCCGAGGCGCAGGCTGATCCGGTCGAGTTCCGTCTTGCGCATCTGACGGATCCGCGCGCCAAGGCGGTGATCGAGGCGGTGGCCAAGGCGGCCGACTGGAAAGGCGGGCCGAAGAACAGCGCGACCTTCGGGCGCGGCGTTGGCTTCGCCAAGTACAAGACGCTCGCCACCTATGTGGCGGTGATCGTCGACCTCGAGCTTGATCGTGCCAGCGGTCAGATCAAGGTGCCGCGTGCCTTCGCTGCGGTCGATTCCGGGCAGATCATCAATCCGGACGGTCTCACCAACCAGATCGAAGGCGGCATCGTGCAGTCCACGAGCTGGACGCTGCATGAGCAGGTGCAGTTCGACAAGAACGGTATCCGCACGCAGAGCTGGGACACCTATCCGATCCTGACCATGAACGAAGCGCCGAGCGTCAAGACTGTGCTGATCGACCGACCCAACGAGCATCCGCTTGGTGCCGGCGAAGCCGCGCAGGGGCCGACAGCGGCCGCCATCGGCAATGCGTTCACGGCTGCCACCGGCAAGCGAATTCGCGATCTGCCGCTCGTTCCGGATCGCGTGAAGGCGGCGCTGGCTTAGAGCCGGTTGAGGAAGTCCGCGAGAAGCTTTAGGCGTCAGAGCACGGCTTTACGGCCTGCGCGCGACGTGAAATTGTTGCGCCCCACAGCTACGGAATCAGCCAAAAAATCGGCAACAAACCGGCAGACCGGCGGCAAACAAACCGACAGCAGGGAGAGTTCGCGATGTCGCAACCCAGGGTTCACAATCGGCTCGCGGCTTCGGCCGCTTTCGGCGTGCTTTCCTTCGCAGCGCTCACCCTCGTTTCGACATTGGCGGCCGCGGAGATGCGCAAGGAGCCGCCCAAGATCGGCGATCCGCCCGAGGCCATGAACATGCGGCTCGTCGGCTACAACGATCTGCAGGCGCGCAGTGCCTATCAGCCGACCATCGCACATCAGGGCGATCGCTACATCGCCTATATCGGGCACCACGGCGGCACCCCTGATGTGCCCAAGCCGATCAATCCGCTGACGGGCCAACCTGAGTTCAACGGCACCTCGATCGTCGACGTCACCGACCCGGCGCACCCGAAATACCTACATCATATCCCCGGCACGGAGGGTTCCGGGGAACGTGGCGGTGCGCAGATGACGCGGGTCTGCCCCGGCTCGACCTTGCCGCATGCGGAACGCGGCAAGTACTACCTTTTGCGCACAATGGGGACACAGGGACATCAGATCTATGATGTCACCGATCCGACGGCACCGATCCTGTTGGCGACCATCGGCGGTAACTACAAGGACACGCACAAGAGCTGGTGGGAGTGCGACAGCGGCATCGCCTATATCGTTTCGGCGGTGCCGGGCTGGCGCGTGAACCGGATGACCGAAATCTACGATCTCAGCGACCCCTCCAAGCCGGTGAAGATTCGCGACTTTGGCCTGCCCGGCCAGGAGCCTGGCGCGACTGGGCCGGTGCCGACCGAATTGCACGGACCGATCGCGCTGCCGGGCAGCAATCGGATTTACTTTGGCTATGGCACCAACAAGGGCGGCATCCTGCAGATCGTCGATCGCGACAAGCTGCTGCACGGACCGAAGGATCCAACGCCGGAGAACCTCCGCTATCCGGAGGTCGGCCGGCTCGAAATGTCACCACTGGTGGGAGCGCACACGACGTTTCCGATGCTGCAAATGCCGATCGCCGAATTCGCCAAGGACGGCTATTCCACCCGCGACATCGTCATGATCGTTGATGAGGCAACGCAGAACGAATGCAAGCCGCAAGGGCGCCAGATGGTGTGGTTCGCCGACATCACCATCGAGCAGCATCCAACCATCATCTCAACATTTACGGTGCACGAGGCCGATGGAAATTTCTGCTCGCGGGGAGGACGCTTCGGCTCGCATTCCTCGAACGAGAGCATGGCGCCCGTGTTCTACAAGAAGCTTGCCTTCGTGACCTTCTTCAATGCCGGCGTACGCGCAATCGACGTGCGCGATCCTTATGAGCCTAAGGAAGTTGGCTATTTCATTCCTTCGATCACGGAAGCGACCGATAAGCGCTGCATCCGCGTCGATGGTCAGCAGAGATGCAAGGTGGCGATCCAGAGCAATAACGTGGAGACCGACGACCGGGGCTATATCTATGTCGTGGATCGTGCCAATACCGGGCTGCATATCCTGGAATTGACTGGCGAGCCGCGCGCCATCGCCGGCCTGCCACCGCTGTAGATTTGCGCTAAATGGTAGCCCGGATGAAGCGACGCGAAATCCGGATAGCTGACCCGCATTGCGCTGCGCTTCATGCGGGCTACAGGACTACAGAACAGGAGACTTCATGAAGCTTTCCCCCAAGACGTCCGGAACTTTTGCGATCGCGCCGACCCCGTTCCACGAGGACGGCCGCATTGACACGGCCTCGCTCGACCGCATGACCGAGTTTTATTTCGAGACCGGATGCACCGGCATCACGGTGCTGGGCATCATGGGGGAGGCGCCTAAGCTTGACGCTCAGGAAGCGCTCGACGTGGCTTCCCGCATGATCAAGCGCGCCGGCCCGCAACCGATCATTGTCGGGGTTTCGGCCCCGGGCTTTGCCGCCATGCGCTCGCTTGCCCGCAGCGTCATGGATGTAGGCGCGGCCGGAGTGATGATCGCGCCGGTTCCTTCGCTGCGCACCGATGATCAGATCGTCGGCTATTTCCGCCAGGCGGTCGAGGCGATCGGCACCGACATTCCGTGGGTCCTGCAGGACTATCCGCTCACGCTGACGGTGCAGATGACGCCTTCCGTCATTCGCCGGATCATCCAGGACAATCCTTCCTGCGAGATGCTCAAGCATGAGGATTGGCCCGGGCTCGAGAAGATCACCGCATTGCGCGGCTTCCAGAAGGACGGCTCGATGCGGCCGATCTCGATCCTGACCGGCAACGGCGCGTTGTTCCTCGATTTCGAGATGGAGCGCGGTGCCGATGGGGCGATGACCGGCTACGCGTTCCCCGACATGCTGGTCGACGTGGTGCGGCTGTCCAAGGAGGGCCGGCGCGACGCCGCGCACGACCTCTTCGATGCGCATCTGCCGCTTCTGCGCTATGAGCAGCAACAAGGCGTCGGCCTTGCGGTGCGCAAATACGTGATGATGCGACGGGGCGTGCTTGCCTGCGATGCGCAACGCAAGCCCGGATCAGCGCTGAGCAGCACCGGCAAGGCCGAGGTCGACTATTTGCTTACGCGCCTTGCGCGGATCGACAAGCGGGCCGATCTCAAGCCGCGGCTCGCGCAGGCCTCCTGACCCGACCTGATTATGCGGCTTGCGCCGTAGGCCGGGGAGGAGGTCAGCCGTACAGCCAGGCCATCCCCTCGTAGGCCTGCTCGGGCGTGCGGCCCGAGAGCATCTGGTCGCGCAGCTCGGCGGTTGGGCCGCGCGCATGATAGAAATCGCCGTAGACGCGCGCCATGATCTGCACGCGCGCGGTCCGCAGATAACGGTGTCGTACATAGGCCGCGAGCCCCGCAGGCAAGTCGCTCGGCTCTTCGGCCAAGTCCTCCGCCAATTGAATGGCATCCTCGGTCGCCATGCAGGCGCCCTGCGCGAGGTATTGCAGCATCGGGTGGGCGGCATCCCCCAAGAGCGCCACGCGTCCCCGGTTCCAGTCCTTGACCGGTTCGCGATCGCAAAGGACCCACATGCGCCAAGTCTCGATGCGCTCGAGCATGCGCAGCACTTCAGGGCGCTGGCCCTTGAAGTGTGCCCAGAGCTCGTCTGCATCGGCTTCTGCGTTCCAGCCTTCAACGTACCGATCGGAATGGAAGACGGCAACGAGGTTGTAGAGCTCGCCCCGCCGCAGCGGATAGTGCACCAGGTGCGTGCGCGGCCCGGCCCACAGGATCACATCGGGACGCCAAAGGTCGGAGGGCACCTCTTCGCGCTTGAGGACAGCGCGGTAGGCAATGTGGCCGGAGACGCGCGGGCGACCGTCGCCGACGATTTGCTCGCGGGTTTTCGACCACATGCCGTCACAGCCGATGAGCGCGCTTCCCCTGACCGGCTCGCCCTCGCGCAGCGTGACCGTGACACCATCATCATCCTGGTCAAAGCTCTCGACCTGCCGCTGCGTCTCGAGCGTGACCAGGTTGTTGGCTTGGCATGCTCTGAGGAGGACGCCGTGAATGTCGGAACGGTGGGTGACCGCATAGGGCTGCCCAAAGCGCTCGGCGAAGCGGTCACCGAGAGGAATCCGGGTAATCTGCCGCCCGGTCAGAGCGCAGCGCATCTCCAGCGCCTCCGGCTGCCAGGCGTCGGCGAGCAGCGCGTCCTTGAGGCCGATCTTGTCCACGGCACGGAAGATATTGGGCCCGAGCTGGATGCCGGCGCCCAGCTCCTTGAACTCGGTGGCCTGCTCGAGCACGCGAACGGCGAAGCCGTTGCAGGCGAGCGAGTAGGCGGTGGCAAGGCCGCCTATGCCGCCGCCGGCGATCAGGATTGGTTGTTCGCTATGGGTGCCGGTCATGCATTTGTTCCGCCGGCATCACTTTGGGGTGCCGGCGGAGCCAACTCACATTTTCAGGTCAGATTACTTCACCAGTTGTCCGCGAATCTCGCCGCCTTTGTGGGCATTGGTGTGGATGTTGACGTACCACTTGCCGGCCATGAGGTCGGCTGCCTGAGCGTCGGTGAGGTCAGCGGAGCCTTGGAAGGGGCTGCTGGTCGCAGTGATCGGGATCGCAACGCCAGCGTTCTTGCCCGGATCGGCC
Organism: Xanthobacteraceae bacterium; assembly: GCA_035293945.1. Taxonomy (GTDB): domain Bacteria; phylum Pseudomonadota; class Alphaproteobacteria; order Rhizobiales; family Xanthobacteraceae; genus VAZQ01. The sequence continues at coordinate 142,977 of DATGLV010000011.1, read as the reverse complement.
GGACCGTGGAAATGCCCAGCCGTTGCCGGGCCGGTCAGGCCCGAATAGGTGCCCTCCCAGGTCAGCTTCTTGGTGGCGGTGTCGTAAGTTGCGGTCACCGAGCCGGTCGCCGGGCTGTCATTGGCCGGAACCTCGGTCGACGCCTCGAGATTGGCCTTGAACGTCACTGTCTCGGCGAGCAGCGGCGAAGTGGACGCGAAGCATACGGCCACCGCCAATCCGAGTCCTGTGCGCAACATCGTCAGTCGAGTCATTTCTTCCTCCCTGGTCTCTCGTGAGGCCGCGTTTGCGGCTCCAACCGCCGTTACGGTCACCATGGACGGACCGCACCGGAAATCGTATCGGAACCGAAGAAGCGGCATTATAAAACATCTCGGCCGGATACTTCACCCCCCTCGCGGGTGGCGTGGATCCCAGCTGTCAAAAATCCATATCGAGCTCGAATTCGGGTAGCAGCTCGAACTCCTGTTGCAGCTTTGCAACCGTCGCGGCGCAGATGCCCTGGCATGTGAGGGGCACCACACCACCCAGTGCCTGGATGTGGCCGACGTCCCAATTTGCTCCGTATTGGCCGACCGCCTCGCGCACCGTCACGGCGGCGACGCCGGCACACACGGCATGTCGTTGCAGCTCCACCAGGATCAGGCGCTCGAGCTCGGGCGCGGTCTTTTGCCGTTTTTGCATCTTGTTGTTCTGCCGTCTTCCATTTGCCCGCTTGTCGGGCGTCCTTGCGCGCCCACCCGTTCCAATCGATTATGCCCTGTTAAACTCATTTGTGCCCCGCCGTCCAGCTTCAGGGAGAACAGCATGCCCAGTCTCACAGCGCTGGTGATATTGCTCGCCGTGATCCTCTATTTTTGGCTCGGCTTCCGTGTCGGCCAAGCGCGGGCAAAATTCGGAGTCAAGGCACCGGCAACCACCGGAAACGCAGATTTCGAGCGCGTCTTCCGCGTGCAGATGAACACGCTGGAATGGATGCCCATCTTCCTGCCTGCGGCTTGGCTCGCCGCAATCTATGTCAGCGATATTCTCGCGGCGGTGCTCGGCCTCGTCTGGATCGCTGGACGTGTTCTGTACATGCGTGGCTACTCGGAGGCGGCGGAGAAACGCGAGACCGGCTTCTTCGTGCAGGCGATTGCAACCGGATTATTGTGGGCGGTGGCGCTGGTCGGCGTGTTGAAGGCGCTTGTGCACGGATAGCATGCTCTTTCGCGGGGGGTTAAAGCGGGTGAAGGCGAGGGGGCGGGACGTTCTCGAAAAAGCTCGTGTGCTCCAACGAAGTAGAGCGGGTCGCGGCGGCGTATCTGCGAGAAATCGCCGCTCATAGCATCGCGCGCAGGGTTTTGTCTTGAACCGGAGCGACCCATCCGCTAGCACACCGGCGGGGCCACTCTCGGGGAATTAACCATGCAAAAATACGCTATCGCTTCGCTGATCGCTGCTGCGTGTGTCGTCGCGACCGCCACGCCAACTCCATCAGCCGCCGCCACCAAGAAGCACATGGTCAAACACCAAATCTATGTCGACCGCGATCAGTCGCAGGGCCGATATGGAATGCCGGCGAATTACTATCCAGCGCCGCCATTCCCGTTCTTTCTGTTGCCGGGCCCGTGGTGGCTGCCGGCACATCCGTAACGGGCCTGTTGGCACGCCCGAAGCAGTGCCTGCGTGAGATCGGCGATCGCTGTCCGCCGATTTCACCAGAGCACGAGCGAGGGTAGAGAGGAGCAAGGGAGGAGTAGATGGATTTCAGTTCCCTGCTTGGTTATCTGCAGAGTCTCGGATTGCTATATGGTTGGCTGTTGATCGCCGCAGCCTTGTTCGCATTGGGCGAGCGGGTTTGCGGCAGCCTGTTCGGGCGCGAGCGCCCGACTGGCGGCGGTGCGGAGCAGGCCCAGCGCTGATCGGAAACAAGGTCTCCCGCCGCCCGCTCCTCGCCGGCAAAGAGCAAAGGCGCGTTCGATCCCACTCGTAGAATTGCTGACTCGGTGTTTGGATCATCTGCCTCGAGCATGCACGACTCACGGCTGTTGTGCAAAAGCCACAGCCGCGACGGTACAACGATGCTTTTGTGAAAAGGCAGTGACGAATCGGCACTCGCTGCCTTATCCAGATGAGGCACACTCGGAGCCGCTCGCGTAGCGGTATGGCGTGATGATGAGCGGTTCCTCTCTAATGGGAGAACCGTCATGGACGTGCGCACTAACCTAAGCTGCGTGAGCGCAGGCGCTGCGCTTCTGATGCTCGTGTCGTGCGGGCCCTCTGCAGCGCGCGATAACGGGCAATGGGGCAACTCCCCGGCTAATGTCCGGCAGTGGTTCCAGAGCCTCATGCAACCGGACAATCCGGCGATGTCGTGCTGCGGCGAGGCTGATGCTTTTGAAGCGGACACTTTCGAGGTAGCGGGCGATCACTACGTCGCCATCATCACCGATGGCAAAGGTGTGCTGCCGAATGGCATGCGTATCAATGTGCCAAATTCCAAGATGAAGTGGGATCAGGGCAACCCTACCGGCCATGGCATCATCTTCATCGGCGCGGCCGGTGCCCTTTATTGCTATGTGGCTCCCGGCGGCGCCTAGCCAGCGCACGCCGCCTGGGAGCCCCTGTGGTTATTCGGGGGCGACCCCGGGCAGGGCTCCGATCAGGGGATTGGCTCTGGGCTCAATAGCAAACCCACACGCGCGCCCAATGCCAGCCGTAGGGGGTACGGACGCGGCGCCACTGGTAGCAGTCATCCCCATAATCGTAAGCGTAATAATCGTAGCCCGGATAGAAGCCGAACCCGAATCCGAAATCGCGGCCCTCACGGAAGCGGTCACGGTCACCACGGTCGCCGCGATCGCCGCGGAAATCGCCGCCGAAGAAATTGCGTGAAGGTCCGGCGCTAAAGTTATTGGAAGGTCCGCCGCGGGCCATCGACCCGCCGCCGAAGCCAGGACCTCCTCCGCCCCCACCACCTCGCGAGATTCCACCGCCGCCTCCGCCCCCACCACCTCCGCCTCCGCCGCCCCCACCGCCGCCCTTTCCGGCGCTGACTGCGGAGCCGACTGTAGCGAGCCCCAAAAGCAGGGCTGCGCTCGTTGCTAACAGGACATGCCTCATTGGCTGATCTCCATGATCTTGCGTTTGCTCGGCCGAAATCAGGGGCCGTCCAGCAAATAACGCGAGAGCAGCGAGAATGTTCAGATCTGCAAAGTAGAGGAGGCAAGCCACGCGCTAGTCCGGGTCTCAAGCTTCACCGCGTTCTGGCGCGATCTAGCGAGAACGACGCTCCCGGCGGCTGCCGGCGTGCTCTTCAAGGGGCTAACCGTAACACGCCGGCAGGTACGCGACGCTCCTACTCATGCCAGGAGAGACTCCCGGGCCGCGTACAGAGCCAGAATATTGAAACTCGGCATTCGATGGAGCCCGCCTCGGGGGGCGAAAATATGCCGCAGCTGCTGCCGCCGAGAGCGCTCATCTGGCCGGACGGAGATACAGCGCGAACATCGGCGTCTGTAAACCGCGCCGGGCAAAAAAGGCCCTGAGCTCGGGGTTGTCGCGGCCAAGTGTTCCGGTTGAAGACGACGAATAGCTAGAGCGGTCCTCGGGGGCTGCGCTTTGACCGAGATCAAGCCCCCGAAGCGGTGATCGCGGACCGATTTGAGGAACGCCAGCGCTGCTGCCGTGGATCTGCCGGTTTTCGGCGCGAGGATACGCCTAGTGCCCCGCTCCCGAACTCAGGTAATAGATCGCGGCACCCGTTGGCACGGAATTCGGACGCAAAGGAGCACTAACAAGTGTATGCTTCTATTCTGGTGCCGTTTTCGATTTGAAGTTTTCTGAATGAGCTTTCGGTGCACGTAGCGGGAACTTCAAATCGGCGACACTAATCTCCAACGAGCGGAATAACCCTGCGACAACGTGATATGAACGTGACGCCCACCGAAGCAGTAACGCCCTCCGCGGGGCTGACCGGACGACAGCTGTTCACCAGGATCTGGAAGTATGCGCTGCGGCGTGTGCTGTTTCCGCTCTGCGTCCTGGCACCGCTCGCGCTTTTGTTTCCAAAGATCATGCTGTTCTACGCAATCTGCGGCGCTTACGACGTGAGCCGCAATCGTCCGCTGACTGCGGAGACGCTTCGGCGCTATTTCCTCGGCAATGGCGTCGGCACGTGGCTGGTATCGCCGTTCAATTGCCTGCTCGATCTGCTGTCGCTGCCCTACGTTAACAAGGGAGTCTATCAGTTGGCGGATTTGCCGCCGGCTCACCAGGACGAGATAAAGCGATTGATCCAGGCGGCAAATGACGCGGACCTCGTCCGCCAGCTGCAGGAACGCTCAAAGGAAAATCAGCGCACGATGTTCTTCTTCCGCTGGTATGGCGCAAACATCGAAACATCGCTCAATGTTCCCGCGTTTCACCGGCCCTGGAAGTACGTCAAGACCATCGGTGTATCGGTCTTCAACCGCCGTGTAACCACTTCCAAGCACTTCGGCTATATGCGGGCGTCGCTGCGCGTCCTCTACAACCTCAATGACATGAAGGACAATTCTGCTTACATCGTCGTTGGCGGCACTACCAGCTGCTGGCGGGAGAACAAGCTGTTCATATTCGACGATACGCTGCTGCACCTATCCGTCAACGAGACTGAGGAGCCGCGCTATTGTCTGTTCGTCGACATCATTCGCCCGTCGCCGTTTCCGGCCGTCATGTCGGGAGTGGTCGCGACCGTCCGTTACCTGACACGGAACGTCAAGTTCATCTACTACGGCAACTGGAAAATCATCAAATAGTCATCCGTCAGGTCAAAGGCGCTTCGGTGGGCGGTACGACGGCGGCGTGAGGGGGCCTCGCCGGCTGGGCGCGGACCGATCGTCTTAGCGCAAGATTTTGCTGGTGAGCCCGGTGGGGCTCGAACCCACGACCCCGTGATTAAAAGTCACGTGCTCTACCGGCTGAGCTACGGGCTCATCTCGCATCAACGGCGCTCTGTCGATCGGCGGGTGCAATAGCATGACGGCTGATGTTGGCAAGCGCCGATTGCGCGCTGACGAGGTGGCGTCTCCAAGCACGCCGGCCTTCCGGGCGACGGCTTGACCAGCCCAAGCGAGCGACCACTTCCTCAGAACGATTTTGGAAATGCCGGCGCGAATGGCCGAGCGCTATAACCGAACGCCGCATGGGCCGGCGCGGCGTCGAGCACCATGTCGTGGTTCATCTGCGCTATAACGCGATCGACAGTATCCTCTGGAAGCCCGCTGGCGGCAATGACGGAAGGTCGCGCTGTCAGATAGGCGCGGAGCGCAAAATTGAGGAGAAGGCGCGGCATGGGCACCATGATCGGGGGTAGCTCGAGAGCGCGAAAGATGCGTTCCACCATGCTGCGGAACGTCAGAGTCTCTCCGCCTGGCAGCGCAAGCACCGCGCCTTTGGCCTGTTCCGAGCCCATCACCTGCGCCACGGCCACGGCGATATCTTCCGCATGGACCGGCTGACGCAGTCCGGTCATCCGGCCCCAAAAGGGAAAGAAACGAAACCGGCGAATAATCCTGGCAAGGGCGGTGACGTTTCGGTCGATGGGAGGAAAATATATCATTGTTGGCCTAAGGATGGTCCAGGCGGTGCCGGCGGATTCGCAAAATTCGCGTACTGATGCCTCTAGGGGCTCGATCATGTGTCGGGAGGTGAATTGGCTCGAGCTCATCGCAATGACATGGCGCGGCCGCGGCAATTCGGGCAACAACCGCGCCAACTCGCCGATCGGTAACGGCGAGATGACGATGGCATCGATCGGGCAGTCCGACCGGATATGGGAAAAGTCGCGAATGGTGAAATTGCCGCGCGCCGGCAACGGGGCCCGGCGACTGTAGCAGATCCCTGCGGCGCCTCGCTCCGTCAGTTGCTCGGCCAGCAAAGGAGCAATAACTCCGCCGGCCCCAATGATGACCACATCGCTCATCAACCGCCCGCAATCCTGTCCGGCCGTTTGCTACCAATATCGGCCGAAAGGTAGGCGGCTCGGCCCCGCACAAGCTGTTGATGATATTGGTGAGCCCGGTGGGGCTCGAACCCACGACCCCGTGATTAAAAGTCACGTGCTCTACCGGCTGAGCTACGGGCTCACGCAGTTCCACATCGGTGGCTGGCGCGCCACCGATGCGGTGGGTCCCATAGCACGATGGCTGGTCATGGCAAGCGCCGATTGCAACGAGGAGCGGTTCGGCGTGTGACGTTCTCAGGGGCAGCGCGTCATCCAGCGGGTCTCCTGACCGCTCGTCGAGGTCATGACCCCGTCCTCGACCAGCGCGGTCCCGTCCGGGAACAGGGACGACCAGATGCGGGTCTTGCCGTTCTCCTTGAGCAGCACGATGTCGAGAGCGACACGATTGTTGCTGGTGAGAACCTGCCGGAGCGAGAGCTTGTCGGGACCCACACGTTTCACGGCGCTGATATCGTAGACGATGTTGTCCTCGTCGTCGGTGCCAGACCGGTACCTCAACTGCAGGCTGCCCGAGGACGTCACCAGATAGGTCGCATAATTGTTGGTGGGGCTCGCCTCGTCGCTGCATGCTCCGGCCCATGTTCCCAGCAGGCCGAAATCCTGCATCGCGTCGGTCGCGGATTGAGAATGGGCGAAGGTAGGCACCAGCAAAACAAGTGCCGCCCAGACGATTGTGCTCCGCATGGTCTACTCCTGATCTCTACCGGTCCGAGCGGCCGTCATTGCGGATGACGATCATAGGTAACCATCTGCGCCTCGATCTCGCCGCGCAGCCGGGCGAATAACCCACGGATGTCCTTGTTGAGCCCGTCGAGCTTGGAGAACTGCTCGAGCAGACTACGCAGGCGATCGTCGAATATCTGCTTGCTCTCGGCAAATCGCGCCGCGCGCTCGGCGAGCGTCGCCTCGCCGTCATGATCCAGCCGCTCGAGGGCAAGCGACAGGTGTTCACGGACGTCGTGCAGCGCGTTGACGACGCTCTTGACTCCGCTTTGGCTGTCCTCGAGTGGTGCAACGCGGCTCTTCAGGGAATCGAGGTCCGCCTTGAGCTGGAGGAACATCACCATCATCCGCTCGATCTCTCCGCAACGAGTCTTCATCCGCTCCGTAGATTGCATCAGTCCTTGCAGACGGTCGTTCAGATCGTCGGCCTTGAGGCCGCCGAGGCTCTTCTCGATCACCTCCTGCGAGTTTTGCAGCTCGATCAAGAGCGGCTCGATCATTCGCCGCTTCTCTATGGTGTCGCCGAGCCGCTCGCGTAACACCTGTTGTTGCTGGCGGGCCAAATCGATACGAGCCAGCAGACCTTCCTTCTCGTTGCGGCTTTGCTGCAGATGCACCGAGCGCTCGGCCTCGAGCAACCGGCGCTGCAGCATGGCCATGGCGTCTTCCGGGTCGCTGCGCTCCAGCATGCTGGTGGCCCGGTCGATATCCTTTTCGGCATCATCGAGCTCCTCGACGGCCTTCTGCGCGCCGCGGAAGCGCGTCTCCCAGACATCATTGGCCTTGCGCTGCTGCTCGAGACGGGCGCTTTCCCAGAGGGCGGCGGCGAACAGCCCGAATGGTGTGACGATAATGACGGCCCAGGCTAGCTTCTGCGGCAGCGGCTGCGACTGCAGCAATCCAAGAAGTGAGCTGGGCGAATAGTCCGAGGAGTACACTTGGAAACCCGCGCCCAATGCCAAAAGAGCGCTGCAGACGAGAATGACGATGCGCATGTTCCGCGGAACTCCTGCTTGCGCGAATGGTCGAGGTGACGCGGTGCTGTAAAAGGGGGGCAGGCTGTTTCAGGGAGCCTGCTTTAGCAAAATACCGGTTGATCCGCATCAATTTATCAATTTGGAGCTTTGGCCCTGCGCAATCGGTTGGGATAGGGGTGGCTTGCTGCTGTTGCCCAGTTTTCGGTCGATCCGATCACAGGGCGGCGGCCAGGCGAAGGGAGAGGAGGGAATGCGTTCGCAAGGGCCATGTGCCGATCATTGCAGGAGCAATCTGTCCAAACGATCCGTGCCGGCCTATAGTTCAAGCTCGAACGGGCTTGCAGTCGGATCGTTTTCTGTAGGCCTTATTCGATTTGCGCGTGACCAGGAGCGGAGCTCAGCCGATGCCGATCGTCAATCGTATCGCCGACCTGCATGGCGATATCACCGCTTGGCGTAGGGATTTCCACGCCCATCCTGAGCTGCTCTACGACGTCCACCGGACGGCGGGTGCGGTCGCCGATAAGCTCAAGAGCTTCGGCTGTGACGAGGTGGTGACGGGGATCGGGCGGACCGGAGTTGTGGCGGTCATCCGGGGCGGGAAGGGTGCCGACGCGGCGCGCAGGGTGATCGGGCTGCGGGCCGACATGGATGCGCTGCCCATCGAGGAGGCAAACGACGTTCCCTACAAGTCCACTGTGCCGGGCAAGATGCACGCCTGCGGTCATGACGGGCACACCGCGATGCTGCTCGGTGCCGCGCGCTACCTCGCCGAGACGCGCAATTTCGCCGGGACCGCGGTCGTGATCTTCCAGCCGGCGGAGGAGGGCGGTGCGGGCGGCAAGGCCATGGTGCAGGACGGGCTGATGGAGCGGTTTGGCATCGAGGAAGTCTACGGGATGCACAATTATCCGGGGCTGCCGGTGGGACAATTCGCGATCCGTCCCGGCCCGCTGATGGCGTCGGCCGACCGGCTGACGATTCAGATCGAGGGTCACGGCGGTCACGCGGCGCGGCCGCATCTCACCGTCGATTCCGTTCTGGTCGGCGCCCAGATGATCAACCAAATCCAGTCGATTGTCGCCCGCAACGTCGACCCGCTGCAATCGGCGGTCGTCTCGATCTGCATGTTTCAGGCCGGCTCGACCGACAACGTGATCCCGCAGACCGCGTTCCTGCGCGGCACCGCGCGTAGCCTCAACAGCCAAGTGCGCGACCTGCTCGAGCAGCGCTTGCGCGAGGTGATCGAAGGCACGGCTCGCCTTTATGGCGCCAAGGCCACCTTCACCTACAAGCGTGACTATCCGGTGACGCGCAACCATCCGCGGCAGACAGAGCTCGCGACCGCCGTCGCCGCCGACGTAGTCGGGCGCGAGCGCGTCGACGACAACACCGCCCCGGTCATGGGGGCGGAGGATTTCTCATTCATGCTGGACGCGCGGCCGGGAGCTTTCATCTTCGTCGGCAACGGCGACAGTGCTGGCCTGCATCACCCGGCCTATGACTTCAACGACGAGGTGATCCCGGTCGGGACTTCATATTGGGTAAAGCTTGTGGAAACGGCGCTGCGCGACTGACGAGTGATGCTCGGCGCGCTCAATAGCCGCGACTTCCGCGGAATCGCGTTAGACTAGGATTGCGCCTCGACGCGGCTGTCGGCCGGCAGAGTCGGTAGCTGAGCGGGCACGTCCGTCGTCGCGGCGGGCCGCGGCAGCTTCCCGGTAACCTTGGCCTCGATGCTGCGCCAGTAGGCGAACTCATTGAAGCGCGAGCCTTCGACGAGCGCGATCGCAACTGCCGCCAGGAATGGCAGGCTCTGGACCACCAGCACCGCCGCAAACACGTTGAGCTCGGTGATCTGTACGTTGTTGGTCTCTACAACGAGCGCCGCGCCAATGAGCAGAAGCGCCGCCATGACGCCTTCCCAGAAAGCCGGGAAATCGGGCCCCTTGCGGGTGGTCCCGCCTTTGGCGGTGCGCATGAACGGCGCGCTCTCGGTCCAGATGCCGTAGGCGACCGCGCGTGCAACGGTCCATTGCACCGACATGGCGGCAAACAGGGAACCGACCATCTGCCGGATTGGGATCGGCACCCGCAGCCGATAAAGAGCGATGAAGTGTGTGAAAGAGACCGCGAAGGCACCGAGGATCGGCAGCGTCAGAATCTTGTCAGGGATGGCGATGCCCGCGAAGGCGACCACCGGGACCCAGCAGAGGTTGAGGATTGCGACCGCGACCCCGAGGCTCTCTGCGCCGAGCCAATTGAGCCAGCCGAGCGCGAACTCGCGCTTCTGCTCAGGGGTAAGGTGCCGCGCTTGCGGCAAAAGCTGGCGCCAATGCTTCTTGAGGATCTGAAATCCCCCATAGGCCCAGCGATAGCGCTGCTTCTTGTAGGCCTCGAACGTGTCCGGCAGGAGGCCATGGCCGTAGCGCCGATTGGTGTAGTGAATGTGCCAACCGCGCTCGAGAATGCTCAAGCCGAGATCGGTATCCTCGCAGATCGTGTCGCTTGACCAGCCGCCGGCCTCGTCCATTGCGGAGCGGCGCATCAGGCACATGGTGCCGTGGGCGATGATCGCGTTCTTCTCGTTACGCATCACCATGCCGACATTGAAGAAGCCGGCATATTCGCCGTTCATGGCATGGTGCATGAGCGTGCGCTCGCTGTCGCGATGGTCTTGCGGGGCCTGCACCAGGCCGACTTTCTGGTCCGCGAAGACGGGCACGAGATCCTTGAGCCAGTCAGGATGCACCACGTAGTCGGCATCGATGATGCCGATGATCGAAGCGTCGGGCGCCGTATGCGCGAGAGCGAGGCGGAGCGCGCCGGCCTTGAACCCCTCCAGCTTCTCGGCATTGATGAACTTGAAGCGCTCGCCCAGCGTGCGGCAATGCTCCGCGATGGGCTGCCAGCAAGCCGGATCGGGCGTGTTGTTGATCACCACCACGCACTCGAAGTTCGGATATTGCAGGCGGGCGACCGCATCCAGCGTCGCCTTCAGCATCTCCGGCGGCTCCCGGTAGGCCGGCACGTGGATCGAGACCTTCGGGGCGAAGCCCTCAGGGGCCGGCGTCGGCAACGGGCCGGTGATCAAGCGGCGCGGGCCATGCCCGAACGCAACCGCCGCGATCTCCTCGACGCGGGCCAGCGCGATGCAGACCAGTGGAACCAGCAGGGTCGCCCCGAGAAGGAACGCGAAGGCGGAACCCAGCACGAAGTAGTGGCCGCTCCAGAAGGCGAAGACGACCGCGAACCAGGCACCAACGCCGTTGGCGGCCACCGCAAGGGTCGCGGCCTCGCCTGCAGTTGCGCGCGGCTTGGCAAGGATCGGCAACGAGAGGAGCAGCCCCAGCAGGACCGCAAGCCCGGCGACCTTCCAATAGTCCGGATTGCTGACGAGGCCGGTCCAGGCAAACTTCGCCTGCCCGGAGGCATCGAACACACCCCAATATCCGCCGACGCTGCCTTCGTTGATCTTCCAAGGTTGATCAAAGGCTTCGATGACATTGTAGTCGATGCCGAGCGCCTCCGCGCGGGCGGTGAAATCGCGCAATACCGTTGCCTGCTCGACGCGGCCCGGCTCGGAATCATGGTAATTGTAGCCTGCGCTCGGCCAGCCGAACTCGGCGACGACGATGCGCTTGCCCGGGAAGTCTCGGCGCAGTTCCTCATAATGAGTGATGCCCCAGCCGACCGCCTGGCTCGCTGAAGCGCCTTCCCAATACGGCAGGATGTGCGCGGCCACGAAATCTACCGCAGAGGTGAGCTCCGGGTGATCGCGCCAGTCCGACCAGATCTGGCCGCTGGTGACGGGAACCGGGCTGTGCCGTTTCACCCATTTCAGGATGGCGATCTGTGCCTCGACGCTCTTTTCGACTTTGAGGTCATCGAGTACGTCCTCGAAAGATTTCTTCGGTCCGGCTGACTGGTCGAGCGCCTGTTTCCGGCTCGAGGCCTCCTTGCGTAACGCCGCGTCGATCTGCGCGCTCTTGAGTTGGTCGACGACGGAGTTGAGCTTGTCTTGCTTCAGATCGTCCAGGATTGTCTTGAGCGACGTCCCTTCGCCTCGGGGGCCAAGCGACGCCTTCTTGCGCTCCGCCTCGGTGCGCAGCGCGCTCATGTCGATGGTGCTTTCGGCTTGCGCGCGAAGCGCCTGCTCGTCGAAGGGGAGGTCGCTCAGCTTGATGGTGTCGATCCTGTCGCCCGACCCGACCCTGATCTCCGCTACCTCGGCCAGCGACCTGGTCTTGATGGTCTCGTTGCCGACGTAGATCGCGGTGACATTGGTATAGTGGCGGGCAAGGTCGATCGCCGCCTGGATCTCCTTCCCGTCCCGCGCGGCCCGGTCGTCGAGCCAAATGCCGACCGCGACCTTGAGACCAAGCTCCTGCGCAATCCCCGGCACTTGCTCGACACCGCCGGTCGAGGAATAGGTGCGGATGGCACGGGCATAGGGGGCCAGGAGCTTAAGCTCCTCGCGGATGTGGTCGGCGGTCGGCGGCGGGCCGTCCTCGGGGTGCTGGTTCCGGGAATAGGAATAGGGGGTATAGGAAATGCTCGCCAGCGGACCGTCGGAATCGGGAACCGCCTGTTGCCGTTGGAGCAACGTCCACAGCCCGGCGTGCACGCACACGATGAGTGCGACTACGGCGGCGACGGAGCGCATGAGAGGGTAACCGCACGGGGCAGGAAACAAAGGCCCGAACCCGTCCCCTAGGTTCGATCAAGGCCGCTTATTTGAACGGTACCTTGATCAAAGGCATTCAACAAGTAGCGTTGTGGCGTGGCGAATTCAAGATAACCAACAACTCAATAAGAAAATAGTTTCCGATTTTTCGCGACAAACATACCAAACGATGAACAGTCGTACAGGTTACGTTCATCGCTGAATATTCGTACAGGCTAAGCTGAACATTCGTGCAGACCATCGCTCAACGCGGCCCCTCAGGCGCTGGCATTTCGCCGCGCGATAGCAGACGGCACCGACCGCAGGTGAAGGGCTACTGGGCTTGTGACGGAGGCGTCGCCGAGGCTGCGGCTGGTGGCGCGATCACCGGATCGGTGTTTGGATTGATCCAGCAGGCATAGGTCCGCTGATTGATGGCATCGAGCGCTTTGGGGTCCATATCTCCCTTGCGCAAGAAACAGCGGAAGGCGGTCTGGATATGACCGGCCGGGCAGCCGAACCGGTCGTAGAGATCGAGATGCCGGAAGGCGGTATCGAGATCGTCACTCCACAAGAGCTTGACCACGCGACGACCGAGCCACATGCATTCGGGGCTGGCGGCCGGCCCGCCCAGAAGCTTCTCGGCTTCGGCGAACTCGTCGGTCATCTTCTCCGCCTTCTTCGCACCTTCCTTGTTGCTATCGCCGCTCCCCTGCCGCTGGTCGGTCGCCTTGGCATCCCCGCCCTGGGCGAGGACCGGCGAGACGACAGCAATCGGGAAGGCGACGGCCAAGATGGTCACAAGCAAGGCGGCAACACGCATACTGTCGAAGCGCATGATCTCTCTGATCTTGTTGGGCCGTCTCCGGCCTGTTTCCCCCCCAACCCGCGCTACCCCGTTTGCGTCGACTGCGCTGCCTAAAGCGGTCGGCCAAAACGGCCCGGATAGGCGCGACGGCTGGTCAATAACGTGATCTTGTCCTGCACGCCGCTGGCCAATTAAAGCAGCACATCGGCACGCCGCCAATATGGTGGGCGCAAAAATTCCTTTGGCTCCGCGCGGCGAAGCGCCGCCTACGCTCCGGAGGTACTGGACGCTGGGACAATCGTCGGTAAGGCGGCTAGTTGTAGGGCCACGTCGGTAACGTGACCTTGGCACCGCTCCCGACCCACGATAAGCCCTGCGCCAACGTTTCTTGCATAAGCCGGTTCCCGATCACCGACTTCAGGACGCCATGGTGGCGCATGAGCTTATCCGCAGACCAGTATCCACCTGTGCGTTCGCAAGAGCAGGGTTTTCGACATTATGCTTTAGCCGGCCTTTATCTTGTTTTGACCGCTGCAGCGATAATTGCCACTTGGGCTTGGCTTGGCGCCGCCGTGGAAGTGACGGGGTCCCCATTCAATGCGGGCGAGAAGATCCAGTGCGTCTCCTACGCCCCGTTCCGGGCCGACCAGGATCCGTTCGGGCCCGATGTGCCGATCGATCCGCAGCAGATCGAGGACGATCTGACCCGTCTCAAGCCGCTGACCGATTGCATCCGCACCTATTCGGTCGATCACGGGCTCGACCAGATTCCGGAAATTGCCGCCCGCCACGGCATGAAGGTGATCCTCGGTCTGTGGCTCTCGAACCGGCCGGAGCTAAGCCGCCACCAGGTTGAGACCGCTGTCGCACTCGCCCGCCGCTTCCCCGACGTGGTCCAGTCGGTCGTCGTTGGCAACGAGGTGCTGTTACGCGGCGAGATGTCGGCGCCCGACCTGATCAACACCATCCGCTCCGTCAAGGCCCAGGTCTCGATGCCGGTCACCTATGCGGACGTGTGGGAGTTCTGGCTGCGCTACCGGGAGGTCGCGAGCGCGGTCGACTTCATCACCATTCACATCCTTCCCTATTGGGAGGACTTTCCGATCCCGGCGCGAGATGCGGCCGCCCATGTGGCTTCAATCCGCGGCCAAGTCGCGACTGCCTTCCCGGGCCGGGACATTCTCGTTGGCGAGTTCGGCTGGCCGAGCGCCGGGCGCATGCGCGAGGGCGCGCTTCCGTCGCGGGCGAACCAAGCCCGCGTCGTCCAGGAGGTGCTGGCCCAAGCCAAGCGAGACGATTACCGGGTCAACCTGATCGAAGCCTTCGACCAGCCATGGAAACGCCGGCTTGAGGGTACGGTCGGCGGGCACTGGGGTCTCTACGACGCCTATGACCGGCAGCCGAAGTTCGTCTGGGGAGCGCCGGTCTCCAACCATCCGGCTTGGCGCTGGCAGGCTTTGGGCGGCATAGGGCTTGCGGCAGCCGCTTTTGCCTCGGCTTGGGCCGCGCGGCGCAAAGCGCTGCCGGTCCCGGCACATGTCCTCTGGGTTGCGGTTGCGGCGATTGCCTATGTCTGCGGAACGCTCATCGGCTGGACGATGGAGAATGTCCCGCTTGAGAGCCTGACATTGGGGAATTGGCTGCGCTCGCTCTCCTTCGCCGGGGTCGCGCTGCTTGCCCCCATTGCGTGCGCGGCGGCTGCGGCATCCGGGACCGCGGTGCCGGATTTTGCCTCCATGCTGGGGCGCCGACGTTGCCGCCCGAATGAGCCCCTCACACTGCTCCTCGGCGGCCTCTTGATCGCGCTCGCGCTTCTTGCCATGCAGGCGGCGTTAGGTCTCGATTTTGACCCCCGTTATCGCGATTTTGCCTTCGCGCCACTGACGGGTGCCGTGTTCCCCTTCCTCGCGCTGGCGATCCTGCAGCGCTTCGGCGCGGGTGAGGGCAGGCAAAAGGCTTCCTGTGGGACTGCGGAAGCAGTGACCGCGGCAGTTCTCGTTCTTTCGGCCGTCTACATTTCGCTCAACGAAGGCTTCGCCAACTGGCAGGCGCTTTGGTTTTGCGGCGGGCTGATCGGCGTAGCGCTCACTCTTCGATGGATGATCTGGGCGCCGGCCGCGCCAAGCTGACGACCAGCAGCGCTACCGCCAAGCCGGACAGATCGGCATTATGCAGGACGAGGCCAAAGCCTGCTGCAGCGAGCGCGACCGCCACCAACGGAACAGCTGGTCGAGCCAAGTTGAGCAACGCAGCGCCCAACGCGACCCAGCCGAAGACGGAGTGATTGAAGAAGGCGATCACCACTCTGAAGGTGGTGCAGAGCCAGGTGTTGAGCCCCGCCTGGCAGGCGAGCGCCACCGGCGCATATTCAATCGCCAGATAGCGCAGGTAGATCGCTTGGCCGACCGCGAGAAATCCGATCACCAGTAGCCAATTGAGCTGTCGATCGGTAGGCCGGAACAGTCGCGGTGCTGGCTCAAGCGCAGGATCGGACATCATTCGCGATTCTGCTTGTCGGCTTCCTGCGGGTCAAGCACTGGGTCAATCGCGCCGGACCGCTACTTCGTAGCTTGCGGCGAAGCATCCTTGGCGACGGCTTTGTTGGGGTCGAGCTTGGGAGCTGCATGATGAATAGGAGCGAGCTTGCCGGCAGGCGGCTCGTTCAAAGTCAGGCGTTGACCCTCGAAGGCAACCGGCTGGCAGTAGCGGTGGACCGCCAACAGCGCTGCGCAGAGGCGCGAGGCCGTTTCCATATCGTCGATTGGACCGATGACGAGGCGGAGATCGATCCCGTGGGTCCGGTTGTTCTCACGCACCGTGACCAAGGGATAAAGGTCCTCCGTCAGCGCCAGGTCGCTGTTCTTGGTCGAATGCCAGAGCGTGCGTAGGCCCTCGTAGTTGATCGCTCCGCCGATATCGAGGCCGAGCCCTGCGGTCGGCGGCTCGGAGGGCGGAGACGGACGGGACGGTATGGTGGCGGTTGCCAAGCGAGCACCGTCGGACGCCGTCGAGCGGGTTGCATCGGCCACGGCTGGCGGCGGCGCAGCTGCTTGCTGCCGTTGCGGGTACGTTACCTGCTCGCTTGTGACGGCGACCTGGATCGGGGGCGCTTCCGCCCGCGGCGCTGTGCCAGGCGCGGCCGGCTGCTCGTGCGGCGGGCTCGCGGTTGCGACCGGCACCGGGGCGGGCTGAGCAGGCGGCTGAGGTGCTGCCTGCACGGCTTGCGATTGCGGAGCTTGCGCCGCCGGCTGGCCGCTCTGCTGCTGAACGCGCTTGATCGATCCGGTTATGCTGTCGAGATTGCGCTCAAGGGCGGCAATCCGGGCGAAGGCTTGGTCGCGATCGGCGGTGAGGGCGTGTACGATCTCATTCAAGCGCCGGATTTCCTCGGCATTGTCGCCGGTACGCGTGGGAACGTCGCCGGGCAGGGTCCTCGACCGTGTGGTCCCCTGGTCCGCCGGCGCTTGCCGATGCGAGCCTGCGCCCGAATAGGCGGTCATCACAGCGACAAGTAGCGCGAGCGTCGCCAGGCAGCCCCAGGCCGCCAGCCGCCAAAGCGTCTGCATGCCGCGCTTGTGTGCCTGCGCGGTCCAATCCGCCCCCTGTACCCGATCTGCCATGATCTTGCCGCTCCGCCGTGACGGGCTCTTGTTCACGCGCGAATCACTGCATTGAAAACACTAGCAGATTCACCACATCTTTGCGCCCTCCAACGCCGTTTCAGTTTCCGGCGCGGGCGTTTGTCTTTTCCGCTTTGGTCACCTCGGATAATGAGGAGCTGAGAAATTTTCCCAAAGGTTGGGCCGCATGGTTGACCGTACCTGTCTTGCAGTCGTGCTTGCCGCCGGTGAAGGAACCCGCATGCGCGCCACGCGACCCAAGGTTCTGCATGAGGTGGCCGGCCGCTCGCTCTTGGCGCACGTGCTGGACGCGGTGCGGGCTGCGGGAAGCTTCGCCCCAGCCGTTGTCATCGGCCCATCAGCCGGCGCGGTCGCCGCGGAGGCAGAGCGTGCTTCACCCGGTGTCGAGATATTCGTGCAGGCCGATCGCCGCGGCACCGCGCATGCGGTCCTTGCTGCGAAGACGGCCATTGCGCGTGGCTTCGACGATCTCCTGGTCATCTTTGCCGACACGCCGCTGGTCCGGCCGCAGACGCTTGTGCGCATGCGGCAGGCGATCGCGGAGGGCGCCGCCGTTGCGGTGCTGGGATTCCGGCCGCGGGATCCGACCGGCTATGGGCGTCTGGTCCTTGCCGGCAATGAGCTCGTGGCGGTCCGCGAGGAGCTCGATGCCGATGCCGAAGAACGCGGGATCGGTCTCTGCAATGGCGGCCTGATGGCACTTGCGGGTGTGACCGCGCTCGCAATCCTGGAGCGGATCGACAACGATAATCGCAAGAGCGAATTTTATCTCACCGACGCGGTCGCGATCGCCCGCGCCATGCATCTCAAGGCGGTCGCCATCGAGACCGAGGAGGATGAAGTGCGCGGCATCAACACCAAGGCCCAGCTTGCTGAGACAGAAGCAGCACTGCAGCAGCGCTTGCGCGGTGCCGCTTTGGGGGCGGGCGTCACGATGGTGGCGCCGGAGACAGTGTTCCTGTCGGCTGACACGAAATTCGGCCGGGATGTGGTGGTCGAGCCCTTCGTGGTCTTCGGTCCGGGCGTCACCATCGAGGATAATGCCGTGATCCGCTCGTTCTCGCACCTTGATCACGCACACGTAGGTAAGGGCGCGCTGGTCGGCCCCTATGCGCGACTGCGACCCGGCGCGCAGTTGGGCGAGAACGTGCATATCGGCAACTTTGTCGAGGTGAAGGAGGCGACCATCGAAGCCGGCGCCAAGGCCAATCATCTCGCCTATATCGGGGACGCGCGGCTCGGCGCCGGATCGAATTTCGGGGCCGGCGCCATTGTCTGCAACTATGACGGAGCTGCCAAGCACCGCACTGACATCGGCACAGGTGTCTTCATCGGCTCCAACTCGGCGTTGGTTGCTCCGGTCAAGATTGGCGAGGGCGCGTATGTGGCGACCGGATCGGTCATCACCCAAGACGTTCCGCCCGATGCACTGGCGATCGCACGCAGCCGCCAGATCGTGAAGGAAAACCGGGCATCGCGCCTGAAGAGCCTCAAGGCGGCGACGAAGAAGAAAAATCAAGGTCCCGAGTAGCCGCCGCCGGATGCAGCGCCATTAACCTTAATTGTCACAAGTTGAAACGAATAATGATTTCCCTTTCCTGCGCTTACGCCGCTTACACCAATGTGTTGGTCTTGATCTGCGCAAATGCCGCTGATTTGAAGTTCCTGCTACGTGTGCGGCAATCTCATTCAGGAGCCTCAAGTCGAAAAGCGGCATAGACACATAGGCTTGCTGGCATCCCTTTTATTCCGAAGCTGGCTCACTGGGTCGCAGCAAGGTGTGGCGGACTTCGGGATCGGGACACCAAAAGCGGGAAGGTGTTAGCTCATGTGCGGCATCGTCGGCATTCTGGGGCGCGAGCCGGTCGCGGAGCATCTGGTCGATGCGCTCAAGCGCCTCGAATATCGTGGCTACGATTCCGCCGGCGTTGCCACCCTTGAAGAGGGGCGGCTGACGCGGCGCCGTGCGCAAGGCAAGCTGCGCAACCTCCAAGACAAGCTGCGCGGCGAGCCGCTCAAGGGCATGATCGGCATCGGCCATACCCGCTGGGCGACCCACGGCAAGCCGAACGAGACCAATGCCCATCCGCATGCGACCGAGCACCTGGCGGTGGTGCACAACGGCATCATCGAGAACTTTCGCGAACTGCGCGAGGAGCTGGAGCGGAAGGGCGCCAGATTCGGCACCGAGACCGATACCGAGGTGATCGCCCATCTGGTCACCGACGAGTTGAAAAATGGCCGCACACCGTCCGAGGCGGTTAACGCGGCCTTGCCGCGGCTGCGCGGCGCGTTCGCGCTCGCTTTTTTGTTCGAGGGCGAGACCGATCTCATGATCGGCGCGCGCAAGGGCTCGCCGCTCGCGGTCGGCTACGGCGCAGGCGAAATGTATCTTGGCTCCGATGCCATCGCGCTCGCTCCATTCACCGACACGATCTCATATCTCGAGGACGGCGATCAGGCGGTGCTCACCCGCAAGGGCGTCGAAATTCGCGACGCCAAGGGGTCGATTGTCGAGCGGTCCATCGTCAAATCCGCTGCTTCCGCCTTTCTGGTCGACAAGGGCAACCATCGTCACTTCATGGCCAAGGAAATCCATGAACAGCCCGAGGTGGTTGGCCACACGCTCGCGCACTACCTCGATATGGGAGCGGGGCACGTGGCGTTGCCCGCGATGCCGTTCGAGTTCCGCGCGCTCGAGCGCATCTCGATCTCGGCCTGCGGCACCGCCTACTATGCCGGCCTAATCGCCAAGTACTGGTTTGAGCGCTTTGCCAGGCTGCCGGTCGAGATTGATGTTGCCTCCGAGTTCCGCTACCGCGAGGTGCCGCTCTCGCCCGGGGGGCTTGCCATCTTCGTCTCGCAGTCGGGCGAGACCGCCGACACCTTGGCGACGCTGCGTTATGCCAAGCAGCAGAAGCAGCATGTGGTCTCGGTGGTGAACGTCCCGACCTCGACGATCGCCCGTGAGAGCGATGTGGTGATGCCGACGCTTGCGGGCCCCGAGATCGGGGTCGCCTCGACCAAGGCGTTCACCTGTCAGCTGGCGGTCCTGGCGGCGCTCGCGATCGGGGCGGGGCGCGCTCGCGGCGTGCTCTCGGAACGGGATGAGACCAGGCTTGTACAGGGGCTGATCGAGGTGCCGCGCCACATGGCGCATGCGTTGGCGCTGGAGCCGCAGATCGAGCATCTGGCGCGCGATCTCGCCAAGAGCCGGGACGTGCTCTATCTCGGCCGCGGCACCAGCTATCCGATCGCGCTAGAGGGCGCGCTCAAGCTAAAGGAGATCTCCTATATCCACGCCGAGGGTTACGCCGCCGGCGAGCTCAAGCATGGCCCGATTGCGCTGATCGACGAGACCATGCCGGTGATCGTGATCGCGCCCTATGATCGTGTCTTCGACAAGACAGTGTCCAACATGCAGGAGGTCGCCGCGCGCGGCGGCCGCATCGTCCTGGTCACCGATCCCAAAGGCGCGCACGAGGCGCATGTCGAGTCGGCCGTCAAGATCGTGCTGCCGGAGATGGCCGCAACAGTGACGCCCTTGGTCTACGCGATCCCCGTGCAGCTCCTGGCTTACCACACGGCGGTCGTGATGGGCACGGATGTCGACCAGCCGCGTAATCTCGCCAAGTCGGTGACGGTCGAGTAGCCGGCTCGGGCTCGCCCTGACGGTACTTGAGGGCCGAGCTTGACGACAGGACTTGGCCGGACCTGAGCGCACAGGTAGTGTTTCGCCTGCCGGGTGGCCTTCTTTGAAGTGGATGGCATGAGCGATCTCGACTCGAATCCGGGCGCTGCCGCGCCGACGCCTTCAGCGGGCGAAGACCTCGCGGCGGCGGCGCGCGGCTCGCCGCCCGTTGCGTCTCACGGGCTAATGAGCCGCATCCGCAACTATTTCCTCACCGGGCTCGTGCTGGTCGGACCACTGTTCATTACCGTCAATCTGACCTGGTGGTTCATCAACTGGGTCGATGATCAGGTGCGTCCGTTTATCCCGGCTGCCTATCGGCCCGAGACCTATCTGCCGATTCATATCCCCGGCACCGGTCTCATCGTTGCGCTGGTTGCCCTCACGGTCCTTGGCTTCCTCACTGCCAACCTGGTCGGGCGTACTCTGGTCGAGGCCGGGGAGAACATCCTCAACCGCATGCCGGTGGTGCGGCCGATCTACAAGAGTCTCAAGCAAATATTCGAGACGCTGTTCTCGAATTCCGGGTCGAGCTTCCGCCGCGTCGGCTTGGTCGAGTTTCCGGGTCCGCGCATGTGGTCGCTGGTCTTTCTCTCGCAGCCGCCGG
The DNA here is from genome assembly GCA_035293945.1 of Xanthobacteraceae bacterium. GTDB lineage: Bacteria > Pseudomonadota > Alphaproteobacteria > Rhizobiales > Xanthobacteraceae > VAZQ01. The sequence goes on along the minus strand of DATGLV010000011.1, from coordinate 121,875 downwards.
GCGCGGATATCGCCGGCCGCCTGCCGGAGAGCGAGCACGTGTCGGCCTTCATGCCGTGCACCCCCAACCCCACCACCGGGTTTTTCTTCTATGTGCCGCGTCGCGACGTCATCGATCTCGATATTTCGGTCGAGACCGCGATGACACTGCTGATGTCGGCCGGGATGGCGCAGTCGAGCGACGGCGATGCGCAGAAGAAGCTCGCCGCGATGGCGGAGTTGGCGCGTGCGCGAATCGGACAGCCGCGCCGCAGCGTCGAGCCGGTGAAGTAGGCATTACTTATTTGGAAGATCGGTGCCCTTTTTATCGGCACACCGCATTACCCGGCACGGATAAGCCGGACTGCCTCGTCCCGCTCGAATAGATAGAGGAGATGGCGCAGCGCCTCGCCGCGCGCCGTGGCAAGGGTGGGATCGCGCGCCAGGATCAGCGCGGCATCATCGCGGGCGGTGCTGATATATTTGCCATGTAGGTCGACGCGGGCGACCTTGAACGCCGGCAGTCCCGACTGCCGGGTCCCGAGCACATCGCCTTCCCCGCGCAACCGCAGATCCTCCTCGGCGATGCGGAACCCGTCCTCCGTCTCGCGCATGACCTTCAGCCGTGCGCGCGCGGTTTCGCCGAGCGGACCCTTGTAGAGAAGCAGGCAAGTGGAGTGCTCGGCGCCGCGGCCGATGCGTCCGCGCAGTTGATGCAGCTGTGCAAGCCCGAAGCGCTCGGCATGCTCGATCACCATCACGCTCGCCTCCGGCACGTCGACTCCCACCTCGATCACGGTGGTGGCGACGAGCAGGGCCGTCTTACCGGCAGCGAAGCTCTGCATCGCGCGGTCCTTGTCGGCGCCCTTCATGCGGCCATGGATCAGGCCGACATTTTCACCAAAGCGTTCCTTGAGTGCCGCAAAGCGATCCTCGGCGGCGGCAAGATCGACGTTCTCCGATTCCTCGACCAGCGGACACACCCAATAGACGCGGCGACCCCCGGCGAGTGCGCGGCTGACGGCATCGACCACCTCTTCGTAACGATCAAGCCCGAGCGCACGCGTATCCACCGGCTTGCGCCCGGCCGGTTTTTCGCGCAGCTCGGAAATATCCATGTCGCCGAAATAAGTGAGAACCAAAGTGCGGGGGATCGGCGTGGCGGTCATCACCAGCACGTCGACCGCCTCGCCCTTGCGGGCGAGCGCCAGCCGCTGATGCACGCCGAAACGGTGCTGCTCGTCGACGATAGCCAGCGCGAGATCGCGGAACTCGACCTCTTCCTGGAACAGGGCGTGCGTGCCGATGAGGACATGGATGTCGCCCAAGGCGAGACGCTTCAGCGTCTCCCTGCGCTCGGCGCCGCGTTCTCGGCCGGTCAGGATAGCGAGGCTCACGCCGACAGCCGCAGCAAGTGGCGCCATTGTGCTGAAATGCTGCCGCGCCAGCAATTCGGTCGGCGCCATCACCGCCGCCTGACGGCCGGCCTCGACCACGGCCGCCGCGGCAAGGAGGGCGACCACGGTTTTGCCTGAGCCGACATCGCCCTGCAGCAGGCGCAACATGCGTTCCGGCTTGGCGAGATCGGAGATGATTTCGCTGATTGCGCGGACCTGGCTCGGGGTCAGGCTGAAGGGCAAGCTCTCGATCAGTCTCTGTCGCAAGTGGCCGGTGCCGGGCGTTGCGCGCCCGCTCGGTCGCCGCAGATGCGCGCGCACCAGCGCGAGCGCCACCTGGCCCGCCAATAGCTCGTCATAGGCAAGGCGCGACCACGCCGCGCCGTCGGGCAGAAGATCGGTCGGTTCGGTTGGGTGGTGCAGCGCGCGCAAGCTTGCATCGAAGGGCGGGAAGCGTTCGCGGGCGACCCAGCTCGGCTCTTGCCATTCGGGCAGCGTTGGCAGTCGCACCAGCGCCCCTTCCGCCGCGCGGCGCACCTGGTTGAGAGCGAGGCCCTCGGTCAACGGGTAGACCGGCTCGACCAGCGGCAGCTTGGCGAGATCGCCTTCGCTCACCACCCGCTCGGGATGCACCATCTGCAACATGCCGTCGTAGGTGGCGGCGGTGCCGGAAACGTAGCGCACGCTGCCGACCGGTAGCAGCCTCTCGAGATAGTCTTTCCGCGCGTTGAAATACGTAAGGACGATGTCGCCAGTCTCATCGCTGGCAAAGATCAGATAAGGCGCCCGCTCACGCCGTGGCGGGGGTGGTCGATGACGATCGACCTTGACCGCCACCGTCACGAACTGTCCGAATTCGACGTCGCGCAGCTTCGGGCGCGCCCTGCGGTCGATCGTTCCGGAAGGGAGGTGAAACAGCAGATCAATGACCCGCACCGGAGCTTCACCGCGCCCGGTCAGATGCTGGAACAATTTCTCCTGCTTTGGCCCGACGCCGGAGAGGCTCGTGAGCGATGCAAAAAGCGGATTAAGAACGGCAGGCCGCATGAGATTGCCCGGCCGCGCTCCTATGCCTGATCCAAAAGGCGCGGGCCCGCGCCTTTTTCGGCGAGCTCGTCGGCGGGGTTGCGGAGTGGGCAATTAGTCATCGATAGGCACCCGCAGCCGATGCAATCATCCAGGCGATCGCGCAACTGGGTGAGCTTGCGAATGCGACTGTCGAGCTCCATGCGCCAGACCGTCGACAGCCGGCGCCAGTCATCGTGCGTAGGCGCGCGGTCGTCGGGCAGCGAGGCGAGCGCCGTCCGAATGGTGGCGAGCGGAATTCCAGCCTTCTGTGCCACCTTGATGGTGGCGATGCGACGCAGCACCCCGCGTTGGTAGCGCCGTTGATTGCCGCGGCTGCGCGAGCTGCGGATCAGCCCTTTGGATTCGTAGAAGTGCAGGGTCGAAACCGCTACCCCGCTACGTTTGGCGGCCTCGCCGACGGTAAGCTCCGCGTGGATCTTGCCGTCAATGCTGTTCACAAGCCTCTTGACCTCAACCATGGTTGAGGTTGTAGGCAACCCGCGGCTCGAGCGCAAGGGGCGTTGCCGGCCGCAGCAATACTTTTGGAGTGAACAATATCCCATGACCTATGTCGTCAACGACAACTGCATTAAGTGCAAGTACACCGACTGCGTCGAAGTCTGCCCGGTGGACTGCTTCTACGAGGGCGAGAACATGCTCGTCATCCATCCGGACGAGTGCATCGATTGTGGGGTCTGTGAGCCGGAATGCCCGATTGACGCAATCAAGCCGGACACCGAGCCGGGGCTGGAAAAATGGCTCGCGGTCAATGCCGAATACGCGAAGGTCTGGCCCAATATCACCGCCAAGAAGGACCACCCGGCGGACGCCAAGCAGTGGGAAGGTGTAGCGGAGAAATTTGAGCAGCACTTTTCCCCCAATCCCGGAACCGGCGATTGAGCGGAGCCGCGCCGACGGATTTGTGACTAGAGCGTTGCGCTAAGCCTGCTGACATCGGCGGAGACGCCGCCTATATGACCAGCGCCCGGCACGTCCGGGCTTTTGGCGTTTGACGAAGCACGATTCTTTCGAAAGCCGGCGACGGCTTTTCGGGAACATGCTCTCGATGAGGAATTGATGACCGGAACAACACGCTCCAGTGAGGGGCTCGATTTGCGGCGCCGCAAGCTCCTGTTCCGATCCTGGCATCGCGGCATGCGCGAGATGGATCTGATCATGGGAGGCTTTGCGGACGCGCGGATCGCCTCCTTGAATGCGAGCGAGCTCGATGAATTCGAACGGCTGATCGAGGTGCCGGACCCCGACCTGCTGGCCTGGATCATCGGGGACGCTGTTGTGCCCCCCGATTTCGACAGCGCGCTCTTGCGCGACCTGCGGCGCTTCCATTTGGGCGGCGGGGCGGAGGACGCATGACCCGCTCGCCTGCCGATCTCCTGTCGGCGGAACGTCCGCTGACGCTCTCGGGCGTCGCCGATGGCGCCGAGGGACTTGTCATCGGCGATCTTGCCCGCGCGGTCGCCGCGCGTCCCAAGGCGCCGGCCACCAGCCTAACGGTGATCTGCCGCGATGGTGGGCGCATGGCCGCGCTGTCGCGGGCGCTTGCCTTCTTCGCTCCCGACGTCACGGCGCTGGAATTCCCGGCCTGGGATTGCCTGCCGTATGACCGTTCTTCGCCACATGCCGCCATCGTCGCCCAGCGGATGACGGCGCTGGCCCGGCTCGCGCATCTCAAGGGGCGGGAAGGGCCTTCGGTCCTGCTGACGTCGGTCAATGCCGTGCTTCAGCGCGTGCCGGCACGTGATTTCGTCGCCACCCAAACCCTCGCAGTCGCCCCGGGCAATTTGCTCGACATGCAAGCGATCACGCGCTGGCTCGAGCTCAACGGCTTTGCCCGCACCGCGACCGTGCGCGAGGCCGGGGACTATGCGGTGCGCGGCGGTATCATCGATCTGTTCGCCCCCGGAATGGCCGAGCCCGTGAGGCTTGACTTCTTCGGCGACACGCTCGAGTCGATCCGCAGCTTCGAGCCGGAAAGCCAGCGCACGACCGACCAGATGCATGCGCTCGACTTGGTGCCGGTCGCCGAGCTGCAGCTCACCACCGAGACCATCCGACGTTTTCGTTTGGGTTATGTCGAGGCTTTCGGGGCGCCGTCGCCTGACGATCAGCTCTACCAGGCTGTCAGCGAGGGGCGGCGGCACATCGGAATGGAGCATTGGCTGCCACTGTTCCATTCCCGCCTCGACACCTTGCTCGAATACCTGCCAGGCTCGACGATCGTGCTCGAGCCGCAAGTTGACGACGCGGCAAGGGAGCGCTTGGCACAAATCAAGGATTACTTTGAAGCGCGCCGAGAGGCGCTCGGCCAACCGGGCGCAGGACCTCTCTATCACCCGTTGCCTCCGGACCGGCTCTATCTCACCGAGGCGCAGTGGAACGAGCATCTCGCGCAGGCGCCGCTCGCGCGTCTCACGCCCTTTTCGGTTCCCGAGCAGGGGCCGGTCATCGATATCGGCACCAAGCGGGGGCGCAATTTCGCTGCCGAGCGTAACGAGCCGGGCCGCAACGTCTTCGAGGCGGTCACCCAGCATGTGCTTGGCCTGCAGGCTGCGCGCAAGCGCGTTGCGGTGGCGCTCTGGAGTGAGGGCGCGCGCGAGCGCATGCGCCATGTCCTGGCCGACCACGGACTCGCCAATCTTGAGCCTGTGCCGTCATGGCCCGCAGCGCTGCGCTTGCCGGCTGCACAAGTCGCATTGGCCGTGCTGGGCCTCGAAAGCGGATTCGAAACCGAGGATGCGGCGCTTATCAGCGAGCAGGACATCCTCGGCGATCGGTTGGTGCGATCGCGGCGGGCGGCCAAGCGGCCCGAGAATTTCATCGCCGAGGTGACGAGCCTCGCCGCCGGCGATCTGGTCGTGCATGTCGACCACGGCATCGGCCGCTTCGTTGGCCTGCGCGCCATCAAGGCGGCTGGCGCACCGCACGACTGCCTTGAGATCCACTATGCGGGTGGCGACAAGCTGTTCCTGCCGGTGGAGAACGTCGAGCTGTTGTCGCGCTACGGCTCGGAGGAGACCGGGGTCGAGCTCGACCGGCTCGGTGGGGTTGCCTGGCAGGCTCGCAAAGCGCGGATGAAGAAGCGCATCCGCGAGATCGCCGGCGAGCTCATCAAGGTGGCGGCCGAGCGGCAGATGCGGGCCGCACCGCAGCTCAGCGTCGGCCACGGCCTCTACGATGAGTTCTGCGCCGGCTTCCCCTACGAGGAAACCGATGACCAGCAGGCCGCGATCGATGCCGTGCTCAAGGAGCTCACCTCGGGCCGGCCGATGGATCGTCTCATCTGTGGTGATGTCGGTTTCGGCAAGACCGAGGTGGCGCTACGCGCCGCCTTTGTCACCGCGATGAACGGCAAGCAGGTGGCGGTGGTGGTGCCCACGACGTTGCTCGCCCGCCAGCACGCCAAGACCTTCACCGATCGGCTGCGCGATTTTCCGGTTCACATCGGTCAGGCCTCGCGCCTGGTATCTGCCGCCGAGCTCGCACGCGTGAAGAAGGGGCTGGCTGACGGGAAGATCGACATCGTGATCGGCACGCATGCGCTGCTCGGCAAAGCGATCAAGTTCAAGGACCTCGGCCTGGTCATCGTCGACGAGGAGCAGCACTTTGGCGTCGGCCACAAGGAGCGGCTCAAGCAGCTGCGCGCCGAGGTGCACGTGCTCACGCTGACCGCGACGCCGATCCCGCGCACGTTGCAACTCGCGCTGACCGGGGTGCGGGACCTTTCGATCATCGCCTCGCCGCCAGTCGATCGGCTCGCGGTGCGTACCTTCGTGGCGCCATTCGATCCGCTTGTGGTGCGCGAAGCCCTGCTGCGCGAGCGCTATCGCGGCGGGCAGGCCTTTTACGTCTGCCCGCGCATCGAGGATTTGGCCTCCGCCAAGGAGTTTCTCGACAAGACCGTGCCGGAAATGCGTGTCGCGGTCGCGCATGGCCAGATGCCGTCCGCCGTGCTCGAGGACATCATGTCGGCCTTCTATGACGGCAAATACGACGTGCTGCTGTCCACCTCGATCGTGGAATCCGGGCTCGATATTCCCTCCGCCAATACGCTCATCGTGCACCGCTCCGACCGCTTCGGACTTGCGCAGCTCTATCAGCTGCGCGGACGGGTCGGACGCTCGAAGGTGCGCGCCTATGCGCTGCTGACGCTGCCGGCAGAGCGCAAGATCACCCAACAGGCCGAGCGGCGGCTCAAGGTGCTGCAGTCGCTCGACACACTCGGTGCCGGCTTCCAGCTGGCCTCGCACGATCTCGACATCCGTGGCGCCGGCAATCTGCTCGGCGACGAGCAGTCGGGTCACATCAAGGAGGTCGGCTACGAGCTTTATCAGCAGATGCTGGAGGAGGCCGTCTCGAGCCTGAAGGCCGGCTTGAGCGCGCCGGCCGCCGACCAGTGGTCGCCACAGATCACCATCGGCATGCCGGTGATGATTCCGGAAAGCTACGTTGCCGATCTGCCGGTGCGGCTGGCGCTTTATCGGCGGCTGGCCGAGCTTGAGACCGAACAAGATATCGCCGCGTTCGGGGCTGAGCTGACCGACCGCTTTGGCTCGGCGCCGTCGGAGGTCGAGCATCTGCTGCAGATTGTGGCTATCAAGCAGCTGTGCCGGCAGGCAAATGTCGAGAAAATCGAGGCTGGTCCGAAGGGCGCGGTGATTTCGTTCCGGGATAATGTCTTTGCCAATCCGGACCGGCTGATCCGATTCATTCGCGAGCAGGGACCCGACGCCAAGGTCCGGCCCGACATGAAGGTCGTGTTCTTCCACGACTGGGACAAACCCGAACAGCGCTTGAAGGGCACGATGGCCATCATGCGCAGCTTGGCGCGGCTGGCGGCGCCCGCGAAGGCGGCGTGAAGTGTCAGCGGCGAACGATCTCGCCGCCTTCTACACCGGCCTGTTGCGTCCGCTGCTGACACCGACCCATGCCTTGGGCTTATCGGCACTCGGGCTGTTGATCGCTCAGCAGACCAGCGGACGCAGGATTCACTCGCAGCTCATCTTCGCGCTGGCGCTCGCCGCAGGGCTCCTGACGCTTGTTTTTGCCATCGGCGAGACGCCGGCGAGCGAGGTGCTACTGGCGGCGGCCGCGACTGCGGGCATGTTGGTGGCGGCGGCAATTCCACTGCCGCTCTGGGCGTTGGCGATGCCCGCAGCGATCATTGGGACTGCGATCGGGCTTGATTCGCCGCCCGAGGTGATCTCGCTGGAGGAAGCCGCCGTCATGCTGATTGGAACCGGCATCGGCGCGATCCTCGCGATCGTCCTGGTGGTCGCGATCGCCGGCCGCATGGCGCGCGACTGGCAGAAGGTCGCGGTTCGGGTGTTGGGCTCCTGGGCGGCCGCCAGCGCGCTGTTGGCGCTCGCAGTTCGGTTTGCGGCGAATTGAATGGAAGCTATTCGGCCGCGACGCGCTTGGCGAGCTCAGCCGTCGCGCGCTCGATTGCATCCGCGATGTATTCGGCGGGCTGCGCGCCGGAGAGCACGAGCACGCCGCCGAAGATAAAGAACGGGACGCCTTCGATGCCGGCCTCCTTCGCCGATTGCGCCTCGCGCGTCACACCTTCGACATCCTCTTCGCTCGCAAGGCGGGCGCGTACCGCATCGGGGGAAAGCCCGCAATCGGCCGCGGCCGAAACTAGCACTTCCAGTTGCGTGAGGTCGCCGCCCTCGCTGAAATAAAGTTCCATCAGCCGCTGCTTCATGGCCCCCGCCTGGCCTTCCTCTGCGGCCCAGCGGATCAGCCGATGGCAATCGAGCGTGTTGGGTTGGCGCTTGATCAGATCGCGGTTGTAGCTCAGCCCGGCTGCCGCCGCTGCCTCGACCACGCGATTGTTGCCGCTGTTGTAGCGTTCGACCGATCCGAACTTGGCGGTCAGGTACTCCTCGCGGCTGATGCCTTCGCGCGGGACCCACGGATTGAGGAAATAGGGGCGGAAACGCACCTCGACGGCGATTTCCGGCTTTGAGGCGATCGCCCGCTCCAGGAATCTCTTACCCACATAGCACCACGGGCAGACGACATCGGAAATCATATCGATGGAGAGCGTAGTGCTGGCGCTCATAAGAGACCTCCCGGAGGACCTTCTCCTGAAGGTAGTTCCGCGCTTAGCCCGCCGCAACCTTGGGGTAGGTGCCGAGCCGCGCTACCAGCGTGCTGAGATTGTCGGTCGGCTTGAGAGTTGCCAGCGTCACGGTCGGTCGGATCGAGCGCCGATCATGGTCCGGGGCAAGCATCGTGTGCTTGAGGACGCTGGCAATGCGGCGCGCCACCACATGGGCGCTGCGCAGGTCGGTTTCGGTAAAGGCCGCCAGGATCGAGCCGTCCTGCTCCTGACATGCGAAATCGATGTCGCGTACCAGTCGGCTGAACAGCCGGGCAGCATCAAGATGGGTGCGCCCATCCCGGGTTTCCTCGAATGCGAACCGGGCAACCGACAATGCGCCGCCGCTCTTCTCGGCGTGCCTCACAGCGAGCTCAAGATCGGTCCAGAACGCAGCCGGTGCGAACAGTCCCGTCGCCGGGTCGAGCAAGCCCTCGCTCTCCAGCGACTTGAGCACCCGCTTAAGCTCTCCCTCGAGCACCTGTAGGCGCACGAACGGGAGCAGGCGCTCGACCAGGCGGTCGGGATTGCTGTCGACTTGAATGAGGTTGGGCAGCCGATCGTCGGCGATGCGCTGGCCGCCCAGCACGCCGACCGGCAGATCGCGAAAACGCGCATCCTCAGCCAGCACCGTCAGCAGCGCCTCGATCACCCGCGCCCCGAAGCCGTCGCCGATGACAATGCCATCGATATCGCGGGAATTGAGAAAGCGCGCGGCGGTTTCCACACTCAGCGCGCCGATCAACCCGGCCTGCTCCCCGACCGCGACCGCGAGCGCCGGATAGAAGCGGCCGCGGCCCATGCACAGCACAGTCGCGTGATCGAGGCCGTCTCGCAGGCTGAGGGTAGTCTCCTGCTTGTCTTCCGAGGCCCCTGCGGCGCGCCGTAACACTGTCGCGTGCAAGGCGCGTATGCGCAGCGCCGAGCGCAGCCGATCAACCAGCCGCCGTGGCGGATCGCTCGCGGAGACCGCCAAGGCACCGGGGATCGGAGCAGCGCCATCATCGGCGAGCCGCGCCAGCACCGGCATCAGCAAATTCATGGCCTGGATCCGGCTCGCGAGGACCTGCGCGATGCGCGGATCGGGCGGCGGATTAGGCTCGGCTACCACGAGCGCGGCGGGCTCGATCTTATCGATGGCGGCGTGTGCGTCGCCCCAGCTCGCCTCGACGATCGGGAAGGCCCCGGCGGCCGCGAGCGCCTCGACCGCATCGGCGGCCGGATGTTCGGCAATCACGACTATCGGACCCAGCGAAGCCATTGGTGACGCCGACCTTGAGATCGAGGCAGGGTCGGGATGTTAAGCTTGCGCCATTAATGCTCGGTCAACGGATTCACGGCTGGTGCTGACCTGCGCCGCAGCCACGGCCCGCTTGCGGAGCTTTCACGCTGTCAGCCGCTGGTTCTCCATGGCCTCCTCGATCTCTGCAAGCCCGGCGATCTGGCCGGGACGGTCCTTGCATGGCTCGCCAAAGGCTTCGACCAGAAGAGGGTTGGCACCGATGTTGCGCAGCGCCGCGCAGATCGCCTCCGGATTTGCAGCGGTGCCAGTGAGGCGATGTCCAACCAATTTATCCGGCCGCACCGCCAAAGTTGCGCTCGGATCGAGGCAATTCACAGTGTCCCTGAGCTCGCCGACAGCGAAGCGGTAGCCGCCGAAGCTGATCAGATCAGGCGGCAACCCTCTTGCCAGCACGGCACTCCCGCCACGGCAGAGATCGGCCGCGTAGCGGGTGTCGACGAACCCTTCCGCCGTGGGCCGGTGACACGGGAGTTCCGTGCGTTCGGCACCGGGCGGGAAGGCGGCTGTCGCCACCATCGGACCGCTGAGCGTCAACGTGCCGCCCGGACTGATCGCGACCTCGGCGACCTGCAAAGCTTCCTGGGCGGCGCGTGGGGCAACGACCGATCCGAGCGGGATGGGGGCGGGCCGCCGGTTGGTCGAGCGACGTGCAGCGATGAGGCCGATTTCGCCGAACAGCTGCACATCGGTCAGAGATACTGCGGGGTCCTGCCAGTCTGCGGCGCGCCGCAGCTGCTCGGGGGCGCGCCAGGCGGCGACGATAGCCCTCGGGGAATGTGGCGCGGAGAGCAGCCCGGCGGCCTTGAGTGGCGAGACCAGCGGGCCCGGCAGGATCATTGTGCCGCAATCTTCTTCCTGTAATTGCGCTGCCAAGGTCGTGCTGTCGAACGGATGGTGCAGGACAAGCTTTCCCCCGACCATGAGCCAGGGCACCAGGGTCAATGCGATGCCGGCGAACGACCACGGCGCAAGCGGAGAAAGGATCGTCGCCTCTTGCGGGATCCCGCTTTCGAGCAGCACGGCGAGACCGCCGGCAATCAGCTGAGCGTGGCTGCGTGCGACCGGGACCGGCCCATCGGCGGTGACATCCCATGTGAGCGCGGCCACGTGCGCGCCGCGGCCGGACCCGGCGGACCGCTCGTCCAGCGTCCCAGCAGGCGCCACCTCGGCTGCCGTATAGAGGTCTTCCAGCGAGATCGCTCCGTCCGGAGCGCGTGGTCCGAACCCGCAAACCTGACGCACTGTGAACGCTTCGGCCGCCGCGTTGATCGCGAGATCGAAATAGTCTGTCGCGCCGATGCGGCCCGAGACCACCAATGCGCTGGCGCCGGCACGCCGAATGGCGGCCACCGCATCTGCCCGGCGCCACAACAGCGGCACCGGCATCGCGATGAGCTCGGCGCGCAATATTCCTAAGAATGCCAGCACGCCATCGACCGTATTGGCCATTTGCAGGCCGACCACCGCGTCAGGCTGCAGACCTGTCCGGCGCAGCCGCACGGCGATGGCGGAGATCATGCGATCCGCCTCCGCGTAGGTGAGCCGGCGTGGTGCCCCATCGGTCACGCGGCTGCGGTCGGGCGGGTCGGCAAGCGCAATGGCCTGCGGGTGCCGCGCGGCGGCCGCGCGAAACAGATCGTCGAAGGTGGAATCGACGCTCGGAACCGCCGCTTGCGTCAGGTTGTCGAGGATCACAACACTGACCCCGGTCTCGGCTTCATTTCGGCTGCTGCCACCATGTCTCCAGCAGGAACCCTGATTCGGACGTCTCCACAGGATGCCGAATTCGCGTCCAATAGGCGACCCAGTCATCCCTATGATAGAATAGCGGCACCGCATATGTGCCCGATATCAACACGCGGTCGAGCGAGCGCACCGCCGCCACCACGTCGGAACGTCGGCGGGCCCCGACGAGAGCCCCGATCAGGGCGTCGATGGCCGGGCTCTTGACCCCCATATAGTTGCGGCTGCCGCTCTGGTCGGCAGCGGCCGAGCTCCAATAGAAGGCCTGCTCATTGCCTGGCGAGAGCGACTCGTCCCACCGGTTCTGGATCATGTCGAAATCGAAGGAAATCCGCCGGGTCTCGAACTGCACGGCATCGACGGTCCGCACCTTGGCGGTGATTCCCGCCCGCTTGAGATTGCTGGCAAAAGCGAGCGCCAGGCGCTGTTCGTCCTGAGTGTCGTTGCGGATCGCGACCATGATCTCGAAGGTGAACGGGTTGCCGGTCTTCGCCTCGATGAGCTCGCCGCCGCGCAGTTCGTACCCGGCCGCCGACAATAGATCGAGTGCGCGCTTGAGCTCGGTGCGATCGCGGCCGGAGCCATCGCTGACTGGCGGGGCCCAGGTCCCGTCCATCACATCGGGGCGCACGCTTCCGGGGAACGGTGCCAGCAGCGCGCGCTCCTCGGGGTCTGCGGCACGCCCCCGTGCCGAAAGCTCGGAACCCTCGAAATAGCTGCCGCTGCGCCGGTAGAGATCATAGAACAGATTGTGATTGATCCATTCGAAATCGAACATCAATGAGATCGCCTCGCGCACGCGCATGTCCGCGAAGATCGGGCGGCGCGTGTTGAACACATAGAAAGAGCTCGCCTTGGGCAGGCCATTGCCGAAGCTCTCCCTGGCGACCCGCCCGTCCCGCACGGCCGGGAAGTCGTAGGCTGTTTGCCATCGTCCCGGATCGGTCTCGGTGCGAAGATCGAAAAGCCCGCGCTTGAATGCCTCGTGATACGAATTCGCATCGCGGTAATAGTCGAAGCGGATCTCATCGAAGTTCCAGAAGCCGCGATTGATGGGGAGATCGCGTCCCCAGTAATTGGGATCGCGCTGAAGCGTCACGCTCTTGCCCGGCTCGACTTTGCCGATCACATACGGCCCGCTGCCGATCGGGGCCACCAGTGTGCTGTCCTCGAAAGTCTCCGGATTGATCGCGTGTTTGGGCAGCACCGGCATCAGGCCGAGGATCAACGGCAGCTCGCGGTCATTGCTGCCGGTAAGATCGAAGCGGATCGCGCGCTCGCCGATGATCTCGGCACGGGCGACTTTGCTGTAGTAGAGGCGGTGGTTGGGGCGGCCGTGATCGCGCAACAATTGCCAGGAGAACAGGACGTCCTCCGGCGTCACCGGCACTCCATCGGAGAAGCGCGCGGCCGGATCGAGATTGAAGGTGACGTAGCTGCGGGCTGCGTCTGTCTCGACGGTGCGGGCGATGAGGCCATAGAGCGTGAAGGGCTCGTCATAGCCGCGCGCCATCAGGCTCTCGACGACGTAACCGGCGACGATGTTGCTGCCGCTGACGAACGGGCTGCGGATGCCTTGGGCCATCAGGCCTTTGACAATGAAAGGATTGAGGCTGTCGAAGCTGCCGAGCACGCCCTCCACCAGGCGGCCGCCTTTGGGCGCATCCGGATTGACATAGCGGGCTGCTTGGAAGCCCTCAGGCAGGGCCGGCTCGCCATGCATCGCGATGGCGTAGCGCGCTTGGCCGCTGTCAGCTGCTGCGGTCGCGCAACTGATACAAAGGCCGAGAGAAACAACAACAGCCAGCCGTGTAAATGTCCCTCCGACGGAATCATATGCAGGACGAGGGTGGCCGAAGCGGCGGAACGTTGTGGATAAGGTCACGGGTCGACAAATCCATCTTGCCGGCCTTGTTTTCGGCCGCGGGCGGAGCGCATGAGCTTGGTGACGCTTGGGCTGCGAGTGAAAGTGGATAATGCCACTTATCACGATTATTCCCGAGCCGTCTTTGCGGCCCATTGCTTTATCGCCCACGGCAATCGAGGTATTGGGGCGCCGTATGCGTCACGCTCCTGCCGTATTTGATGCCGACACAGCCGCTGCAAGAGGGGTGCCCGTTCGACCCGGCGGGGGCGGCGCGGAGAACGGAAAGCGGATGCATTCCCAAGCCACATAAGCTCCAAAAGCAGCAACGCCTCAAAGGGATCAAAGGATTCTATCATGCAAGTTCGGATCGCATCCGGATCGACGGGGCTGCCTGTCCGCGCCTTGGCTTCCCTGCTGACGACGACCCTGATCGCCGCTGCAGTCGGGTCGGCTGCGTTCGCCCAGTCGCAGCCCAAAGGGGCGCCAGGCAAGCCGCCCGCGGCAGCCACAAAGGGCGGCGCCGCGGCGCAGCAGAAGCCTGCCGGCGAAACCGCGCCGGCACCGAGCGCCGAGGCCGCGCAGCCCTCGCAGCCTCCGCTCATCTTCTCACCCTGGACGAAGTTTTGTGTGAAGGGTCAGGAAGCAAATGCCCAGCAGGTCTGTGTGACGGGAAAAGACGGCCGTATCGATTCAGGGGTCCTGGCGGTGGCGGCGGCGTTGATCGAGCCCGAGGCACCTGATTCCAAGAAGATTTTGCGGGTGACTCTGCCGCTTGGAATGTTGCTGCCGCAGGGAACCCGTTTGATCGTTGATCAAGGCCAGCCGTTGAACGCGCCGTATATCTTTTGCTTCGCCAATGGTTGCGTGGCTGATTATGAGGCCAGCGCCGAGCTGGTCGGCAAGTTGAAGAAGGGCCAGGGCCTGGTTGTGCAAGGCGTTAACAGCCAGGGCCAGCTGTTCAGCCTGGGCTTGCCGCTCACAGATTTCGCCAAGGCCTATGACGGCCCGCCCACCGATCCGAAAACATTCGAGGAGCAGCAGAAGAAGCTGCAGGATGATCTGCAGAAGCGCGCCGAGGAGGCGCGCAAGAAGCTGGAGGGCCAGCAGCCGGCGACCCGATGACCACATTGCCGTGCTCGCAGCCGCGATTGGGAGCTGCGGCCGGTCGTGCTGGTGACGATTTGGGTCTCCTCGCTTTCGGCGAGGGGGCAGGCTTTTTCCGCACTGCTGGTCATGCTTTATTGCGATTGCACACAGGCGACGGCCGCATCACGCGGGGGGCGTCGGAAGCGACGAGGAGAAGGGGTTTTGTCATGAAAGTCTGTTTTGCCTTCGCGCCGGCCCGAAGCGCTGCGCGCGCGCGTCGGCACGCGCCGCAAGCGGCCGCGCTGGGGTGCGCTGCAATGATCGCTGCGGCTGTCGCCATTCTGTGTGGTGGATCGCCGGCCGTCGCGCAAACGGCCCCCAAGGGCCAAGCGCCCAAGGCTCCGGCGGTGCAGCCCAAGGCTGCAACATCGCCGGCGGGCGGCGGCACCGCCGCGGCGCCCGAAATTCCGCCGATCACTTATACGCCTTGGACTAAAGTCTGTGTGAAGAACCAGGAAGCCAATAACCAACAGGTTTGCTTCACGGGCAAGGACGGACGCTTCGACAACGGAACAGTGGCGGTCGGCGCCACCTTGATCGAGCCGGAAGGCGCGCCCAACAAGATTCTCCGCGTCACGCTGCCGCTCGGGGTGCAAATCCCGCCCGGTACGCGGCTGGTCATTGATCAGGGCCAGCCGCTGAATGCGCCGTTCACGATGTGCCATCCGGGTGGCTGCATCGCCGATTATGAGGTGAGCGGGGAATTGCTTGGCAAGCTGCGCAAGGGGCAGACCATGGTTGTGCAGGGCATCATGGGGCAGATGGTCAGCCTGCCGCTTCCACTAGCGGATTTTGGCAAGGCTTACGACGGGCCGCCGACCGATCCCAAAGTGCTCGAGGAGCGGCAGAAAAAGATGCAGGAAGAAATGAGAGCTAAATTCGAGAAGGAACAACAACAGCAGCAACAGCAACAGCAGCAGCAACAAGGAGCGCCGAAATAGCGCCGCCCGGAGGTGGGGCGTGTCTCCTGCCAATTCCGCATCGCGGCAGAAGCCTTGGCTCGCCTTGCAGGCGGGCCATCGGCAAAGTCCAGGTCAGAAATCTTCGCCTCTTCAGCTCAATTGAGCGACGACACACGCGGCCGATAGCCGCCATCGCGGTCCTTCTCGAACATTTCGGCGACCTGCGGGTGCCGCACCGGCTCGCCCGAAGTGTCGGGCAACAGATTTTGCTCGGACACATACGCGATATATTCGCTTTCCGCGTTTTCGGCGAAAAGATGATAGAACGGCTGGTCCTTGTGCGGCCGCACCTCGGCAGGAATGGACTGGTACCATTCCTCGGTGTTGTTGAACTCTGGATCGATATCGAAGACAACCCCGCGGAACGGAAATACACGGTGGCGGACCACCTGGCCGAGCTTGAAGCGGGCGATGCGTGTCTTGCTCATGCTCATGCGCCTAATTCAGGATCGCCGGTATTTCTAGCGAATGTTCCGGCCGAACGGTTGCTGATTTTTCCGAAGCGGACCTGCGCCAGCCTCAAAGCCCATAGCGCGATCCCATGTCCGGGTCCTTGGCGGCCACCAGGCGGGCAAGGTCGAGGACGACCTTGGCCTGCTTCCAGGTTGCGTCGTCCTGCATCTTGCCATCGATCATGACGGCGCCGCTGCCATCGGGCATCGCTTCGACGATACGTTTGGCGAACGCGACCTCGGCCGGATCCGGCGAGAATACGCGCTTGGCGATTCCGACCTGGGTGGGATGCAGCGACCACGCTCCCGCGCAGCCCATCAGAAAAGCGTTGCGAAACTGGGCCTCGCACGCGGCCGGATCGGCAAAGTCGCCGAACGGGCCATAAAAGGCCTTGATGCCGCAGGCCGCGCAGGCGTCAACCATCTTGGCGATCGTGTAGTGCCAGAGATCCTGCTGGAATGCGCTGCGCTCGCCGCCCGAGCCGGTGGCGTCGGCGAGCACCTTGTAATCCGGATGGCCGCCGCCCACGCGCGTCGTCTTCATGGCACGCGAAGCCGCGAGGTCAGCGGGGCCGAGACTGATCCCGTGCATGCGCGGCGATGCGGCCGCGATCGACGCAACGTTCTGCACCCCCTCGGCGGTCTCCAGAATGGCATGTATGAGGATCGGCTTGCCGACTTGGTGCTTGGCCTCGAGCTGCGCCAGCAGCTGATCGAGATAGTGAATGTCCCACGCGCCTTCGACTTTCGGCAGCATCACCACATCGAGCCTGTTTCCGACCGCCCCAACGATCTCCACCACATCATCGAGCGCCCAGGGTGAGTTGAGCGCGTTGATGCGCGTCCACAGCCCGGTCGCCCCGAAGTCGCAGGCCTTCGCCATTTCGATGAAGCCATCTCGCGCCGCCTTCTTGGCATCGGAGGGGATAGCGTCCTCGAGATTGCCCAGGATCACGTCGACTTGGGTGATGAGCTCGGGAACTTTCCGGCGCAGCTTCTCGATATGCGGCGGCATGAAATGGATCATTCGCTCGAGCCGCACCGGGAGCTCGCGCAACGGTGTCGGCGCCCCGATCGCCAGCGGCTTGATCCAATTGCGCGGCAGCTTCATGATGATATCCTGGTTATGAGATCCTGGGACCGGGCGGCTTGACGCGAGTCTCGGCCCAATTTTCTCAAGCAAGTTGTGCGCCAAGCAGGGCCTGTTTTGCTTGGATTGCCATTCGCGGCGATCCTGATCACAACGCCTCTCCTCGCATAAGTCGTGGCTGCGCCGCAGCCGGTGATACGCCTTCGCGCATGACAGCGCGGCGCAGCGGACCGACATGTTGCATCAGAAAGAGGCCCAAGCCTCGCATTCCCTGCATGGGTAGGAAGTCCGTCAGCAGGCTGCGATTGACAAGATCGACGGCGAGCGCGCGGCTGCTTACATCGGCACGTCGCGATATGTCATACCGATCCGCCAGATCGGCCGCGCCGACATCAGAGCCTGCCCGTCGCGCTGCGACAACGAGCTCGGCGATGGCGGCAGCATCTCGCAAACCGAGATTGAGGCCCTGAGCGCCGATCGGCGGCAACAGGTGGGCGGCTTCCCCGATCAGGGCGACCCGCCCCACCGCAAAGCGTCGGGCGGTTTCGATTGCCAGAGGAAATGCGCCATGCCCGGCTTCCGGCGCGATCGTGCCCAGGATCGAGTGGGACCGCCGTTCAAGATCCATCGCAAGCTCGCCGTTTGACAGTCCGCCGATCCGCACAGCCCCGCCCGGGTTTGTCACAAGCACGAGGCTAGAGCGCAGTCCCGGCAGCGGCACCAACGTGAACGGGCCATCCTCGGTGTGAAACTCCGTCGAAGCCTCCCGATGCGGCCGCTGGTGGCGAAGATTGAAGGTGAGGGCGGTCTGCGGATAGTGCCGCGCGTCAGTCGCGATGCCGGCGGCCTGTCGGCACAGTGATCTGCGTCCGTCCGCTCCGATCGCCAGCCGGGCCGTCAGCGTGCCCGCGCTCCCAAGCTCGACCGCTACGTGATCCTCCTCGATCCGGATTGCTCGCGCTTTATCGGCAATGAATGTGAGCGCGGGCAGCATCCGCGCGCGGGCTTCGAGTGCCGCGACGAGGAAGCGGTTTTCGATATTTTGACCGAAAGCGTCGAGCCCAATCTCGTCGGCTGAGAAATGCACCTCCGGGGCCCGCAGCAGCCGTCCCGTGTCGTCGATGATGCGCAAGACGCGCAAGGGCGCGGCCTGTGCGCGGCAGTGCGGCCACACTCCGAGCACATCGAGGGCGGTAACGGAGCTCGCCAACAGGGCGGTCGTGCGGTTGTCGGCGGCGCCGGCGGATTTGGCGATGAGCGCCACCTGGACGCCGGCGCCGGCAAGCGCGATGGCGGCCGTAAGGCCCGCCGGCCCGCCGCCAACAATGACCACCTCCACCGAATGGCTGTTCATGCTATGGGTCGCCACCATTTTGGTCTTGCTATTTCGGGGCTTATCTTAGCTGCGGGTTGAGGAACGGAGCATAACAAATTGACATTCCTGACCTATGCCCGCGCCTTCTCGGTCCATGTGCTTACCGCATCGGGAGCGGGGCTCGCCCTTCTGGCACTGATAGCCGCCGTTCGGGGTGCCTTCGACGTGATGTTTCTCTGGCTCGGGCTGGCCCTCGTTGTCGACGGTGTCGATGGCAGCATCGCGCGTGCCATCAAGGTGGCGGAGCGGTTGCCGCGCTGGTCCGGCGACGTTCTCGACCTGGTGGTCGATTTCGCTACTTATGTGTTCGTGCCGGCTTATGCGATCGCGACCGGGGGATTGCTGCCGCCGGTGCTTGGAGCGCTTGCCGGCATCGTGATCGTGATGACCTCGGCGATCTATTTCGCCGACCGACGCATGAAAACCGCCGACAATTATTTCCGCGGATTTCCGACGCTGTGGAACGTCGCGGGTTTCTACCTGTTTCTCCTCAAGCCTCCTCCATGGTTTTCGGCGGCGCTGGTGACCCTCCTCGCGGTCGCGACATTCATGCCTTTGAAGTTCTTGCATCCGTTTCGGGTCACGAGGCTGCGAAGGCTCACCGTTGCATTGATGGTTGTGTGGTCGGCGCTCGGCATGTACGCGCTTGCGACGCGGCTCGATCCCGGGCCATTTGTCACCGGCGCGCTGGTGCTCCTCGCCGTTTATTTTATCGGGGTCGGGCTCACCGAGAGGACTTGAGAACGTGTGCGATCAATTGGCCCAGAGGCCCGCTTGATCCTTGAGCGTGCCTGGAACACCATGCGGCCGGCCGCCGTTCCGGAGCAACGGCGAAATCAATGCAACTGAGAATGCGAAGGGAGTGATTCATGGTCGCAGCAGTGCGGGTTCATAAGACCGGCGGGCCCGATGTGCTTACCTACGAGAACATCGAGGTGCCGGCGCCGGGACCGGGCCAGATCCGGATCAAGCAGCACGCTTGCGGCATCAATTATATCGATACCTATTTCCGCTCCGGTCTCTATCCTCCGCCGCCGCCGCAAACGCTGCCGTTCGTCTCCGGCAATGAAGGGGCCGGTGAAGTGGTAGCGGTCGGTCCCGGCGTCAGCGAGCCCAAGGTCGGCGACCGTGTCGCCTACACCTCTGCGCTCGGCGGTTACGCGGAGGAACGGCTCATTCCGGCCGAGCGCGCGGTCAAGCTGCCGGAATCGATCTCCTACGAGCAGGCCGCCGCTATGATGCTCAAGGGCATGACGGTCGAATATCTGCTCAATCGTACCTTCAAGGTGCGCGGCGGAATGAATGTGCTGATTCATGCGGCCGCCGGCGGCATCGGTCTCATCGCCTGCCAATGGGCAAACCTGCTCGGCGCCAACGTGATCGGCACGGCCGGCTCCAAGGAGAAGGCCGAGCTCGCCAAGGCCAATGGCTGCCATCATGTAATCCTCTATCGCGACGAGGATTTCGTCGCCAAGGTCAAGGAGATCACCGGCGGCAAGCTGTGCGAGGTGGTCTATGACGGCGTCGGCAAGGCGACGTTCCCGGCGTCGCTGGATTGCATCAAGCCGCTCGGCATGTTCGTGAGCTTCGGCAACGCGTCGGGCTCGATCGAGGCCTTCAACATCAATTTGCTGCAGGCCAAGGGCTCCTTGTTTGCGACGCGCCCGACGCTCAACACCTATGCGGCCAAGCGTGAGGATCTGCTTGCGATCGCCAACAATCTCTTCAGCGTTGTGTCCAGCGGCAAGGTGAAGATTCCGATCAATCAGCGCTATGCCCTCAAGGACGCTGCCAAAGCTCACCGCGACTTGGAGAGCCGCGCAACCACCGGAGCAAGCATCCTGGTTCCGTGACCGGTTCGAGGCGGGTTACAGCAAACGCGCAATCGTCGCGAACGCGGGGTGCTCCTGTGCGGGCGCGGCGAGGCGCGGGATGCCGATCACATCGATCTGCTCGGAGAATCGCGCCAGCGTCGCCACGGTTTCATCGAGCGTGGCGGCGCTGCCTTGGCTTTCGCTGACAACAAGCGCTGCGATCTCGAGATTGCGCTGCGCCAGAACCCGCAGCGCAGTGAGAGTGTGGCTGATCGTGCCCACATAGGTGCCGGCCACGAGGAGCAGCGGCACGCGGAGCTCCGCGATCAGGTCGAGGATAGTGTGGCGGCTGTCGAGGGGAACCATGATCCCGCCGATCCCCTCGATCAATAAATACTCCCGCCGACCCGCGATCGCTTGTCGGCAGAACGCGGCAAGCTCGAAAAAATCAATGGCGCGGCGTTCGCGCTCTGCCGCCATGTCGGGCGACAACGGCGCGGCAAAGCGCCAGGGTGAGATGCGCTCCGCTTCCGCCATGGTGAGTGGGCGGCCAAGCGCCGCGAGCAGCGCGCCCGGATCGCTGTCGGCAAGTGCCGACGGCACAAGCCCGCTCACGACCGGCTTGAGCGCCTCGACTGCGCGCCCTAGCCTGCGCAGGTGCCGGATGATCCCGGTGCAGACGAAGGTCTTGCCGACATCCGTGCCGCTCCCGCTGACGAAGACGGCTGTCATCCGCCGCGACCGGAAACCGGCTCGGGGCGCCGCTCGGCCTGCCCTTGGCCGCGCTGGAGAATGCGGCCGCGCACCACATCGGCAAGCCGCGCTATCTCGGCGTCCGGGTGACCGGCCGTGAAGGCAAAACGCAAGCGCGCGGTGCCGGCCGGCACCGTCGGCGGGCGGATGGCAATGACCAGAAAACCTTCGGCTTCGAGCAGGCGCTGGGCGGCGAGCGCCGCATCTGCGTCGCCGACGAGCAGCGGAACGATCGGGCTTTCCGCCTCGGCCAAGCCGACGCGCCGCGTGAAGGCCCGCGCCTTGGCGAGCGGGGAAGCCGCAAGGCCGGGCTCCCGCTCGATCAGCTCGAGCGCCGCAATTGCGGCGGCCACGGTCGCGGGCGGCAGGCCCGTCGAGTAGACAAAGCTGCGCGCGCGGTTGTGAATGAGCTCGATGACCGGTCGCGAGGCGCAGAGATAGCCGCCATAGCCGCCGATCGCCTTCGACAGCGTGCCCATCTGCAGGGGAACCGCGGCGCGCGTGCCGTCAGCGAATGTCGAGCCGCGCCCGCCGCCGACGACCCCGATTCCGTGCGCATCATCCGTCATCAGCCAGGCATCGAAGCGTTCGGAAAGGCGCGCGAGCTCCGCAACTGGCGCGAGATCACCATCCATGGAGAACACGCCGTCGGTTGCGATCAACGTACGTGCGTTGCGAGCCCGATGCTGTGCCAAAAGCGCTTCGACATGGCTCAAGTCGCTGTGTCGGAACGGGATCACGGTGGCGCGCGAGAGGCGTGCGCCGGCCCACAGGCAGGCATGGGCGAGTTCGTCGATGAGCACGAGATCACCCGCACCGACCAGGGCCGGAATGATGCCGATATTGGCAAGATAGCCGGAGCCGAATACGCAGGCTGCCTCCGTCTGCTTCAATCGCGCCAGCCGCTGCTCCAGCTCCGCGAACAAAGGGTGGGTGCCGGTAACCAGCCGCGAGGCGCCGCTGCCGGTCCCATATTGCTCGAGCGCCGCGATCGCAGCCGCCTTGACTGCCGGATGCTGCGAAAGGTTGAGATAGTCGTTGCAAGAGAACGACAGCAGGCGTCGGCCTCCGCGCAGCGCCCAGATTCCGTCGACACGGGTTGTCTCCACCAGCCGCCGGCGGAGGCTCGCTTGCTCGAGCGAAGCGAGCTTGCCGATGGCGAATTCGTCCAGCGACCGCATTCCGCATTCCGTTGCCTGCGCCCGGCTGTAGACTGCCGAGGGATCTCACGCCAACCAAGATGACCTTATCAGCCGTGGAATGGAAGCGCCGCTCAACCGCCGATGCCGCCCTGCCTGATTGGTACACGGCCGGCCTTGACCATATCTGGCTGCCCTATGCGCAGATGCAGCTGGTGCCGCCGCCGCTGCCGGTTGCGCGCACCTGCGGCTCCCGCATCATCCTGTCTGACGGGCGCGAGCTCATCGACGGGATCGCGTCCTGGTGGACGGCGTGCCACGGCTACAATCATCCGCACATCCGCGCCGCGGTCGAACGCCAGCTCGCCCTTTTGCCGCATGTCATGTTCGGCGGGCTGGCACATGAATCGGCTTTGACCCTGGCGCCACGGCTTGCCGCGTTGCTGCCGGGCGACCTTGATCGCGTCTTCTTCTCGGAGTCCGGCTCCGTCGCAGTCGAGATCGCCATGAAGATGGCGATACAGTTCTCCCTCAATCGCGGCATAAAGGGGCGCACGCGCTTTCTCGCCTTCAAGGGCGGCTATCATGGTGACACGACCGGCGCCATGGCGGTGTGCGATCCGCAATCCGGCATGCACGCGCTGTTTGCCGGATTGCTCGGAGAGCATTTCATCGTTGATCTGCCGAGCGATGAGGAAGACGAAGCCGCGGTCGTGCGCTTGCTCGATGAGCATGCCGGAGAAATCGCCGGCATCCTGGTCGAGCCGCTGGTGCAGGGGGCGGGCGGCATGCGCTTCCATGACGCCAGCGTGCTGCAGCGGCTGCGCCAACTGGCCGACCGCTACGATCTCCTTCTGATCTTCGACGAGATATTCACTGGCTTCGGCCGCACCGGCAGCTTGTTCGCTTGCTCGGCCGCCGGTGTGGTGCCCGATGTCATCACGCTGTCGAAAGCTTTGACCGGGGGTACACTGCCGCTCGCCGCTACGGTGGCGACCACGCGGGTCTTCGAAGCCTTCTTGTCGGAGGATCGTTCGCACGCCCTGATGCATGGGCCGACCTATATGGCCAACGCCCTTGCCTGCGCGGCCGCCAATGCGTCGCTTGATCTGTTCGCGCAGGAGCCGCGGCTGGAACAAGTGGCCGATATCGCTACCGGCCTGGAGCGGGGGCTTGCGCCCTGCCGCGGTCTGCGCGGCGTCAAGGATGTGCGGGTCAGGGGCGCGATCGGCGTGGTCGAGCTCGACCGCATCGATGATCTCGATCGCCTGCGCGAGCGCTTCACCGAGGAGGGCGTCTTCGTCCGCCCGTTCGGCTCGATCGTTTATTTGACGCCCGCTTTCACGATTTCAGCTGATGAGCTCGCGACCTTGACCGCCGCCGTCGTGAAGGTGGTAGGCCAATTGCAGCCAGCCGCCTAGCGCATGTCCTGGAGAAGCATGCCCTGCGAAAGCGAGGGTGGATGCCGGTTTCTAGACAAGGACATGCGCAAACGAAAGAGGGAGCAGACCGGGTTCCGATCTAATCGATTGGAATTCGGTCTAATGCTTCTTGGAGCGGCGATTCTTGCGCTCAATGCGCAGCCCATTGATGAAGACATCGAGAAGGCGGAGCACGCTCGCCTGCCATCCGGGTTGGTCGTGCAAGTAGCACATGCCGACAAGGGCCCGGAGCAGGTCTTCCGGGCTGATGTCGTCGCGGATCTGTCCGGTCGCGATCGCCCGCTTCAACAGGCTGCCAACGGCCAGCGTCAGTCGATCGAAGGAATGCGCGAAGAGCTCGGAGTTCTTGTAGGCAGCGAGAGCGAGCGCCGCCGACATGCCCTTCTTGGTGGCGACAAAGTTGACGTTGGAACGCATCCAGTGGCGGAGCGCCTCGACGGGTTCTGCCTCGTCCTGCAATTTGTCGGCCAGATCCGCCAATTGCTGCACCTCGCGGCGGTAGACGGCCTCGAACAGGGCCTCGCGCGTGGGGAAGTGGCGGTAGAGTGTCCCGATACCGACACCGGCCAGTCGGGCGACGGCCTCAAGGCTTGCCTCCGGGCCGCCGGTGCTGAAGACGGTTTTGGCGGCCTCCAGCACCCGCTCGCGGTTGCGGACGGCGTCGACGCGCGGTTTCCGCGGGGTCTTCTTTACGGAAGATTTGCCGCCGGCTGGCACGGACCACCCCTTGAAAAGCGGAGGATGCCTCCGTATCTGCCGGTGGCAACGCTGACACAAGGCATTCTGCCGTCAAGCGTTGACACACATCAAGGGACACAGACGGTGGCTGGTCGGAAACCGCCGTTAAGGCAGAGCCTTTATCTCAACGAGCTGAAGTCACGCACCCAACCTGCCGCAATATCGCCGTCACCGGATTCAACCAGCATGGGTAATTCGATCACTCTCACGGTCAACGGTGACACGCGGACCATCGCGCTTGATGATCCGCGCGTCACACTTCTCGACCTGTTACGCGAGCGGCTCGAGCTGACGGGCACCAAGAAGGGGTGCGACCGCGGCCAGTGCGGCGCCTGCACCATCATCGTCGACGGGCGGCGCATCAATTCGTGCCTCGCGCTGGCCGTCAGCCATGACGGTGCCGACATTCTGACCATCGAAGGTGTGGCGCGCGGCCGAGAGCTGCATCCCGTACAGGAGGCTTTCATCGCCCACGATGGTCTCCAGTGCGGATTTTGCACGCCCGGCCAGATCATGAGCGCCATCGGCCTGATCGAAGAAGGCCAGGCGGGTGATGATCCCGAGCGCGTGCGCGAGGGCATGAGCGGCAATCTCTGTCGTTGCGCCGCCTATCAGGGCATCACCGAAGCGGTGCTGGAGGCGCAGAAGGTCATCGCGGCGGCGAGCCGGAAGGAGGTCGCATGAGGAGCTTCGCCTATGTCAGGCCGGCTTCGGTAAGCGAAGCTGTCGCCGCCGCCGCAGAGCCGGGCGCCGCGTATCTCGCCGCCGGCACGAACCTCATTGACCTGATGAAAGGCGGAGTGAGCGAGCCCAGCAGACTGATCGACATCAATCACCTTCCGGGCCTTGACCGCATCGAGGAGCTTGGCGATGGCGGCGTGCGCATCGGCGCGCTGGTCCGCAACGCAGACCTTGCCCACGACCGCAATTTCGCGCGCCGCTTCCCGGCGGTCGCCGAGGCTCTCCTGTCGGGAGCTTCGGCGCAGCTCCGTAATGCCGCAACCGTCGGCGGCAATCTCCTGCAGCGGACCCGCTGCGCCTATTTCTACGATGTCGCGAGCGCCTGCAATAAACGCCATCCAGGCGCTGGCTGCGACGCCCGCGGCGGCGACAACCGCCTTCACGCTATATTGGGATGGAGCGAGCACTGCATCGCAACCCATCCTTCCGATTTTTGCGTGCCTCTGGTCGCGTTCGACGCTGTCGTCGAGCTCGAGGGCAAAGCTGGCCGCCGCGAGGTTCCGCTCGAGATGTTTCACCGGCTCCCCGGCGACGCGCCGGATCGTGAGAGTGTGCTGGAGCCCGGCGAGCTGATTATCGCTGTGCGATTGCCGGGGGAAGCGGCGCGCTTTGCCGCCCACGCCCGCTATCTGAAGGTCCGCGAACGGACCTCCTATGCGTTTGCGATCGTCTCGGCCGCGGCCGCCTTGCGCGTCGACAAAGGTGTAATTGCGGATGCGCGGCTTGGCCTCGGCGGCGTCGCACCCAAGCCGTGGCGGGCACGGGCGGCCGAAAAGTTGTTGATCGGCGAGCGTGCCCAATACTCGCTGTTCCGTAGCGCCGCCGAGGCGGCGCTCGCCGAGGCCAGGCCCTCCGGTGACAATGGCTACAAAATAGAGCTTGCCAGGCGGGTGATGGCGCGGGCGTTCGCTCTGGCCGCGGCCGGAACGCCCGAGCGGACCCCTGCGCTACCTGCTTCGCCTTTTGCGGCTGCTGTCGGAGCTGTCAGTCATGGCTGAAATCGTGCTTACGCAAGCCCCTGCCCATATCCGGCACGGCTCGAATATCGGTCAGTCACTTACGCGCCGGGACGGCGTGCTCAAGGTGACCGGGACAGCCAAATATGCTGCGGACCATCATCCGCGCGGCATGCTCTATGCAGTGCTTGCGGTCAGCAGCATAGCGCGCGGCCGCGTCACCTTTCTCGATGTCGCCGCCGCGAAAGCGCATCCGGGCGTGGTCGAGGTCATCACGCCGGCGAACCGGTCGCCGCTCGCGCAGGACCCGGACGATAAATCAAATTTCTTCATGTTCCGGCTCGATCTCCTGCAAAATGACCGGGTGCGCTACGCCAATCAGCCGATCGCGGTCGTGATTGCGGAAACGCTTGAAGCCGCGACCGAGGGCGCCAGGCTTCTATCACCGCGCTATGAAGTTGAGCCGGTGCATGTCGGGCTCGACGCGGCAGAAAGCTTTGTGCCCGCTTCGGTTGGCCCCGGCTTTCCGGCCGAGGCTCATCGTGGCGATGTCGTCGCCGGCCTTGCGGCGTCTACGAAGAAGATCGCTCAGACCTACGAGACCGCCGCGCAATATCATAATCCGATGGAGCCGCATGCGATCGTGGCCGCGTGGGATGGAGACACACTCTCGATCGATACGCCGAGCCAAGGCTTGGTCATGGCGCGGGACCGCCTTGCCGGCATTTTCGGAATTTCGCCCGATAACATTCATATTCGCAGTCCGTTTCTTGGCGGCGGTTTCGGCTGCAAGGGCTTCGTCTCCGGGCCGCAAGTTCTCGGCGTCATCGCGGCCCGCGCAGTGGGGCGGCCGGTCAAGTTGGTGCTCCGACGGGAACAGATGTTTGGGCCGGTAGGGCACCGCGCGCCGACGCGGCAGAGCTTGCGCCTCGGCACCGGTCCTGACCGCAAGCTGCTCGCGCTCGAGCACCACACCAAGACGGTGTCGAGCGGGTTCGACGATTTCTTCGAGCCTGCCTCCGACATCTCGCATACGCTTTATGCAAGTAGCGCGCTTGCAACTTCGCATGAAGCCGTTCGCGCCGATATCGGGACTCCGCTTTTCATGCGCGCTCCCGGCGAGGCGACGGGCTCGATCGCGCTCGAAAGCGCCATCGATGAAATGGCGGACGCTTGCGGCATGGATCCTTTGGCCTTTCGACTCGAGAACTATGCCGAGGTCGAGCCGATCTCCGGCAAGCCATTCTCCTCGAAGGCCTTGCGTGAGTGCTATCGGCAGGGCGCCGAGCGGTTCGGTTGGGAGCGCCGCCCGCTGGCGCCGCGGCAGACGCGCGACAAGGATGGATTGTTGGTCGGCTGGGGTGTCGGCACTGCCACATTTCCGGCTTTGATGTTTGCCGGCAACGCCAGGGCAATTCTCCGTGACGACGGCAGCGGCGTGATGGAAATCGGCGCCCAGGACATGGGGCAGGGTGCATGGACGGCGCTGGCGCAGATCGCCGCGGACGCGCTCGGCCTCGACATCGACCGCCTCGAGTTCATATCCGGCACCTCCGACCTTCCCGATGCCGGCATCGCGGGCGGCTCGGCGCACACCGCGACCGCCGGCCTCGCCATCCACAATGCCGGTGCGGATGTGGTCGCGCGCCTCGCCGATCTCGCCACCAATGATCGGCGCTCGCCGCTGTTCGGGGCCGGCAATGCCGGCGTGATTGCGCGCGGCGGTCGTCTGTTCCGCCGCGACGATGAGAGCCGCAGCGAGAGCTATGCCGATATCCTGGCGCGCGCCGGGGTCGCACAGGTCGAGGGCCACGGATCGAGCGGGGCCGCCGGCCACGAAGCTCCGTCCGACTATGCCATGCACGCGCACGGCGCCGTGTTTGCGGAGGTCAAGGTCGATCCTGATCTCGCGCAGATACGCGCAACACGCCTGGTCGGGGCCTTCGCGGCCGGGCGCATCATCAATCCGCGCATGGTGGTGAGCCAGCTCAACGGCGGGATGATCTGGGGTGTCTCCTTCGCCCTGCATGAGCGGGCAATCATGGACCATCGGTCGGGCCGGCCGATGAACGCCAATTTGGCCGAGTACCATATCCCGGTGAATGCGGACGTGCCGTCGGTCGATACTATTCTGGTCGAGGAGCACGACCGCCACGTCAACCCGCTCGGCATCAAGGGCGTTGGTGAGATCGGCATCACCGGCTCGGCGGGCGCGGTCGCCAACGCCGTCTGGCATGCGACCGGCGTCCGCGTGCGCAAGTTCCCGATCACCCTGGATCAGCTGATCGCGCCTCGGGAATGATCAGGGCTGGAGCAGACGCTCCGCCTCAAAATCCGACCGCGGTGCCGTGCAGGTCATACGCGTCGGTGCGCTCGATCTTGACGGTTGCAATCTCGCCGACCCGTAACGGTCGCCGGCTCGCCACATAGACGGTTCCGTCAATCTCCGGCGCGTCGCCTTTGCTGCGTCCCTTGGCGACGGTCGGGCCAATCGCGTCGATGATGACGTGCTGGCGAGTGCCGACCTTGCGTTTGAGCCGGCGTGTCGAGATCGCCTGCTGGTGCTGCATCAAGCGGTGCCAGCGCTCTTCTTTCACTTCATCCGGCACGGCCTCTGCGAGATCGTTGGCGCTCGCGCCCTTGACCGGCTCGTAGCGAAAGCAGCCGACCCGGTCGAGCTCCGCTTCCGTGAGCCAATCCAGCAGCTGCGCGAAATCAGCTTCTGTCTCGCCCGGAAAGCCGACAATGAAGGTCGAGCGGAGGGCGAGGTCGCCACAGAGGCTGCGCCAGCGATGGATGCGTTCGAGCGTTTTTTCCTGCGCGGCAGGTCGCTTCATGCGCCTGAGAACATCCGGGCTCGCATGCTGGAACGGAATGTCGAGATAGGGGAGCACCTTGCCCTCCGCCATCAGGGGAATGACCTCGTCCACGTGCGGATAGGGATAGACGTAGTGGAGACGTACCCAGACGCCGAGGTCACCAAGCGCTGCGGCGAGCGGCACGAGCCGCGTCGCGACCTCGCGCCCCCTGTGGTTGGTCATTGCATATTTGAGATCGAGCCCGTAGGCGGAAGTATCCTGCGAGATGACCAGCAGCTCTTTCACTCCGGCTGCCACCAGGCGCTCCGCCTCGGCCAGCACATCTGCGGCCGGCCGCGAGACGAGATCGCCGCGCAGCCGCGGGATGATGCAGAATGTGCATCGATTGTTGCAGCCTTCCGATATCTTCAAATATGCGTAATGACGCGGCGTGAGCTTGACGCCCTCGGGTGGGATCAGATCGAGAAACGGATCATGCTGCGGAGGCGCCGCACGATGCACCGCCTCGACCACGCTTTCATATTGCTGCGGTCCGGTCACCGCGAGGACGTCCGGGTAGTGAGCAGTGATCTTCTCGGGCTCGGCGCCCATGCAGCCGGTGACGATCACCTTGCCGTTCTCGTTGAGCGCCGCCCCGATGGCGGCGAGCGACTCTGCCTGGGCGCTGTCGAGAAACCCGCAGGTATTGACGATGGCGAGGTCCGCGCCCGAATGGCCGCGCGTGAGCTCATAGCCCTCGGCGCGCAGGCGCGTGATGATGCGCTCGGAATCGACCAGCGCCTTAGGGCAGCCGAGCGAGACGAAGCTCACCCGCGGCGCTCGGGTTTGGGCCATAATCGGGTCTCCTCGTCCCGAGGAGCCGGGCCGGGCGCGGCATCATCCTCATCCTGAGGAGGCCGGCGCCCTCGCCGGCCGTCTCGAAGGATGGATGCACGGCATGCGCTTGCGGCCATGGTATCGAGGCATGCGCCAAGAGGGCGCGCTCCGCACCATGAGGTGTACAAAGGACCGAGCTAGTCGCAGCACCCGCGAAATGCAAGCTGCAAGGACAGAACCACGATGATGGACCGATGAAAGCCGTGCTCTACCCCTTCGATCCGACCGAGCCCATCGCCGGCCTGATGCGCGACTTTCCGCAGCTCGAATGGGCGCTGGCCGCTTCGCCTGCCGACATCGCGCGCGAGATCGGCAGCGCCACAATCCTCGTCACCAGCAATCGGGTCTGCTCGGCCGCCTACGGGGAAGCGCTCCGGCGCCACGCCGACGACACTCTGCGCTGGATCCATTTCACCTCCGCCGGCATCGACGCCGGCTTGCGCATGGGCCTGCCGGGTTCGGCGACCCTGACCAATTCGACCGGGGTCAAAGCCGGAATGGTGTCCGAGCATGCACTCGCCTTGCTGCTGGCGCTGCGTCGTTGCCTGCCGGAGTGTCAGCGGAACCAGCAGGCACGGCGTTGGCGTCATGACGAGATGATGGCCAAGCTCGGCACTTTGGAGGGCGCCGTGGTCTGCGTCGTAGGTCTGGGGGCAATCGGCCGCGCGGTCGCCCGCAAGGCCAAGGCTTTCGACGCGCGCCTGATCGCGGTCTCCCGGGCCGCAACCGCCGACGAGATCTTCGAGCGGGTCTTTACCCGCGAGCGGATTGTCGAGGCTTTCGCCATCGCGGATGCCGTCGTGGTCTGTACCAGCTCCGAGCCAGAGAGCTTCCACCTGATTGATGCGGCCGCGCTGGCCGCCTTGCGTCCCGCGGCCTTGCTGGTCAATGTGGCACGCGGCGAGCTCGTCGATGGTGCGGCCCTGGCAGCTGCGCTGGCGGCCGGGCGCCTTGGCGGCGCCGCGCTCGACGTGACCGAGGCCGAGCCCCTGGCACCGGCAAGTCCGCTATGGGAGCTGCCCAACGTCATCATCTCGCCCCATGTTGCCGGGGGCGGCTCGTCCGGCTACCCGCAGCAGAAGGCCCTGTTTGGCGAAAACCTGGCCCGCTTTGAGGCCGGACGGCCGCTTCTCAATATCTGCCGCAGTACGGCCAAGATGTGAGCATTGAAAGACCGCGAGAGGGACACGGTTTGCACACCGACGGCACACCGCTGGTTGCGACTTCCAAGGATGCCGGGGCGCTCGATCCGGAGACCTTGCAGGCGTGCCGCCAATTGTTCGACGGTTTCGCTTCCTTCGTGGCGATAAACGCCACTCAGGGGGCGGAGGTCGATTCCAGGGGGGACATCGCAATGCTCAATCCGGATCCGGCGGGCCGTCCCGCGTCAAAAGACGAGGCGATGCACTTTGACGATGCGCTCGAGGTCCTCATCAAGTACCTCGCGGCGATGCCGCAAACGAGCGCCAAGGACCATGGCGGCGACCTGTGGATTCCGCACATGGTGCAGGGCTATTGGCAGATGCAGCCCGAGCCGGTCAGTGGCGAAGATCTCGAGGATCGGCACTACCAGCCATTCTACGACGCAGCGTGGGAGCTCTGTCGGATCGGCGTGCTGCGGCCCGGCGAATTTGCCCCGCGCGGCTGGGCGACCGATGCCGGCTTGTTTTCCGGCGACACGTTCAGCATCACGCGGTTCGGCCGGACGTGGCTCAAGGATGCCAGCCAGCGTCCCCTTGTCGATCCGGGCCGGATGGCGCAGGCCCTGCAGGAATTCGGTCCCCGTTTCGGCGACGGCTTTACGCAGCGCGCCATCGAGGCGGTCCGGACGCACCGCAGCGGCAATTATCTGGCCGCCTGCGTGATGGCAGGTGGGGCGGCCGAATCGATCCTGCTTTCGCTTGCGACCGCGAAGATGGGTGACCCCGCCAAGGTGCTGGTGGAATACAACACGACCGGCGGTCGCCGGCGTGTCATCAAGCGCATGGGCAACAACGCCGCTCCGTTCATTGGGGCGCAGCTCGAAGGCCTGCTGCAGCCGTTCGTTCATTGGCATGACAGCGCCGGCTTCGCCACCATGACCACCATCACCGAGGTCGAAGCCCGCAACGCGCTGACCGACCTCATGCGGCTCGCCCAGTACGTCAAGGATCACTGGGACGAGCTTTCGGCCTAATGCCAAAGCAGGATTGATCCGGATCAACACTTGCGGCCTATAGCGAGGCGGTGCGCCGCACTTCGGTCGCGGAAATGCCGCGATTGCGCAAGGTTTCGTTAAGCGCCAACCGCCATCATCAACTCTGAGGGGATGGAAGGGCAGGGGGACGCCCCTTCCGGAACAAATGATCCCTTCGGCTGCCGCTTCTCGACACACGCCTGCTGGCCTTCGGATGCCCGGTTCAACCTTGGCGCAGATCCGAGGGAGCGGTCCCGTTTTGTATCAACCGGAGTACCTCATGCCAACGATGATGCCTGCCCTGAGCCTGCGCGCCGCCAGGCCCTTTGCTGTCGCCGCCCTGCTTGCGGCGGTCGGTTTCGCCGGATCCACGCCGGTTCGCGCCGATGAGACGAGCGCTCCGCCCGCCGAGGAGATGGTCCTCGTGCCGGCCAAGACCATGCAAACACTCGAGCAGCGGGTCGTCTTTCTCGAGGAGACCGTGGCCGCGCTGACCGAGTCCTGGCAACACATCGATACGCACCGCATTTGTGCCGTCGACGAGGATAACGGCTCAGAGACCTGCCTCACCAAGTCGCGCCTGGACGCGCTGCTGCTACACGATGCGCACGACCCACATGCCGCGATCGTCAACGTGGCCCCCCAGGAGACCGCGAAAGCGGACGAAACCGCGGACAGCGCGACACCCGCGGTAGCGGCTGCAACTGCCTCTGAGCCTTCCGACACGTCCATCTCTGAGAAATCGGTTTCCGAGAGCTCGATCTCTGAGGCGACGCCTGCCTCCGAGCCATCGGATAAATCTATCTTCGAGAAGCCTGTGTCCGAGGCCTCCGCCTCCGAGACGCCTGCCTCCGAGCCGTCCGTGAGCTCGGCTGCGCCAGCCACCGAGAATTTGTCAGCGCAAGCCGAGCCGGAAACAACCGGAAGCGTCAAGCCGGCGATCACCGGCGCTGCGGTGCTCTCCTTCCCGAAGATCGAAGTGTACGAAGAGCCGGTCGCCCGCTCCGAGGAGTGACGTACAGGGCGAGGCGCGTCCTGTCGCCACCCCTTGTGAAATACCACCGCCTCTTGCTGTGGTGACCACCTGAGGAACAATAACGATCATGCCCGCGATGCGGGCATGATCATGATCATGCAGTCTTCGTGTCGCCGGCGCTCAGGCAGTCTCACGCAGCGGTGCCATTCTCGGGCGAAGGATTGTCAAGCGACAGAATATGCGCCCGGAGCGCGTTGCTTGCTGCGGCCGTTTCCTGCTCCTCCTTGCCGAACATCGCCACCGGCTGTCCGAGCCAGCGCTCGACCGATCGCCGGTCCAGCAGGAATCCATTGCGATCGCTGATCCAGCCTTGCGCGGATTCGCGCGGAAATTCGCCGTGCCACTTGCCGAGCGCCGGGTCGCAGACGGAGCATAGTGCGGATTTTTGCCGTAGCCGCGCCGACCAATAGTGGCTGAGCGCCGTATCCTCGACGCAATTGCACTTGGTGCAGGCGAATAGCGGCATTGCTTGGTCCTCCGTGCATCCGCGTTCTCGCGGTTGCTCTTTGTGTTTACGAGATGATGGTCTTGAGCAGGAGACTGGGACGGCGAGACAGGCGGGACTTGAAGCAAGGCCTGAAGATTTCGTGCGAGCCACAAAGATGATTGTGGAACTTGCATCAACGGCTTCTGGTACCGTCACCTTGGATTCGGAGACGAGTCAACGTTCTTGTCGTTTTCAACGGAATTGAGGCAGCAAAAATTTTTGTGTGCACGGGCTGTGAATTCCCGAAACTTGCCGCGATGTCGCAACAGCTCAACTTGTGGTACATTTCGGTGCATCTCGCGCGATGCCAAGTGACCGGACGATGTTGGCCACGGCTGCGCGTGATTGGTGCGGCAACAAGCAAACAAAAACCAGGAGATTGCGCCATGATCAGAACGATGAGCGTAGCAACCAAGCGTCTGTCGCTTGCAATCGGGTCGGTACTCATCCTTTGCGGTATGGCGATGGCGTCCGATCGCGACGACCATGGCCGCGATCGCGGCGGGTTCGTGGTGGTGTGCAGCCTCGATGGCGTCAATCCGGCTTACCATCCGGAAGTTTTCGCCAATGCGGCAACCGCACGATCCATGGGCTTCGTTAGGGCGCCCGATGGGGTCTGGCACGTGCTTCCAGGCTGCCGTCGCTGAGCGGATGTGGATTCTCGAGGCGCCGGGAACCCACTGCCTCCGGCAGGGTGGTGGCGAGGGCCTCCGGTCAAGGAACGGACAAAGAAAAAGCCCCGCCAGAACGCCCATTCGTGCGGGGCTTGAACGAGAAAGGCAGCAGGCCAAGCCCCCTTCGCCCGTTCGGGTACGGGAATGCCATGTGATTGCGAAGGTTCCCTCGCGCTGCAAAAAAAAAGAGGGTAACGGCTGCTCTGACAGCGCGACCGGGCCCCTATAAGCCACTTAGCTGACTTAAGCAGGTTGCCCCTCGACCATTGCGAACACCTGGGTGCCGGCGCTTTCCGATCGGGGTTATTGGCAAGTCCCTTGGGCCCCGGCGCGCTCGCCCTTCGTCGAGGCTGCAGGCTAGAT
This sequence comes from Xanthobacteraceae bacterium, assembly GCA_035293945.1. Taxonomy (GTDB): domain Bacteria; phylum Pseudomonadota; class Alphaproteobacteria; order Rhizobiales; family Xanthobacteraceae; genus VAZQ01. The sequence continues at coordinate 87,356 of DATGLV010000011.1, read as the reverse complement.
TTCCTAGGCCTGCTTGGCCAACTGCTCCGGCCGCTCGCGCACCACGACAAGAGCGCCGCCGACGAAGATGATCTCATTGCCGGGAGACGGGGTGTCGCGCCATTGCATGGTGGTGGCGTTGTCGAGGTTGACCCACAGCGTCCGCCCCTTTTCGTCAGTGCATTTCGCAAACGTCGCCATGGTCCCGAGCTCCTCGCGCGCCTTCTCGTCCTTGTGCTCCTCGTCCCGCCGCATGTGTTTCCAATATGGGCGAATCAATTCGGACGTGCATTCTGATCAACAGCAGATCGTGGCGAATTGGAACAATGTTCCGCCCGAATTTGCGCCGTCTATCTGATCGTCGGGAGTGGATGGTCTGGAGCGGTCCCAACCGCCGAGGCCATGGGGGCGGGGGTGGCGATCGGGACCGCAGCCTTTCGTGGGGAAAGGGGTCCCGATCGTACCCCATCCCGGATCGCTTGCACGTGATAATTGAGTGACATGCGGCCGCAGCCGCTGCCGTTCGTGGCCACGTGTGTCAGGATTGGGGGCCGCCGGCACGGCCAGAACGCGCCTGCCATGGGGCCGACCATCTTTTGAGTCACTTGCTCAGCGCAAAGCCCCGCGCCGCCGATACCGGGACAGGCGGCAAAATTTGCCAGGGCCCTTTAGGGACGATAGCAAAGCGCCTGGATCGTGTCCCGTGGCGTGGTGTAGCTGGCGGCGGCCCGAGGATCTACGATGCCCTACCTTCGAATCACGTGTTCTGACTTGCCGGCTTCTAGAAGACGCGAAATTGCTCAACGCCTCACGGCTGAGATCATCGATCTCTTCTATATGCCACGAGCGCCGGTCAGCAGAGAGGAATTGCGCGAACGGACAACCGTGCATTTTACGCCATATCGAGACAATGAGATGTTCATCGGGGCTCGCACGCCGGGCGAGCGCGATGGCGTTGACGTGACGGTGGAGGTCTCCGACTGGAACATGTCGGAAGGCCAGCAGCGCAAAGTTGCACGGCGGCTCACCGAGGTCCTGGCCGAATTATTCAAGATCAAGCCGGCGAACTTCGATGGAATAAACATTCGATTTCATCCGTACCCGCCGAAGGACTTTGCCGTGGGCGGGCGCCTGCTTTCCGATATGACACCGCTAATCGGCCAAGTGGCTAAACGCTGGCTGCGATGACCGCTTCCGACTTGCGCCGCTTGGCCCAAGCAATAGCAGTTTCCGCGTTCGGCGCGGCGTCGATGATTGGCTGTCCACGCGGGGATCCACGGGTCGGGTTGGTGTTCGTGGACGAAGCTGCCAAGGCCTACCTCTCGATCACCGGCCGAGCCACGGTCGCGCGCAGTCGCGAAGAGGCTGATGCGATCTGGAAACCCACTGACACGATGTGGTGGCCGCGCGGTGGCCGGCCGATCTTTTGCCATCCGCCACAAATTTAAGCTTCGCGCCAATGATCCGGGACCTTTTCGTCGTTCAATTCTGAACATGCGCGATGAGCGGTTTGTGGCCATGCTTTCGCGACCAGTCGATCCCTGTCGGCTGGTCCTAGAAGGTGCCGAAGACATGATCCGCGTGATCTTCCACAACAAAGTCGGTGATGGGATCGCCCGGATTTACTCCCCTTAGGCGAGGCTCGACGTACATGTTCGCCAGGTCATCTGCTCCCTGGAACTACGCCGCTTTCCTGCGATGTTGCGAAATTTCTGCAGTCCCGCTCGACGATTTTGCTCGCGTCTTTTGGTCCAGCCGTCCCGAGGCACTTGAACTTCCGATCGCGCAATTTGTTGTAGGTGGCAAAGAATTCGGTGATCTCCTTCAGAAGGTGCGGGCGCAAATCGGCGAGACTTTTAGAGTTTTGGTAGGTCTGCGCATGCACGGCGACCGCGATCAGGCGGTCATTCCGCACCCATGACCCGCTTTCCTTTTGCTCCGCTTCCAGCGCGCCGATCAGTCGTGCGCGTACCACGCAGCCCGGAACGGGGAGGGCGGCATCAGTAACCGCACGATCGGCCATGCTCACCGCGTGCTCTCGAAAGCGCTGCGTGACGCGGCCCGACATGATATGGTTGTCAAGAACGTGGCGGTCGAGGAGGGAGCGCCAAAGGTTGAATCGAGGAAATGATTATCCTAACGGAGGGGCAGCTGAAGGCATTGCCAGAAAGCCTCCGCGGCCTGCCAATGTACCCGCACGGCATCACCCTGGTCTTCACTGGCCTACGCCGCGGCGAACTGCTTGCGCTCCGGTCGGCCGGCCCCAAGGGGGAATGGGTCCATGGTCGACCTGGATCGCAAAATCGTCAAGGTTCGCGAAGCGCTGGAGGAGACGAAAGCGCACGGCATTCGCTTCAAGTCACCAAAGACCAAGGGAAGCCGGAGGGATATCACGCTGCCCGACATCGTCGTTGAAGTGCTTCGTGAGCACCGCAAGGCGCAGCTCGAGCTACGGCTCGCCCTAGGCCTCGGGAAGTTCGAGAACGACGCCTTGGTGTTTCCGACATTGGAAGGTGGGCCGGTGTCGCCGGATGCCCTTAGCGCCGAGTGGCGCGACGTGGCTGACAAGATCGGCTTGGTGGGCGTCCCGCTGCACTCCCTCCGGCACACCCATGCATCCCAGCTGATCGATGCGGGCGTCGACGTCGTGACCATTTCGAAACGGCTCGGGCAGGCCTCACCAGCGATCACGCTGAAGATATATGCCCACCTGTTTCGCAAAGACGACGGCAAGGCGGCAGCCGCCATCAATGCCGCATTGGCGGCGGGCCCCAAGAGCTGATATCTGGCAGCGCTCCGGAAGGCCGCGGGACCAAGGGTTGACCACCGGGGTGGCAATCGGGTGGCGCTGTTCACGCGGCGTTCTATGAGGGGCGTTTGCTAAGCTATTGAAATAGTTGAAAAGGAAGGGTGGCCGAGTGGTTTAAGGCAGCGGTCTTGAAAACCGCCAGGGGGTTTACGCTCCCTCGTGGGTTCGAATCCCACCCCTTCCGCCACTTCAGAACAGAACTGCGGACGCCTGGCATAGCCGGCTTTCCGCTGGCGGCGACAATCAGCGTTTCAAGCAGGCTGCTTTTCTAGCCGATGATAGGGGCCTCGCAGTCAGCCACCTCGACGCGCTGCGCGAGCGCGCGCAGATGCTCACGCCGCCGTCGACCTCGATGCGCTCGCGTGCCGTTCGGGCGAACTTCTGGACCATTTGCGGCGTGATCGCCTGCTGGCCTGACGACTCCAGCGTCGCGGCGGCACGCGCGGCGCCGGCTTGCGCCTGGCCGCAGATCGCCTTGAGGCTCGCAATGCGCTCCTTCAGCGCCGGGTCGTCGAGATCGGCAATGCCGGCCTCGATGGCGTCATAGAGCGGCTTCAGCCGCAGATCGGCCTCGGCGGGGCGCTTGTTCAGCTCGGTGATGTGCTCGCGGCGGCGCTCGGCGCGCTCCTGCCGACCGTCGAGGATGGATGCCGGGATCTCCTCAAGCCGTTCCGGTCGGAGCAGCCGTTCGGCAATGTGCTCCGCGACGAGGTTATCGAGCTTCTCCAGCGGGATCGACCGGCCTTTGCACCCCGCCTCGCCCTGATGGGTCTTGATCGAGCAGGTGTAGTAGCGATAGCGCCCACCCTTCCCGGTCCTGAGCGTCATGGCGCCGCCGCAGGCGGCGCAGAAGCAGATGCCGGTAAGAGGGTCGGGCCGCTGACGATGCGCGCCGGCGTGACCTTCGGGCGGCATTGAATGTGGCATCATTTGATGATAATTTCGTGCCTCAGATGGCGGAGGTCGGCAGATGCGCACAACCCTTGCCTTGGACGACGAGCTCGTTGCCAAGGCAGCAGCGCTCACTGGCTTGAAGGAAAAGTCGAGCCTGGTCCGTGAAGCGCTCAAGGCGCTCATCGAGCGCGAGAGCGCGCGGCGCTTGGCGCGTCTCGGCGGGAGCCAGCCTGGTCTGACGCCGCCGCCACGGCGACGGTCAAGCGCGGCGTGATCCTGGCCGATACGTCGGTCTGGGTCGACCATCTGCGGGCGGGCGACAAGGCGCTCGCCGCACTGCTCGACGCGGGGAGGGTTCTGGCGCACCCCTTCGTTATCGGCGAACTTGCTTTGGGCAACTTGCATCAGCGCGAAATAGTGCTGAAGGCTCTGGCGGACCTGCCCCATGCCAGTGTTGCGACTGACGCGGAAGTCCTTCATTTCGTCGAGCGTCATGCGTTATCCGGGCGCGGGATCGGATACATCGACGCTCATCTGCTCGCCGCGGTGGCATTAACGGCAGGGGCAGAACTTTGGACGAAAGACAAGAGGCTGCACGGTGTCGCGGTTCAATTGGGGTCGGCAATGACGCTCCCTAAGTTCCGCGGATCATAGGGCTCTGGCCTAGACATAGTGCTCATCGTCGTCGGGCGTGACCCGGCACCCAACCCGGCACCCTGCTTCGCCCTGTTGACCCCAAAGATGAAAATTACGGTGCTTCCGGTCGCTTGTGAGCTACTGGCGAGGCAAATCCCGCCCGCGCAGACGCGCCTCGGCAAGGGCCAGGATGAGGTCGGCGTCCGATTCCGGATTGTGTACGAAACCGAGCACTCTTGGCATATGCGCCGAGACGGCCGCAACGCGGCGGAGGCGGACCTGGTTGTTGTAAATCGTGCCGCTGACTCCGGCATCGAGGACGCCGCTGCGCACCAGGCTTTCCAGCGCGCAGCCGTCTTCGCGGGGTGTCGTATGGGAGCCGTGACCGTCAGGATTATGGATTGGTCTTCCGGCACGACGTCGGCCAAGGCCGCTTTCAGGCCGCTAACCGTAGGCGGAGCTTGGCGGTTGCGATTCGCTCGATGGTCTCCCGCTCGATCTTGGTAGCCTCCGCCTCAGACATCACTGCGCTCCGTAGTTCCACAGGGTCGGCACCACCGTGAACTCGCCGATGCGGGCCTCGGCGATCATAGGGCTATGGGCTAGACACAGTGCTCATCATCGTCGGGCGTGAGCCGCCACCTTCCATCAACCGGTCAATCGGGGCGACTGATCGCTTCCCGCAGTCTCGACTCCGTCCCACGGCTGCATAAAGCCGTCCGCGCCTGTGTCGCTTCAGGCGCTTGCCGCCTCTTTGATACGCAATCCGGACAAGCGAGACAGCGCATGGTCGATCGATAGCCGCCCGGGCCCCCATGCCATGATGGCGAGCGCCATTGCGGCCCAGGTGAGATGGATCGGCCAGCCGTCCGGAACGGTCAGCTCGACGATGCCGGTCATGAACAGGAGGCCTGTTGCGGCAAAGCGGGTCCCGAAGCCGAGCACAAGGAGCACCGGAAAGGTGATCTCACCGCAGCCGGAAAGAAACGCCATGACGGCCGGAGCCGGAAAATCGTACGGGCCGCCCGGAAGATGCAGCTTGAACTCGTCGGTAAAGAGATAGATCGCCGTATCGTTCAACTGCAGGAAGCCATCCCATTTCAGGATGCCCGACTTCCAGAACGGCACCGCCAGCGCCACACGCAGCACGAGCTGAGTCAGCGATGGCTGCGCGATCCAGCGGACGATCTCAATCGCCTGATCGATGATCGTCGTCAGCCGCTGAACAACCCCGCCGCGCTCTTCTGACTTGCCGCCTTTCATGGCTGATCTCCGAGGTGAACGGTGGTGAAGACGCCCGCCTTGATCATGCCAGCCAAGTTAGCCGGAAGGTCGAAGGAAGACGTTTCGGCAAAGGCTCTGGCGGCAGCCGCGCCCAAAGTTTCGCCGTCGATCAGGCTCTTGAGAAAGAGAGCCCCTCCCGGCGGCAGGTGCCGTACCACCACCTCCATATCGGGCCGGGTGATCAGCGCATCCTCGGCCGCATTCGAACGGAGTGGCGTGATTGGTGCCTCGACACGGTTCATCGCAAAAATCGTCGCGGCCGGGTATGCGGACCGCACGATGCGCGCCGCCGGATGCGCCGCGAAGAGCAGGTCACCAAGCCGGTCCGCTGGAACCGCCGCGAGCACATCCGGAGCCATCGGCGCCGCATCGGCTGCGTGATAGGCATCGAGCCAAGCGCGCTCGATGCGCGCGGTATCGGCGAGCCAAGGCATGTCCTGCGCGGGTTCAAATCCCTCGATAAAGGCCGGGAAGTCCCTGCCATACTCGAACAGAAGAGGTGATAAGGGTGGCCTGGTGCGGATATGAGAACGGGCCATCGCGCGGAAGAGCTCGACACCGGTGATGCGCTGGACAGCCGGATAGGTCGCCGCAAGTGCATTGATCAAGCTAACGGTGACGTTGTTGCGATACACGTTGTAGCGCTTGATCGCCGCATTTCCGCGCGGACCCACGACCTCGGCCGGTATCGGGCGCGCCGGGTTCGTTAGCCCCGCTGCGAAAGCGGCCGCGAAGCTGGGCTGCAGCTTGTCCATGGGATGATCAAGCAGCACGGGCGCCACCCGCATTATGTGCCGAAGCGAACCGGTCGAGAATGGCCTGAGCTGCGGCGGCTTCCGCCCGGAGGATCGGCCATGGCGGAATGTTGCTGTCCCATTCAATCAATGTCGGGATCGCTCCGCAGCGGGAAATCACGATCTCATACAGCTTCCACACCGCGTCGGCGACCGGCGCGTCATGGCTGTCGATCAGAAGAAGCTCGCCCTCGTCATCGCTCTGCTCGGCATGGCCAGCCAAGTGGATCTCGCCCACATCTGCGAGCGGGAAATCCGATAGATAGTCGAGCGCCGCATAGCCGTGGTTCGTCGCCGAGACGAAGACGTTGTTGACATCAAGCAACAATCCGCAGCCGGTACGACGGCTGATCGCCCGGATGAACTCGGTCTCGCTCATCGTCGAGGAGGCGAAAGCCACATAGGTCGAGGGATTCTCGATCAGGATCCGACGTCGAAGCGCGTTCTGCACTTCGTCAATATGCTCGCACACATGAGCGAGCGTGGCCTGGGTGTACGGCAAGGGCAGCAGGTCGTTGAAATAGGTCGTATCATGCGTCGACCAGGCGAGATGCTCCGAGACGAGCGCCGGCTCGTAGCGCTCGACGAGACCGCGAAGGCGGGCAAGATGAGCTTGGTCGAGCGGCTGCGGACCGCCGATCGACATGCACACCCCATGCAGCGAAACAGGATGGTCGGCCCGGATTCGCTCGAGCGCCTGATGCGGCGGTCCGCCGGCGCCCATGTAGTTCTCGGCGTGCACCTCAAAGAAGCCGGTCCGCGGGCCTTCCGCCAGGATGGCGGCGAGGTGCTCGTGCTTGAAGCTGGTCCCGGCCCGGTCCGCGAGGTCCAAGGCCGGGAAGCGGAGACGGCCATGGGATGCTTCTTGTCTGTGCGAGATAGCGTTCATGGTCGTCTCCACTTTTCGCCAGCCGGTTTCTTAAGACTTGATCGGGGTCAGCGAGCCGTGCTTGCCACCCGGAACCTCGATGCTCTCGCAGGTGCCGCCACGAACGAACTTCCAAGCATTGCCTTGGAAATCGACCGTTGATGTGCCCTGGCAGGTTGTGCCGGGGCCGGCGGCGCAGTCGTTCTGTCCCTTGAGGGCGACGCCGAAGCACTTTTGCTTCCCGGCAGCCGTCGCCGCATCTGCCTCCGCTTTCGTCAGCGGCGCGGCGGCCGCGACCGACGCGATCGCGGTCGCCACAGCACTGGCCAGAAGGGCCGAAGTCACAACTGTTCTTGCGGACATGAGCTATCTCCGATCGATCTTGAATGTCGTGCCCGGACTGGACACGACTGCAATACGGATCGCGAGAGACCGCTGTTACAGCACGACGTGTGCAAGAAAATTTTTTTGAGACGGTAAGATCTAGGGCGCGGCGGTCAGAGGGGCGCCGCCTGGAAAAGTGCACGGATTTTGTATAATCGTCTCACGGAATCTCCCGCCTCTGGAAGGAGTTATGTTCAGGTGCAAGCAGGGTGGGCGGTCACGAACCGCGAGCGCTGTAACAATTTTCGCTTCCGACTCGTAAGAGCAAGCGGATGACCACGTCGTCCCAGGAGAACGATTGGGCGGCGTGGATGCGGGCGGCCATGACCGGTGACGCAGGCGCCTATCAACAATTCCTTGTGTCGCTCGCTCCGCATATACGGGCTGTGGCCCGCTCCCGATGTCGGAGCTTGGGTGCCCCCGACGGCGAGGTCGAGGATATCGTGCAAGAGGTTCTGCTCACAATCCATCTCAAACGGGGAACTTGGGATCAATCACGGCCCATCGGGCCCTGGGTCGCCGCGATCGCCCGCAACAAACTCATCGACGTTCTGCGGCGGGGTGGACGGCGCATCAGCGTGCCGATCGACGATGTTGTGGACAGCCTGCAGGCGGAAGACCACGCGCCGGAGCTTTCCACGCGCGACATCGATACGCTCTTGGAGCAATTGAAACCGCAGCAGCGGGAGGTCGTCCGATCTATATCGCTCAACGGCAGCAGCATCCGCGAAACCGCGGGCAGGCTCAAGATGACGGAGGGTGCGGTGCGCGTCACGTTGCATCGTGCGCTGAAAGCGCTGGCTGTTTTGTATCGGAGTAGCGCCCGTGAGGACTGACGATCTTGTCCAGCTGCTGGTGAAGGATTCGGTCCCGTGGCGCTTCCGCTCCGTATTGGCGGCGGCTGTCGCCGGCGGGATCATCATAGTGGCGATCTTGTTCTTCGCAGCAATCGGCTTCCGGCCGGACATTTCCGAAGCGGTGAAGAGCGATCGTTTCCTGTTCAAATTCGTCGTGACCATCGCGCTGGCGGTCACCGCGCTCTGGGTGACGTTCAGTGTCAGCCGTCCGGGTGGGAGCCTTACCCGCAGAGGCCTCGCACTGGCGATTGCGCCGGCACTGTTGGCCGGCGCCGCGCTGGTTGAGCTCCTGGTCCTGCCGCAGAGCCAGTGGATGCCCAATCTGGTTGGTCACAACGCGCGCTTCTGCCTGACACTGATCCCCTTGCTCTCGATCGGTCCGCTCGCCTGCCTGCTGGTTGCGCTGCGCGAAGGCGCTCCGTCGAGCCCTGGTCTTGCCGGCGCCGTCGCTGGCTTGGCGGCGAGTGGCATCGGGGCGACTTTCTATGCGGCAAACTGCACTGACGACAGCGCGCTTTTCGTGATCGCTTGGTATCCGCTCGCGATCCTGATCGTCACCACAGCGGGCTACCTCATCGGTAGGAAGCTGCTGAGATGGTGAGACCATCCGGCGGAGACCCAGAAGCGTGAGGTGAGGCCCCAGGGTGAACACGCATCATCGGGCTGGAAGGAAAGATTAGGCGGAAGGAAAGCCGGCCAATGCACCTTTTCAGATATACACGAGAGGCACGTTGATTGCTGACCTCCCTTGACGTAATATTCACGTTATGTTCTATTGATGGTATCCTTTGGCGCAGACTATAATTCAATAGCAAACACAGCGTCTTACGGAAATAGTAGCGCATAGGCTTGGGCCTGTGATCGCGGGCCCGCCTTGTGCGCACCTTTTGCGAGTGCAACTAATGCGCTATCTGGTCGGCGGCTAGAGGTAGCTAGGGAGGGGCAGGTGTTGCGGGCATTGCGTGTATTGGTCGTCTCGGTGCTGGCGGCGGCTTGGTGTGCGCCGGCGCTCGCAGCGGGTCCGTTCGGCAGCATTCGGGTCGGGGCATGGGTCGGTGGCGCATATACCGACGACAGTTCGGGAGCCTTTTCCTTTTGTGGTGCCGCCAGCGCCTATGCCAACGGCGTCAGCCTTGCCGTGGGACAACGCGTGGATGGGCTCTGGATGTTCAGCCTGGGCCATCCGTCATTGCAAATCGCCCCTAACGAACAGGTTGCCGTCGACCTGACCTTCGACGGGCAAGCCCAGTTCCATCTGTTCGGCGCTGCCAATTCGCCCAACGCTTTCAAGGTGGTGCTGCCCGCGGCTGCCTTGGAGCAGCTGCGTAAAGCGCGCGTGGTTGCCATCGTGGTGAAGGGGCAGGTCACCCAGCTTAATTTGACTTCGACCAGCCAGCTTTTGCCAGTCATCGTCAATTGCATGACCAAGACCAGAGTGAGTGGGGTCGACGCTGCCGGGGACTTCTCAATTGCCGCCGCCAAGCCCGCGGCGCCACCCACGCAGGCTTCAGCTGCCTCCACGGGCGCCGCAGCGCCGAGTGCGCCGGCCAAGTCGAAGAAGCTTGTCGAAGTGAGCGGCACCGGCTTCCTGATCAACCCGAGTGGCTACATCCTGACCAACAATCACGTAATCGCCGACTGTGTCGGTGACATTCACGGCAACCTCACAGCAGAAAATCCGATGAAGTTGCGCGTGGTCTCGGCGGATGAAACCAACGACCTCGCGCTGCTGCAGGCGCCGGCGAGATTCCGCGAAGCGGCTTTCATTCGCGGGACAGCGGTGCATTCCGGTGAGCCGGTGGTCGCCATCGGCTACCCGTTTCACGGCCTGCTCACGTCCGATTTCACGGTGACGAATGGAATCGTGAGCTCGCTCAGCGGAGTTCTCAACGACACCCGCTTTCTGCAGATCAGCGCGCCGGTTCATCCGGGCAATAGCGGCGGTCCGCTGCTCGACATGAGCGGCAATGTGGTGGGGATAGTTGCGGAAGGGCTTAACCAGTTGGCCTTCGCCAAGGCAACGGGCGACATACCCGAGAACATCAATTTTGCCATTAAGACGGGGGCGGTCCGTGATTTTCTCGACAACAGCGGCGTGGCCTACCAGACTGCTGAACCTGGCGCTGATCTTAAGGCGGCGCAGATCGCCAGCAATGCGCGCGCCTTCACGATGCTCGTGTCTTGCAGCGCCAATGAAGAAGACAAAGTGAAGAAGTAGCCGTCGCGACGGCGCGAAGATTGCCGCTGCCTCACCGATCTCCGCAGTGCATCCCAAGGTGGAAGGGGAGGGAGCCCGCAGCGCTCTCTGGCTCCGGCTCTTTGAAAAGTTTTTTGGGGGTTGACGCGAGGGTGCAAATCAGTCGATTGACGAAATTGAATTCCCGAGGCATGCCCGGGCAGCAAATGCGTGGCAGACGTTTACAGGTAGCATTCGTGCGTGCACTCCGCCGCTTATTGCAGCACATCAGATGCTGCATTTCAGTCGTTCTTATTGTTGAGTCGTTCTTATTGTCATGAATTGTCGTGAAGCGTTCTAAGCTTTGCGCGCAACGCATAGCTCAAAGCGGCAGCGAGGGCGATGGCTCCTGTTTCGCGCCTGTTATATCAGGAACGCGATGCTCCGGAGCCATGCATTCTTAAGGGGGCATTCTTGGCTGGCCTTCCTGCGGTTTCGAGCGGGACGGTGTTGGCAAAGCTATGGGTCAAGCTCGCCGTAGTGCCGGAAGATGCCCGATGTGTTGAACGCGATCCGCCGCGGCGAGGCCAGATAGGCGGCAATGCGCGGCCGCGCGGCGATACGATCGTGCAGCGCAATGACACGCGGCACTTTCCGCTCCAACCGCCGCATGGCCTTTGGGAAGGCGTAACGCAGGCCGGCGATGATCTGGAACGTGGAGAGATCGGCGTAAGAGAGCGTGCGGCCATTGAGATGAGGTCCACCGCTCTCAGCCAAGACGCGCTCGAAATAGTTCAAGAATTTCGGCGCCCGGTTCCTGATGAAGTCTGCGGCGCGGAGCTTCGCGGGCGCGCGCTGGTCTTCGTAATAAAGGCCGGACGCGATTGGATGGTGAGTGTCGTGAATCTCCACCAGGAAATCGCTGATGGTGAGCTGCAGCTGGTGGACCCACAGCTTCCCTGATTCGCTGCGCGGCGCGAGGCCATGTCGGGCGCCCAGAAACAGAAGAATATTGGCGGTCTGTGCGATGATCTCGTTACCGGCTTTCAGGAAAGGTGGCGCGAAGGGCGGATGCTTTGCGTCCTTCATGAGCCGCGTCATCTTGGCCAGGCCGCTTGCCTCGCGCGCCACATCGACATAGTCGGCGGCCGCTTCTTCCAGCGCCAAGCGTACAAACTCGCCGCGCCCCTGGATGTCCGGCCAGTAGTAGAGCTCGTAGCGCATGCGGCACTCCCATTGCGGGGACTTGCGACGACCTCAGCTCCCGATGAGCTCCGCCTCGCTTCTTGCTATGGCATCGAAAGCGGCTGCATCGGCGCCGCGCACGCGATCCGCGAGCCTGAGCGGATCGTTCGGTAGCCGGTCGGAGCGCCAGGCGACATGCCCGTCTGGCCGCACCAGCACCAGGGCGCGCTCATAGAGAGCGGCGACCAAGGGATCCGCAATCGTGGTCACGGCAAGTGGCACGCGCCGGTGCGCGAACGCCGTCGCGATGGGCTCGACATCGGGAGGGTCGCTGCCGAGCCGCAGCAGCACGAAACCGCTTCCATAGAGATCGATGATCGAGCGCTCGGGGGCAAGCCACGTGTGCGGCGCGCGGCTGCCGGCGCGCGTCGTCGGATGATACTCGGAGACGCTGTCGGGTGGCGGCGGGGAATCCTCGCCCCAGCAGATCGGCGAGGGCTCGTAGCGGTAGCCTAGCGCGATCCCGTCGGTGACGAATTTCCGCGTCTGCGCCTTCACGATAGCCTCGCCCAGCTCGCGGCGGGCACGCGCCCCTTCGGGCGAATCCGCCGCGATTGCCGGATCGGGCTTCTGATTGCGATCGTTGGCGTGGCTCAAATCGGCATGGCCGACATTGCGCTTGCCCACCGGGCGCCGCTCCATCGCATAGGATGAGAGCAGCCGCGCGCCGCCCCAGCCGGAAATTGCCGCCGCAAGCTTCCAGCCGAGATCGACCGCATCCCCGAGCCCGGTGTTGAGGCCGAGGCCGGAAGCCGGATGGTTGAGATGCGCAGCATCGCCGGCGAGGAACACGTCGCCTACCTGATAGCGGTCAGCGACAACATTGCGCGCCGTCCAGCGCCTGACCGAGATGATCTCGTGCGGAATGTCCTTGCCGACCACCTCGCCAAACAGGCGCTCGACATCGACCTGGTCCGGATCGTCGTAGAATTCCTTGCCGCGCAGGCCGAAGCGGTAGAGCTCGCGCCCGTCGAGCGTCACCATGTTGCGCCACAATCCCCTCGGCTCGACGAAATTGATGAGCGCGGCCTTGCCCTTGTCGTGGTGGGTCCACAGCTGCGGCGCTCGCACGTAAACGCTGAGGTGATAGCCGATATAGGGCGACCCGGTCATGGTGATGCCGAGCGCGCGGCGGATCGGGCTGTGGCCGCCGCTGCAGTCGATGAGATAGCGGGTCTTGATCCGCCGCCGCTCGTCGCGCCCGAGATCGTGCACGATGGCCGTCACACCCTCCGCCTCTTGGCGCATCTCCTCGAAGCGCCAGCGGAACTTGAGCTCGGTCATCGCAAAGCTTGCGGCGTGCTCGCACAGGATCGGGTCCAGCCAGATCTGGTTGCAGCGCTGCGCCCGCTCGGGGCTTGTGGTGGTCGGCTCGGCGCCGCCGTGGTGCGGCCGCTCGATGCGGGCGATCTCGAACCCATTGAGGCTCGTGCAATAGAGCGCGGTGTGCGGAAAATCCGGAGGCGCAGCCTTCGCCCGCACCGCATTGGCGATGCCCCACCGTCGCATGAATTCCATTGAGCGGGCGTTGAGCGCAGTCGCGCGCGGATGATCGGCGGGGCGCTCGTTCTGCTCCACGACGAGGCACGCAACCCCCCGGGCGCCGAGATCGCAGGCGAGTGCAAGTCCGACGGAGCCGCCGCCGACGATGAGGATCGGCGTCTCGATTGTTGGCAAAGTCTCCGTCATTGCGGTGGCGTCCTCGGTGTCGCTTGAAGAGGGTCAATGAGCATGGCGCTGCATCTGCCTCAACGGATGGCCGGAGTCCATCGGCGCCAAGATGGATCGCTTGTCCCGGGCCGGTTCTGCAGCACCGGAGAATTGACGCTTCGCGATAGGTGTAGGTGCTCGGGCCGCGCTGCATCGCGCCCGGAAACAGGCGACCGGCCTACTTCGCCGGCTCCGCACCTGCGCCGCCGGCCGGCACGTCCAGCACCGCCTTGGCTTTGGCGATCAGGTCCGCCGGTGTATTGACGGTATCGGCGACAATTCGCGTTACGGCTTCGGCTGGCATCGGCTTGATGTCGAGCTTGAGCTGTTCTGCCTCGGCGAGGAAATCTGGATCCTTCATGGTTGCCGCATAAGCATCGCGCAGCGCTGCCACCCGATCGGCCGGTGTATCCGGGGTGGTAAAGAACGGGCGCCCGAGCGCGATGGGGGACGAGATCAAGGACAGCACCGCGCGCTGCTCTGCAGTCTTGGCAAGATCCTGCATCAACGGGACGTCAGGGAATTCCTTCTCGGGCTCGGCGCCAGCCTGCACGAGCATCACCACTTTCTTTTCTGCGATCCAATCGGGGTGCTCCTGCTTGATCGCCGAGAGGCTGAAGCCGGCGCGCGCCGCTACCTCGCCGCGCTCCATGGCAAGATCGGCCTCGGGGCTTGCCTTGTAGCCCAGCACGATCTTGAACTTGGTGCCGAGCACGATGTTCATCGCATTGGGAAAGATGAAGCCGTTCGACCCGGTGCCGGTCGCGGCGGTGACAAGCTCGTGCGTCATGACGTCTTCAATGCTCTTCACGCCGGAAGTCGCCCAAGCGACCGTCATGAGATTGCTCAAGCCGGCAGAGCCCAGCCAATTGAACTTCACCGTGTCGAAGCGCACGCCGCGGCCGTCCAGCACCTGATGCAGCGGCATGCCGTTGAGGACGAGGCCGATATAGGTCCCATCCTTGGTGGCTTGGTTGAACATGAAATTGGTTGCAAGCACATGCCCACCGCCCGGCATGTTCTTCACGATCACGGTCGGATTGCCCGGAATATATTTCGGCAAATATTTGGCGACCGTGCGGGCAGTCAGGTCGAAGACGCCGCCGACACCGGTCGAGACCACGATGGTGATGGTTTTGCTTCGGTAGAAGCTTTCCAACGTCTCGGCGCGGGCCGCGCTTGCGGCGAGGCCGAGTGCGCACAGGATCGCGAGCGCAGCCTTTCTCGACATTAGTTGCCTTGCTCCGCCGTTCCTCGGTTGCGACCTCGCCGCGAGGGTATGGCGGTACGGATGATGGCGTCAATCGCGGCAATACAATGCGCGCGACACGAGAAGGCCACAAGTTGCGCCCATTGGAGCAAGCGGGGAGGGTTCGCATGGGGAGGGTGCACATGCGCAAAGCTAATGGAAAAGGTAACGGAAGCAGCGGCCGGCTCGTCAACGGGGTTGGCAGCCGTGAGGCGTGGAACGATCAAGTCGCGCGCCTCATGCAGCAGGAAGGTCTCGCGCGCGAGAAGGCGCGCGATCAGGTCATCATGGGCGAGCTTCGCCTGGGCCATATGGGGGCGCTGGCGGCTCTGCTGATGGAGGGGCACGTACCGTCGCCAAGCATTCGCTTTGCGCTTGCGCTGATGCTGCTCGAGAACGACGAGGCTGAGGCTGCGATCGATCACCAGCATGCGGATCCTGCTTCGCTCTGGCTGCCGCATCGCCTCGTCGTCAAATCACGGCCGGCGCAGCCCCGGCGCGTCCGGGAAGCCGGCAAGGACGGCGAAAAAACCGCAGCCAGGGCGGGGGCGGTCGATGGGAAATTGGGTCCGGTGATGCACGATCTCGGTTACGAGGCGGCGATCGCGCGGCTCGACCTGGCGGTGCTGGCGGCCGATCCGGGCACGTTGGCTACCCCTCGCAAGCCAGACCGGCAACCGACAGCTCGGCCCAGGCGACGCAAATAACGCTTAGGCCGGCACCACCATCTTGCCTATCGGCCAGAGCGCGAGGCCAGCGAGCTTGAGATGCGCCCAGGCAAACGGCAGGCCGATGATAGTGACCGCCCAAAGCACTGCAGTTATGAGATGCCCGAGCGCCAGCCACCAGCCGGCCAGCACAAGCCAGATCAGGTTGCCGATCAAGCCGAGGGGCCCGGTGCCGATATCCTCGCGCCCTGCATATTCGGCCCGCGATACGACTGTGTGACCGAATGGCAGCAGCGTGTACGAGGCCATGGTGAGGGCCGACCATGTCCAGGGCAGGCCGACGATGGTGATGGCCATGATCAGTGCCGCGACGACCCAGCCAACCGCCATCCATAATCCGCCGAACACGATCCACACCAGGTTGAGCACCAACGACAAGGGCGACATGAGCCTTCTCCGCAGGCCAATATAGAGCATGATTCTGAAATAGCCTTCCGTTCCAGGAAAAGAACATGTGAATGTCCCGACCGGTGGAGGCGCCTTTTGCGGCCCATGCGGCGCATGGTAGGCTCTGCCGCAACGGGAACGCGGCGGGTAGAACAGCCGCGGCCGTAAGGGTGGGAGCGAAAGCAACTCGATGAAGGCGGCGGCCCTGCTCGCGGTTGTGGTCGGAACGGCGCTCCTCGCCGGCTCGGCGGCCGTTTTTGGCTTGCACGCGCCCGCGCGTTCGGCCGCGATTGCACCGGTCTGGACCGAGGTGAAGTGGCCATTCCCGGTCGATCAATGGGGCACCGGAAGAGCCTTCGTATGTGCGGCGGCCGATTGCGACACCGAGGTCCATCTCTATGTCCGCCCGAAGATCGGCTTCTGCAATTGCGCAACCGGTGTTTCCGACGACGCGGAGCTCGAGCGCGTTGCCGATACCGAGCTGATTAGCCGCGGCATCGCTCCGCTCGACCAAGGCCGCCCGATCAAGGTTGGATGGATGGAAGGTCGCATTCGCGCTTATCGCAGCAGCGGCGAAGTATCGGGTGAGCAATTGCTCTCGGCCGCATTCAACGATGAATGCGACGTGGTGGTTGCGGTTGCCGCGCTCAAGCATGGGGATCCGGCGGTGATCGGTCCCGCCGTGTTGAGCTATCTCAACACCACTCCTATGGTGCTTTGGGCCAAGAAGGAGCTGGGTCTCGAATTCGTCAGCCGCCAATGGTAGCTGCGAGAAAAAAGCGAAGAAGAAGTGGACGACTGCGCAACAGAGTTCCGATTCTAATGAAGATCCTAATGAATACGGGAGGCGATCATGACTAAGCCCGCGCAACGGCGAAATAATCTTTTGTACGGCAGCCTGGTGGCCGCAGGCCTCATCGGCATCGCGGCGAGCGTAAGCCTGGTGCACTCCGCCGCGACGGCTGAAGGTGCAATGGTGGAGGTGCCGATCTTCGAGGTCGATCCGCTGTGGCCGAAGCCGCTGCCCAATGAAGGCATCCTCGGCATGGTCATCGGCGCCTCCGTCGATGCGCAGGACAATGTCTGGATCGTGCATCGCGGCAGCCAGACGCTCAACAATAACGAGAAGGGTGCCGAGCTCAATCCGCCGATCGCCGATTGCTGCCGCTCGGCGCCGCCGGTGCTCGCCTTCAATCAAGCGGGCGATACGATCCACGCCTGGGGCGGGCCGGGTCAGGGCTATGAGTGGCCCGAATCCATGCATGGTGTCTTTGTCGACTACAAAGGCAATGTCTGGCTCGGTGGGAACGGAGCCAAGGACTCGCAGATCCTCAAGTTCACCCAGGACGGCAAATTCCTCGCGCAATTCGGGCACTACGGCAAAAATGGCGGCAGCAACGATACGGAGAATTTCGGCCGCGTGGCGCAGATCTATGTCGATCCCAAGACCAACGAGGCCTATGTGGCCGACGGCTATCGCAACAAGCGCGTCGCCGTGCTCGATGCCGACACCGGCAAGATGAAGCGCTACTGGGGCGCCTACGGCCACAAGCCCGACGATGCGCCGACGGGGCCTTACAAGGCGAGCGACCCGGTTGCCCAGCAGTTCCGCAATCCGGTGCACTGTGTGGCTCTGGCCAATGACGGCCTGCTCTATGTCTGCGACCGGCAGAACGATCGCGTGCAGGTGTTCCACACCGACGGCACCTTCGTGAAGGAGGAGTTCTTCAACAAGAACACGTTGGGCCCCGGGTCGACCTGGGAGATCGCCTTCTCGACCGACCCGCAGCAGAAGTACATCTACCTGACTGACGGAACGAACGAGCGCGTGCGCATCATCGAGCGCGACACCTTGAAGGAATTATCGTCGTTCGGCCGTGGCGGCCGCCAGCCTGGCGAGTTCTACGGTGTGCACAGCATCGCGGTCGATTCCAAGGGCAACATCTATACGACCGAGACGTTCGAGGGTAAGCGCGTGCAGAAGTTCGTCTACAAGGGCTTGGGCATGGTGCCGGCCGGCAGCAATCAGGGTACGGTATGGCCAAAGCGTCCAAGCTGATGATCAACCGCAAGGTGACCGGCGCGCTTGGCGCACCGGCTTGGCTGATCGCATTTGCAATTCCGGCCGCCCTCGTGGCGGCCGGAATGGTCTCGTCGAAGGCCTCCGCGCAGGAATGCCTGCGGCCCAAATGGACCGAATGCGTGCAATTCCCCAACGGCGGCCGCCATACCGGCACCGACACGCAGGGCAATGAAGTCAAGAAGGATGTGCCGGCGGGAGGAGAAATCTGCGTCGGCAATGAAGAGGAGATCGGCGCGACCACCTATGCGCAGTTCTGGCGCAATGGCGTGCCCTGGCCGGATCGTGATTGGGAAGTGAACGCCGAGACCTTCTGCTTCTACAAGAACTGATCCCGATCACCGCGGCTTGCTCGGCCCAGCTGGCTGAGATCGGCTTAATGCTGGCTTATACCAAGGAGCCTCCGGGCAAAAAAAAGCTTCGCTGAAGAACGCGAAGCTCCCCTCCACCCCCTCGCCCCGGAATTCGGTCCGGGGCAAGCCTTGTTTCAATATGCGAGCGTCAAGCGCGCGCGCCTCCGGCATACCAACCGTAGGCAAAGCACAGGGCAGCCACCGCCGCGGCCGCAATACCGTGCTTCACATGCACCAGAGTCGAGCCCGCCTCATAACCGGGCACGAAGCTCGGCAACGAACCGGCAGGCATGGTCCAGTAGACGATCGCTATCACGGCGAATGCCAGACCCAAGATCACCGCAACAGCGCGCATGGTCAGTCGCCCCGCGACAGAATCACTTCACCTTGAGATTTTCCGCCGAGGTCTTGCCGCGATTAGTCACCAACTCATATTCCACGTGCTGACCCTCGTTGAGTGTGGTCAGTCCCGCCTTCTCGACAGCGGAGATGTGAACAAACACATCCTTGCCGCCGCCGCCCTGAGGCTGGATGAATCCATAGCCCTTGGTCGGATTGAACCATTTCACTGTGCCAGTCGCCATTCTCGTCTCCTAATTGGCCGTAGTAGATGCCCTTGCAGAAGCCGATTAGGCAACTGCAAATCCGAACTCAGCGCTGTCTTGAGAGGGTCCCGGTGGGGCATAAACAAGCAAGGCCAAAGCTTCGAACTTGTGCGATATAGATGTTCGGCACGCCGGTTACAATACCGAGTTTGCCCCTTCGGCGTGTATTAGTTCAAGCCTCGGCGGGACTGTATTGGACCTGATCCTAACCCGCCGTTCACCAATTCCGCAACGCTTATCGAGCGGCGCCCCATTCCTGCCGTGATCAAACGGCCGTATACTGGCTTTGGTGCGCCATGCCACCATGTGATCGACGAAGATTATGATCGATCACGTGGAACTTGGTTGCGCCATGTCGGGTTTGCTGGGCCGGGGTGGTCGCAGCCTGACAAGCAAGGCGGCGGCGTGGCGGGGATTTGATGGGGCGGGCCAGCGGGAGGGATCTCGGGCGCATCGCGCTGATGGGCGCGGCCCTGGTGGGCTGCGTGGCCTTGGCTGATTGCTCGGCCAGCAGGGTGTTCAGCGACAAATATAGCCAGCGGGTGGTCGCCGACGGTGAGCCAATACCGAAAGGCGGAGGCGTGTATAAAGTAGGTCAGCCCTATACCGTCAACGGGCAGACTTATTACCCGTCAGACGCCGGGTCGTATCGCGCCGAGGGCGTCGCTTCCTGGTACGGTCCTGACTTTCACGGCCGACTGACCGCCAATGGCGAGGTTTTCGACATGCACGGGATTTCGGCCGCGCATCCGACCATGCCGATCCCGAGCTATGCGCGGGTGACCAACTTGGATAATGGGCGCTCCCTCATCGTGCGGGTGAACGACCGTGGCCCCTACGCCCGCAACCGAATCATCGACGTTTCCATTGGCGCTGCGGAGGCGCTTGGCTTCTACGAGAACGGCCTGGCCCATGTCCGCGTGGAATATGTCGGGCGTGCGCCGCTCGAGGGTAGCGACGATCGCATGCTGCTTGCCACCTTGCGGGAGGGACGGCCTGCGCAGGTCTCCCCGCAGCTGATGGTGGCCTCGGCTGAGTCTTTCGTGCCGAATTTCGATGCTGAGGAGACACCGCTCCCGACCGAGCGGCCGTTCGCTCTTGGAAGCAGCCCGGCCCATCAGGCCGCGAAGTCGTCGAATGTCAGTGTTGCCGCCGTCAATTCGCCGCCCGCGGCCCCGGCGTCGCCAGATCGGTCGGCGCCCAAGCCAACAGCCGCCAAGAACCAGAGGCTGAGCGATCTCAGCCAGGACTCCCCCGATACCGGACCGGCGAGCCCCGCATCGCGACGGAATGACACCGCCGTTTTGGGCTTGATGAGCGCGCGTGGTCTATATTGACCATTGAACCGCTTTCAGGGTTTAGCCCTGATTTTCCACTCGTGCTGGCCTTGCCGCCGCCAGCAGTCAATTCCGTCGCCGGGTGTTTGCTGGTATAGTTGGCACGGATTCATTCCGCATTTGATTTGCGCGGATGGCCGCCTCCGGGAAAGCTCCTCTTTCTCAAGGCCATCGCACGGATTTGACCCAAGGCTTGACCCGATGAGTCGGAACCCGATTTCGCAGCCCCTGCGGGCTTGGATGCAAGTGAACGGAAGCGGGATGCTCGGCCGGGTCGGCAAATGGGTGCTCGCCGGCCTGCTCGCCTGCGCGATCGGGGCAGCCGCCGCGGCGCCTTCCGCCAAGCAAAAGGAGAAGGAGCGGCCCAAAGCGCCTCCTCCACCCGCCGCCGCAAGCCAAGTGGGCAAGAAGGAGGAAGCCGGTGGCTTCCAGACCGCGGTTCCCAACGCGATCCTGATCGACGCCGAAAGCGGCAGCGTGCTTTACGAAAAAAACGCGGACGAGCTCGTGCCCCCGGCGAGCTTGTCGAAGCTGATGACCACAGAGGTGGTGTTGAACGAGATCAAGCAGGGCAGGCTGAAGCCGACTGATGAGTTCGTCATCAGCGAGAATGCTTGGCGCAAAGGCGGCGCGCCTTCCCACACCTCGAGCATGTTCGCGCCGATCCACAGCCGCGTCGCGGTCGGCGACCTCCTGCATGGCGTGGTCATCCAATCTGCCAATGACGCTTGTATTGCACTTGCTGAGGGGATTGCCGGCAGCGAGGATAAATTTGCACAGATGATGACCGCGCGGGCGCGCGAAATAGGCCTGCCGAAATCGACGTTCGGCAACTCTAATGGCCTGCCCGATCCCAGGCAGCTCATGACCGCGCGAGAGCTCGCCTTGCTGGCACGGCAGATCATCCGCACCTATCCGGACGACTATCATCTCTTTGGCGAGGCCGACTTCACCTGGAACAAGATTCACCAGCTCAACCGCAATCCGCTGCTGACCATGAATATCGGAGCTGACGGCCTCAAGACCGGGTTCATCAAGGATTCCGGCTACAACTTGGTCGGGTCGGCAGTGCAGAACGGCATGCGGCTGATCGTGGTCGTCATGGGCGCCAGGACCGAGAAGGAGCGAGCCGACGAAGGCAAGCGGCTGCTCGAATGGGGGTTCCGCAATTTCCAACCGCAGACGCTCTTCGCCGAGGGGCAGACGATCGCTGACGCCAAGCTCTACGGCGGCGAGCAGGGGAGCGTGCCCTTGGCGGCGGACCAGGTGGTCAGCCTGATGGTTTCCAAGTTGGTGCCGAACAAGATCGTCGCGCGCGTCATCTATTCGGGCCCGGTGCCGGCGCCCGTGCAGCAAGGCCAGCAGATCGGCACCTTGAAGGTGTGGCGCGGCGAGGCCTTGGTGTTGGAAGTGCCCTTGCGCGCCGTCGAAAGCGTCGGAACCGGGAATCTCACCCACCGGGCGATGGATGCCCTGACCGAGCTGGTGATCGGCCTGTTCCGTGCCGGTATCCAGCGCCTGTGACATGGGCCCATGCTCTCGGCGCGGTAGCGGCGGATTGGCGGCGGCATGGCACCCTTTAACGCGCCCGCTTTCTCGCTACATCGGGTTTTAGAGAGATCGCGGCATGCGCGGACGATTCATCAC
Organism: Xanthobacteraceae bacterium; assembly: GCA_035293945.1. Classification (GTDB taxonomy): domain Bacteria; phylum Pseudomonadota; class Alphaproteobacteria; order Rhizobiales; family Xanthobacteraceae; genus VAZQ01. The sequence goes on along the minus strand of DATGLV010000011.1, from coordinate 65,334 downwards.
CTTTGAAGGCGGCGAAGGAACCGGCAAGTCGACGCAGGCGGCCCTCTTGGCGCAGCGTTTGCGGGCCATGGGCATCGGCGTGGTGCTGACGCGCGAGCCTGGCGGCTCTCCAGGAGCGGAGATCATCCGCCATGTGCTTTTGTCGGGGGCTGCGAAATCGCTCGGTCCGGACGCCGAGGCCATCCTGATGGCGGCCGCTCGCGATGACCATGTCTCGGCGACGATCGAGCCGGCGCTGGCACGCGGGCGTTGGGTGATCAGCGATCGTTTCGCCGATTCGACCAAAGTATACCAAGGCGCGATGGGCGGGGTCGATCCGCGTTTGATCGGGGGTCTCTATCGGGTGACGGTCGGCGATCTCAAGCCGGATCTGACCCTCATTTTGGACGTCCCGGCGGAAGTCGGCCTGGAACGGGCCGGCAAGCGGAGGGGCCAAGCGGGTGCCGACCGGTTCGAGGCGGAATCGCTCGAGTTTCATGAAAAGCTGCGCGAGACCTATCTGCAGCTCGCAGCGGCCGAGCCGGACCGCTGTGTGCTTGTCGACGCGCTCGAAGCGCAGGCTTCCGTTGCCGCGCGCGTCTGGGATGCTGTGGTCAAGCGACTGGATCCCGCGACTGCTCCGGTGACCCTCGAGGATGTAGCGTCGTGAGCGATGACAGCGAACAAATCGAGGCCGTCCCGCATCCGCGCGACACCTTGCAATGGTTCGGGCATGAAGAGGCGGAACGGACGCTCATCGATGCGTATCGTAGCGCGCGCATGCCACATGCTTGGCTCATCGGTGGGCCGGCAGGTGTTGGCAAGGCGACGCTCGCCTATCGCGTGGCGCGCTTCGTGCTCGCCTATCCGGATCACTCGCTCGCCGAGGTACAGGACGCCCGCTCGCTGGCGCTGCCGCAAGGCCATCGCGTGGCCCACTTGGTCGGCGCCCAGGGGCATCCGGATCTCTTGGTGCTGGAGCGGCGCTCGGGCGAGAGCGGGGCGCTGCGCACCGTCATAGCGGTCGAGGATGTCAGGAAGCTGGTGCCATTTCTGGGTTCTACCGCTGGTGATGCGGGATGGCGGGTGGTGCTGGTCGATTCCGCCGACGAGCTCAATCCCGCCGGAGCCAACGCGCTGCTCAAGCTGTTGGAGGAGCCGCCGCGCAACTGCCTGTTCCTGATCGTCAGCCACGCGCCCGGAAGAGTGCTTGCCACCATCCGCTCGCGCTGCCGCCGCCTGCTGTTGCGCCCACTGTCGCCCACCGATGTAGCCCGTGCAGTCGCCGCTGCGCTTGGTCGCGCCGCCGATGACCCTGGTATTGCGACGGCTGCAGCTGCGGCTGGCGGCAGCGTAGCGCAGGCCGTCGCTCTTCTTGGTGGACCGCTTCTTAGCGTACGTGAGCGCGTGATGGAGCTCCTGAAGCTGCTGCCGGCGACCGATCCGCGCGCTCTGCATGCGCTGGGCGAGAGTGTCGAGCGTGCCGATCGGCTGGTGGTGGCGACGTTCATAGATGCGGTCCGCGATTGGCTCTCGACACGCCTTGCCGCCGAAGCCCGCACCGGCAGCCGCCCGATTTCGCTCGCGCGCGCCTGGGACGCGATCAACACCGCGGCGCGTGACGTCGACCTGTATAATCTTGAGAGGAAGCCGCTGGTGTTCAAGGTTTTCGGCTGGCTTGCCGAGGCCGCCCGCGGTTGATACCTATCATGTCACGAGTCATGGCCGGGCCAAGTCCCGGCCATCCACGTTTTTGGCACACGCCGCTTTCCGGAACACGCCACATGGCTACCAAGCGCACGAAAACGAAGAGTCGCTCCAAAGCGAAGGGACAAGCCGCGGGAAGCGGGAAGAAAGCGAGCGCCAAAAAGACGCCATCAAGGAAGAAGGCTAAAAAAACCACCAAGAAGGCCACCAAGGGCAAGGCGACCGGGAAGCGCGTGACCAGGAGGAATGCCAAGAAGAAGGTCCCGCGAACCAATAACAAGCTGGCCAAGAAAGCCGAGACGAGCGCCAAAGCGAAGACCAAATCGCAGCCGGAGGGCCAGGAGGCTCCCGCAGTGGAGGAGGGCGCGAGGAAGCACGCGGCGCCAAAGCCCGGGAGGCGCTATTACCTGACCACGGCCATCGCGTATCCCAACGGCCCGCCACATATCGGCCACGCCTACGAGGCGATCGCCACCGACGCGATCGCCCGCTTCATGCGTCTCGACGGCTACGACGTCTTTTTCCTGACCGGCACCGACGAGCACGGCATCAAGATGTTGCAGACGGCCAACAAGGAGGGCTTGACGCCGCGCGCGCTCGTCGAACGCAATGTGCCGCTGTTCGAGAAGATGGTCGCGCGGCTGAATTGCTCCAACGACGATTTCATCCACACCACCGAACGGCGGCATCACCTGTCCTCGGCGGCGATCTGGGAACGCATGCACGCGGCCGGCGACATCTATCAGTCGAAGTATTCCGGCTGGTACTCGGTGCGCGACGAGGCTTATTACGACGAGAGCGAGACCAGGCTCACTGAAGGCGGGGTGCGGCTTGGGCCGCAAGGCACGCCGGTCGAGTGGGTGGAGGAGGACAGCTACTTCTTCCGCCTGTCCGCCTTTCAACGGCGGCTGCTCGACCACTATGCCGCACATCCGGATTTCGTGCTGCCCAAGGAGCGCTTCAACGAGGTCCTGAGCTTCGTGCGCGGCGGCCTGCAGGATCTTTCTATCTCCCGGACCACCTTCGACTGGGGCATACCGGTACCGGGTGATCAGAAACACATCATGTATGTGTGGGTCGATGCGCTCACCAACTACATCACCGGGGTCGGATTTCCCGATACAGGGTCGGAGAAATTCCGCCGCTACTGGCCGGCGGATCTGCACGTCATCGGCAAGGACATCGTCCGTTTCCACGCGGTGTATTGGCCGGCCTTCCTGATGTCAGCGGACATTGAGTTGCCGCGCCGCATCTTCTCCCACGGCTTTCTGTTCAATCGCGGTGAGAAGATGTCGAAATCAGTCGGCAACGTGATCGATCCGTTCGCGCTGGTCGATGCTTATGGGGTCGACCAGCTGCGCTATTTCTTTCTGCGCGAGGTGCCGTTCGGACAGGACGGCAATTATGGCCACGAATTGATCGTTGCGCGCATCAATGCCGATCTCGCCAACGATCTTGGCAACTTGGCGCAACGCTCGCTGACCATGATCGCGAGGCAGCTCGGCGGCGAGCTGCCGGCGCCGGGTCCTTTCAGCGACGCCGACCGAACGCTTCTTGCCTCCGCTGACGCGATGATCGACAGGGCGCGAGATGCCATGACGGCGCAGGCGCTGCACCAAGTGCTCAACACGATATGGGCGGTGGTGGCCGAGGCCAATCGCTATTTCGCCGGCGAAGCTCCCTGGGCGCTTGCCAAGACGGACCCTGCGCGACAGGGCACCGTGCTGTACGTGACCGCTGAGGTAATTCGTCAGGTCGCCATATTGGCCCAGCCGTTCATTCCGGCCTCGGCCGGCAAACTGCTCGACCTATTGGCGGTGCCTGCTGAAGAACGGCAGTTCGCGACGCTCGGCGGCGGCCACCGGATCGCTGCGGGCGCGAAGCTGCCGCCACCGGCTGCAGTCTTTCCCCGCTATGTGGAGACGGACCCCGGCGGACGAACCTGAGACAGCGCCGCTTCTCTCCGCGGCGGGCAGATGCGGCGGATGGCGCGCCCTCGGACTACCGGCCTTCATAGATTTCCGGATTGAGCAGCGCGGCGGGACGTTCGCCACGCATCATTGCCACCATGCCTTGAGCGACCGACATCGCTTTGCGGCCGCGTACGTCCCAGGTCGCACCGCCGTTGTGTGGCGCAAGGATGACGTTATCGAGCTTGCACAGCTCCTCCGGGACCGATGGATCTTGGGTGACCGGTGGCTCGTTCCAATAGACGTCGAGCCCGGCGCCGGCAATGCGCTTTTCCTGCAGCGCCTGAATCAATTCCGGCTCGTCGACGATGCGGCCGCGCGCGGTGTTGATCAGAAACGCCTCAGGTTTCATCAACGCAAGCTCGCGCTTACCGATGAGCTTGTGCGTAGTCGGATTGTAGTCGCAGACCAAGCAGACGAAGTCGCTGCGCCGGAGCAGGTCGTCCAAGTCGGGCGTCCACTCGAGGCCGAGCTCCTGCTCGCGCCGGGGCGCCAAGCGGGTGCGCTTGGTGTAGACCGTGTGCATGCCGAAGGCGCGAATGCGCGGCGCCATGTTTTCGCCGAGCTTGCCCATGCCGACAAGGCCGACGGTCTTGCCCGGGCAGCCGACGCCCATGAGCGCCATGGTCTGCTCCTGGCGGAATTTGCCGGCTCGGGTATAGCGATCGGATTCCACCAGCCGGTAAGCGAGGCCGAGCAGCATCGCCATGGTGAGATCGGCGGTCGTGGGCGCCACACCCGGAAAGGTGATCTTGGGATCTTCTATGATGACCGGAATCTTGCGCGCGTTCGCCGCTTCCATGTCAACGAGCGGATTGTTCGACGCCATCGCGCCGATGCCCTTGAGATTGGGATTGGCGTTGATCACGTCTGCGGTCACGTTGGTCTCATGCAGAACGAACAGCCAGTCGCTGCGCTTGGCATTGGCGACGAGCTCGTCGACGCTGATCTGCCGATCCATATACGGATAGACTGTGACTTCAGCCTCCTCCCTGAGCACGTCGAGCGCGACCTCGGGTATCGGCTGGACGACAAAGACCTTGGGCTTCATGAACAGGGTCTCGCATCAATGAACGGTGGAAGGAGCGGCAAGGGTGCACCCGCATGGCCGCCGATTCGGCCGTGATAGATCGAGGATAGCTGCTGTTCCGGCTCAGTCCACCAGCCCAAGGAGCCGCGGCAGGTACATTGCGATGTCGGGAACATAGGTGATGATGAGCATGGTCAAGGTCAGGATGCCGATCATCGGCAGGATCGGCTTGATCACGAGCTCGAGGGGCGTGTTTCCCACCGCGCACGCGGTGAAGAGGACGTTGCCGACCGGGGGGCAGGCAAGATGCAGCGCGACATTGCATTCGACCAGGATGCCGAAATGGATTGGCTCGATGCCGCGCGCGATGGCGAGCGGCGTCAGGATCGGAATGAGGATCAGGAGCGCCGGCACCGTGTCCATGCAGGTACCGATGAGATAAAAGCAGATCTGCACGAACAGCAGGAACAGGATCTTGTCGGGCGCGATCGTATCGAGCAGCCGGCCGAGTCCGGTCGGCACCTGGAATATGGTGAGCGCATAGCCCAGCATTGCCGCCATCGCGATGACGAGCAGCACCATGCCGCTGATCTCGATCGTGGTGCGAAAGAGCGACAGGAACTGGCGAAAGCTGAGCGAGCGATAGACCACGAAGGCCAGGAACAGGCCGTAGAACACCGCAACCGATGACGCCTCGGTCGGGGTGAAGACGCCGCCGAGAATTCCGCCCAGAATAATCGCAATCATCGAGAGGGCAGGGATGGCCTTGAGGAAGACGCGGAGGGCGGTCTTCCAGGCAAACGGAATCCGTACATTGCCGTAGCCGTGACGGCGCGAAATGTAGAGCACCAAGGCCATCAACCCCAAGCCGTTGACAAAGGCTGGAAGGATGCCGGCGGCGAACAGGCCGGCAATCGACATATTGCCGACGATGCCGATGATGATGAGGTCCATCGTCGGCGGGATCAGCGTGCCGGTGGCGCCCGCAGTTGCGAGCAGGGCGACGCTGAACGGGAGCGGATAGCCCTGATTGCGCAGCGTCGGCAGTGTCACTTTGCCGATCGCGGCGGCGTCCGCCGAGGACGAGCCGGAGATCCCGTGGAAAACCATCGCCGACATGACGATCGACGCACCCAAGCCGCCGCGGCCGCGACCGACTGTGATCGAGGCAAGGTCCATAAGGACTTTGGCGATGCCGCTTTCGGCCAATATGCCGCCGGCGAAAACGAACAGCGGGATGGCGAGAAAATTGAAAGAAGAGACGGCGATGAACATCTGCTCGATCAGTGCCGGCAAGAGATCGAGCCCGTCCGGCAATAGGAGGACGCCGACCATCGCCGACGCACCGAGCACGAACGCGATCGGCACGCCGAGACCTATGAGAATAAGCCAGGCAATGCCAATGGCGACGGCCATGAACCGGTCAATCCCCGGTCCGAAGCGGCGGTGTGTGCGGTGCGTTGCGACCGCGCAGCGCACCATAGATATCCTCCTCGCGCGCCTCCTTTACGCTGAACTGTCGCCCCGTCCACAGCGAGAGGATGCCGTCGGCGACCTCAAGCACGTACATTGCCATCAGGCTGCCGATCCCGACCGGAATTCCCGCCCAGGGAAAACGCATATTGATCTCTGCGCCGGTCGAGGTCTGGTTGGCTACGATGCCGAGATAGTTGATCCCGAGCCTGAAGAGTACTGCGAGGAAGACGATGACCGCGACATTGACGCTCTGGCGGATTACCCAGCGCGTACGTGCGTCGAAATGGACGACGCCCAGGCGAATAGCGAAATGCACGCCCTTGCGTGCGCCCACCGCCGCCGCCAACAGGCCGTACCACACAAGAATGAATTCCGCGGTCTCCTCGGTCCAGGCGGTCGGCGCATGCACGACGTATCGGATGAGCACCTCGAAGAAGACGCTGCCCGCCATCACGCAAAGAAGGAGGGCGCAGACGGCGATCAAGATGCTCTCCAGCAGTCCACCGGCCTGGGCGAGACGAAATTGCATTTGGACCAGCGTCATCAGGCCGCCCCGGCGGTGATGGAGCCCGCGCTCATGCCTTACTCAATGCATGCCTCTCGTTGGAGATCGTGCTCATGAGAATTTGCGCGCCTCGGCGAGGATGTCGGCACCGATCCGATCGGCCGCCTCCTTGTAGACATCCTCCATCTTGGCGGAGAACGCCTTGGGGTCCTCCATCTTGAACACCTGGATTGCCTTTTCCTGCAGGAAGGCCAGTGCCGCTTTCTCGCCGTTGAGAATTTCCTCGACCTGCGCGTCGACCGCCGGCTTGCCGGCGCCGCGGATCACTTCGCGGTCCTCCGGCGTGAGCTTGTCCATAAGCTTCTTGGAGACGATCAGCACGTTGATGATGCTGTAATGGCTGGTGAGGGTCAGATATTTTGTGACCTGATAGAACTTGATCTCGATCATGTCGGCGAAGGCCTTGTCGCTTCCGTCGACCAGGCCGGTCTGCAGCGCCGTGTAGAGCTGATTGAACGGCACGACGGTCGGGATGCCACCGAAGGCCAGAATGGTGTCGCGTTGTATCTTGCTCGGCTGCACGCCCATCTTCAGCCCTTCGATATCGCCGGGTGCGCGGATCGGGCGTTTGCTGTTCCACAGATTGCGCGAGCCGTCGGTAGCGAAGCCCAGGACTTCGCACGCAAAGGCTTCGTTGATCTTCGGCTTGAGCTTTTCGCCCAACGGCCCGTTTGCGAAGCGCAGCACCTGCGCAGTATCCGAGTATAGGAACGGCAGATTGAAGACGTCGGCCTCCGGCACCGCGGTCGAGATATAGGTCACGTCTGTGACCACAGCATCGAGTGTTCCGGCTTTCACCGAGTTGGTCATGGGGCCGTTGCTGCCGAGCTGGCCGTCCGGGAAGATCGCGACCTCGACGCGTCCAGCCGTCCCCCGTTCCACCAGATCCTTGAAGACCACGGCGGATTTGGTGTGGGCAGCGCCGATTGGGCTGTCGCTGCCGAAGCGCAGCCTAATCGGTGCAGCCGCCGCACGACCGATGATGCCGAAACTGCTGCCGGTGAACGCAGCCCCGAGCGCAAGTCCAGCCTTGAGGGTGCTTCGACGCGAGATCAGGTTCCCCTTGGCCTCTTTTCCGACCGCTTTCTTGTCCCGTGTTTGGTTCCGCTTCATCATGGCGGCAACTCCCATTGGCTTGGCCGACGCGAAAAAACGCAAAAAACATGCCACGGTATTTGCCGGCCGAAGCTATCGGCACGGTAGAGCAGGGGTGGCCGCGCCGCGTGCCGCTCGACGATTTGTTGAAACTGTTTGAAGTCCCAATGCCTTCCGGGCGATCCCTGAATGCGGGAGGTGTGGCAAAGCTCGGGTGCTTGCGGTCGAAACTGACTATATACCGCCGGACGCGTGCGGACGCTCGATCAACACGAGCCGGCGCGGTTTTGCATATTTTTTCGGCGGGTGGGGCGGAACCGTTGACGCATCGCCACCAAGGTGACACGACGCTTCGTTCCAGCTACAAAAAGCGTAAGGAACAAACGGCAAGCGCGTGAACATGAAAGGTTTTTCCACGATGGCTGCTACACCGCAAACAGGCTCTTTCGTGGTCGACAGCCATTGTCATCTCGATTTTCCGGATCTCTCCGGCGAGCTCGATGGGATCGTGGCGCGCGCGCAGGCAGCCGGGGTGGGGCGCATGGTGACCATCTCGACACGGGTGAGACAACGCCAGGCTCTGCTCGCAATCACGGATCGCTTTCCCGACATCTATTGCTCGGTCGGAACTCATCCGCAGCACGCGCACGAAGAGCTTGATCTGACGACCGCGGATTTGGTCGCGCTCACACACCATCCGAAGACTGTGGCGATCGGCGAGGCCGGCCTCGACTATCACTATGATTCAAGCCCGCGGGAGGCGCAGGAGCGCGGGCTCCGCAACCATATCGCGGCTGCGCGCGAGACCGGTCTGCCGCTTGTCATCCATTCGCGCGACGCGGACGCCGATATGGCCGCAATCCTGGAAGAGGAAAGCGGGAAGGGGTCCTTCCCGGCCGTGCTGCATTGCTTCACCGGTGGACGCGAGTTGGCCGAGCGCGCCATCGCACTCGGACTGTTCATCTCCTTCACCGGAATTTTGACCTTCAAGAAATCCGATGACCTTCGTGCAATCGCAGCGGATTTGCCCGCTGACCGCATTCTGGTCGAAACTGATGCCCCGTATCTCGCTCCGGGACGTCATCGCGGCAAGCGCAACGAGCCGGCCTATGTGATCGAAACCGCACGCGTGCTGGCGGAGGCCCGCAAGGTCACGTTCGAGGACATCGCGCGCCAGACCACCGCCAACTTCTTCCGGCTGTTCCGCAAGGTCCCGCAACCGGCCGCGGCGGCTGCATGATGGCTCCTGTGCCGCACCGATGACGCTGATGACCTTCACGATTCTCGGCTGCGGCTCGTCGGGCGGCGTTCCGCGCCCCGGAATAGGCTGGGGCGACTGCAACCCCGCCAATCCGAAGAACTGGCGCCGAAGATGCTCGTTGCTTATCGAGCGGCGGCAGGCCGACGGTGCGCGCACCCGAGTGCTGATCGACACCTCGCCGGATTTGCGCGAGCAGCTGCTCGCCACCGACGTCGATTGGCTCGACGGCGTGCTGTTCACCCACGAGCATGCCGACCACACCCATGGGATCGACGACCTGCGCGGGCTGTTCTTGCGCCATCGGCGGCGCATCGATGCCTATCTCGACGAGTCGACCTACCGGGTTCTCTATTTCCGCTTCGGCTACTGCTTCGTGACGCCGCCGGGCAGCAATTACCCGCCGATTGTCAACGAGCATCGCATCAAGGCCGGAGAGCCTGTCACCGTTAAAGGTCCCGGCGGTCCAATCACCGCACTGCCATTCCTGCAGGACCATGGCGACATCCCATCGCTCGGCTTTCGTATTGGCAACATTGCGTATTCGAGCGACCTGCGCGACCTGCCGCCGGAGAGCGTCGCGGCGCTGGCGGGCCTTGATCTGTGGATCGTCGACGCGCTGCGCTACAAGCCGCATCCGAGCCATTTCTCCGTTGCTGAAGCACTCCAATGGATCGAACGGATTGCGCCCCGGCGGGCGATCCTCACGAACATGCACATGGACCTCGACTACGACGTTTTGCGCAGCCAGCTGCCCGGCTATGTCGAGCCGGCTTATGACGGACTCAAGATCGAGCTGGCGACGGCGGATTAGCCGTTTTCGGAGCGAGCCGGCGACCAAAATCGCCTGAAAATATCGTGTAATTCGCATATATTCCATAATATACCTTATGCGAATTGAGCTATGGTCCGCTGGGGCATGACTTTTCCGGGCTATGCGCTACGTTCGCCGGCCCGCCGTTAACGATTGGCCCTTTCATGACACCGTCACGCGAGATTTCCCGGCTCATCGAGATCATGGCTGCGCTGCGCACCCCGGGTTCGGGGTGTCCCTGGGACTTGGAACAGAGCTTTGCGTCAATCGCGCCGTACACGCTCGAAGAAGCCTACGAGGTCGCGGACGCGATTCAGCGTCAGGACCTGGTGGACCTGCGCGAAGAGCTCGGAGATCTTTTGCTGCAGGTCGTCTTTCATGCGCGCATGGCGCAGGAAGAAGCCGCATTCGACTTCGGCGACGTCGTGCAAGGCATTACCGAGAAGCTGATCCGGCGGCATCCGCATGTTTTTGGCGAAGCCGGGAAGCTCGGGGCGAACGCTGTGCCAGGCCTATGGGAGGCGATCAAGGCGCAGGAGAAGGCCGAGAAGGCCGGCCGTGCCGGCAAGACGGGTGGCATAGAGGGGGCGCCACGTGAGAGCGCGCTCGCCGGCGTGCCGGTGACGCTCCCTGCCCTGACCCGGGCGTTGAAGCTGCAAGCCAAAGCGTCCAAGGTTGGTTTTGATTGGAACGATCCGTTGGCAGTGTTGCGGAAGATCCGCGAGGAGACCGATGAGATCGAAGCAGAAATTGCTGTTGGGAGCCGCGCCAAGGCCGGGGCGGAAGTTGGGGATCTCTTGTTCGCCGTGGTCAATCTCGCACGTCACCTCGATGCTGATCCCGAGGCAGTTTTGCGCGGGAGCAATCAGAAGTTTGAGCGACGTTTCGCCGCGATTGAGCAGGCTCTGGCAACGCGCGGAAAAAAACCCGAGGACGCGACGCTTGTCGAGATGGACGCGCTCTGGGACGAGGCCAAGGCCGCGGAAGGCGCGTGAGCGCTGCCGATGCGATTAGGATTGGCCGCATGCCGGGAATTTGGCGCGCACAGCGCCCGCATTGGCGGGGTCAACCCGCACCGTCACGGCCATCCATCCGTCAGGTCTGGTCTCTTGCGCCAGTACCTCGGTGTTGCGATAGAGCCAGCTTGCACCGGCGCCGTCGGCAGGATCTAGCGCAAGCTCGAGAACCACGCGTCCGGCGGCGATGCGGGCTTCAATCTCTTCTGCGAGTTGATCAAGCCCCTCGCCTGAGAGCGCAGAAATAAGGACCGGTCTCTTTCCGGCGGGCTGTCGCTGTACCAGGTTGTCGAGCGTCTGACGGCTTTCGATATCGAGCCGATCGACCTTGTTCCAGACCTCGATGAGGCGGGCAGCGCCCGCCCCTTCGGCCACGTCGATCCCCAGCTGCTTGAGAATATTCTCGACGTCGCGCGACTGCGCAACGGCATCGGCGTGAGAGATATCGCGCACGTGCAGGATGACGTCGGCCTCGACGACCTCCTCCAGCGTGGCGCGGAACGCCGCCACCAACGTGGTCGGCAGGTCGGAGATAAAGCCGACCGTATCGGACATGATCACGCGAGCGCCATGCGGCAGATCGATTGCGCGCAGCGTCGGGTCAAGAGTGGCAAACAGCATATCGGAGGCGAGCACCTCGGCCTGGCTCATGCGATTGAAAAGGGTCGATTTGCCCGCATTGGTATACCCGACCAGCGCGATGATCGGGTACGGCACGCGTCGGCGGCTCAGACGATGCAGCTTGCGGGTGCGTTTGACCTTTTCCAGATCGCTTTCGATCCGGGCGATGCGCTCTTCGATCTGCCGGCGGTCGGCCTCGAGCTGAGTCTCGCCTGGTCCACCGAGGAATCCGAAGCCGCCACGCTGGCGCTCGAGATGTGTCCAGGATCGCACCAGGCGGCTCTTTTGATAGTTCAAATGCGCAAGCTCGACCTGCAGCGCGCCCTCGCGTGTGCGGGCGCGCCGCCCGAATATTTCGAGGATCAGTCCGGTGCGGTCGAGGACTTTGGCATTCCAGGCCTTCTCCAGATTGCGCTGCTGCACCGGTGACAGCGCACAATCCATCACCACCAGCCCCGCCTCAACGCTCTTGATCAGGCCGGCGATCTCCTCGACCTTGCCCGAGCCGATATAGGTTGAGGGTCGGATTTCGCCGAGCGGCACGATCCCGGATTCGAGCACGTCGAGATCAATGGCGCGCGCTAGACCTGCAGCCTCGTCGAGCTTGGCTTCGGCCGAGCGCATGGGCCCATTCGGCGGATTGGGAGAAGGAACTGTCGGCGCAGCACCACGGGCTCGGCGCGGCGCTCGGCTGCGCAGATCCGGTTCAATGACGATTGCACGCCCGGTTCCTGATCCCGCAGGCGGGCTCAGGCGGTCACTGTGCGTGTCGAGCCGACGGGTTTGTGTCAGACCTTATCCCCGGCCGGTGGCTCCTCCGCCCCCTCGAACAGCTGGATCGGATGACCCGGCATTATAGTTGAGATGGCGTGCTTATAGACGAGCTGCGAATGCCCGTCCCGCCGCAGCAGTACGCAGAAGTTATCGAACCAAGTTACCACGCCCTGCAGCTTTACTCCATTCACCAGAAATATGGTCAATGGGGTCTTGCCCTTGCGTACGTGATTCAGGAAGGTGTCTTGCAGATTTTGTGAGCGGTCTGCCGCCATTGTGTTTATCCGTTATTTGCTCGCGGGCCCCTTCCCGCGAGCCTATTGCCGAAGCCAAGTGTCTCCCTTTCGGGTCTTCACCAAGCTTTGGCTTGCGTATTACAGGCTACGGCCCGAAATCACGCAAGCAGAAGTTGGCGAAAGGCCGGGAAGATCAAGACCATTCGGCATGACTGTGGAAGCTGGCCCGCAAGCTCTTGGCCACGGGCCCGGGTGCGCCATCGCCGACGGGGCGGTCATCAATGCGGGTGACCGGCATTACGATTTGGCTCGCCGCCGTCACGAACGCCTCGCGCGCCCTGTAGGCCTCCTCCAAGCTGAACGGACGCTCTTCAAACAGCAAATTCTGGGCTTTGATCACCCCAATCAACACGGTTCTGGTGATGCCCCGTAAAATTCCGTTATCCGCCGGACGAGTGACCACCCGGCCATCCGCCGTCACGATCCAGGCATTGCTGGACGCCCCCTCCGTCACCCGCCCCTGCCCATCGACGAACCAGGCCTCGGCCGCGCCGCGGTCGCGTGCCGCCTGCTTTGCGAGCACATTGGCGAGCAGGGAGACCGATTTGATGTCGGGACGCGCCCAGCGGTTTTCCGGCACGGTGACGACCGCCAAGCCCTGGTCGGCCCTCCTCTCGTTGGCGGCCAAATCGAGATTGCGTGCGGTGACCACCAAGCTCGGCTGGGTGTGCGGCGGCGGAAAGGCAAAGTCGCGTCGGGCGACCCCACGCGTGATCTGCAGATAGACGATGCCGTTGTGGACCCGGTTCCGGCGGATCACTTCTCGCAGGATCACAGCAAGCGCAGATTGTGCCATGGGCGCTCGGATGCGAAGCTCGCCGAGCGAGCGCGCGAGGCGGGCTAAGTGCCGACGCTCGTCGATGATGGCGCCTCCCCTCACCTCGCAGACTTCGTAGACACCATCGGAAAACTGGTAGCCGCGGTCTTCAATGCTGACCAAGGCGCGGTCGGAGGGCAAGTATCGGCCGTTCACATAAGCAATGCGGGGCAATGGGGTCTCCGATACCGATACTGAAATTTGTCCGTGCGACTGGGAGATTGGTTGTTGGATGGGGGACGGCGGCCCGTGCGCGGCGACTTGCCAAATTTTGCAGGGCCGCGTCAACTTAGCCTTGGGTGGCCCGAGGTAGCAAGAGTTCGACTGAATTTGAAACCAGGTCCCGAGCGACACAGACCACGACCTGCGTCTCGCAAAGGAAGGCGTCGGCACCCGCACCGCAGCTTTGCGGCAATGCCTGCGTGATCTTGTGCAAATGGCTTTGGGAATAGCGCCGCAGGATTGCGGCTGACGTTCAACAGCGCCTAATATTGGCACAACCAGAGGATGGCCATGATAGACGCTTCGCTGCCGGCCGGACGATTTAGCGACGGCGAGTTCCGCATTGGTCGGGTCTTCAGCCGGACGTGGTCGGTCTTTTCCAGCCACTTCCTGACTTTCGTGCTGGTCACCGGGATTGCCAATCTCCCTTCGCTTTTCATACCGCGCCCCGCTCCGGGCGCCCCCATGCCCCTGAGTCCGTTCCAGCTAGTGGGTGTTACGTTCGCAGCGCTTGTGTTGTTGATGGTTCTGTGGGTACTGAGCCAGGCCGTGCTGCTCTACGCCGCCTTCCAGGCGATGCAGGGGCGGCCGATCGACCTGGCGGAATCGGCCAGAATTGGGCTGCGTCGATTTTTCCCGATCATCGGCGTCGTCCTCAGCGTTGGCCTGCTTGTCGGCTTGGCGAGCCTTCTTTTGGTGGTTCCCGGCATCATGCTTTATATCGCCTGGTCCGTTGCGACGCCCGTCTGCGTCGTGGAGCGGCTAGGCCCCTTCAGCAGCATGGGGCGTAGTCGCGAGCTGACCCGCGGTCATCGCTGGAAGATATTCGGCATGTGGCTCCTCATCCTGCTCGTAGCCGTAATCGTCGGTGGCATCCTCGGCGGGTTGGCTTTCGCCATTCTGGGGGCGAACGGAATCCTCGCGCTCTCCGCCGCGATGTCGACCTTGGTCGGGCAGATCGTCAACCTGGTTTGGAGCTCGATCTGGACCGCGTTCTTCTCCATCCTCATCGTGGTGACCTATCACGACTTACGCGTCGCCAAGGAGGGCATCGATACCGATCAGATCGCTGCTGTGTTCGACTAACTTCCCGACTGCCCGCTCACTTCTCCACTTCGGCCTGCGCGAACTTGTCAGCGCGAGCCTTGCCGAAGAGCTGCTCGCGCTCAAGGAACGCGCGCTCGGCGGTGTAGAAATCGCGTAGGAATCCGGCTGTTTGATTGATCGGTACAGACGCCGTATAGCCGATCTTGCGACAGATCGTGTCGCGGACTTCGATCAGCACGCGTGCCGAATCCGGTGAATCCGGTCGCCGCAGCAATTCTTCCAGCACCTGCAGCTCGAAAGCGCCATAGGCTTTCAGTTGCTGCTCAGTGAAGGTGAACTGCACCGTGGCGGCGGCGAGATCACTCGACAGTGCACGCTTGGGCAATGCGATCACCATCGTTCCGGCGATGATGTCGCCACCGCGCATCCGATCCCGATTGATGGCGGGGAGCAGGGCGAAGAACAGCATCCACAGTGCAAGCGCGAGATTTCCCCAACTGGAGCTGACGCCCGAGATCAATAGAAGCTCGAGCGGCAGGAACATCTCGACTTCGCGGGTGAGATTGCGCGCGATGAGGGCGGTCGGCAAGAGCGGCCCGCCCTTGCGATCGATCACGCGCAGCCCGACTGCGCGTTTGCCCGGCGTCGCGCCGCGCCAGGCGATCTCGAAATAGACGAAATAGAGGTTGCGTACGAGAAACCCGATGAACAGCACAATCACGAGCGCAATCGAGGCACCGCCGAGATTGCCCAGCAAGAAGAGGAGCGGGAGATACACGGCGATAATCGCCAGGATCCAGGTCACCAAGTCGATCAGGAACGCGCCTACGCGCTCGGCATAGTCCGCGACCTCGATCGGGATGGCGATCCCTTCCGGCGTCACGATCTCGCGCCGCCGCCTTCGTGGGCCTTCCAAGAATTGCGCGGCCCGCTCGTGTGCGAGTGTCATGGTTTGAAGGTCATGGCTTGGCGCGCCTTCCGCACAGGCTGAAATAGATGATCCACAAGGCGCCGATGCTCCACCCAATGGCGAAACGCAGCGGGGTGCTGGCCGCGAGCTGGCGAAAGCCGCCCTCGAGGATAGCCGCTAGGAACAGCATCAGCACGGCGCCGACCGCAATCTGTCCCGCCTGGCGGCCGTGCAGGGCGAGATTGTCGAGCCGGCCATAGGTGCCCGGGAACAGCACCTTCTCGGCAATCACCAGACCGCCCGCCGCCAAGAGGATCAAGGCGCCCAGCTCCGTCGTTCCATGAATGGAGACCCAACCGAGGAAGTCGATCGCCAAGCCTCGATCGTAGTGCAGAGCAAAGAAAGTCCCGAGTATGAGGCCTTGATAGACGTTGAGCATCAAGGTGGGAACGCCAGCGGCGAGCCCAAGGCCGAAAGTCATGATGCCGACGGCCGTGTTGTGGTCGAACAAGAAATTGGCCATGAGACCGAAGGACTCGATCGCACTCTGCGGCGGCGCGAAGAGCTCCTTGGCGTAGAGGTCGGCGCGGGTACTGGAAATTCCGCGCCCGCCGGCGAGCCCGCCCGGTACCAGTGAGGTGAACCAGGCTTCGTCCTGCACCGTCAGCGCAAATCCCGCCGCGGCGCCGACCAGAAGCGCGAGCGCTGAGATCAGAATGTGCCAACGCGCGGCACGCACCGCTGCCGGCAAGTCGAAGCGGAAAAAGTGGTACAGACCTTCGCGCGGGCTGAGGCGAGGTCCATAGACGACGAGATAGGCCCGCAGCGCCAAATTCTCGAGGTAGATCAGAAGATGGCGATCAAGCGCAATGCTGCGCGCAACCGACAGCGACGACAGTGCGGCGCGGTAAAGGATTGGCAGCCGCTGCAGCTCGAAGAGCGAGAGCATGCGCACGCCGCGGCGCTCCACGTGAGCGACCAGTTTTTCCAGCTCCTGCCAGCCGGCCTCGCGGCCCTTGCGGAACTCGCTGCTCTTGAGGACGAGCCTGCCCTTGCCGGCGATCTCCGCCTCCGACAGGCGTTCATCGATTTGCGATACAGCCGCGCTCATATCAGCCCACGCTGCTTGATGAGGAGATAACGATTGACGAGGGCGACCGACAGACCACCACTCGGCACGTCGAGGCAATGGATCCCCAGGCGCTGCAGGCGCTCGAAAACGATGCTGCGGTCGCGAAGGAAGTCCTGAGCGAACACCGCCTTGGCGACGTCGACGAACTGGCGCGGAGTGGCATCGACAGCATGCTGAAGGATGGAGCCGCGCTGGGTGACGAATACGACCAGATGCCGGTTCGCCATCCGCTGCATGCTTTCGATCAACAGCTCGGCGGTGATCGTGTCGACGAAATCGGTGAACAGGATGACCAGCGCCCGCCGCTTGAGGCGCGCGTAGAGCTCGGCGAGGCCGAGGGTAAAGTTGGTCTCCTCGTGCTGATATTCGAGCTCGGCAGTAGAGCGCTGTAGCCGGGGGAAGCTCGAGACGCCGCGCTGCGGCCCGAGATATTGCCGCACCTTGGCGTCGAAAGCGTAGGTGCCGACCAGATCGCCGCCTTGCAGCGACACCCACGCCAAGACCAACGCGGCGTTGATCGCATGATCGAGCCGAGTCAGCCCGTCGACGGGCTCCAGCATCAGGTAGCCGGTATCGAACGCCATGATCACCTGGTGATTGCGCTCGGTGCGGAATTCCTTGCACAGGAGCTTGCGGTGGCGCGCCGAATGCTTCCAGTCGATGAAGCGGCTGTCGAGGCCCGGCACATATTCGCGCAGCGCCTCGAACTCGGCTCCCTCGCCTTTCTGCTGCTGAGCCTTGATGCCGTAGATCGCCTCCTGCACAAAGAATTGCAGCGCAGTGCCGTGCACGCCGCGCACATTGGGCACGACGTCGACACTGCCTTCCACATCGACTTGCCGAATGAACTCGACCAGGGACAAAGGCCCCCGCCAGCGCAACCAGATGCGGTCGATATTGATCTTGCCGCGCCGGGTCGGGATCAGCGGCAGCGCGATATGCGCGTCTTGCTTGGGGGCCAGCTCGCCGGGCACGATTTCGGGCGGCTCGGCTTCCCCGCGGTGCTCAGCGATGAGCTCGAGGTGGATTGTGCGCGGATAGCCGGCGGCCGCCAGTGTCAAGCTGATCGCGCCCTGCTCGCCGATCGAAAGGCGGTCAGGTGTTGCGACGCGCACGCTGAGCCTGTGCGGCGGCAAGGCCAACAGAAGGTCGCTCGCGGCTGCGACGATGACCATGAGCCCGTAGGTAAGCGCGATCGGCCAAAGTGCAGAACTATAGATGACGACGAACAGCGTCAGCGGAATTCCGGCGACGAAGATCAAGACCATGCGTGGGGTGGGGCGGATCATCGCGGCGCCGATGTCTGGTCGATCACCTCACGCAGGATTCGGTCCGCCGTCAGGCCCTCGATCTCAGCGCTCGGAGACAGCGTCAAGCGGTGCCGCAGCACGGGCAATGTCAGGAACTTGATATCATCCGGGATGACGAAATCGCGGCCTTGCAACACTGCGAAGGCCCGCGAAGCCGCCGCCAGCATGTTGGCGGCGCGTGTCGAAGCCCCGACCTCGAGCGAGGAATGCTCACGCGTTGCCCGGATCAGATCGACGATGTAGTCGATCAATTGGTCCGTCAGATGAATCTGCGTTACCGCCTTGCGCGCATAAGCGAGCATCTTGCTGTCGGCGACGGGCTCGAGTCCAAAATCCTCGACCCGCGGCATGGCCGAGCGATGGCCGTGCCGGCGCACGATGTCGCGCTCCTCGTCGCGGCTCGGATGGTCGATGATCACCTTGAACAGAAACCGATCGAGCTGTGCTTCGGGTAAGGGATAAGTGCCTTGCTGTTCGATGGGGTTTTGCGTGGCCACCACCATGAACTCCTCGCCCAGCGAATAGTCGGTGCCGTCGATGGTGACGAGCCGCTCGTTCATCGCCTGCAGCAGCGCGGCTTGTGTCTTCGGCGGAGTGCGGTTGATCTCGTCGGCCAGCAACAGCTGTGTGAAGATCGGCCCCTTGGTCAGGACAAATCGGTTGGTCTGAAAATTGAACAAATTGGTGCCCAGCACGTCGCCCGGCATAAGATCGGGGGTGAACTGGATGCGACCGAACTGCAAGGCAAGAGAGGCTGCGAATGACTGCGTGAGCAGAGTCTTTGCGGTTCCCGGCACGCCCTCGAGCAGGATATGGCCGCCGACTAACAGGCTGGCCAACATCATGTCGATGACCTCGTCCTGGCCGACGACGGCTTTGCTGACCTCGCCGCGGACAGATTCAGTGACCGCCTGGATGTCTCGCACGTCCATCGACGATCTCCCTTTTCCATTGATGCGTATCGCGCGCGAGCCTGAGCAGCGCCGACGGGTGGCGCAGGCCCGTCCTGCTGCCGTCTGCGGCGCGCTGAAGCAATGCGTCGAAGTCGATCGTCGTCCCGCGGGCCAGGCCTACGCGTTTCAGCCAGGCGATCCGGTTCTTGATGGACAGATCCCGCGGCGCGTGCAGCGTCGCCGCGACGTCACGGATTGTTTCCTCGACGTAGCGCTTGACCATCATGTCTTGATGACCGGTGAATTCGACGAGCTTGGCCATGTTCTGCAAGAGGCCCTCGCGTCCGGCGCTGAGAGTAGGCGGCGCTGATCGCGGTGCGCCGAACCGCCCGAGCGTCGCCCACATGAGGAGCAGGACGGCGAGCAAACCCTGGATGGTCGCCACTACGAACGGGAAGCGGAACAGGAGCTGCAGCGCATTCGCCGTACGCACGGTGAAGCCATGCACGGTCTCGTCGAACACGACGTTTCCCTCGCCCGAGCGCAGGGCTTTGATCAAGGCTACCGCCAAGGCCGCATTTTCCGGATGGCTGAGACCGTGATTGTTGATGACATCGGGATCCGCCAGCACCCAAATCTTGCGCCCAGATCCACTGATCTCGCCGACCAGTATCCCTTGTGGGGCGGCAATGACCTGACGCAGCCGACTACTGTGGATGAGCTGGAGAGGCAGTTCGATGCTTGGGATAATGTTGAGCGCGTTCGTGGTCCACGTCACGGCGCTGCTCTCGCGGGTCACATCGCCGCCCGGTGCGACCAGGTCGAGTGCCCATTTGGCGTTGCCCGGTGGGAGCTCGGCCACACTCCCGACCCACCCCGTCTTCTCTCCGCCTTGCAAGCCCAACCATTTTGGTAACACCAGCAGGATCGTCTTGGTTTCCAACAGCGGACCAATGACGGCTTCGATCTGCGGGGATTGCAATGGCTCAGCGATCACCAGCACGCCGCCGGCTGTGACTTTCTCCGGCGAGCTGGAGCGGCTCTTGGCGACCGGAATACCGAGTTGGGTCAGAACCTCGGCGAACCCCGCATGACCAATCGCCGACCGCGAAAATGTGTTGGCCTGGAGGCTGTCGGGGCCGTCCAGTTCGCCACCGCCGACGAAGTAGAGCGCGACCGCGAATGCGGCGACCGCGCCGGCGATCCAGCCGACCAGCAGCCGAGATGAGAAAACCTGCTCGGCGCTCATGCGGCAGCCCGTGCCTGCAGCGCGCGCTCTAGCGCATTGAAGCTTGCGCGGCATGCCGCATAGTCCGCCGACCCGGCCGGTTGCAGGCCGAAATATGTGAGCTCGACCCGGCGGACGACGTCGCGCAACGAGATTCGCGCTGCGTCAGGCAGATCCCTGCTCTTGAGAATTTCGCGGCTGGTGAGCGAGTCGGAGAACTCGAGATCGAGCCGCTCCCGTATGTGGGCCAAGCCGTGCAGCAGTAGCACATGCATGGCATCGACGAAATGGCCACGAGCGGCAAGCTCGTCAGCCGCCTCGAGGACCACCGCAGGCGAGCGAGAGGTCGCCTCGCCCGCTTCACCGTCCTCCGCTAGAGCTGCCCCCGCGTCCGCCCGCCAGGCTGGGATTAGATCGCGGAGCGCATAGAGCAGAACGCCGGCCGCGATCGCCGCCACCACCCAAAGAATCGCCTGTGACAGGTTGAAATGCCAGCTAGATGGCTGCTGCAGCTGCAGGTGTGGGAGCTCGGTCTGCAGGTCGAGCTTGCGGATGGCGTCCCGGGCAGCCTGCTCGGCCTGGTCAGCTGTTTGCGCGGTGAGCAGGGTCGCCGCGAGGGAAAGCGCGGCGTATGAGATCAGGCCAGCCACACCGCGTGGCACCGCCCGCCAAGCGGCGCGCATGGCCCCGCGCATGCGCTTCGCGCAGCTGCCCTCCTCCGCGCGCGCCATCGCCCGCCCTCAGCCGTCAATCTATGCCCAGCGCCTTCAGCTTGCGATGCAAGGCGGAACGCTCCATGCCGACGAATTCGGCGGTACGGGAAATATTACCACCAAAGCGACTAATTTGCGCGACTAGATATTCACGCTCGAATACCTCGCGCGCCTCTCGTAGCGGCAGGCCCATGAGGTGCTCGCCACCGTTGCCGTTCGGCATGTTCGGCACCATCGAGCCCACATCCTGCGGCAGCATGCTGGCGGTAACGACGGAATCGGCGTCGCCGCTTGCCAGGATCAGGAGCCGCTCGACATTGTTGCGCAACTGGCGAACGTTGCCGGGCCAATCGTGCGATTGCAGCACTGCCAGCGCGTCTTCGCCGATAATCCGCCGCGGCAGTCCGGTCGCCTGCGAGATTTGGTCCATGAAATAATGAATCAGGTCGGCGATATCCTCGCGCCGCTCGGCGAGCGCCGGCACGCGGATCGGCACCACCGACATTCTGTGATAGAGATCCTCGCGGAACCGCCCGGCCGCGATCTCGGCCTCGATGTTGCGCCCGGTCGAGGAGATGATGCGGACGTCGACCGTCACCTTGGTCGATCCGCCCACCCGCTGGAAGGTTTGATCCACCAGCACGCGCAGGATCTTGTTCTGCGTTTCGCGCGGCATGTCGGCGATCTCGTCGATGAACAGGGTGCCGCCATGTGCCTCCTCGAGCGCGCCGATCTTGCGCTCGCCGACACCGTCGGCCGGCTCGACACCGAACAGCTCGACTTCCATGCGCTCGGGCGTCATGGCGGCGGCGTTGATCACCACGAACGGACCTTCGGCACGCGCCGATTGGGCGTGGATGGCGCGTGCGGTGAGCTCCTTGCCGGCTCCGGGCGGGCCGACGATTAGAACCCTGCTGTTGGTCGGTGACACCTTGTCGACGGTCTGACGCAGCTGGTTGATGGATGGGGAATGGCCGACCAGGGTCGACGGCGTCAGCTGCTTTAGCGCCTTGACCTCGCGCTTGAGCCGGGAGGTTTCCAACGCGCGATCGGCGACCAGCACCAGGCGGTCCGCCTTGAACGGCTTTTCGATGAAGTCGTAGGCGCCGCGCTTGATGGCGGCAACCGCCGTTTCGATGTTGCCGTGACCCGAGATCATTACCACCGGGACTTCGGGATTCTCCCGTTTGACGACATCAAGGACCTGCAGCCCGTCGAGCCGACTTCCCTGCAGCCAGATGTCGAGGAAGACGAGATTGGGCCGCCGTGCCGCCATGGCGGCGAGCGCGTCATCGCTGTCACGTGCGGTGCGCGTCAGATAGCCCTCGTCCTGAAGGATTCCGGACACCAGCTCGCGAATATCCGCCTCGTCGTCTACGATGAGTATGTCTGACGGCATTATTGAAGGGCCCACCCTTATGTGTTTGTCGCCATAACCCTGGGTCTAGGTTGATCGGAAGCTTTGGATACCGTCTCGGCGGCGAATCGCAGCCGCATCCAGGCACCGCGCTGGCCGGGAATCTTGTCGGCCGCATCGCCGAGCTCGATTTTTCCGCCATGATCCTCGAGAATTCGGCCGACGATGGCGAGGCCAAGACCGGTGCCCTTCTCACGGGTGGTGACATAGGGCTCCAGCAGTCGGCTGCGGTTTTCTTTCGGCAGGCCGATTCCGTTGTCGACCACGTCGATGATGATATCGTTGCCCTCGCGTGCGGCGGAGACCCGGATGCGGCCGCGCCCGAGCTCGGCCGGGGGAACTGCGGCGATCGCCTCGGCGGCATTCTTGATGATGTTGGTCAGTGCCTGCGAGATCAGGCGCCGATCGAAGCGTGCCGCCATCGGATCCTCGGCAAACTCGGCATCGATATCGAGGTCGGGGTGGCCCACGCGCAGCAGGAAAACCACCTGCCGCACCGTATCGGCAACGTCATCGGCCGCCATGACCGGCTTGGGCATGCGGGCAAAGCGCGAGAACTCGTCCACCATCCGCTTGATGTCGTCGACCTGACGCACGATTGTGTCGGTGCATTGCCGGAAAATGTCCGCGTCCTCCTTGATGGCGGCGCCGTATTTGCGACGCAGCCGCTCGGCCGAGAGCTGGATCGGGGTGAGCGGATTCTTGATCTCGTGGGCGATGCGGCGAGCGACGTCGGCCCAGGCCGAGGTGCGTTGCGCGGCGATCAGATCGGTCATGTCGTCGAGCGTGATCACGTAACCATGGTCGGCTTCGCCAGCCTGCTCGCCGGTGACCCGCACTGAAAGAATGCGCTCGCGGCCGGCCCGGTTGATCGTCACCTGTCCCTGGACCAGGCGCTGCAGGCCCACCCGCGCGCCGTTGACGAGGTCGATGAGCTCGGGCGCGACCTCTGACAGCGGCCTGCCGAGCGCCTCGGCCTGCGCGTAGCCAATGAGCCGCTCGGCCGAACGATTGAGGATGCTGATGCGGTTCTCGGCGTCGACGCCGATCACGCCGGCGCTGGCGCCCGCCAGCACGGCTTCGGTAAAACGACGGCGGCTGTCGATCTGATCGCGGGCGCGGACGATGTCCTCATGCTGTGTGCGCAATTCGCGGGTCATCTTGTTGAAGGTCTCGCCCAGCTGCCCGAGATCGCCCTCCGACCCTCGGATCGGCACCTGCACGAAAAGATTGCCGGTCGCCACCATCTGCGCCGCATCGATCAGCCGTCGGATCGGCGCCACCAGATAATTGGCGAAGTTGAGCCCGATCCAGACCGCGGACAACAGCACGGCCAGTGCGATCACGGTGTACGCCAAGGCGAAGGCGAGCTGGACTCCGAGGCGCTGCGCCTCTAACTCCGCATATTGGGTGACGCCGGCCTGGGTTGCCCGCAATTGCGCGACCACCTGCGGATCCAGGATGCGCGCGACATAGAGGTAGGTATTGGCATAGGTCTGCAGTTTTATAATCGCCGCCACGTAGTTGGCATCGAGGAACATCGCGATCTGCGGGTCGGTCTCGTTGCTGGCGGCAAGCACTTCGCGCGACGGCTTGACGAATGTCTGGCTGACCTTGGTATCGGCCTGCTCGATCACGTTGCCATCGGCGTCCATCATCATCACTGCCGGGAGGCCGCGAATGTTCGATTGCGTGGTAAGGAACTGTCGCAACTGATCGCGGTTCTGGTCGAACAGCGGTTTGTAGCGTGCCACTTCGATCGCGGTGGTGATGCAGTCGGCACGCAGGAACTGCGCGTGCTCACGCACATAGGCTTCAGCCACGATCAGCGAGTTTTGGATCATGGACTGTGTTTGCCGCGAGAACAGCTTGTCGAGGCCGCGATCAAGCGTGACGCTCGCCACCACCGCGACCAGGATCGCCGGCGCCGCCGCAACCACCGAGAACAGGGCGACGATACGCACGTGCAGCCGCGATGCGGCCCGACCGCGGCGACGGGCCTGCACGATGCGCCACACCTCATACGCGCTGACCGCCACGAGGAAGCCGATGGTGATCGCATTGGCCAGTAGAAGGGCACGCACGACCTTGTCGGTTTCCGGGATCGGGGTCAGGTCGGCCAGCACCATGAAGGTCGCAAAGGCCGACAAGAGCGCGAGTGCGACGGCGCCGAAGCCCAGGCTGCGCGCCAGGAAGCCTGCAGGCGGCGCGGCGGCGACCGTCACGATCTCGGCTGTGGTGGCTTGGCCAACAGTCGTCATGTCACAGGTTGTGGGTGTGAAAGGCTGCCGCCCCCAGGAGGCAGGTGATGCTTTTCTACAACAATGTTGCCGAATTGCGACAATTCCGGGGCGCTACAATCCCCAGCCCTGCCCGGCCTCAGACCCCACAAGACCTTCAGCTGCTGCTGCGGAACACCTGGATCTCGAGATCGCGGATCTTCTTGCGCAAGGTATTGCGATTAACCCCGAGCAGGTCAGCGGCGCGGATCTGGTTGCCGCGCGTGGCCGCAAGCGTGACCGTCAGCAGCGGATGCTCAATCTCGCGCAGGATGCGGTGATAGAGGCCGGGCGGCGGCAGCGTGTCCCCGAAGCCGGCGAAATAGGTGGTGAGGTGGCGCTCGACCGCCGATGAGAGCCCTTCCTCGGTCCGCGGTTCCTCGGTGACTGGCATCATAGCGGGCTGGGCGAGCTCTGCTTCGATCACGGAAGCCGAAATCGTCTCCTGCGGATAGAGCGCGGCCAGCCGGCGGGCCAGGTTTTCGAGCTCGCGCACGTTGCCAGGCCAACGGTGCCGCTTAAGGCGATCAAGCGCCGCCTGATCGAGCTGCTTGGGTGGCAGCCCCTCGCGCTCGGCCTGGGCGAAAAAGTGCCGAATGAGGTCGGGTACATCCTCGATCCGTTCGCGCAAAGGAGGCAAGCGCAGCGGCACCACATTGAGGCGGAAGAACAGGTCTTCGCGGAACAGGCCCTGCTGGATCAGGATCCGCAGGTCCTTGTTGGAGGCGGCGATGATGCGGACATCGCTTTTGATCGGGGTGCGGCCGCCGACGGTGGTGTACTCGCCCTGCTGCAGCACGCGCAGCAATCTGGTCTGCGCGTCCATTGGCATATCGCCGATCTCGTCGAGAAAGAGCGTGCCGCCTTCGGCTTGCTCGAAGCGTCCGGCGCTGCGCGAATTGGCGCCGGTGAAAGCCCCCTTCTCGTGGCCGAACAAATCCGACTCGATCAGGTCGCGCGGGATCGCCGCCATGTTGATGGCAACGAATGGGCCATTGCGGCGCTTACCGTAGTCATGCAGGGCGCGTGCCACCAACTCCTTTCCGGTGCCGGATTCGCCCGAGATCATGACGGTCAGGTCCGTCTGCATCAGCCGCGCGAGCACGCGGTAGATTTCCTGCATCGCCGGCGAGCGGCCCACCAGCGGGATGGAATCGAAATCCTCGTGCTTGATCGGAGCCGGCGGCCGCTCCTTGGGCTCCGACAGCGCGCGACCCACGATGGCAATCAGCTCTTTCAGATCGAAAGGCTTGGGCAGGTACTCGTAGGCGCCGCGCTCTGACGCGCGGATCGCGGTCATGAACGTGTTCTGCGCGCTCATCACGATGACCGGCAGATCAGGCCGCAGCTTCTTGATCCGCGGCAAGAGGTCGAACGCGTTCTCGTCAGGCATCACCACGTCGGTGATCACGAGGTCACCATCGCCCTGCCCGATCCAGCGCCAGAGCGTCGCCGCGTTGCTGGTCGAGCGCACTTCGTAGCCGGCGCGCGATAATGCTTGGTTGATTACCGTTCTGATCGCTGCATCGTCGTCCGCAACCAAAATGCTTCCCGTGGGCATTTCCTTCCTCTCTAGGCAGCGCCGCCCGGCTCGGCGTCGTCACCCAGGTACATGGGCATGAGCACGCGAAAGATCGTACGTCGTGGTTGAGATTCACATTCAATGATGCCGCCGTGATCGCCGACGATCTTGGCAACCAGTGCCAGGCCAAGACCTGATCCGGTCGCCTTGGTGGTCACGAACGGGTCGAACAGGTGCGGAAGCAGGTCCTCGGGCACGCCCGGACCGTTGTCCTTGACGCAGAATTCGAGCGGCAGCGATACACGCGCTTTGCTCCCGGGCAGCGAGAGGCGCACACCCGGACGAAACGCAGTGGTCAGCGCGATCTCGCCGTCGGGTGAATTGTCGCCGATTGCCTCGGATGCATTCTTCACAAGATTGAGGAACACCTGGATGAGCTGATCGCGATTGGCGAAGACCGGCGGGAGTGATGGATCATATTCTTCCAGGAACTTGACCTGGCGGGCGAACCCAGAGTGGGCGAGCCGTTTTACGTGCTCGAGCACCACGTGGATGTTGACCGGCTCACGCTCGACCGGTCGCTCGTCGCTGAACACTTCCATCCGGTCGACCAGCTTGACGATGCGATCGGCCTCGTCGCAGATCAGCCGCGTCAGAGCGCGGTCGTCATCGCCAACAGATTGCTCGAGCAATTGCGCCGCGCCACGGATGCCGGACAGCGGATTCTTGATCTCGTGCGCCAGCATGGCGGCGAGCGCGATCACCGATCGGGCGGCACTTCGATGGGTGAGCTGGCGGTCCATCTTGTCGGCAATCGTGCGCTCCTGCAGCATCACCACCACGTGACCGGGACTCTCCTGCACTGGCGCGACGTGCAGGTCGACCAGACGCTCGCCGGGCGCACGCGGCGTGCCGAGATCAACCTTGTATTCGTTGACTGCGGCGCTGCGCGCCCGAACCTGCTCGATCAAGGCCAGCAGCGGACTGCAGAAGGGCACCAGTTCCTGGAGGCTATTGCGCCGCAAGAGCGGCAGCGAAACCTCGAAGAACGATTCCGCGGCGGCGTTGGCTGTGGCGATCTTGCCGTCCGGTGCCACCATGAGAACCGGATGCGGGAGGGCATCGAGCACCGCCTCCGCCAAGCTCGAAAAGGAGTTGACACGATCAGGCCGGCTCATGCGGCCATCCTCTCGGCGGTGCCACACGAACGGCAGGCGGCGAATGCGTCGAAGGCCTCATCGAGGTGGCTTTGCACGAATCGCGGATCGTCCTCCGTGAGCACGCGATGCCGGTGCGCCTTATGCAGCGAGGCAGGCGCCCCCGCAGTCACAGCTGCCGCATCAAGCGCCCAACCGAGATGCTTGCGCGCGTGGCGCACGCCGATGTCGCGACCGTGATGCGCGAGCATCTCGTCGTAGAGATCCCGGATGATCGCCAATTGCGCCGGCAGCGAGGGCGCCGCCTCGCGCGGACGGCCGGCGAGATAGCGCCCGATCTGACCCGGCAACCATGGACGCCCCTGTGCAGCGCGACCGACCATCACCGCGTCGGCTCCGGACGCCGCAAGCGCGCGCTCGGCATCCTCGTAGGTAGCGATGTCACCATTGACGACCACCGGGATCGCCACTGCTTGTTTGATCGCCCGCACTGCCTCCCAATCAGCACGCCCCTTGTAGAACTGGCACCGCGTCCGCCCATGCGCGGTGACGAGCATGACGCCGGCCCCCTGGGCGCGCTGCGCCAATTCGGCCGCATTGACCGTACGGTCGTCCCATCCGAGCCGCATCTTGAGCGTGACCGGTACCGATACCGCGGCGACCGTGGCCTCGACCAGCGTCATCGCGTGATCAAGGTTGCGCATGAGTGCGGAACCCGCTTGGATGCCGGTGACGTTGCGGGCCGGACAGCCCATATTGATGTCAATGATCGCCGCGCCCGAAGCCTCGGCGATCCGCGCCGCCTCTCCCATCCAGCGTGCTTCGCAGCCCGCGAGTTGCACGACATGGATGCCAAGGCCCTCTCCTTCCGCGCGGAGCAAGGCATGCGGGCGCGCCTCGACGAGCGCCTCACTCGCCGTCATCTCCGAGACCACAAGACCGGCGCCGAGCCGGGCTGCGGCGCGCCGGAATGGCGTATCGGTGATGCCCGTCATAGGCGCGAGCACGGCGCGGTTGGGCAGCTTGATGCTGCCCACCGTGAGGCAGGCGTCGGGAGAAACCGATGAAAAAGGCATCATCCGAGATTGCACACGAATTAGGCGGCCCAACACAATGCTTAGAGTTTAGCCAAAATGATGCGGCCCGCAAGTGCTGCAGTGCAATAAATCCACATCCGTCAATTCCTCGGCCGGGAGCCTCAAATCTGGTTTGCGCTGGGGGTATTCCAGGCTAATTCCTAGGCAGGCTCGCGGAGCGGGCCCGTGCCCGTCGAAAGTATCTTTGGAACCAAGCGCATGAATGACGTGGTCGCAGCCGTTGTGGTGGCCGCTGGGCGCGGGGTCCGTGCCGGGGGTGGCGGGCCCAAGCAATATCGCCAGATCGGCGGCGAGCCGATGATCCGGGCAAGCCTCAGGAGCCTGGCGCATCACCCCGAGATTGCTTTCGTGCAAACGGTCATTCATCCGGACGACCGTCCCCTTTTCCAGGCTGCCGCCGGCGGGCTTGATCTGCTCGAGCCGGTCCCCGGCGGCGCAACGCGGCAGGCCTCCGTCCGGGCAGGTCTCGAGGCCCTGAGCGCGAAGCGACCGGATATCGTGCTGGTGCACGATGCGGCGCGGCCGTTCGCGTCGGCCGCCTTGATCTCGCGCGGCATAGCGGCGGCTCGGGCGTGCGGGGCCGCAATCCCGGCACTTGCGGTGGCCGATACGGTCAAGACCGTCGATTCGTCCGGTGTCGTCACCGGCACGATCGAGCGCGCACAGCTCCGCGTGGTGCAGACGCCCCAGGCCTTTTCCTTCGTCCCTTTGCTCCACGCGCATCGGCAAGCGCAGGCGCAAGGCCGGGAGGACTTCACCGATGATGCGGCGCTGATGGAGTGGGCCGGCACGAAGGTTGCCACGTTCGCAGGCGAAGCCGGCAACGTGAAGCTGACGACGCCGGAAGATTTCCTGCGCGCGGGCGCAGCCGAGCTCGCGATGCTCGGCGATGTGCGCACCGGCTTTGGTTATGATGTGCATGCATTTGCCGACGGTGACCACGTCACCCTCGGCGGGATCCGCATTTCGCATAGCCAAGGCCTCTCGGGTCATTCCGATGCCGATGTGGTGTTGCATGCATTGGTCGACGCGATCCTGGGTGCGCTCGCCGAAGGCGATATCGGCGTGCACTTTCCGCCGAGCGATCCACAGTGGCGCGGCGCCCCCTCGGAAAAGTTCCTCGCCTTCGCGCTCGAGCGGCTGCGCGCCCGCAAGGGCCGCATCGCGCACCTCGACGTCAATGTGGTGTGCGAGGCTCCCCGCATCGGGCCGCACCGTGACGACATGCGCAGGCGCATTGCCGAAATTGCCGGCGTCGACGTGATGCGCGTCGCCGTGAAGGCGACCACCAGCGAAAAGCTCGGTTTCATCGGGCGCAACGAAGGAATGGTGGCTTACGCGACCGCGACCATACGCCTGCCGTGGACGGAATGAATTCCGAGGCGATCGGATGGAAAAAGATCTGATCGAGGCGGCGCGCGCTTTGCTCGATCTGTGTCGGGCAAAGAAGCTCACCATCGCGACGGCGGAATCCTGCACCGGGGGGCTGGTAGCGGCGACGCTCACGGCAATCGCCGGCTCTTCCGACGTCTTCGATCGCGGCTTCGTTACTTACAGCAACAGCGCCAAGACGACCATGCTGGGGGTCTCGGACGATCTGATAAGAGCCTACGGGGCGGTGAGCCGGGAAAGTGCCGGCGCGATGGCGGAAGGCGCGCTTGCTCGCTCCGGGGCCGGCCTCGCGGTCGCGGTTACCGGCATTGCCGGACCGGGCGGCGCGTCACGCGGCAAGCCTATTGGCCTCGTGCACTTCGCAGCCGCAGCGCGTAGCGGCGCGCGCAGCGAAACGGTGCGGCGGTTCGGTGATATCGGCCGCGACGAGGTGCGTTGGGGATCGGTGCGCGAGGCGCTCATGATGCTGCAGGCCTTGGCTGAGAAAGAAGGGACCGGCGGATCGCCAGCATGATCATCCGCCGCCACGCTTACCCGGCGTATACCAGGTCGGCTCGCTGCTCGAAGGCCGCGGCAAAGCGGCGGAATGCCAAATCGAACATCGAGCCCATCAGGAACGCGAGCGTTCGGCTCTTGAATTCGTAAGAGATGAAGAATTCGACTTCGCTGTCGCGTTCTGAGATCGCCGAGAATCTCCAGCGGTTTTCCAGGCGGCGGAACGGACCGTCGAGATATTCGACCACGATCCGCAGATTGGCCCGGTCGAGCGTGACGCGGCTGGTAAAGGTCTCACTGATGAGCTTATAGGCGACCGTCATCTGGGCAACGAGCACCTCGGTGCCCCCGGGCCCTGCCTTGCGCTCGCGCACTCTCAGGGATTGGCACAGCGGGACGAATTCCGGATAGCGCTCGACATCGGCGACAAGGTCGAACATCTCATCCGCGGCGTGCCGTACCCGGCGCTTGGTCGAAAATTGCGGCATCAGCGGACTGCCGCTGCAATCCGCGCTGCCCTTAGGCGGGCAAAGTCCTCGCCGGCATGGTGCGAGGAGCGCGTGAGCGGGCTTGCCGAGACCATGAGAAAGCCCTTAGCGAAGGCGGTGGTCTCGTAGGCCTTGAACTCATCGGGCGGCACGAAGCGCACGACTGCGTGGTGCTTGCGCGAGGGCTGCAGATACTGGCCGATGGTGAGAAAATCGACATCGGCCGAGCGCAGGTCGTCCATCACCTGCAGCACTTCGTGGCGCTCCTCACCAAGGCCCAGCATCATGCCCGATTTGGTGAACATGGCCGGTGCCAGCTCCTTCACCCGCTGCAAGAGGCGGATCGAGGCGAAATAGCGTGCGCCGGGTCGCACGCTTAGATATTTCGACGGCACGGTCTCGAGGTTGTGGTTGAAGACATCGGGGCCGGCGGCAACCACAGTCTCGACGGCGCCCTCCTTGCGCAAAAAATCCGGCGTGAGCACCTCGATGGTGGTCTCAGGACGGCTGGCGCGGATAGCGCGGATCACCTCAGCAAAATGCGCCGCGCCGCCGTCCTCGAGGTCGTCGCGGTCGACTGAGGTGATAACCACGTGCTTGAGCGCGAGCTTATCCACCGCGGCCGCGACACGGGCGGGCTCCTGAGTGTCGAGTGGCCCCGGTAGCCCGGTTTTGACGTTGCAGAACGCACAGGCGCGCGTGCAGATGTCGCCCATGATCATGAAGGTCGCGTGCTTATGCTCCCAGCACTCGCCGATATTGGGGCAACCGGCTTCCTCGCAGACGGTATGGAGGCGGTGCGCGCGCACGATCGCGTGCGTCTCCAGGTAGCCCTTGGAAACGGGAGCTTTGACCCGAATCCAGTCCGGCTTGCGCTCGACCGTGGTGTCCGGACGGTGCGCCTTTTCGGGATGCCGTAGCTGCGGCCGCCCATCGGGCCGGCCACCTGCGGCGTTGGTGTCGAGCACGACGGCCATAAAATCTCCGCAGCGCCCCGCTCATGCGGTTCAAAGTCGCGCTTCCGAAGCAGGCACCACGGGCGCCTGCGCACGCGCTTCGATATGAGGCGCTCGCCCCCTACTTACGAAGCCGGGAAGTGCCCGGCAAGGGGCAGCCGCTTCTGCGGCTCGTTGGCCCTACTTTGCCGCCTTGCGAACGTCGGCGACCTGTGAGCTGTCGATGCGATAAAGTACGAAACGGTCGCCGGTAAAGAGGGTGGTCAGGTGCTCGGGATCCGGGTTCTCGAAGTTCTGATCGACGAACAGCACATATAGATAGTCGTAGTCCGAGGTCCAGCGGCGCCAATATTTCGGGCTCTGCGCGCCCTCGTCGCGGACCAGGCGAACCAGCTCGTTGATCATGGGCGGCGTCCCGTCCACCTGGTCGACGCGGCCGCGGTATTCAGGACGTGCATGCATGATCTGCTTGCCGACGACCGTGAAGGCGGTGGTCACGAGCGCCGAGCGCTCGATCAGGGCAAAGCAGTCGGCGTGGACCAAGCCGAGATCATGCACGTCATCGCCGCCGTCGGGATCCGCGTAGGCGACGAGCACCTTGGAGCCACGGTCGATCATCTGAACCGATTCGCGGAACGAATCGATGCCGCCCTGCAGCGAGCTCCACATATCCTCGACTTCGCCAACCCGAATGCCGAGCATGACGATCAGCACGACCGCAAAGCCCTGCCGCACGATCTTGTCGCGCAGATCGAGATCGACGCAGGCGATCAGCATGAAGGCGAGCGAGATCGGCAGCCGCTGATCGGCCATGTAGGTTTCGAACACGACGCGCGGCAATGCCATGTAGACGGCGATCCCGATCGTCACGAGGCCGACGCCGACCGCGTGGAAGCGCAGAGCCCGATGGCGGGTCACCCAGCCGAGCGCGAAGGCGATGGCCGCGGTGAAGAAGAAGGCTGCGCCGTGTGAATAGACCTCGATGATGTAGACGAGGCCGTCGAGCTTGCCCGGCAGTTCCCAGCTGTAGGTTTGCCGCAGGCCCCAGGTCGGGCTCATCATCAGGAGCGGCAAGACGGGCAGGAACGGCAGCCCGGTGATCACGAAGTCGAGCAACAGACGGCTGGCCGCGCGCCCATCCCATTGTCCGACGGCGCGCAGCTCGCCCGATTTGCCCAGGAGCCTATGGATCTCGGACGCGAGCAGCCCCACTCCGTACACGCCGACGACGAACAGGTGACAGAAGAACAGGCCGACGATGAAGAGCGCCGATACGGGTAGACGCAACAGGAAGCTGCGCTCGCGCAGCCAGATCCAGCTTGTCAGCGCCCATA
This sequence comes from Xanthobacteraceae bacterium, assembly GCA_035293945.1. GTDB lineage: Bacteria > Pseudomonadota > Alphaproteobacteria > Rhizobiales > Xanthobacteraceae > VAZQ01. The sequence goes on along the minus strand of DATGLV010000011.1, from coordinate 32,324 downwards.
GGGCGAGCCCGATGCCGAACACGTAGTTCATCGTGCCGACCAGGAACACGTTGTTGTAGAGCAGCGGGAACCCGATGAACGGCAGCACCGACCAGCGGCCAAAAAGCTGGCGATGCAGCACCAGCGTGCCCGACATGATCAAGACGAAACTGGCAATCGTGTAGACCTGGCCCGCCATATAGACGTTCATCACGCGCAAGAACCAGGGAACGATCAAATCCATCATCAGGTTGGGAATGACCTGCCAGTCGATCTCATAAAAGCGCGCGAGATCGGGATCGGAGCTGATGTTCGCAATCACCTGCATACGCGCCAAGTGATTGATGTAGTCTGACATCGGCGGCCACGGATGCAGCACGATCGGTATCGACGTGATACCGAGGAGTACCACGAAGAGCGCAGCCACCGAGATCAGGCTGAAATGGCCGGTTGCTTGATCGCAGACGATGGGCAGCTTTTCGCCTGTGCCAGGCCGGTCTGTGCCGACGCAGCCACCCGAAACTAAAGCATCGGTCGTGGCTGCGCTTGTCGTTGCTGCGGTCATGGCTGCTCTGAAGTGAGGCCAAGTGAATTTGCGCCCTGGGAAGAGGCGAAAGAGAGAGCGGCCCGGCCGTGAAAGAACGATCCCCCGGCCGCGACCCTGCCCGATTCCAGGTGAACGCAGGATGAATGTGCCGCTTGGGGATCCCGAAGCGAATCTGTGTGACAAATACGCAACTCGCGAGGAGCGCCTGAGGGACCGGCGCGCACAAGTACGGGCGATCCTCCACGATTTGGAGGTCAGCGGAGACGAAAACGATCTAGAGGTGCGCGCGATGCGTCAGATGTTCAGCACGCGGCCATAGGCATCGAGCACCGCTTCCTTCATCATCTCTGACAACGTCGGATGCGGGAAGACAGTGTGCATCAGCTCTTCTTCGGTGGTCTCGAGATTCATCGCCACAACGTAGCCCTGGATGAGCTCCGTCACCTCGGCGCCGACCATATGGGCGCCCAGGAGCTGGCCGGTCGCCTTGTCGAAGATCACCTTGACCAGGCCCTGGTCCTCGCCGAGCGCAATCGCCTTGCCGTTGCCGATGAACGGAAAGCGTCCGACCCGCACGTCGAGCTTCTTCTCTTTCGCTGCCTGCTCGGTGAGGCCAACCGAGGCGATCTGCGGCGAGCAATAGGTGCAGCCCGGGATCATGCGCTTGTCCATAGGATGCGGATTCAAGCCCTTGATCGCCTCGATGCAGATGACGCCCTCGTGCTCGGCCTTGTGCGCCAGCATGGGCGGGCCCGAGACGTCGCCGATCGCGTAGATGCCGGACACACTGGTGCGATTGTATTGATCGACCACGATGGTTCCCCGCTCGGTCTTCACGCCGAGCTTTTCGAGGCCGAGATTCTCGACATTGCCGACAACCCCAACCGCCGAAATCACACGCTCGACGGTGAGCGAAAGCGTGCCGCCCTTGCCGTCGTCGATGCTAGCAGTGACGCTGTCGGTCCTCTTCTCCAGCTTGGTCACCTTGGCGCCAGTCAAGATCTTGATGCCTTGCTTCTCGAACACCTTGCGCGCGAAGGCCGCGATCTCGGCGTCCTCGACGGGCAGGATCTGCGGCAGCACTTCTACCAGGGTCACATCGGCCCCGAACGTCCGATAGAAGCTCGCAAACTCCACTCCGATCGCGCCCGAGCCGACCACGAGCAGCGACTTCGGCATTCGCTCCGGCACCATCGCTTCGAAATAGGTCCACACAAGCTTCTTGTCGGGCTCTAGTCCCGGCAGCACACGTGGGCGCGCGCCGGTCGCGATGATCAGGTGCTTGGCCTGATAGGCGCCGGGTCCGAGCGCGCCCTTGGGCGCGGCGGTCTTCGATTGCTTGACGCTCACCTTGCCGGGCGCTTCGATGGCGGCCTCGCCCCAGATGACGGCGACCTTGTTCTTCTTCATCAGGAAGCCGACGCCGTCATTGAGGCGCTTCGACACACCACGCGAGCGCTGCACCACTGCGCCGGCGTCGAAGCCGACGCTCGCCGCCGCCAAGCCATAATCCTTAGCGTGCTGGAAATAGTGAAAGATCTCGGCCGAGCGCAAAAGCGCCTTGGTCGGGATGCAACCCCAGTTGAGACAGATGCCGCCGAGATAATCGCGCTCGATGATTGCGGTCTTGAAGCCGAGTTGGGCCGAGCGGATGGCGGTGACATAGCCGCCCGGGCCGGAGCCGATGATGATGACGTCGAAATTGTTGTCCGCCATGAGGCTGTTAGAGCGCATTTCCGATCGAATAGATCGGGATAAGCCCTACTTTCTTTTGCGTTGGCGCATGTTCTTGTCGGAAAGCCGGTGCCCACTTTCCGGAACATGCGCTAAACCACCATCATCACCGGGTTTTCGATAAGGACCTTGAACGCGCCGATGAGCTCGGCGCCGAGCGCGCCGTCGACGGCGCGATGATCACACGACATGGTCACGCTCATGATATGCGCCGCCTCGACCTTGCCGTCCTTGACGATGGCGCGCTCCTCGCCGGCGCCGACCGCCAGGATCGTGGCATGTGGCGGATTGATCACGGCGGTGAAATCCTTGATCCCGTACATGCCGAGGTTCGAGACAGCCGTGCTGCCGCCTTGATATTCCTGCGGCTTGAGCTTGCGCGCACGCGCCCGCGCCGCGAAATCCTTCATCTCGTTGGAGATTGCCGACAGCGATTTCGCCTCCGCCTTGCGAATAATCGGCGTGATCAGCCCGCCCTGCATCGCGACCGCAACGCCGACGTCGGAATGCTGATGCTGAAGCATGCCGCCCTCGGTCCAGGTGACGTTGGCGGTCGGCACGCGCTGCAGCGCGAGCGCCAGCGCCTTGATGACGAAATCGTTGACCGAGAGCTTATACGTCGGCTTGCCGTCCTTGTCCTTGGGCGCGGCGGCGTTGATCTCTTCGCGTGCGGCCAAAAGCTTGCCGATGTTGCAGTCGATGGTGAGATAGAAGTGCGGGATGGCCTGCACCGAGGCGGTGAGCCGCTGCGCGATCGTTCGACGCATGCCGTCGTGTGGCACGACCTGATAGCTGCCAGGTTCGTAGAGGGCGAGGATCTGCTGGTCCGACATCGAAGGGGCGATGGCGGGCGTTGGCGCGCCTGCGGGCGCTGCCGGCGCGCGGAGACCCTGGCCCGATTTCGCGCTCTCGACATCGCGCGCAATAATCCTTCCGTGCGGACCCGAACCCTGGATGCGGGCAAGCTCGATGTCGGCAGCCTTCGCCAGGCGCCGCGCCAATGGTGAAGCAAACAAACGAGCGCCATGACCATTGGGGCGCGGTGCCTCCGCGGCCGGCGGAGCAGATGGGCGTGGTGCTGCTTGGACCGCGGGCGACGGTGCTGCGGGCGGAGTGCTGACAGGTTTCGCCGGCGCTTCCGCGGCCTTTGCGGCTGCCGGCACTGCGGCAGCACCCTTGGTGGCCGCTGCTGCGGCAGCCTTTGGATCCTCGCCTTCCTGCGCCAACACAGCGATGAGCGAGTTCACCGAGACATCCTGCGTGCCCTCCGGCACGACGATCTTGGCGAGCACGCCATCGTCGATCGACTCGTATTCCATCGTCGCCTTATCGGTCTCGATCTCGGCGATCACGTCACCGGCTTTGACCTTGTCGCCTTCGTGCTTGAGCCATTTGGATAGGTTGCCCTTCTCCATGGTGGGCGAAAGCGCGGGCATGAGAATGTTGACCGGCATGGCGCTCGCCTCGATGGATCAGCGGTAGCAAACGGATTTGGCCGCCTCGACCACTTCGGCGACCGAAGGCAGCGCGAGCTTCTCGAGATTGGCCGCATAGGGCATCGGCACATCCTTGCCGGCGACCCGCGTGATCGGTGCATCGAGGAAGTCGAAAGCCTGTTCCATGACGGACGCCGCGATCTCGGAGCCGACGCCGGATTGCTTCCAGCCCTCCTCTACGGTCACCAGGCGTCCGGTTTTCTTGACTGATGCAGCAATGCTGTCGACATCCATCGGCTTGAGGGTTCTGAGATCGATGACCTCGGCCTCGATGCCCTCGGCCGCGAGTGCTTCGGCGGCCTTCAGCGCGTAGGTCATCCCCATGGACCAGGCCACCAGAGTGACATCCTTGCCGCTGCGCACGATCTTGGCCTTGCCGATCGGCACCACGTAGTCGTCGAGCTTCGGCACCGGAAAGCTGTGCCCGTACAGGATTTCGTTTTCCAGGAAGATGATGGGATTGGGATCGCGAATCGCCGCCTTGAGCAGTCCCTTGGCGTCCGCCGCGCTGTAAGGTGCAACGACCTTGAGGCCCGGGATGTGCGAATACCAGGCGGTGAAGTCCTGACTGTGCTGTGCGGCAACGCGTGCGGCCGGGCCGTTCGGCCCGCGGAACACGATCGATACCGCGACCTGGCCGCCCGACATGTAGCGCGTCTTGGCGGCGGAATTGATCAGGTGGTCCATGGCCTGCATGGCGAAATTGAAGGTCATGAATTCAACGACCGGCTTGAGCCCAGCGAGTGCCGCCCCGATACCGAGCCCGGCGAAACCATGCTCGGTGATCGGTGTATCGATGACGCGGCGCGCGCCGAATTCCTGCAGCAGGCCCTGCGTCACCTTGTAGGCGCCCTGATATTCGGCGACCTCCTCGCCCATAACGAACACGTCGGTGTCGCGGCGCATCTCTTCGGCCATGGCATCGCGCAGCGCCTCGCGTACCGTCATGGTGGTCATCTCGGTGCCGGCAGGCACCTCAGGTTCCGGCACGGTCGGGGGCTTGGGCGGCTGAGCCGTAGCGGGTGCGGGCTCAGTCGGTGCTTTAGGCGGTGCTGATGGTTTCGCGGCAGCAGGCTGGGCCGGCGGCGCGGCCGCGGGCTTTTCCTTCGCCGCGCCGAGCTTTTCACCGTCCGCCAGAATAGTTGCGATCGGCGTATTGACGGCGACATCGGCGGTGCCTTCCGGCACCAGGATCTCCCCGAGCGTGCCTTCGTCGATTGCCTCGACCTCCATAGTCGCCTTGTCGGTCTCGATCTCGGCGATGACATCCCCCGGCTTGACCTTATCTCCCGCCCGCTTCAGCCACTTGGCGAGATTGCCCTTTTCCATTGTGGGCGACAGGGCGGGCATCAGGACTTGGATGGGCATGGAAATTCTTGGCGGTTCTTGGAGATCGACTGGATTTCGGCGGTTCGCAAACGTGCGTGCGTGGCTTTTGGCCTATTGCACCACGTCGGTATAGAGCTCGGCCGGGTCCGGCTCGGAGTCGTGGGTCGCGAATTCGGATGCTTCGTTGACGGCGGCGCGCACCTCAGCATCGATCTTCTTGAGCTCGTCCTCGGTCGCCCAGGACTTTGAGAGAAGCCGCGCCCGCACCTGCTCAATCGGGTCATGCTCGGTGCGTACCCTGTCGACTTCTTCTTTCGGCCGGTACTTGGCTGGATCGGACATGGAGTGGCCGCGATAGCGGTAGGTGAGCATTTCGAGGATGATCGGCCCGTTGCCCTCGCGGCACCATTTCACGGCTTTCTCGCCGGCAGCCTTTACTGCGCGCACGTCCATGCCGTCGACCTGCTCGCCCGGAATATCGAAGGACGAGCCGCGCTGGGAGAGATTGGTGGTGGCCGATGCGCGGGAGACCGAGGTTCCCATGCCATAGCGGTTGTTCTCGATCACATAGACCACGGGCAGGCTCCAGAGCTTCGCCATGTTGAAGCTTTCGTACACTTGGCCCTGGTTGGCCGCTCCGTCGCCGAAGTAGGTCAGGCACACGTTATCGTTGCCACGATATTTATTTGCAAAGGCAAGCCCGGTCCCGAGCGGGACCGGCGCACCGACGATGCCATGGCCGCCGAAAAAGCCCTTCTCCACCGAGAACATGTGCATGGAGCCGCCTTTGCCTTTGGAGTAACCGCCCCGCCGCCCGGTCAGCTCTGCCATCACTCCTTTGGGGTCCATGCCGCAGGCCAGCATGTGGCCGTGATCCCGGTAGCCGGTTATGACCTGGTCGCCCGCCTTAAGCACCATCTGCATGCCGACGACCACCGCCTCCTCGCCGATATACAGGTGGCAGAAGCCGCCAATCAGCCCCATGCCGTACAGTTGTCCGGCCTTCTCCTCGAATCGCCTGATGCGCAGCATCTGGCGGAAGGCGGTGAGCTCCTGGTCTTTGTTGAATTCAGGCACAATGGCTGTCGTTGCGTCCGTCGCAGCTGCCTGGTCGGCGGCGGGACGCCGCACTGCGGTGGAATGAGTAGCTTGTTTCGGGCTGGCGACCGCCATGGGAATCCTCAATAACGGCGGCCGCGAACTGGGCCAATGGCCGCCCCTCCCCTTAAAACATTTTCGCCAGAAGTGGAATCCGCATTTCGGCGGTTACCAATGCAAGATTCTGGCAACCTTCTGGGGAAAAGCGCGTTAGTGCCGCCGATTGTGGGGTTCGCTATACCTTGCGGCCGCCTTGCAAGCCTAATTCGGAATCAAAAGGGACACTATCAAGTCCATGAAGCTCCGTCGCATTAGCGGACAGCCATGCGCAAATCTTACGGCCGCTGCGGCTTGAGCATCAGCGTCAGGTCGCGCGGATCCGCATCATCCAGCAGCGCCCGCGCGCGTTCGTCGAGCAGATCAGGGTCGATATTGTCGGACTTGAGGAGCGATACCCGCCGCTGCCAGACCGCTCGTTCAGACTTGACGCTGTCGAGGTCGCGCGTGAGTTGCGCGATATCCTGGTCGAGGTCGCGCTTGGCGATCAGGCCGTGCTCGCCCGTATAAGCGTTGACCCAAAAATAGCCAATGAGCATCGCCGCAATCGTATAGAGCGCGAGCGTGCTGAGGCAGCTACGGAGCCATCGGCGCGTGACCATCGCGTCAAGATGCGGCGGCGAGCTTAAGGCGGCTTTAACGAAACGCGCCTGAACGCGGCTTGCCCCGCATCAGCTCAAGCCGCCGCCATGCCCTTTATGGTACGCCGCCCGGCATACTGGGCTTGCTGCCCAAGCTCCTCCTCGATGCGCAGGAGCTGATTGTATTTCGCAGTGCGATCCGAGCGGGCGAGCGAGCCGGTCTTGATCTGTCCGCAATTGGTGGCGACGGCGAGGTCGGCGATGGTTGCGTCCTCGGTCTCGCCGGAACGATGGGACATCACGGCGCTGTAGGCTGCCCGATGCGCCATCTCGACCGCGGCGAGCGTCTCGGTCAGCGTGCCGATCTGGTTGACCTTGATGAGGATGGAATTGCCAAGGCCGCGCTTGATGCCTTCGGCAAGCCGCGTGACGTTTGTCACGAACAGGTCGTCACCCACGAGCTGGCATTTGCCGCCGATGAGATCGGTCAGCATCTTCCAGCCGGCAAAATCGTCCTCCGCCATCCCGTCCTCAATGGACACAATCGGATAGCGCGAAACGAGCTCCGCGAGGTACTTTGCCTGCTGCTCGGGCGAGCGCGTTTTGCCTTCGCCTTCATAATGATAGGCCCCGTCCTTGAAGAATTCGGTGGAAGCTGGGTCGAGGGCGAGAACCACATCCTTGCCGGGGGTGTAGCCGGCGCTCGAGATTGCCTTCATGACAAGATCGAGCGCTGCATCGGCCGACTGCAGATCGGGGGCAAAGCCGCCCTCGTCACCCACATTGGTATTGTGGCCGGCAGACTTGAGCGCAGCTTTCAGCGTGTGGAAAATCTCCGCGCCGGCGCGCAGGCCCTCCGCAAACGAGGACGCGCCGACCGGCATGATCATGAATTCCTGAAAATCTATCGGGTTGTCGGCATGCACGCCGCCGTTGACGATATTCATCATTGGGACCGGCAGCACACGCGCCGAGACGCCGCCCACATAACGGTAGAGTGGCAGCGCATTGGCGTGGGCCGCCGCCTTGGCGACCGCGAGCGAGACGCCGAGCACCGCGTTGGCGCCGAGGCGAGCCTTGTTTGGCGTGCCGTCGAGGGCGATCAGTGTCTCGTCGATCTTGGCTTGCGCCTCCGCATCCATCCCGCCGACAGCATCGAAGATCTCGCCGTTGACCGCCTCGACCGCCTTGCGCACCCCCTTGCCGAGATAGCGGCTCTTGTCGTCGTCGCGCAGCTCCACGGCCTCATGGGCACCTGTCGATGCGCCTGAAGGCACCGCAGCGCGGCCTCTCGAGCCGTTCTCGAGCTCGACCTCGACCTCAACGGTCGGATTGCCGCGGCTGTCGAGGATTTCGCGACCGATGATATCCACAATGGCGGTCATGATGCCCCTTTATTCAAGATCCTGTCCGCCGGGCTTGTAAGCGATCAGCAGGCAATCGCAAGAGCCATGCGGGCTTCCTGGTCCCGGCCGAAGAGTCGCTACCTTGCCAGGCTATGGAGTGGGTTGTGATTGGTACGGGTCCCGGTTCAGCAGCGCATCACGGCATTTCGCCAAAGTGGTGATGCCAGGGCCGCGTTGCGCTGCGCCAGGGACGCGGGCCTTAGCCCCAATAGGGTCAAGCCCGGCACAAGCTCGGTTGAAGGTCGCTTTACCGAACGGGCTGAGCAGACTTGCTATAGGGGCCTGGTAACAAAAAGCATTGCAAACCTCGCGTCATATCCCACAAATCCGCAACTTCGGAACGAAAGAGCTGGAAGCCAATGTCTCGCCCGCCCGTGCTCGGTCGGCCAAGCCGCATCCCTGCCTCGCCGGCGGCAGCAACGCTCGATCGGGTGGCCAATCCGCATCCCGACACGAATTATCTCGCCCGCTTCACGGCGCCCGAATTCACCGTCATGTGCCCGGTCACCGGGCAGCCCGACTTCGCCCTACTGGTCATCGACTATGTGCCGGCGAGATGGCTCGTCGAATCGAAATCACTCAAGCTTTATCTCGCAAGCTTCCGCAATCACGGCGGTTTTCATGAGGAGTGCACGGTCGCGGTGGGTCGAAAGGTGGTCCAGGCGATCAAGCCGAAATGGCTGCGAATCGGCGGCTATTGGTATCCACGCGGCGGCATGCCGATCGATGTCTTCTGGCAGACCGGCCGGCTGCCCGCGGGCGTCTGGGTCCCCGATCAAGGGGTTGCGCCCTATCGGGGCCGGGGATAACCAAAGCATAAAGAAATATGCTGGCCGCGTTGGCACCAGGAGGAACAGATGCATCGACCCAACCGTCCCTTGCGCCCGACGGCGGAGCACACGCGCCGTCACGTCAATCTGGGTCTCGCCGCGGTTGCGCTCGGCGTTGCCGCGCTTCCCCGTTCGGCATCGGCGCAGCTGAGCTCCGGGCAGCCGATCCGCATCATCGTCCCGTTCGCGCCCGCAGGTTCCTCCGATGTGATCGCGCGAGTGCTGCAGGTGCCGCTGCAACAAGCTCTCGGTCACACCGTCATCATTGAAAATCGCGCCGGCGCCGGTAGCAATCTCGGCACCACCGAAGTCGCGCGCGCCAAGCCCGATGGATACACGCTGCTCATTTCGAGCAGCGCCTTCGTGGCCAATCCGGCACTATACAAGACTGCTCCCTTTGATCCCGCGAAGGATTTCGTGCCGATCGCGGCGCTCCCGGTCGCCCCCAATATCGTGGTCGTGCAGGCGAAATCGCCGATGCGGTCGCTCGCCGACGTGATTGCGCGCGCCAAGGCCGATCCCGGAAAGCTCAACTACGCGACCCCCGGAAACGGCACGACGCCGCAGCTGATGATGGAATCCTTCAAGCTGAAGGCCGGCATCAATATCACCAACATCGCCTATGGGGGCGGTGGACCGGCCACTATGGCCTTGCTCAGCGGCACCGTCGATCTGTTGTCCACGGCGCTGCCTGGTGCGCAGGAGCAGGTGAAGACCGGCAGCATGCGCGGCCTTGCGATCACCACCGCGCAGCGCTGGCCCGATCTTCCCGATGTGCCGACCTTCGCGGAAGCCGGTTTGCCCGACGTCGCACTCGATACCGAGCATTTCTTCATGGCGCCGGCCGGCACCCCGCAGGAGATCGTCCAGCTGCTGACCAAGGCGGCGCTGACTGCGCTTGCGCAGGAGGATGTGAAGAAGCGCGTGCGCGAGCTCGGCTACGTCTGGGTGGCGGGCGGGCCCGACGTCGTCAAGCAGCGGATCGCCAAGAACGTGCCGTTCTTCAAAGAGCTGGTGGCCAACGCGAAGATCCCGCTGATTGATTGAACCCTAACGCCCCGCCGCGCCGCCAACGGTGGCAAGCAACGCTCGCATCGTCTGCGCCGGGTCCGCTGATCGCATCACTGAACCCATGACGGCGACGCCACGCGCGCCCGCCGCGAGCACCTCGGCGGCGCGCGCCGCATTAATGCCGCCGATGGCAAGGAGTGGCACCTGCGCGGCCTGCGCGATCTCGGCAAGCCCCTTGCGGCCGATCTCCGGTCCATAGCCGGGCTTGCTCGGCGTTTCATAAGCGGGTCCGGCAATTGCATAGTCGACCGCGCGAGGATTAATCGCCTCAGCCTCGGTCACGGTGTGAATGGACACACCAATGAGCGCGTCCGCGCCCAGTATCGCGCGGCTGCGGACCGTGTCACTGCCGGCGGACAAATGCACGCCGTCGGCGCCGCAGGCTTTGGCGAGCGCCGCATCACCGTGCACCGAGAGGCGCGCCCCTCCCCGCCGCGCAATCGCCGACAGGGTCCGCGCCAATGCGATCTGATCGTCGGCGGACAAATCTTTCTCGCGCAGGCTGACCCAGCGGCAGCCGGCCTCGACCGCCGCCTTCACCACCTCGGCAAGCGGCAGGCGGGCCTGATGGCGATCGGTGACAAGGAGAAGCGGCGGATCGGGCAGCCTCACGCTCAAGTCCCGACCAGGCCGAATTGCGGGCTCGAAGGCTCCGCATGGGCGAGCTTGGGGATGCGTCCGGCAAGGCGTGCAAACCGCCCTGCCGTGACGGCGGCGCGCATGCTTGCCGCCATCATCACCGGATCGCGCGCCTTGGAGACGGCGGTGTTGAGCAGCACTGCGGCGCAGCCGAGCTCCATGGCGAGCGCCGCATCCGAGGCGGTGCCGATACCGGCATCGAGCACCACCGGGACCGGAGAGCGTGCGCAGACAAGCTCGATCAAATGCGGGTTGGCAATGCCGAGGCCGGAGCCGATCGGCGAGCCGAGCGGCATGACGGCCGCGGCACCGGCATCGGCGAGCTTGCGGCACACGACCGGATCCTCGGTGCAGTAGGGCAGCACAGTGAACCCTTTGGCGACCAGCATCTCGGTCGCGCGCACCAGCTCCTCGGTGTCCGGATAGAGGAGCTCGCGGTCGCCGATCACCTCAAGCTTGATCCAATTCGAAGAGAGCGCCTCGCGCGCAAGCTCGGCGGTCAGCACCGCGTCCTTGGCGGTCTGGCAGCCGGCGGTATTGGGCAGGAAATGGATGTTCTTCGGCACGAGGTCGACGAGGCTCTCGTCCTCGCCCGCGAGACTGATGCGACGGATCGAGGCGGTCACCATCTCGGTTCCACTCGCGGTGATCGAGTCGAGCATGACCTTGCGGTTGGGATACCCGGCGGTGCCGAGGAACAGCCGCGAGCCGAATTCGCGGCCGGCGATGATGAGCGGATCGGTGACTGCCATGTGAGCTCCGAATGCAATCAGCTGATGCGGTTAGCCGCCCTGGCGCGCGCGCACGATCTCGACGCTGTCGCCGGCCTTGAGGGGCGTCTCGCCCCAGGCCGCGCGCGGCACCACCGCCCCATTGAGGGCGACCGCGATCCCGCGCTGACCGACATCGACCGCCTTCTCTTCCAACAGCGCCGCAAGCGTTGCGGCGGCAAGCGGCTCGTCGGCGCCGTTGATGCGGATGCGCGCATGCGGCGATGGGGTCGTTTCGCTCTGCATTGATCCATTCTACTCCGCGGCCTTGGCAGGCGTGAACCGCTCGATGCCGAACGGGCGGATCGCCGGCTCGAGCATGCCGTCCAGCACGAACCGCGCGATCGCATCCGCGGTGACCGGCGCCAAGAGAATTCCGTTGCGGTGATGGCCGGTCGCGTAGACGAGGCCATCGAGCGCGGCCGGCCCGAGGATCGGGGCATCGTCGCGGCTGCCGGGCCGATGGCCGACCCACATTTCATCGATCGGCAACTCTTCGATTGCCGGCACCGCGCGCCAGGCGGCTTCGAGCAGCGTCAGCACGCCGCCGGCCGTGAGGGTCGTATCGAACCCCTTCTCTTCCACGGTCGCGCCGCAGATGAGCCGGCCATCGAGGCGCGGCACCATGTAGATGCCGGGCCCCCAGATCACATGCCGGATGAGCGGCGCCTCGGGATCCATGCGCAGAGAAAGCATCTGTCCTTTGATCGGCCGCACCGGCGGCAGCGCCTGCGGGGGCAGGACGCCGGTGCTCGCTGCGACATTGCGCGACCAGGCGCCGGCCGCGAGCACCACGACATCGGCGAAGTGCTTCTCGCCATTCGCCAGCACCACTCCGTCAACGCGGCGGCCCTGGGCTGAGATTGTCGTCACGGCTTGATGCTCGTGAATGCTGGCGCCGGCTCTCTCCACGGCAAGGCGCAAGGCAAGCGCAAGCTTGCGATTGTCGACCTGATGGTCTTCGGGCGCAAACACGGCGCCTGCGAGCTTGCCGGCGAGATGCGGCTCACGCTTGCGGGTCTCGGCCGCGGAAATCCATGCCAGCGGCAGATCAAGCTTGCGCTGGAACTCGAGGTGGTGATGCAGCCGCGCCTGGTCGTCGGCGGTGAGCGCGATCACCAGCGTTCCCTCGCGCCGCAGCTCCACATCGATACCGGAGGCCGCTTTGAGCTCCTCCGCAAAGGCAGGCCAGCGCGCCTGGCTTTCGCGGCCGAGCGCAACCAGCGCCTCCTCGCCCGGCTCGGCCTCCGCGCAGGCCGCGAGCATTCCGGCTGCCGCATGGGTTGCTCCACCGCCGGCCGCGCCGCGGTCGAACACGGCAACCTTCACACCGCGCGCAGCCAGCCGCCAGGCGATCCCGAGGCCGACAACGCCCGCCCCGATGATGGCGACGGATTTGGACTTGAGGTCAGGCACGCGGCTCAACAGGCGGCTCCCTTCGCTGGAATGACCCAGACAGGTTCGATGGGTTTGATCTCAGCCGCGGTTGCCGCGGCACCCCAGGCCGTAGACCCTCATCATGGGGATTTTCAAAGGCTTACACAAGAGGCTTGGATTAGGCCAAGAGGTCTCGACCGCTCCTGCATCGATTGTGCGGGCCAAGTTGGCTAAGGTGTGCGCCTCGCCGGAGAATCCGTTCGCTCAGCACGGATCGATACGATGTGGAACAGGCCTTCAGCTTTCGCCGCCTCGATTGCGTTTTTCGCCTGCACCCTGGCGCCGGCGTCCTCCGCCGTGGCGCAGGCCGCTCTAACTGGGCAAGTCACCTCCGCGGAGGAAGGCCCGATGGAGGGCGTGGTTGTCAGCGCCAAGAAGCTCGGCTCCCCGATGACGCTTTCGGTCGTAAGCGATGCGCAGGGCCGCTACAGCTTTCCGGCCTCGCGCCTGGCGCCCGGACACTATGCGATCAAGATCCGCGCAACCGGCTACGACCTCGACGGTGAGAGATCCGCGGACGTCCGGTCGGGCACGATCACGACTGCCGATCTCAGCCTCAGAAAGACGAAGGACATTTCGGCGCAGCTCACGAATGCGGAATGGCTCGCGAGCATGCCGGGCACCGACGCCCAGAAGAAGTCGCTGCTCAACTGCGTCAACTGCCACACGCTCGAGCGGATCGTGCGCTCGACCCATAACGCTGCCGAGTTCATGCAGGTCATTCAACGCATGTCCGGCTACTATCAGGGCAGCACGCCGCTCCACTCGCAGCGCTTTGCCCAGGACGTGCAGCGTCCGCTTGGGACGGAGGCGAAGGGGCTTGCCGAATACCTCGCTTCGGTGAACTTGAGCACCGGTGACCGCTGGAGCTATTCGCTGCGGACTTTTCCCCGCCCGACCGGCAATGCGACGCACGTAGTGGTCACCGAGTACGCGCTGCCGAGCCCGGAGATTCAGCCGCACGATGTCGTCGTCGACTCGGCAGGGCTGGTCTGGTTCTCGGATTTTGGCGAACCCTACCTTAGCCGGATGGATCCCAACTCGGGCGAGACGCAACGTTTTCCTCTGCCGATCGTGAAGAAGGGGCTGCCGGTCGGCTCGCTCGATCTCGAGACGGACCCGGACGGGAATCTTTGGATCGGCATGATGCAGCAGGGCGGGATCGCGAAATTTGACAAGAGGACCGAGACGGTTGTGCCCTACCCGCTTCCGGACAAGTGGCAGACCGACGGTTCCACCTACCAACAGGCAACCGCAGCTCATTCCAACGTCGACGGCAAGGTCTGGTCCAAGAACTCGGAAGGGAACCAGCTGTTGCGCTTGGACCTCAAGACCGGCGACTGGGAGAACTTCGGCGCCCTGAAGGACCCGGTGACCAACCGGAATATCGCCATGTACGGCATGCCATCCGACAGCCGCAACAATGTTTATCTGCTCGACATCTCGGCGGGGAGCATCGCCCGCCTCGATGCCAAGACGCGGCAGCTCACGGTCTATCGCACCCCCACCCCCAATTCCCGGCCGCGCCGCGGCCGCGTCGATGCCCAGGATCGCTTGTGGTTCGGCGAATATGCCGGCAATGCGATCGGAATGTTTGATCCTCAGAGCGAGCATATCACCGAGTGGCGGCTGCAGACGCCCTGGAGCGAGCCCTACGATGTGGCGCTGGGCAAGGACGGCATGGCTTGGACCGGCTCGATGCTTACCGACCGGGTCGCGCGGCTGGATCCCGACACGGGTCACATCACCGAGTATCTGCTGCCGCAACCGACCAACATCCGGCGGGTATTCGTCGATGACCGGACCACGCCTTCCACGCTTTGGGTCGGAAACACGCATGGCGCGTCGATCATCAAGATCGAGCCCACCGAATAGGACTGGCGACCCTCGTGAAGCAGGCGACGAGCGACGTGCGGCCGGTTCGCGCTGCCGCCGATCCGGCAGGAATGCATAGCTCGCACGCGAGGCGCTCCTGTTTTAACAGGACGGAAACAGAGGACTGCGATCAGAAAAGGGCTCCGAGCCATGAGTTCAGCGCGGAGCTTGCGGCCTCCAGTCGGATCATTTTGGCGCTGGACCGGCCCTTCCTAAGCGAAAAGACTCGCGCGTGATCGCCCACGGGACAGAACGGGGCGTTGCCTACATCGACTCGCAAATCGGGATTTTCAATTTCGCGAATAGTCTGATTTGGGCGGCAGGGTCAAGCCCTTCCACGTCTGGCGAACGTCCGGTGTCCCAAACTTTCACGGCCCGTCGATCGCGAAGACCGAGGCGACGGGCGAGCGCATGTCCCGGAAAGGCGGACACCGATTTTCCGACAAGGGCATGCGCCAATGCAAACGGGATAGGGCGCGGCGGAATGGACTTCAAGTCTGCGACTTCAGGAACTCCAGCACCACCTGATTGAAATTATCGGCGTGCTCCAGGAACGGATAGTGGCCCGCCTTGTCGAACAGGACTTTGCGCGAATTCTTGATCGCGCCGTTGAGCTTATCTGCGTTTGCCGGGGACGATAGCGGGTCGTTCTTCCCCCAGATGAGCAGCGTCGGCGCCGCAATGCCGCGCACTTCGCTCTCGCTCACACCGCCGAGCCCGCGCTCATTCGCCGTCTGCATGCTCTCGATCGTGTAGGCTGAGCGCAAGCGAAGATTGAGGTTCTGCTCGACCAACTGGTCGGTGACGAAGCTGTGGTCGTAGTAGAGCTTCTCCAGATATTCGCGGCTCTCCTCGAGCGTTCCGGCATTGGCGATCTGCCGATTGTGCCAATTGGGCGCGGCCGGTGGCGGATCTCCTGACGTGCGATAACCGCCGCCATCGACCAGCACCAAGCGGTCGACCAATTCGGGATGATGCACCGCCTGATAGAGCGCCACGCCCGCGCCCATGGACTGCCCGATGAGCGTGGCCTTCGGCACGCCAATGACCTTCATGAATTGGCCGAGAAAGCCGGCGAACACGCCGGTGTGATAGATCGTCAATGGCTTGTCGGATTGGCCGAACCCGACCTGGTCGAGCGCGATCACGCGAAAGCTTTGTGAGAGGCCCTGGATAGTCGGCATCCAGCGCGCGCCTTCGCCGCCGGTGCCATGCAGCAGGATGACCGGAGCGCCGCTGCCGGCTTCGAGATAGTGCAGCTTGAAGCCGAAGACGCTCACATCCTTGCCGGCCGGCTGCGCGCCCTCCTCGGCGCCGGCGCGGGTCAGGACCAGGAGCAGACATGCGACCAGGATGATAGGAAGGCGTCTCATGTTCGAACCCTCCGGTTTTATGGCAGGCTGAAAGCCAACAGCTCGTTGGTTGGATCGTCGGCGCCCCGGCCCTTCGCACCGCTGGTGATGTAAAGATACTTGCCCACCGCCGCAGCGCCGAAGCCATGCCGGCCGGTCGGCATCGGGGCGAGCTTGATCCAGCGGTTGCTCGTGAGGTCGAAGGCCTCGTTTTCGTCGTAAGTGCGCTTGTCGTCCTCGCCGCCGAGAAACACGATCATGTTCTGGAACAGCGTGCCTGCGCCGCCCCCGCGGGGCGTGGGGAGCAGCGGCGCGGAGGTCCATGTGTTGCTCGCTGGATCATAGATGTCGTGCAGGCCGCTCATGTCCTCGTTGGCGCCATAGCGGCCTCCGACCAGATGAATCTTTCCGTCGACCGTCACGGCGGCCATGTGGTCGCGGCCGCGCGGAAGCGGCGCTGCCGCACTCCATTTGTTGGTCGCCGGGTCATAGACCTCGTGGGCTGTGACCACCTCGTTCTCGTTCTTGCGGCCGCCGAGCGCATGCACCTTGCCGGCCACCGCCGCGACCGCAACCGAGCCGCGCGGGCTGGAGAGCGGAGGCAGCGCTGCCCAGGTATCGGACGCCGGGTCATATGCAAATGCGCTGTCGATGACGCCGGCATGGTTTGAGCCGATGAACCCGCCGAAGACATAGATTTTACCGTTGAGCGCCGCAGCGCCCACATGGTTGAAACCGTGCGGCATGGGAGCCCGCGCGCGCCATCTGTCGAGCGCGGGATCGTATTCGTCATTGTCCGCGACATCGTATTTTTGCTTGGGGTAGCTGCCGCCCAGCACATAGATCTTGTCGTTGAGGACGACTGCGGCCACCTCGTTGCGCGCGACCGGGAGCGGGGCCTTCGCAGCCCAGCTCCCCGGCAGGCTCAACGGCTGGGATTTGGCCGATACCGTGATGAGCGCGGGCGCGATCGCGGCGGCCGCGAGGCACAGGCAGCAAAACAGGGAGGCTCCGCGCCGCATGTGAACGTCAGCCCGCCAGCTTCACACGCTTCGGAGCCAGCGTCTCGAGGTGCGCGACCACCTCCGCCAGATGCATCACGTCGACGTATTTGTGATGCATGTCGAACAGATTGATCTTGTGGGACAAGAGGCAGCGATCGAAGCAACACTCCTCGACCAGGACCACGTGCAGGCCGTTGGAATAGGCATCTACCGCCGAGGCGCGCACGCAGCCGGAGGTGCTTTCCCCGCAGACGATCAGCGTCCTGATGCCGAGTTGCGTCAGATGCGCCATCAGCGGCGTGCCGAAAAAGACGCTCGCCCGCTGCTTGGTGATGATCACATCGTCAGGCTCCGGCTTGAACTCCGGCCGGATCGCGTAGTCGGCCGGATTGACCGGAGGACGATTGCGCTTGGTCGCTGCCACAAAGCCGGGCCGGCTTCCCGCACGCGTGTCGCCGGTGGAATAGAAGACCGGAAGGCCGGCCGTGCGCGCAGCAGCCAACAGGCGCTGCGTCGGCTTGATTGCCGCATGCGCATATTCGCCGCAAGAATTCGGATGGGTGCGAGCAAGCACGTGCGGCGGCTGTGCGCCTCCGGCATAGACCACTTCATAAAGATCGATGGCGAGCAGCGCCGGTGCCGGGCCGATGAAAGTCTTGCGCCGGTAGAACGCGTAGGTCTCAAGGTCCTCGGGTGAAACGATGTCCTTCCAGCAGTGATCCTCGAAATCGTCGGTCATTTGCGGCGCTGCCTCATTGATCAGTCGAGAAAGCGTAAGCGCGCAGCCCGAGGGTTGTAAACCTGCACTCGCCGCCAAGCGTAGGTCGCCGGTCCTACCGGTTTTGCACGCCCAGCAGCACACGTGCGCGCTCGACAACCGACATCGGGGTCCGCAGGATTTCGGCCACCAGATGCTCGATCGTCTCCGCGGAGGTCGGCTGCACCTCCATGTTCAATTTTTTCGCCTCGGCCAGGAACTCCGGGTCTGCGACCGCGTCCGTGAAAGCTGCGCGCAGGGCCTGGACGCGATCCGCGGGCGTGCCGGGAGGCGCCAGCAGCGGGCGGCCGAAGGACCACGGTCCGAAGTTGAGGCGAAACAGCGCGCGATCCTCCTCGGTGGCCGCAAGATCATACGCATTGGGGACATCGGGCATATCGGGATGCTTGCGCAGCCCCATCTGCACCGGCACCGAAAACTTGCCCGCCCTAAAGTCATCCCACAGGAGAGATTTGATGGCGGAGACTTGCAGCCCGCAATGGCCATCGACCTCGCCGCGCTCGGCGGCAAGGCGCACCTCTGCAAGGCCCGGATAGCTCGTGACGATCTTGAATTTCAATCCGCCGAGCGCTCCGAGCACGCGGGCGTCGACGGTCGAGCCGGAGGAGGGGCCGGTCGAGCCGAGCACGACCTCACGGCGCTTGAGATCGGCAAGTGTTTTCAGGTCCCGACTCCAGAAGGCGCAGGTCGAGATTTCGGCGTTGAGGCTGCCGATCCACCGGAAGGTCAGGGGATCGAACCTGGCATTTGCCGGATCCAGCAGGGGCTCGACGGTATTGACCGGGTTGATGATGCCGATGACCGAACCGTCCTTGGGTGCGAGGCTTGCGAGATAGGCAGTCGCCTTGAGCGACCCCGCACCCGGCATATGCTGGACGATGATGGTCGGATTGCCCGGAATGTGGCGCGCGAAGTAAGGCGCAAAAGCGCGCATATAGAACTCGAACGTAGAGCCCGGCGTGTAGCCGACAATCGCCTCGACGGTGCGGCCGCGATAGAAAGCGGCAACCGGGTCATCGGCAGCCACCGCGCCGGCGGCGGAGGCTATTGAGAGCCCGAGCGCGAAGCACATCTTCAAGCTCAGGGAGCGGGATGGCCTAATCACGGAACCAAAACCCTTCCGCCATTGATGGCCAGGCCCTGCCCGGTCATGTAAGCAGCATCTGCGCTTGCCAGGAAGGCCGCAAGCCCTGCCACATCCTCCGGGTATCCGATGCGGCCGAGCGGTATGGTCTTGGCTCCGCGCTCGATCAGCTCTTCGCGCGAGATGCCAGCCTCGAGCGGCTGCGCGGTCAGCGACACGCCGGGAATGATCCCATTGACGCGGATGTTGTGCTTGGCCCATTCGAGCGCCAGGCTTTTGGTGAGCGACAGGATCGCAGCCTTGGTGCACGCATAGGCCGCCCCATCGGGGGCGCCTTCGATGGCTCGCCCGGATGCGATGTTGATCATAACGCCACGCCCTTGGCCGATCATTCTGGGTCCGAACGCGCGTAGAATCAAAAAGGGAGCCGTGATGTTTATCCTGCAGGCTTGCTCCCAGATCTCCGGTGCGAGATCAATCAGGCTGGCACGCGGATAGATGCTGGCATTGTTGATGATGCAGTAGGGAGTGCCGAGATCTTTCAGTGTGCGCGCGACCGCCGCTTCGATTTCTGCCCGGATTCCCAGATCGACCTTGATGAAGGAAGCAACGCCGCCTTCGGCGCCGAGCCGGTGCGCAATCTCCTCGCCGGCTGAGGTGTCGATGTCCCAGATCGCGACCTTCGCGCCCATGCGGGCGAACCGGCGGGCAAACGCCTGGCCGAAGCCGCCGCTGCCGCCAGTGACCACGACGACATCGCCCTTCTTTAATCCATCGCGCGATATGCCATCTTCGGACATGCTTTGCTCGCCGCCAGGTCTTGATCCACTTCAGCTTCATTGCCGGGCTTGACCCGGCAATCCATCTTCTTGCGAAAGTCATCAGGGCGTCTCGTGCCCGACTTCGACGGGCTATGCCCGCGGGTGACGACTGAGTGAGTCTTTTCGATCGTAACATGCGCTAGTGCCCGCTCGCTCGCGCGTGCCGCAGCAGCTTGGCGCAGACAAGGCCCACTGCGAACACCACGAGCGCGCCGGCAATAAGGCTCATGCTTACCTCGCCATGCGTGAAGGTGAAGCCGTAGTAGATCGGTCCCACGGCCTGCCCGAGATAGAATGTGCTCGAATGCAGGGATGCCGCGGCACCCCGTGCCTTGGGCGAGAGCTCGGTCACGTGCACATGGATCGAGCCGTGGAGCAGGTAAAAGCCGAATCCCAGCCCGCCAAAGACGGCGAATTGCGCCCACCAGGGCAGGCCCAGGCCGATCGTCACCAGCATGGCGGCAGCGATGCTGCCGCCGGTGATCATGAGGACCGGCTGGGCAATGCGGGCGACCAGGATCGGCACCAGCATCGAATAGACCACTCCGCCGAGGCCGAAGCCGGCGATGACGAGGCCCGCAATGGCGGCGCGCATCTCCCCGGTCATAAGCAGCAGCAACGCCACGTAGGGAAAAACCCCGTGGATGAAGATGCCCTCCAGGAACACGGAGCCGAAGCAGACCTTGGCGCGCGGATCGGCGAACACGCTGCGGAAGCCGGCGACGACCGAGTCGAGCCGCAACGGCGGATGCTTCGGTTCCGTGTGGCTGCGCAGCGCCCAATAGGCAGCGCCGGTCACGATCAGGGCAAAAAGCCCGAACGAACCAAACACGCCCTGCCAGCCGGCGAAGTCGGCGATCACACCCGCAATGGACGCGCCGAGCAGGTTGCCGGTGAGGGCGACCGCGAGCAGCCGGCCGATCGCGACTTGGCGCTCATGCACGGGTACAAGATCGCCAATCAGCGCGAGCCCGATCGGAAACAGGCCGCCGGCCACGCATCCGGCAACGACACGCATCGCCACCAAGAGCGAGAAGCTTGTCGCCATCGCGCACACGATGGTCGTCAGAGCCACGACCAGCAGGCAGAACGTCATCAGCCTGGTCTTGCCGAAATGATCGCCGAACGCGCCCAGCACCGGCTGCACCAGCGCATACGGAAACGTGAACGCGCTCGACAGGAGCGCGGCGGTCTTCACATCGATGGCGAGGTCGGCTGCGATCTTCGGCACCAGCGGATCGACCGCGCGGTTGAAGATGGTGGAGGCAAACACCACCAGGCTGACAATTCTGAGGGTCGTGAAAATGGGTTGGCTCTCGATGTTTGTTGCCGCGGATTAGCTCCAATCGGAGTCATGGCTGGGCTTGTCCTGGCTTGTCCCGGCCATCCACGTTTTCAACGCCACGCGGCAAGAAAGACGTGGATGCCCGGCATAAAGCGCATAAAGCCGGGCATGACTAGGCAGGGGATGTCGCCTGGCCCTTAGCCAGCTTGTCGAACTGCATCAAGGTGCGAAGGAGCGGCTCCATCTCCTTGAGCGGCATCATATTTGGTCCGTCGGAGGGAGCACGGTCCGGGTCTTGGTGGGTCTCGACGAAGACGCCCGCAATGCCAACCGCGACCGCGGCGCGCGCCAGCACCGGAACGAACTCACGCTCGCCGCCCGATGCCGTGCCCCTGCCGCCCGGCTGCTGAACCGAATGGGTTGCATCGAAGATCACCGGTGCGTGCGTTGTGCGTGCGAGGATCGGCAGCGCGCGCATATCGGAGACCAGCGTGTTGTAGCCGAACGAGACGCCGCGTTCGGTCACCAATACCTTTGGATTTCCGGCGCCGGTGATCTTGGCGACCACGTTGGCCATATCCCAGGGCGCCAAAAACTGTCCCTTCTTGACATTGACGGCCCGCCCGGTTGCGGCGGCGGCGATGAGCAAGTCGGTCTGCCGGCAGAGAAACGCGGGGATCTGCAGCACGTCGACCACCTCGGCGAGGAGCGCGCATTGCTGCGTTTCATGCACGTCGGTCAGGACCGGCAAGCCCAACGCGCGGATGTCGGCAAAGATCGGCAGGGCCGCTTCAAGCCCGAGCCCGCGTGCGCTGGAAGCGCTGGTGCGGTTCGCCTTGTCGAAGGAGGTCTTGTAGACGAAGCCAATGCCGAGCCGCGCGGTCACCTCCTTCAAGGCCGAAGCCATCTCCAGCGCATGCGCGCGGCTTTCGAGCGCGCACGGACCGGCGATCAGCGCGAGCGGCAGGTCATTGCCGAAACGCGCGCCACCGACGGCGACCACCGGGTCAGGCAGCGAGTTATTGCTGTATTTCACGTCCATGGGCGGGACCATGCCGCCCGACCGAAGAACGGTCAACTATTGGCGCCGCCGCCAGCGGAGGCGAAGACCAGGGTTGCGCCCATGGCGGCCTGCGGCGGCACCACGACCTGCCCCATATGCGTTGCATGCGAAATCTCGCCGGCCGTGAGCGTCGCAGTGAGGACACCCTGCTCGCGCACCGCAAAGCGAATGGCCGCAAGCCGTGCGCCGCCCGAAAGGTCAGGTGGCGCCACGCCGAAATGACTGCGGAAGGCAGCATCGTCCATGACGCTGAGGTCGCCGCGCGGCGTACGCGCCGTCACGGCCCCTGAGGTCGCGTTGAGCTCGCGCTCGCCCGTGAAGGCCGAGAGGAAGATGTGATGGTCGCTCGGATTTTCGGCGACGATCACAGCGCCTGCGATGGCGCTTGCTCCATTACGGTGCTGCTGTAGCGCCGGATTCCAGAAGCTCTGCGAATTGAGCTGCTGGCATGTCGCAAAGCCGATTTGAGGGGCGCGGCCATCGCGCGCAAAAGCAAGCGAGAAGCCGAGCGTCACGGGGCTGCCGTCCGCGGCCTTGCCTTCGCGCTCGAACCGCTGCGCCGAGGAGAGCGCGATCCCCGCAACCCCGAAATCGCGGGCATCGGCCCCGGCGAGCGGACTTTCCAGCATCAGAAAGGAGAGCCCCTCCTGGCTTTGCAGGAATCTCTGATTGAAGCGTCCGAACAGTTCCGCAATACCTTCCCCGCCCAGCTTGTCGGGCTCCACGACTGCAAGCAGCTCGATGAAGAATCCGGGTAG
Organism: Xanthobacteraceae bacterium; assembly: GCA_035293945.1. Classification (GTDB taxonomy): domain Bacteria; phylum Pseudomonadota; class Alphaproteobacteria; order Rhizobiales; family Xanthobacteraceae; genus VAZQ01. The sequence goes on along the minus strand of DATGLV010000011.1, from coordinate 9,330 downwards.
CTGCACGATGTTATTGTGCGTGCCCCAGGGATGGCGATTGCGCGGCCCGACCGTGAAGCCAAGCCGCCGGTAGAGATCGGCAGCCGCGTCGAGGTTGCGCACTGCATGGACGACATGATCAAGACCGCGAGGCATCGAACGTGTTTCTCCTGTCCCGAAATTGCCCACGAGACCGCCGCGGACTCCTACGTGTGGAATGGTCCCGGCTCAAGGCCCGTAGATATCAAGACAGCGGGTCTTTCCAGGCGAGTCGTCCCGGCCGCGCGCAGCGGAGAGCCGCGACCCATAAACCTCCGCGAATGCGAGGGCGCGTCGCGGTATGGGTTACTGCTTGCGCAGGAACGATCTCTGCGCCTGTGGTTGAAACTCTCGGGTCTGTCATGCGCGATCGAGTGCCGCTTTCACGCGTTCCGGCGTGAACGGCACGCGTCGCAAGCGCACGCCGGTCGCATCGAACACGGCATTTCCGATCGCGGCCGGCACGAGGCCCAGCGCCATCTCGGCGGCCCCAGAGGGCGCTGCCTCCGGGCGGTCGATCAGCACAATGTCGATCCGCGAAGGCACCATATCCACGTGCAGCACCGGGTAGGTGGACCAATCGACGCTGGTCACCATGTTTTCATCAAAACGCACTTCCTCGAACATCGCCCGGCTGGTGCCGTAAACGAGCTGGCGCTCGATGACGTGGTGCAAGGTCTCCGGATTGACGATCAGGCCGACGTCATGGGCGCAGACATAGCGGGATATATCGATCTTGCCGCTCTGGCGATGCACCTGCACTTCGGCGATGAGCGCGATGAAGGTATCGAAATGGCGGCGGAACGCGATGCCGCGCCCGGTCGCAACCTCATCGCCCCTGCCCTTGCGCGGCGAGGTGCGCTTGTCCCAGCCGTAGTGCTCGGCCGCAACCCTGACGGCGTCGCGGTCGCGCGGGTTCTTGAGATATTTTAGGCGAAATTCCACCGGATCGGTATTGGTCGCGGCCGCCACCTCATCCATGAAGGATTCGCTGCCGAACAGGATCGGCGGGCCGTAAGGATCGCGCAGATGCGTCGAGCGCAGCGGCGAGGCGCGATCCAGAAGCGGCGGGATCGTCTCCCAGCCGAGGCGCCCATGATCGAATGTGTAGGAAGCAACCGGAATCTCAAATCCCTGCTCCGGCTTCAGCGGCAGGCGCAGAAGATGCCCGGCGAGCACGTCCACCGCCCTGCCCTCGCGGGTCGACACATCGAGGCGCGAGAACGCCTTGCCGATATTCTCGTAGGCGATGACCTTGCCGTCCGCATCGATACCGGCGCGATTGCGGCTGACCGATGCGGTCCCTTTGGGATCCCAGGCGAGCCCCTCATGCCGCATATATTGCACGCGCACAGGGCGACCGAGATGCTGTGACAGCACGGCCGCATCCGCGGTCGCATCTCCGGCATCATTGCGCCCGTAGGAGCCGGTGCCAAACATCCAGATCGCTCGCACATTCTCCCGCGGCAAGCCGAGCAGCTCGGCGACGCAGGCCGCCGAATCGTACGGCTTCTGCGAGCTGGTCCAGATCGTCGCCTTGCCGTCGCGCACGTCGGCGACGGCGCAGGCCGGCCCCATGCTGGCATGGGATTGGGTCGGATATTCGTATTCGCCCTCGATGACGCGCGCGGCCTCCGCGAAACCCTGCTCGACCGAGCCGTTCTCGCGTTGGATCGTGCGCTTGACGACTGGAGCGTTGCGGATATGCGCGTGCAGGCCGTCGTTCCCGGGAAAATTCGGCTGCGAAGCCGACCAAGTCACCTTCAGGGCAGACGCAGCCTTGACTGCGTTCCATTCCTTTTCGGCGACGACGGCGAGCAAATCCTTGATCCAGACGACCTGTGCACCAGGAATTTGCTTGATTGAGGCTTCCTCGACCGCAACCGGTACGGCGCCGGCGACGCGCGGGCGGATCATGCGGGCGTGCAGCATATCCTGCAGCCGCACGTCGTTGACGAAGTCGAGGGTGCCGAAGACTTTGCCGGGCAGATCGCGGCGCCGGAATGATTGACCGATGACCTTGAATTGGTCCGGCGTCTTCAGCGGCACCGTCACATCGACGGCGAGTGCGTTGGACAGCTTGCCGTTCCACGCGACCTTGTCGTCGAAATAGCGTCCGCCGATCAGCTCGGCATAGCTGACGCCTTGCGCAGGATCGCGGGTCGAATGCACCACACCATCCGTCACCGTGAGCTCGCTTGCCGGAAGCCGCAAGGCATCGGCAGCAAGCCCGATCAGGATATGGCGCGCGAGCGCGGCCGTGCGACGCAGCACCATGCCGCCATGTGACACACCGATCGCAGCGCTCGCGCCGCCCATGTCTAGGGTAAGGCCGTTGTCGCCCATGACGACGCGCACGCGCTCGAACGGAACATCGATTTCCTCCGCCACCATCTGGGCGATCGAGGTGCCGAGGCCCTGCCCGCCATCGATCTTGCCGTAATAGGCGAGGACGGTGCCATCCGCTTCGATGCTGATATAGGAGGAGAGCTGATCGCCCTTGAGCGGTGGCCGCACCGGCGTGCCGTTGACGGCAGCCGCTGCGGGCTCGAGCGATGCGCCGATGCCAGCCGCAAGCGTCACCACCAGCGCGCCGCTCGTGGTGAGAAACGCGCGCCGGTCGAGGGTGTCACTGGTTCGGGTGCTGGCGTTCGGTTCTGTGGTGAGCATTGCCATATGAGCACCGCTGCCTCTGGGAGTCATGCCCGGCCTTGTGCTGCCTTGTGCCGGGCATCCACGTCTTTCTGCCGCCGGTCAGCCTAACAAGTCGTGGATGGCCGGGACAAGCCAGGACAAGCCCGGCCATGACTCGCAGTTCCCTACAGCCACTACACCAGCCGGCTCTGCTCCACCGCGGCGCCGACGAACGAAGCAAATAAAGGGTGCGGCTCGAACGGACGCGACTTGAGCTCCGGATGGAACTGCACGCCGATGAACCAGGGATGGTTCTCGTACTCGATCATTTCCGGCAATAGACCATCGGGCGACATGGCGCAGAAGCGCATGCCGTGCTGCTCGAGGCGGCCCCGATAGGCTGTGTTGACTTCGTAGCGGTGGCGATGGCGCTCGGATATTTCGTTGGTGCCGTAGATGCCGGCGACCCGGCTGCCACGCTGCAGCAGCGCCGGATAAGCCCCGAGCCGCATGGTGCCGCCGAGGTCGACCTCGCGGCCGCGCCTTTGCAGCTCGTTACCCTTCATCCATTCGGTCATGAGCCCGACCACCGGCTCGGGCGTGGTGCCGAACTCAGTCGAATTGGCCTCGGCTATGCCGCATAGGTTGCGCGCCGCCTCGACCACCGCCATCTGCATGCCGAAGCAGATGCCGAAATAGGGCACGTGCCGCTCGCGCGCGAACTGCGCAGCCTTGATCTTGCCTTCAGCCCCACGCTGGCCGAAGCCGCCCGGCACCAATATGCCGTCGACGTGCTCGAGAAAGGGCGTCGGGTCCTCGCGCTCGAACACCTCGCTCTCGATCCAGTCGAGATTGACCTTGACCTTGTTGGCGATGCCGCCGTGCGACAAGGCTTCGATCAGCGATTTATACGCATCCTTCATGCCGGTGTACTTGCCGACGATGGCGATGGTGACGTCGCCCTCCGGATTGTGGATGCGCTCGTTGATGAAGCGCCAGATCGAAAGATCCGGGATGGGCGCGCTTTCGATGCCGAAGGCGGCCAGCACCTCGCGGTCGAGACCGGCGAAGTGATAGGCCTCGGGCACCGCATAGATGTTGTCGACATCCTGCGCCTCGATCACCGCGCTCTCGCGCACATTGCAGAACAGCGCGAGCTTGCGCCGCTCCTCCTTGGGGATGGGGCGGTCGGTGCGGCACAGAAGGATGTCGGGTTGGATGCCGATCGAGCGCAGCTCCTTGACCGAATGCTGCGTCGGCTTGGTCTTGAGCTCGCCGGCACTCGGGATATACGGCATCAGAGTGAGATGGATGAAGATCGCGTGGCGGCGCGGCAGGTCAATGCCGAGCTGGCGTATCGCTTCGAAGAACGGCAGGCCTTCGATGTCGCCGACCGTGCCGCCGATCTCGCACAGCACGAAATCGTAGCCGTCATTGCCATCGAGGATGAACTGCTTGATCGCGTTGGTGACGTGCGGCACCACTTGAATGGTCGAGCCGAGATAATCGCCGCGCCGTTCGCTCGCGAGGATCTCCTGATAGATGCGGCCCGCCGTGATGTTGCATTGGCGGTCCGCGGGCCGACCGGTGAAGCGCTCGTAGTGGCCGAGATCGAGATCGGTCTCCGCGCCATCGTCGGTGACGAAGACCTCGCCATGCTGATAGGGCGACATCGTCCCGGGATCGACATTGAGGTAGGGATCGAGCTTGCGCAGCCGCACGGAATAGCCCCGCGCCTGCAGCAGCGCCCCGAGCGCTGCCGATGCGAGACCCTTGCCGAGAGAGGAGACCACGCCGCCGGTGATGAATATGTACCGCGCCATGGGACCTAACCTTTAGCGCCTCCCCTTCGATTCGACGAGGGCTTTCGCAACACAATACCCAGGAAGAATCGGTCCTTCGCCATCGCGAGCTCCACCAACAGTCTCCTCATTGGTCGCCGGGCTCGCGCTTATCGCGACACCGCAACGCGACGCACGCCACCCGCGCATCCGGGCGGCCGCGAACCAATGCTACAAAACCGAAGGGCCGGTTTCCCCGGCCCTTTCTTCTCGCTTCTCGCCTACTGCGACTGCGGCACCTGCGGCCCGCCGGAAGGCTGGGCCGGTGCCGGCTGCGCCGGGGCCTCGTTCTGCTGCAGCTGTTTGAGCAGGCCGCCCCCGCCCGGTGCCAGCGGCGCGTTGTTGGCCGGGCCCGGTTGGTTCTGCGCCGGAGGCGCTCCGGTGAGGATCGAGGTCGGCTTGCGATCGAAGCTCGCGATCCAGGACAGCGCCAGGCTGGTGCCGAAAAACGCCAGCGCCAGATAGGCGGTGGTTCGCGTCAGCACGTTGGCGGTGCCGCGGCTGGAGAGAAATCCGCCGGTCGAGCCGATCCCGAGCCCGCCTCCCTCGGATTTTTGCAGCAAGATGACCGCGACCAGGGCGATCACCAGCACGAGATGAATGACGATGATAACTGAAGACATGGTCCGCTCGAAGTCCTCGAGAATCCCAGCCGCCCACGCTCAGGCGCCAGCACTCCCGCTATATAGGTTGTCGGGCGGCTCAATACACGATCCCCGCCGGCATTTCTACCTGCGTTTCGCCGCCACGCCCCGCATCCTGTATTACCGGTTTGCGCTGTTTATTTCAGTGTCTCGATATAGGCGATCACGTCGTCGACGTCTTTGGGGTCAGCGAGGCCGGAGAACGGCATGCGGTTGCCCTTGACCTTGGCCTGCGGGTCCTTGAGGTACTGGCGGAGATTGCTTTCATCCCAAGTGAAGCCGGCGCGCATCATGGCGGCGGAATAGCGGAAATCGTCGCGCGAGCCCGCCTTGCGGCCGATCACGCCGGTGAGATTGGGGCCGAGTGCGTCCGGCTTATCTGAGTGACAGGCCGCGCAAGCCTCGAACACCTGCTTCCCGTGTTGCACATCGGCTGCCAAGGCGCTGGCCTGCAACGCGAACAGCAGGCTGACGCCGACGCGGACGCTTCGACTAATTTCCGGCATTTTTCCTCCCGTTGAATGCAGCGCCTTCCCGCTTCAACGAGAAGGCGCGCGAGACTTACTGCGGCGGTTTTGCTTGTCGGCCCAAGTCACTTCTCGGCCAAGTCACTTCTCGGCCCAGTCACTTCTTCGCCGGCCAATACTTCTGGAAATACTTCTGGTCCGGAGGCGGCTGGTTCTTCTGGATCGGCATGATGTAGCCTTGCGTGTCCTTCAAGTACAGCTCACCGCCGATCGCTACCCAGGGATTGTCTTCGGTGCAATTGTACTCGGCGAAGATCGGGTTGTGCTCGCGGCGATAGAAGCGAGACACCGTCCAGGGATGCGTGAAGGCGTGGTCGTAGGTGGTGATCTCGTTGCGCAGGATGTCGGGATCGTTCTTGTCAAGATACAGCTTCTCCTTGACCACGGTCTGGTTGTCGTCGGCGAGCGGAATGCCGGTCGAATCCATCAGGCGCGGACCGCGCATGTAACGCGTCTCGACCTCGAGCGTGTCGTAGGTGCCGCTGTTGGTGGTGTCGCTCCAGGTGCCGATCGAATAACCGAGGAAGCCCGCATCCTCGATCTTCGGCCAGCTGCGCCCGTCGGTATAGATGCGGCGGATCGGGCTCATGGATTCCGCCAGCATGTACGTCATCTTCGGCTTGACCACGATCTCAATCGGCTCATAGAGCGTCATCAGCCGCGGCATGCCGACCGGCCCGCAGGTCGACTTGATATCGAATTCCTCGCCGCGCGCCTGCTTGGCGAGATTGGCTTCCCAGATTTTCTGGTACTCCGGCGTCAGCGGCGGCTTCTGCCCGCGTCCCGGCGGGAAATTCGGATCCCAGGCGCCGACCGGGCTGCCGCGAATCCAAAGTGCGTCCCAATTGGGATATTGCTTGGCGTCCTCGGCCTTGGCGAGGAGGGGCAGCAGCAAGGCGGCCGCCAGCACGGCTGCGCCGATCGGGCTCTTCGGTAACATCAGCTTCCTCCTTTGATTGCCGAGGTCGCGCAAGCGCCGCCGGCTTCGTTGTTCTGACGTCGAGCGTAGCGCGATTTCGCGGCGAGCGGGAGGGGCTTTGCCAAGTAGAAGAGTTATGGACGGGCCATAGCCCGTCGAAGGCGGGAGCAGACGCCCGGCCGATCGCAGCCATTCTGGCTGCCAACCAAGGAAGGCGTGGATGCCACGACTCTGTACGCGGCCGCTATTTCGCAGCCGGAAAATTGCGCAGGTCGGGCGGCGGCTCGTTCTTGCGGGCCGGCATCAAATAGCCGTCGCCGCTGATCAGATAGTTGTGGCCGTTGAGAAAGACGTGATGGTTGTCCTCGGTGCAATAGGTCTCGGTCCACAGCGGGTGCGGCCGCGAAGTGTCGCGGTGATAGCTGCGCGTCACCGTCCAGGGGCGTGTCAGCGCGTGGTCGATGGTGGTGACCTCGTTGTGCAGGATGTTGGGATCATCCTTGTCGCTGTAGAGACGCTCGAAGATGATCGCCTGATCATCCTTGTGAAACGGCACGCCGCTTGAGTCGTAGGTGTGCGGGCCCTTGAGGCCGCGCGTCTCGACGATCAGCTGGTCGTAACGGCCGCTGCGCTTGCTATCCACCCAGTGGCCGATCGAGTAACCCTCCGAGCTCGGCTCGATCTTGGCCGGCCAGTCGCGCCCATCCGTGTAGATGCGCCGGTGCGTGTTGAAGAGCTCCAGGGCCACATAGGTGGTTTCGGGAGTGATGATGATCTCCATCGGGGCCACCACGATCATGCTGCGCGGCAGGCCCGAGGGCGCACACAAATAGGTCGGATCGATGCCCTGGCCGCCGGCTTTCTCGTCGGCCACGGAGGCCTCGAGCATCTTCTGATATTCCGGAATGAGCGGCGCCTGCTCGCCCAGGCCCAGCGGCTTGGTCGGATCCCAGGCGTTGCCGTTGCCGCGCCCGGTGCGCAGCCACTGTCCCTTCCAGTCGGGATATTTGGCAGGATCGAAAGCTTGGGCCTGCGCGTGGCCCGCAAGCACCGCGAGAGCCACCACGCCCGCCATCATCCCGATCAGATTGCGATGAGACATGCTTCATCCTCCCGCGTGCCTGGGGCGCAATCTAGCTCGGGCGCGGCAAATCGCAATGCGCACGGGCGCGTATGCCGGGGCGCATGTCGCCGCAGTAAAAATCGGATAAATCAGAGACCGGGAAGCGAGCCGAGGCGCGTCAGCCTTTGGCGAGCTCCTGGTCCTTTTCGGTCGCGCGCCTGGCCGCCGCTCGCTCGGCAAGGCGCCCGGCGTAGGCGACGAATTCCGGCCGTTCCGGCACGCCCTTGAATAGCATCCCCCAGCGAATTGCCGACCCGATGACCACATCGGCGGCGGTGAATTGCTCGCCCATCAGATACGGCCCCTTACCGACCGCCTCCGACAGCACGTTCATCACGCTCTCATGGTCGCCATACCCCAAGGCGGCGCGCGGCGGCTCGCCGCTGCGCGGGAACGAGCGATCGATGATCGCAGCTTCGAGGCAGGTCGGCCCGAAGAATAGCCATTTGAGGTAGGGACCGCGCCGCGGATCGCCGATCGGGACGTTGAGCTTGGCCTGCGGAAACGCATCGGCCAGATAGGTGCAGATCGCCGCCCCTTCCGTGATCACCACGTCGCCATGCCTGAGCGCCGGCACCTTCCCCATCGGATTGACCTTCAGGTAATCGGCGGCGCGGTTGTCGCCTTTCTTCAGGCTCAGAAGGTGCAGGTCATAGGGCTGACCCAGCTCCTCCAGCATCCAGAGAACGACGGAGGAGCGGGAGGGTGCGGCATGATAGAGGGTCAGATCGGTCATGAACGTCTCGCCCAGTTGGTCATCAAGAACTTCCATCCGGCCTGATCGCGGCCAAACTTAGCCGTGCCTCTGCTGCCACAAGCCGAGCATGGCACCGGTCGGATCGGTGATGATGCTGAAGGAGCCGGCGCCCGGCACCTCGGTGACATCTTTCATGATGTTCGCGCCGAGCGATTTGGCCTTCGCGGTCGCCGCACGAATGTCGTCGACCAAAACGTAGGCCATCCAGGCCGAGGGCGCATTCGGGATCGGGTTCTTCATCATGCCGCCGCCGGTGCCCTCGCCGACACGGATCATCGTGTAGGTCATGTCGCTCATCGGCATGTCCTCGAGCTTCCAATCGAACATGTTGCCGTAGAAGGTCTTGGCCTTGGCGACGTCTGTCGACATCAGCTCGACGTGCACAAATGGATTTCCCATGGCTTCTCTCCTGCGTTGCGATCCCCTGCCTGTACGCCAATGATGCCGCTTCCGGCGTGACGGTCGGATGACGCAGCAGCGTCCCGGGTACTGCGCCATCGTCAATTTGGCCGTTCTAACGCGAGATCTTCAATGGAGGTCCAATAGCGCAGCAACGCGCACGTTTTTGTCAGTAGCGAGGCCCAGAGCCCGATACCGGGCGTGAACGCCCTCAAACGGCGGCGCGACCGCGCACTCCCCTCACGGCGCTCGCGCCCGCCTTCGACGTGTTTATGGGCGCCCCTACGAGGTCATTTGGGTCGATTAGCGGACTTGCGCAGCCCGCCTTAGCCCGGATATCTCACAGCATCGTTTTGTAAGGCGCGGATGAGGCCTCGGGAAGCAGTTTGGCGGATTTTTGTGTCGGTCCTGGAGAGATGGTTGGCAGGCGTGCTCGCGGGAAGCGAGTCTTGGGATCGCGGGTGCACG